>NZ_JBCHWD010000010.1:0-169268 GCF_059801225.1 Serratia sp. Ae19-1 | reverse complement strand
AAACCTGCGCCTGCATGGCGCGCTGGTGGCGGAGCCGTGCGTGATCCCGCCGGGGGCGGAAGAGATCACGCTGGATTTTGGCACCATCATCGACAAGTACCTGTACCTCAATACCCGCACGCCGGGGCAGAAGTTTGAAATTCACCTGGCCGAGTGCGATCTCAGCCTGGGCAAAGCGGTGAGGGTCACGCTGCTGGGTAGCGAAAGCGTGGCGCTGCCCGGCCTGCTGGCCCCCACGGGCGGCAGCCTGGCTAAGGGGATCGCCATCGGGCTGGAAACACTGGCGGGCAAGGCGCTGCCGCTCAACCAGGCCAGTGAGAAACAGGGCCTGCAGGCCGGCGGCAATATTTTGGCGTTGCAGGCCTATGTGCGCGGTGAACCGCAGGCAATAGAGCGAAAGACCATTGGGCGTGGGGCGTTCAGCGCGGTGGCGACGTTTAGTCTGGCTTATGAATAGTCTGATTAACCTCAATACACGGGATTTTTTATCAGAAGTTATTCGAAATGTTTATCGTTTTTTATGAGAGATAACGCAAAAAATACTATTAAATAGTTCGGGAGGTTATCATGATGAAGGTTTTTTATGGGGCTATGTTCTTTTTTGTTTTTATTTCTAATGCACTTGCTCTGGAGCCCATGAGTGTAAATATTGAGTGGAGTTGGGTTGGGCCTAGAACGGTTAAATATACTCTTAAGTCCGTTTCGAGCAGCAGCTCCAAGTCGTTCTCCTCTGCGTATTGTCTGAGGGGGGCAGAATGTCAGATTTCAATCGGCCCCTCCTCAGGGATTGAGCCTGGTAATATATTTCCATTAAGTGATTTTGGTCGTGCTGGTTCTTCATACTCTATGAGTACAATTATGGCAAGTATTAACAGTAAAGACTTGCCTATTTCAAATCTTTACGGTGGCTCTCCTGAGAGAGATAAATGTCTTTATGTTACAATCTGGATTCCAGGCAGTACCCCTGCTATTCAAGGCTCAGACTGTAACCCTAGCAATCCCCCCCCTCCGGAAAAAGTAGTTTGTACCTTCTCCGGTGACGTATCCTTACTCCACGGCACTTTGGCGGCATCAGCAGTTGATGGAAACCGGGCGATGGCCACTAACCTGTTGTCTTGCACTGGGCCAGCAACGGTGAAGGTTAAAGTCACCGGCGGTAGTGGGAGTAATATATTAAAATTAGCCGCCAACGGAAGTTTATATTCGACGTTAAAAGTCAATGATCAGAATGGGAGTACGGGCACTAACATATCCATTCCCAGTTCAGGAGCTTACGCGCCTGTACTCTTTACTTCGGATCTTTCTGTGAATGGTACGCCCAGCTCTGGGAGTTTCAGCGCCTCAGCGGTAGCGACGATAGAAGTAATTTAATGGTATTTAGTCTTATTTTTAATTAGTTAGAGTCTCTCCATGTTTGTGTATTATATGCCAGTCAGAACAAAGGAGCTTGCTGGTTATGGTTAATATTGCCTTGCTAGGCAAGGACGCTTTTATTTCTCAGGGGCTGGTATTCTTTCTGGTTGAATATTTTCACGGCAAGAATAAGCGGGTGGAGTTTGTTAATCAGAGTCGCCTGGGCAGTGCCGACATTGTTTTTTATGACGCCAGCCGGCCTATGGCCCGCCTGATTGGTGAGGCGCTGCGTGCAGGCATGAAAGATTGCGTCATTTTTTCCCTGTGTGAAGGGAAAAACAGCCTGGCGACGTGGCGGCTGGGGCGGTTGCAGAAAACGCTGCCCAAACGCGGCGATCTGCGGCAGCTGCGTTTTTATTTAGATGCATTATGGCATGAACGAGAAACATCCGGTTCAGATGAGGCGGTACTGTTTGAGGAAGAGACGCTGACGGTACGGCAGCGGCAGATCATGCGGCTGTTTTCCAAAGGCGTCAGCCCGGCGGATATTTCAGTGCGGCTGAATATCAGCGTTAAAACCGTGAGTGCGCACCGGGGGGCGGTCATGAAGAAATTCGGCTTTAACCGCAAGATTGAACTCTACAACTGGCTTATTTTGCGCCGTAACGAACTGTGAAAGGGAATGCGGGTGATCTTGTTTTTTGGGGCTGTTTTATTGTTTTTTCTGAGCCTGTTCTCGTTTTTTATGCACTATAAAGCCATGAGTAAAAACCGATTGAATACCCGCATTAGTAAAAGACGCGCAAAAAACGTGGGCTGCATATGCTGCAAAATCGGGCGCCGAGCGCTCAGCGTCCGTAAGGCGTCGGGCTTTACCCCATCGCGAACGACAGGGGGAATGACCTCCACTGCGGGTTCGATCAATCGCACACCGTCAGACTGTTAATGTCAAACCGGTATTATGAATTCATTGATTGGCTGCTGCCCACGAAGGGAGAGTATTCTTAACATTTATGAGGGATATTATACTTTTCTGTTTTTGTTATTATTCATGCCTGTGTAATTCCCATGTCTGTACATCTTATTAATTATCAGTGGCGTGAATGCTGATTTTGAAACCATAGATTCTTATGCTGCCTTATGTGAAATGAAATTCATAGGGCTATTAATGGTTGCTGACCGAATAGCAGGAACTCATCTTTGCCATTTGGCTCTTGGTTGGCTGTGGTCTATGAGTTCTTAAATAATTATTGATTGCGCGAATGTTGTGTTTGGCGTGATGTCAGGATGTACCCAAGGAAGGTAAAGTGAGTCTTTTTTATCTGGCGATACTTCTGTTTTTTCTGAGTCTGTATGCGTTTTTCAAACATGAACGGCGCATGAGGAAAAGACGGCTGGCGGGAGGTAAGAGAGGACATTAGCCGCAGCAGGGAATCGGTATAGGCTGTGTTGTACTGGGAAATAAAGACAAAACCGGTAATTCAATAAAAAGGAAGGGCATGATGAGAAGAAAAATCGCATTACTGGGCTGCGCACTGCTGATGTGTTCGCCGCTGGCTCAGGCAGGCCTGGTGATTGAAGGTGGTATTAATGGCAATACCGGCAGCGGCGGCAACACGTCCGTTGACGTGAGTATTAACGGCAGCACCAGCGGCAACAACGGTACCGGCGTCAACATCGGCGGTGCGCAAAAACCGGCGTCTACTGCCAGCCAGCTGCAAAAAGATATCTATGCATCAATTTGCGCCAGCCCGTTTATGAAGAAATACGCCTCGATTTGCCAGTGAGGCATAAGTCTAAACTCGCCGTACTGGCGGGTTTTGTATTAATAATGTCTGGGTAACGCAAGCGGGGCTGAAAGGCGCCGCCTTTTCACTCTTCTTTCGCATAGAGATACACCGAAGCGCGGGAAACGCCGAGGTGCTGCGCCACGATTTCCATCGCCTTTTTCACCTCGAGCAGACCTTGCTCCCTCAGTTCCTGAATCAACCGCTTTCTCTCCGGTGTTTTCAGCGCGCGCGGCGTGGTGGCGTGGCGTGCGGCGAAGCGATCGATACGGTTGCGGATGGCCTCCGCGCCGCTGGGCTCCAGGTGTTCCGTCACCGCGCCGGCCGCCGTTTGCGTGAACTGCGCCAGCGCGCTTTGCATGCCGCGGAACAGCGTCATATCAACGTTCAAACAGAGTGCAGCGACGTAGTCGCCCTGCGCATTCTTGATGCCGATCGAGGTACTTTTCGCCGGGCGACCGTCGGCGAACTGGTTGCCGTAGTTGGCGATCACGCTGGGAAACTCCGCCGAAGCGATGCGAGCCAGGCCAAGTTCCGTCGCCGCTTGGCCGACTTCTCGTCCGGACAGGTTGTTGTGGATCGCCAAAATGGCGTGTTCGGGATTTTGCAGATCGTGAACCACCACTTCGCAAAACGGCGCGAAGGTGGCGCTCAGCCCCTCGGCAATCACATTCAACTGGGATAACAGTAAATTTTCCGGCACTTCAGGCATAGGGCACTCCGATCACTCTCTTGGCGGCGTTGGCTCATTTCGAGCCAGATGAAGAACATACCACAAGTGCGGCGCACGGCGGTTTTCATCTGGCGCCTGGCGGCACTAAAAATGATCCTGCTCCCAATTCCGCACTTCCCGATTGGCATTTGACTGTCGCGCAGGTATATAACATCATAACTGGACTTATTTTCTAATTTTAGATTATTTGTTTTGAGTATGACCATGTTCGTGCGTTAAAAGCCGTATCGCACACACCGGGGTTTTTCAGCGCTAGCTTCAACGGCCCGCAAGGGCATGGAGAACAATAATGTCTGCAACTTCAGTCGTCGGTTCGGCACGAAAACCTTTTTACTCCACGCTGACCTTTCAGTTAGTGGTAGGGCTGGCGGCCGGTGGCGCGCTGGGAGTGCTGTGGCCGCAAATTGGCGCTCAGCTCAATCCGCTGGCGGCGGCCTTCGTCAAGCTGATCAAAATGGTGGCCGGCCTGATTGTGTTTCTCACCGTGGTGGCCGGTTTTGCGCAGGTTAAACGCGGTGCCGGCGTTGGTCGCCTGGGCATGATCTCGGTCTGTTATTTCGAAGCGGTCAGCACGTTGGCACTGCTGATTGGCCTGGTGATAGGCAATCTGTTTGAGCCGGGCAAGGGGCTGGCCTTGCATGCTGATGCCGCCACGGTGCTTAAACCGGCGGAGCCCCTGCAAGGCGTGGATTTCGTGATGAGCATCATCCCGAAAACGGTGGTTGATGCGTTGGCCAGCGGCATCATGCTGCAAATCTTGTTGGTGGCTCTGCTGTTTGGCTATGCGCTGTACGCAATGGGCGATAAAGGCAAGCCGGTGGTTGATTTGGTGAATCTGCTTACCGAAGCCACCTTCAAAGTGGTCAATATCATCCTCAAACTGGCGCCCGTTGGCGTATTTGGCGCGGCGGCGTTCATGCTGGGCAAATACGGCATTGGCGCGCTGATGCCGGTGATGAAATTGGTGGGGCTGGTCTATCTGGGGTGTCTGTTCCTCATTGTGGTGGTGTTTTCCGTGGTGGCCTGGTTGACCCGTTTTAGCCTGTTCGGTTTCTTAAAACTCATCAGGGAAGAGCTGATCATCGCCTTTACCACCACCTCATCGGAAGCCGCCTTGCCGGGCCTGATGAAAAAACTTGAAGTGGCCGGCTGCAGTAAAGCCACCGTCGGTTTTGTCGTGCCGACCGGTTACTCCTTGAATCTGGACGGCTCTTCAATCTACATGACGTTAGCGGCGCTGTTTATCGCTCAGGCCGCCGGTTTGGAGCTGAGCCTGGCGCAACAGGCCGGTCTATTGATGGTGTTTCTGCTGACCTCGAAAGGCGTAGCCGGCGTGACGGGCGGCGCTTTCGTCACGCTGTCCGCTTCGCTGTTGATGTTTCCAGAGATACCGATGGAGGGGCTGGCGCTGATTCTCGGCGTGGATCGCTTGATGGATACCATGCGTACGTTGACTAACGTGGCCGGCAACGGCGTGGCGACCATGGCGATTTCTTACTGGCAGAAAGAGCGTGTGGGTTTTCAGGCGAGGCTGCCTGAAGCGGCCGTGCGCAAACCCGTCTGAATGCCGCCCTGCGCGGTTGCCGCAGGGCTTTTCGAACCTGTGCAAGGATTAAATATGAAGCATGATGTGGTTTACAACGGCTCCGGCAGCTTTCCTCCCGCCGGTCATTACTCACCCAGTTGCACGGCCAATGGGACGGTCTATATCTCTGGCCAATTGCCGATCGCCTTTTCCGGTGAGAGTCTTGCCGGCGAATCTTTCGCGCGGCAAGTCCGCCAGGTGCTCGACAATCTGGATGCCTGCCTGGCAGGGGCCGGCGTCGGCCGCGCGCAGCTGGTTCAGGTGCGCGTCTATCTGACGGATATCGATTTGTGGCCGACCTTCAATGCGCTGTATGCCGAATGGATCGGCGAGTTTCGCCCCGCGCGCGCGGTGGCCGGCGTATCGCAGCTGCATTATGGCGCCGCCGTGGAAGTGGAAGCTGTCGCGTTGTCCGCCCTTTAACCCTTACTGACAGGTAACGCTATGACCGATTTGATTTTACCCGTTTATGACGACGTGGCCGCCGCCGCCGCACGCATCAAGGATTATGCTCACCGCACGCCGGTGCAGACTTCACGCACGGTTGACGACGATTTCGGTGCCAGCGTATTTTTCAAATGCGAGAACCTGCAGCGGATGGGCGCCTTTAAATTTCGCGGTGCGATGAATGCCTTGCTGCAGTTTTCTCCGGCGCAGCGCAAGGCCGGGGTAGTGGCCTTTTCTTCCGGTAATCATGCGCAGGCGATCGCGCTGGCCGCCAGGCTGCTCGACATTCCCGCCACGATCGTCATGCCGCACGACGCGCCGGCGGCCAAAGTGGCTGCGACGCGTGGCTATGGCGGCAAAGTGGTGGAGTACAACCGTTATCATGAGGATCGCGAGCAGATCGGCCGGGATCTGGCGCAGCAACAGGGATTAACGCTGATCCCGCCTTACGATCATCCGCAGGTGATCGCCGGGCAGGGCACCGCGGCTAAAGAGCTGTTCGACGAGGTCGGCGAACTGGACGCGCTGTTCGTTTGTCTGGGCGGCGGCGGGTTGCTGGCCGGTTCTGCGCTCGCCGCGCGTCGGCTGTCGCCGGGTTGCCGAGTCTATGGCGTAGAGCCTGTGGCGGGCAATGACGGGCAGCAATCCTTCCGTACCGGCCGCATCGTTCACATTGAGACGCCGCAGACCCTCGCCGATGGCGCACAGACGCAGCATCTGGGCCAATATACTTTCCCGATTATCCGCCGGGACGTTGACGACATTCTGACGGTGACCGACGATGAGCTGATTACCGCCATGCGCTTTTTCGCCGAACGGATGAAAATGGTGGTGGAGCCAACCGGCTGCTTGGGGTTCGCCGCCGCCTGCGCGCAGAAATCGATGCTGCGGGGAAAACGCGTCGGTGTGATCATCAGCGGCGGCAACGTCGACATTCGCCGCTACGGCGAGTTGCTGGCAGGTCAATAGAAACAGGCGGATGACGAGAGAGAACCATGGTGACAGACAAGACGGTATTTGAGCAGGTCGTGGCGCTGCTGAGCGCCGGAGAGGCCGCATTCCGGGTGATAGAACATCCGGCGGAGGGGCGCTGCGAAGCGGTAGCGGCATTGCGCGGCACCGAACAGGGGCAGGGCGCCAAGGCACTGGTGTGCCAAACGCGCATCGATGGAACCAAGCATTACATTTTGGCAGTGCTGGCGGCTGACCGTCAGGCGGATCTGCAGCGGTTGGCGGCCGAGTTGGGCGGTAAAAAGGCGTCGTTGGTCAGCCCGGCGGAAATCGCGACCCTGACGGCCTGCGTGCCGGGGGCGATCCCGCCGTTCAGCTTCCACCCGCAGCTCAGGCTGGTCGCCGATCCGGAGCTGTTTGAGCGTTACGATGACATTGCGTTTAACGCCGGCGATCTGCAACGCTCCGTAGTGCTCAATGCGCAGGATTATCTGCGTATTGCGGCGCCTGAGTTTATTCATTTCGCGCGTACGGAGACGATAGCGGAGTGAGAAAAAGAGCGTCTGTTCAGACGAGTTGAACAACAACGCTGAACTGCCGTTTACCGCCGGTTCAGCGTTTTTATGCTATATCCTTTGTTTGGAACCGCTGGCTGAACGAGAGACTGAGTTTGATCACCAATCCCCTATCCCGCAAAGAATACGCAGTATGGATGTCGTTAACGATAGGGTTCAGCTTTGCGTGGTTAAATCTTTTAGAGCTCTATAACAACGACGCATTATTCTTTCAGAAATTGACGATTTCCGTCATCAATAACGTTTCGTTCGCCGATGTCATCGCCTCTTACCTGAGGCTGATTCTGTATCTTCCTTTCGGCGTGTTGGCGATCGTGCTGACGCTGCTGTTTTGCGCCCAGCGGTTATGCGATACCCGGTTCTTCGTGCTCGCCTGGCCGGTTTCTCTGGCGATCTTCCTGGCCTTTTGGTTCATCAACGTCGCTTTCCCCGGGCATCTCAATCTGGTATTAGCCGCCAAATCTTGCGTACTGGCGCTGATTGGGCTGATTCCGCCGAGCCAACGAAAGCCCGAATAATCGAACGCAGTTCGATGGAGAGTCCTGTCTCTGAAAAGCAAAAACCCAGCCATAGGCTGGGTTCTCTATATAGGGCGACCGGACTCGGACAACCGGCGCTGGCGCCGCGTTGAACAGCGCTTTAGCGCTGGCCCGCAGGGTGAGGCCTCTGGCCGAATAATCGAACGCAGTTCGATGGAGAGTCCGTACCTCAGAAAGCGAAAAACCCGCCATAGGCGGGTTCTTCTGAATATGGTGCCCGGACTCGGACAACCGGCGCTGGCGCCGTGTTGAACAGCGCTTTAGCGCTGGCCCGCAGGGTGAGGCCTTTGGCCGAATAATCGAACGCAGTTCGATGGAGAGTCCTGTCTCTGAAAAGCAAAAACCCAGCCATAGGCTGGGTTCTCTAAATATGGTGCCCGGACTCGGAATCGAACCAAGGACACGGGGATTTTCAATCCCCTGCTCTACCGACTGAGCTATCCGGGCAACGGGCAGCATTAAACCGTATTGGCATAAAGCCGTCAACGGCTTTATGCGTGAAAGACGCTAAAATGCGTCCGGTTGCTGGCTTTTCAGGCAAAGGGCGCAAAAAATGCGCCTGCCGGGGAGAGCACCTCGGGTTGGCTGCACCGGCGACCCTGCAGATTCAGCTCAGCGCCCCGTTACGGCGGCATTGCGCCACCTGCAAGATGTCTTCCGCCAGCCGTTTGGCGACCGATACGTCCTGGAGCTGGCGTTTTACCAGCAGTTTGCTCAGGCAACCTTCCTGAATCAGCTCCATTTGCTGCGCCACCATGTCGGCGTCGTCGGCGTCCATGTCGCGCAGCAGTTCGCGGGTCAGCTCCAGCGAGGTCAGCTTTTGCTGCTCCGCCAGTTGGTGGATCGGGTGATCCGTTTCCGGGAAGAAGCTGCAGGCGGCGATAAACAGGCAACCGGGGTAGCGGTCTTGCTGCACGTATTCCGCCAGCACGTCATAGCGCGCCAGCAGCTTTTGCTGCGGGCTCAGATTCTCGTCCAGCAACAGCTGGCGGCGCCAGGTGTCGATCTGCTGGCCATGATAGCGCAGGCAGTCGTACAGCAGCGCTTCGCGATCCGGCCAGAACCGTTTGAGATCGCCGGGTTGAACGTCGAGTTTTTCCGCCAGCATCTCTAATGTGGCGGTCGCCAGGCCCTGTTGTTCCAACAGGCCCAGCGCGGTATCAAGGACGTGTTCACGTTGCACTTGTGCTTCCTCCCATTCACTTCCGATCTTCAGTGTCAGTTATCGCATTACTTTCTGCAAATGCGCGTTGAAGGCTTCCGCCTTCATAAAGCCGGTGACCCGCTCGGCCGTCAGCTCGCGGCCTGCCGGATCGAAGAACAGGATCGTCGGCAGCCCCAACACCTGCAGATGCTTCAGCAGCGCAGCCTGTTCCGCGCTGTTGGCGGTCACGTCCGCTTGCAGCAGCACCGCGTTGGCCAGGCTCGCCTGTACCGCCGCATCGCTGAAGGTGTATTTCTCGAACTCTTTACAGGCCACGCACCAGTCGGCGTACAGATCGAGCATCACCGGCTTGCCCCGCGCCTGTTGCAGCGCCAGATCGAGCTGTTCGACGTTGTTGATACGGGTAAAGGCCAGGTGCGGCTGAGCGGCCTGCTGCGCCTGGTCGGCGCTGAAAGCCCAGTCTTGCAGCGGCCGTGCGGCGATCACCGCCGCCGCCAGCAGCAGCAGTTGCAAGGCGCGAGCCCAGCCGCGCGCGCTTCTCAGGCTCAGGGCGAAGGCCCAACCGAAGAATGCCAGGCCGAGCAGGCTCCACAAACGCATGCCCCACAGATCGCCGATCACTCGCTCCAGCAGGAACACCGGCAGCGCCAGAATGACGAAGCCGAAGGCCTCCTTCACGTACTGCATCCACGGGCCGCTGCGTGGTAGCAGGCGGTTGCCGAACAGGGTGACGATCACCAGCGGAATGCCCATCCCCAGCGCGTACAGGTACAGCGTGCCGCCGCCGGCCCACAGATTGCCGCTCTGGGCGATATACAGCAGGATGGCGCTGAGCGGCGCGGTGGTGCAGGGCGAGCAAATCAGCCCGGCCAGGGCGCCCATCAGGAATACGCCGGTCAGCGAGCCGCCGCGCTGGGTGTTGCTCCAGTTAGCCAGCCGGGTTTGCAGTGCGGAAGGCAGCTGCAGGGAATAGAGGCCGAACATCGACAGCGCCAGGGCGATGAACAGCACCGACAGGCCGATCAAGACATAAGGGTGTTGCAGCGCCGCCTGGAACTGCAGCCCGGCGGCGGCCACCACCAACCCGAGCAGGGTGTAGGTGAGCGCCATGCCCTGCACGTAAACCACCGCCAGCGCCAGAATGCGGCCGCTGCTTTGCGGCCGGTCGCGGCCGAGAATGATGCCGGAGATCAGCGGGTACATCGGCAGCACGCACGGCGTGAAGGCGATACCGATGCCGATCAGCAATGCCCACAGCGGCGAAAACGGCAGGCTGGCCGGTGCGGCGGGCGCTTCAGCCGGTGCAGAGGCCGAAAGCGGTGCGGCTGCTGCGGCGCTGACCGCGTCCAACGGGATCACCCGGGTTTCCGGCGGATAGCAGAAGCCGGCCTCGGCGCAACCCTGATAGGTGACGCTGAGGCTGGCGTTGGCCGCCGCCTGTTGCAGCGGCACCTGCAGATTAAGCTGCTGCTTGAAGATGGCGACTTCGCCGAAGAACTCGTCCTTGTGGCTCAAACCTTCCGGCAGGGTAAAGGCGCCGAGCGTCGCCTGTTGCGGCACCAGTTTGATCTGCTGACGATACAGGTAATAGCCGGGGCGGATCTGCCAGTTCAGCGTCACCTGGCTGCCTTGCTGTTTGAAATCGAAAGCAAAAGCCCGATCGACGGGCACGAACTGGCTGCCGCCCGTCGGTGCGAACAGCGAGGCCTGCGCCGCCTGCGGCAGGAAGAACAGGCTGCACAGCAGCAAAATCAGTTTAATGAAGCGTTGATCCATGACAGGTAGTCTTTATCTCCGGCCATCACCGGCAATACCAGCAGCTCGGGCGTCTGGTAGGGGTGATGTTGTTTCAGGGTGTCGAGCAGGGCCTGCTGACGGCGGCGATCGCTTTTGAACAGCATCTGCACCTCGTATTCCTGTTCCAGCTTCCCTTCCCAGTAATACAGCGAGGTGGCGCCGGGCAGCAGCGTGGCGCAGGCCGCCAGCTTATCGCCCAAGACCCGCGCCGCCAGTTCCTGGGCGCTGGCTTCATCGGGTGCGGTACAGAGTATGACGACAGCTTCGCAATCAGACATCTTCAGCCCTCTCTTCGGTTCGAATGGGCACTATACCCTGAAGGCGGATTGGCTAGAAGGCGAGTTTATCGCCAGAAGGAAAACCGGGGCCGCAGCCCCGGTCGAAGCGTTACAGCATGATGCTGCCGAGCAGGAAGCCGAATACCACCGCGAAAATCACGCCCATGGTGCCGGGAATGAAGAACGGATGGTTGAACACGAAGCGGCCGATGCGCGTGGTGCCGGTATCGTCCATCTGCACCGCGGCGACCAGCGTCGGGTAGGTCGGCAGGATGAACAGGCCGGATACGGCGGCGAAGGAGGCGACGGCGGTCAGCGGCGACACGTTCAGCGCCAGCGCCATCGGCATCAGCGCCTTGGCGGTGGCGGCCTGCGAGTACAGCAGCGCCGAGCAGAAGAAGAAGATCACCGCCAGCAGCCACGGGTGCGCCTGAATGACGCTGCCTGCCGTCTCTTTGATCCAGTCGATGTTGGCCTGCACGAAGGTGTCGCCCAGCCAGGCGACGCCGAGGATACAGATACAGGCGCTCATGCCGGCCTTGAAGGTGCTGGAGTTCAGCACCATGTCGGTGTCGACGCGGCACAGCAGGGTGGTCAGCGTGGCGACGCTCAGCATGATGATCAGGATGGCGTTGGTGGTGTTCATCAGCGGTTTGGCCACCAGGCCCAGGCCCGGGCTGTTGATGATGGCGTAGGCTACCACGCACAGTACGCCCAGCAGGAACAGCAGCACCGAGGCTTTGGCGCGCGGTTTGATCGCCAGCGCGTTGTTGCCGCGCAGGGTGATCAGGCCTTCTTCCAGGCGTTTCAGGTAGACCGGATCGTTAGACAGCTTGGAGTCGAACAGCCAGGTCACCAGCAGCGACATCACCAGCACGGCGCAGAAGGTGGACGGGATCACCACCATCAGCAGGTGCAGGTAGCTGACGCCGTGGCCTTCCATCACCGAAGACATGTACACCACCGCGGCGGAGATCGGCGAGGCGGTGATGGCGATCTGGGCGGACACCACGGCGGTCGACAGCGGCCGGCAAGGCTTGATGCCCTGTTCTTTCGCCACTTCGGCGATCACCGGCAGCGCCGAGAGCGAGATGTTGCCGGTGCCGGCGAAGATGGTCAGGAAGTAGGTGACGATAGGGGCGAGAATGGTGATGTGCTTGGGGTTCTTGCGCAGCAGCTTTTCGGTCTGCTGTACCAGATAGTCCATCCCCCCGGCGACCTGCATGGCGGAGATCGCCGCGATCACCGCCATGATGATGGAAATCACGTCGAAGGGAATGCTGCCCGGCTTGACGCCGATCAGCGCCAGGACCAGAACGCCCAATCCCCCCGCGAACCCGATACCGATACCGCCCAACCTGGCCCCTAAAAAGATGGCCAGCAGAACGATAACCAATTCCAAGGCTAGCATAGTGTTTACTCCTTAAAATGAGATTTCCCGTCATCCTTGAAACTGCATCGGTGTTGGCTGCGATCACTGACCCCAGTCACTTACTTGAGTAAGCTCCTGGGGACTTGCGCTCTTGCCGCCTTGATGCAGTCCCAATGATTTAGGGTGTAAATTGAAAATAAAACGTTAAAATTTTGTGGGCGCCGGAAAGTAAAAAGGCACGCTATCCAGAGGATTTAGCGTGCCTTTCAGGGCTACCGGGTAGGTCTGTTATTGTTCATTTTCATCCGTATAGCGTTTGGCTTTATAGGCCGGGTGCATCAGGTTCTCCACGGAGAAGATGTCATCCAGCTCGGCTTCGGTCAGCAGGCCGCGTTCCAGCACCACTTCACGCACGCTCTTGCCGGTTTCGGCGCAGATCTTCCCGACGATGTCACCGTTATGGTGGCCGATGAACGGGTTCAGATAGGTGACGATACCGATCGAGTTGAAGACGTAGTGTTCGCAGACTTCTTTATTCGCGGTGATGCCGTTAATGCATTTTTCCAGCAGGTTGTAGCACGCGTTGGTCAGGATGTGGATCGACTCGAACATCGCCTGGCCGATCACTGGCTCCATCACGTTCAACTGCAGCTGGCCCGCTTCGGCCGCCATGGTAACGCAAGTGTCGTTGCCAATCACCTTGAAACACACCTGATTGACCACTTCCGGCACCACCGGGTTCACTTTGGCCGGCATGATGGACGACCCCGCCTGCAGCTCCGGCAGGTTGATTTCGTTCAGGCCGGCGCGCGGGCCGGAGGAGAGCAGGCGCAGGTCGTTACAGATTTTGGACAGTTTCACCGCCAGGCGTTTGAGCGCGCTGTGCACCATCACGTAGGCGCCGCAGTCGGAGGTGGCTTCGATCAGGTCTTCCGCCGGCACGACCGGCAGGCCGCTGACTTCCGCCAGTTTTTGCACCGCCAGCGGCTGATAGCCTTCCGGGGTGTTGAGCGCGGTGCCGATGGCGGTGGCGCCCAGGTTCACTTCCAGCAGCAGCTCCGCGGTGCGGTGCAGGTTGCGGGTTTCTTCGTTCAGCAGCACGCTGAAGGCGTGGAATTCCTGGCCGAGAGTCATCGGCACCGCGTCCTGCAGCTGGGTGCGGCCCATCTTCAGGATGGTTTCGAACTCTTTCGCCTTGCGATCGAAGCCTTCGCGCAGTTGGTTGATGGCGTCGATCAGCTTCTGGTTGGAGGCGTACACCGCGATGCGGAACCCGGTCGGGTAGGCGTCGTTGGTGGATTGGCATTTATTGAGGTGATCGTTCGGGTTCAGGTATTGGTATTCGCCTTTTTGGTGGCCCATCAGCTCCAGGCCGATGTTCGCCAGCACTTCGTTGGTGTTCATGTTCAGCGAGGTGCCTGCGCCGCCCTGGAACACGTCCACCGGGAACTGATCCATGCATTTGCCTTTATCCAGCACCTCGTCGCAGGCCTGGATGATCACGTCGGCGATTTTGCGCGGGATGGTTTTAAGTTCTTTGTTGGCCATCGCCGCGGCCTTTTTCACCATCACCATGCCGCGAACGAACTCGGGGACATCGCTGATTTTGCTGTTGCTGATGTAGAAGTTTTCAATCGCACGCAGAGTATGAACTCCGTAGTAAGCGTCTGCGGGGACTTCACGTGTTCCTAACAGGTCTTCTTCGATACGAATGTTGTTTGACATGAGAACCTTCTCTATCTCTATGTGTTGCTGCCGAATTAATAATTTGTCAGGTCAAGGCTAAAGGGCACAGCCTAAATTAATATTGCCGAAGGCTTGGGGCGTGAAACGATTAACCAAATCGCCCGTTGCTGCCCAGATCATATGCTGGTTGATAAGAAATGACTGAATCCAGATCACCTTATGGTGTTTAAGGATATGCCCTTTTCCGGTTCTGTGACTTCTTTCACGTTTGTGAACTTTAGCAATAAAAACCGGCTCTCGGTTGAAATGAAAGGGTGATGTCCCCATTGTAGTGGTGTCGGCCGTTTACGGCCTCTTTTTTCGCGCCGTCGCCCCGTGGCGGCCGTGCCTTACCTACCGATAGGAGAACCAGGTGCGCTGGTTACCGCTACTGCTGATATTTCTGCTGGCTTACATAGAAATATCGATCTTTATCAAAGTCGCCGCCGTGCTCGGCGTCGCTGTCACCCTGCTGCTGGTGGTGTTCAGTTCCTGCGTCGGCATTTCGCTGGTGCGCAATCAGGGTATGAAAACCTTCGTGCAGATGCAGCAAAAACTGGCGGCCGGCGAAAGCCCGGCGGCGGAAATGGTGAAAAGCGTTTCGCTGGTGTTGGCGGGCTTCCTGCTGCTGATTCCGGGCTTCTTCACCGACTTCCTCGGCCTGCTGCTGCTGCTGCCGCCGGTGCAAAAATCGTTGACGCTGAAGCTGATGCCGCATCTGTCGGTGTATCGCCCCGGCGGTTGGACGGGCGGCGACGCCGCCAACGGCAACACCTTCGACGGCGAATTCCAGCGCAAGGACGACGAACGCCCGGTGCTGGAACACCGCCCGGACGAGGAGCGCAAGCCTCACGATCGTTAACAAAACGCGGCCCAGGCCGCGTTTTTCATCTCTGTAGCCTCCGTTCGGCCAAAAATGCGAAATTTTTTTCGTTAGCCCCCTTGAAGGGGGCTGGAACGCCCCCATCTCAAATGCCACGAGGCCGGTAATAACAACCATCCGGTGTACAACCCTAAATCTGATAGAGACCTTCTTACAGGAGAGCGTTCAATGAGTATTCGTCCATTGCATGACCGCGTTATCGTCAAGCGCAAAGAAGTTGAATCAAAATCTGCTGGCGGCATCGTCCTGACTGGCTCTGCGGCGGGTAAATCCACTCGCGGTGAAGTGGTTGCAGTGGGTAAAGGGCGTGTGCTGGAAAGCGGCAACATCCAACCACTGGATGTGAAAGTTGGCGATATCGTGATTTTCAACGACGGCTACGGCGTGAAAGCAGAGAAGATCGACAATGAAGAAGTGTTGATCATGTCCGAAAGCGACATTCTGGCAATTGTTGAAGCGTAATTGCGCTTTATCTTCTGAACTGAACGAGTTGAAGGGAAATACCAATGGCAGCTAAAGACGTAAAATTCGGCAATGACGCTCGCGTGAAAATGCTCCGCGGCGTGAATGTTCTCGCTGATGCAGTAAAAGTGACCCTGGGCCCGAAAGGCCGCAACGTAGTGCTGGATAAATCTTTCGGCGCACCAACCATCACCAAAGATGGCGTTTCCGTTGCGCGTGAAATCGAACTGGAAGACAAGTTCGAGAACATGGGCGCTCAGATGGTGAAAGAAGTGGCCTCCAAAGCGAACGACGCGGCGGGCGACGGCACCACCACGGCAACCGTACTGGCTCAATCCATCATCACCGAAGGTCTGAAAGCGGTTGCTGCAGGCATGAACCCGATGGATCTGAAGCGCGGCATCGACAAAGCGGTTGTCGCTGCGGTTGAAGAACTGAAAAAACTGTCCGTACCTTGCTCCGATTCCAAAGCTATCGCTCAGGTCGGCACCATCTCCGCCAACTCCGACGAAACCGTGGGTAAACTGATCGCGGAAGCGATGGAGAAAGTGGGCAAAGAAGGCGTTATTACCGTTGAAGAAGGCACCGGCCTGCAAGACGAGCTGGACGTGGTTGAAGGTATGCAGTTCGACCGCGGTTACCTGTCCCCATACTTCATCAACAAGCCGGAAACCGGTTCTGTTGAGCTGGAAAGCCCGTTCATCCTGCTGGCTGACAAGAAGATCTCCAACATCCGCGAAATGCTGCCGGTGCTGGAAGCCGTTGCCAAAGCAGGCAAACCGCTGCTGATCATCGCTGAAGACGTAGAAGGCGAAGCGCTGGCGACCCTGGTGGTCAACACCATGCGCGGCATCGTGAAAGTCGCCGCCGTTAAGGCGCCTGGCTTCGGCGACCGTCGTAAAGCCATGCTGCAGGACATCGCTACCCTGACTGCCGGTACCGTTATCTCTGAAGAGATCGGTCTGGAGCTGGAAAAAGCCACCCTGGAAGATCTGGGCCAGGCGAAGCGCGTTGTCATCAACAAAGACACCACCATCATCATCGATGGCGTGGGCGACGAAGCGACCATCCAGGGCCGCGTTGCTCAGATCCGTCAGCAGATCGAAGAAGCGACCTCTGACTACGATCGTGAAAAACTGCAGGAGCGCGTAGCGAAACTGGCCGGCGGCGTTGCCGTTATCAAGGTTGGCGCAGCCACTGAAGTTGAAATGAAAGAGAAGAAAGCCCGCGTTGAAGACGCCCTGCACGCGACCCGCGCCGCAGTGGAAGAAGGCGTGGTTGCAGGCGGCGGCGTAGCGCTGATCCGCGTTGCAGGCAAAATCGCCGCGCTGAAAGGCGACAACGAAGACCAGAACGTGGGTATCAAAGTTGCGCTGCGCGCAATGGAAGCCCCTCTGCGTCAGATCGTGGTCAACGCCGGTGAAGAAGCTTCCGTTATCGCCAACCAGGTGAAAGCGGGCGAAGGCAGCTACGGCTACAACGCTTACTCTGAAGAATACGGCGACATGATCGCGATGGGTATCCTGGATCCAACCAAAGTCACCCGTTCTGCTCTGCAGTACGCGGCGTCCGTGGCTGGCCTGATGATCACCACCGAATGCATGGTCACCGACCTGCCGAAGGCTGACGCACCGGATCTGGGCGCAGCAGGCGGTATGGGTGGCATGGGCGGCATGGGCGGCATGATGTAATCATCCCCACACGCTTGTGTGCTGAGAACCCCGGTCAAGTGACCGGGGTTTTTTTATCTTAAAAATCAATAAAAAGAATGTTTGTTTAGCGCGTTATTAGTTCACTGAATGAATTATTGCATTATTTTGTTTTTACCCTAAACCGTTGTCGTTTCGTACCGATATAGCCCCTACCGGGCGGGGAATTTTCCCCCGCCGGGGTGACTGTCAACGGAGACGACTTATGCTGAAAAATATGAAAATAGCCACCTGGCTGATGTTAATGCTGTTGCTGCTGGGCTTGATGCCCATGGGAACCGGCGCCATCGCCTTCTATTTCATGCAGCAAAACGGCAACAGCATCGGCAGGATGAGCACTTTTTCCGACGAGGAAGCGGCGCTGAACCGCAGTTGGCGTGCTCTGCTGCAAACGCAGACGCTGATCGACAACATGGCGTTCGAGCGTATGGCGCAGACCAGCAGAGCCGATATTCAGCAGGGCATCGATGAGGCGCGCGGCGAGCTGCGCGGCGCCGATGTCGCTTTCAACCTGTTCTGGGATACGCCGGGTTTGACGGTATCGCGCCCGGAGCTGGGCGAGGCGATGAAAAAGGTCTACCTGGCGCAGCAGGCGGTGCTGAAGCAAGAGTTGACGCTGCTGGCCGACACGCCGCAGGCGGCATTGATCGAGCGGCTGCACGCCATGGCGGCCGAGAAGCGTCAGGTGCGCCAACGGTTGGACAGCCAGTTTGCCGACTATATGCGGGCGACGGTCGCCGCCCACCGTCTGGCGGTGGAGGAGGCGGAACAGACTCAGAAAGTGTTCGCCCGCCTGCTGAGCGGTACCCTGGCGGCGATCTTGCTGCTGCTGGTCGCCGTACAGCGCGACTTCCGTCGGCGCCTGATCCTGCCGCTACGCCAGATTGCCGAACACTTGCAAAAGGTTGGGCGCGGCGATCTGCGCAGCAAGATCGTGGCTCGCAGCAACGATGAGATTGGCATGTTGTTCGCCAGCCTGCAGGCGATGCAGCAGGAGCTGAGCGCCACCGTGCAGCAGGTGCGTGATGGCGTGGAGTCGATCAACCACGGCACGCATGAGATCGCCGTCGGCAACGCCGATCTCTCCAGCCGCACCGAAGAGCAGGCCAGCGCGCTGACGGAAACCGCTGCCAGCATGGAACAGATCACCGCCACGGTGCGGCAAAACGCCGATAACGCCAACCAGGCCGCCGGGATGGTCAGCCAAACCGCCGACATCGCCCGCAACGGCGAAACGATGATGGCCAGCGCGGTCGACAAAATGCGGGCGATCAACGACAGCGCGCGTCAGGTGGGGGACATCACCAGCGTGATCGACGGCATCGCCTTCCAGACCAATATCCTGGCGTTGAACGCCGCCGTGGAGGCCGCGCGCGCCGGTGAGCAGGGGCGGGGTTTTGCGGTGGTGGCCGGCGAGGTGCGCAACCTGGCGCAGCGCTGCGCGACTTCGGCCAAGGAGATCAGCGGCCTGGTAGACGGCGTGACCGGCGATATCGCCGCCGGCGTGCGGCTGGTGGAACAGGCGGGCGAAACGATGAATGCCATCGCCGGTTCGGTGAATCAGGTGATGTCGCTGATGGATAACATCTCGTACGCGTCGCAAGAGCAAAGCAAGGGCGTTGAGCAGGTCGGGGTGGCGGTGACCCAGATGGATCAGGTGACCCAGCAGAACGCCGCGCTGGTGGAGGAGGTGGCGACCACCGCCGTCGGCGTGGAGGAGCAGGCGGCGCTGCTGGCGCAGGCGGTGGCGGTATTCCAACTGGCGGAGGAGGAACCGCGTCAGGGCGAAGTGGAGGCTCAGGCATCAGCGGCCGCTGCCGCTTGGGCATAACGCCGCCGCACTGTATTTGATGATATTTTTGCCGCCCGGGGCGATTTAGCTGGTAGACTGGTTAGTTATCAGCTGTCGCTCAAGACGTTGGCCCGCTAGCGTGGCAACGGATGCTTAAGAGATGGCATCGCTTTCTGATAAGCTTTTGCGTAATTCTCAACATCGAATGGGGAACAAGATGCGGATTAAAGCCTTACTGGGTCTTTCGGCAGCGATGCTGCTGGCGGGTTGCAGCACCACTCATGAACTGACCGCTGCGGGTCAGCAGATCAAGTTCACCGACAGCAAGCCGGCGGCGGAATGCCAGCTGCTGGGTGAAGTGACCGGCACCCAGAGCAACTGGCTGTCCGGCAACGGCGGTGAAGGCAGCTCCATGCGCGGTGCGGCCAATGATCTGCGCAACAAGGCTGCGGAGATGGGCGGCAACGTCATTTACGGCGCCAACAGCCCAAGCCAGAATCTGCTCTCCAGCTTCGCGCCGTTGGACAGCAAAATGGTCGGCCAGGTTTACAAGTGCCCGTAAGGCGCTGAGGCCAATCGCCGCAGAGAGATAAAAAAAGAGGAATGCCACGGCATTCCTCTTTTCGTTGGGGCGTTTGACGCGCCTCACTCCTGCATCAGACGCAGGTCGATCGGCGTTTTGCTTGGTTCGCCGCCCACCTCACGCGTCAGGCGCGGCACCAGATAACCGGACACCTTGCTCAGCAGCGCCTGCATGATGGCGCGCGCTTCATCGTCGCTGACCATGAAGTGCGCCGCGCCCTGCACTTTGTCCAGCACGTGGATGTAATAGGGCAGGATGCCGGCGTCGAACAGCGCGTTGCTGAGCGCCGCCAGCGTATCGGCGTCATCGTTGACATCGCGCAGCAGCACGCTTTGATTGAGCAGAGTGACACCGGCGAGGCGCAGCTGGGCCATGGCGCTCTGCAGCTCGCGGTCAATTTCGTTGGCGTGGTTGATGTGCGTGACCATCAGCACCTGCAGGCGCGAGGCCGACAGCAGGCGGCACAGCGCCGGCGTAATGCGCGCCGGGATCACCACCGGCAAACGGGTGTGAATGCGCAGGCGTTTCAGGTGCGGGATGGCCTCCAGCTCGCCGACCAGCCACTCAAGCTCGCTGTCTTTGGCCATCAGCGGATCGCCGCCGGAAAAAATGATCTCGTCCAGTTCCGGGTGTTGGCGGATATAATCCAGCGCCTGCCGCCAGTTGTTCTTATTGCCCTGGTTGTCCTGGTAGGGGAAGTGGCGGCGGAAGCAGTAACGGCAATTGACCGCACAGCCGCCCTTGACCAGCAGCAACGCGCGATTGCGGTATTTGTGCAGCAGGCCCGGCACCACGCTGCGCTGCTCATCCAGCGGATCGGTGGTGAACCCTGGGGCGTTGATGAACTCCTCTCTGGCGGTCAGCACCTGGCGCAGCAGCGGGTCGTTGGCGTCCCCGGGGCGCATGCGCGCAGCGAAGGCGCGCGGCACGCGCAGGGCAAACAGCCGGCGGGCATCGCGCCCCTGCGGCAGTTCCGGGTGCGTATTCAGTGACAAAAGCTGCAGTAATTCATCAGGATCGGTAATAACATCGGCGAGTTGATGCAACCAATCTTCTCTATGTGCCGTACTTTGGGTTATAATGTGTGCCATTTTTTTGGCTAAGCTACCAGTTCAAATATTCAGAGGGCCATCATGGCGACTTATTCTAGCAACGATTTCCGTCCGGGTCTTAAAATCATGTTCGAGGGCGAACCTTACGCCGTCGAAGCCAGTGAGTTCGTTAAGCCGGGCAAAGGCCAGGCGTTCGCGCGCGTGAAAATGCGCCGTCTGCTGACCGGCACCCGCGTGGAAAAAACCTTCAAGTCTACCGATTCTTGCGAAGGCGCGGACGTGATGGACACCAACATGAACTACCTGTACAGCGACGGTGAGTTCTACCACTTCATGCACCCTGAGTCTTTCGAACAGCATCAGGTTGACGGCAAAACCGTCGGCGACGCGGCCAAATGGCTGCAGGATAACGCAGAGTGCATCATCACCCTGTGGGATGGCCGTCCAATCGCCGTTCAGCCGCCGAACTTCATCGAAGCGGAAATCACCGAGACCGATCCTGGCCTGAAAGGCGATACCGCAGGGACTGGCGGCAAGCCGGCTACCCTGAGCACCGGCGCCGTGGTTAAAGTGCCGTTGTTCGTCCAGATCGGCGAAGTGATCAAAGTTGACACTCGCTCTGGCGAATACGTCTCTCGCGTTAAGTAAGTTTCAAAACAGAGGAACCCCAGCGGTTCCTCTGCTTTATCCCTTCCCCGTTCGTTGGCAGAAAATCCGCATGTTCAAGAAAACGCTGTTGGCCGTGCTCTCCCTGTTGTTCCTTTTCTCCCTTAGCGGTTGCAATACGTTTCGCGGTTTCGGCGAAGACGTTCAGCATCTCGGCGGCGCCATCTCCCGCACGGCCAGCTGAACCCGCCTTTAAATCGATGTATTTGCGCTACAAAGCCGGTTGCGATCCCACGCCTTCCGTCAATTTTGACTACGCTTAGAAAGCCGTACTTTTTCATCAACGACAAATAAGGACTTTCTTATGCTGAAGAAAAGTATTATCGCGATCTTCTCTTTGATGATTTTGACCTCGTTGACCGCCTGTAACACCACCCGCGGCGTGGGTGAAGACATTCAGGCCGGCGGCAAGGCCATTCAGCGCAGCGCGGAATAATCCGTCCTCATCCGGCGGCGCTTCGCCAGCGGAGGCCGCCGCACTACTTGTCCTTGCCTATCTGTTTGCGCTGTTGCTATGCTGCCGCGGTGCGGGCGAGGTTGCCCGCCGTTCATAACCTGGCTGAACGGGACGACCCGTTTACGCGTCATTTCATCGGGGACGACCCCAGTGGTAGGGAGGCCGTCTCATGGCCTGGATTATTCTGCTTGTCGCCGGTTTGCTCGAAGTGGTTTGGGCTATCGGTCTGAAATATACCCACGGTTTTACCCGATTGACGCCGAGCATCATCACCATCGCCGCGATGGTGGTCAGCATGTTGCTGTTGGCCAACGCCATGAAAACGCTGCCCGCCGGCACCGCCTACGCGGTGTGGACCGGCATCGGCGCGGTGGGTGCGGCCATAATGGGCATGGTGCTGTTAGGCGAATCGACCAATATCGCGCGCATCATCAGCCTGTGCCTGATCGTGGTCGGCATACTCGGGCTGAAGTTCAGCAGTCACTGATCGGCGGACTGTTGCACCCAGATCAGCGCATCGGTGGCGAAACCGTAGCCCTTGGCCGTCTGTAATAAGCTGTCGCGTGCGTTGGCGTCAAGCGTCGGGGTGCGCGACAGGATCCACAGATAGTCGCGGTTAGGGCCGCAAACCAGCGCGTAGCGGTAGTCCGGGTCCAGGGCAATCACGTTATAGCCGCCGTAGAAGGGGCCGAAGAACGACACTTTCAGCGCCGCGACCTGCGGTGAACCGATAAAGTAGGCTTTGCCTTCGCTTTCTTGCCATTGCTGTTTCTGCGGATTGAAGCCGCGATTGATGACTTTCAGCCCGCCGTCGGCGCGTGGGCTGTAGTGGGCGGTCACCTGCTGCAAACCGCGTTCAAAACGATGATCCAGACGCGCGATTTCGTACCAGGTGCCGAGATAGCGTTGGCTGTCGAAATTGTTCACGACCTTGATGTCTTTGGGCGGGGAGACGCTGCAAGCGACGGAGAGCAGGGCGGAAAGCATGACGCTAAGCTTTGACCATAAACGCATCGGTGGCTCCTGTTTACCGGGGGCGAGTAGACAGTGTAGCCGATGAGAAAAGGGCGGCCAACGGGCGTTGGCCGCCTGAGCGGTTTACAGCGTGACGACGCCGATGACGGTGACCACGCTGAGGATCGCCGCCAGACCGTAGAACACCCACTTGCCGGCCGGCACGTGGATCTTCAGATCGTGCATCGCATGGTGGATGCGGTGCAGGCCGCACCACAGCGGCAGAATGATCATCAGCAGCAGGAACAGGCGGCCGATCAGGCTCTGGCAGAACGCCAGCACGCGCTCGTAACCCAGTGCCTCACCGGGGAACAGCCCCAGCGGCAGCAGAATGCCGACCAGCAGCACGATGGCCGGCGCGACGATCGCGCCCCACATGCCGCCGGCGCCGAACAATCCCCAGAAAACCGGCTCGTCGGAGCGTTTAGGTGCTTGATTTATCATGTTTCCTCCGGATTAGATCAGGGCCACGGCCAGGATGACCACGCTCACGACGATGGTGACGGCCCACAGTCCTTTCACGATGGGGCCCGGCCCCATTTTCTCGCTGTTGACCACGATATTGGCGGCCTTCGGCGCCAGATCGAACCAGGTTTTGGTATGCAGCGCCGCCGCCAGCAGGGCGACGACGTTGATCAACAGCACCAGCGGATTCTGCAAGAAACCGACGAAGCCGGCCCAGCTATCGGCGCCGCCCTTCAGCGCAAACACGCCGTACAGCAGCACGATGCTGAACCACACCGCCAACACCGAGGTGCCTTCGCGCAGCATATAGAAACGGTAGAAGCCGAGTTTTTGCCACCAGGTGGGCGTCATGGTGCGCACATAGGGCTTACGTTGAGTTGTCATGGCAATTTTTCTCCCTTATTGCGGCTTCAACATGGCGATCATGAAGTCTTTGGCGCTCTCCACCTTGCCCTGCTGGATGGCGGCGGCGGGATCGACGTGTTTCGGGCAGACTTCAGAGCAATAGCCGACGAAGGTGCAGCTCCAGACGCCGTTTTGGCCGTTGAGCTGCGGCATGCGCTGTTTCTTGCCGTGGTCGCGGTTGTCCAGGTTATAGCGGTGTGCCAGCGTGATCGCCGCCGGGCCGATAAACTCGGGGTTGAGGCCGAACTGCGGGCACGCGGCGTAGCACAGGCCGCAGTTGATGCAGCCGGAGAACTGGTGGTACTTGGCCATCTGCGCCGGGGTCTGCACGTTCGGACCGTCTTCCGGTTTGCGATCGTTGCCGATGATGTACGGCTTGATTGCCTCCAGGCTTTCGATGAAGTGGGTCATATCGACCACCAGATCGCGCTCGATCGGGAAGTTGCCCAACGCTTCGACCTTCATGCCGCCGACGTAGTCGCGCAGGAAGGTTTTGCACGCCAGCTTCGGCACGCGGTTGACCATCATGCCGCAGGAGCCGCAGATCGCCATGCGGCACGACCAGCGGTAGGAGAGGTCCGGCGCCAGGTTATCCTTGATGTAGCCCAGCGCGTCGAGCAGCGAGGTTTGTTCATCGTAAGGCACGGCGTAGGTGACGAAATGCGGCTCGGCGTCGGTTTCCGGGTTATAGCGCATGACGTCGATCTTCAGGGTTTGCATCTCAGCCATTTGCCTGCTCCTTATTCTTTTTCTCCTGCGCTTCGGCTTCTGCGCCGTAGACGCGTTTGGCCGGCGGCAGCTTGGTGATTTTCACGTCGCTGTATTCGAGACGCGGCGCGCCCTGCGGGTTATGGAACGCCAGCGTATGTTTGAGGAAGTTGACGTCGTCGCGCTCGGTGCAGCCTTCGTCCAGGCGCTGGTGGGCGCCGCGCGACTCTTTGCGGTTAAGCGCGGAGTGCGCCATGCACTCGGCGACGTCCAGGCCGTAACCCAGCTCGATGGTGTACAGCAGATCGGTGTTGAACACGCTGGAGTTGTCGGTGATTTTGACGCGCTTGAAGCGCTCTTTCAGCTCGGCCAGCTTATCGATAGTTTTTTGCATCAACTCCGGCGTGCGGTAGATACCGCAGCCTTCTTCCATCGACAGCCCCATTTCGTCGCGGATCTTCGCCCAGTTCTCGTTGCCTTCCTGTTTCATCAGGTTGCTCAGGCGGGTTTCGACGTCGCGGGTTTGCGCATCCAGCGCGGCGCCGTTGGCCGGTGCGGTTTCCAGCGCGCGGCGCGCCGCGTGTTCACCGGCGACGCGGCCGAACACCACCAGTTCCGCCAGCGAGTTGGAGCCGAGACGGTTGGCGCCGTGCAGGCCGACGGAGGAGCATTCGCCGACTGCGAACAGCCCCTTGATGCGGGTTTCGCAGTTTTGATCGGTTTCAATGCCGCCCATGGTGTAGTGCGCGGTAGGGCGCACCGGAATCGGATCTTTCACCGGATCGACGCCGACATAGGCTTTGGCCAGTTCGCAGATGAACGGCAGCCGCTCCAGCAGCTTTTTCTCGCCCAGGTGGCGCAGATCGAGGTAGACCACGTTGCCGCGCGGGGTGGCGATGGTGCGGCCGGCGCGCCATTCGTGCCAGAAGGCCTGGGACACCTTGTCGCGCGGGCCCAGCTCCATGTATTTGTTCTTCGGCTCGCCCAGCGGGGTTTCCGGGCCCATGCCGTAGTCTTGCAGGTAACGGTAGCCGTCCTTGTTCACCAGGATGCCGCCTTCGCCGCGGCAGCCCTCGGTCATCAGGATGCCGGAACCGGGCAGGCCGGTCGGGTGATACTGCACGAACTCCATGTCGCGCAGCGGTACGCCGTGGTGGAAGGCCATGCCCATGCCGTCGCCGGTGACGATGCCGCCGTTGGTGTTGTAGCGATAGACGCGCCCGGCGCCGCCGGTGGCCATCACCACCGCGTTGGCGCGGATCTGCACGCGGGTGCCTTCCATCATGTTAAGCGCCACCAGGCCGCGCGCCTGGCCGTCATCCACCAGGATATCCAGCACGAAGTGCTCGTCGAAGCGTTGGATTTGCGGGTATTTCAGCGAAGTCTGGAACAGAGTGTGCAGCATGTGGAAGCCGGTCTTGTCGGCGGCGAACCAGGTGCGTTCGATCTTCATGCCGCCGAAGCGCCGCACGTTGACCGAACCGTCCGGTTTGCGGCTCCACGGGCAACCCCACTGTTCGAGCTGGGTCATCTCGCGCGGGCACTGATGCACGAAGTGATCGACCACGTCCTGCTCGCACAGCCAGTCGCCGCCGGCAACGGTGTCGTGGAAGTGGTAGTCGAAGGTATCGTGATCCTGAGTGACGGCGGCGGAGCCCCCCTCAGCGGCGACCGTGTGGCTGCGCATCGGGTAGACCTTAGAGATCAGCGCGATTTTCAGTTGGGGATTGGCTTCCGCTGCGGCTATTGCTGCACGTAAACCAGCGCCCCCGGCCCCAATAATGGCAAGATCGGCGTTAAAGGTTTGCACTGCATTCCTCCAATGTTCTTATTAAGAACGGCAAGTTAAATATCTATGCTTAAAATTTAGCGAACTCTTCGGGTGCTAACTAATTGAACCGATTAATGTTGCTTAAAGGTTAAGGATAGATATCTCCCACCAATAATGGGGAATTAACTATACCTAAAGTTAAGTAGTGGAAATTTGATGTGATCGATTGTTTTGTCGATTAACGCTCGACCAACAGGCTTGCCTGCCTTTTCGCGTGTTCGGCGTGCTTTACCCTTTTTAGCGCGCTTTTGCCGCCTATTTATCGGAAATTGGCGTTATCGCCGGTTGCGCATCGTGAAGAATTTGTTTGGCTGCAAGGATGCGAGTAGACTGCATCCCCTGTTTGATTTCGGAGTTAATTACCATGAGCGAAACGGCAAGCTGGCAGCCTAGTGCACCCATCGCCAATTTGTTGAAACGCGCAGCGATTCTGGCTGAGATCCGGCGTTTCTTCGCCGATCGTGGCGTGCTGGAAGTTGAGACGCCCACCATGAGCCAGGCAACGGTCACCGACGTTCACCTGTTCCCGTTCGAGACGCGTTTCGTCGGGCCGGGGGCGGCAGAGGGCCTGACGCTATACATGATGACCAGCCCGGAATATCACATGAAGCGCCTGCTGGCGGCGGGCAGCGGCCCGATCTACCAAATGGGGCGCAGCTTCCGCAATGAAGAAGCCGGGCGGCATCACAACCCGGAATTCACCATGCTGGAGTGGTACCGTCCGCACTACGACATGTACCGCCTGATGAATGAGGTGGACGATCTGCTGCAACAGGTGCTGGACTGCGAGAGCGCGGAGACCCTGTCTTATCAGCAGGCGTTCCTGCGTCATCTGGACATCGATCCGCTGTCGGCGGAGAAGGCGCAGCTGCGTGAAGCGGCGGCCAAACTCGATCTGAGCAACATCGCCGATACCGAAGAAGACCGCGATACGCTGCTGCAGCTGCTGTTCACCGTGGGCGTGGAGCCACATATCGGTCGTGAAAAGCCGGCGTTCGTTTACCACTTCCCGGCCAGCCAGGCGGCGTTGGCGGAGATCAGCACCGAGGACCACCGCGTGGCGGAGCGTTTCGAGGTGTACTTCAAGGGCATTGAGCTGGCGAACGGTTTCCGCGAGCTGACCGACGGCCGTGAACAACAGCAACGCTTCGAGCAGGACAATCGCAAACGCGCGGAGCGCGGCCTGCCGCAGCAGCCGATCGACTACAACCTGTTGGCGGCGTTGCAGCACGGCATGCCGGAATGTTCCGGCGTGGCGCTGGGCGTGGATCGTCTGGTGATGCTGGCGTTGGGCGCCGAGAGCCTGAGCGACGTGTTGGCCTTCCCGGTCGAGATCGCCTGACGTTTCAGGCGGAGAGAAAAGCAAAAAGGGTCGGCAAATGCCGGCCCTTTTTTTATCGCGAGAGTCCCTTACAGCCCTCCGGCGTCGCGCTTGGTATTCGGCGCCGGCGTGGACGGCGGCGTACGGCCGTTGTTGGTCAGCCGCGACAGCGTCTCGGTACGCACCTGGAACGGTGGGTACGGCAGCGTGATGCCGTGCTCACGGTAGCCAGCCAGGATCAGCTGGTGGATCTCGTGGCGCAGCGGCATGCGGTGGCCCATCTCGGCGGCGTAAATACGCATCTCGAAGATCTGGATGCCTTGCTGCAGGTCGACCAGGTAGACCTCCGGCGCCGGGTTATCCAGCACCAGCGAGCAGCGCTCGGCGGCGTTCATCAGGATCTTGGTCACCTCTTCACTGTTGGCTTCGCCCGGCGCCGGTACGGTCAGCACCACACGAGTCAGGTTATCCGACAGCGACCAGTTGACGAACTGCTCGGTGATGAAGGCTTTGTTCGGCACGATGATCTCTTTGCGGTCCCAGTCCGAGATGGTGGTGGCGCGGGTGTTGATCTTGGTGACGGTGCCGGTCAGGTTGCGGATCGTCACGGTATCGCCGATGCGGATCGGCTTCTCGAACAGGATGATCAGGCCGGAGATGAAGTTGGAGAAGATCTCCTGCATGCCGAAGCCCAACCCCAGACTGAGCGCGGTGACCACCCATTGCAGTTTCGACCATTCGATGCCGATCCAGGCGAAGCTGAGCACCGCGCCAAACAGCAGCAGCAGGTACTTGGTGATGGTGGTGATGGCGTAGCCGGTGCCTGGCGACAGATCGAGGTGCTGCAGCACCGCCAGCTCCAGCAGCGCCGGCAGGTTGCGCACCAGCTGCATGGTGATGATCAACACCAGAATGGCGATCAGAACCGCGCCGAGGGTGATCGGATGGGCGGTTTCCACGCCGTTCACCGTCGAGGTGACGTCCCACAGCGAGATGTTTTCCAGGAAGGCGAACGCGGAGTGGATCTCCGACCACAGAACGATCACCGACACCAGCGCGATCAGCGTCAGGATCGAACGCACCAGCCGCAGCGACTGGGCGCTGATGGTGTCCAGATCGAAGTCTGAATCGTCCGGATCGATGGATCCTTCGGTACTGTTCGGGGTATGCGAAGTTTCGTCTTCGCCGCGGGCGCGCTGGGCCAGAATGTCGGCGCGGCGCTGTTTGGCGCGATCGAAGGCGATGCGCCGCCGCTGGATCAACATCCAACGGCGAATGATGTGGTAGATGACCAGCAGCAGGAACCAAATCGCCACCGAGGTTTCCAGGCGCGCCAACAGCGCCTGCGCGGTGGTGAGGTAACCGACGGTCGACGCCAGCGCCGCCAGCAGCGGCGCCGACAGCAGCAGCCCCCAAAAGGCGCTGTTGAGCATGTTGTCGCCGGAGCCGTTTTTATCCAGATACAGCGGGATGCCGGCGCGTTTCAGGCTGTGGGTGACCAGCGCCAGCGCCAGACACAGCAGGATGAAGCACAGCCGCCCCAGCGTATTGGCGAACTCGCGCTCTTTCAGGCTATCGAAGGTGATCAGCGCCATGATCAGCGGCACGATCAGCCAGATCGACATTTTGTAGTAGCGCATGGCGCGCGAGACCTGCTTCGCCGGCCAGCGGAAGTGCACGATGAACAGCCCCTGCGGGTGGGCGAAGGCGGCGCAGATCATACAGATCCACAGGATCGGCAATGTGGCGGTCACCCCTTTGCCGATCGCTTCCGCCACCGGGTAGTTCCAGGCGCTTTGCAGGCCGTAGCCGAGTGCGGCCCACAGTACCGGCAGCGGCATCGCCACCAGAATCGACCAGAACACGGTGCGCACCGTCAGGAAGAATTCATCCTGCGTCACCTTGCCGACGCGGCTGCTGGCGCGCTCGAGGAAGGCGTGATAGTGCTTGCGCGAACTGATGCTGAAAATCACCAGCAGCAGGGCGCCGAAGATCGGGATCAGCGTTTCGCGGCTGGTCACCATCATCATGAAGGCGCCGCCGAGCTGCGACAGCGTATCCAGCGACAGGACGCGCGTCAGATCGTGCGCCACGTTGAGCGGGTAAGAGAAGTTGATCGGATTGACGTCCGGCACCCAGAACAGGTAGCGGTGGGTGGCGTCGCGAATTTCGTTCAACGCTTCGATCAGCTGGGTGTTGGCCACCTTCAGCTTGGTCAGCTCGAGAATTTGGGTGTCGCAACCGGACAACAGCGAGTTCAGCAGCTCGCGCTGGGTGCGCAGCTGGGCATCGACGATGCGCTGCTCCTGGTTGGTCAGTGCGCTGCCGTCGTCGCGTTTGAACTCGCGCTGCGACAGTTTTTCCAGCTGGCTTTCAAACTGCAGGCGCTGCACGCGCAGCTGGGCCATGTCGCCGTCCAGCTGTTGCGGTTTGGGCATTTCCGGTAATGTCGCCACCTGGGCGCGCAGGGTTTCCCCCAGCGCCGACGACGAACCGAGCCACTGGGCCTGTTCGATGATGGTGCTCAGCGCCTGGCGCACCTGCAGTGTCTGCGCCGCCGCCTGCCGCTGCTGCGATGAAATCAGATCCATGCGCTGCGCCTGGTTGTTCAGCGCGGCGGACAGTTCGCGGTTGATCTGCAGCTGTTGGCTGATGCTCTTCGGCAGATCGCCGTTCTGCTCGGCCAACTGCTCGGTTTTTTCCAGCGCCAGTTCCGCTTCGCGTTGGCGCTGGGCGTTGAGGTTGTTGCGCAGCGCCTGCAGCTGAACGTCTATTTTCTCGTGGCGCTTTTTATAGACTTCGGCGCGCATGCGCGCCAGCTCCTGGCGATTGTTGGCCGACAGCTGCGCCAGCTCCAGTTCGTCTACTTTGGCCTTGCGCGCCGCGGCTTCGGTCTGCAGCAGGGCCAGGGCGGCCTGCGCGTACGGCGTGGTCGGGTTGGCGGGCTGCGCCTGCAAACGGCGCTGCACTTCGGTCAGCGCGCGGCGGGCGTCGGTCTGCTGCTGCGGCAACTGGCCGAGCGAGTCGCTGATTTCCCGGGTGCGATCCTGCTCTTGCTGCAGCAGGCGTGCCTGTTCCAGTAGCAGGCTGCTGGTTTGCAGGATCTGCTGCTCCAGATCGGCCGCCGGGAGATCGTCGCCGTTCGGCAGGATCTTGTTGCTTTCCAGCACCAGCTGCCGGCGCAACTCCTGCGTCATCTTCGGGAAATCGTCGATCACCCTCTGATACTGCTCGGAGCGAGTCTGCGACTCTTTACGCTCCGTCAGCCAGTTGAGAGCGCTTTGCAGCGCTTCGGTGGTCTCCGCCTGATTCGGCGCGTTTTTGCTGCTTTCCGCCTGCTTCAGCTCCTGTTTGAGCTGGTTCTCGGTCGGCACGGGGGCGGCCAGCGCCGGTTGCCACAGCAGGCAACCGAGCAAAAGCGTGATGATCAGGCGCACGGCGTCGATTCCTTTAGAGCGGGGTCTGTGGTGTTTCAGCGGCGGCCGGAATTTCGGCGAAGGCCTCACCCATGCGGGTGACGGTGCCGTTATGCAGCTGCGGCGCGAACTGTACGCTGCCTGCGGTAAACAGGTTGATCACCGTGGAGCCGAGCTTGAAACGGCCCATCTCGGCGCCTTTTTCCAGCGCGATGGCACCTTCTTCACCGGCGGCCGGGTAGGTCCAGCGCTTGATGATGCCTTCGCGCGGCGGCGTGACGGTGCCGGCCCAGACGGTTTCGATGCTGCCGACGATGGTGGCGCCGACCAGGATTTGCACCATCGGCCCGATGTCGGTGTCGAACACGCAGATCACGCGCTCGTTGCGCGCGAACAGGTTAGGCACGTTGGCGGCGGTGAGCGGGTTGACCGAGAACAGATCGCCCGGCACATAGATCATCTCGCGCAGCACGCCGGCGCACGGCATGTGTACGCGGTGGTAATCGCGCGGCGCCAGATAGGTGGTGGCGAACAGGCCGTTGCGGAACGGCTCGGCCAGCAGATAGTTGCCGGCCAGCAGCGCTTCCAGACTGTAATGGTGGCCTTTAGCCTGGAAGATTTGATCGTCGCGGATCGGACCGAGCTGGCTGATGGCGCCGTCGGCGGGCAGCGCCAGCCAGTTGGCGTCGGCGATGATAGGGCGCGCGCCGTCGCGCAGCGGGCGCACGAAGAAGTCGTTGAAAGTGGCGTAAGACGCCAGGTCCGGATTTTGCGCTTCCTGCATCTCCACGCGGTAGTAGCGGGCGAAGGTCTTGACCACCAGTTGGGTCAGCCAGCCGGCCTGTTTGTCCGCGCCCCAGCCCGCCAGGCGGGTCAGCGCCAGCTTAGGCAGCCAATATTGCAATTTAATCTTGATGCTATCCAGCACGTTAACCTCGTGAATCAGGGTAAAGGGCGCGCATTGTAACGAGGGCTCCGCCGTCGTCAATCCCGCCCGTTAGTGTCAGTCTGCGGCGTCCGTGAAGTTCTTGCGAACCTTCACCTGCGCCATGCTTTCCAGAATGCGGTGATAGTTGTCGAAACGCTCTTCCGCGATATCGCCTTTCTCCATCGCCTCGCGAATGGCGCAGCCGGGATCGGTATCGTGGCGGCAGTCGCGGAATTTGCAACCGCCTAAATAATCACGGAATTCGACAAAGCCGCGGGTGATTTGTTCCGGCTCCAGGTGCCACAGGCCAAACTCGCGCACCCCTGGGGAGTCGATCACATCGCCGCCGTGCTGGAAATGGTACAGCCGCGCGGCGGTGGTGGTATGTTGCCCGAGGCCCGATACGTCGGAAACCTGATTTACCAGAATTTGCTCTTCGGACGGCGGCAGCAGCGCGTTCAGCAGGCTGGACTTGCCGACCCCGGACTGTCCGGCGAAGATGCTGATGCGCCCGGCCAGCGCCTGTTCGAATTCCGCCATGCCTTCCCGCGTCTGGCTGGAGACTTCCAGCACCCGGTAGCCAATCTTGCGATAGATATCCATCATGCCGTCGACCAGCTTGCGCGCTTCGGCGTCCAGCAGGTCAATCTTGTTGAGCACGATCAGCGGCTCGATTTCGAGCGTCTCGCAGGCCACCAGATAGCGGTCGATGATGTTCAGCGACAGCTCGGGCAGGATCGCCGACACGATGACGATCTGATTGATATTGGCGGCGATCGGCTTCACGCCGTCGTAGAAATCCGGGCGCGTCAGCACCGAGGTGCGTTCGTGCACCGCTTCCACGATGCCTTTTACCCCTTCATGGGCGCCCAGGCCGGGGCGCCACACCACGCGATCGCCGGTCACCAGCGAACGCAGCGTGCGGCGGATGTTGCAGCGGTGCTGAGTGCCATCCGGCGCCTCAACGTCGGCGTGCATGCCGAAACGGCTGATGACGACGCCTTCCTGCGGCTCGCCCAGTTGGGAATCATCAGGTTCCGGTTTGTTGTCAGCGCGCTTCAGACGGCGCTGATGGTTCGCCTGCACGCGGCGTTGCTGGCCTTTGGACAGTTTGTTCTTACTCACTGCGCCTCACTTGAATCGGTTTTATACCTTTACGTATACGCACAGCTGCGGCGGGGGACTTTCCCCGGGCGCAGCCTTGAACCCGTCAGGGTATATGTCGCCCAGGGCGACCAAAAAGACTATGATACACGCTATTTTATATTAAATAACCGTTGTTAGCCGCCGGCTGCGGCGCGTCGCCACCGGCGGCACCCGCCGTCTCGTCCGCGCAGCGTTTTTCTCTCGGCTTTTAGGCAGGAAACATCATGACAGGAAACGAAAATAACCTGATTTGGATCGATTTGGAGATGACCGGGCTGGATCCCGAGCGTGACCGCATTATCGAAATCGCCACGCTGGTCACCGACGCCAACCTGAACATCCTGGCGGAAGGGCCGGTGATCGCCGTGCATCAAACCGATGAGCAGCTGGCCCTGATGGACGAGTGGAACGTGCGCACCCATACCGGCAGCGGATTGGTGGAGCGAGTGAAAGCCAGCCGCCAGGACGATCGCGCTGCCGAGCTGGAAACCATCGCCTTCCTGCAGCAATGGGTGCCGGCCGGCAAATCGCCGATCTGCGGCAACAGCGTGGGCCAGGATCGCCGTTTCCTGTTCCGCTATATGCCGGAACTGGAGGCCTACTTCCATTACCGCTATCTGGATGTCAGCACGCTGAAGGAGCTGGCGCGCCGCTGGAAGCCGGAAATTCTCGGCGGCTTTAAGAAGCAGGGCACCCATCAGGCGCTGGATGACATCCGCGAATCGGTGGCCGAACTGGCTTATTACCGCGAACATTTCATTCAGCTTTAAGGCGATAGCAGCCCCTGTGGAGAAAAAACGCCGTTTTTAGCCGCTTAATTCGCCAATCTGGCGCTTTAATCGGCAATCAAACAAAAATCGCGTTTTTTTGCTTTCAGGGGCTTGCGACAAAAAGGATTTCTCGTATAATGCGCACCCCGTACCGATGAAGAATTTCGTAACGTTCCACCATCGATACGCCGGGCGGGAATAGCTCAGTTGGTAGAGCACGACCTTGCCAAGGTCGGGGTCGCGAGTTCGAGTCTCGTTTCCCGCTCCAAATTCAACAATGTCGCGATGCGGCATGATGAATAAATAAAGCAGTATCAAGCAGTATCAAGCAGTATCTATGCGATGCGGGAATAGCTCAGTTGGTAGAGCGCAACCTTGCCAAGGTTGAGGTCGCGAGTTCGAGCCTCGTTTCCCGCTCCAAAAATTCAAAGGTCACGCCAGTGTTTGGTGGCCGGATGCCAAAAGCATCTCAATGCGGGAATAGCTCAGTTGGTAGAGCACGACCTTGCCAAGGTCGGGGTCGCGAGTTCGAGTCTCGTTTCCCGCTCCAATTTTCTCTTCGTTTCAAACTCAAATCCAACGCCTTGTCGGGCGCGGATTTTTGTCCCGTTTTACACACCCGGTAAAAACGTTGTGAACAGAGTTATCCACAGCCTCTGTACATAAACCCGCCTGCCTGAAAAATCAACGTCATACAAATTAAATATTTATTGCTTTGATTTATAAGCTTATTTATTTATGTCGAAACGTTATGCCGATCACTTGCTCTTTTTGTTGCAGTTGAAAGACAACGTGTTTTTATTTTTATACACAAATCCACAGAGTGAGTCGCTCGGGCGGCATGACTGTGCGATGTGCGCCCTCAGGCGTCGCGCGGCAGGCCTTTTTCCACAGCCCGTATCAACCGTTTTTTCTGCGCCGTCTGCACCTCAATGCCCTGCGCTTCGCGGCGGGCGAGCTGTTGCGCCAGCGCCCAGTGGATATGTTCGTCCAGCATGGCGTCCTGCTCCAAACGCGCGCGCAGCGCGAGTACGATGCTGTCCTCATAAGGCGCGTTGCCCAGCGCCACCGCGATATTGCGCAGCCAGCGCAGGTGGCCGATGCGGCGTATCGCTGAGCCTTCGGTGATGCGCAGGAATTTTTCTTCCGTCCAATTGAACAGATCGATCAGCTGCGGCGCATGCAGCGCGGCGCGCGGGCTGAAGTCGTCTTCATCGGTGAGTTGCGAAAAGCGGTTCCACGGGCAGATCAGCTGGCAATCGTCGCAGCCGTAGATGCGGTTGCCGAGCAGCGGGCGGAACTCTTCCGGGATCGCGCCTTCCAGCTCGATGGTCAGGTAGGAGATGCAGCGCCGGGCGTCGACGGTATAGGGCGCGACGATGGCACCGGTCGGGCAGGTGGTGATGCAGGCGACGCAGCGGCCGCACTGCTCTTCCTGCGGCTGATCCACCGGCAGCGGCAGATCGATCAGCAGTTCACCGAGGAAAAACCAGGATCCGGCTTCGCGGTTGAGAATTAGTGAGTGTTTACCAACCCAGCCAATACCCGCTTTGGCGGCCAGCGCGCGCTCCATCACCGGCGCCGAATCGACAAAGGGACGGAAATTCAGCTCGCCGCAGTATTCCTGGATTTGATCGCCCAGCTTTTTCAGGCGCTGGCGCAACAGCTTGTGATAATCGCGCCCCAGCGCGTAGCGGCTGACGTAACCCAACTGCGGGTTTTGCAAGGTGCTGGCGAACGCCGCCTTGGCCGGCAGGTAGTTCATGCGCACGCTGATCACCCGCAGCGTGCCCGGCAACAGCTCGTGAGGGCGCGCGCGCAACATGCCGTGGCGCGCCATCCATTCCATCTCGCCGTGGTACTGTTTGTCGAGCCAGGCCTGCAGCTTCGGCTCTTCAAGGCTCAGATCGGTATCGCAGATGCCAACCTGCTGGAATCCTAGCGATTGCCCCCATTGCTTGATATGTTGGGCGAGTTGATGGAGATCGAGGGGGTGCGTCATGACGGGCCACAGTGAAAAAGCATACGTTGACAGTTTACCACACTCTGTCTGGCCTGCGGACTGGATCCGGCGTTCGGAACCTGCGGCGGCGGCCTCGCTCGGTATTTCTCTTTACGATTTGATGCAGCGCGCCGGTCAGGCGGCCTACGCGCTGGCGCGCAACGCTTACCCCTCACGCGACCACTGGCTGGTGCTCTGCGGCCACGGCAACAACGGCGGCGATGGCTATGTGACGGCGCGCCTGGCGAAGGCGGCGGGCGTGCAGGTGACGGTGATCGCCTGTGAAGGCGCACGGCCGTTGCCGCCGGAGGCCGCTGAAGCCCGCCTGGCCTGGCTGGCCGCCGGCGGCGATATTCTGCCGGCGCACAGCCGCTGGCCTGAACGAGTCGATCTGATCATCGACGCTCTGTTAGGCACCGGTTTAGGCAGTGCGCCGCGTGCGCCTTACGATGCGCTGATCGAAGCCGCCAACCGCCATTCGGCGCCGGTGGTGGCGCTCGATATCCCGTCCGGCCTGCTGGCAGAAAGCGGTGCGGCGCCGGGGGCGGTGGTGCGTGCCGCACACACCGTCACGTTTATCGGTCTTAAGCCGGGGTTGCTGACCGGCCAGGCGCGCGATTGGGTCGGGCAACTTCATCAGAATACGCTAGGCTTATCGGGTTGGTTGGCAAAGCAACCGGAGCAGATTCAGCGGCTTACCGCCGAAGTACTGCCGCGCTGGCTGCATCCGCGTCGTCCCTGCGCCCACAAGGGCGAACATGGCCGTCTGCTGTTGGTGGGCGGCGACCGCGGATTCGGCGGCGCCATTCGCATGGCGGCGGAAGCGGCGCTGCGCAGCGGGGCGGGATTGGTGCGAGTGCTCACTCACATTGAACACGTTGCACCGCTGTTGGCGGCCCGACCGGAGTTGATGGCACAGGCGTTGGACGAAGCGACGCTGCGGCAGGCGATGCAGTGGGCGGATGTGCTGGTGATTGGCCCGGGGTTGGGCCAGACTGAGTGGGGCAAAAACGCGTTGAACGTGCTGCAAACCAGCGATAAACCGGCTTTGTGGGACGCCGATGCGCTGAACTTGCTGGCATTAAATCCCGAGAAACGGCAGAATCGCGTGATGACTCCGCATCCCGGGGAGGCGGCGCGGCTGTTGAGCTGCAGCACCGCCGACATCGAGAGTGATCGCTTACTTGCCGTGCGTAACCTGACGGCGCGTTATGGCGGCGTGGCGGTGCTGAAAGGCGCCGGAACGCTGATCGCCGATGAGCGGGGGCAGATGGCGATCGCCGACGTCGGCAACGCCGGCATGGCCTCGGGCGGCATGGGCGATGTGCTGTCGGGCATCATCGGCGGTTTGCTGGCGCAAAAGCTCTCGCTGTATGATGCCGCCTGTGCGGGCTGCGTCGTACACGGCGCGGCCGGCGATCGCGTAGCGGAAAGACAAGGTACAAGAGGCATGTTGGCGACCGATTTACTGCCGGACATCCTTCATTTCGTTAACCCTGAGTGGGCAAAATAGACTTTATCGAATGAAAGAACTCGTTTTACCTCTGCCGGACGAGGCAGCGACTGTCGCTTTGGGCACCACTTTGGCCAAGGCTTGCGATCGCGCCAGCGTCATCTATCTGTACGGCGACCTGGGCGCCGGTAAAACCACCTTCAGCCGTGGCTTCCTGCAGGCGTTGGGGCATCGGGGCAACGTCAAAAGCCCGACCTACACGCTGGTGGAGCCTTATGCCCTGCAGCCGCTGGCGGTGTATCACTTCGATCTGTATCGCCTGGCCGATCCGGAAGAGCTTGAGTTTATGGGCATTCGCGATTACTTCGCGCAAGACGCCATTTGCCTGGTCGAATGGCCGCAGCAGGGCACCGGCGTGCTGCCGGAGCCGGATCTGGCGTTACATCTGCGCTATCAGGGCGAAGGACGAGAGGCGCAGATCGAGGCGATTTCCGCTTACGGCAGCCAATTGTTAGACCGTATCCATGGATCACAGGGATGATGCTGCAATGACGCATGCGTTGAAAAAATTTGCGATCGTCATGTTGATCGCCGTGCTGGGGCCGCTCGGCGCGCTGAACGCGCTGGCGGCGTCTTCGCTGTCCGATATCAAAGTCTCTAACGCCCAGCGCGAAGCGACGGTGTCGGTGAGTTTCAATGGCCCGCCGGACTACGCGTTTTTCCCGCTGCACGGCCCGGATCGCGTGGTGTTGGACGTCAACCAGAAAGGCAAGGTCGGCGGCCTGCCGCTCAATTTCAGCGGCCAAAATCTGGTGAAAAGCATTCGCTCCAGCGCGCCGAAAGACGCCCAGAGCGTGCGCCTGGTGTTTGATCTGACCCAGCGCGCCAAAACCCGAGTTTCCACCCGTCAGAACGGCAGCGTGCACACCGTGGTCTTCACCATTACGGCCGAAGGCGGCGCCAATGCCGTGGCGCGTAAAGCGCCGGTGCAAACGCCTGCGCCGGTGGCGGTCAGCCAACCGCCGCGTCAGGCGCCGGTCGCGGTGCGTGAAGCGCCGGAGCCGCCGCTGCGCAAAGCGCCGCCGGGTTCAAACCCCTTTACCAATAAACAGAGCGTGGTCGCAGGCACCGCCACCGAGGTGACGCCGCGCAGCAGCCGCGTTTCCGCCGGTTCCGGCGATCGGGTGGTGGTGGCGATCGACGCCGGCCACGGCGGTCAGGATCCGGGTGCCATCGGCCCGACCGGCCTGAAAGAGAAGAATGTCACCATCGCCATCGCGCGCCGTCTGCAGGCGATGCTGGACGCCGATCCGCAGTTCAAGCCGGTGCTGACGCGTAACGGCGACTATTTCATTTCGGTGATGGGGCGTTCCGACGTCGCGCGTAAGCAGGGCGCCAACGTGCTGGTTTCCATCCACGCCGACGCCGCGCCGAACCGCAGCGCCAGCGGCGCTTCCGTCTGGGTGCTGTCCAACCGCCGCGCCAACAGCGAAATGGCCGGCTGGCTCGAACAGCATGAGAAGCAGTCCGAGCTGCTCGGCGGCGCCGGCGATCTGCTGGCCAACAGCCAGGCCGACCCTTATCTGAGCCAGGCGGTGCTGGACCTGCAGTTCGGCCACTCGCAGCGCGTGGGGTACGATGTGGCGGTGAAAGTGCTGCAGCAGCTGCAGAGCGTCGGATCGCTGCATAAACGCCGGCCGGAACACGCCAGCCTGGGCGTGCTGCGTTCGCCGGATATCCCATCGCTGCTGGTGGAAACCGGATTTATCAGTAATAGCACGGAGGAGCGGCTGCTGGGCAGCAGCGCGTATCAGGAGAAGATTGCCAAGGCCATCCATAACGGTCTGCGCAGCTACTTCCTGGCGCATCCGCTGCAAGCCGACCCAAAGGTGGAAAACCGACCGCTGGACGTCGCAGCGGCGGTTAACACCTCAACACCAGACGTGCGCCAGCCGGAGCCTATCGTCAGCTCGGCCGGCGCGAGCCGCAGCCAAAGCGGCAAAACCCAGATCCACGTGGTGAAGCGGGCGGAGACGCTGTCCGGCATCGCCGATAGCTACGGTACGACCATGGCGGCGCTGCGGGATCTGAACAAACTGAAGAAAGACGGCGTATGGGTCGGGCAACGCCTGAAGGTGCCGGCGGGGAAAACCGCCGCCATCACTACCGTCGCCAAGGCGAAAACGCCGGCGAAGAAACCGTCCAAACATAAAGTGGCCCGTGGGGATACGCTGTCCTCTATCGCTTCTCGTTACGGCGTCAGCGTCGGCGATCTGAAACGGGTCAATAATCTGAAGTCGGACGTCGCGCCGCTGGATCGGACGCTGACCATTCCGCAGGCCTAGCGCCATCGCTACAGGAGTCAGCATGCCTATCCAGGTGTTACCGCCACAGCTCGCCAACCAGATCGCCGCCGGAGAGGTGGTTGAACGCCCCGCGTCGGTGGTCAAGGAGCTGGTGGAAAACAGCCTGGACGCCGGCGCGACGCGTATCGACATCGATATTGAACGCGGCGGCGCCAAGCTGATCCGCATTCGCGACAATGGCTGCGGCATCGGCAAGGACGACCTGGCGCTGGCGCTGGCGCGGCATGCCACCAGTAAAATCAGCACGCTCGACGACCTGGAGGCGATCGTCAGCCTCGGTTTTCGCGGCGAAGCGCTGGCCAGTATCAGCTCGGTTTCCCGTTTGACCCTGACGTCGCGCACCGCCGAGCAGAGCGAAGCGTGGCAAGCCTACGCCGAAGGGCGTGAGCAGGCGGTGACGGTCAAACCCGCCGCGCATCCGGTCGGCAGCACGCTGGAAGTGCTGGATCTGTTTTACAACACCCCGGCGCGTCGCAAGTTCATGCGCACCGAGAAAACCGAATTCGGCCATATCGATGAAGTGGTGCGGCGCATCGCGCTGGCGCGTTTCGATGTGGCGATCAACCTCAGCCATAACGGCAAATTGATCCGCCAATACCGGGCGGCGAAGGAAGAAAGCCAACACGAGCGCCGTTTGGGCAGCATCTGCGGCCCGGCGTTTTTGCAGCATGCGCTGAACATCGACTGGCAGCACGGCGATCTGAGCATCCGCGGCTGGGTGGCGGATCCGGCCGGCGCGCGTCAGCTGGGTGAAATGCAGTATTGCTACGTCAACCGCCGCATGATGCGCGATCGGCTGATCAATCACGCCATTCGTCAGGCCTATCAGGATCAGTTGAAAGACGATCAGCAGCCCGCTTACGTGCTGTACCTGGAGGTCGATCCGCACCAGGTGGATGTCAACGTTCACCCCGCCAAGCACGAGGTGCGTTTCCATCAGGCGCGGCTGGTGCACGATTTTATTTATCAGGCGGTGACCGCCGTGCTGCAGCAGGCCGGCCAAACGCCGCTGCTGCCGCTGACGGAAACGCCTGACGAAGAACCAGCGCCGGTCTGGCAGCAGGAAAACCGCGTCGCCGCCGGCGGCAACCATTTTTCTCAGCCTGCGCCGCGCCGCGAAACGCCGCCGCAGGCCGGCGTCGCCCGCGAGCGCGCACCGCAGCCGGGGTGGCAAACGGCGGGCGGTTACCAGAAACGCGAAGGCGAGCTGTACGGCAAACTGATCCAGCCCGCCGCAGAGCCGCCGACCGACGCCGAGTCGGAAACCCCGAGCAAGCCACCGCTGTTCCCGCCGGTGAAAGCCGCAGCGGAAGTACCGCTGGCGGGCGGGCAGCACAGTTTTGGTCGGGTGCTGATGATTTATCCGCCATGCTATGCGTTGATTGAGCAGCGCCAACTGCCGGCACTGCTCAATCTGACGGTGGCCGAACGCTGGCTGCGTCAGGCGCAGCTCAACCCATCGGCGGAGGGGCTGCGGCCGCAACCGCTGCTGATCCCGATCAAGCTGACGCTGAGTAAAAACGAAGCGGCGGCCATTGCGCGGCATCAGACGCTGTTGGCGGCGATGGGGCTGGATCTGCAGACAGATCATGGCCGTGTGACGTTGCGCGCAGTGCCTTTACCATTACGCCAACAAAATTTACAAAAACTGATACCCGAACTGTTAGGCTATCTGGCCGAACATCAGGAGATGTCGCCCGCGGTGTTGGCCACCTGGCTCGCTCGCCGTCTTGGCAGCGAACATGAACAGTGGAACACCTCGCAAGCGATACAATTGCTGACCGACGTTGAACGACTTTGCCCGCAGCTGGTCAAATCGCCACCGAGCGGACTTTTACAACCCGTTGATTTACAGGCCGCACTGGCGGCCCTCAAGCATGACTGAAACTGAAATGACACCACGTCCCCCGGCTATTTTCATCATGGGGCCGACCGCCTCAGGCAAGACCGCGCTGGCGATCGCGCTGCGCGAACGCCTGCCGGTGGAGCTGATTAGCGTCGATTCCGCGCTGATTTATCGCGGCATGGATATCGGCACCGCCAAGCCGAGCGCCGAAGAATTGGCGCAGGCGCCGCACCGGCTGATCGATATCCGCGATCCCGCCGAAGCTTATTCGGCGGCGGAGTTCCGCGCCGACGCGCTGAAAGAGATGGCCGACATCACCGCCGCCGGGCGCATTCCGCTGCTGGTGGGCGGTACCATGTTGTATTTCAAGGCGTTGCTGGAAGGATTGTCGCCGCTGCCGTCCGCCGATCCCGCAGTGCGCGAGCGCATCGAACGGCAAGCGGCGGAGCTGGGTTGGGAGGCGTTGCACCGGCAGTTGCAGGCGATCGATCCGGTCGCGGCATTGAGAATTCATCCGAATGATCCGCAGAGACTGTCCAGAGCACTGGAAGTTTTTTTTATTTCGGGTAAAACTTTAACGGAACTGACTCAAATTTCGGGTGAATCGTTACCGTATCAAGTTCACCAATTTGCGATAGCGCCGACCAGCCGTGAGTTGATCCATCAACGCATCGAGCTGCGGTACCATCAAATGTTGGCGGCGGGTTTTGAGACGGAAGCGCGTGCACTTTTCGCACGGGGTGATTTGCATACGGACTTGCCCTCCATTCGCTGTGTCGGTTACCGCCAGATGTGGTCATACTTGTCTGGTGAAATTAGTTACGATGAGATGGTTTATCGTGGTATTTGCGCAACACGTCAGTTGGCTAAACGCCAGATGACCTGGTTACGGGGTTGGGAGTCGGTCCATTGGTTGGACAGTGAAAAGCCGGGAGAGGCTTTGGACTCGGTGACACAGGTTGTTAGTGCATAGGTTGGGTGATTGTGTACAATTGCTGAGTATTCAGCGCGCAAATTTTTACGTCGTTTATTTTAGAGCCGACAGGTTCTTAGTTACAAACAACAAGCAAATAAGGAAAAGATAGAATGGCTAAGGGGCAATCTTTGCAAGATCCGTTCCTGAACGCATTGCGTCGTGAACGTGTTCCGGTTTCTATTTATTTGGTGAATGGTATTAAGCTGCAAGGCCAGATTGAGTCTTTTGACCAGTTTGTCATCCTGTTGAAGAACACGGTTAGCCAGATGGTGTACAAGCACGCTATCTCTACCGTTGTCCCGTCACGTCCGGTTTCGCATCACAGCAACAACCCGAGCGGCGGTTCAAGCAACTATCACCATGGCAACAATCCGTCTGCGCAGCAACAGTCGCAGCAGGAAAGCGATGACGCTGAATAAAGCGCGTTGCAAGTCAACCATGACGGGGAGCATAAGCAGCCGCGCGCTGTTTATGTCCCCCAAACTCACGGTGAGTGTCCGTTTGAGAGGTTGCACGCTTGTTTGACCGTTATGAAGCCGGTGAGCAGGCCGTACTGGTTCATATCTATTTCTCGCAAGATAAAGATACGGAAGACCTCAACGAGTTCGAATCGTTGGTTTCCTCAGCCGGTGTCGAAGCTTTGCAAGTGGTGACTGGTAGCCGCAAAGCCCCGCATCCGAAGTACTTTGTCGGCGAAGGAAAGGCCGAAGAAATTGCAGATGCGGTGAAAGCCAGCGGCGCGTCTGTTGTCCTGTTTGATCATTCCCTTTCCCCGGCGCAGGAAAGAAACCTCGAGCGCCTGTGCGAATGCCGGGTGATCGATCGCACCGGGCTGATTTTAGACATTTTCGCCCAGCGTGCCCGCACCCATGAAGGTAAGCTGCAGGTGGAGCTGGCGCAGCTGCGTCACATCGCCACGCGTCTGGTACGTGGCTGGACGCACCTGGAGCGGCAAAAAGGGGGGATAGGCCTGCGCGGGCCGGGGGAAACCCAGCTTGAGACCGACCGTCGCCTGTTACGCGATCGCATCAGCTTGATTCTGCGCCGCCTGGAGCGGGTAGAGAAGCAGCGTGAACAAGGCCGACGCGCGCGGACCCGCGCCGATGTGCCGACCGTATCGCTGGTGGGCTACACCAACGCCGGCAAATCCACCCTGTTTAACCGAATAACGTCTGCCGAGGTGTATGCGGCGGACCAGCTATTTGCCACCCTGGATCCTACGTTGCGGCGCATTGATGTGCCGGACGTGGGAGATACCGTGTTGGCGGATACCGTAGGCTTTATCCGGCACCTGCCGCACGATCTGGTGGCCGCCTTCAAGGCGACGCTGCAGGAGACGCGCCAGGCATCGCTGCTGCTGCACGTCATCGACGCGGCGGATCCGCGCGTCGATGAGAACATCGAAGCGGTGAACACCGTGCTGGCGGAGATCGACTCGGATGAAATCCCTACACTGTTAGTGATGAACAAAATAGATATGCTGGACGATTTTGTGCCGCGTATCGACCGCAACGACGAAAACCTGCCGATCCGGGTGTGGCTGTCCGCCGCCAGCGGAGAGGGTATTCCGTTGCTGTATCAGGCGTTGACGGAGCGCTTATCGGGGGAGATCGCGCATTACGAATTGCGCTTACCGCCACGGGCAGGCCGTCTTCGCAGCCGTTTTTACCAGCTTCAGGCGATTGAAAAAGAGTGGAACGAGGAGGACGGCAGCATTGGCGTGGTGGTGCGAATGCCGATCGTCGAATGGCGTCGTCTCTGCAAGCAAGAACAGGACCTGATTGACTTTATCGTATGATCATATCCTGTTACATTTATGCTTCGCGAAAGCCTGAAGTACCCAATCACAGAATATGGAGCTAAAACATGGCGTGGAATCAGCCCGGTAATAACGGACAGGACCGCGACCCGTGGGGGAGCAGCAATAACAATGGCGGCAACTCTGGCGGTAACAACAAAGGCGGTCGTGATCAAGGGCCACCTGATTTGGACGATATCTTCCGCAAACTGAGCAAGAAATTGAGCGGTTTCGGCGGGGGCAAAGGCTCCAACAGCAATAGCGGCGGCACCGGCACCTCTGGTCCGGGCTTCAGCGGCCGCATTATCGGTATCGCGGCGGTCGCCGTGGTGGTGATCTGGGCCGCCAGCGGCTTCTACACCATCAAGGAAGCCGAGCGCGGCGTCGTGACCCGTTTCGGCAAGTTCAGCCACCTGGTGCAGCCGGGCCTGAACTGGAAACCGACCTTCATCGACGACGTGCGTCCGGTGAACGTGGAATCCGTGCGCGAGCTGGCGGCGTCCGGCGTGATGCTGACCTCCGATGAAAACGTGGTGCGCGTGGAAATGAACGTGCAGTACCGCGTGACCAACCCGGAAGCGTACCTGTTCAGCGTCGTCAATGCCGACGACAGCCTGAGCCAGGCGACCGACAGCGCCCTGCGCGGCGTGATCGGTAAATACTCGATGGACCGCATCCTGACCGAAGGCCGTACCGTGGTGCGTAACGACACGCAGCGCATGCTGGAAGAGACCATTCGTCCTTACAACATGGGCATCACGCTGCTGGACGTCAACTTCCAGGCGGCGCGTCCACCGGAAGAGGTGAAGGCGTCGTTCGACGATGCGATCGCCGCGCGTGAGAACGAGCAGCAATACATCCGTGAAGCGGAAGCTTACGCCAACGAAGTTCAGCCGCGTGCGAACGGCCAGGCGCAGCGTCTGCTGGAAGACTCCAAGGCTTATAAAGACCGCACCATCCTGGAGGCTCAGGGTGAGGTGGCGCGCTTTGCCAAACTGTTGCCGGAATACAAGTCCGCTCCGCAGATCACCCGTGAGCGTCTGTATATCGAAACCATGGAAAAAGTGCTGGGCCATACCCGTAAGGTGTTGGTGAGCGACAAAGGCAACAACCTGATGGTGCTGCCGTTGGATCAGATGCTGCGCGGCCAAGGCGCGGCACCGGAGAGCGGCAACAAGGATACCAGCCTGATTCGCCTCAATCCGAATCCTGCGCCGGCTGCCAACAGCAGCGCTCCGCGCACCAGCGGCGGTTCGATTATGGATCAGCGCCGGGCGAATGCGCAGCGTGACGACACCACTCGCGTAGGGAGAGAGTAATCAATGCGTAAGTCTTTTGTAGTTATTGTCCTCGCGGTGCTGGTGGTGCTGTACGCTTCGCTGTTCGTGGTGCAGGAAGGTCAGCGCGGCATCGTGCTTCGCTTCGGCAAGGTTCTGCGCGACGGCGAAAACAAGCCGCTGGTGTATGCGCCGGGTCTGCACCTCAAGATCCCGTTCATTGAGACCGTGAAGAACCTGGATGCGCGTATCCAGACCATGGACAACCAGGCCGATCGCTTCGTGACCAGCGAGAAGAAAGACCTGATCGTCGACTCCTATCTGAAGTGGCGCATCAGCGATTTCAGCCGTTACTATCTGGCGACCGGCGGCGGCGACGTCTCCCAGGCTGAAGTGCTGCTGAAACGTAAGTTCAGCGACCGTCTGCGTTCCGAAATCGGCCGCCTGGATGTGAAAGACATCGTGACCGACTCGCGCGGCAAGCTGATGTCTGACGTGCGTGACGCGCTGAACACCGGCACCGTGGGTGACGGCGAAGAAGTGGCGACCACCGAAGCCGATGACGCTATCGCCTCTGCGGCGGCGCGCGTTGAGCGGGAAACCACCGGCAAACAGCCGCAGGTGAACCCGAACAGCATGGCGGCGCTGGGCATCGAAGTGATCGACGTGCGTATCAAGCAGATCAACCTGCCGGCCGAAGTGTCCGATGCCATCTACCAGCGTATGCGCGCCGAGCGTGAAGCGGTAGCCCGTCGTCTGCGCTCGCAAGGCCAGGAAGAAGCCGAGAAGCTGCGCGCCAGCGCGGACTACGAAGTGACCCGTACCCTGGCGGAAGCCGAGCGTCAGGCGCGTATCACCCGCGGTGAAGGCGATGCCGAAGCGGCCAAACTGTTCGCCAATGCGTTCAGCCAGGATCCGGACTTCTATGCCTTTATCCGCAGCCTGCGCGCCTATGAAGCCAGCTTCAAGGACAACCAGGATGTGCTGGTACTGAGCCCGGACAGCGATTTCTTCCGCTACATGAAGTCGCCTGATACCCTGCGCAAATAAGCGCGGCAGGCAATCTGAACGAGGGCCCGTTTACGCGGGCCCTTTCTCGTTTTTGGGGGATGCATGAACTCAACGATTTGGCTGGCGCTTGGGCTGGTTCTGGTACTGGAAGGATTGGGGCCGATGCTGTTTCCGCAGGCCTGGCGCAAAATGATTGTGGCGATGTCGCAGCTGCCGGACGCGACGCTGCGGCGATTTGGCGGTGGAATAGTGGTTGCGGGCTGCGTGATCTACTACATGTTGAGCGGCCGCACGGGTCTTTAAAGTCTAGCCCAAAATTTATGCAATCGTATGCTAAAAGTGCTGAAAATCGAAAATTACGGTGGTAGAATCCATTTTTAAGCAATCGGTGATTTTGAAAAATGGGTAAGAACGTCGTCGTACTGGGCACCCAATGGGGTGACGAAGGTAAAGGCAAGGTTGTAGACCTGCTGACTGAACGGGCTCAATATGTTGTGCGCTACCAAGGTGGCCATAACGCTGGCCACACTCTGGTAATCAACGGTGAAAAAACCGTCCTTCATTTAATTCCTTCAGGTATTCTGCGTGAAAACGTCACCAGCATCATCGGCAACGGTGTTGTTCTGGCGCCGGACGCGTTGATGAAAGAAATGGGTGAACTCGAAGCGCGTGGCATCCCGGTACGCGAACGTCTGTTACTGTCTGAAGCTTGCCCGTTGATCCTGCCTTACCACGTTGCGTTGGATAACGCGCGTGAGAAAGCGCGCGGCGCGAAAGCGATCGGCACCACCGGTCGCGGCATCGGCCCGGCTTACGAAGATAAAGTGGCTCGTCGCGGCCTGCGCGTCGGCGACCTGTTCAACAAAGAAACCTTCGCCGTTAAGCTGAAAGAGATCGTCGATTACCACAACTTCCAGCTGGTCAACTACTACAAAGTTGAAGCCGTCGATTATCAGGCGACGCTGGACTATGTGCTGTCTATCGCCGACATCCTGACCGCCATGGTGGTTGACGTTTCCGAACTGCTGGACGGCGCGCGTAAGCGTGGCGATCTGATCATGTTCGAAGGCGCTCAGGGCACCCTGCTGGATATCGACCACGGCACCTATCCGTACGTGACCTCTTCCAACACCACCGCAGGCGGCGTAGCTACCGGTTCCGGCATTGGCCCACGTTATGTGGACTACGTGCTGGGCATCGTGAAAGCTTACTCTACTCGCGTGGGTGCAGGTCCGTTCCCAACCGAACTGTTCGATGAAACCGGCGAGTACCTGTGCAAGCAGGGTAACGAGTTCGGCGCCACCACCGGCCGTCGTCGTCGTACCGGCTGGCTGGATGCCGTAGCGGTGCGTCGCGCGGTGCAGATCAACTCCCTGTCCGGCTTCTGCCTGACCAAACTGGACGTCCTGGACGGCCTGAAAGAAGTGAAGATCTGCGTGGGCTACCGCATGCCGGACGGCCGCGAAGTGGACACCACTCCGCTGGCGGCAGAAGGCTGGGAAGGCATTGAGCCTATCTACGAAACCATGCCGGGCTGGAGCGAAACCACCTTTGGCGTGAAAGAGCACAGCAAGCTGCCTCAGGCTGCGCTGAACTACATCAAGCGCATCGAAGAAGTGACCGGTGTACCGGTAGACATCATCTCTACCGGCCCGGATCGCAGCGAAACCATGATCCTGCGCGACCCGTTCGACGCATAATCAGGCTTTGCGGCACTAAACAAACCGGGCGCGTCCCGGTTTGTTTTTATCCTGACTCCCTCCGATTGCGGTTTCACGTCAAAAAATCCTTTCATAAACCCGCCTTAGGGCGCGGGATTCGCTAAATAATTAGCGACGAACTCTCCGGCTGGTTTATTATCCAATGAGTAATCTTTTGAATAGCGCCGAAAAGCGGCGTATCAGACGGGTAAAGTGATACCCAGAGGTAAGATGTGCAGTTAACAAGTTTTACTGATTATGGCCTGCGGGCGTTGATCTACATGGCTTCGTTGCCGCAGGACAAGATGACCAGCATCTCGGAAGTGACCGAGGTTTACGGTGTGTCTCGCAACCATATGGTGAAGATCATCAATCAGTTGAGCCGGGTGGGTTTTGTCACGGCGGTGCGCGGCAAGCATGGCGGCATCCGTTTGGGCAAACCGGCCGAGAGCATTCGCCTCGGCGACGTAGTGCGGGCGCTGGAGCCGCTTGCGCTGGTTAACTGCAGCAGCGAGTTTTGCCACATCACCCCTGCCTGCCGACTGAAGCAGGTGCTCCAGCAGGGCGTACAGAATTTCCTTGAAGAGCTGGATAAGCATACGTTGGCCGACATGGTCGAAGACAATCCGCCGCTCTACAAGCTATTGCTTGTCGAATAAAACGACGTTGAGAAGACAAGGCTCAACGTCATCCTGCTGATGACAACGGAGGAACCGCAATGTCACAAGATCCATTCCTGGAACGAGAAGCAGAAAAATACGAATCCCCCATCCCCAGCCGTGAATATATCCTGGCCCATTTGGCGAAACGAGAAACGCCGGCCAGCCGCGAAGAACTGGGCAATGAACTGGGCCTCAGCGGCGAAGAGCAGCTGGAAGCGCTGCGCCGCCGCCTGCGTGCCATGGAGCGCGATGGCCAGTTAGTGTTTACCCGCCGCCAGTGCTACGCGCTGCCGGAACGTTTGGATTTGCTGCGCGGCACGGTGATCGGCCACCGCGACGGCTACGGCTTCCTGCGCGTTGAGGGCAGCAAAGACGATCTGTACCTGTCCGCAGAACAGATGAAAATGGCGATCCACGGCGACGTGGTGCTGGCGCAGGCGCTGGGCGCAGACCGTAAAGGGCGCCGCGAGGCGCGCATCGTGCGCGTGCTGGTGCCGAAAACCAGTCAGATCGTCGGCCGTTTCTTCATGGACGCCGGTACCGGCTTCGTGGTGCCGGACGACAGCCGTCTGAGCTTTGATATTCTGATCCCGGCGGACAGCGTCAGCGGCGCGCGCATGGGCTTTATGGTGGTGGTGGAGCTGACTCAGCGTCCGACTCGCCGCACCAAGGCGGTCGGCAAGATCGTCGAGATCCTCGGCGACAAAATGGGCACCAGCATGGCGGTGGACATCGCGCTGCGCACCCATGAGATCCCGCATACCTGGCCGCCGCAGGTGGAAAAACAGGTGGCCGATCTCAGCGAGCAGGTGCCGGAAGCGGCCAAGAAGGGCCGCGTCGATCTGCGCAAGCTGCCGTTGGTCACCATCGACGGTGAGGACGCGCGCGACTTCGATGACGCCGTGTACTGTGAGAAGAAACGCGGCGGCGGCTGGCGCCTGTGGGTGGCGATCGCCGACGTCAGCTACTACGTGCGTCCGCGCACCGCGCTGGACGACGAAGCGCGCAGCCGCGGCAACTCGGTCTACTTCCCGTCGCAGGTGATCCCGATGCTGCCGGAAGTGCTGTCCAACGGGCTGTGCTCTCTGAACCCGCAGGTCGATCGCCTGTGCATGGTGTGCGAGATGACCATCTCCGCCCAGGGGCGCCTGTCGACGGCCAAATTCTACGAGGCGGTGATGAGCTCTCACGCCCGCCTGACCTATAACAAGGTGTGGCACATTCTGCAGGGCGACCAGGAGCTGCGCGAGCATTACCATCCGCTGGTCAAGCACCTGGAAGAGCTGCACGCCATGTACAAGGTGCTGGATAAGGCGCGCGCCGAGCGCGGCGGCATCGCGTTTGAAACCGAAGAAGCCAAGTTCATCTTCAACGCCGAACGTCGCATCGAGCGCGTGGAACCGACGGTGCGCAACGACGCCCACAAGCTGATCGAAGAGTGCATGATCATGGCCAACGTGGCGGCCGCGCGCTTCGTCGAGAAACGCAACGAGCCGGCGCTGTATCGCGTGCACGATCGTCCAAGCGACGACCATATCTCCGCGCTGCGCAGCGTGCTGAGCGAGCTGGGGCTGACGCTGGGCGGCGGCAACAAGCCGCAGCCGAAAGACTATGCGGTGCTGATGGATGAAGTGTCCGAGCGCCCTGATCACGAAATGCTGCAAACCATGTTGCTGCGCTCGATGAAGCAGGCGATTTACGATCCGGAAAACCGCGGTCACTTCGGCCTGGCGTTGGCGTCTTACGGCCACTTCACCTCGCCGATCCGCCGTTATCCGGATCTGGCGCTGCACCGCGCCATCAAATATCAGCTGGCCAAAGAACACGGCGAGCCGAAAGAGCGCTGGACGCCGACCGGCGGCTGGCACAGCGAATTCGAAGAGATGCTGCAGCTGGGCGAACACTGCTCGATGACCGAGCGCCGCGCGGACGAAGCGACGCGCAACGTCGCCGACTGGCTGAAGTGCGACTTCATGCAGGATCACGTCGGTGAAGTGTTCAGCGGCATCATCTCCAGCGTGACCGGCTTCGGCTTCTTCGTGCGCCTGAACGATCTGTTCATCGACGGGCTGGTGCACGTATCAACGCTGGATAATGATTACTATCGCTACGATAATATCGGCCAGCGCCTGATCGGCGAGTCTTCCGGCACGGTCTATCGTCTGGGGGATACGGTGGAGATCCGCGTGGACGCGGTGCATATGGACGAGCGCAAGATCGACTTCGCGCTGGTGTCCAGCACCCGCAAAGCGCGCGGTGAAGGCAAAACCGAGCGCGATCGCGCCAAGAAAGGCGGCCAGCGTACGCTGCGCGACAACGGTAGCGCAGGGCGCGGCAAGCGCCGCGGCGGCAAACCGCCGGCCAACTTCGAGCCGGACAGCGCCTTCCGCAAGCAGGATGACGCCAAGCCCGCCGACAAGGTGAAGAAGGCGAAGAAGAAGGCCAAGAAGGCATCCGACAAAACGCGGAAAATCGCGGCGGCGACCAAAGCCAAACGCGCAGCCAAGAAGAAAGGTGCCGAGCAGGCCTAACCTGCCGCACATCGTTACCATCGGCCGGTTATCGCCGGCCGCACGAATTTAAAAGAGCATCATGAGCGAAATTATTTACGGCATCCACGCCGTCAAAGCCCTGTTAGAGCGCGACCCGCAACGCTTCCTGGAAGTGTTTATTCTGAAAGGCCGCGAAGATCGCCGCCTGCAACCGCTGATCGCCGAGCTGGAAGCGACCGGCATCGTTATTCAGGTGGCGAACCGCCAATGGCTGGATGACAAGGTTGAAGGCGCGGTGCACCAGGGGATCGTCGCCCGGGTGCGCGAAGGGCGTCAGTATCAGGAGAACGATCTGCCGGGCCTGCTGGAAAGCGTGGAGACGCCGTTCCTGCTGGTGCTGGACGGCGTGACCGACCCGCATAACCTCGGTGCCTGCCTGCGCAGTGCCGACGCCGCCGGCGTGCACGCGGTGATCGTGCCGCGTGATCGTTCCGCCCAGCTGAACGCCACCGCCAAGAAAGTGGCCTGTGGCGCGGCTGAAAACGTGCCGCTGATCCGCGTGACCAACCTGGCGCGCACGCTGCGTCTGTTGCAGGAAATGAACGTCTGGGTGGTGGGTACTGCCGGTGAAGCCGACCATACGCTGTATCAGAGCAAAATGACCGGCCCGATGGCGCTGGTGATGGGCGCGGAAGGCGAAGGCATGCGCCGCCTGACCCGTGAACACTGCGACGAGCTGATCAGCATCCCGATGGCCGGGACCGTCTCTTCGCTGAACGTGTCGGTCGCCACCGGCATCTGCCTGTTCGAAGCGGTGCGTCAGCGCGGCTGATTCTCCTGACGGGGGCCGCGAGCCCCCGTTAATTCCCCCTCTTGTGATCCCGCCTGCGGCAGAAATCTCTGCGCCGACCATACTTACCCCTGACGCTTTTTTCAGGGAGCACTCTCATGGTCTGGACTACGCACACCGTTTTTAACCAACCTAAGCCGCTGGGCAACAGCAACCTGTTTCTCTCCGATACGCCGCTGCGCGAAGCGTTGCAGCGCGAGCAGGGCGGTTGGGACGCCGAGGTATTGGCCTCGCTGGGCCAGCAGCTCGGCACTCAGGAGTCGCTGGAGCTGGGGCGGCTGGCCAATGCCAACCCGCCTGAGCTGCTGCGCTACGACGCCACCGGCCAGCGGCTGGACGACGTTCGCTTTCATCCCGCCTGGCATATCCTGATGCAGGGGCTGATCGCCAACCGGGTGCACAACCTGCCCTGGCAGGAGGATGCGCGCATCGGTTCCTTCGTAGCCCGCGCCGCGCGCTTTATGCTGCATGCTCAGGTCGAGGCCGGCACCCTGTGCCCGGTGACCATGACCTTCGGCGCCACGCCGCTGTTGCTGCAGACGTTACCGGCTGAGTTTCGCTCCTGGCTGACGCCGCTGCTGTCGGATCGTTATGACGCTCATCTGCTGCCGGGCGGGCAAAAACGCGGCCTGCTGATCGGCATGGGCATGACGGAGAAGCAGGGCGGCTCCGACGTTTTGAGCAATACCACCACCGCCACGCCCTTAGGCGTGCGCGGGCCGGGCGAAGCCTACCGGCTGGTGGGGCACAAGTGGTTCTTCTCGGTGCCGCAGAGCGATGCGCACCTGGTGCTGGCGCAGGCCGAAGGCGGGTTGTCCTGTTTCTTCCTGCCGCGCATTTTGCCGGACGGCAGTCGCAACGCCATTCGCCTGGAGCGGCTGAAAGACAAGCTGGGCAACCGCTCCAACGCCAGCAGCGAGGTGGAGTTTCAGGATGCCACCGCCTGGCTGCTGGGCGATGAGGGCGACGGCGTGCGGCATATCCTGAAAATGGGCGGCCTGACCCGTTTCGACTGCTCGCTGGGCAGCCACGGCCTGATGCGCCGCGGGCTGTCGGTGGCGCTGTATCATGCGCTGCAGCGGCAGGCGTTCGGCAAGCTGTTGATCGAACAACCGCTGATGCGCCAGGTTCTGGCGCGCATGGCGCTGCGGCTGGAGGGCCATACCGCGTTGCTGTTCCGACTGGCCCGCGCCTGGGAGAGCCGCAGCAATGAGGGCGAGCTGATCTACAGCCGCCTGCTGACGCCGGCGGCCAAATACAGCATCTGCCGGCAGGGCATGCCGTTCATCGCCGAGGCGATGGAGGTGCTGGGGGGGATCGGCTACTGCGAAGAGAGCGAACTGCCGCGTCTGTACCGCGAGATGCCGGTCAACAGCATCTGGGAGGGTTCCGGCAACATCATGTGCCTGGACGTGCTGCGCAGCTTGCACAAGCTGCCGGGCGCGCTCGAGATGTTGCAGTTCGAGCTGCAGCCGGTGCGTGGTCAGAATCGGCTGTTCGATCATGCCTGGCGGCAGTGGCAGCAGCGCGCCCGGCAACCGAGTGAGGAGATGGGGCGGTTGCTGACCCAGCAGCTGTTCGATCTGTGCTGCGCCGCGCAGCTGCTGCAGCACGCCAGCCCGCAGATCGCCGATGCCTGGTGTCACCTGACGCTGGATCACCGCGGTGAGAGCCTGCTGTCGGCCGAGGTGTGCGAGCTGCTGTTGAACCGCGCCATCGGCGGCTAGGGAAAAGGGTGGCGCGCGGCGGCGAAAACCTTTTTAATTCAGCCTCACTCTGACAGGAAAATGCACATGGATATTCTCAGCGCGTTGGCGGCGTTCGCCTCTTACTTCTTCAGCGGTTTCGCCATGATTTTGGTGTTTCTGTTCGTCTATACCCGTATCACTCCGCACGACGAATGGGCGCTGATCAAGGCCGATAATCAATCCGCCGCCTTTGCTTTCATCGGTGCCTGCCTGGGGTATGTGATCCCGTTGGCCAGCGCGGCGATCAACTCGATCAGCCTGCTGGATTACCTGCTGTGGGGCGTGGTGGCGCTGGTGGTGCAACTGCTGCTGTTCGCGGCCGTGAAGATCTACATGCCGCGCATCAGCGACAAGATCGAAGCGAACCATCTGGCCGCCGGGATTTTCCTGGGGGGCGTCTCCGTCAGCGGCGGCGTGTTGAATGCGGCTTGCATGAGCTACTAAAGGTATAAGATCGCCGAGGCGCGCCAGCCAGGCGGGTGCGCCTGCTCTTCCATGCGCAGGATGCGGTAATAGCTGGCGCCGTGTTGGCCGGCGGTGCGGGCGATGGCCAGTTCCGCCTCCTGCGGTGAACCGGGCAGATCGTTGAAGGTGATCTCGGCGATTTCACTGAGCGGCGTCACGCGATCGGCGGGCGCCAGCTCGGCGGACTGTGCGCCGGTGCTGAGCAACCCCATGGAAAGCAAGAGGGAGGTGAGTGCGGTGGAGCGTTTCATGGCGTTCCCCTTCGTCAGATCCTGATTCGACACCCGCAACATGCGGCATGCTGTCCCTCAGTGTGCAACACCCTGCTTCAGCCAGTGCAAAGCCAGTGTAAATCTGCTTAAAAAATCCCCGCCTTAGCGATACAGGATCGCCTGGGAATACCATTGGCCCGGCACGACGGTCTCGCTGTTCATAATGATCAGGTAATAACGAGCGCCGGCGGCGGTGGCCTTGCGCTGGATCTCCGCTTCCACGTCCATCGGGCTGCCGCGTACCACGGCGGTGACGGTGCCGGTTTTCACCAGCTCGGCGGTTTGCGCGCGAACGATCTCCTGCGCCTGTGCGGTGGGCGGCGGCGGCGGTTTCGGCGTGGTGGTCATGATGCCGCAGGCGGAAAGCTGTGTGGCCAGAGTCAGGCTAATGAGTGTACGGACAATCGTCATGGTGACCTCGGAAGCGCCGGTGCGATGGCTTCAGTGTAACGCAATATAAGCTGTAACAGATTGAGCTATCGCTGCTTCGTGCAAGTTTGTCATGATGAATGCCAACAGGTGATTGAGGATGAGCGGATGATCGAAATTCATGACGAGCGGGCGGGCGATATTGCGGTGATCCATGCGGTGCCGGCGGGGCAGTATCATCGGCCGCTGCCGACGGTGTTCTTCTGCCATGGCTATACCTCGTCGAAAGAGGTGTACGCCTACTTCGCCTATGCGCTGGCGCGTGCCGGTTTTCGAGCGGTGCTGCCGGATGCCGATCGGCACGGCGAGCGGTTCGACGGCGATGAGACGCGGCGCCTGGCATCGTTCTGGGAGATCTTGCGCAGCAATATCGACGAACTGCCGCAGGTCAAAGCGCATTTTGAGCGGCTCGGCCTGATTGCCGACGGACGCATCGGCGTCGCCGGCGCCTCAATGGGCGGCATGACTGCGCTTGGCGCCTTCGCGCGCTTCCCGTGGATCCGGGCGGCCGCCAGCCTGATGGGCTCCGGTTATTACCGTTCGCTGGCGCGAACGCTGTATCCGCCGTTGGGCGAACGGGGCGAGGCGCTCTCGCCGGCGGCGTATGCCGCGCGCACCGCCGTGCTGGCGGAGTATGAACTGGAGGGGCGTTTGGCACAGATCGCCGGGCGGCCGCTGCTGTTGTGGCACGGCGAGACGGACGACGTGGTGCCGGCGGCGGACAGCCTGCGTTTGGCGGCCGAACTGCGGCGGCAAGGCGCGGACGGCCGTTTGACGTCGCTCGTCGAGCCGGGGGTGAAGCATCGCATCACGCCGTTGGCGCTGTCCGCCACCACCGATTTCTTCCACCGCGAGTTGTAATGCGCATCCGGGCGCGATGCAGGGAATTACAGCGCTCTGCGCAGGTTGTTTCGGCCATCGTTTGGCCGCCCGAAGGGGAGAATGTCAGCGTGAATTCTTTCTGGGGCAGCAAGGAGCAGGGCATGATAAAGGGTATCAGCAAGACGGCCGACGCCGATCGCAGTTTGATGGGAACGATAAAAGCGCGCGCCGAGGTTAAATCAGCGGCCTTCAGCGAGCTGTTGGGCGCCGCCGACGGCAAAGCGCGGCAAAACAAGGCGAATCCGCTGTCGCGCATTACCGCGCATACGGTGCAAAACATGACGGCACTGTTCTCTTTCGCGCCGAAAGCAGCGGCCACTCACACTGCGGCGGCGGGGGCGCTCTCTTTCGAGCAGCGGGCGACCCTGGCGGAAAGTACCGAGCTGCTGCAAACGCGCACCCACTATTTGCGGATGGCGTTGCAGTTGCACAATCCGGGCAAGGCGCTCAGCGCGCCGGCGTTGCTCAAGCTCTGATTGGCGTGGAAAGAAGTGGAGCGCCCAACGTGCGGCGCTCCTGAGTGGACTTAACGGGCTCTCTGGTGAAGCCCTGGGGATTTCCCTGGCGTGGCATGTCTCTTTAGCGGTACAGCTCGGCGCTGACGTGCATCGTGCTGTTGTCGCCCGGTTCGTGCAGGGCGATGATGCGATAAGAGGTTGCGCCGCGTTGATCGGCGATTTTACTGACCTGGCTGGTGGCGTCATCCGGCGAAACCACGTTCTGGTTCAGGGTGACGAAGCCGACGCTCTGGCGTTGATCGGCCTGGTGCGAGGTGATCTCCGTCGCGGCCATTACATTGGCGGAGAACAGGGCGGCCAGCGCCGTCGCGAGCATGATGCGTTTCATAGTGCCTCTCTTAACTTCTTGCCGTTACGGCCTGACAGCGAGTGTCGCTGCGGCAAAAAGTCATTTATCTGCATTGAATAACCTGGAATCTTTTTCGTCGCGCTGTCTGCGGCGGATATGGTTAATTTTAGTCCGTTGCGGCGGATTAAAAAGCGGGGCGTTTTGATGACCTTTTTCAAAAAAAATGAAATAGATCTGTGACTCAGCGCTGATTTCATTGAAAGATTTTTGAAACCGATGGATCGGCGTACATAGGTTCACCCACGAGCAAATCGTGCTATTTCCCATGGCGCCTCGCATTAACGCGAATAAAACCCACGCAGTCCTTGAGTTTCCCGCCCTGCGTCAGTATGATTACGCGTCATTTTTCAGCCGCACACTAAACACGTTCCTTGCTTCCATGGGCCGCGGTTGACCCTGACAGGAGGCTGAATAATCCGTAAGGAGCAATTCGATGCGTCATTACGAAATCGTTTTTATGGTCCATCCTGACCAAAGCGAACAGGTTCCGGGCATGATCGAGCGTTACAGTGCTACCATCACTAACGCGCAAGGTCAGATTCACCGTCTGGAAGACTGGGGCCGCCGTCAGCTGGCTTATCCGATCAACAAACTGCACAAGGCTCACTACGTTCTGCTGAACGTTGAAGCGCCGCAGGAAGCGATCGATGAGCTGGAAACTAACTTCCGCTTCAACGACGCCGTTATCCGCAGCATGGTTATGCGCGTTAAGCACGCGGTAACTGAAGCATCTCCGATGGTTAAAGCGAAAGACGAACGTCGTGGCGATCGCCGCGAAGACTTCGCTAACGAAACCGCAGATGATGCAGATGCTGGGGATTCTGAAGAGTAATTGCCGCCGTGACGGCTAATCGTCTGGTTTTGTCGGGCACTGTGTGCAAGGCGCCGGTTCGAAAAGTGAGTCCTTCCGGGATACCACACTGCCAATTTGTGCTAGAGCACCGTTCGCAGCAGATGGAAGCCGGATTCAGCAGACAAGCATGGTGCCGAATGCCCGTGGTTGTCAGCGGACAACAGTCACAAGCACTAACTCAAAGATTAACGGTCGGCAGTCAGATTACCGTGCAAGGCTTTGTAAGCTGCCATCAAGGGCGCAACGGGCTGAGCAAATTGGTTCTGCATGCCGAGCAGATTGAATTGATAGATTCTGGAGACTAGCCAAATGGCACGTTATTTCCGTCGTCGCAAGTTCTGCCGTTTCACCGCGGAAGGCGTTCAAGAGATTGACTATAAAGACATCGCTACGCTGAAAAACTACATCACCGAAAGTGGTAAAATTGTACCGAGCCGTATCACCGGTACTCGTGCAAAATATCAGCGCCAGCTGGCCCGTGCTATCAAGCGCGCGCGCTACCTGTCTTTGTTGCCGTACACTGATCGTCATCAGTAATCGGCCACTGTCCATTAACGACTTTGAGAGGATAAGGTAATGCAAGTTATTCTGCTTGATAAAGTAGCAAACCTGGGCAGCCTGGGTGATCAAGTTAACGTTAAAGCGGGCTACGCTCGTAACTTCCTGGTACCACAGGGCAAAGCTGTTCCTGCTACCAAGAAAAACGTTGAGTTCTTCGAAGCACGCCGTGCTGAACTGGAAGCCAAACTGGCTGACGTTCTGGCTGCTGCTGAAGCTCGCGCAACCAAGATCAACGAACTGGGTTCAGTGACCATCGCTTCCAAATCTGGCGACGAAGGTAAACTGTTCGGCTCTATCGGCACCCGCGACATCGCTGACGCAGTGACTGCGGCAGGCGTTGAAGTTGCCAAGAGCGAAGTTCGTCTGCCGAACGGCGTTCTGCGTACCACTGGTGAGCACGAAGTGCACTTCCAGGTACACAGCGACGTGTTCGCACAGCTGAATGTAGTTGTGGTTGCAGAAGCGTAATTTACGCTGCTGTTAACCCGGTTAAAACGCCAGCCTCACGCTGGCGTTTTGCTTTTCTGCGCCCGGCAAAACGCGCTACGCTTGAACTCGGGATGAAAAGGAGAGCGTGCGATGGCAAAGATTACTCTGCAACGGGTTTACGACTTCAGCGCGCCGGCGCCGGCGCATTGTTATCTGATAGATCGGCTATGGCCGCGAGGCGTCAGCAAGGAAAGGCTGGCGGGCGTGCAGTGGCTGAAACAGGTGGCGCCGGATGACGAGCTGCGCAAGTGGTTCCATCAGCATACCGACCAGTGGGCGGTCTTTGAGGCGCGTTACCGCCAACAGCTGGTGGCCAACGATGCCTGGCGGCCGCTGGTGGCGCTGTTGCGGCAGGGGGAGGCGCTGACGCTGCTGTATGGCAGCAAGGATACCGAGCACAATCAGGGCGTGGTGCTGCGCGAGTTTCTGCTGGCGCAGCTGTAGGGATTAGCGTTCCCGGCGGTAGCTGCCGTCGGCCTGGCGGCGGAACAGCACCTGGCTGTTGTCTGCGGTGGTGACCGACAGCGCGTTAATCACGCCGTTGGCGTCGCGTTCGATACGCACTTCCTGGCCGGCTTTCATGTTGCTCAGCGGCTTGTCGCCGCCTTCCACCTGCGCCATGGCGAACACTTCATTCACCGGCAGGTTGTTGTCGCGAAACAGCTGGGCCAGCGTCTGGCCGGGCTGGATCTGATAACGCTGCCAGTTGCCCGCCGGCGCAGTTTCGTTGGCAGACGTGGTGCCGCCGTTTTGCAGTTCGGCCTGCAGCGGCACGCTGGTTTCCTGCTGAGATACCGGGAACGGCTGTCTTTCGGGCGAGTAAGGCCACAGCAACGCCAACAGCAGAATGATGCCGAAGATCAGCACCCAGCGGCGGTGGAAGTAGGGCAGCGGCTCCATCCAATGGAAACCGTCCGGCAGATGCCAGACTTTGGCCAGCAGCGCTTTGACCTGTTGCATTTTGTCGTTGGCCGACGGCGGTTCCGATGGCGGCTCCGCGCCTTCAGACGCTGGTGCGGCGCCCGGTTTCAGGCGCTGGCTGACGTTCAGCCAGGTGCGCAGCAGCGGCTGGTAGATGCGGGTGGTTTTCCTTCTCCTGGGCGCGATTCTGCCCATGGTGACCTCTCTTCGACGGCGTAATAATTAGCGCGGCGCGACAAACGCGTCGCCTGCCCGATATCCTGCTTTCAGTATAGTCCGCTAACTGATTGAAGTGAAAGGCGGCTGAGCGGCAGAGCCGAGGTTTGCGGCTGCGGGCGTTAACAGAAGGTTATTGTTTCTTTTTCTACGACAAAAGTCATCATTCTCCACACAAGATTTTACCCGGCATTGACGCGCTGTTATGCTGCGCTTTCGACTTTTTACAGACTTAAGGAAAACCCCATGACAACCCCTTCTTTTGACAGCGTTGAAGCGCAAGCAAGTTACGGGATTGGTTTACAGGTCGGCCAGCAGCTGCAAGAGTCCGGGCTGGAAGGTTTGCAACCGGAAGCTTTGCTGGCGGGTCTGCGTGACGCGCTGGAAGGGAATGCCCCGGCGGTTCCGGTAGACGTGGTGCACCGTGCGCTGCGTGAAATCCATGAGCGTGCAGACGCGGTGCGCCGCGAGCGCCAGCAGGCGATGGCCGTTGAAGGCCAGAAGTTCCTGGACGACAACGCCAAACGCGACGACGTGACGCTGACCGAGTCCGGCCTGCAGTTCTCCGTGCTGGAGCAGGGCAACGGCCCAATCCCGTCCCGTCAGGATCGCGTGCGTGTGCACTACACCGGTCGTCTGATCAACGGCGACGTGTTCGACAGCTCGGTTGAGCGCGGCCAGCCGGCGGAATTCCCGGTCAGCGGCGTGATCCCAGGCTGGATCGAAGCGCTGACCCTAATGCCGGTCGGCTCCAAATGGCAGCTGTATATCCCGCACAACCTGGCCTATGGCGAGCGTGGTGCTGGCGCGTCCATCCCGCCGTTCAGCGCGCTGGTGTTCGACGTCGAGCTGCTGGAAATCCTGTAATCCCACCGAGGATTGCTCTGGGCGCCTTCGCGGCGCCCTTGTTTTATGCGCCGCGCAGCGCGCGCGGGAACAGCAGATTGTTCTCCAGACTGATGTGTTCCATCAGATCGCCGATGAACTCGTCGATGCCGTTGTACAGCGCTCGCCAGGTGGTGCAGGCGCCCTCCGGCGGCGTGACATTATCGGTGAGGAACTTCACCACCTCCAGTTGCTCGCCCGCCTCGTCATGTTCATGTTCCATCACCGAAATAGGTCCGGCGGCCTGTGGCCCCATCCCCTGTTTGATCAGCGGGAACAGGATCTGCTCCTCTTTCATCATGTGATTCTCCAGATCCAGGCGGATCAGGTTCAGCTGCTTCGCCAACCCGCGCGGGCAGGCGGGTTTGTCGCCGTGCACGCGTTCAACTTTTTCCGCCATCAGCACCAGTTCGGCCAGCTGTTCTCGGTGCCGCTGATGAAAGCGCGGCAGAATGTAGTCGATCACTTCATCGAGCGGGGCCGTGCGCCAGTCACGGTTTTGTACCGGCGTGGCGGCCAGAGCGGCCAGTTCGTTCTCCAATCTGTCGATATCCAGGCCTTTGCGCTCGGCGGCGCGTTCCAGCGACTGTCGGCCGCCGCAGCAGAAATCCAGCTGGTGTTGGCGAAAAAGACGGGATGCCCGGGGAATGGCGATAGCGAGCGCGCCAAGGGATTGGTTGCGGTAATCCATGGTAGTGCCTCTTTAAACGAAGGAATTTTATAACATGTATTTTAAATGCAATTTAAAGGGCGCGCCAGCGGGAAAATAGCGAAGATGGCCGGGGGATTGCCCCGGCCTGGCGATTATTTTGCGCTTAAATCGATGCGATAGACCGCGAATCCGATGCGGTCATTGCCTTCGGCGGTCATCGGGTATTGGGCGTGCTCTTTGATAAACGCCGTCGCTTTGTCCGATGGCGAGGTCTCGAAGCGGATATCCAGCGGCTGCTTGCTGCTGAAGGTCGCCAAACGCCAGTTGTTGTCTGCTTGCGGATGCACTGCGCCACGCCGTTTGGTTTCGGCGCTGATGTAGGCCGCCAGCACCGAACGATTCTCATCCGGCGAAGCGAAGGCGATATGTTGGTCGCCGGTACCGGCAAATTTGCCGCCGTAGGCGCGGTAGTTGTTGGTGGCGACCAGGAAGGTGGCGTTCGGATCGATCGGCTTGCCGTTGAAGGTCAGCTGCTTGATACGCTCCGCCTTATCGTTGATCAACTGGCATTCGCCGTCATAGCGCGCCGGCTGGCTGACGTCGATCTGGTAATTGACGCCGTCGATCACGTCGAAGTTATAGGTGCGGAAGCCGTCCCAGTTGATCAATCCTTGCGGCTTGGCGTTATTGACGTCTATCTGGTTGAACTGACCGGCGGAGCACTCCAGCCACTCTTTCACCTCTTTGCCGCTGGCCTTCACCACCACCAGCGTATTGGGATAGAGATAGAGATCGGCGGCGTTGCGGAAGGTGAGCTGGCCCTTTTCCACTTCGACGAAGCTGGCGGGATCGTTCTTGCGGCCGCCGACCTTGAACGGCGCCGCCGCCGACAACACCGGCAGATCGGCAAGATCCGGGTCGCCCTGGATGTAATGTTCGACGTAGGCCTTCTGCGCATTGTTGACGATTTGCACCGTCGGATCGCCCTGCACCAGCGCCAGATAGCTGTACATGTTGCCGTCGGATTTGCCGATCGGCTGGCTGACGAACTCGCGCGTGCCCTTGTGATCGTCCGCCAATACTTTCACCAGCGCGGCGTCTTCAGCCGCCAGCGATTTCTTGTTCTCTTTGTCGTAGATCGGCCGCGCTTCCGCTTTGGCGGCGGTCACTTTCCAACTGCCGCCATCGTTGTTGAGCTGCAGGTCGACCACGCCGAGATGATCGCCCCACTGGCCCGGCATGACCGCCGGTATGCCGTTCAGCAGGCCCTTATCGATATCCGCGCCTTTGATGTTGGCGAAGTCCTTGCTCGGGAACACCGCATGGGCGTGACCGAACATGATGGCGTCGATGCCCGGCACCTGGCTGAGGTAATAGACCGAGTTTTCCGCCATCGCCTTGTAAGGCTCGCTAGACAGCCCGGAATGCGGGATCGCCACCACCAGATCGGCGCCCTGTTTACGCATTTCCGGCACATAGCGCTTGGCGGTGGCGGTGATGTCGTCCACCGTCACTTTGCCCTGCAGGTTAGCTTTGTCCCATACCAGGATCTGCGGCGGCACGAAGCCGATGTAGCCGATGCGCAGCGTATGCGCCTTGCCGTCGCGGTCTTTCACCGGCGTATCGACGATGATGTACGGCGTGAACAGCGGTTTTTGCGTTTTGGCGTCGAGGACGTTGGCGTTGATATACGGGAATTTGGCGCCGGCGATGGCGTTCTTCAGGTAATCCAGCCCGTAGTTGAACTCATGGTTGCCGATGTTGCCGACCACATAGTCCAGGGTGTTCATCGCCTTGTAGACCGGGTGCACGTCGCCCGGCTTCAACCCCTTGGCCGCCATGTAGTCGCCGAGCGGGCTGCCCTGAATGATGTCGCCGTTGTCCACTAACACCGCGTTGGTGGCCTGCTGGCGCGCCTGTTGGATCAGACTGGCGGTGCGCACCAGGCCGAATTTGTCGGTCGGGGTGTCCTTGTAGTAATCGAAGTCCATCATATTGCTGTGCAGATCGGTGGTTTCCAGCACGCGCAGATCGACGGTCGCCGCCTGCGCCGAGGCGCACACCAGCAGCGCAAGCGCGGACAGCCTCAGTGGATGCTTCATCATTGGGGGTCTCTCCATTCCATTATTCGAGTGTTATCGCAGAGGGAAATGTAATTAACATTGCTTGCCACAGCAAACTGTGAAGTTTGACAGAAAACGGCGGTAGGTAACGCGGGGAAGTTCACAGTTGCGCCCTACAAGATCTGAGCAATTCCCGAGGCTTAGGCGGTTGAGATGGATATTCGGCGCAAAAAAAACTAGTCTGCTAGCAGAGACAGAGGGAAATTTCCCACGGAGATGCGGAGTTGAGGTGCATGATGTTAGAGCGAATTTGCCAACTGTCCCGCGAGGCGGGGGCGGCGATCATGGCGGTGTACGATGGTGAACAACCGCTTGATGTCGCACAGAAAAAAGATGACTCACCGGTGACGGCGGCCGATCTGGCGGCGCACCATATCATCAAGCGCGGCCTGGCGGCGCTGACGCCGGAGGTGCCGCTGCTGTCGGAAGAGGATCCGCCGGCGTGGGAAGAGCGCCGCAACTGGACGCGCTACTGGCTGGTCGATCCGCTGGACGGCACCAAAGAGTTTTTGCATCGCAATGGCGAGTTCACGGTCAATATCGCCCTGATTGAAGACGGGCAGGCGGTGATGGGCGTGGTGTATGCCCCGGCGATCGACGTGTTGTATCTGGCGGAGCGCGGCAAGGCCTGGAAAGAAGAGAAGGGCGTGCGGCAGGCGATCGGCGTCAGCAACGCGCATCCGCCGCTGGTGGTGGTGAGCCGCTCGCATATCGACGACGAACTGAAAGACTATCTGCAGCAGCTGGGCGAGCACCAGACCGTGTCCGTCGGTTCTTCGCTGAAATTCTGCCTGGTGGCGGAAGGCAAGGCGCAGCTCTATCCGCGCTTCGGGCCGACCAACATTTGGGATACCGCCGCAGGGCATGCGGTGGCGGTGGCCGCCGGGGCGCAGATTCACGATTGGCAGGGCAAGCCGTTGCTTTACACCCCGCGTGAATCCTTCCTCAACCCCGGCTTCCGGGTTTCGCTGTTCTGAGTTAGTTCGCCAACAGCTGGTGCAGCTTGGACATCACCTGCTGCACCTCTTCCGGCGTCAGCGCGCCGTCTTTGGCGAACTGGATGCGCCCTTGCTTATCCAGCACCACAATAGCTGAGCCTTTCGGCTGCAGATCCCAGGCTTTGCGCACGTTGCCGTCGCTGTCGACGATAAACTGCGACCACGGGAACTCCTTCTTGCTGTCTTCAATGCTGCTGCGCACGAACATCGCGGTGCCCATCAGGGCATCGTCGGTGTTGACGATTGTCGTCGTTTGGTAACGATCGTGTGGTAGCTTCGCCTTCTTGATCGCTTCAATCAGTGGGTCGTTCATGTCTTTGGCGGAGCTGCGGCCGGCAATATGTTGTATCACCCGCACTTTTCCACTGAGCTGCGCGCTGTTCCAGTTTTGGTAGCTAAAATTACCGTCAGCGTAATTGAGTTCTCCTTTGTCGCTGACGCCGACCGGCGCCACGCGCTGCTGGAGCTGGAAGTTGTGTGCGGAAGCGAAAAGCGGGGCGAGCAGCAGGGATACCATCAGCATGCGACTTGTTTTCATGCTTTCTCCTTGTAATGGGGGGAATTTGTGCGACAGCACTTCGACAGCCTAAAGCATAGGATGTGATAAGAGGTCTGTCCTGTTAACCGGATCGCAGATTTTCCCTTGGTTCGCTAATCATCAGATTTTGAAGGGATATCCTGAAAACGTTATAAATTATCATATACAATTCTGTCAAAAAGTGTAAATCCAGCGTAGATCACCGGGCGAAAGTGAACGTTCTGGTCTTTACTGGGTCTACTACATGCAATCAAGTTGCGTTCTGAATTTCGAGGCTGCCACCTTTGGCGGCTCGCTGAGCGCATGGATCAACGGGAGGAGCGTAAAAGAATGAGAATCTTCCAGCGTTATAACCCTTTGAAAGTGGCAAAGTACGTTAAGACCCTGTTTCGCGGAAGGCTGTATATCAAGGACGTAGGCGCATTTGAATTCGACGAGGGGAAAATCCTGCCGCCGAAGATTCGCGACAAGCGCCATTTCAGTGTGATGTCTGAAGTGAACCGCCAGGTGCTGCTGTTGCAGGCCGAGTTCGGTTGAACACCATGCTGACAGCTGAAAAAAATGCGGCCCCGATGGGGCCGCTGATGTTTTTGCCGGCTGGCATCAAGCCGCCGGGGTGTCTTCCGGGGCTTTCGGCAGTACCGCCGCCGGTTTGTCGCTCAGCCGGGTGACCAGCAGCTGGTCTATCTTGTAGCTGTCGATATCCACCACTTCAAACTTGTAGCCGGCGTATTTGACGAAGTCGGTGCGTTTCGGGATCTTGCGCAGCATATACATCATAAAGCCGCCGATGGTCTCGTAGTTACCCGCCTGCGGGAATTCGTCGATATCCAGCACGCGCATCACGTCGTCGATCGGCGTGCCGCCTTCAATCAGCCATGAGCTTTCGTCACGCGCTACGATCTGCTCTTCCTGACCCTGGCCGACCAGGTCGCCCATCAGCGTGGTCATCACGTCGTTAAGGGTAATGATGCCCACCACCAACGCATATTCATTGAGGATCACCGCGAAGTCTTCACCGGCGGTCTTGAAGCTTTCCAGCGCTTCAGACAGCGTGAGGGTGTCCGGGACGATCAGCGCCGAACGGATCTGCACGCCGCTGCTCAGCACCAGGCTCTGGTTGCCCAGCACGCGGTTCAGCAGGTCTTTGGAGTCGACGTAGCCGACCACCTGATCGATATGGCCGTCGCACACCAGGAACTTGGAGTGCGGGTGGGTCGAGACTTTCTCCTTAATGCTCTCTTCGCTTTCGCGCAGATCGAAGTACACCACGCTTTCGCGCGAGGTCATCGAAGACGGCACGGTACGCGATTCCAGTTCGAACACGTTTTCAATCAGTTCGTGCTCCTGCTTGCGCAGCACGCCCGCCAGGGCGCCGGCTTCCACCACCGCGTAAATATCATCGGAAGTGATGTCGTCCTTGCGCACCATCGGCAGTTTGAACATGCGGAAGATCAGGTTGGCCATGCCGTTGAAGAACCACACCAGCGGGCGGAAGATCATGATGGAGAAACGCATCGGGTTGATGATCCGGACGGCGACCGTCTCTGGTGCAATCATACCGATGCGCTTCGGGGTCAAATCGGCGAACAGGATAAACAGGCTGGTCACCAGCACGAAGGAGCAGATGAAGCTGACCTGTTCCGCCAGTTCGGGGGACAGGAATTTAATAAAGAATTGTTGGAAGGTGCCGGAAAAAGCCGCGTCGCCGACGATACCGCCGAGGATGGCCACGGCGTTCAGGCCGATCTGCACCACGGTGAAGAAGATGCCCGGAGTTTCTTGCAGTTTAAGCACTCTGGCGGCGTTGACGTTGCCTTCGTCCGCCATCAGCTTCAGTTTGATCTTGCGCGAGGCGGCCAGAGAGATTTCCGACAGTGAGAAGAACGCACTCACCGCGATCAGAAAAAGAATCAGTAAAATACTGTTTAACATAATCTATCCATACGTGCCGACGGGATGCCGGCGCTCTTGAGGAAGGGTAGTACATAGTAAAAAAAGCAGCGATAACAACCAGAAGGGAAGCTATCGGGCCGCAGAAGCGGCCCGCATAGTATAGCAGTTGCCCCACAGGGGCCGCCAGCGGTTAAAAAAGTGCCGCCGGCCGGCATCGGATCAGCCCTGCGGCGGCAGGCAAACGCCGATGCCGCCCAGCCCGCAGTAGCCTTCCGGGTTCTTGAACAGGTACTGCTGGTGATCGTCTTCCGCGTAATAGAACGGCAGCGCCGGCGCGATCTCGGTGGTGATGACGCGCTTGTCGCCCGCCGCGTCCATCGCCTGCTGGAAGCGCTGCAGGCTGCTTTCGGCTTCGGCCTGCTGTTCCGGGCTCAGCGTATAGATCGCCGAGCGGTACTGCGTGCCGACGTCGCCGCCCTGGCGCATGCCCTGCGCCGGATCGTGATTTTCCCAGAACAGCTGCAGCAGCTGTTTGTAGCTGACGACCTGCGGATCGAACACCACGCGCACCACTTCGGCATGGCCGGTCTGGCCGCTGCATACTTCACGGTAGGTCGGGTTCGGCGTGTAGCCGCCGCTGTAGCCGGCGGCGGTGCTGTAGACGCCCGGCTGTTGCCAGAACAGGCGCTCTACGCCCCAGAAACAGCCCATGGCGAAGATCGCCACTTCCATGCCTGCCGGCACCTGGGTCATCGAGTGTTCGGTGACCACGTTGAGCGTTGCGACAGGCATTGGCGTGGTGCGGCCAGGCAGCGCGCTTGCCTTATCGACGGTTTGTGATTTATCAAAAAATGGCACCACGGTTGACTCCTGTTGTCACAGTAAGAATTGACCCTACATGGCGGCGGTTCGGTTGTATCTCACCGCGTCTTTGCCCACAATAAGTGGCAAGTTGGATTTTGTATAAGCTTAACGCAGTATTTTGAGCGCCAAAAGTGAAGAATTCGCCTGTTGCGCGGCGGTGGCAAAGCGCGGCGGGCGGCGTCCGGAACGAGGCTGAAGAGGGCTGCCGTCATGATAGCGCGGAGTCTGCCCTGGCCCCGGAGCGAACACCATAACAGGAAAGTAAAATCAATAAGGAGAACACGTGCCAAAGTACCCGGTCATGTGCTTGATAGCTGTGTTGCTTGCAACACCTGCAGCCTACGCGGCGAACGTGCGGTTGCAGGTGGAAGGGTTAAGCGGAGAATTGGAAAAAAACGTCCGGGTGCGGCTGTCGTCGATCACGCCTGAAGAAGTCGGCACCGACGGCCGTTTTCGCGCGCGGGTGGATGAGGCGGTGCGCCAGGGGCTGCGCGCGCTCGGCTATTACCAGCCGACCATCGAGTTTACGCTGGACGACAGGCCGGGGATGTCGCGCCCGGTGCTGCATGCCAAGGTCAATCCGGGCGAACCGGTGCGCATCGCCGGCGCCAACATCGTGCTGGAAGGCGGCGCAAAGACCGATGAGGACTACCTGGCGCTGGTAAAGAAGGACCGGCCGACCATCGGCGAGATCCTCAACCACGGCAAGTATGACAGTTTCAAAGGCTCGCTCACCGGCCTGGCGCTGCGCAAAGGCTACTTCGATGCCGACATGACCAAAAGCCAGCTCGGCGTGGCCGAAGATCTGCACAAGGCGTTTTGGGATATCGATTTCAACAGCGGCGAACGTTATCGCTTCGGCAAGGTGAAATTCACCGGTTCGCAAATCCGCGAAGACTATCTGCAAAATCTGGTGCCCTTTCATCAGGGGGATTACTACAGTTCGGAGGATTTGGCCGAGCTGAACCGCCGTTTGTCCGCCACCAACTGGTTTAACTCGGTGGTGGTGTCCCCTGATTTCAACGATGCCAAAGAGAACAAGATTTTGCCGTTGGACGCGCTGGTGACGCCGCGCACGCGCAACACCGTCGAAACCGGTATCGGTTACTCCACCGACGTCGGCCCGCGGGTGAAAGGCACCTGGAAAAAGCCCTGGCTCAACGATCGCGGGCATAGCCTGGAAACCAGCGCCAGCGTGTCGGCGCCGGAGCAGCAGCTGGATCTGACCTACAAGATCCCGCTGCTGAAGAATCCGCTGGAGCAGTATTACCTGCTGCAGGGCGGGCTCAAGAACGTCAATCTCAACGACACCAAATCCGTCACCTCCAAAGTGGTGGCCTCGCGCAACTGGGATCTCTCCAGCGGCTGGCAGCGGGCGATCAACCTGACCTGGCGCTGGGATAACTTTACCCAGGGTAACGTCAGCAACACCACCATGCTGTTGTATCCCGGCGTCAGCTTCAACCGCACCCGTTCGCGCGGCGGCCTGATGCCGACCTGGGGCGACAGCCAGCGCTACTCCATCGACGTCTCCGACACCACCTGGGGCTCCGGCGTGGACTTCGCGCTGATGCAGGCGCAGAACGTCTGGATCCGCACCCTGGCCGACAAGCACCGTTTCGTGGCGCGCGGGCAGGTGGGATGGATTGAAACCAACGATTTCGACAAGGTGCCGCCGGATCTGCGTTTCTTCGCCGGTGGTGACCGCAGCATTCGCGGCTACAAGTACAAAGACATTTCGCCGCGCGATGACGACGGCAAGCTGACCGGCGCCTCCAAGATGCTGACCGGATCGCTGGAGTACCAATACAACGTGACCGGCAAATGGTGGGGGGCGATGTTCGTCGACTCCGGTGAAGCGGTGAACGATATCAAGCAGAGCAACTTCAAAACCGGCGCCGGTGTCGGCGTGCGCTGGCAGTCGCCGGTGGGGCCGGTGAAGCTGGATATCGCCGCGCCCGTGGGGGACAAGGACACCCACGGGATGCAGTTCTACATCGGTTTGGGGCCTGAACTATGAGCCTGGTTAAAAAGATTTGTCTCGGATTTCTGGTCGTCTTGCTGTTGCTGATCGGCGGTCTGGCCTTCCTGGTGGGCACCACCACCGGTTTGCATATGGTCATCAACGGCGCGGCGCGCTGGGTGCCTGGGCTGGAGATCGCCGGCGTCAGCGGCGGTTGGCGCGATTTGACGCTGAAGGGCGTGAAGTATCAGATGCCGGGCGTGACGGTCAACGCCGGGCAGTTCCACCTCTCCCTCGATCTGTCCTGCTTTAAACGCAGTTCGCTGTGCGTCAACGCCTTGACCGCTCAGGACGTGGACGTGGCGGTGAACACCAAAGAGATGGCGCCTGCCGCGCCGGTGGAGGAGAGCAGTGAGCCGACCACCAATCTCAGCACGCCTTATCCGATCACGCTGCGCCTGTTGGCGCTGAATAACGTCAAGGTCACCGTCGACGACACCGCCATCTCTCTGGCCGAGTTCCGCACCGGTGCACACTGGCAGGAGCGCGCGCTGACGCTGATGCCCACCAAGATCGGCTCGCTGCTGATCGCGTTGCCGAAAACCCCGCAAAACCCGTTGCCGGAAGCGGTGCAACCGGCGGTAGAGGTGGCGAAAAAGGTCGGCGAGCAGGTTACCGACGCGGCGAAACCGGCGCCGCAGCCGGAAGAGAAGCCGCTCGGCGAAACGCTGAAGGAACTGTTCGCCAAACCGCTGTTGCCGGATCTGCCGGACATCCGCCTGCCGCTGGATATCACCGTCAAAGAGATCAGCGGCGAGCAGCTGCGCTTGACCGGCGATACCGACGTGCTGATCACGAGCCTGTTGCTGCAGGCCAGCACGCAGGACCAGCATATCCAGCTGGACAACTTCGACGTGAAATCGCCACAGGGCACGCTGTCGGTGCAGGGACAGGCGACCCTGACCGGCGACTGGCCGGTGGCCCTGACCGCCAACAGCGCGTTGAATATCGAGCCGCTGAAGGGCGAGAAAGTGAAGCTGAACATCGGCGGCGGACTGCGTGACGAGCTGAAGGTGGCGCTGAACCTGTCCGGCCCGGTCGGGGCCCAACTCGATGTGCAAACCCGGCTGGCCGAAGCCGGCCTGCCGCTGGCGCTGACGCTGCAGAGCAAGCAGCTGAAATGGCCGCTGAGCGGCGAGGCGCAGTATCAGGTCAACGATTTCCGCCTGCGCTTTAACGGCAAGGCGACCGACTACGCGCTGTCGACGCGCGCCAATCTGAAAGGCCAGGATCTGCCGCCGGCGGTGTTGACGCTGGACGGCAAAGGCAACGTCGAGCAGTTCAAGCTGGAGCGCCTGCGCCTGGCGGCGCTGCAGGGCAATACCGACCTCACCGCGCTGGTGGACTGGAGCAAGGCCATCAGTTGGAACTCGCAATTGACGCTGAGCGGCATCAATACCGCCAAGCAGTGGCCGGAATGGCCGGCGAAGCTCGACGGCAAGATAGCTACGCGCGGCAGCCTGCACGGCGGCAGCTGGCAGTTGCAGGTGCCGGTGTTGCAGCTGGACGGCAACGTGAAGCAGAACAAGGTCACGGCGCGCGGCACGCTGAGCGGCAACGCCGCCGGGCAGTGGAAAATCCCCGGCATCGATCTGACGCTGGGGCGTAACCAGCTGAACGTCAAAGGGCAGCTGGACGAGAAGAGCTGGAATCTGGACGCCAACATCGACGCGCCGCGTCTGGACGGCGCGCTGCCGGGCCTGGGCGGCACCGCCAAAGGGCTGCTGAAACTGCGCGGCAATCTGCAGGCACCGCAGCTGCTGGCGGATTTGACCGCCTCCGGCTTGCAGTGGCAGGCGCTGCGCATCAACCGCGTGAAGATCGATGGTGATGTGCGCTCCACGGATCAGATCCAGGGGCAGTTGGCGGTACGCGTCGAGCAGCTGAAGCAGGACGCGCTGGAGGTCAGCCTGCTGACCCTCGACGCCAAAGGCAGCGAGAAACAGCATCAGCTGCAGTTGAAGATCGACGGCAAACCGGTCTCCGGCCAGCTGGCGCTGCAGGGCAGCTTCGATCGTCAACAGCAGCGCTGGCGCGGCAATCTGAACAACACCCGCTTCGATACGCCGGTCGGGGAGTGGCGCCTGACGCGCGCCATCGCGCTGGACTACCTGAACACCGAGCAGAAGATCAGCGTCGGGCCGCACTGCTGGCAGAACCCGAATGCCGAACTGTGTGTGCCGAAGACCATTGAAGCAGGCCAGAGCGGCCAGGCCAGCGTGGTGCTTAACCGGTTCGACCTGGCGATGATCAAACCGTTCCTCGGTCCGGAAACCGCCCTCAGCGGCGTGTTCACCGGCCGTGCCGACGTCAGCTGGAAACCGGGCGGCGCGCTGCCGGAGGCGAAAGTCACGCTGGCCGGCAACGGCGTCAAGGTGGTGCAGCAGGTACAGGGCAACGCGCTGCCGATCGCCTTCGATACGCTGACCCTCAACGCCGGGCTGAACAACGGCCGCGCGCAGGCCGACTGGCGGATCAAACTGACCAACAACGGCCAGTTCGACGGCAACATCCAGGTGGCGGATCCGCAGGTGCGGCGCACCATCAGCGGCAACGTCAATATCACCAACATCTCGCTGGCGCTGATCAACCCGGCGCTGATGAAGGGCGAAAGCGCGGCGGGCATGCTGAACGCCAACCTGCGCCTGGGCGGCAGCGCGCAGAAGCCGCTGGTGTTCGGCCGCCTGGCGTTGGATCGGGCGAAGGTGCAGGGGCACTGGATGCCGTTCGACATGACCGATGCGCGGCTGGCGGTGAATTTCAACGGCATGACCTCGACGCTCGAGGGGCTGCTCAGCACCACGCGCGGCCAGCTGAATCTGGCGGGCGACGCCGACTGGCGTGACATCAATGCCTGGCGTGCGCGCATCGCCGCCAAGGGCGACAAGCTGCGGGTGACGGTGCCGCCGATGATCCGCATCGACGTGTCGCCGGATCTGGTGTTCGAAGCCACGCCGCAGCTGTTCTCGCTCAACGGCAAGGTCGATATTCCCTGGGCGCGCATCACGGTGCAGGAGCTGCCGGAAAGCGCGGTGGGCGTCTCTTCCGACGAAGTGATGCTGGACGACCAGCTGAAGCCGATTCAACCGAAGACCGCCTCGATTCCGATCAACAGCAACCTGATGATCCACGTCGGCAACGACGTGCGGCTGGACGCTTTCGGCCTCAAAGCCCGCCTGAAGGGCGACCTGAAGGTGGTGCAGGACAAGAAAGGGCTGGGCCTCAACGGCCAGATTGACATCCCTTCCGGTCGATTCCATGCTTATGGTCAGGATTTGATCGTGCGTAAAGGGCAGCTGATGTTCTCCGGTCCGCCGGATCAGCCGCTGCTCAACATCGAGGCGATCCGCAACCCGGAATCCACCGAGGACGACGTGACCGCCGGCGTGCGCGTGACCGGCCTGGCGGATGCGCCGAAGCTGGAAGTGTTCTCCGATCCGGCCAAATCGCAGCAGGAAGCCTTGTCTTATCTGCTGCGCGGCCAGGGTTTGAGCAGTTCCGGCGCCGACGGCAACGCCATGACGTCGATGTTAATCGGCATGGGGGTTGCACAAAGTGGTCAACTTGTGGGTAAAATCGGCGAGGCATTCGGCGTGAGTAATTTGGCCCTGGACACTCAGGGGGTTGGCGACAATTCCCAGGTTGTCGTGAGCGGCTATGTCCTCCCAGGCTTACAAGTAAAATATGGGGTGGGCATTTTCGACTCGCTGGCCACGCTGACGTTGCGTTATCGCCTGATGCCTAAGTTGTATCTTGAAGCGGTGTCTGGTCTCGACCAGGCATTAGATTTGCTCTATCAGTTTGAGTTTTAGCGATGCGAATAATTGTCTACGGCAGTTTACGACGCAAACAGGGAAACAGCCATTGGATGACCAACGCCCAATGGCTCGGCGAGCACGAGCTCGAAGGCTATCAGATTTATAATCTGGGCCATTACCCGGCGGCGATCCCTGGAGAGGGCACGATACATTGCGAGGTGTATCGTATTAACTCATCGATTCTGGCAGAGCTGGACGAACTGAAAAGCAACACCAAGGACTATAAGCGCGAGCTGATTCAGACGCCTTATGGGAGTGCGTGGATCTACCTGTACAAACACAGCGTGGACGGTTACCCGCGAATTACCAGCGGTGACTGGCTGAAGCGTCTCGAAGAACAGTAAGAAAAAAAACACCGCTCATTGAGCGGTGTTTTTTCATCGGACGGCGGCGAGAATTACTTCTTGGCGGCGCGTTCGAAGGAGGCGATGATTTCCGCTTTAGCCGCAGCAGCGTCTGCCCAGCCTTCCACTTTCACCCATTTGCCTTTTTCCAGATCTTTGTAGTGCTCGAAGAAGTGAGCGATCTGAGCTTTCAGCAGCTCCGGCAGGTCGTTCACGTCTTTCACGTGATCGTACTCTTTAGTCAGCTTGCTGTGCGGTACCGCAACCAGCTTGGCGTCTTCACCGGCTTCGTCGGTCATCTTCAGCACGCCAACCGGACGGCAGCGGATCACGGAACCCGGCTGCAGCGGATATGGCGTTGGGACCAGCACGTCAACCGGGTCGCCGTCCAGAGACAGGGTGTGGTTGATGTAGCCGTAGTTGCACGGGTAGAACATTGCGGTGGACATGAAACGGTCAACGAACAGCGCGCCGGTTTCTTTGTCGATTTCGTATTTGATTGGATCGGCGTTGGCCGGGATTTCGATTACTACGTAGATGTCTTCCGGCAGGTCTTTGCCAGCAGGGACCAGATTCAAGCTCATGTCGGTTTCCTTTAATCATCAAACCAGAAATGGAGTGGCGGCTATTATAGCGGACTCTTTTGCGATTTCCTGCCCTTTTCATCGTCGAAAACCCAGTGTCTCTGCGCGCGGAGAATTTCCAGATTAATCCCGCCACGGCATGAAGTTTTGCCTGCGGCTGCCGATAACTTCAACAAACAATAATGAGCCAGCAAAGCTGGCTCCGCGTTTTGCCACCCCTACTACGTCTGATCTCACTATTCTGAAGCCGGGAAGAACTCATGCTAAAAAAGATTACGGTGAAGGCTGGGCTGATCGCCCTGCTGAGCCTGATGACCATGCTGCTGATCATGGTCAGCGTTATTGGCGTCAACGCGATTAACGAAGGATCGCGCTCGATCCATACCTTAAACCAGATCCTTGGCGAAGAGCTGGGCTCGCTGGCCAACAGCTCCAACCTGACGCTGCGCGCCCGAACCGCTGCCTCGCTGGCGGTGCGCCAACGGGAGATCGGCCAGACTGATGTCTCCGACGCGACCGTCGGCCGCATCTACGGCTACCTCGAGCAGTCGAACAAGGAAATGGCGCGCTTTGTCGGCGTCGGCACCGTGACCGATCGCGGCCGCGAACTCTCCAACCGCCTGCAAAACAGCTATCGCGCCTATCTGGAACAGGGCGTGAAGCCGATGGCCGCCGCCATCAAGGCCGGCAAGATCGATGAGTATTACCATATCCAGGAGACGCGCATCTCCGCATTGAGCATCGCGTTTGAAAAGGATCTCACCGATTTCCGCAGCTTCGCCATGAAGCTCGGCGCCCAGCAGGTGCATGACGCGGAAAGCAACGCCAGCACCAAGATCTCGCTGATCGTGGTGGCGGGCCTGCTGAGTGTGCTGCTGGCGGTGCTGGCCTGGTTCGCGCTGCGCGTGATCATTCTGCGCCCGTTGGACGAGTCCATCGCGCAGCTGGAACACATCGCCGGCGGCGATCTGACCCATGAGATCCGCGGCGAGGGCGATACCGAAATGGGGCGCCTGATACGCGCGATGCAGCGCATGCAGCGGGCGTTGGCCAGTTCGGTCAGCAAAGTGCGCGACGCCAGCAGCCAGATCGACACCGGTTCACGCGAACTGGCGGCCGGCAACCTGCACCTGGCGCAGCGCACCGAAGAATCGGCCGCCTCGCTGGAAGAGACCGCCGCCAGCATGGAGCAACTGACCTCGACGGTGAAAATGAACGCCGAGAACTGCGAACAGGCCAACCAACTGGCGCTGAGCGTGTCCGATATCGCCAACCAGGGCAGCGACGTGGTCAGCCAGGTGATGAGCAAGATGCAGGCGATCACCGACAGTTCACGCCGCATCGCCGATATCATCAGCGTGATGGACGGCATCGCCTTCCAGACCAATATCCTGGCGCTGAATGCGGCGGTGGAAGCGGCGCGCGCCGGTGAACAGGGCCGTGGCTTCGCGGTGGTGGCCGGCGAAGTGCGCAATCTGGCGCAGCGCAGCGCCCAGTCGGCGAAAGAGATCAAAGGGCTGATCGAAGCGTCGCAGAACCGGGTGCAGGAAGGCGAGCAGATGGTGGAGTCGGCGGCGCAGACCATGAGCGGCATCACCGGCGAAGTGGGCCGGGTGACGGCGTTGATGCGTGAGATCTCGGCGGCGACGCGCGAACAAAGCAGCGGTATCGAACAGGTGAACCTGGCGGTGGCGCAGATGGATCAGGTGGCGCAACAGAATGCGGCGCTGGTGGAGGAGTCTGCGGCGGCGACGCGCTCGCTGGAAGATCAGGCTCAGCTGCTGGCGCAGAGCATGGCGGCGTTCAAGCTGTAAGGTGATAAGGGTTCGGCAAGGCGCCGAACCCTGGCAAAAAACGCGTTACTCGTCCGGGTTTTCGGCGATGAAGCGTTCTGCGTCTTCTACCATCGACTTGGTGCCGACGAAGAATGGCGCGCGCTGGTGCAGTTTCACCGGCGTGATGTCCAGAATGCGGTTTTTACCGTCGCTGGCCTTACCGCCGGCCTGTTCGGCCAGGAACGCCATCGGGTTGCATTCGTACAGCAGGCGCAGCTTGCCCTGTGGGTGGCTGGCGGTGCTTGGGTAGATGTAGATGCCGCCTTTCAGCAGGTTGCGGTGGAAGTCCGCCACCAGAGAACCGATGTAGCGCGAGGTATAAGGGCGCTGCGTCGCTTCGTCCTGCTCCTGGCAGTACTTGATGTATTTCTTCACGCCGAGAGGGAACTTGATGTAGTTGCCTTCGTTGATGGAATACATGTTGCCGCTCGCCGGGAAGCGCACTTTCTCGTGAGAGAGACAGAACACGCCCAGAGACGGGTCGTAAGTGAAGGCGTGGACGCCGTAACCGGTGGTGTACACCAGCATGGTGGACGAACCGTAAACCACATAACCCGCTGCGACCTGGGCGCTGCCCGGCTGCAGGAAGTCTTCTTCGGTCACCGGCGTGCCGACCGGCGTGATGCGACGGTAGATAGAGAAAATCGTACCGACCGAGACGTTGACATCGATGTTGGACGAACCGTCCAACGGATCCATCAATACGACATACTTGGCATTTTCAGCACGCTCGCCGTCGAATATCACGATTTCATCTTCTTCTTCGGAAGCGATACCCGCAACTTCACCGCGCGCTTTCAACGCCGCTTTCAGTTTTTCGTTCGCGTACAGGTCCAGTTTCATCTGAACTTCGCCCTGTACGTTGGACACCCCGCTGGTTCCCAGAATATCAACCAGGCCGGCCTTGTTGATGTCGCGGTGGATGATTTTGGCGCCCAGTTTAATGGCAGAAAGTAACGCGGTCAGCTCGCCGGTGGCGTGCGAGAAGTCGTGCTGTTTCTCGACGATAAATTCGCCTAACGTTTTCATGACACAATCCCTGAATCTACGGATGGATAGCGGCCTGTTAACAAACCGCCAACGTTTTCGCGTGCAGTGTAGCCCAAAGATGCGCGCCATTCATAGGCAAATCCATTTCTTCTGGACGATTCTGAGCGTTAGAATATGCCGACATTCGATGCACTCACATGAGAAACCTATGCGCATTCACATTCTTGGGATCTGTGGCACCTTTATGGGCGGGTTGGCGATGCTGGCGCGCTCACTGGGGCATGACGTCACCGGTTCGGACGCCAACGTCTATCCGCCGATGAGCACGCTGCTGGAGAACCAGGGGATCGATCTTATTCAGGGTTATGATCCAGCCCAGCTGGATCCGGCGCCGGATCTGGTGATCATCGGCAACGCCATGACGCGCGGCAACCCGTGCGTGGAGGCGGTGCTGGAGCGTGGCATCCCTTACGTTTCCGGTCCGCAGTGGCTGCACGACGCCGTGTTGCGCGATCGCTGGGTATTGGCGGTCGCCGGCACCCACGGCAAAACCACCACCGCCGGCATGGCGACCTGGATCCTCGAGGCCTGCGGCTACCAGCCCGGCTTCGTCATCGGCGGCGTGCCGGGCAACTTCGACGTTTCGGCCCGCCTCGGCGGCAGCCCGTTCTTCGTCATTGAAGCCGACGAGTATGACTGCGCGTTCTTCGACAAGCGCTCCAAATTCGTGCATTACAGCCCGCGCACGCTGATCATGAATAACCTGGAGTTCGACCATGCCGACATCTTCGACGATCTGAAAGCCATCCAGAAACAGTTCCACCATCTGGTGCGTCTGGTGCCGGGCAAAGGCAAGATCATTCTGCCGGACAACGACAGCCACCTGAAACAGGTGATGGCGATGGGCTGCTGGAGCGAGCAGGAGCTGGTGGGGGAAGAGGGCACCTGGCGCGCGCAGAAGCTGACGCCGGACGCCAGCCATTACGCGGTGTTCCTCGACGGCGAGCAGGTCGGCGAAGTGAACTGGGCGCTGGTGGGCGAGCACAACATGCATAACGGCCTGATGGCCATCGCCGCTACCCGCCACGTCGGCGTGCAGCCGGCGGACGCCTGCCGCGCATTGGGCGATTTCATCAATGCCCGCCGCCGCCTGGAGCTGCGCGGCGAAGCCAACGGCGTCACCGTTTACGACGACTTCGCGCACCACCCGACGGCGATCCTGGCCACCCTGGCCGCGCTGCGCGGCAAGGTAGGCGGCACGGCGCGCATTCTGGCGGTGCTGGAACCGCGCTCCAACACCATGAAAATGGGCATCAGCAAAAACGATCTGGCGCCTTCGCTCGGCCGCGCCGACGAGGTGTTCCTGTTCCAGCCGCATCACATTCCGTGGCAGGTGGCGGAAGTGGCGGATGCCTGTGTGCAACCGGCGCACTGGAGTGCGGATCTCGACACGCTGGTGGACATGGTGGTGAAAACCGCACAGCCGGGCGATCACATTCTGGTGATGAGCAACGGCGGTTTTGGCGGCATTCACGATCGCCTGCTGGACGCGCTGGCGAAAAAGCAGGAACCGAAGGTGACCTACTGATCGCTTAGCCGCATCAGCCAACACAGGGGCCGCATTCGCGGCCTTTTTTTTACACCCATAAAAAAGCCCTCGCGAGCGAGGGCAACGGGGTTCGTCGGATAGGACGACGAGAGGGTCTCTGGGAAATCGGCGTTTGCGTCAGAACTCGGCAGTGGCAGTGACGAGGGTAATCAGCTCTGCAAAGCCGTTCCCAGAGTTGTTATTTGTAAATCTCGGCGGTGGCGTGGTAGTTGCCTTCGTTACGCGCTTCGATTACGCGGTAGGCGGTCGCGCCTTTCGCGTCGGCTTTCTCCGACAACGCCTGGCGAATGTCGGTCGGCGCGCCGTCGATGCCGCTGACGGTAATGGTGCCGATAGATTGCAGATTGGCGGTCTGATCGTTAGTCACCAACTGGGCGGCGGAGGCGCCGAAGGAGATGACGGACAGCAAACCGAGTGCAGCAACAGTAGTTTTCATGTTCATGATAGCGATCCTTGGTCATAACAGCCTGGAAGGGCTTGGCAGCGATTTTTATTCTTGAAGGCCGTTATGACAGCGTTTGGTTCCAGAGATGTATTGCCCGTTGCCGGGTAATGCCGGTACTTATTTGTAGATTTCAGCGGTTGCGTGGAAGTTGCCGTCGTTACGCGCTTCAATCACGCGGTAAGCGGTCGCCCCTTTGGCGTCGGCTTTATCGGACAGCGCCTGACGAATGTCGGAAGGTGCAGCGGCGACGCCGCTCACAGTGATCACGCCGGCGGGCTGCAGTTTTGCGGCCTGGGTTGCATCAACAGATTGTGCTGCGAATGCGCCGAAGGAAAGCATGGACAGAACGCTCAGGGTTGCAACGGTAGCTTTAATTTTCATCATCTCACCTCATCGTATTCTTTTATCAGTTCTAACGAACTGTGACTTAGTTCACGGAAATGAGTATACAGCTAGTAACGCGAAAAATTAATAGTTCGCTAACAGTTGCTAGTGAAACTTTAAACCGATGAACCTTCTTTTTTATAACCGTAAGGAATAAAAAACGCTTATAAAACGATCTTTCGATGTTAATTTTATGTAATTTCAATGAGGTAAGTGCTTTTGACCAAAAGTGCGGAAGATCACAGTGGGTACTGCTGGCTACATGGATATGTCATGGAAATGTGTTGTGGCGGGATAAAAAAGCAGTGTTAAACGCGGTTGAGGGCCGAGAAGGTAACGCAGGGGTTAAAGAAGCGCTAACAAAATGCGGACGGTAGCCGCACTTTGTTAGCGCCAGGTTTCACAGCTCTTGCTCGAACACGCCCAGGATCGCTTCATGCAGCTTCTGAGCGGTAAAGCCGCTGGACGGGGTGACGAAAATCGTGTCGTCGCCGGCGATAGTGCCAAGGATGCCCTGGGATTTGCCCAATGAGTCGAGCAGGCGGGCGATCAGCTGTGCGGCGCCGGGGCTGGTGTGGATCACCACGACGGCGTCGTTATGGTCGACGTCCAGCACCAGGTTCTTTAGCGGGCTGGTAGTGGTCGGCACGCCGAGTTCGGCCGGAAGGCAATACACCATTTCCATTTTGGCATTACGCGTACGTACCGCACCGAACTTGGTCAGCATGCGCGATACTTTGGATTGGTTAATGTTTTCGAAGCCTTCTTCTTGCAGCGCCAAAACGATCTCGCCTTGAGAACTGAATTTTTCTTCTTTCAATAACGCTTTGAACGTCTTGATCAGATCTTCCTGTTTTGCGGGATTACGCATTTTGCACCGTGGAAAGTTGATAGTGGAAGTCATGATTATGCATATAGATGAATTTTTATGCAATAGAGGCCGACCCAAAGAAAATAAACATGACCGGGCGGCGAGGAAAGGGCGGCATTTTAACAAAATCCGGCCGCGATGAATATGCCCTTTTGATGACGGAAAATCGGCCCGCAGTAGTAAATAAAATGTTATTAAAATGATGTTGTTCTGATGTTGCGTAAGGGTGTAATGTAACGGCCGGTTAACTTGCTCGTGAATAACCTCGCATTATTTTTGATTAGTGTGCGCTATGCCCTTCATGCGTAAGCGATTTAATCTAAAATGGGCGCGACAGCGGCCATTTTATTACACTGGCAGGCAAGAATTGGCTAATTTATTGTTTTTAAAGGTGTAATAATTTAAGGTCCGTAACCAACACATTCACGGCGCTTTATATATTTAAGATAATAAAGGAGTATAGGATGAAAGTTGCAGTTCTCGGTGCTGCTGGCGGTATCGGCCAGGCCCTCGCCCTTCTACTCAAAACCCAGCTTCCTTCAGGTTCTGAACTCTCTCTCTACGACATTGCCCCCGTTACCCCAGGCGTTGCCGTCGACTTAAGCCACATCCCAACCGCAGTTAAAATCAAAGGCTTCAGCGGCGAAGACGCGACCCCGGCTCTGCACGGCGCGGACGTGGTGCTGATTTCCGCCGGCGTGGCCCGTAAGCCAGGCATGGATCGCTCCGACCTGTTCAACGTTAACGCCGGCATCGTGCGTAACCTGATTGAGCAAGTGGCGAAAACCTGCCCGAAAGCCTGCATCGGCATCATCACCAACCCGGTAAACACCACGGTCGCCATCGCGGCGGAAGTGCTGAAAAAAGCCGGCGTTTACGACAAAAACAAACTGTTCGGCGTGACCTCGCTGGATATCATTCGTTCCAACACCTTCGTGGCCGAGCTGAAAGGCAAGCAGCCTGAAGAACTGAACGTGCCGGTGATCGGCGGCCACTCTGGCGTGACCATCCTGCCTCTGCTGTCGCAGATCCCAGGCGTGAGCTTCACCGATCAGGAAGTGGCGGATCTGACCAAACGCATTCAGAACGCCGGCACCGAAGTGGTGGAAGCCAAAGCCGGTGGCGGATCTGCAACGCTGTCCATGGGCCAGGCGGCTGCACGTTTCGGCCTGTCTCTGGTGCGTGCGCTGCAGGGTGAGAAAGGCGTGGTGGAATGCGCTTACGTTGAAGGCGACGGCAAATACGCTCGCTTCTTCGCGCAGCCGCTGGTGCTGGGCAAAAACGGCGTTGAAGAACGCAAAGATATCGGCACCCTGAGCGCCTTTGAACAAAAAGCGCTGAATGAGATGCTGGACGTGCTGCACAAAGATATCGAGCTGGGCGAGAAGTTCATCAATAACTGATCGTCGCCGCGAGTCAGCCGATAAACGCCGCCGGACGCTGTTCCGGCGGTTTTTTTTGCCCTGCGTTCACGACTTGATGCGCGCTTTGCGATCCAGCAGGCAATCGCTGTGCGGATCATAATAGCGGCTTGGCCAGATCTCCGAGGGGTGAACGCCTATCGCTTCGGCGATCAGCCATTCTCCTTTCGGCCATGGGCGCGACAGCGCGTTGGCCAGCGTTGATGAGCTTAATCCTGCCTTGCGTGATACCGCCGCCAGCGTGGTGCCCTGCTTGCGTAACGCCGCGATGATGTCTGCCGTGTGCCAGTCCTGCTTCCTTGAATTCATGTTTACATTCCTTTTCTGATTAGCCAAAGTTGCGTTAGTGGTATAACTAACGGGTCGAGGTTAGGCGTTTGAACAACGTGAAACGCTTATTCGGAAATCAGAATACCATTAAATTTCCCAAAAATGACCCAATCAGTTTCCAAATAAATGACTTTGCCCACTATTGCCCAGAGATAATGGCTATGAAAAACGAGTGGTTTGCCGCCAAGGAGCTGACAGGCATCGCAGGATTACCTTCCTCACCACAGGGAATCAATCTGATGGCCCGGCGCGAAGGCTGGACCAGCCGCAGGCGCCAAGGCGTGCAGGGAAAAGCGTTGGAGTATCATATCGACAGCCTGCCGGCAGGCGCGCGCAATCTGCTGATGCTGAGGGAAGACGGGGCGGCATATGACCTGGAGCGCCAGGATCCGTTGTCGGTTTGGATCGAGTATTACTACCATCTGACGGAAAGCGAGCGCGAAAAAATGGTGGCTTTCCTGATGCGGGAAGGGATCGGCGGCCTGCTGGCGCGCATCGACGAAGAAAACGAGAGGTAGTCAGGCCCGTGGGCGCGGGCCTGATGAGAACGTTAAGAAACCCAGGTTTCTTAAAATTCGCGCTGTACCGCCAGATGGGCCAGGCCTTCCAGCGCCGTGCGGTGCTCCGAGGCCGGCAAGACCTGCAGCGCGGCGATCGCCTTGTCGGCTTCCTCTTCGGCGCGTTGGCGGGTGTATTCCAGCGAACCGCATTGCTGCATCGCCTGCAATACCGGCTCCAGCAGGTGGCGGCCGTTGCCTTGCTCAATCGCGCCTCGGATCATCTCACGCTGCGCGTCGTCGCCGTTGTGCATCGCGTGCAGCAGCGGCAGGGTCGGTTTCCCTTCGTTCAGATCGTCGCCGGTGTTTTTACCGAGGGTGCTGCCGTCGGCGCTGTAATCGAGCAGATCGTCGATCAGCTGGAAAGCGGTGCCGAGGTAGCGGCCATAATCTTGCAGCGCCTGCTCTTGCTCGGCGCTGGCGCCGGACAGGATCGCCGACGATTGCGCCGCCGCTTCAAACAGACGGGCGGTTTTGCTGTAGATCACCCGCATATAGTTTTCTTCGCTGATGTCAGGATCGTGCACGTTCATCAACTGCAGCACTTCACCTTCGGCGATGACGTTGACCGCCTCCGACATCAACGCCAGCACGCGCAGTGATTCCAGGCTGGTCATCATCTGGAAGGCGCGGGTATAGATAAAGTCGCCGACCAGCACGCTGGCCGCATTGCCGAACGCGGCGTTGGCGGTGGCTTTGCCGCGGCGCATGTCCGATTCGTCGACGACGTCGTCATGCAGCAGCGTGGCGGTATGAATGAACTCGATCAGGGCGGCGACGGTGACGTGCTTGTTGCCTTCATACCCCAACGCTCGCGCCGCCAGGACGGCGATCATCGGCCGGATGCGCTTACCGCCACCGCTGATAATGTAATAGCCAAGCTGATTGATGAGCGTGACATCGGAATTCAGCTGTTCGAGAATTGTTGCGTTCACGGCCGCCATATCTTGCGCGGTTAACTCGGTAATTTGCTCTAGGTTCATTGTATTTTTTTCAGCTGTGTTTCTCTTCACCGCGTTGAGATCGCTGCTCACATCGGTACATGGCGGTAACTGTCCCTATGATTGTACTTGAAAAACGGTTCAGATAAACGCCACGAAAGAAACTGTGTTTTTTTTCTTCTTTTTTGTTCATCTGGTCTTATTCTGCTCTTGTCATGCGCCGCTTTTTTGCGTAGAATTCGCGCCCTATTGTGAATATTTATAGCGCGCTCTGAACTAACACAGTCGGGCACGCGGAAAGCGGAGTTTTATATGTACGCGGTTTTCCAAAGTGGTGGTAAACAACACCGAGTAAGCGAAGGTCAGACCGTTCGCTTGGAAAAGCTGGACATCGCAACTGGTGAAGCGGTTGAGTTTGACCAGATTCTGATGATCGCTAATGGCGAAGATATCAAAATCGGCGTTCCTTTCGTCGATGGCGGCAAGATCAAAGCTGAAGTCGTTGCTCACGGTCGTGGCGAGAAAATTAAGATTGTTAAGTTTCGTCGTCGTAAACACCACCGTAAGCAGCAGGGCCACCGTCAGTGGTTCACTGACGTTAAAATCACCGGCATCAGCGCTTAAGTTAGGAGAGCGGATTAATGGCACACAAAAAGGCTGGCGGCTCGACTCGTAACGGTCGCGATTCAGAAGCTAAACGTCTGGGCGTAAAACGCTTTGGCGGCGAAGCAGTACTGGCAGGCAGCATCATCGTTCGTCAGCGCGGCACCAAATTCCACGCTGGTACCAACGTGGGTTGCGGCAAAGACCACACTCTGTTTGCTTTGAAAGACGGTAAAGTCAAATTCGAAGTTAAAGGCCCGAGCAATCGTAAATTCATCAGCATCGAAGCTGAATAATTTTTCGAGCCTTACGAAATAGATGTAAGCCCCGCAATTCGTTGCGGGGCTTTTTACATTTATGGGCTGCTCAGGTGCGGCCCCGTCAGCGTTGGCGAAGGTGATATGGATACGAAGCAGCAGGTCGGCGTTGGCATTTCCCTGGCGTTAACCACGGCGGTTTGCTGGGGCGCGTTGCCGATCGCGATGAAAGAAGTGCTGGCGGTAATGGAGCCGTTTACCGTCGTCTGGTACCGCTTTACCATGGCCGCGATCGGTTTGGGCGTCATCCTCGCGGTGCGCGGCAAGCTGCCGCCGCTGACGATGTTCCGCCAGCCGCGCTGGCTGCTGCTGTTGGCGATCGCCACGGCAGGGCTGCTGGGCAACTTCGTGTTGTTCAGTTCATCGCTGCAATACCTGAGCCCGACGGCGTCGCAGGTGATTGGCCAGCTGTCGCCGGTCGGCATGATGTTCGCCAGCGTGCTGATCTTAAAAGAGCGCATGCGGGTTACCCAGGCGATCGGCGCGCTGATGCTGATCGGCGGCTTGATGCTGTTTTTCAACGTCAGCCTGGTTGAGATCTTCACCCGGCTGACGGACTATACGCTCGGCGTCATGCTGGGCGTGTGCGCGGCGATGGTCTGGGTGAGCTACGGCGTGGCGCAGAAGGTGTTGTTGCGCCGGCTGGCGTCGCCGCAGATCCTGGTTATGTTGTACACTTTATGTGCGATAGCGTTGTTTCCTCTGGCCAAGCCCGAGGTGATTTTCCAGCTTAGCGGCTGGCAATTGGCGTGCCTGCTGTTTTGCGGCGCCAATACGCTGATCGGCTATGGCGCGCTGGCGGAAGCGATGGCGCGATGGCAGGCGGCGCAGGTGAGCGCATTGGTGACGCTGACCCCGCTGTTTACCCTGCTGTTTTCAGATTTATTGGCGCTGGCCTGGCCTCAGGCGTTCGCCGCGCCGACGCTGAACCTCGTCGGCTATGTTGGCGCGTTTGTGGTTGTGGCGGGCGCTATGTTTTCCGCAATTGGTCACCGGTGGTGGCCGCGACGGGCAGAACCCCCCCAGGTTGCTCCTTTGAAGCAGCCCGGTGAATGATTTACGGAGACGGTAAATGAAGTTTGTAGATGAAGCAGCGATTTTGGTCGTTGCAGGCGACGGCGGCAACGGATGCGTCAGCTTCCGCCGCGAAAAATATATCCCCAACGGTGGGCCTGACGGCGGCGACGGCGGCGACGGCGGCGACGTCTACCTGCTGGCGGACGAAAACCTCAACACCCTGATCGACTACCGTTTTGAGAAGTCTTTCCGCGCCGAGCGTGGCCAGAACGGCCAGAGCCGCGACTGTACCGGTAAACGCGGTAAAGACGTCATCATCAAGGTGCCGGTCGGCACGCGCGTGAAGGATCAGGGCACCGGCGAGATCCTCGGCGACATGACCCGTCACGAGCAGAAGCTGATGGTCGCCAAGGGCGGCTGGCACGGTCTGGGCAACACCCGTTTCAAATCTTCGGTCAACCGTGCGCCGCGTCAGAAGACGCTGGGCACCGCCGGCGAAGCGCGCGATCTGCTGCTGGAACTGTTGCTGCTGGCCGACGTGGGCATGCTGGGTCTGCCGAACGCCGGCAAATCGACCTTCATCCGCGCGGTGTCCGCCGCCAAACCGAAGGTGGCCGACTATCCGTTCACCACCCTGGTGCCGAGCCTGGGCGTGGTGCGCATGGACCACGAGCAGAGCTTTGTGGTCGCCGACATCCCGGGGCTGATCGAGGGCGCATCCGAAGGCGCGGGCCTGGGCATTCGCTTCCTGAAACACCTGGAGCGTTGCCGCGTGCTGCTGCACCTGGTGGACATCGCGCCGATCGACGAATCCGATCCGGTGGAAAACGCCAAAGTCATCATCAACGAGTTGAACCAATACAGCGAAAATCTGGCGCAGAAGCCACGCTGGCTGGTGTTCAACAAAATTGATGTGATTGGTGAGGAAGAAGCCGCCGAACGCGCCAAGGCGATTGTGGAAGGCATGGGCTGGGAAGGGAAGTACTACATGATCTCCGCTGCCAACCGCGAAGGCGTCAACGCGCTGTGCTGGGACGTGATGAACTTCATCAACACCCAGCCGAAAGCGATGGCGATCGAAGAAAGCGCGCCGGAAAAAGTCGAATTCATGTGGGATGACTACCACCGCGAGCAAATCGCGGAAGTGGAAGCCGAAGCGGAAGATGACTGGGATGACGACTGGGATGAGGACGACGACGAAGGCGTCGAAATCATTTACCAGAAGTAATTCGGTGATCAAGGGCTCAGCAACGCTGGGCCCTTGTTATTTGAGCGCTTTTTCCGGCAGCCAGCACTGGGCGTTCAGGCCGCGTGCATCGCGGCGGTTTTCCAGCGTCAAACGCCCCTGGTGCAGCTGCACGATGCGGATCACGATATTCAACCCCAGCCCGCTGCCGCCGTAGCGTTGATCCATGCGGCGAAACGCCTGCGTCAGTTCCCCGACCATCTCTTCCTTGATCCCCGGGCCATCGTCGATGACCTGCAGCAGATAGCCGTTGTCCTGTGGCGTTAACTGTACCAGTATCGCGCCGCCTTCCGGGCCGTAGCGGTGGGCGTTTTCGACCAGGTTGCGCAGCAGCAGCCGCAGCAGCACCGGATCGCCGTTCACCGCCGCGGCGGCCGGCAATCGCCAGTCCAACGTCTGCCCGCGTTGAGCGGTCATTTCGCCGAGCTCTTCGCGCAGCGGCTGGATCACATCGGCCACCCAATCGAAATGCTGGTAATGGCCGCTGGCGAAGTCTTGCCCGGCGCGCGACAGCATCAACAGTTGCTCGACGGTGTGCATCAGCAGATCGATGCGGGCGATCAGCGCCTGGCTGCCCTTGACCCCCTGTTTTTCCATCAGTTCCAGATGCAGGCGAATGCCGGCCAGCGGCGTGCGCAGCTCATGGGCTGCGTCGGCGGTAAACAGGCGTTCCTGTTGAATGGTGTTGTCCAGCCGTGAGAACAGCTGATTGAGCGCATTGGTGACCGCCACCATCTCCAGACTGTCGCTGTTGATCGGCAGCGGCGTCAGGTTATCGGCAGAGCGCTTTTCCAGCCGCTGCTGCAATTGGTTGAGCGGACGGGTGATCCAGCTGATGGCCCAGAACGACGCCAGCAGCGTGACGATCATCATGATCAGCGAAGGCGCCAACAGCGACGCGATGGCCTCGGCGATCTCGGTATCGACGCGTTCGCTGCGCACTTTGGCGGATAGGGTTTCGTCCACCAGGAAACTGATCTGTTCCTGGCTTTCGTGCCACAGCCAGAAGGCGCTGATGAGTTGCGTGACCAGCAGGATCAGCGCCAGCATCAACAGCAGGCGGCGGCGCATGCTGATCATGACGAAGGTTCCAAACGGTAGCCGATGCCGCGCACGGTGCGGATGCGATCCTTGCCCAGTTTGCGGCGCAGGTTGTGGATGTGCACTTCCAGCGTGTTGGAACCCAAATCGTCTTGCCAGGTGTAGAGATCTTGCTGCAGGAGCTCACGGTTAACCGTCTGCCCGGCGCGCATGATCAGGCGCGCCAGGATGGCGAACTCTTTCGGCGTGACCTCCACCGGCTGCTGTTGCAGGTAGACTTGCTGGCTGGACAGGTTCAGCTGCAGGTCGTCCACCTGCATCAGATTGTCGCTGTGGCCCTGGTAGCGGCGCAGGAGGGCGCGCACGCGTGCCTGCAGCTCAACCAATGCGAAGGGTTTGACCAGGTAGTCGTCGGCGCCGGCGTCCAGCCCGTCGACCCGGTCTTCCAAGGCGTCGCGGGCGGTCAGGATCAGCACCGGCAGATCGATCTGCTGGCGGCGCCACTGCCGCAGCAGTGCGGCGCCGTCCATGTCCGGCAGGCCGAGATCCAGGATCACCATGCTGTATTGGCTGGTGATGAGCAGGCTGTTGGCCTCCGCCGCCGTGGCGGCGCAGTCGCAGACATAGCCTTCGCCGGTCAGCGCCAGCGCCAGCCCCTGTTGCAGCAGTTCATCATCCTCAACGACCAGCAGCTTCATGACGATCCTCAGTTGTTTTGGTAAATATCCCGATACAGGCGGCTTTCGAAGCGCACCAGCGGTGCGCGGCGCTGCTTCTGATCTTCCGGCGGCACGGCGTAGCCGGAGAGATACTGCACGAAGGCCATGCGCTGGCCGCTGGCGGTGGTGATGAAGCCTGCCAGGTTGTACACGCCCTGCAGCGCGCCGGTCTTGGCCGACACCTTGCCGTCGACGCCGGCTTCGTGCAGGCCGCCGCGGTAGCGCAGCGTGCCGTCATAACCGGACAGCGGCAGCATCGAGATGAAGTTCAGCTCGTTGTCGTGCTGCGCGATGTACTGCAGCGCCTGCATCATGGTCGCCGGCGCCAGCAGGTTGTGGCGCGACAGGCCGGAGCCGTCGGCGATGATGGTGTTGCCCAGATCGATACCGGCCTTCTGGCGCAGCACCTGCCGAACCGCGTCGGACCCCGCTCGCCAGGTGCCCGGCACGCCGAAGCGTTCGTGGCCGATGGTGCGGAAGACGGTATCGGCGATCATGTTGTCCGATTTCTTCAACATGATCTTCAACAGATCGTGCAGCGGCGCCGACTGGGTTTGCGCGATCACCGTGCCGGTGATACCGGGACGCGTCTGGCGTTTCAAATGCCCGTCGATCTGGATGCCGGCCTGCGTCAGTTCGTCTTTCAGGATCGCGCCCGCATAGCTGGCGCCGTCCTGGATGGCGAAGGCCAACGGCAGCGGTTCGCTGCGCTGCGTCAGGCAGCCGGTCAGGGTAAAGCGGTTCAGTTCGCCCGGCACCACGTCCAGCTCGCAGTACTGCGCGTCTGCGGAACCGCGCGCCAGAGTGCGCACCTGGCTGAACATATTGACCGGATAATAGGAGGCGACGCGGATAAACGCCATGTCGCCCGGGTTCGGCGCGCTGTACAGCGAGACCGAGAAACAGTTGCGATCGACGATGGCGGCGGCCGGTGGCGCGCTGAAGCACTGCGTCAGATCGTTCCACGGCCAGCCGGGCGCTTTGTCATGGCTGGCGAAGACCGAGGTATCGACCAGCACGTCGCCGCTGATTTGGCGCACGCCCTGTTTCTTCAGGACGGCCACCATATTGCGCAGGCTCTGACGTTTGAAGGTCGGATCGCCGCTGAAGCGGGCGATCAGGTTGCCGCGCAGCACGCCGTCGCGGATATCGCCCTGGCTCTCCAGCGTGGTGGTGAAACGGTAATCGGGCCCGAGCTGCAGCAATGCCGCCAGCGCCGTCAGCACTTTTTGGGTACTGGCCGGCAGCGCCATTTGCTGAGAGTGGTAATCGATCGTCGGCGAGCCGGCGCCGATCTTCTGAACGACCAGGGCAAGGTTGGCCCCATCAGGCAGATATTGTGTGTACTCTTCAACCGGGGCCGCATTCGCATTCAGAACAAATGCGCAAGCCAATGCACTGACAATTCGTGAAAAACGCATAATCTCGGGATAACAGCTGGATAACGTGCCGTCATACTACGGTGCAATCAGGGAAAAAGTAAACGATGACCCTCAAGGAACTCTAGGCTAAAATGCGTATCAAAATGCAAAACCAATCTTGGCTTGGGCCCCGTTCCGAGTCAGGTTTCTTTTGTTTGTCGCCTGGAGGCGGGTGGCGCTATGCCAACCGTGTTTTCATACGAATACGTCAGGATGACGGTTATTTGAACAGGAAAGATTTAGAGGTATTTATACGATGAACCAAATTCCGATGACCTTGTTTGGCGCTGAAAAACTGCGCGAAGAGCTCGAATATCTGAAAAGCGTGCGCCGCCCGAAAATCATTGCGGATATCGCTGAAGCGCGCGAACACGGCGATCTGAAAGAGAACGCCGAGTACCACGCCGCCCGCGAACAGCAGGGTTTCTGCGAAGGCCGCATTCAGGAAATCGAAGCCAAGCTGTCCAATGCTCAGGTGATCGACATCACCAAAATGCCGAACACCGGCCGGGTGATCTTCGGCGCCACCGTATCGGTGATGAATCTGGACAGTGAAGAAGAAGTGACTTACCGCATCGTTGGCGACGATGAGGCCGATTTCAAGAAAAATCTGATTTCGGTAAACTCGCCGATGGCGCGCGGACTGATCGGCAAAGAGCAAGACGATGTGGTGGTGATCAAAACCCCAGGCGGCGACGTCGAGTATGAGATCCTGAAGGTTGAGTATCTCTGATCGAGGCCGTTGGTCATTAATGCGCCAACGTTTTGTAAAGATAGGAAAAAGGCCGCAAGCGGCCTTTTATCTTCGTCAGGCGCATGGCACCTTTTCTTTAACCTGATGGTTATTAACGCGGTAGACTGATCTTGCGCTCTTTCGAAGGGCGGTAAAGAATAAGCGTACTGCCGATAACCTGCACATTGCAGGCGCCCGTTTCGCGCACGATAGCGTCGGCGATCAGGGTCTTGGTTTCGCGATCTTCAGCGGCGATTTTTACCTTGATCAGCTCATGATGCTCCAGAGCCTGTTCAATTTCAGCCAGCACCCCTTCGGTAAGACCGTTATTGCCCAGCATCACCACCGGTTTTAACGGATGCGCCAGGCCTTTCAGGTGCTGTTTTTGTTTATTATTCAGATTCATTGTCTTTTTTGCTTAAGTTGGGATTGAAAACGGTACATTCTACCGCCATCTCATGTATATCACCAAATCGGTCTTCACCGGTGTGAGTCTACGTGAGCAGCGACCCTGACATAAGACTCTTTTTATGATAGTTGGAAAACGAGATGGCTAATAAAAAGCGTTCGGCTAGCTCCAGTCGCTGGTTACAAGAACACTTTAGCGATAAATATGTGCAGCAGGCGCAGAAAAAGGGACTGCGATCCCGCGCCTGGTTTAAACTTGATGAAATACAGCAGAGCGACAAACTGTTCAAGCCGGGCATGACCGTGGTTGACCTGGGCGCCGCGCCGGGCGGTTGGTCGCAGTATGTGGTCACCCAAATCGGCGGTACCGGTCGCATCATCGCCTGTGATATTTTGCCAATGGATCCTATCGTTGGCGTCGATTTCCTTCAGGGCGATTTTCGTGATGAACTGGTGCTGAAGGCACTGTTGGAACGAGTAGGCGAGAGTAAGGTTCAGGTGGTCATGTCCGATATGGCCCCGAATATGAGTGGCACCCCGGCCGTCGATATTCCAAGGTCGATGTATCTGGTGGAATTGGCGCTGGATATGTGTCGTGATGTCCTCGCACCAGGCGGAAGTTTCCTGGTGAAGGTGTTCCAGGGAGATGGCTTTGACGAGTACCTACGGGAAATTCGCTCCCTGTTTACGAAGGTTAAGATTCGTAAGCCAGACGCTTCCCGCGCCCGTTCGCGCGAAGTGTACATTGTAGCGACAGGGCGCAAACTGTAGTACCCTAACGCTGTTTGTTAACACAGTTGTAAGATGAGGTTAATCCCTTGAGTGACATGGCGAAAAACCTAATTCTCTGGTTAGTCATCGCGGTAGTGTTGATGTCTGTATTCCAGAGCTTTGGGCCCAGCGAGTCGAATGGCCGTAGGGTGGATTACTCTACCTTCATGTCCGAACTGACCCAGGACCAGGTTCGCGAAGCGCGAATCAACGGGCGTGAAATTAACGTTACCAAGAAAGACAGTAACAAATACACGACCTACATCCCTGTCAACGATCCGAAGTTGCTGGATACGTTGTTAACGAAGAACGTAAAAGTTGTCGGCGAGCCGCCTGAAGAGCCGAGCCTGCTGGCTTCTATCTTTATCTCGTGGTTCCCGATGCTGTTGCTGATCGGGGTCTGGATCTTCTTTATGCGGCAAATGCAGGGCGGCGGCGGCAAGGGCGCGATGTCCTTCGGCAAGAGCAAGGCCCGCATGCTGACGGAAGACCAAATCAAGACCACTTTCGCCGACGTTGCCGGTTGTGACGAAGCGAAAGAAGAGGTGAGCGAACTGGTGGAATACCTGCGCGAACCGAGCCGTTTCCAGAAGCTGGGCGGCAAGATCCCGAAAGGCGTGCTGATGGTTGGCCCGCCGGGGACCGGTAAAACGCTGTTGGCGAAAGCGATCGCCGGCGAAGCGAAGGTGCCGTTCTTCACCATTTCCGGTTCTGACTTCGTCGAAATGTTCGTCGGCGTGGGTGCATCCCGTGTGCGTGACATGTTCGAACAAGCGAAGAAAGCCGCGCCGTGCATCATCTTCATCGATGAAATCGACGCCGTCGGTCGCCAGCGTGGCGCCGGCCTGGGTGGCGGTCACGATGAGCGCGAGCAAACCCTGAACCAGATGCTGGTTGAGATGGACGGTTTCGAAGGCAACGAGGGCATCATCGTCATCGCGGCTACCAACCGTCCGGACGTGCTTGACCCTGCGCTGCTGCGTCCAGGGCGTTTCGACCGTCAGGTCGTGGTCGGGCTGCCGGATGTGCGTGGCCGCGAGCAGATTCTGAAGGTGCACATGCGCCGCGTGCCGTTGGCCGCCGACATCGACGCCTCCGTCATTGCGCGCGGTACGCCGGGCTTCTCCGGTGCTGACCTGGCTAACCTGGTCAACGAAGCGGCGCTGTTCGCCGCCCGCGGCAACAAGCGCGTGGTGTCGATGGTGGAGTTCGAGAAAGCCAAAGACAAGATCATGATGGGTGCGGAACGTCGCTCCATGGTGATGACCGAAGCGCAGAAAGAGTCGACCGCGTATCACGAAGCGGGCCACGCCATCATTGGTCGCCTGGTTCCTGAACACGATCCGGTGCACAAGGTCACCATCATTCCTCGTGGCCGTGCGCTTGGCGTGACCTTCTTCCTGCCGGAAGGGGATGCGATCAGCGCCAGCCGTCAGAAGCTGGAGAGCCAAATCTCCACCCTGTACGGCGGCCGTCTGGCGGAAGAGATCATCTACGGGCCGGAAAAAGTGTCTACCGGCGCGTCGAACGACATCAAAGTGGCGACCTCCATCGCCCGCAACATGGTGACCCAATGGGGCTTCTCCGAGAAGCTGGGGCCGCTGCTGTATGCGGAAGAAGAGGGTGAAGTGTTCCTGGGCCGTTCCGTGGCCAAGGCGAAGCACATGTCGGATGAGACCGCGCGTATCATCGACCAGGAAGTGAAGTCGCTGATCGAACGCAACTACACGCGTGCTCGCTCGCTGCTGATGGAAAACATGGACATCCTGCACTCGATGAAGGATGCGCTGATGAAGTATGAAACCATCGATGCGCCGCAGATCGACGATCTGATGAACCGCAAAGACGTGCGTCCGCCGGCAGGCTGGGACGATGCGAACAAAGGCAACAGCTCCGACAACGGTGGCACCCCGAAAGCCCCGACGCCGGTAGATGAGCCGCGCACCCCAACGCCGGGCAACACCATGTCCGAACAGCTCGACAAGTAACAACGGCTGTGTAATAACATCAAACCCCGGTACGCCGGGGTTTTTTTTTGCCCGGCGGGCAGTGAACCAGGCAACAGTAAGGTGGATCAACCATGCAGTTAACCGTGCGCGACATGACGCTCAATCTCTCCCATCCGCAGGTGATGGGTATCCTCAACGTGACGCCGGATTCGTTTTCAGACGGCGGCCGTCACAACACTCTGAACCAGGCTCTGCTGCACGCGCACGCGCTGATTTCAGTCGGCGCCACGATGATCGACGTCGGCGGCGAATCGACAAGGCCGGGGGCGGCGGAGGTGAGCGAAGAGGAAGAATTGGAACGGGTCGTGCCGGTGGTGGAAGCGCTGGCGCAGCGCTTCGAGGTCTTTATCTCGGTCGATACTTCGAAGGCGGGCGTGATCCGCGAATCGGCGCAGGCCGGCGCACATCTGATCAACGACATCCGTTCTCTGCAGGAGCCGGGCGCTCTGACGGCGGCGGCGGAAAGCGGCCTGCCGGTCTGCCTGATGCACATGCAGGGGCAGCCGCGCACCATGCAGCAGGCGCCGCACTACGACGATCTGATCGCCGATGTTCAGACGTTTTTTGAACACCATATCCGGCGCTGCAATGAGGCGGGGATAACAAATCAGAAATTGCTGCTCGACCCCGGCTTCGGTTTCGGTAAAAATTTGGCGCACAACTATCAGCTTCTGGCTCGGTTGTCGGAGTTTCATCGGTTCGGTTTGCCGCTGCTGGTCGGCATGTCGCGCAAATCGATGATTGGACAACTGCTGAACGTGCCGCCGGATCAACGGGTTATCGGCAGCGTGGCCTGTGCAGTGATCGCGGCAATGCAGGGTGCGCAGATTGTCAGAGTGCATGACGTTAAAGAAACCGTCGAGGCGATGCGTGTCGTCGAGGCAACACTTTCAGCAAAGGGACAGTAAGACATGAGCGAGCGCAAATATTTCGGCACCGACGGCATCCGCGGCAAAGTCGGGGACAGCCCCATCACCCCGGACTTCGTGCTGAAGCTGGGTTGGGCGGCCGGTAAGGTGCTGGCGCGCCACGGTTCGCGCAAGATCATCATCGGCAAGGACACGCGCATCTCCGGTTACATGCTGGAATCCGCGCTGGAAGCCGGCCTGGCAGCCGCGGGGCTTTCTGCCTCTTTCACCGGGCCGATGCCGACGCCGGCGGTAGCCTATCTGACGCGCACCTTCCGCGCCGAAGCGGGCATCGTCATCTCCGCCTCGCATAACCCGTTCTACGACAACGGTATCAAATTCTTCTCGATAGACGGCGCCAAACTGCCGGACAACGTCGAAGAGGCGATTGAAGCCGAGATGGAAAAACCGCTGACCTGCGTGGAGTCCGCCGAACTGGGTAAAGCCAGCCGCATCATCGACGCCGCCGGCCGCTATATCGAATTCTGTAAAGGCACCTTCCCGAGCGAGCTGAGCCTGAAAGGGCTGAAGATCGTGGTCGATTGCGCCAACGGCGCGACTTACCACATTGCGCCGAGCGTGCTGCGCGAGCTGGGCGCTACGGTGATCGCCATCGGCGTTGAGCCGGACGGGATGAACATCAACGAAAAATGCGGCGCTACCGATGTGCGTCAGCTGCAGGAGCGCGTGCTGCAGGAAAAAGCGCACGTCGGCCTGGCGTTCGACGGCGACGGCGATCGCGTGATGATGGTGGACCATTTGGGCAACAAGGTGGATGGCGATCAGATCCTGTACATCATCGCGCGTGAAGGCCTGCGTCAAGGCCAGCTGCGCGGCGGCGCGGTCGGCACCCTGATGAGCAACATGGGGCTGGAGCTGGCGCTGAAGCAGCTGGGCATTCCGTTCGCCCGCGCCAAGGTGGGTGACCGCTATGTGCTGGAGAAGCTGCAGGAGCTGGGCTGGCGCATCGGCGCGGAAAACTCCGGCCATGTGATCCTGCTGGACAAAACCACTACCGGCGACGGCATCGTGGCCGGGCTGCAGGTGCTGACCGCCATGGTGCGCAACCACATGAGCCTGCATGATCTGTGCAGCGGCATGAAGCTGTTGCCGCAGATCCTGGTCAATGTGCGCTTTACCGGTGAGCATAATCCGCTGGAGTCCGAAGCGGTGCGTAAAGTCACCGAGCAGGTGGAAGCCGAGCTGGGCGGTCGCGGCCGGGTGCTGCTGCGCAAATCGGGCACCGAACCGCTGATCCGCGTGATGGTGGAAGGCGAGGACGAGCAGCAGGTGACCGCGTTGGCGCATCGCATCGCCGACGCGGTGAAATCCGCAGGTTAAAACAGACAGTTAGCCACCGGGCTCGGCGACGCTGAGCCCGAACAGGCGATTGTTGGCGTTTTTTTCCGCAAACGCGCCGGCGGCTGCAAATTGCCCTTGCGCGGGTTGGCGGCTTTGGTTAGTATTCACACCCGCTTCAGTAGGCAGTTTGTAAAAGCGCCTGCTTGATGAGTGTGAAGCATTTGGCATGCGGTTAGGCCGCAAGGATACGGGTACTACTATGTACGAAGCTCTTCTGGTAATTTTCCTGCTGATCTCAATCGGGCTGGTTGCTCTGATTATGCTGCAGCAAGGTAAAGGCGCTGATATGGGAGCCTCTTTCGGAGCAGGTGCATCAGGCACGTTGTTCGGTTCGAGTGGTTCCGGTAACTTTATGACCCGCATGACTGCTGTGCTGGCGACGCTGTTCTTCGTCATCAGTCTGATTCTGGGCAACCTCAGCAGCAACCAAAGCAAGAAAGGCAGCGAGTGGGAAAACCTGGGTCAGCCAGTGAAAACTGAGCAGACAACCGCGCCGGCGGCACCAGCCAAACCGAGCAGCGATATCCCGCAGTAAGCCGCAACAAAGTTTGAAAACGGTGGTTGTGAACTCGAAAGAACAACGGCCGTTAGCAGTAAGAATCAGTACCGAGGTGGTGGAATTGGTAGACACGCTACCTTGAGGTGGTAGTGCCCTAACGGGCTTGTGGGTTCGAGTCCCATCCTCGGTACCAAATCCCAGAGATAACTTGCAATTTTGCGATTATCGGCGTAGTATTTGCCACGTTTTCGGACGCGGGGTGGAGCAGCCTGGTAGCTCGTCGGGCTCATAACCCGAAGGTCGTCGGTTCAAATCCGGCCCCCGCAACCACTTTCCTTTAAGTGTTTATTTTCAAATACACTTTTCGATTGAAACCCGCTTTTCTCGATCAACATTTGAAAATGACACTTGCTCGAAAGTTGTACCGAGGCCGCCTAGCGGCAAACAGGGTCCAGTTGCATAAAGCCCCGATTTTTCGGGGTTTTTTGTTATTTGGCAACAGAATCACTGGGCTATTTAGCCCTTTTTTTATGTCTTGGGGGTGGGCTTGTCCACATTAGAGCAACAGTTAACAGAGATGCTTTCGGCACCCGTAGAAGCGTTGGGCTTTGAGCTTGTAGGCATCGAATTCATTCGTGCGCGCCAATCGACGCTCCGCATCTATATTGATAGTGACAACGGCATCAATGTTGATGATTGCGCTGATGTCAGCCACCAGGTCAGCGCTGTATTGGACGTCGAAGATCCAATCACGGTCGCTTACAACTTGGAAGTCTCCTCTCCTGGCCTTGATCGCCCGATGTTCACCGCAGAACACTATACGCGTTACCTCGGTGAAGAAGTCAGCCTGGTCCTGCGCATGGCGGTACAGAACCGTCGCAAGTGGCAGGGTATTATCAAGTCTGTCGAAGGCGAGATGATCACGGTTACTGTGGAAGGGAAAGATGAAGTGTTCGCGCTGAGCAACATCCAGAAAGCGAACCTGGTACCCCACTTTTAAAGTTTGGAAGAGGCAACTAGGATGAACAAAGAGATTCTGGCTGTTGTTGAAGCAGTTTCCAATGAAAAATCCCTTCCGCGCGAGAAGATTTTCGAAGCGCTGGAAACTGCATTAGCCACCGCAACCAAGAAAAAATACGAGCAGGAAATCGACGTGCGCGTCAGCATTGACCGCAGAACCGGCGATTTCGATACCTTCCGCCGTTGGGTCGCCGTAGACGAAGTGACTCAGCCAACGCGTGAAATCACGCTGGAAGCCGCTCAGTTTGAAGATCCGAGCATCGAGCTCGGCGGCTACGTCGAAGATCAGATCGAATCCGTGACCTTCGACCGTATCACCACCCAAACCGCCAAGCAGGTTATCGTGCAGAAAGTGCGCGAAGCCGAGCGTGCGATGGTGGTCGACGCTTTCCGTGAACACGAAGGCGAGATCGTCACCGGCGTGGTGAAGAAAGTGAACCGCGACAGCATCGCGCTGGATCTGGGCAACAACGCCGAAGCGGTGATTGGCCGTGAAGACATGCTGCCGCGCGAAAACTTCCGTCCGGGCGACCGCATTCGCGGCGTACTGTACGCCGTGCGTCCTGAAGCTCGCGGCGCGCAGCTGTTCGTCAGCCGTTCCAGCTCGGAAATGCTGAAAGAACTGTTCCGCATCGAAGTGCCGGAAATCGGCGAAGAAGTGATTGAAATTAAAGCGGCAGCCCGCGATCCTGGCTCCCGCGCGAAAATTGCAGTGAAAACCAACGACAAGCGCATCGACCCGGTCGGCGCTTGCGTAGGCATGCGCGGTGCGCGCGTTCAGGCCGTGTCGAGCGAGCTCGGCGGCGAACGTATCGACATCATCCTGTGGGATGACAACCCTGCGCAATTCGTCATCAACGCCATGGCGCCGGCCGACGTCGCGTCGATCGTGGTAGACGAAGATAACTGCACCATGGATATCGCCGTTGAAGCCAGCAACCTGGCGCAGGCGATCGGCCGTAACGGCCAAAACGTGCGTTTGGCTTCCCAGCTGCTGAAACAACACCGCGGCGACGATCGTTGGGAACTGAACGTGATGACGGCGGACGACCTGCAGGCCAAGCACCAGGCCGAGGCTCATGCCGCTATTGATACCTTCACCAAGTATCTTGATATCGACGAAGATTTCGCCACCGTACTGGTTGAAGAAGGCTTCTCCACGCTGGAAGAGCTGGCCTACGTGCCGATCAAAGAGCTGTTGGAAATCGACGGTCTGGATGAAGATACGGTTGAAGCATTGCGCGAACGCGCCAAAGCTGCATTGACCACGCTGGCCCTGGCACAAGAAGAAAGCCTGGGCGACAACAAACCGGCCGACGATTTGCTCAACCTGCCGGGTCTTGAGCGCAGCATGGCCTTTAAACTGGCCGCGCGTGGGGTTTGTACGCTGGAAGATCTTGCCGAGCAGGGTGTTGACGATCTGGCTGATATTGAAGGGCTTAGCGATGAGCAAGCCGGCGAGCTGATCATGGCTGCACGCAATATCTGTTGGTTTGGCGACAACGCGTAATAACTGTAGCAGGAAGGAACAGCATGACGACAGATGTAACCGTAAAATCGCTGGCAGCAGAGATTCAGACTCCGGTTGATCGCCTGGTACAGCAGTTTGCTGATGCAGGGATCAACAAGTCCGAGTCGGACTCTGTTACCCAGCAAGAAAAAGAAACATTGCTGGCGCACCTGAACCGTGAACACGGCAGCGCGCCGGGTAAACTCACTTTGCAGCGCAAAACGCGCAGCACCTTGAATATCCCGAGCACCGGCGGTAAAAGTAAATCGGTGCAAATTGAGGTCCGCAAGAAACGCACTTATGTAAATCGCGATACGCAGGAAGCCCAGTTGGCTGAAGCGGCAGAGCAGGCACAGCGTGAAGCGGAAGAGCAGGCACGGCGCGAAGCGGAAGAGCTCGCAAAACGCGAAGCGGAAGCGAAGCGCGCAGCCGAAGAGCAAGCCAAACGTGAGGCCGCGGAGATTGCTAAGCGTAATTCAGCGGAAAAAGAAAAAGTGACCAATCAACATACCGACGAAATGACCAAGCCAGCTCAGGCGGAAAAAGCACGCCGTGAAGCCGAAGCCGCTGAACTGAAACGTAAAGCGGAAGAGGAAGTGCGCCGCAAGGTTGAAGAGGAAGCCAAGCGCGTGGCGGAAGAAGCCCGTCGCATGGCCGAAGAGAACGGCGAGAAGTGGGCCCAGGCCGACGCGGCAAGCGCTGCGGTTGAAAGCGCCGACTATCACGTGACCACCTCTCAGCACGCCCGTGCCGCTGAAGACGAAAACGACGCCAAAGTTGAAGGCGATCGTCGCAGCCGCACCCGCGGCGGCAAAGCCACCAAGCAGAAGAAAGGCAACAAGCTGTCCGAATCCAAAGCGGATCGCGAAGAAGCGCGCGCCGTTACCCGTGGCGGTAAAGGCGGCAAACGCAAGCCTAGCGCTCTGCAGCAGGGCTTCAACAAGCCGGCGCAGGTGGTTAACCGCGACGTGGTGATCGGTGAAACCATCACCGTAGCCGAGCTGGCCAACAAGATGGCGGTAAAAGGTTCTCAGGTCATCAAAGTGATGATGAAGCTGGGCGCCATGGCCACCATCAACCAGGTTATCGACCAGGAAACCGCACAGCTGGTTGCCGAAGAGATGGGCCACAAAGTTATCCTGCGTCGTGAAAACGAGCTGGAAGAAGCGCTGATGAGTGACCGTGATACGGGCGCTGCGGCTGAACCGCGTGCGCCGGTCGTGACCATCATGGGCCACGTTGACCACGGTAAAACCTCTCTGCTGGACTACATCCGCTCCACTAAAGTGGCGGCGGGCGAAGCCGGCGGCATTACCCAGCACATCGGTGCCTACCACGTAGAAACCGAGAACGGCATGATCACCTTCCTGGATACCCCGGGCCACGCCGCGTTTACCTCGATGCGTGCTCGCGGTGCTCAGGCGACTGACATCGTGGTTCTGGTGGTGGCGGCTGATGACGGCGTGATGCCACAGACCATCGAAGCTATCCAGCACGCGAAAGCGGCGCAGGTGCCATTGGTGGTTGCGGTTAACAAAATCGACAAACCGGAAGCCGATCCGGACCGCGTTAAGCAGGAACTGTCTCAGTACGGCGTTATGCCGGAAGAGTGGGGCGGTGAAGCGCAGTTCGTACACGTGTCCGCGAAAGCCGGTACCGGTATCGACGAACTGCTGCAGGCTATCCTGCTGCAGGCCGAAGTTCTGGAACTGAAAGCGGTACGCAGCGGCATGGCGAGCGGCGTAGTGATCGAGTCCTTCCTGGATAAAGGCCGTGGCCCAGTGGCTACCGTGCTGGTTCAGGAAGGTACGCTGAACAAGGGCGACATCGTCCTGTGTGGCTTCGAATACGGCCGTGTGCGTGCGATGCGCGACGAATTGGGCCGTGAAGTGACCTCCGCCGGTCCGTCCATCCCTGTGGAAATCCTGGGTCTGTCCAGCGTGCCTGCAGCGGGTGACGAAGCGACCGTGGTGCGTGACGAGAAGAAAGCGCGTGAAGTGGCGCTGTATCGTCAGGGCAAGTTCCGCGAAGTCAAACTGGCGCGTCAGCAGAAGTCCAAGCTGGAAAACATGTTCGCCAACATGACCGACGGCGAAGTGTCCGAGCTGAACATCGTCCTGAAATCCGACGTTCAGGGTTCTTGCGAAGCGATCAGCGACTCGCTGCTGAAACTCTCCACCGACGAAGTGAAGGTGAAGATTGTCGGCTCCGGCGTAGGTGGGATCACCGAAACCGACGCGACGCTGGCTGCGGCTTCCAACGCCATCATCCTGGGCTTCAACGTGCGTGCCGACGCTTCTGCGCGCCGCGTGATCGAAGCGGAAAGCCTGGATCTGCGTTACTACTCCGTGATCTATAACCTGATCGACGAAGTGAAGCAGGCGATGAGCGGTATGCTGGCGCCGGAATACAAGCAGCAGATCATCGGCCTGGCCGAAGTGCGCGACGTGTTCAAATCGCCTAAGTTCGGCGCTATCGCCGGCTGTATGGTTACCGAAGGGACCATCAAGCGTCACAACCCAATCCGCGTACTGCGCGACAACGTGGTTATCTATGAAGGCGAGCTGGAATCCCTGCGCCGCTTCAAAGATGACGTTAACGAAGTCCGTAACGGCATGGAATGTGGTATCGGCGTTAAGAACTATAACGACGTGCGCGTCGGCGACATGATCGAAGTGTTCGAGATCATTGAGATCCAACGCACCATCGCTTAACGATTGCACATCTGCTTATATCTGTTTACGGGGGGCCTTTGTGCCCCCCGATTTGTCTGGAGAATCCAAAATGGCAAAAGAATTCAGCCGCGGTCAACGCGTGGCGCAAGAGATGCAGAAAGAGATTGCGATCATTCTGCAGCGTGAAGTGAAAGATCCGCGCGTCGGCATGGCGACCGTTTCCGGCGTGGAAGTGTCCCGTGATCTGGCGTACGCCAAGGTTTACGTCACCTTCCTGAACGTGCTGACCGAGAACCACGATCCGGATCTGGTCAACAACGGCATCAAAGCGTTGCAAGACGCTTCCGGTTACATCCGCACCCTGCTGGGCAAAGCGATGCGCCTGCGCGTGGTGCCGGAGCTGACCTTCGCCTACGATAACTCCCTGGTGGAAGGCATGCGCATGTCCAACCTGGTGACCAACGTGGTGAAGAACGACGCCGAGCGCCGTTCCGCCTCAGGCGATGACAAGGAGGACTGATGAGTCGCCCTCGTCGCCGCGGCCGTGATATCCACGGCGTGCTGTTGCTGGACAAGCCGCAGGGTTTGTCGTCCAACGATGCGCTGCAAAAAGTAAAGCGCCTGTACAACGCCAACCGGGCGGGTCACACCGGCGCGCTCGATCCGCTGGCGACCGGCATGCTGCCTATCTGCCTGGGTGAAGCGACCAAGTTTTCGCAATATCTGCTCGATTCCGACAAGCGCTATCGGGTGATCGCCAAGCTGGGGCAGCGTACCGATACCTCGGACGCCGACGGTCAGATCGTGCAGGAGCGCCCGGTGAACTTCACCCAGGCGCAGCTCGACGCGGCGCTGGACACCTTCCGCGGCGACATCCAGCAGGTGCCGTCGATGTATTCGGCGCTGAAATACCAAGGCAAGAAACTCTACGAGTATGCGCGCCAGGGGATTGAAGTGCCGCGCGAAGCGCGCAGCATCACGGTGTACGAGCTGCAGTTTATCCGCTGGGAAGGGGATGAGCTGGAGCTGGAGATCCACTGCTCGAAAGGCACTTACATCCGCACCATCACCGACGATCTCGGCGAGCTGCTGGGCTGCGGCGCGCACGTGATCTATCTGCGTCGCCTGCAGGTGGCGACTTACCCGATCGCGCGCATGGTGACGCTGGAACAGCTGAACGCCTTGCTGGCGCAGGCGCAGGAACAAGCGATCGCCCCCGGCGAGCTGCTCGATCCGCTGCTGATGCCGATGGACAGCCCGGTTGAGAACTATCCGGAAGTGAATTTGCTGCCGGTGGTGGCGGGCTACGTCAAGCAGGGGCAGCCGGTGCAGGTGGCCGGTGCGCCGGCCTCCGGTATGGTGCGTATCACCGAGGGTGAAGAGCGGAAATTCATCGGCGTTGGCGACATCGCCGAGGATGGTCGCGTGGCGCCGCGCCGCCTGGTGGTCGAACATTTCGACTGACGGCGGGGCACTGCGTCGCCTTGCGATCGCACTGCGCTAAGAGTAGAATGGCGCAGCTTATGCATCGGGTTGCTGAATTAGAGATCGGCGCCTGTTTTTATTATCTATAATCTGGAGTATTACAATGTCTCTAAGTGTTGAAGCTAAAGCTCAAATCGTAGCTGATTTCGGTCGTGGTACTAACGACAGCGGTTCTACCGAAGTTCAGGTTGCCCTGCTGACTGCGCAGATCAACCATCTGCAAGGCCACTTCTCCGAGCACAAAAAAGATCACCACAGCCGTCGTGGTCTGCTGCGTATGGTTTCTCAGCGTCGTAAGCTGCTGGACTACCTGAAGCGTAAAGATGTAGCACGTTACACCAGCCTGATCGAGCGTCTGGGTCTGCGTCGCTAATCTAGCAAGTTTCAGTGGAAAGGGGCCTATTTTGGCCCCTTTCTTCTAGGAAGCATAAGCAAATCAGGTTAATGTATTACTGATGTTTCCAAACAGGTTCTTCCGTTACAGAGGTTCGCGCGGCTAATGAGAGGCTTTATCTCCCGCCTGAGATAAGGATTGTCATTAGTCGCGAGGATGTAGTGAGAAGGCAAATCGAGTCACAGGCGTGTCGAGTCGTCAATGCGATTGCGCGCCGCTAATCAAGGATATAATTTTGCTGACACCGATCATTCGCAAATTCCAGTATGGCCAGCATACCGTCACCATCGAAACCGGTATGATGGCTCGTCAGGCCACTGCCGCCGTTATGGTGAGCATGGATGACACCGCCGTCTTCGTTACCGTTGTTGGCCAGAAGAAAGCCAAGCCGGGTCAGAGCTTCTTCCCGCTGACCGTTAACTACCAAGAGCGTACCTACGCCGCCGGCCGTATCCCGGGCAGCTTCTTCCGTCGCGAAGGCCGTCCGAGCGAAGGCGAGACCCTGACTTCCCGTCTGATTGACCGTCCGATCCGTCCACTGTTCCCGGACAACTTCCTGAACGAAGTTCAGGTGATCGCGACCGTGGTTTCCGTTAACCCGCAGGTGAACCCGGACATCGTTGCGATGATCGGTGCCTCTGCCGCCCTGAGCCTGTCCGGTATTCCGTTCAACGGCCCAATCGGCGCAGCGCGCGTAGGTTACATCAACGATCAGTACGTGCTGAACCCGACGACCGACGAGCTGAAAGAAAGCCGTCTGGACCTGGTGGTTGCCGGTACTGCCGGTGCGGTGCTGATGGTTGAATCCGAAGCGGACGTGCTGAGCGAAGATCAGATGCTGGGCGCCGTGGTATTCGGCCACGACCAGCAGCAAGTGGTTATCGAGAACATCAACGCTCTGGTTGCCGAAGCCGGCAAACCGAAGTGGGATTGGCAGGCGCCAGCGGTCAACGAAGCGCTGCACGCGCGCGTGGCTGAACTGGCCGAAGCTCGCCTGGGCGACGCTTACCACATCACCGAAAAACAAGAGCGTTACGCTCAGGTTGACGCGATCAAAGACAGCGTAGTTGAAACCCTGCTGGCGCAGGACGAAACGCTGGACGCCGGCGAAATCCAGGACATCCTGGGCAACGTCGAGAAGAACGTGGTGCGCAGCCGCGTACTGCGTGGCGAGCCGCGTATCGACGGCCGTGAAAAAGACATGATCCGTGGCCTGGACGTGCGCACCGGCGTACTGCCGCGCACCCACGGTTCCGCGCTGTTCACCCGTGGCGAAACTCAGGCGCTGGTTACCGCGACCCTGGGCACCGCGCGCGACGCCCAGAACCTGGACGAGCTGATGGGCGAGAAGACCGACAGCTTCCTGTTCCACTACAACTTCCCTCCGTACTCCGTAGGCGAAACCGGCATGGTCGGTTCTCCTAAGCGTCGTGAAATCGGTCACGGTCGCCTGGCGAAACGCGGCGTATTGGCTATGATGCCTAAACCGGAAGATTTCCCGTACACGGTTCGCGTGGTGTCTGAAATCACCGAATCCAACGGTTCTTCTTCCATGGCTTCCGTGTGCGGCGCGTCTCTGGCGCTGATGGACGCCGGTGTGCCAATCAAGGCCGCCGTTGCGGGTATCGCGATGGGCCTGGTGAAAGAAGCCGATAACTTTGTGGTTCTGTCCGACATTCTGGGTGACGAAGATCACCTGGGCGACATGGACTTCAAAGTGGCCGGTAGCCGCGACGGTATCACCGCGCTGCAGATGGACATCAAAATCGAAGGCATCACCCGCGAAATCATGCAGGTGGCTCTGAACCAGGCCAAGGGCGCGCGTCTGCACATCCTGGGCGTAATGGAACAGGCTATCAGCACCCCGCGCGGCGATATCTCCGAATTCGCACCGCGTATTCATACTATCCGCATCAACCCGGATAAGATTAAAGACGTGATCGGTAAGGGCGGTTCCGTTATCCGCGCGCTGACCGAAGAGACTGGCACTACCATCGAAATTGAAGATGATGGTACAGTTAAAATCGCAGCGACCGACGGTGAGAAGGCGAAATTCGCTATCCGTCGTATCGAAGAGATCACGGCAGAGATCGAAGTGGGCCGTATTTACCAGGGTAAAGTGACCCGTATCGTTGATTTCGGCGCGTTCGTCGCTATCGGCGGTGGTAAAGAAGGTCTGGTGCACATTTCTCAGATCGCCGACAAGCGCGTCGAGAAAGTGACCGACTATCTGCAGATGGGTCAGGAAGTGCCGGTTAAGGTACTGGAAGTTGACCGTCAGGGCCGCGTGCGTCTGAGCATCAAAGAAGCGATGGCGCCGGAAGCAGGTTCACCTGCGCCTGAAGCAGAATAACTGTATAGATAGTTTTACAGCTCCCCGCCATGGGGTTGGGAGCTGTTCGTATCGCGCGGGTAGGATGCCCGCGTTTTAGCAAACGGAGGACAGGACGTTCATCCAATGTTTGTCTTCGGGAGTGGGAAATGAAGCCTTTCTTGCGCTGGTGTTACGTTGCGACAGCACTCATGCTGGCAGGATGCAGCAACCATGATTGGCGTAAAGACGAAGTTTTGGCAATCCCGTTGCAGCCAACGTTGCAGCAGGAAGTGATCCTGGCGCGCATGGAACAAATTCTTGCCAGCCGGGCACTGACGGATGACGAACGCGCACAGCTTTTATATGAGCGCGGTGTGCTGTATGATAGCCTCGGGTTACGTGCATTAGCGCGCAATGATTTCTCGCAGGCGCTGGCGATACGTCCCGACATGCCGGAAGTTTTCAACTACCTGGGCATTTACTTAACGCAGGCAGGCAATTTTGATGCTGCCTATGAAGCGTTTGATTCTGTACTAGAGCTTGATCCAACTTACAATTACGCGCGTTTAAACCGGGGCATCGCACTGTATTATGGCGGCCGCTTCCCGTTGGCGCAGGATGATCTGCAGGCGTTTTATCAAGACGACCCAAACGATCCCTTCCGTTCGTTATGGCTGTATCTGGTGGAGCGAGAAATCGATCCCAAGAAGGCCGAGGTAGCGCTTCAGCAGCGCTATGACAAAGCGGACAGAGGGCAATGGGGATGGAATATTGTCGAATTCTACCTGGGCAAGATCAGCGAAAAAACGCTGATGGAACGCCTCAAGGCAGATGCAACGGATAACACTTCGCTCGCTGAGCATCTCAGTGAAACTGACTTCTATTTGGGTAAACACTACCTGAGTCTGGGGGACAAGGACACCGCTTCGGCGCTGTTCAAACTGACGGTGTCTAACAACGTTCACAACTTCGTTGAGCACCGCTATGCATTGTTGGAATTGGCGCTTTTGGGCCAAGAGCAAGACGACCTATCGGAATCGGACCAGCAATAGCTGACGAACACCTATCAGCCTGATGGACATTGGTTTTTAACCAAAGTTATCGCCTTAACGGGCGAGGGCTTTTTTGTTCGTTTTATAATCTAATTTGAGCCGGTTCACACTTTTCAATGAAAATGACTGAAAATTTTCTCGACGAGTTATGTAGACTGGCTGCCATTATTAATGAGGCACGTGTACATGACGACTGAGTTTGAAACCTCTTTTGCTGATCTGGGGCTGTCTGCTCCAATCATTTCCGCCCTGAACGATCTGGGCTATGAAAAACCATCTCCGATCCAGGCTGAGTGTATTCCTCACCTGTTGAACGGCCGCGACGTGCTGGGCATGGCACAGACCGGTAGTGGTAAAACTGCAGCGTTCTCGCTGCCGCTGCTGCACAACCTGCAGGCAGACCTGAAAGCACCTCAGATCCTGGTGCTGGCACCGACCCGCGAACTGGCGGTTCAGGTTGCTGAAGCGATGACCGATTTCTCCAAACACATGAACGGCGTCAACGTGGTAGCCCTGTACGGCGGCCAGCGTTACGACGTGCAGCTGCGCGCTCTGCGCCAGGGCCCGCAAATCGTTGTGGGTACCCCAGGCCGTCTGCTGGACCACCTGAAGCGCGGCACCCTGAACCTCTCTAACCTGAGCGGCCTGGTGCTGGATGAAGCCGACGAAATGCTGCGCATGGGCTTTATCGAAGACGTAGAAACCATCATGGCTGAGATCCCGGCTGAACATCAGACCGCGCTGTTCTCCGCCACCATGCCGGAAGCGATCCGTCGCATCACCCGCCGCTTCATGAAAGAGCCGCAGGAAGTGCGCATCCAGTCCAGCGTGACCACCCGTCCGGACATCAGCCAGAGCTACTGGTCGGTCTACGGCATGCGTAAAAACGAAGCGCTGGTGCGTTTCCTGGAAGCCGAAGACTTTGACGCGGCGATCATCTTCGTTCGTACCAAGAACGCGACCCTGGAAGTGGCCGAAGCGCTGGAACGCAGCGGTTACAGCAGCGCCGCGCTGAACGGCGACATGAACCAGGCGCTGCGTGAGCAGACTCTGGAGCGTCTGAAAGACGGTCGTCTGGATATCCTGATCGCGACCGACGTTGCGGCCCGTGGCCTGGACGTTGAGCGCATCAGCCTGGTTGTCAACTACGACATCCCGATGGACTCCGAGTCTTACGTTCACCGTATCGGCCGTACCGGTCGTGCGGGCCGCGCCGGCCGCGCGCTGCTGTTCGTGGAAAACCGCGAACGCCGCCTGCTGCGCAACATCGAACGCACCATGAAGCTGACCATCCCTGAAGTGGAACTGCCGAACGCAGAACTGCTGGGCGAGCGTCGTCTGGCCAAGTTCGCCGCGAAAGTTCAGCAGCAGCTGGAAAGCAGCGATCTGGACCTGTACCGCGCACTGCTGACCAAACTGCAGCCGGAAGAAGAGCTGGATATGGAAACTCTGGCCGCAGCGCTGCTGAAAATGGCACAGGGCGAACGTCCGCTGATCCTGCCGCCGGATCCGGTCTTCAAGCCGCGTCAGCGCCGCGAGTTCAACGACCGTGACGATCGTCGCGGTGATCGTGGCGACCGTCGTGACAGCCGTGACGGCGATCGTCCGCGTCGCGAACGTCGTGACGTTGGCGAAATGCAGCTGTACCGCATCGAAGTGGGCCGTGACGATGGCGTTGAAGTTCGTCACATCGTTGGCGCTATCGCTAACGAAGGCGACATCAGCAGCCGTTACATCGGTAACATCAAGCTGTTCGCTTCCCACTCCACCATCGAGCTGCCAAAAGGCATGCCGGGCGAGATCCTGAATCACTTCACTCGCACTCGCATCCTGAACAAGCCGATGAACATGCAGCTGCTGGGCGATGCACAGCCGTTCGAACGTCGCGAGCGTCGTGACGGTGGCAACGGTGGCGAGCGTCGCGGCAACGGTCGTCCGTTCAACGGTGAACGTCGCGAAGGCGGCCCACGTCGCTCCTTCGGTGAACGTCGTGAAGGCGGTAACGGCGGCGAGCGTCGTGGCGGTAACTACAACCGCGACGGCAAGCCGGCGCCACGCCGTGATGACGGCGCACCGGCAGCACCACGTCGTCGTTTCGGCGACGCGTAATCGCTGATTCGCCGTTCGCGGTGAAGCGCTCTGAAAAACCAGCCTGCGGGCTGGTTTTTTTATGCCTGAAAGTTGCCGTCAAACGCCCCTGAATGGCGTATCATTCATAAGGTTTTTTCTTACGGATGATATGCACGGGAGATGCCATGAGTTGGCAGCAGTTTAAATCTCAATACCTGGTGCGCTTTTGGGCGCCGCTGCCGGCGGTGATCGCCGCCGGGATCCTTTCTACCTACTACTTCGGCATGACCGGCACCTTCTGGGCGGTGACCGGCGAGTTCACCCGCTGGGGCGGCCATGTGCTGCAGTGGTTCGGCCTGCACCCCGAGCAGTGGGGCTATTTCAAGGTCATCGGCCTGCAGGGCACGCCGCTGGAGCGCATCGACGGGCGGATGATCATCGGCATGTTCGCCGGCTGCATCGCCGCCGCGCTGTGGGCCAACAACATCAAACTGCGTCAGCCGCAGCACCGCATTCGCATCGTGCAGGCGCTGCTGGGCGGCATCATCGCCGGCTTCGGCGCACGCCTGGCAATGGGCTGCAACCTGGCGGCGTTTTTCACCGGCATTCCGCAGTTCTCGTTACACGCCTGGTTCTTCGCGCTGGCGACCGCCGCCGGCTCCTACTTCGGCGCCAAATTCACGCTGCTGCCGATGTTCCGCATTCCGGTCAAGTTGCAAAAGGTGAAGGCCGCCGCGCCGCTGACGCAGAAGCCTGAGCAGGCGCGTCGCCGTTTCCGGCTGGGCATGGCGATCTTCGGCCTGGCGGTGGCCTGGTCGTTGTGGACGCTGTTCGATGCGCCGAAGCTCGGCATCGCCATGTTGTTCGGCATCGGCTTTGGCTTGCTGATCGAGCGCGCGCAGATCTGCTTCACTTCGGCGTTCCGCGATCTGTGGATCACCGGCCGCACCCACATGGCGAAAGCCATCATCATCGGCATGGCGGTGAGCGCCATCGGTATCTTCAGCTATGTGCAGCTGGGCGTGGCGCCGAAGATCATGTGGGCCGGCCCGAATGCGGTACTCGGCGGTTTGTTGTTCGGCTTCGGCATCGTGCTGGCCGGCGGTTGCGAGACCGGTTGGATGTACCGCGCCGTGGAAGGGCAGGTGCACTACTGGTGGGTGGGGCTGGGCAACATCATCGGCGCTACGCTGCTGGCCTATTACTGGGACGACCTGGCGCCGGCGCTGGCGACCGACTACGACAAGATTAACCTGCTCGATACCTTCGGCCCGATCGGCGGCCTGCTGGTGACTTACCTGCTGCTGGCGCTGGCCTTCGCCGCCATGCTGTGGTGGGAGAAACGCTTTTTCCGCGCCCGGCCTGAGGCGCAGGTGGTGAATTTGAGGAGCATGCCATGAAAGAGACGACGATAGTGCCGGACTACCGGCTGGACATGTTGGGCGAGCCTTGCCCGTACCCGGCGGTGGCGACGCTGGAGGCGATGCCGCAGTTGAAGCCGGGGGAGATCCTGGAGGTGATCAGCGATTGCCCGCAGTCGATCAACAACATCCCGCTCGATGCGCGCAACCACGGCTACAAGGTGCTGGATATTCAGCAGGACGGGCCGACCATCCGCTATCTGATTCAGCGTTAACGCCAAGGCGGTGGGGTTTCCACCGCCTTTTCGCTTTTTAGCCCTTCACGATGTCGCCTTTTACCCCGGCGGCAATCTCGAACGAACGCAGCCGCGCCTGATGATCGAAAATCTGGCCGTTGACCATGATCTCGTCGGCATCGGTTTCACGCAGCAGCGTTTGCAGCCCGTGGCGCACCGTATTTTCGTCGCCGACGATCGACATCCGCAGCGCCTGCTCGACGCCGTATTGCTCACCTGCGGTCCACAGCGCGTGGATGTTATCCACCGGCGGCGGCAGCGGGCCGGGCGAACCGCGGCGCAGATTGATGAACTGCTGTTGCATCGAGCTGAACAGGAAGCGCGCGTCGCGGTCGCTGTCGGCGGCGATCACGTTGACGCACACCATGGCGTGCGGTTGCGCCAGCTGTTTGGAGGGTTTGAAGTTCTCGCGGTACAGCTGCAGCGCCTGGAACAGCATATCCGGGGCGAAGTGCGAAGCGAAGGCGAACGGCAGGCCGAGCTGTGCCGCCAGCTGCGCGCTGTAGAGGCTGGAGCCGAGCAGCCAGAGCGGCACATGCAGCCCCTGGCCCGGCACCGCCTGCACCGGCTGGCCGGGCTGCGCATCGCAGAAGTAGTTTTGCAGTTCCTGCACGTCGCGCGGGAAGGTATCCACGTCGCCGGACAGGTGGCGGCGCAAGGCCATCATGGTGCGCTGATCGGTGCCAGGCGCGCGGCCCAGCCCCAGATCGATGCGGCCGGGGTAGAGCGATTCCAGCGTGCCGAACTGCTCGGCGATCACCAGCGGCGCATGGTTCGGCAGCATTACGCCGCCGGAGCCGAGGCGAATGCTTTGGGTGCCGGCGGCCAGATAGCCCAGCAGCACCGAGGTGGCGGCGCTGCCGATGCCGGTCATGTTGTGGTGCTCGGCCAGCCAGTAGCGCTGGTAGCCCCAGCGTTCAGCGTGTTGCGCCAGATCCAGCGAACAGTGGAAAGCGTCGCGCGCTTTAGCCCCTTGCGGGATTGGCGATAAATCCAGTACCGACAGCGGTACGGCAGTGTTTTCAGTCATGACATCGTCCATCAGAGAGTGGATCGCTTAAAGGGCGATTGCAGAGGTCTGCATACCAAAAAGCCGAAAATGATGCTTTTTAGTGTTAAAAGCATAATCCAATTTATAGTTATAAAAGAGGAGATATGTGCTTGTGATATCCTCATGAGAGCAATGGTGTTTTTTGGAGCAATTTGAAATATGGAAATGATGATACTCGCCCGCCGCTTACCGTTCCGGGAACTGACATAATGAAAAAAAAGACGTTGTTTACCCTATTGCTGATGATGGTGGCGATCGCATTGGCGATCCTGTTCCGCGCGCACAACCAGGATTTGTTGCTGCAGGGTGAAGTGGATGCACCTGAAGTGATCGTCGCTTCCAAAGCGAAAGGCCGGGTGGTTGAACGCCTGATTGAGCGCGGCGACGACGTGAAAAGCGGTCAGTTGATCATCCAGCTCGACAGCCCTGAACTGATAGCGCAACTGCGTTCCGCACAGGCGACGCGCGACGAAGCCAAGGCGCAGCTCGACCAGTCGCTGAACGGCACCCGTGAAGAGAGTATCCGCAACCTGCGCGCCAACCTGGCGCAGGCCGAAGCGCAGTACCGCAATGCGCAAAATGACTACAACCGCAACCTGAGCGTGGCCGGCAAAGGCTATATCTCGAAGTCCGAGCTGGACGCTTCGCGCCGCGCGCGCGACACCGCCTTCCAACAGGTACAGGCGGCCAAAGCCAATCTGGATGAGGGCATCAACGGCGATCGCGTCGAGCTGCGGCAACAATATGCGGCGGCGCTGCGGGCGGCGGAAGAGAACCTGCTGCAGATCCAGGCGCAGACCGACGACCTGCAGGTAAAAGCGCCGGTGGATGGCGAAGTGGGGCCGATCCCGGCCGAAGTGGGTGAACTGCTGAATGCCGGCAGCCCGCTGGTGACGCTGATCCGGGTGCCGGATGCTTACTTCGTGTTTAACCTGCGCGAAGACATCCTGGCCCACGTGCGCAAAGGCGACAAGGTCAAGCTGCGGGTGCCGGCGCTGAAGGACAAAATGATCGACACCGAGGTGCGTTACATCGCACCGCTGGGGGATTACGCCACTAAACGCGCCACCCGCGCCACCGGCGACTTCGACCTGAAAACCTTCGAAGTGCGCCTGTATCCGTCACAGCCGGTGGACGGCCTGCGTCCGGGGATGAGCACCTTATGGCAATGGAAAGAGTAAGGGCCGGCTGGCGCTGCTTCAGTCACGCGTTCGACAAAGAGTGCCGCGTCGCCTTTCGCAGCCCGGTGGTGCACTGGCTGAGCTGGATCTTTCCGCTGATCCTGTTTGTGCTGATCAGCAGCAACTTCTCCGAAGGCACGCTGCTCGATCTGCCGGTCTCGGTGGTGGATAGCGATCACAGCCCGCTGTCCAAATCGCTGACGCGCCGGCTGGATGCGGGTTCGCACGCCCACGTCGAGGCTTACGGCGGCGGATTGCCGGAGTCGCTGAACCGCCTGCGCAGCGCGCAGGATTACGCGTTGCTGTACATCCCGCCGGACTTTGAGGCCAACGCGCTGTCGGGCAAGCAGCCGAGCGTGGTGATGTACTACAACGCGCTGTTCTACGGCGCCGGGCTGTACTCCACCCAGGACTTCGGCGGCCTGATGAACGAAATCAACGCCAGCACCCGCAGCATCATCGCCACCGAGATGGGCAAATCGCTGCCGCCGCTGGCGGACGTGACGCTCTCCTACGGCAGCCTGTTCAACGCCAGCGGCAGCTATATCTACTACCAACAGTTTGCCGCCACTATTCACCTGCTGCAGCTGTTCGTGGTGACCTGCATGATCTACGTGCTGGCGCGCAGCAAATCGCTGTTGCAGGCCAAGCCGTTCAGCCTGGCGCTGCTCGGCAAGCTGGCGCCCTACACGCTGTGTTTCACCACCCTGCTGATGGTGGAGATCGCGGCGCTGGTGGGCATCTTTGACGCCCGCGTCAGCGGCAACCCGCTGTTTATGCTGATGATCGGCCTGTTCTACGTGATGGCGGCGCAGAGCATCGGCCTGTTGCTGTATACCTTTACCGGCAGCACCATCACCGCGTACAGCCTGATCGGTATTTTGGTCAGTATCGCAATGACCTTCTCCGGCATGGCGGTGCCCGAGCTGTCGATGCCGCTGCCGGCGCGCATCATTTCCAACATCGAACCGTTGACCCACGCGCTGTACGCGATGTTCGACGTGTTCCTGCGCCAGGTGCACGCCAGCGCCATCTTCAGCGTGTGCGCGTTGCTGGCGGTCTATCCGCTGGTGGCCGCGCTGCTGGTGCGCAACCGCCTGCCGGCGCGGCTGGCAAAAGAGGGGAACGCCGGATGAAGCTTTATTGGCAAACCTTCGTTAAGGTGCTGCTCGGCATGCTGGAGCGGCCGGTGTGGCTGATGCTGATCCTGTCGCTGTGCATCATGAGCCTGGTGTATGCCAACCGCACGGTGTGGGATCTGCCGGTGGGGGTGATCGATCAGGATCACAGCACCGCCAGCCGCCAGCTGATCCGCCAACTGGACGCCACCTCCAAGATCGCCATTGAAACTTACGACAGCCTGGAGCAGGCGCAGCGCGATCTCGGCTGGCGCAAGCTGTTTGCGGTGCTCATCATGCCGGTGGATCTGGAGAAGAAAATTCTCAGCGGGCAGAACATCGTGGTGCCGATGTACGGTGACGCCACCAACCGCCTGGCTAACGGTCAGATCCAGCAGGACGTGGTGGCGGCCTATCAGCAGTTGCTGACGGAGTACAACAACGGGCTGCTGCTGCGCAGCGGCTTCAGCGAACGGCAGGCGCAGATATTGCTGACGCCGATACTGGGACAAACGCTGGATGTGTTCAACCCCGGCATCAGCTTCGCGGCGATCATCTTCCCCGGCCTGCTGGTGATGCTGTTGCAGCACTCGCTGCTGATCGCCTGTATCCGCGTCAATATCGCCATGAAGAGCATGCCCGGCGGCAAGGCGCCGCTGGCGGCGCACCTCGGCGGGCTGACGGCGCTGCTGCCGATCTGGCTGTTCCTGTCGATCGTGCTGTTCGTGCTGTGGCCGTGGGTCTTGGGCTATCGGCAGACGGCGAACATCGCCGAACTGCTGCTGCTGACCTTCCCGTTCCTGCTGGCGGTATTGGGGCTGGGCAAGCTGGTGACAGAATGTCTGCGCAGCGTCGAGATGATCTACCTGACGCTGGCGTTCATCACCACGCCGATCTTCTACCTGTCCGGCACCATCTGGCCGCTGCAGTCGATGCCGGCCTGGGTGCGCGCCATTTCGTACAGCATTCCCTCCACCTGGGGCACCAAGGCGATCGCCGGCGTCAACCAGATGGGGCTGTCGCTGAATGAAGTGTGGGGCGACGTGGTGATGATGTTGATACTCGGCGTGGTCTATACCCTGCTGGGCTTCGGCGTGGGTTTCTTGCGCAACAGCGTGGCGCTGCGCGGGATGTTCAGGAAGCGACGAGTGTAGGGGATAAATAAAGGCGCCATTTTCGGTGCCTTTATTATTTCATATTATCTATGTATTTAATTTGTTTTGTTTAGTTGGTTGCTGGTTTTTTTTGATTTTTTATCTTTCCTTTGGTAATTATAATTGCCGATAGATTTATGGAATTAATGGTCGGCGTTAATTTTATCTGTAACGTGTTATTTAAAGGATGGAATAATATGTCAACAATAAGAACGCTTACATTTGACGAGATGAAACTGATTGGCGGTTGTGGCGATGGGCATAACGGCGGCGATCGTGACAGCCCAAGCAGAGGTGCACCAAACTCTTGTGCCAATCAGGTTGGAATGGGCATTATCATTGGCGCATTTACCGGTTTTTCCGGCGGCCCGCCAGGGATGATAGGCATGGCAGTTGCCGGCGGCTTGATGGGGGCAGTTTCTTGCGCAGATAACAGCCCAGCAAGAAGCAATAAGAATAACGATGGTGCTTTGGGAGGCAATAAAAATGCCAATAGTGTTAATGGGCAGTGTCGCCGGTGATGTGAGTGTCGTTTCTGGGGCATCAAAATAGAGGTTAGAATGATGGCCAATAAACGTCTGGTCAACCTGCTTTGCAATATGGTGGCCTTAACATTGAGCATATTGCTTATTTCGTTCTCCTCACTGCATATTATTTCATACGGAGAACATTTGGCAGATGCGGCCATTGCGGTTTTCACATATTTTGGTATCAGAAGCTGCTGTCTGATGGGGGTAAGCTTATTCCAGTGGTTCCACGGTGGGAATAATCGCATTCCTCTTGATAAATAAACCATGCCGGCAGCGTCTGCTGCCGGCATTGTCTTTGCTAAGATACCAACTCCAGCCCTGCCACCCGGCGCCAGTAGCCGTTGCAGTCGGCATGATCGGTCAAGGCCAGCGGCTGCTCGCCGCGTTCATTGGCGCGGAAGGCGTCGATTTGCGCCAGCGTCTCGGCGCCCTGCGGCGATAGCCGCACGATGTCCACCAACCCTTGCATGCTCGGCAGCTCGTTGCCGAGGTTGTAGCAGTAACCGCTCATGGTCTGGATGCCGTTGAGCACGAACACCTGCTGTTGCTCCTGGGAGCGCATCATGCGGCCCTGCGGATATTTGATGCAGCAGGTTTCGCACTCGTCCTTGCCGCGGTTCTCCGAGCGGGCGGTGAAGCAGCGCGCCGAATAGGCCAGCGGCAGGTGGCCGTAGCTCAGCACCTCCACCTCGAAATCGTGGCGGAAGCCCAGCTCGTCGCACTGCGTCAGCAGGTTGGCCAGCCAGTCGCGCGACAGCTCGACCGGCATGCACCAGCGCACCATGCCCTGGCGGCGCAGCAGGCGCAGGGTATAGGCGTTGTAGCAGTTCAGCGCATGGCCGGCGACGAACGGCAAACCGCGTTCCGCCGCCATGTTCACCGCGCCCAGATCGTTGGCTTCGAGCAGGAACTCGCCGTTCTCCACATAGCGTTTCAGCTCATTCAGCTCGGACGGCGCCTGCAGCAGCGCCAGCGTGGAGATCACTACCTGCTTGCCGCTGCGGGCGATTTCGCGCGCCAGCGCCAGCCAATCGCCGACCTTCATCTCGCGCCGTTTGGTGCAGACGCTCTCGCCGAGGTAAATGATGTCGGCGCTGCTCTCCGCCGCCTGTTGATAGAACGCCGCGATGTCGGTTTTCGGCCAGTAGTAGAGTACCGGCCCCAGTGCGTATTTCATGTTTCCTCCGGCTACTGCCATTTGCGGTGATAGGCGCCCAGCGTGGTCTGGGTGCCTTCGGACATCGCGCCCAGCGTCTCCATCCAGGCGGCGTCGGCACGGTAGGCGGCGGGATTGGCCTGGCAACGGTCGATCGCCTGGCGCCAGACGCGCGCCACTTGGCTGACGTAAGCCGGGCTGCGCTGGCGGCCTTCGATCTTCACCGAGGCGATGTTGGCGGCCAGCAGCTCCGGCAGCAGCTCCAGCGTATTGAGGCTGGTTGGCTCTTCCAACGCGTGGTAGCGCACGTCGTCCACCAGATAGCGGCCCTTGCACAGCGTCGGGTAACCGGCGTTTTCATGATCCTGGTAGCGATCGATCAGCACGTCGTTCAGGCGTGACTCCATGCCCTGAGGGGTTTGCTGCCAGCGCACGAAACGCGCTGGCGAGCAGGCACCGACGGTGTTCGGCGACTCGCCGGTCAGGTAGGAAGAGAGATAGCAGCGCCCCTCGGCCATGATGCACAGGCTGCCGAAGGCAAACACTTCCAGCGGCACCGGGCTGGTGCGCGCCAGCTGTTTCACCTGATGCATCGACAGCACGCGCGGCAGCACCACCCGGCCCACCTCGAAGTTGCGCTGGTAAAAACGGATCGCCTCCTCGTTGGTGGCGGAAGCCTGCACCGAAACGTGGCGCTCCAGCTGCGGATAGCGCTGGGCGGCGTATTCCAGCATCGCCAGATCCGCCAGAATCAGCGCGTCGGCGCCCAGTTGGGCCGCCATATCCACCGCGCGCTGCCAGCGGGCGTAGCCGTCGGGATGGGCGAAGGTGTTGATGGCGATATGCAGTTTGCGGCCGTGGCGATGCACGTAATCAACCGCTTCCTGCAGCTTTTTCTCGGTGAAGTTGAGGCCGGCGAAGTGGCGCGCGTTGGTATCGTCTTTCAGACCGATGTAAACGGCGTTGGCGCCGTTATCCACCGCGGCCTTCAGGGCCGGCAGGTTGCCGGCGGGACAAAGCAGCTCCATAGATTTATCCTGGCTTAGCCGTACGCCCGGCCGGGCGTACGCTGTCTTTAAAGGTTGCCGACGGCGGTGTTCCGCCGGCAAACGCGATTTGGGGAGGCCATTTTAGGCAAAGGGGCACACACAGGTTTTGATTTGGGGCAGCTTATGGCGTATTGATAAACATGGCGGTGAAATGCACTATTTGTTGATATAGACCGCTGAAGCCGCGCGCCAGTGTGGCAAAATAGCGGTAGTCCGTATTGAAAGGAGTGGATGACCGTGTTGGAACAACTACGAGCACGCCTTGTGCGCCAGGGGCCGTCGCTGCTGCGCGTCCCGCTGAAATTCACGCCGTTCGCTCTGCAGCGCCAACTGCTGCAGCAGGTGCTGAGCTGGCAGCTTCGCCAGGCGTTGGCGGATGGCGATCTGGAATTTCTCGAATCGCGCTGGTTGAAGATCGAAGTTCGCGATCTGGCGCTACACTGGTTTATGACGGTAGAAAACGACAAACTGGTGGTCAGCCAGCACGCCGAAGCGGACGTCAGCTTCAGCGGCGACGCCAACGATCTGATCCTGATCGCGGCGCGCAAGCAAGATCCGGATACGCTGTTCTTTCAGCGTCGGCTGCAGATTGAAGGGGATACCGAATTGGGCCTGTATGTGAAAAATTTGATGGACGCCATCGAGCTGGAAAGCATGCCTGCGCCGCTGCGCATGGGGCTGCTGCAGTTGGCTGATTTTGTCGAAGCAGGGCTGCAGGAGGGCACGGCATCGGCTTCCCGTGTGGCGGTATCATGCTGATCCGCGTAGAGATCCCGGTAGATGCGGCGGGCATCGATGCCTTGCTGCGCCGCGCCTTTGGCCGCGACGACGAAGCCGATCTGGTGCAGCAGCTGCGCGAAGACGGCCTGCTGACGCTGGGCGTGGTCGCCACTGACGACGAAGGCGGGGTAGTGGGTTACGCCGCGTTCAGCCCGGTGGATGTGGCCGGCGAAGACCGCCAATGGGTGGCGCTGGCGCCGCTGGCGGTAGACGAAAGCCTGCGCCGTCAGGGGCTGGCTGAAAAGCTGGTGTACGAAGGCTTGGATTCGCTGAACGAATTCAGCTACGCCGCGGTGGTGGTGCTGGGCGATCCGGCCTACTACGGCCGCTTCGGCTTTAAACCGGCCGCCGCCTATGGCCTGAACTGCCGCTGGCCGGGCACGGAAAACGCGTTCCAGGTGTATCCGCTGGCGGAAGACGCCCTGAATGGCGTCAGCGGCGAAGTGGCTTTTTCGGCGCCGTTTAATCGCTTTTAACGATCGGCAATAGATACTCCAACGACAGCGGCGGGTGACTCACCAGCCGCTCTTTTTGTATTTTGCTCAGCTGTTTGACGCGGTATTCCAGCTTCAGCGCCGTTGAGCGATCCCCCACCTGGCAGTGAAACGCCAGCGTCAGCTCCCCTTTGCCGCGCAGCGCCTTGGCGCCTTTGCCGGCCTGATGCTGAGCCAGGCGGCGCGCCACGTCGGTGGTGATGCCGGTATACAGCATGCCGCTCGGTAAACGCAGCATATAGAGGTGCCAGGGAGTGGGGGAGGTGTCGGTCATCGTACGCCGTTTTGGTGGCCAGGGTCGGCGTATGATGGCATGTTCGCCATCACAATCCCATCCCCGGCCGCCGGTGCCTTACCGCTTTACCCCTTTTTTCCCGCCAGCTCGAAGCGCGGCGAAACGATGCCGTACAGCGTCCAGCCGAGGAAGGTGGCGATGGCGCCCCACATCATCGCTTCTTCACCGGAGCTGTAGAGCGCGTAGAAGCTGTACAGCGCGCCGATGCCGGCGATGATATTGGCGATGCGCGCCTTGTTGTCCGGCACCTTCGCCACTTTCTGAATAATGACCAACGCCGCCATCGACAGGATGTAAGGGATGATGTTGGTCACCACCGCCAGGTTCACCAGCACGTTGAACTGTTTGTTCAACGATGGGCTGATGGTCATCAGCGACAAACCGCTCTGGATGACGACGATGGTCAGCATGCCTTTAACCGGCGCGTCGGCTTTGCTCAGCTTGGAGAAGATTTTCGGGAAGAAGCCGCTGTCGGCGGAGGATTTGAACACCTGCGCGATGGTGAACTGCCAGCCGAGCAGCGAGCCGACGCAGGACATCACCATCAACGCCATGATGATCTTGCCGACCGTCGGGTTGAACATGTGGGAGAACGCCAGCCCGAACGGGGCGGTGGAGTTGGCCAGATCCATGTTCGGCACGATGCCGGCGATCACGTTGGTCGAAACGATATAGATCACCGCCGCGCTGAGGGTGCCGCCCAGTACGGCGATCGGCACGTTGCGCTCCGGGTTTTCCACCACGTCGGTGTTGGCGCAGGCGGATTCCAGCCCCAGGAACGCCCACAGGGTCATTGAGATGGAGGCGCCGATGGCTTCGAAGGTCGGCACCTGATGCGGGTTCCAGGCAGCGACGTAGGCGCTGCCGCTGAACCAGTACCAGCCGACGATCGAGATGCCCACCACCGGAATGATCACGCCCCAGACGGTGATGCCGCTGATTTTGCCGGTGATGCGCGCGCCGCCGAAGTTGGCGACGGTCGCCAGCCACAGTACGCCGATGGTGGCGATGCAGATCCCGAGCGGGCTGAGCGTGGTGTCGAACAGCTCGGTGCCGTAGCCGACGGCGGAAATGGCGATGGCGATGTTGGCGATCAGCAGCGAAACGCCGTAGGTGTAGTTCGCCATAAAGTTGCCTGATTTACCGAAGGCATACTCAGCGTAGCCGCCCATGCCGCCGGATTTACGGCTGAACATGCCGCATTTGGCGAAGGCGTAGGCCAGCGCCATCGAGCCGACGGCGGTCACCAGCCAGGAAACGATCGAAATCGTGCCCACTTCGGCCAGCTTGGTCGGCAGCATAATTATTCCGGAACCCATCATATTCACGGCGGTCAGGATCGTTAATTGCACGACCCCCATTTTATTATTGGACTTACTCATGATCATTTTCTCTTTTAGGATGCGATCCGGGCGGCGAGAATAATCGCCGCCCCGTAAGGTGATTAATTTTTCATGACGTAGCCGTAAGCGCGGTTCCAGCCGTCCTCATCCTGTTGGATATAAACGCCCTGCAATTCCGGTGCGAATCCCGGCAATAAGTTGATGCCTTCTTCTAGTGCCAGGAAATAACGCTGAGCGGCGCCGCCCCAAATTTCACCGGGCACCACGCACAGCACGCCTGGTGGGTAAGGCAGGGCGCCTTCGGCGGCGATGCGGCCCTCGGCCTTGGCCAGCGACACCAATTCCACATTGCCGCGCACGAACTCGGTATTGGCGTCCTGCGGGTTCATCACCACGCGTGGGAAATAGCTTTTGCGGAACATCTCTTTTTGCAGTTCTTTAACGTCATAGCTGACGTAAAGGTCGTGCATTTCCTGGCACAGCTGGCGGATGGTGTAGTTTTTGTAGCGCTGCTGGTGGTTTTTATAGACTGCCGGCAGCACCTCGCTGAGCAGGGAGTTTTGCTCGATGTGCTTCTCGAAGCGGGCGATCAGGGCTACCAGGTGCTGCATCTTGGCGGTGTCTTCCGCCGGCGTCAGCAGGAACAGGATCGAGTTGAGATCGCATTTTTCCGGCACGATGCCGTTTTCGCGCAGGTAGTTGGCCAGAATGGTCGCCGGGATGCCGAACTCGCTGTAGCTGCCGGTCGCGGTATCGATGCCCGGCGTGGTGAGCAGCAGTTTGCACGGATCGACGAAATACTGCGATTCGGCATAGCCTTCAAAGGCGTGCCATTTCTCGCCGGGCACGAAGTTGAAGAAGCGCAGATCGTTGGCCATCGCCGCGGTGTCATAGGCCTGCCACGGCTTGCCGTCGATCTGATCCGGCACGAACGGTTTGATCATCGTGCAGGTATCCAGCAGCATTTTGCGCGCTTCGATGCCCACGCGCACGCACTCCTGCCACAGGCGCTGGCCGCTTTTGCCCTCGTGCATCTTGGCGTTGACGTCCAGCGCGGCAAACAGCGGGTAGAACGGGCTGGTGGAGGCGTGCAGCATAAAGGCGTTGTTGAAGCGCTTGTGGTTGCAGTAGCGGCTCTGTCCCTTGATATGCTTGTCTTTTTTGTGGATCTGCGAGGTCTGCGAGAAACCGGCCTGCTGTTTGTGTACCGACTGGGTGACGATGATGCCGGGATCGTTTTCGTTCAGTTCCAGCAGCAGCGGCGAGCAGTCTTTCATCATCGGAATGAACTGCTCATAGCCCACCCAGGCGGAGTCGAACAGGATGTAGTCGCAGAGGTGGCCAATCTTGTCGACCACCTGACGGGCGTTGTAGATGGTGCCGTCGTAGGTGCCGAGCTGGATGATCGCCAGGCGGAACGGGCGAGCCTCGTTGGCGCGTTCCGGCGCCACTTCGCGGATCTGCTGGCGCAGGTAGCGTTCGTCGAAGCAGTGCGCGTCGATGCCGCCGATAAAGCCGAACGGGTTACGGGCGGTTTCCAGATATACCGGCGTAGCGCCGGCCTGGATCAACGCGCCGTGGTGGTTGGATTTATGGTTGTTGCGGTCGAACAGCACCAGGTCGCCGCGCGTCAGCAGGGCGTTGGTCGCCACCTTGTTCGAGGCCGAGGTGCCGTTGAGCACGAAGTAGGTCTTGTCGGCGTTGAACACCTTGGCGGCGTGCTGCTGTGCGGCGCAAGGTGCGCCTTCGTGGATCAACAAATCGCCCAGTTTGACGTCGGCGTTGCACATGTCGGAGCGGAAAAGTGTTTCGCCGTAGAAGTCGAAGAACTGGCGGCCCGCCGGGTGTTTGCGGAAGAACTCGCCGCCCTGGTGGCCGGGGCAGGCGAAGGTGGCGTTGCCCATTTCTACGTATTGCGTCAGCGTGTTGAAGAACGGCGGCAGCAGCTCGCTCTCATATTTGGTGGCGGCGGCCTCCAGCTGTTTGCCGTAGAACTGGGTATTCTTGCCACACAGTTCAAACACGCCGTGTAGCGCCGGCAAGACGGCGTTATCCAGCTCTTCTTCGCAGCAGACGGCGACGAACAGCGGGATGTTCAGGCCGTGTTCTTCGATGCGCGCCACCATGCCTTGCGCGACGTCTTCTACCGACAGCACGATGGCGGCGACGTCATTGAAATCGCTGTGATGCACATCGACGATGTCGCGTTCAGTTTCAAAGCAGCCGAGGGTTTGGGTGTTGGCGGCAATTTTTAAATTTTTCATTTTTCTCATTCTTCAGGCAAAGGCAGTCCGCCGGCAAATAATTCCATTTGCCGTTAACGCCTTCACGAAAATAAAGGTGTGCGAGAACCCAGTGATGCCGAAAGGCATTAACTGTGTTCGTTGTTTTATTTGGCTTGGATGCGCTTGGCCGAAATTAAAAATGCATTGCGTGTCCTTCCCGGTTAGCGAGAAAAAGACATTATCACCGGAGTGCGGAGAATAAAGTGAAACGCAAAGACACTCTTATCAACGGCGTAAGAGCGAAGGGGAGGGTTATCTGTAGTTGAAGAATGCGAAGCTAAAGCAGCTGCGATGAGCCATCATCATAATATGGGTTGTACGCCTGATGTGTGCCATTTTTCGGTTATTGTTTTCCATTTTCTAATCCACCTTGCTGAGTGAAAAGATGGCGCTATTTTAGCGCAAGATTCGCTGAAAATCGTGATGAGAATCACATAAATGCCGGTTTTGATAAATAACTATTCACCGGTTATGCAATGTGTTGCATAAGTATCATCCGGGTGCAGAGGTTGGCATGTAAATGAATTGCTAATGTTCGCGAGCCCTGAACGCTTAATTTCAATGGTGCTCGGGAAGGAATAAAAAAAGCGGTCAAATAACCGGCTACATAACGATCAAATAAATCTGTATTGTGTTATTTATGTTATCAACCTGCTTTATGCTCAAATAAATAAAAATTCACTATCTGTGTTTTTATATTCATTTTTGTTTTTTGGCGATTATCGTTATTTGTGACTCGCTTCAACAACGCAGGGTAAGATGAGGCGAGTGAACAGGGAGGCGATTGACCTTGAATACCCCAGAACAACGGCAGCAGATTGCGGATTTCATCGGTAAGCAACACGTCTTGACGCTGTGCGCCGGCGACGGCCTCGACATGTGGTGCGCCAATTGTTTTTACGTGTTCGACGCCGCGACGATGGCGCTGTGGCTGATGACCGAACCGCACACCCGCCACGGCGGGCTGATGCTGAACAACGGCCGGGTGGTCGGTACCATCGCGCCGAAACCGAAAAGCATCGCGTTGATCCGCGGCGTACAGTACCGCGCCGAGGCGGTGCTGCTGAGCGGCGAAGAGGCCGAGGCGGCGCGCGCGCGTTACTGCAAGCGTTTCCCGATCGCCAGGGCGATGAAGGCCTCGGTTTGGCGGCTGGATCTGCACGAGGTGAAGATGACCGACAACACTCTGGGCTTCGGCAAGAAGCTGCACTGGGCGCGGTCTATACTTTAAGTCGACGTATTGATTACAACGGGAGATTGCATGGCGCGAGCACTGTTAGTCGGCGCAACCGGGCTGGTGGGGCGAGAGTTACTGCAGCGGTTGCAAAGCGATCCGCAGATAACGGCCATCGTGGCGCCGACGCGTACGCCGCTGCCGCCGCACGGCAAGCTGACCAATCCGGTCGGCGACGCGCTGTTCGAGTTGCTGAGTAGCCTGCAACAGCCGGTCGATTTGGTGTTCTGCTGCCTGGGCACCACCCGCCAGGCAGCGGGCAGCGCCGATGCCTTCCGCTACGTCGATTACCAGTTGGTGGTGGAGAGCGCGCTGACCGGCCGCCGGTTGGGGGCGCAGCACTGTCTGGTGGTGAGCGCGTTGGGCGCCAACGCGGATTCCACCTTCTTATATAACCGCACCAAAGGCGAGATGGAGCAGGCGCTGCGCGAACAGCACTGGCCGCGCCTGACGCTGGTGCGGCCTTCCATGCTGGTGGGGGATCGCCCTGCGCCGCGCCTGATGGAGCGCCTCACGCTGCCGCTGTTCAGGCTGCTGCCCGGCAAATGGCGGGCGGTCGCCGCCAAAGACGTGGCGCAAACGCTGCTGCAACAGGCGTTCACGCCGGGTGAAGGGGTCAGGGTGCTGGAGTCGGATCGGCTGCACTGCTACCGAGGCTGACACTGAGGTGATCGAACGCCAGCTCCAGCCCGGCGGGCAGTTCGTGGTCCAGTAGCCACAGATCGAGATGGTGGCTGATGTGCGTCAGCAGCGTGCGTTTGGGCTGCAGCAAGCGCTGCGTCTCCTGCGCGCGGGTCAGATCGTTGTGGTTGCGCGGCGCCTGCGGCTGAGGCGGCAGGCTGCAATCGAGCACCAGCAGATCCAGCGCCACGTTCTGCAGATAGTCGGCGGTGGCCGGCGGCAGGCCGACGGTGTCGGTCAGGTAGGCCAGTGAAGCGCCCGCCGCCTGGATCAGATAGCCGTGGGTCAGTTTGGAGTGTTGCAGCGGCAGCGGGGTGATGCGCATGCCGCCCAGCTCGACGGTGGCGAAGGGCGCCAGCGGCGGCTGAAACGCCAGAATGCCGGGGTGTTTGAACAGATCGTCGCAGCCCTGTTCATCCGGCGGGCCATATACCGGAATGGAATTTCCGCACCCCCAACGCAAAGGAAATAACCCCTGAACGTGATCCATGTGGTAATGTGTCAGTAAAAAACGTTGAATTTGCCCCGCCGAAAATCGCCGCTCCAAAGCCGGCAATCCCGCATCCAATAAGGTCGTTTCCCCCTGATAGTTGAGCATGGCGCTGCACGCTCGCCGCCGAAATGCCGGCTCGCGCCGCGCCCGTTGGCAGATAGGGCAGTCGCAGCCGAACACCGGCACCTGCTGCGCGCCGCCGGTGCCGAGAAAAGTCAGTTGCATCGCTCCCCTCCGTTAAAGGTACTTCTGCGCAAAGCGGTTGATGTCGCGAAAATCCGCCAGCCGTGCCTGCAGCGTAGCGTGATCCCAGTGCCACCACTGGCTGCGTTCGATGCGTTCTATCAACGCGTCGTCAAAGCGCATGCCGATCTTTTTGGCCGCCACGCCGGCGACGATGCTGTAGGGCTCCACGTCCTTGGTGACTACCGCCGCGCTGCCGATCACTGCGCCGTTGCCGACGCTGACGCCCGGCATCAGGATGGCGTTATGGCCGATCCAGACGTCGTGGCCGACGGTGACGTGGTGCTCGCGACGCCAGTCGAAGAACGCCGCGTCGTCTTCCCCCAGCCCGTATTCGGAAGCGCGGTAGGTGAAGTGGTGCTGCGCGATGCGCTGGTAGGTCGGGTGGTTGCCGGGATTGATGCGCGCATAGGAGGCGATGGAGACGAACTTGCCGATAGTGGCGTAAAAGATCTGGTTGTGCCCGGCGGTGTAGGAGTAGTCCCCCATCTCCACCTCCTCCAGGATCGCATCGTCGGCCAGGTGCACATATTGGCCGAGCCGGGTGCGGTTAAGGGTCACGTTGTCGCCGATTTTCGGCTGGGCGAAGTCGTTCATGGCGTCGCGTCCTGAGTTTGTCGGGTAGGGGTCGGCAGCAGCGCCAGCAGCGCCGCCAGGGTGTCGTCGAGTGGGCCGTCGTTGTGCAGCACCCGGCAGCCGGCGGGCAGACTCTGCTGATATTCCGCCGCCCGCGCCAGCCGCTGCTCGATCTGCTCGGCGCCTTCTCGCCCGCGATCCTGCAGGCGCTGGCGCAGGATCGCGGCGCTGACCTGCAGGCACACCGGCAGCAGCTGCGCCCCATAGCGCTGCTGTGCCTGCGGCAGGTGGGCGCGTGAACCGTTGACCGCCACGTCGATCCCCTGCAGCAGCCAAAGATCCACCTCGATCCCAAACGCGTAGCGCTGCTGGTGGGCCTGCCAGTCGAGCGCGAACAGCCCCTTGGCGCGGCGGCGCAGAAATTCCGGTTCGCTCAGCGCGATATGATTCTCGCAGCCGGCGTCCGCCGGCCGGGTGATATAGCGGTGCGCCACCAGCGGCGCGCGGTCGGCGTCGGCCCGCAGCGCGGCCAGCAGGCTGTCCTTGCCTGCGCCGGAAGGCCCCATCAGATAGATGAGCCGCGCCATCAGAACACCTGCCTGCCCTGACGCCACACGTTCTGCACGTAAACGTGCTCGCCGTGCGGCCGCGCCAGCACCAGATCCGCCCGCAATCCTTCGGCGAGGGTGCCGCGATCCTGCAGATCCAGCGCCCGCGCCGGGTTGCGGGTGATCATACGCACCGCCTGGGGCAGATCGTAGGCGTTGCGCTCGTCCGCCGCGAGGCGAAACGCCGCGTCCAGCAGGCTGGCCGGGTAATAATCGGAAGAGAGAATATCCAGCACGCCCAGCGCCGCCAGGTGGTGCGCCGCCACGTTGCCGGAGTGGGAACCGCCGCGCACGATGTTCGGCGCGCCCATCAGCACCTGCAGGCCCTGCTGGTGCGAGGCGCGGGCGGCCGCCTCGGTGGTGGGGAACTCGGCAATGGCGCTGCCCAGCGCGCAGGATTCGGCCACGTGCGCGGCGGTGGCGTCGTCATGGCTGGCCAGCGAGATGCGGCGCGCGCGGCAGTGGGCGGCGATCGCTTCGCGGTTCGGTGCGGCCCAGCGGGCGGACAGGGCGACCTGCTGCTCCTCGTACTCGCTCATCTGCTGGTCGTTGAGGTGGTATTTGCCCTGATAATATTCGCGGTATTTTTCGCGTGAGGCGAACTGGCGCTGGCCCGGCGAATGGTCCATCAGCGACACCAGCGACACGCCCGGCTTGTCCATCAGCTGTTCGAACAGCGGCAGCGTGCTCTCGTGCGGCAGCTCGCAGCGCAGGTGCAGCCGATGCTCGGCGCGGTTCACCCCGGCGCGCTGGCTGTGGATCACCGCGTCGATCATCTTCTGCAGGTTTTCCAGCCGGTGGCCGCCGTCGCGCACGTCGCCGATCGCCACCGCGTCCAGCACCGTGGTGATGCCGTTGGCCACCATCAGCGCGTCGTGGCTGCTCATCGCCGAATGGGCCGGCCAGTCGACGTTCGGGCGCGGGGTGAAGAACTTGTCCAGGTTGTCGGTATGCAGCTCGATCAGCCCCGGCAGCAGCCAGCCGCCGTCGCCGTCCAGCGCCTGCGGCAGCCGGCTTGGGCCGTTGGCGAAGCTGCGGATCACGCCGTCCTGCATCTCCAGCGAGCCTTGCACCACCTGGTCATCCAGCACCAGCTTAACGTTATTGACGATCATCAGAGGGCCTCCAGCGCCTGCGGCGCCTGCATGTCATAAAGCCGGTCGGCGACCTGTCGGCGGACGCCTTCATCGTGAAAAATGCCGACGATCGCCGCGCCGCGCGCCTTGGCGCGTTCGATAAGCTGCACCACCGCCGCGCTGTTGCGGCTGTCGAGCGAGGCGGTCGGTTCGTCCAGCAACAGGATCGGGTAATCGACGATAAAGCCGCGCGCGATGTTCACCCGCTGCTGCTCGCCGCCGGAGAAGGTGGACGGCGCCAGCGGCCACAGGCGCTGCGGCACGTTGAGCGCAGCGAGCAGCGCTTCGGCGCGTTCACGGCACTCGGCGCGCTCGACGCCCTGTTCCAGCAAGGGTTGCATCACCACCTCCAGCGCGCTGATGCGTGGGATCACCCGCAGGAACTGGCTGACCCAGCCCAGCGTATGGCGGCGCACCGCCAGAATCTGGCGCGCGTCGGCACTGACCATGTCCAGCCAGTCGCCCTGATGGTTGATCCAGATATGGCCGCTGTCCGGCAGGTAGTTGGCGTACAGCGAGCGCAGCAGGGTGGATTTGCCGCTGCCGGAGTGGCCGTGCAGCACCACGCATTCGCCGCCGTGGACCGTCAGGTTGGCGTCGTGCAGCACCGGCAGACGGGTGCCGTACTGCTGATGCAGCACAAAGGTTTTACTGAGATGTTCAACTCGAATTTGCATAGTCATCTGTTATCGCCTTGGGTTACGACAGCACCGAAGAAACCAGCAGCTGGGTATAAGGATGGTGCGGATCGTCCAGCACCCGGTCGGTCAGGCCGCTCTCCACCACTTCGCCCTGTTTCATCACCAGCAGGCGGTGGGCCAGCAGCCGCGCCACGCCGAGATCGTGGGTGACGATCACCGCCGCCAGCTGCATCTCCACCACCAGATTGCGCAGCAGATCGAGCAGGCGCGCCTGCACCGACACGTCCAGCCCGCCGGTCGGCTCATCCATAAACACCAGCTTGGGGTGGGTGACCAGATTGCGGGCGATCTGCAGCCGCTGCTGCATGCCGCCGGAGAAGGTGGTCGGCAGATCGTCGAGGCGCGACAGCGGGATCTCGACGTCCTCCAGCCACTGGCCGGCCTGGCGGCGAATGTCGCCATAGTGGCGCTGGCCGATGGCCATCAGCCGCTCGCCGATGTTGCCGCCGGCGGAGACCTGCGGCCGCAGCCCGTCGAGAGGATGCTGATGCACCACGCCCCAGTCGGTGCGCAGCAGGCGGCGGCGATCGCTCTCCGCCATGGCGTACAGATCGTGTTCCTGGTCCGCCTGAGGGCGGTAAAGGATCTGCCCGTGCTGCGGCGCCAGCCGCGCCGAGATCGATTTCAGCAGCGTGGTTTTGCCGGAGCCGGATTCGCCGACGATGCCCAGCACTTCACCGGGGTAGATGTCGAACGACACGTCGCTGAAGCCCTTGCCGGGGGCGTACAGGTGGGTGAGCTGGTTCACCGACAGCAGCGGGGTGGTGCTCAAAGGGGTGGAAGTCATCAGTGCTGCGCCTCTTGCGAAGATTGCGCCAGCTGCTGCCGGCAGTAGTCGGTGTCCGAACAGACGCACATGCGGTTGCCCCGATCGTCGAGCACCACCTCGTCCAGGTAGCTGTGGCGCGAGCCGCACAGCGCGCAGGGTTCGTCCCACTGCTGTACGCTGAACGGATGATCGTCGAAGTCCAGGCTCTCCACCTTGGTGAATGGCGGCAGGGCGTAGATGCGTTTTTCGCGCCCGGCGCCGAACAGCTGCAGCGCCGGCATCATGTGCATTTTCGGGTTGTCGAATTTTGGGATCGGTGACGGATCCATCACGTAGCGATCGTTGACCTTCACCGGGTAGGCGTAGGTGGTGGCGATGTGGCCGTAGCGCGCGATGTCCTCATACAGCTTCACCTGCATCACGCCGTACTCCTCCAGCGCGTGCATTTTGCGGGTCTCGGTTTCGCGCGGTTCGATAAAGCGCAGCGGCTCCGGGATCGGCACCTGATAGATCAGGATCTGGTCTTCGCGCAGCGCGGTTTCCGGAATTCGGTGACGGGTCTGGATTAGCGTAGCCTCCGGCGTGCGCTCGGTGGTTTCCACCCCGGCGACGCGCTGGAAGAAGCGGCGGATCGACACCGCGTTGGTGGTGTCGTCGGCGCCCTGGTCGATCACCTTCAACACGTCGGCGCGGCCGATGACGCTGGCGGTGAGCTGAATGCCGCCGGTGCCCCAGCCGTAGGGCATCGGCATCTCGCGGCCGCCGAACGGCACCTGATAGCCGGGGATCGCCACCGCCTTCAGGATGGCGCGGCGGATCATGCGCTTGGTCTGCTCGTCCAGATAACCGAGGTTATAGCCGGTCAATACTTCACTCATCGCGGGCCTCCTGACGCTCGCTGTATTCCTGTCGCAGCCGCTTGAGCAGCTCCAGTTCGGCTTGGAAGTCGACGTAGTGCGGCAGCTTGAGATGGGAGACGAAGCCGGCGGCCTCGACGTTGTCGGCGTGGGCCAGCACGAACTCTTCGTCCTGCGCCGGGCCGGCGACGCCTTCGCCGTAGTCGGGGCTCTGCAACGCGCGGTCCACCAGCGCCATCGCCATCGCCTTGCGTTCGGCGCGGCCGAACACCAGCCCGTAACCGCGGGTGAAGTGCGGCGGGTGGTCCTTGGGATCGACGAAGCCGTTGACCATTTCGCACTCGGTCAGCAGGATCTCGCCGATATCGATGGCGAAGCCGAGCTCTTCAGGCACGATCTCCACCGAAACGTGGCCGGTGCGGATCTCGCCGGCGAACGGGTGGTTGCGGCCGTAGCCGCGCTGGGTGGCGTAGCCGAGCGCCAGCAGGAAGCCTTCGTCGCCGCGCACCAGCTGCTGCAGGCGCGCCGAGCGCGAGCAGGGGTAAACCGGCGGGTTGCGGGTGATGTCGTCCGGTGTGCTGCCGTCGTCCTGCTCTTCGCGCGCCAGCTGCTGGCGACACAACAGATCGAACACGTGGCTGCAGTTGTCCGGCAGCGGTTCGTCGGCCTGCGGCGCACGCGGCGCTTCGCCTTCCGCCAGCAGCGCGAAGTCCAGCAGTCGGTGGGTGTAGTCGTAGGTCGGCCCCAGCACCTGCCCGCCGGGCAAGTCCTTGTAAACCGCCGAGATGCGCCGCTCCAGCCGCATGGTTTTGCTGGCCAGTGGCTCGCTGACCGCCAGGCGCGGCAGGGTGGTGCGATAGGCGCGCAGCAGGAAAATCGCCTCCACCAGATCGCCGCTGGCCTGTTTGATGGCCAGCGCCGCCAGCTCGCGATCGTAGATGCCGCCTTCGGTCATCACCCGATCCACCGCCAGCCCCAGCTGCTGTTCGATTTGTTCCGCGCCGATCGCCGGCAGCGCCTCGTCGCCGCGCCGCAGCTGTTCCTGCAGCTGATGGGCGGCCTCAATGGCTTTTTCGCCCCCTTTTACCGCTACGTACATCAGCACACCTCCACGCGGGTGGTCCGCGGGATCGCCAGCAGGCGATCGCCGCAGGTCAGCAAAATATCCAGCCCCAGCGGGAAGCGCTGCGGACGGTTGACCAGATAATCCAGCAGCGCCGGCGGCAGGCGCGGCGCAATCAGGCGATGATTCTCGATGCCGGGGCCGGTCAGGCGCAGCGCGGCGCCGTTCTCCAGCTCGGCGAGCTGCACCACCACCGTGGCGCCGCATTCCGGCGAGATTTCAGTGCCGTGCGGCAGCGCCTGCAGATCGGTGGCCTGCAGGTGCTTATCGAACAGGGCAAAGCAGACCTCCTGCGCCGTGGCGGCCAGCGGCGCGCCGCTGTGAAAACGAATGTTGGTTAGCACTTGCTCACTATTGAGTGCAGCGCACAGCTGCAGCGGCGTTTCCTGATCGGCCAGCGTCAGCAGCGCGGCGGTGCTGGCGGCGTTCAGCGGCGCCCAGGCCGGGCCGTTCGGCAGCGTCACCCGGTGGCCCGGTTCGCTCAAGGCTTTAAGAATCAAACGGAAAGCGTGCTGCGATTGGTCTATCGGTTGTTCAAAACCGGTCAATAAACTCATGGCTTAATCCCCTCGCACCAGCGTAAAGAAGTCCACCCGGCTGGCGGCGATCGCCCGGGCGCGCAGCTGGCGCTGTTCGTGCTGCAGCGCGGCCAGCGGCGCGATCAGCTGTTGTTGCAGGCGTTCGCCGTGTTCCGGCTGTTGCAGCAGCGCATCGGCCAGCGCGCACAGCTCGGCGTGCGCCTTGTCGCGCCCGGCGATATAGCTGTAGCCATAGCCGCCGTTGTCCAGTTGCACCACCGCGCGGGTGACCGTCATGTCCCCCAGCACGAAGCGGCGGCCGGTGGCGCCCATGCGCCCCTGCAGCTGGGCCAGGCCGATCTCCGGCGCGCGGATGCTGCGGTAACCCGGGCTGAGGTTCAGTGCCTGCCAGTGGCTGCGCAGCTGCTCGGGCCGGCTGTGCGCCAGCACCGACATCCAGCGTTGTCTCGACTCTAAGGCGTGCATTCAGTGCTCCATCGTCAGTTCAATCATGTCGGCGCGGGCCAGGCTGACGGAGTATTCCGCCACGTCTTCGCCGCCGCTGCGGACGTTAAGGGTGCGCACGCACAGCAGCGGCGCGTGGGTGGCGATCTCCAGCAGCCGGCTCTCTTTGGCCTGCGCGCGGCGCGCGCTGATGCGTGTCTGGCGGCGGGTCAGCGGCTGCTGGAGGTGCTGTTCGATAAACTGGTGCAGCGAACCGCTGTGGAACTGCTGCAGCGCCGGCCACCAGTCCAGATCGGGCAGATAATGGTCGATCACGCTCATCGGCACGCCGTTGACCCGGCGCAGGGTGCGCAGGTGGATCACCATTTCGCCTTCTTCACGCGAGAGCGCGCTGGCGACATGCCCATTGCACGGGCGCAAGACAGCGAGTAAGCGCTCACTGGTGGGGTGGCTGCCCTGCTCGAATAGGTTCTGGCTGAAGCGGGTGTTGGCGTGCAGCGGGTAGTCGTAAGGCCGCATCAGCACCAGAATGCCGACGCCGTGGCGGCGCTGCAGCCAGCCGCGCTCTACCAGCTGATCCACCGCGCGGCGCAGGGTGTGGCGATTGACCTGATAACGTTCGGCCAGCTGCTGTTCCGAAGGCAGGTAGTCGCCGCAGCGGTACTGCGTGCGCAGCTCCTGTTCCAGCTGCGCGGCGATCTGCTGATAGCGGGTGGGGTAAGTGGTCGGATGTCTAGATAACTCCATCATAATAAAAACCTCGTCATGCCGATGGCGGTGCGATGAAGGCGGAAGCGGTGCGTTTCATCGGGCGTCTACCCTGTGGTTTTCTCGTCGGCATCATGGTGACGGGCGCAGATGACAATCGCGTTACGCGTCGGTGGCGAACAGATGAACTATTTAGGACAGCCCGGGCGTGCACGGGCGGCGGCGGCGCGCTATGCTGGCACCTTTGTTGACTGACTCTGGCCGCTACCATGCCGCAACCTCTGAACGCCCCTGAACACGCCCCACGCGCCTGGCCGCTGTGGAAACCGATCCTGTTTCTGCTGGTGGTGGCCGTTGGCCTCTACTACGTCAAATGGCAGCCTTACTACGGCAAGGCGTTCGTGGCGGCGGACAGCCACTCGATCGGCAAATCTATCCTGGCCGACGGCGCCGCGAGCCCCTGGCTGGCGGCCTGGCAGTACGCGCTGGTCTACTTCACCGCGGTATGGAAGGCGGCGCTGCTCGGGGTGCTGTTAGGTTCGCTGGTGCAGGTGCTGATCCCGCGCGACTGGCTGGCGCGCACGCTCGGCCACCGGCGTTTTTCCGGCACCGTGCTGGGGGCGCTGATCGCACTGCCGGGCATGATGTGCACCTGCTGCGCCGCACCGGTTGCCGCCGGCATGCGCCGCCAGTCGGTATCCAGCGGCGCCGCGCTGGCCTTTTGGCTCGCCAACCCGGTATTGAACCCGGCGACGCTGGTGTTTATGGGATTTGTGCTCGGTTGGCCGTTCGCCGCCATCCGTCTGGTGGCGGGCGTGGTGATGGTGCTGGGCATCGCCTGGCTGGTGCAGCGCGTGACCGCCAACGATCCGCAGCCCGCCGCGCCGCAGCCGCCGCTGATGACGGCGCAGAACGACGAGCAGCCGTTCCTCGCCCGCTGGGGCAAAGCGCTGTGGGCGCTGTTTTGGTCGACCATCCCGATCTACGTGCTGGCGGTACTGGCGCTGGGGGCGGCGCGCGTCTGGCTGTTCCCGCACGCCGACGGCGCCGTCGACAATAGCCTGCTGTGGATCATCGGCCTGGCGATCGTCGGCTGCCTGTTCGTTATCCCCACCGCAGCAGAAATCCCGATCGTACAGACCATGATGCTGGCGGGCATGGGCGCCGGCCCGGCGCTGGCGCTGCTGATGACCCTGCCGGCGGTCAGCCTGCCTTCGCTGCTGATGCTCAACAAAGCCTTCTCCGCCCGGGCGTTGTGCCTGACGGCGGCGCTGGTAGCGCTGTGCGGCGTGCTGACCGGCGTGGTGGGGATGGGGTTGGTGTAACTTACCGTTGCTGATGAGTGGTTCGATGCTGTCTCAAGGGAGGAGATGGCGCCTTTGAACGTTTAAGCACCGGCACAGCGATTTATCTAAGCCATTCGGAGGCAGGAAAACGAATGGCTTTATTCAAAGCGAAGATCCGGGGGCGCTATCGACGAGGGTGTTGAGCTGCGCTAGCTCACAGCTGGACTTACAGTGTCTAGGGGCGCTGTTGGTCGGCTTTGAGCGAGGAATGGACATGCCTCCCTTGCGGTGTAAAAAACTATCTGGTAACAAGGTGGTATTGGTGTATCAGTGGCCGGTATACTTAGGCGCAGCCCCATTTGAAATAATAAAGGATGAAACTTTGAGACTTAATGATGTAATTACTGACTGCATCAATTTTAAATTAAGTGGAACTGCAACGGATAATGTTATTCAATGCTTTGGTGGCAATATACTGAGAAAAGAAAATCCAGTTTTGGCAATTGAAGTTTCGAGCAAAGAAATATTACTTTGGATGATGCAAGGAGCAACGAATGTACATGTTTATATCAGCGCAGGTACTTTTCATGTAAATGCAATGTATGCACCAACTGTCCGCTTTCCAGCAGCCAGAATTTATTTTTTGAAATCAAAAGACCTTTTCTGGTTTGGCCATATTGGTGTTTATCTCGAGCAACACGGAATCAGACTCACTCCAGTAGATGATGCCAGCTTTTCAAAGCTCATTGATGATACGGGGTATGTACAACGTTATAATCCGTGGTACGAAAAAAGGAAATCTGACTCGAGATTATTCGATGGTCTGCTGGGAGGGCGGCTTAAGAATACTGCTGTAGATCAAGCTATATGGCTGTCCTCTGGTGGAAAGTGCTTGGTTTGTGGTGAAAAAACCGATCGCATGGCGACCAGTACTGTTTGGGGGAAGTCAGGCATGATGATTGGTATGCAGCTGTGTTTGACACACGAAGAGGAATCTCAGAAGCAATCAATTCTTCTCAACTATCTCTCGAATCATTTGGGTGGAACAGTTATGTTCTCAAATATGCGTCCACTGACTACTGAAGAAATGCTTGAGCAGACCTGCGAAATACTTAAAGTAAATTTCAAGTGCACTATCATGAAAGTTGTAGGGGAAACTGTAACCGCCCGAAGAACGTCGGGGGTCACCGTAGTAATTAGACACCAATCTCCATCGAATTATGCCTATATAATAATGACCCCTGAAGGAAAACAGTTGTCTAGGGTCGATTCAGCCGATCATCACAAAGTACCTTACGGCCCTGATCATGTACATTCTGATCTGCGCAAATCTACAAAAAATGTCGTCGAGACAAGCTTTACATACGGATATATTTGTCTAGATATGAAACTACTTTTAAAGCTGATCCAAGAAGCTGAAGATAAATCATAAGGTGATCTAATGATGTTTGTAATGTCCGCTCTTGGCTCGCAGCCGATAGGCTGCGTGGCTATCAGGTCCGTTGTGAGCAAGGTGCAGACAGGGGCGGTTGGTTGTTGTATAACGATTTCATTTAGATTGACAGTGTGATGAGAAAGGAAAGATGGGCAAAGAAAACAGAGATGATTTTTCTTCCAAGACTAAGCAAGCTTTAGCTGCAAGAGCGAATTTTAGATGTTCTTTTACAGGCTGTGCCCAGATTACATGTGGACCCAGTAATGAGTCTAGATCTGCGGTGAATAACACCGGCGTTGCTTCTCATATTTATGCTGCAGCTCCTGGCGGCAGGCGATACAAAAGTGATATGACCTCTGAAGAACGTTCCGATATCACTAATGGTATTTGGTTATGCGTAACCCATTCTGTAATGATTGATAGAGATGAAGTAATATTCACTCCCGAAGTATTATTTCAAATGAAAGAGGAACATGAACGTAAGATTCAACATGAACATCTAAAGCTACCGAAAGAAGCCATATCCGAATTGTTTAGGTTAGGTAGTCAATTGATTTTTACTGGAGAATTATTATCAGTTGAACCCACTACATGGAATATAAAAATTGATGAATACATTTCTGGTGATAAGTTTGACATTTTAAATGTGATAAATTGCTTCGACGATCTTACTTATGAAGGGAAATGTATAATTTCGGAATCACTTAGTGATGCCCGTTTACTCACAATTCCCCCTAGAATGGTTTTCACATCTACTGGCCTATTTTTAGAGTTAAAAGTATCACCAAGAACAAAACGAATTAGTGGTCGTAACCTTGGGAGTGATTTGGCTTTAGACGATACTGGTGATCTTCTTATTGAAAATGGTGATATTAAGATCATTTCAGGTATAGATAGACTATCACAGCATCTCATGATCTGCTTATCAACGCAGAAAGGAGAAGTTTACGGACAACCTGAAGTTGGAGTAAACCTTTCTGAATATTATAATTTGTTCAAGTGCACTATTTGGCTTGAGCGGATTTTAAAACTTGAAGTGATTTATCATTCGGCTTTAGGCCCAGAAAACCATTTTCCGGTGGAAAGACAAACCACTCTTGAGTGTATTGATCGAATAGAGGATTTTTATGTGGTCAGTGACATTTTAGATAAAGATTTCTTTACTGTCTTTATCGGTGTGCAGGTAAAAGATTATGGGCTTTGGGAAGGTGAAGTAAAAATCTATCTTGATAAAAATACTAAATAGTTATCGATTTGACCGACTAGCCTCATAGATTGATAAACATACATATAAATTTACGCCAAAGTCTGTAATTGGCACAAAGCCGCCTATCAGATCAGGTTTAGTTCTGTGCCGTAGCCGTAGCCGTAGCCGTAGCCGTAGCCGTAGCCGTAGCCGCAGCTGTGCCAGGCCTACTTTGGATTAACACGTGTCGAGACACGTACCGCCAGCTCATCGCAACCTATGCACCACCTGGTTGCTGCTGCCGCGCCAAATCAGCGCTGGGTCTTTCAAATCCTGCACGAACTTGCCGTCGATCAGCACGTTGATTCTGTCTACTACCTGCATTTGCTGCGCGTCCAGCTCCGCCAGCCGGTAGCCGGTCCACAGCCAGATATCCTTGCCGGAGCACTCGGCGCGCACCCGTTTCACCAGCGTTAAGATGCTCGGCACGTTGGCCGGATGCAGCGGATCGCCGCCGGAGAGCGACAGCCCCTGGCGCGGCACGCGCGTATCGTTCAGATCGGTGATGATGCGGTCTTCCAACTCCGGGGTAAACGGCTGGCCGGAGTTGAGCCGCCAGGTGCTTTTGTTGTAGCAGCCGGGGCACTGGTGCACGCAGCCGGCGACAAATAGCGTGCAGCGGGTGCCGGGGCCGTTGACTACGTCGATCGGGTAATACTGGTGATAATTCATGTGAGGCCTGCCCATCAGGCTATTTTACTGGCCATCTTGCCTCCGGGCAGTGCTCCCAATCCTCACGTACTGCGTGTACGCTGCGGTTGGTGCGCGCTGGCCGAAGGCAAACTGGCGGCGACAATCACGCCTGATGAACAGGCTTCTGCATAGACTGTACGGCGCTTTTCAGCCGAGCTGCCCATTACCGAGGTGTTTTACCCGGCGTTTCACCTCTTCCTGCTTGCCGGCGTTGAACGGCCGGGCATCGGGGCTGCCGAGATAGCCGCACACCCGACGGGTGACCGAGACCTTGGCCGAGTCGTGGTTGCCGCATTTCGGGCAGGTGAAGCCTTTGCTGGTGCAGGAGAATTCACCGGTGAAGCCGCACTCGTAGCACTCGTCGATCGGCGTGTTGGTGCCGTAGTAAGGCACCCGGCTGTAGCTGTAGTCCCACACGTCTTCCAGCGCCTTCAGGTTGTGCTGCAGGTTCGGGTATTCGCCGTAGCAGATGAAGCCACCGCTGGCCAACGGCGGGTAGGGCGCTTCGAAGTCCAGCTTGTCGTACGGATTGACCTTCTTCTCCACGTCGAGGTGGAAGCTGTTGGTGTAATAGCCCTTGTCGGTGACGCCTGGCACCACGCCGAAATCGGCGGTGTCCAGCCGGCAGAAGCGATCGCACAGGTTCTCGCTCGGCGTACTGTAGAGGCTGAAGCCGTAGCCGGTCTCCTCCTTCCAGGCGTCGACGGCGGCGCGCAGCCGCGCGACGATCGCCACCGCTTTGGCGCGCAGCGCTCCGTCGTCATACACGTGGTTTTCGCCGCCGAACAGCGCGTTGATGGTCTCGTGCAGGCCGATGTAGCCCAGCGAAATTGAAGCGCGGCCATTCTTGAAGATATCGGCGATGTTGTCGTCGGCTTTGAGCCGCACGCCGCAGGCGCCTTCCATGTACAAGATTGGCGCCACCCGCGCCTTGATGCCTTCCAGCCGGGCGATGCGCGTCATCAGCGCCTTTTTCGCCAGCTGCAGGCGCTGATCCAGCAGCGTCCAGAAGCGCGATTCATCGCCCATCGCCTCCAGCGCGATGCGCGGCAGGTTGAGGCTGATGACGCCGATGTTGTTGCGGCCGTCGTGCACCAGCTCGCCGTCCTGCTCGTAGGTGCCAAGGAAGCTGCGGCAGCCCATCGGCGTTTTGAACGAGCCGGTGACCTTCACCACCTGATCGTAGTTGAGGATGTCCGGGTACATGCGCTTGCTGGCGCACTCCAGCGCCAACTGCTTGATGTCGTAGTTCGGATCGCCGTACTGGTGGTTGAGGCCGTCGCGGATGGCGAACACCAGTTTGGGGAACACGGCGGTCTTGCGGTTTTTGCCCAGCCCGGCGATGCGGTTTTTCAGGATTGAGCGTTGGATCAGGCGCGACTCCCAGCTGGTGCCGAGGCCGAAGCCGAAGGTGACGAACGGCGTCTGGCCGTTGGCGGTGTGCAGGGTGTTAACCTCGTATTCCAGCGACTGGAAGGCGTCGTAACACTCTTTCTCGGTGCGCGCCATGGCATAGCCTTTGGCGTCCGGGATCTGCCATTCTTCCGCCACCTGCAGGTGTTTGCGGAAGCTCTCGTCGACGAACGGCGCCAGAATTTCATCGATGCGGTTGATGGTGGTGCCGCCATAGATATGGCTGGCGACCTGGGCGATGATCTGCGCGGTCACGGCGGTGGCGGTGGAGATCGACTTCGGCGGCTCGATTTCGGCGTTGCCCATCTTGAAGCCGTTGGTCAGCATGCCTTTCAGATCGATCAGCATGCAGTTGAACATCGGGAAGAACGGCGAGTAGTCGAGATCGTGGTAGTGAATTTCGCCGCGTTCATGGGCCAGCACCACGTCGCGCGGCAGGATGTGCTGCTTGGCGTAGTGTTTGGCGACGATGCCCGCCAGCAGGTCGCGCTGGGTGGGGATCACCTTGCTGTCCTTGTTGGCGTTCTCGTTCAGCAGCGCGCGGTTGCTTTGCTCGACCAGGCCGCGAATCTCCTGGTTCAGGCGGCCGCGCAGCTCGCGCGCCACGTCGCGATCGTGGCGGTATTCGATATAGGCGCGCGCCAGCTGTTTGTACTCGCCGGCCATCAGCTGGTTTTCCACCGCCTGCTGGATCTCGTGGATATCGACGCGCGGCTGCTGCTCCATGCGCTGAGCGACCACGCGGGCGACGGTGGCGCAGTAGTCGGCGTCGACCACGCCCACCGCCAGCGCGGCGCGCTCGATGGCCTGCGCGATGCGCGCTTCGTCAAAAGGTACCTGGCAACCGTCCCGCTTAATCACTACTGGTTTCACGTTGTACTCCTTGTTCCCCGAGGGAGCGTTCATACCCGCCTGACGCGGCGAGCAACCGTCAAATTTCGCTTATCCACAGGGCAAAGCCGCAGCGCGCAAGGGCTGTGGCGACGTGTGGATGATTTTGTGGATAACTACTATATATAGGTGTTCGCAATTCTTAATGCACTATATATAGATATTGGCGCGATTCTTTTGATGTAGAACAAGGAAAACGGAAGAGCGTGCGCAAGCTGAACAGACGTCAATCGCCCGTTGGCCGATCGCGAAAATGTTCCAGCAGAAAGTCGACCCAGACGCGTACCCGCGGCGGCAGATCCGCCGAGGCGTAATAGAGCCACAGCTGCACCGGGCGCGGCCAGCATTGCGCCAGCACCGGCCGCAGCGTGCCTTGCTCGAAGTGCTTTTCAACGTACCAGCGCGCCAGGTTGACGATGCCGAGCCCGGCCAGCGCCGCATCCAGCAACATCTCCGGCCGGCTCACCACCAGCCGGCCGTTCAGATCCAGCGCCAGCGTTTCGCCCTGATGGCGCAGCTGCCATTTGACGTGGCGGCCGTTGCCCGGGTTGCGGTGCAGCAGGCAGTCGTGGCGCAGCAGATCGTGCGGCGTTTGCGGCTCACCGCGCCGCGCCAGATAGTCGGGCGAGGCCGCCAGCACCATGTGCATCGGGTAGAGCGGGCGGGCCACCAGCCGGCTGTCGGGATCGACCCGGCTGCCGATGCCGACGTCGAAGCCTTCGCCTACCAGGTTCACCACCCGGGCGTCCAGCGACAGATCGAGGTCGATCTGCGGATAGCGCGCCAGAAATTGCGGGATCAACGGCATCAGCATCTGGCGGCCGAAGCCGGGGATCATGCTGACGCGCACCACCCCGGCCGGCGCCTGCCGCTCGCCGCCGGCGCTCTCCAGCGTGGCCGCCAACGCCTGCCACAGCGGCGCCACCTGCGCCAGCAGCGCTTTGCCCTCGTCGGTCAGCAGCACATTGTGGGTGTTGCGCTGAAACAGCCGCAGCGCCAGCTTCTCTTCCAGCGCGCGGATGTTTTTGCTGACCGCCGCCGGCGTCACGCCCAGCTGGCGAGCGGCGGCGGAGAAATTTTGCGCCTGTGCGGCGGCGAGGAAGGCCGGCAGCAGGCGGTGCACGTCAAAGGGCAGCGACATAGTGGTTGATACTTTTGGTTGAAATTGAAGTGACCTTTAACAGCCTACACCCGAAGCGGCAGAAATGGAAAAATGCCCTCATCTTCTTATGACCGAGGAATCGTTATGTCGCGCATTTTAGTGTTAACCGCCCACCGCACCCCCGACGAGTCGCGCATCAACAAAGCGCTGATCGCGGCGCTGAGCCCGTTGCCCAACGTTACCGTTCACGAACTGATCCGCGCTTACCCGGATTACCGCATCGACGTGGCGCGCGAGCAGGAACTGCTGCAGAGCCATGATGCGGTAGTGATGTTGTTCCCGTTTTATTGGTACAGCTCGCCGGCGATCCTCAGCGAGTGGCAGGATGCGGTATTAACCTACGGTTTCGCCTACGGCAGCGAAGGCACCCAACTGCACGGCAAACCGCTGCAGCTGGTGGTGAGCACCGGCGGCAACGCGCAGGCCTATACGGCGGAAGGGTACAATCGTTATCCGGTGCAGGATCTGCTGCTGCCGTTCCACGCCGTGGCCAACCTGACCGGCATGGATTATCTGCCGCCGCATCTGGTGCAGGGCGTATTCGACATGAGCGATGAGCGCCTGACACAAGAGGCCGCCGGGGTGGTGGCACTGCTGGGGAAATTGTAGGGCGCAGCGCTCGCCGCGCCCTGCGGGGTTAGTCTTCGAGCAGCCACCACACCGCTTCGAACGGCCGTAGCGTCAGCGCCTGCGGCTGGTCTGCCGAGTCGCTGTAATTGCTCATCAGCGGGCGCCACTGGGCGGAAGGCTCCACGCCCGCCGCCGTCCAGGCCTGCGGCTCGCGGCTCAGGTTGGCCACCACCAGCAGGCGCTGGCCGTTCCAGCTGCGCTGATAGCACCACAGCGCCGGGTGTTCCGGCGCCAGATCCTGATAGTCGCCGTGGGTCAGCAGCGGGTACTGCTTGCGCAGGGTGATCAGCTGGCGGTAGGCGTAAAACACCGAGTCGAGGTCGGCCAGCGCCGCTTCGGCGTTGATCTGCGGGTAGTTCTCGGCGCAGCCGATCCACGGCGTGCCGGTGGTGAAACCGGCGTGCGGCGCGGCGCTCCATTGCATCGGCGTGCGGCCGTTGTCGCGCGATTTGTCGGCCAGGATCGCCAGCAGTTCGGCATCGCTGCGGCCCTGAGCGCTCAGTTCGGCGTACATGTTCAGGCTTTCCACGTCGCGATACTGTTCAATGGCGCGGAAGCCGGGGTTGGTCATGCCGATCTCTTCACCCTGGTAGATATAAGGCGTGCCCTGCATGCCGTGCAGCACCATCGCCAGCATTTTGGCGGCCGGCAGCCGCAGTGCGCCTTCATCGCCGAAGCGCGACACGATGCGCGGCTGATCGTGGTTGCACCAGAACAGCGCGTTCCAGGCGCGGTTGTGCATTCCTTGCTGCCAGTGGCGGAAGATCTGCTTCAGCTCCACATAATCCGGCGCCGCCCGCGTCCATTTTTCGCCGCCGGCGTAGTCCACCTTCAGGTGGTGGAAGTTGAAGGTCATCGACAGCTCTTCGCCGCTCTGCGCCGCGTATTGCTGGCAATGCTCGAGCGTGGTGGAGGACATCTCGCCGACCGTCATCAGGCCGCGCGGCTGGAACACGTCGCGGCTCATCTCCTGCAGGAACTCGTGGATGCGCGGGCCGTCGGTGTAGAAGCGGCGGCCGTCGCCCTGGCTGTCGGACGGGAAGTCCTGCTGTTTGGACACCAGGTTGATCACGTCGAGGCGCAGGCCGTCGACGCCTTTGTCCGCCCAGAACTGACACACTTTCTTCAGCTCTTCGCGCACCGGCGGGTGTTCCCAGTTGAGATCCGCCTGCTCGGCGGCGAACAGGTGCAGGTAGTACTGGCCGCTGTCGGCGTGCCACTGCCAGGCGTTGCCGCCAAATTTGGAACGCCAGTTGTTCGGCGGCGTATCCCCCTCGCCGTCGCGCCAGACGTAGAACTGGCGATACGGGCTGTGGCGATCCTGCGCGGCCTTGAACCACGGATGCTCGGTCGAGGTGTGGTTGAACACCATGTCCATCACGATGCGGATACCGCGCCGGTGGGCAGCGGCGACCAGCTGCTCGAAGTCCGCCATGGTGCCGTAAGCCGGATCGATGGCGCAGTAGTCCGCCACGTCATAGCCATTGTCCACCTGTGGCGATACGTAGACCGGCGTCAGCCAGATGGCGTCGACGCCCAGTTCATGCAGATAGTCCAGCCGCCGCGTCACGCCGGCCAAATCGCCGTAGCCGTTGCCGGTGCTGTCCTGAAAACTCTTCGGATAAATTTGGTAGATGACGCCGTTCTGCCACCAGGGGATTGGGTTGCTCATAGCTGTATACCTTTGAATCGTGACAACGAGCCTGCGCGAGCAGGCTCCTACATTCATGTTGCGTCAATTAAACCGGCAGCTCGCCGCGGGCGGCCTTGCGTTTGTAGACCATGATGGTCAGCACCAGCGGGATGACGATCGCCACCAGAATTGCCAGCGAGTAAATCAGCCAGAACTGCGGTTTGATAGACAGGATGCCCGGCAGGCCGCCGACGCCGATGCCGTTGGCCATCACGCCATCCAGGCCGCAGATAAGGCCGGCGATTGCGGAGCCGATCATCGCGCACAGCATCGGGAAGCGGTATTTGAGGTTGATGCCGTACATCGCCGGTTCGGTCACGCCGAGATAGGCGGAGATCGCCGCCGGCACCGAGATTTCACGCTCGTTGGCCTTGCGGCTGATGATGATGATGCCGAGCACCGCCGAAGCCTGCGCGATGTTGGACAGCGCAATCAACGGCCATACCGGGGTGCCGCCCATGCTCTGGATCATCTGCATGTCGATGGCCAGCGTGGTCTGGTGCACGCCGGTGATCACCAGCGGCGCATACAGGAAGCCGAACAGCGCGGCGCCCACCGGCGCGAAGCTGCCGGTCATCACCGCTTTCACCGCCCAGGCGACGCCGTCGCCGATCATGCGGCCGAACGGCCCGATCAGCGCGTGCGCCAGGAACACCGCCAGCAGCAGCGAGACCACCGGCACCACCACCAGATAGAGATAGTCGGGGACGATCTTTTTCAGCCGGGTTTCGATCCAGCCCAGCGCCATCCCCGCCAGGATCGACGGGATCACCTGCGCCTGATAGCCCACTTTCTGGATCACGAACCAGCCGAAGTTCCACACTTCCGGCGTTTGCTGGCCGAGCAGGTAGGAGTTCATCAGCTGCGGCGACACCAGGGTCACGCCCAGCACGATGCCGAGCACCGGCGTGCCGCCCATCTTTTTCACCGTCGACCAACAGATGGCCACCGGCAGGAACATGAAGATCGCTTCACCCAGCAGCCACAGGAAGTCGTAAACGGTCTTCCACGCCGGGTGCATCTGCGCCAGCGTTTGGCCGCCGGACATCGGGATGTCGCCGATCACGTTGCGGAAGCCGAGGATCAGACCGCCGCTGATCAGCGCCGGCAGCAGCGGGAAGAAGATCTCGGCGAAGTGGGAGATGGTGCGCTCGGTCCAGGTCATGTTCTGGCGTGCCGCCACCTTGGCCTGTTCCTTGTCGGACTCGTTGACGCCGGTGCTGGCGATCAGCGCCTGATAGTAGTCGCCGACGTCGGTGCCGATCACCACCTGGAACTGCCCGGCGTTGGTGAAGCAGCCTTTGACCATCGGCAGCTCTTCGATTTCCTTTGGGCTGGCCTTGCTGGGGTCATTGAGGACGAAACGCAGCCGGGTAATGCAATGGCTGACGGTGGCGATATTCTCGCGGCCGCCGACCAAAACAATCAGGCGATCAATATCCTGCTGTTTTACTTTGCTCATTATGGGATACCTGCAGAGGTGTTGACTGAGTAATGATCAAAGCTTAGCCACTCGGCTTTTTGAATGAAATGGGAACGTTCCCGGTTTGGGGCGAGGATCACAAAATGACAAAAAATGGTCAACTTCCAAGCAGATCGTCAGGAAAGTTTACTGGGCACCACCAGGCGGCGGATCCCCTGTTCACCGCTGAGCTGCGCCAGCAGCTGCTGCGCGGCCAGCAGGCCGGCGCTGCCGTAGCCGAACTCGACAGACAGGGTATCGGGGAACAGGAAGCTGAGCAGCGGGGTGTTGCCGATGGCGCACACCTGAATGGCGCGCGCCGGCTGTTGCTGCAGGTATTTGATCGCGCCGAGGGCGATGCTGTCGGAGGCGCAGATCAGCGCGCTGGTGTGCGCATCGATCACTTCGGCGGCGTGCTGGAAACCGCTCTGGTAACTCAGCTCGCCCAGCGTGGCGCGCGGCGTGAGCTTGAGGCGTTCACAGGCGTCGAGATAGGCCTGGTAGCGGCGCTGGCCGGTGGTGGCGTCGCTGAGCTGCACCCCCAGATAGCCGATATGCCGATGCCCCTGCCGGTACAGACGATCCATCAGCAGGTTCACCGCGCCGGCGTCGTCGTAGCAGACGGACGAGAAGCCGTCGTATTCGCGCACCATCACCACCATTTTTTCCTGCCACGGTTTGAGCATCGCCGCGGTCAGGCCGGTGAAGCCGAACAGGATCACCCCGTCGACGTTGCGCTGGTGCAGCACGTGCAGGTGCTCCTGCACCAGGCGGGTTTCGAACTGGCTCTCCATCACGATCGGATCGAAGCCCTGCTGGTACAGCAGCGGCAGCATGGTGCGCACCGCCTGGTTCTCCGACGGCGAATCGAGACGGGAAACGATGATGCCCACCACCTTGTCGCTCTGGCCGCGCATGGCGCGCGCCGACTTGGAGGGGGTAAACCCTTGCTGACGGATCACCGCTTCCACCCGTTCACGGGTTTGCGGGCTCACGCTGCCTTCATTGTTCAGCACGCGTGAGACGGTGGATTTGCCTACGCCGCTCAGGCGTGCGATGTCCTTGATGGTCAGCCGGTTTTGCATGGTTTACTTGTCGTTTAGGTTGTAAGGCGTAAATTGACGGCCAATAATGAATGCCCGTCAGCATAGCTCATTTTCCGACGCGGATCTTGATGCAAAACGGGATTGTGACATTGCGATGAACGGCCGCTCCTGCCGCTCTGTTTTTCCCTTTACCGGAGGTTATACCCCATATGGACCCCGACCCGACTGCTTTAGACACTCACTCGGTTCTCCGGTAAAACCTCTCCGCCTGGCGCTGCTGTTTTACCGGTGAAGTACATCACGGTAACCGGTGGCGCGCGCTTCGTCGTTCGCTCCTGCTGCTGAAAAAAGAATAAGGATCTGCATTGGCAGAGGCTTTTTGGCGTGCCCGCCATCCGCCCGGCCGATGACGATCCCCGTTTACCCGCTGCCGTGAGGCACCGGGCGACGAGGTGCGAACCATGAAACTGAAAAAACTCCCCCGTCAGCTGCTGGGCCTGTTCGCCCGCGGCCTTCCGCGCCGTTTGGTGCGCCGCGACAGCCTGCTGGACAGCGTCAGCGGCGCTGCGCGCGATATGCCGGCCGGCCTGGCGCAGCAGCGGCTGGAATGCGCCGCCGCAGAGACGATGCAGCTGTTTGAGCGTTTCCACAGCCACCCGGAAGGTATCACCGCCCATGAGGCGGAACAGGTGCGTCAACGCTGCGGCGAGAACGTCATCGACGATCAGCAGAAAGAGGCCTGGTGGCAACACCTCTGGCACTGCTACCGCAACCCGTTCAATCTGCTGCTGACCGCGCTCGGCATGATCTCTTACGCCACCGAGGATCTCACCGGCGCCTTGGTGATCGCGCTGATGGTGCTGATCTCCACGCTGCTGAACTTCATCCAGGAGGCGCGCTCCAACCGGGCGGCCGATGCGCTGAAAGCGATGGTGAGCAACACCGCCACGGTGATCCGCAGCGATGCGCTCACCGGCAGGAGCGAGCATGTGGAGCTGCCGATCGCGCAGCTGGTGCCGGGCGATATCATCAAGCTGGCGGCCGGCGACATGATCCCAGCGGATCTGCGCGTGCTGTCGGCCAAGGATCTGTTCATCAGCCAGGCGGCGCTGACCGGCGAATCGTTGCCGGTGGAGAAATCTGCGGCGCCGCAGACGCTGGCGGCCGATCCGCTCGATTGCCAGAACCTGTGCTTCATGGGCACCAACGTGGTCAGCGGCACCGCGCTGGCGATGGTGATCGGCACCGGCGGCAGCACCTATTTCGGCCAGCTGGCGCAGCGTGTCACCAGCCAGGATGAGCAGCCGAACGCCTTCCAGAACGGTATCAGCAAGGTCAGCTGGCTGCTGATCCGCTTTATGCTGGTAATGACGCCGATCGTGCTGCTGATCAACGGCTACACCAAGGGCGACTGGTGGGAAGCGGCGCTGTTCGCGCTGTCGGTGGCGGTCGGGCTGACGCCGGAAATGCTGCCGATGATCGTCACCTCGACGCTGGCCAAAGGGGCGGTGAAACTGTCGCGCCAGAAGGTGATCGTCAAACGGCTGGACGCCATCCAGAACTTCGGCGCCATGGATATTCTGTGCACCGACAAGACCGGCACCCTGACCCAGGACAAGATCGTGCTGGAGCGCCACACCGACGTGTTCGGCGCCAGCAGCGAGCGGGTGCTGCGCTACGCCTGGCTGAACAGCTTCTACCAGACCGGGCTGAAAAACCTGCTCGACGTGGCGGTGCTGAGCTGCGCGGAGCAAAATCAGCAGCCGGAGGCGCTGCAGCACTACCGCAAGGTGGATGAGATCCCGTTCGACTTTGTGCGCCGCCGCATGTCGGTGGTGGTGGCCAAAGACAACGAGTATCACGAGCTGGTGTGCAAGGGCGCGCTGGAAGAGATGCTGGCGATTTGCAGCCACGTGCGCCACGAAGATGAGGTGATCCCGCTCAGCGAGGCGCTGCTGGCGCGCATTCGCCGCATCACCGACGATCTCAACCAGCAGGGGCTGCGGGTGGTGGCGGTGGCCAACAAGATCCTGCCGGCGCAAACCCATGAATACGGCGTGGCGGATGAATCGGACCTGATCCTCGAAGGTTACGTCGCCTTCCTCGATCCGCCGAAGGAGAGCACCGCGCCGGCGCTGGCGGCGCTGAAACAGAACGGCGTCACGGTGAAGATCCTCACCGGCGACAACGAGCTGGTGGCGGCCAAAGTATGCCGGGACGTCGGGCTGGCGGCCGATCACCTGCTGCGCGGCAGCGAGATCGAGCTGATGGACGACGAGCAGCTGGCGCAGGCGGCGGCGCGCACCACGGTGTTCGCCAAGCTGACGCCGCTGCACAAGGAGCGCATCGTCAAACTGCTGCGCCGTCAGGGGCACGTGGTGGGCTTTATGGGCGACGGCATCAACGATGCGCCGGCGCTGCGCGCGGCCGACATCGGCATCTCCGTCGATTCGGCGGTGGATATCGCCAAGGAAGCGGCGGACATCATTCTGCTGGAAAAAAGCTTGATGGTGCTGGAGCAAGGGGTGATCGAAGGGCGCCGCACCTTCGCCAACATGCTGAAATACATCAAGATGACCGCCAGCTCCAACTTCGGTAACGTGTTCAGCGTGCTGATTGCCAGCGCCTTCCTGCCGTTCCTGCCGATGTTGCCGCTGCACCTGTTGATTCAGAACCTGATGTACGACATCTCGCAGATCGCCATCCCGTTCGATAACGTCGACGACGATCAGATCACCCAGCCGCAGCGCTGGAACTCCGCCGATTTGGGGCGGTTTATGGTGTTCTTTGGGCCGATCAGTTCAATCTTCGACGTGCTGACCTTCAGCCTGATGTGGTGGGTATTCAAGGCCAATACGCCGGAAATGCAGACGCTGTTCCAGTCCGGCTGGTTCGTTGAAGGGCTGCTGTCGCAAACGCTGATCGTGCACATGATCCGCACGCGCAAAATTCCGTTTATCCAGAGCCGCCCGTCCTGGCCGCTGTGCATCATGACGCTGGCGGTGATCGCCACCGGCATCGGCCTGGTGTTCTCGCCGCTGGCCGGCTTCCTGCAGCTGCAGGCGCTGCCGCTCGCCTACTTCCCGTGGCTGGTGCTGATCCTCGCCGGTTACATGGTGCTGACCCAGTGCGTGAAAGGCTGGTTCGTGCGCCGCTACGGCTGGCAATAACCCGTTCGCCCCCTCCGGCCGGGAGGGGGCAATTGTGATCCCGTCCGCTTTTTCACCGCAACGGTTGGACATCTGTTCTGTGCTGAGTCTTTATCTACAGCGTTGGCTGTTTTCCCCTGCGCCTTTCAAGCCACCGCGTTGTTGTTTATCGCCTAGCGGTGGTTTGAAATTCATTGGGGATATTTTGTTTTTTTCCTCTGAGGAATTTCCGATGCACAGACCTTTCCGTTATACGCTACTGGCTTCATCGTTATGGCTTTCTTGCGGCGCGCTGGCGCAGCCGGCGGGCGATCTGCCGCTGATGCCCTGGCCGCAGCAGGTGGAAGTGACGCAACCGGCGGGCAAGCTGGTGCTGGATCACCGGCTGGCGTTAAGCCTCCAGGGCGACGATCTGGGTGACGCCTTGCCACGCTGGCGTCAGCGCATCGAACTGCAGACCGGCTGGACGCTGGCGCCGAGGGAAGAAGCGAACGGCGCGGCGATCAAGGTGGTGATCAAGGACCGGGTGGCGGCGCAGCCGCTGCCGGGCAGCGACGAAAGCTACCGGCTGGCGGTTACGGCGCAGGGCGCTACGCTGACCGCCAACACCCGCTTCGGCGCGCTGCGCGGCATGGAGACCCTGCTGCAGCTGCTGCAGACCGACGGGCAAAACACCTTCCTGCCGCTGGTGGATATCCGCGACGTGCCGCGCTTCCCGTGGCGCGGCGTGCTGCTGGATTCGGCGCGCCATTTCCTGCCGCTGCCGGACATTCTGCGCCAGCTTGACGGCATGGCGGCGGCCAAGCTCAACGTGTTCCATTGGCACCTGAGCGACGATCAGGGCTGGCGCTTCGCCTCCGAGCATTACCCCAAATTGCAGCAGCAGGCCAGCGACGGCCAGTTTTACACCCGCGAGCAAATGCGGCAGGTGGTGGCTTACGCCACGGCGCGCGGCATTCGCGTGGTGCCGGAGATCGACATGCCGGGGCACGCCTCCAGCATCGCGGTGGCCTATCCCGAACTGATGAGCGCGCCGGGGCCGTATCGCATGGAGCGCGAGTGGGGTGTGCATAAGCCGACGCTCGATCCGAGCCGTGACGAGGTTTATCAGTTTGTCGACACGATCGTCGGTGAACTGGCGGCGATCTTTCCCGATCCTTATCTGCACATTGGCGGCGATGAAGTTGACGCCAGCCAGTGGCGGGCGTCGCCGTCGATTCAGGCGTTTATGCAGAAGAACGGGCTGGCGGATACCCATGCGCTGCAGGCTTACTTCAACCAGAAGCTGGAAAAGATCCTCGAGAAGCACCAGCGGCAGATGGTTGGCTGGGATGAGATCTACCATCCGTCGCTGCCGCGTTCGATCGTCATTCAATCCTGGCAGGGGCAGGACTCGCTGGGCGCCAGCGCCCAGGACGGCTATCAAGGCATTCTCTCCACCGGTTTCTATCTCGATCAGCCGCAAAGCACCGCCTATCACTACCGCAATGAAATTCTGCCGCAGCCGCTGGGGGTCGAGACGGCGGTGCAGCCCGGCGAGCAGGCGCAAAGCTGGCGTTTCAGCATGCCGCGCCTGAAGGGCAGCGCGGTGGAAGGCAGCTTCACGCTGATCGAGGGCAAGCAGGGCTGGCGTGGCTTTATCGATTTCAACGGCAAGTCGCGCCGCGCGCTGCATGACATCGTCTGGCGCACGCCGCAGCAAGTGACGTTCCGCGTCGATACCTGGATGGGCGACACGCGGCCGGTGTTCACGCTGCAGCAGGACAAGCTCAGCGGCTATACGCTGGTCGGCAACGTGCGTTACCCCACCAGCGGTGACAAACTGGCTGCAGCGCCGGCGGGCAAGATGCCGGTGGTGCCGGACGAGAAGGGGCAGGCCAACATTCTCGGCGGCGAAGCGGCGCTGTGGGCGGAAAACGTGCGCGCGCCGCTGCTCGATATCAAGCTGTGGCCGCGCGCCTTCGCGGTGGCGGAGCGGCTGTGGTCGGCGCAGGACGTCACCGATGAAAGCAACATGTACCGGCGGCTGGCGGCGATCGACGCCTGGTCGGTGGTGTCGGTCGGCCTGCAGCAACATGCGGAAACGGCGCGCGAATTCACCCGCCTGAGCAACAGTGTGCAGATCGCGCCGCTGCAGATCCTGGCCGAGGCGGTGGAACCGGCGCAGTATTACACCCGCCAGCACCTGAAGTTCCAGGCCGGCAACTATCACCAGTTCGAACCGCTGAACCGCTTTGCCGATGCGCTGCCGCCGGAAAGCGAGGCGGTGCGCGCCATGCATGCCCAGGTCGCGGCCTTGTTGCAGGACAAGCGCGATAAGGCCGCGGCGCAGGCGCTGCGTGAACGGCTGCAGCGCTGGCAGACGAACGGCGCGGCGCTGCAGACGGCGATCGCGGGCAACCGCACGCTGCGGGATCTGGCGCCGGTGGCGCAGGACGTCGGCACCCTGGCCACGCTGGGCTTAACGCTGCTGGAGCGCCATCAGCAGGACAAACCGCTGAGCCGGGCCGAGGTCGAGCAAGCGCAGCGCCAGCTGGATGCGGCGGCGCAGACGCGCGACGAAGTGGTGATTGCGGCGGTATACCCGCTGGAGGCGCTGCTGCGTGGTCTTAAAACAGAGTGAGGACAAATAAAAACGGCCAGTCTGCACTGGCCGTGATGCGCGTACGTGTCGATTAACGACGCACGGCGATGGCTTCGATTTCGATCTTCACGTCTTTCGGCAGACGCGCCACTTCCACGCAGGAGCGGGCCGGGAACGGCGCGCTGTGCTCGGTGAAGAAGGCTTCGTACGCGGCGTTGACGGTGGCGAAGTCGTTCAGGTCTTTCACGAACACGGTGGTTTTCACGATGTCGGCAACGTTCAGGCCGGCGGCTTCGACGATCGCTTTGACGTTTTCCAGCGACTGGCGCGCCTGAGCGGCCACGTCGTCGGCGACGGCGCCGGTTTTCGGATCGACCGGGATCTGGCCGGAAGTGATGATCATGCTGCCCAGATCAACGCCCTGTACATAAGGACCAATGGCTGCCGGGGCGAGTTCAGTGCTGATGTTACGTGACATGTTTTCTCCTGATAGACCCGTTGTCTTTCACGCCGCCGCGCGGTCGGCCGCAGCGTAAAATTCGGTGGGTAGCAACGTGGGTAGAGTTATTTTCAGGCATCCATTATAGGGAGTGACGCGCAGATTAACAGCGCCGCTCCCGCAAAGGGGCAGAATTCAGTCCGCCTGCAGCACCACCTGATGCTCGAACTCTTTTTCGCAGTAGCGGCACTTCAGGTGCACTTCGCCATCGCGCGGCTTCACGCTGAAGCTCGACGCCACCGGCTCGCTGCGGCTGATGCAGTTGCCGTTCGGGCAGGTCAGCACGCCGTCGATGTGGTCCGGCAGGCTGAGAGTCAGCTTGCGCACCACTTCATAGTTATCGATGCGGTTCACCGTGGCCTTCGGCGCGTACATCGCCAGCTGGTTGGCCTGCTGCTCGGTCAGGAAGGTGTTCTCGATCTTGATCAGATCCTTGCGGCCCAGCTCGTTGGAAGGCAGGTTCAGGCCGATGGTGATGCGCTGGTCGGTGGCGGTCAGCTTGAACAGCGTCAGCAGTTTGAAACCGATCTGCGCCGGAATGTGGTCGATCACCGTGCCGCATTTGATCGCTTCGACCTGCAGTTTGTTGTCATGAGTCATGGCGGTTCCCCCTTAAAGAGCCAAATCTGCGTTGAGCACCAGCGCCAGCAGCGCCTGGCGGGCGAAGATGCCGTTGCCCGCCTGCTGGAAGTAGTAAGCGTGCGGCGTTTTATCCACGTCGGTGGCGATCTCGTCGATGCGCGGCAGCGGGTGCAGCACCTTGAGGTTGGCGCGCGCGCCGGCCAGATCCGCGGCGCGCAGCACGAACTGCGCCTTCACGTTGGCGTACTCGGACGGATCGAGGCGCTCTTTCTGCACCCGGGTCATGTAGAGAATATCCAGCTCCGGCACCACTTCTTCAATGCTGCCGTGCAGGCTGTACTCGATGCCTTTCTCGTCCAGCATTTTCAGGATGTAGGCCGGCATCGCCAACGCGTCCGGGGCGATGAAGTAGAAGCGGTTGCCTTCGAACTTGGCCAGCGCCTGGGTGAGCGAGTGCACGGTGCGGCCGTACTTCAGGTCGCCGACCATGGCGATGCTGAGGTTGCTCAGGCGGCCCTGGGTTTCCTGGATGGTGAACAGATCCAGCAGGGTTTGGGTCGGGTGCTGGTTGGCGCCGTCGCCGGCGTTGAGCACCGGCACGTTGCCGGAGAACTCCGAAGCCATGCGCGCCGCGCCTTCCTGCGGGTGGCGCATCACGATGGCATCTACGTAGGTGCTGATCACCGAGATGGTGTCGGCCAGGGTTTCGCCTTTCTTGCCGAGCGAGGTGTTGCTGCCGTCGGCGAAACCGACCACCGAGGCGCCGAGGCGGTGCATCGAGGTTTCGAACGACAGGCGGGTACGGGTCGAGGCTTCAAAGAAGCAGCTGGCGATCACCTTGTGTTTCAACAGCTCCGGCTGCGGGTTGTCTTTCAGACCGGCGGCGGTGCGCAGCACCAGCTCCAGATCCTCGCGGCTGAGATCGTTAATAGAGATGATGTGTTTGTGATACAGCGGGTTGGCCATTTTTCACTCCTCCTCGACGCGTGCCCGTGGCGCGGGACTTTGGGATATTCTCAAGGCAAAAAAAAGCCCCTCAATGAGGGGCTTGAAACGATCGGTTTAGCAACAGGAGAAACAACGGCAGCTGGCCGCCGATAGGCAGTCGGTTTTGTCGATTGCGGCTAACAAAACAAACGTCGTTTTTCATGCTTTCTCCTGGCAAATTGTGGCGCATTATACTCGCGCTTTTCGCCACTGCAAGCGTTAAAACGCCGTTTTTTGCCGCCCCGCAATCGATTGGCAGGTGATGGCCACCTGCCGGCTATTTGCTGACGCGATCGTAGTAGACCATGTCGGCGTTCAACCCCTGTTGATAGCCTTTGACGTTGTCGCGCAGCACCACTTCGGTTTTAGCCTGATCGATAAACACATACGGCGAACTGCGCTGCAGCTCCTGCTGCATGGCGGTGTACAGCGCACGGCGCTTGGCCGGATCGGCTTCGGCCAGCGCCGCCAGCGTCTGCTTATTCAACTGCGGGATTTGCCAGCCGTTCAGCCCGGCCACCGTGCTGCTCTTGCCGTCGTTGTAGGCGAAAGCGCTGGCGTTGGAGTGGGCATCGAAGTAATCCGGGATCCACAGGCGGATCGCCGCCTGGTGCTGTCTGGCGCGCACGCGGGAGTAAACCTGGCTGCCGGCGGCCGGCAGCAGCTCGACCTTCACGCCGGCGGCGGCGAAGCTGCCCTGCAGCGCCTGCGCAATGGTGATGAACGGCGGTTTGTTCTCCACGTCCAGCGTAAAGGCGGCGTGGGTGATCCCCGCCTTGGCCAGGATGGCTTTCGCCTTGGCCGGATCGTAGCTGAACGGGTTGGTCTCCAGCGCGCCCGGCAGGCCGACCGGCAGGAAGCTCTGGTGCACGAAATATTGGCCCTTCAGCAGATCTTTCGTGATGCCTTGATAATCCACCAGGTAGCGCGCCGCTTCCCAGAAGGCCGGGTTGCCCAGCAGCGGATTGGCGCCGTTGCCGGCGTTGAACACCAGGTAGTTTTGCTCGGCGGACGGGATCTCCAGCACCTTGACGCCGGGCTGGTTCTTCAACGTATCGGTCTGGTCGGCGCCCAGTTCGCGGGCGATATCGGCGTCGCCCTGCTGGATCAGCAGGCGGCGGGTGGCCGGGTCCGGCACGTTTTTAATGATGATGTTTTTCAGCTGCGGCTTGTCGCCCGGCGTCGATGGGTTGGCGTCCAGCACGATCGCCTGGTGCGGCTGATAGACGCGCATCTTGAACGGGCCGCTGCCGGCGGAGTGCATTTTCAGCCAGGCGTTGCCGAAGTCGCCGTCCTTGACGTTGGCCAGCGCCGCCTTGCTGTCGACGATCGAAGCGATCGGCGTCGAGAGGATATTCAGCGCCACCGCCGGGCTGACGTCCGCCACCCAGCGCAGCTGCACGGTATGTTCGTCGATCTTCTTCAGTTGCGCGTCGATGTTGTCCGGCTGCCAGCCGAGCACGTTGAGGATGAACGCCGGCGACTTGTTCATCTTGACCGCGCGGCTGTAGGAGAAGATCACGTCGTCGGCGGTCAGCGGGTTGCCGGAGGCGAACGCCGCCTGCGGCCGCAGTTTCACCGTCAGCGTTTTGGCCGCCGCATCGCTCTGCCAGCTTTCCGCCAGCACCGGTGCCACCTTGGCCGGATCGTCGCGATCCGCCTGCACCAATCGTTGATACAGGCTGGGCACCGTCTGGATGCTGGAGAGTTCGTTGGCTTCCGCCGGATCGAGGCTGACGATGTCATCCAGCGATTGCACCACCACCAGCGTATTCGGCGGCGTGGCGGCTAACGCGGTGGCGGGCAGGGCGGCGAGCAGGAACAGCGGCAAGAGTTTGGCTTTCATCGGTGTATATCCCCTGAAGGCGCCACAAGGCGGCGCTGAGAACGGTTTGTTATCGTTGGTTTTTACGGCGCGGGTGCCGTCGGCCTGTCACGGTAGAACCTTTACCGGTGGTGGGCAAAGGTCAATCCGCTATTTGATATTCCAGGAATATATTAGCCGCCCTGGCCGGGGGCGCCAGGGCGGAGGGGGGGGATTGTCAGAGCGTTTCGCTCAGCGTGGCGACCAGCACCGCCTTGATGGTGTGCAGCCGGTTTTCCGCCTGATCGAACACCACGCTGTGCGCCGATTCGAACACCTCGTCGGTCACTTCCATGCCGCCGTGCAGATCGTACTGCTGCGCCATCTGCTTGCCGAGCGTGGTTTGGTCGTCGTGGAACGCCGGCAGGCAGTGCAGGAACTTCACGTTCGGGTTGCCGGTCAGCTTCAGCATCGCCATGTTGACCTGATACGGCCGCAGCAGCGCGATACGCTCCTGCCAGGTCTCTTTCGGTTCGCCCATCGACACCCAGACGTCGGTGTAGAGGAAGTCGGCGTCTTGCACCCCTTCGGCGATGTCTTCGGTCAGGGTGAGTTTCGCGCCGGTTTGCTGCGCCAGCGCCTGACACTCGGCCACCAGCTCCGGCTGCGGCCAGCAGGCCTTCGGCGCCACCAGCCGCAGATCCATGCCCGCCAGCGCGGCGGCTTCCAGCAGCGTGTTGCCCATGTTGTTGCGCGCGTCGCCGACGTACGCCAGCTTCACCTCGCTCAGCGCCTTGCCCGGCAGATGCTCCTGTACGGTGAGCAGATCCGCCAGCAGCTGAGTAGGGTGGAACTCGTCGGTCAGGCCGTTCCACACCGGCACGCCGGCGTGCTGCGCCAGGGTTTCCACCAGCGCCTGGCCGTAGCCGCGATACTGAATACCGTCGTACAAGCGGCCCAGCACCCGGGCGGTGTCTTTCATCGACTCTTTATGGCCGATCTGGCTGCCGCTTGGGCCGAGATAGGTCACCTGTGCGCCCTGATCGAATGCGGCAACTTCGAAAGAGCATCGCGTACGGGTCGAGTCTTTTTCGAAGATGAGCGCAATGTTTTTGCCCTGCAGCCGGCGCTGTTCCTGCCCCAGCTTTTTGGCCTGTTTCAGATCGGCCGCCAGCTTCAGCAGCGCCTGCAGTTCGGCGGGGGTGAAATCCATTAACCTCAGAAAGTGACGTTGGTAGAACGCATTGCCGGTGCTCATAGTCCGATCCCCTGATTGTGTAATTGAATTAAAATTCACTTTATATGTATGAATATTCAATTTCAACCCCAACATGGAAATCTTTCACGTTTATCGTGGAAGCAACGTCGGCGGTGTGTGAAAATAGAAGGAATGAAGGCCATTTGACTTGAGGATATAGGCATGGCAAACCGCGAATTGCTGGAAGAACAACGTGAAGAGACCCGCCTGATCATCGAAGAGCTGTTGGAAGACGGCAGCGATCCGGACGCGCTCTACACCATCGAGCACCATCTGTCCGCCGAGAAATTTGAGGTTCTGGAGCAGGCCGCCGTTGAAGCCTTCAAGCTGGGCTACGAAGTGACCGACGCCGAAGAGCTGGAAGTGGAAGACGGTTCGCTGGTGATGTGCTGCGACGTGATCAGCGAAGTCGGCCTGAACGCCGAGCTGATCGACGCCCAGGTCGAGCAGCTGGTGGCGCTGGCGGAACGCTGCGGCGTCAACTACGACGGCTGGGGCACCTACTTCGAAGATCCGAACGGTGAAGACGGTGAGGATGACGAAGACGGCGACTACATCGACGAAGACGACGACGGCAAACGCCACTAATTCCTTTCCGATCAATACCTGTGGGCTGGCTTTCGCCGGCCCCTGATATCCCCGTCGTCTTTCAAGCTGCAGCGTTGTTGGCTGCACTCCCTCACCCCAGTCACTTACCTAAGTAAGCTCCTGGGGATGAGTGAGCTGGCTGCTTAGCTGCAACTTGAAATACATAGGGCAATGACGCCATGACATACCAATCCCTGTTAGCCCCGATTTTAAGCTTCCTGCACTGTGAAACCCCCGACGCCTGGATCGACGCTGCGCGCCGTCCGGAAAACCTGCAGCTGTTGCTGACCGACCACCTGGTGTGCGAGCTGAAAGCCGCGCAGACCGGCATGTGGCTGATCCGCCGCTACGTGGCGGACAAAGAGAGCGGCGACGCGCTGTTGGCGCTGCTGCGGCCCTACGAGGCGTTTCTGCACGAAGCGCAGGGCGCGCCGGACACGCTGTTCCGCCAGGGCCAGTTCACCCGCAAGATCCTGCCGAAAAACGGCTCGGCCTACGGCCAGGATCTGGCGGATCGCATGGTGCTGTTGATCAAGGAAGAGTTGCATCACTTCTCGCAGGTGCTGGAGATCATGCAGGCGCGCGGGATCCCGTATCGCAAGATCACCGCCAGCCGCTACGCCAAGGGCATGATCCGCGAGATCCGCACCCACGATCCGGCGACGCTGATCGACAAACTGATCTGCGGCGCCTACATCGAAGCGCGATCCTGCGAACGTTTCGCCAAACTGGCGCCGCACCTGGACGACGAGCTGAACCGCTTTTACGTCTCGCTGCTGCGCTCCGAAGCGCGCCACTATCAGGACTACCTGACGCTGGCCGAGCAGATCGCCGGCGGCGACATCAGCGAACGAGTGGCGCATTTCGGCCGCCTCGAAGCTGAACTGATCCTGTCGCCGGACAGCGAACTGCGCTTCCACAGCGGCGTGCCCGCCGCCGCCTGAGGTTGAGGCGCGCCCTTACTGCGGCGCGCCCAGCAGTAGATCCACCGCCTTTTCCGCCAGCATGATGGTCGGCGCATTGGTGTTGCCGCTGGTGACCTGCGGCATCACCGAACAGTCGATCACCCGCAGCTGTTCGAAACCGTGTACCCGTAACTGCGGATCGGTCACCGCGTCCTGCGGCGACGGCCCCATGCGGCAACTGCCCACCGGGTGATACACCGTCTTGCAGAAGTTTCGCACGAACTCTTCCAGCTGCGCCTCATCGCGCGTCCACTCCGGCTGCGGCATCAGCAGATCTTTGATCAGCGGCTTCAGCGCCGCGGTTTGCAGGAAGCGGAGGCCGAACTTCACCGCGCGCACGCTGCCGGCCAGATCGTCCGGGTGACCGAGGTAGTTGGCGTGCAGCTTGACCGGATCGCGCGGGTTGCTGCTGCGCAGCCGCACTTCGCCGCGTGCCTTCGGCTGCAGGTAGCCGACCTTGAGCGTGAAACCGTGAATGTTCGGCAGCGGTTCGCCGGGCACGTCGTCCCAGTTGTCCAACATTGGCAGGAAGTGGATCTGCACGTCCGGCCGGCCGTCGCCCTGGCTGTCGGTGAAGGCGGCGCCTTCCAGCACGTTGGACGAGAGCACGCCGCTGCGAAACGCCAGCCACTGCGCGCCGTGGCTCAGCGCCTGCAGGCCGCGATCGGCACCGAACAGGCTGATCGGCTCGCGGATGCTGACGTTGATCGACATGTGCAGATGGTCGTGAAAGTTTTTGCCCACCGGCAGATCCGCCCGCACCTCGATGCCCAGCTGCTGCAGGTGGTCGCGCGGACCGATGCCGGACAACATCAGCAGCTTCGGCGAGCCGACCGCGCCGGCGCTGACGATCACCTCTTTGGTGGCGCGGGCGGTGACTTCTGTGCCGCCGTTTTGGCTGTAGACCACGCCGGTGGCGACGTTACCCTCGAAGGTCAGTCGGTGCGCCAGGGCGTTCAGTTTCACCACCAGCCGCCGTTCGTCGCGCACCGCCTTCAGGTAGGTGCGGGCGGTGCTGGCGCGCTCGCCGTTGTGGGTGGTGGTTTGGTAGAAACCGACGCCGTGCTGGCTGTCGCCGTTGAAGTCGTTGCGATAGGGCAGGTTCAGCTCCTGGCCGGCGCGGATAAACGCCATGCTGAGCGGGTGGCGGTAGCGATTCTCGCTGACCGGCAGCAGCCCGTCGGCGCCGTGGTAGTCGTCGGACAGGCTTTCGTTGGCCTCGGCGCGCTTGAAGTAGGGCAACACCTCGCGGTAGCTCCAGCCGGTGCAGCCGTAGCGTTCGGCCCAGTCGTCGTAATCTTGCGGCTGGCCGCGCAGGTAGATCATGCCGTTGACCGAACTGCTGCCGCCCAGCACCTTGCCCTGCGCGATCTGCATGCGGCGGTTATTGGCATGCGGTTCCGGCTCCGTTTCGTAGGGCCAACTCTTTTTGGCGATGATCTTGGCCACCCCGGCCGGCATCTTGATGAACAGGTTATTGTCGTCGCCGCCGGCTTCCAGCAGCAGCACCCGCGCCTGGGTGCGGCGGATAAGCTGCGCCGCCAGCACGCAGCCGGCGGAACCGGCGCCGACGATGATGTAATCAAAGGTATTTTCCGACATGACAGCTCTCCGTGCGCGATTGAGATACAGGAAGAGTAGCTCGGGGGAAAAGGTGGTCAATTTACGATCGTTAATTTATTAACGAACTTCACATTAAATTTACATCGTGGTTTTTAACGTCAGTTTATCTGCTTGAAAAACGGCGTTATAGCGAGTTTTACTGATTGATTGCGATATTAATAAAAAAGGCGCAGCAAGCTGCGCCCTGATGAAGAGGCGGGGAAGGATTACAGCGTTTTCAGCATGGTGACTTCGCAATCGACGTGGCCGGTGGCGCCCATCGCGTGGTCGATGTGTTCGAAGCCAAGGTGTTCGTACAGCGCAACGGCCTGCGTCAGGCTGGCGGTGGTCTCGAGGTAACAACAGCGGAAGCCGTGCTGGCGGGCGAAATCCAGCGCCTGCAGCGCCAGGCGTTTCGCCAATCCCTTGCCGCGCAACACCGGCAGGAAATACATTTTCTGCAATTCGCAAATATCGTCTGCGCCACCCTGCAACGGCGCGATGCCGCCGCCGCCGGCGACCTGGCCGTCCACCTCGATCACCCAGTAAGCGCTGCGCGGCAGGCTGTAGAGCTGATACAGGGCATCCAGGTTGGGATCGGAGACGGTATAGCCTTTATCCGCCGTCAGGCCGTGCTCGGCGGAGACTTCGCGAATGACGTGAGCAATGGCGGGATTGTCTTCCGCCGTGATGGGGCGCACCAGCAGGCGCGCCGGGGTTGCTGTTGTCATGTTTACACTCGCCATTGAAAGAGACCACGTTCGTTTTTCATTTTTATCGCAGCGCGAAACGCGCCGGGGTTATTTCCCGGCGGCGTCCTTGCGGCAGTAATATCTTGTAATAACATCTAACCCGGCCCGGATGCAACGGCGATAAAAAAACAGCGGGGAAGACCCCGCTGTTTTTCAGGCGTTGGCGTGAGCCGGTGGATTACAGCGCGGCGATGGTCGCCTGCTGTTCCTGCAGCTTCACTTTGCCTTCTTTGCAGGCCGCCAGACGATCGCGCTCTTTGGCAACTACCGCTTCCGGCGCGCGCGCCACGAAGCCTTCGTTCGCCAGCTTGCCTTCGATCGAAGCGATTTCCGCATCCAGCTTGCCCATCTCTTTCGCCAGACGCGCGATCTCGGCGTCCTTGTCGATGAAACCGGCCATCGGGATCAGCAGCTCGGCGCCGTCCACCAGCTTGGTGACGGAGACCGGGCCTTTCTCACCGGCCGGCAGCAGCGCGATGGATTCCAGACGCGCCAGACGGGCGATAAAGCTCTGGTTCTCCTGCACGCGGCGCTGGGCGTCGGCGCTGCAGTTGCGCAGCAGCACGTCGAGCGCTTTGCTTGGCGCGATGTTCATCTCGGCGCGGATGTTGCGCACGGCGATGATGGTTTGCTTGATCCACTCCAGATCGTTCAGCGCCTGCTCGTCTTCCAGCGCGGCGTCGTAGGCCGGGAACGGCTGCAGCATGATGGTATCTGCGGTCGTGCCGGTCAGCGGCTTCACGCGCTGCCAGATGGTTTCGGTGATGAACGGAATGATCGGGTGCGCCAGGCGCAGCAGCGCTTCCAGCACGGTGATCAGCGTGTGGCGGGTGCCGCGCTGTTCCGCTTCGCTGCCGTTGCTCACGACAGGCTTGGTCAGCTCCAGATACCAGTCGCAGAACTGGTTCCAGGTGAATTCGTACAGGATGTTGGCCGCCAGATCGAAGCGGTAGGTATCCAGCGCTTCGCGGTAGGCTTTCACCGTGCGGTTGAATTCGGCCAGGATCCAGCGATCCGCCAGCGACAGCACTTTCTCGCCGCCGTTGAAGCCGCAGTCGTGCGCTTCGGTGTTCATCAGTACGAAGCGGCTGGCGTTCCACAGCTTGTTACAGAAGTTGCGGTAGCCTTCCAGGCGCTTCATGTCCCAGTTGATGTCGCGGCCGGTCGAGGCCAGCGCCGCCAGGGTGAAGCGCAGGGCGTCGGTGCCGTGCGGCTCGATGCCGTTCGGGAATTGCTTCTCGGTGCGCTTGCGGATTTTCTCCGCCAGCTGCGGCTGCATCATGTTGCCGGTGCGTTTTTCCAGCAGATCTTCCAGCGAGATACCGTCGACCATATCCAGCGGATCGATCACGTTGCCTTTCGACTTGGACATCTTCTGGCCTTCGTCGTCGCGGATCAGGCCGGTCATGTAGACGGTCTTGAACGGCACCTGCGGCTTGCCGTTTTCATCCTTGATGAAGTGCATGGTCAGCATGATCATGCGCGCGATCCAGAAGAAGATGATGTCGAAGCCGCTGACCATCACGCTGGTCGGGTGGAAGGTTTTCAGCGCCTCGGTCTGCTCCGGCCAGCCCAGGGTGGAGAAGGTCCACAGGCCGGACGAGAACCAGGTGTCCAGCACGTCTTCGTCCTGGGTCAGCACCACGTCGGCGCCCAGGTTGTTCTCGCTGCGCACTTCTTCTTCGCTGCGGCCCACGTAGACTTTGCCGTTCACGTCGTACCAGGCCGGGATGCGGTGGCCCCACCACAGCTGACGCGAGATGCACCAGTCCTGAATGTCGCGCATCCAGCTGAAGTACATGTTTTCGTACTGCTTCGGTACGAACTGGATTTCGCCCTGTTCGACCGCTTCCACCGCCACTTTGGCCAGCGGCGCGGTGCGCACGTACCATTGGTCGGTCAGCATCGGCTCGATCACCACGCCGCCGCGATCGCCGTAAGGCACCGTCAGGTCGTGCGGTTTGATCTCGTCCAGCAGGCCCAGCTGGTCGAAGGCGGCCACTACCGCTTTACGCGCCGCGAAGCGCTCCAGGCCGCGGAACTCGGCCGGGATCTCGTTGCAGTAGTCGGTGCAGATTTCGCCCAGGGTGTTGAACACTTCTGCTTCCTGACGGATGTCGCCGTCGAAGGTCAGAATGTTGATCATCGGCAGGCCGTGGCGTTTGCCGACTTCGTAGTCGTTGAAATCGTGCGCCGGGGTGATCTTCACGCAGCCGGTGCCTTTTTCCATATCGGCGTGTTCGTCGCCGACGATGCGGATGCGGCGGCCGACCAGCGGCAGAATGATCTCTTTGCCGATCAGGTCCTTATAGCGCGGATCTTCCGGGTTGACGGCCACGCCGGTATCGCCCAGCACGGTTTCCGGACGGGTGGTGGCGACCACCAGGTAGTCTTTGCCCTCGGCGGTTTTCGCGCCGTCGGCCAGCGGGTAGCGCAGGTGCCACATGGAACCTTTGGACTCGCGGTTTTCCACTTCCAGATCGGAGATGGCGGTGCGCAGCTTCGGATCCCAGTTCACCAGGCGCTTGCCGCGGTAGATCAGGTCTTCTTTGTGCAGACGGACAAACACTTCGCGCACCGCGTTCGACAGGCCTTCGTCCATGGTGAAGCGCTCGCGCTCCCAGTCCACGGAGTTGCCCAGACGGCGCATCTGACGGGTAATAGTGCCGCCGGATTCCGCCTTCCACTGCCAGATCTTGTCGATGAACGCGTCACGGCCGTAGTCGTGGCGGGTTTTGCCTTCTTCCGCGGCGATCTTGCGCTCTACCACCATCTGGGTGGCGATGCCGGCGTGGTCGGTGCCCGCCTGCCACAGGGTGTTTTTACCCTGCATGCGCTGATAGCGAATCATGGTGTCCATGATGGTCTGCTGGAACGCGTGGCCCATGTGCAGGCTGCCGGTGACGTTCGGCGGCGGGATCATGATGCAGAAGCTTTCCTGGCTGGTGTCGCCGTTCGGCTTGAAGTAACCCTGATTCTCCCAGTGATCGTACAGCTTCTGTTCGATCTGTTTTGGGTCGTATGCGGTGTCGAGCTGACTGTTTGTCTTTTCCATTCTTTATCGTATTCAGTGAGTTGGCGGCGTAGCCGTGGTCAAATGGAAGCCGACGCTGCGATAGGCCTTGTAACGGTCGCGCGCCAACTGTTTCAGAGTGTCTTCGTAAGGAACGAAGTCTACCACTTCATGGAAAGCGGTAGCAAAATCGGCAAACTGCGGCAGCAGGGCGATCAGCAGATCGCGCGGGGCGTTGCCGCGCTTACCGGGCCAGCACAGTTCCACCGGCGCGCCGTAGTGCGGCCCTTCGCCGGCCAGGTTGTGCGGCACGAATTCATGCGGCTCGCGCTGCCACAGCGCTTCGTCCAGCCGCTGGGCCTGCTCCTGGCTCTCGCAGGCGATCAGCACCCGCTTGCCGGAACGCCAGCGTTCGGCGGCAACGGCGCAGGCCACGGCCTCATGGGCGCTGAGCGCGCCTGACGGTTCCGCGTTGTCGAGCAAATAAAACGTCGCCTGTTTCATTAAAGATCCACCGCTGCCGATAAAAAAATGTAGGGGCACAGCATGCTGTGCCCCTTGGGATTATACCTGAATTACCGCTCAGATTTAATCGTCGCCGTTCAGACCTGCACGGTTGAGCAGGAACTGCGACAGCAGCGCCACCGGGCGGCCGGTCGCGCCCTTGGCTTTACCGGAACGCCAGGCGGTGCCGGCGATATCCAGGTGCGCCCAGGTGTACTTGCGGGTGAAGCGCGACAGGAAGCAGGCGGCGGTGATGGCGCCGCCAGGGCGGCCACCGATGTTCGCCATGTCGGCGAAGTTGGAGTCCAACTGCTCGTAGTACTCGTCGGCCATCGGCAGGCGCCAGGCGCGGTCGCCGGCCTGCTCGGAAGCGCCCAGCAGCTCGTGCGCCAGCGGATTGTGGTTCGACATCAGGCCGGTGATGTGGTGGCCCAAGGCGATCACGCAGGCGCCGGTCAGGGTGGCGATGTCGATCACCAGCTCCGGCTCGAAGCGCTCGACGTAGGTCAGGGTATCGCACAGCACCAGACGGCCTTCGGCGTCGGTGTTGAGCACCTCGACGGTCTGGCCGGACATGGTAGTCAGCACGTCGCCCGGACGATACGCCCGGCCGCCCGGCATGTTTTCACAGCCGGCCAGCACGCCGATCACGTTCAGCGGCAGGTTCAGCTCAGCCACCACGCGCATCACGCCGTACACGGTCGCCGCGCCGCACATGTCGTATTTCATCTCGTCCATGCCGTCGGCCGGTTTGATCGAGATGCCGCCGGAGTCGAAGGTCAGCCCTTTGCCGACCAGCACGATCGGCTTAGCGTCCGGATTTGGGTTGCCCTTATATTCCATCACCGACATCAATGATTCGTTCTGCGAACCGGCACCGACCGCCAGATAGGCGTTCATGCCCAGCTCTTTCATCTGCTGTTCGCCGATGACGCGGGTAGTGATGTTGGTGCTGAAGGCGTCCGCCAGCTGACGGGCCTGCGAGGCCAGGTAGCCGGCGTTACAGATGTTCGGCGGCATGTTGCCGAGATCTTTGGCCGCCTTGATGCCGGAAGCTACCGCCAGGCCGTGCTGAATCGCGCGCTCGCCGCTGGTGAGCTCACGGCGGGTCGGCACGTTGAACACCATTTTGCGCAGCGGACGACGCGGCTCCACCTTGTTGCTTTTCAGCTGATCGAAGGTGTAGAGCGTCTCTTTGGCGGTTTCTACCGCCTGACGCACTTTCCAGTAGGTGTTGCGGCCTTTCACGTGCAGCTCGGTCAGGAAGCAGACCGCTTCCATCGAGCCGGTGTCGTTGAGGGTATTGATGGTTTTCTGGATCACCTGCTTGTATTGGCGCTCATCGAGCTCGCGCTCTTTGCCGCAGCCGATCAGCAGGATGCGCTCGGAGAGAATGTTGGGCACATGGTGCAGTAGCAGCGTCTGCCCGACCTTGCCTTCCAGTTCGCCACGGCGCAGTAATGCGCTGATATAACCATCACTGATTTTGTCGAGTTGTTCTGCGATAGGGGACAGGCGGCGCGGTTCGAAAACGCCGACTACAATACAGGCACTGCGCTGTTTTTCCGGGCTACCGCTTTTTACACTGAACTCCATGCACTCTCCTGAATCTTAAAGACAAAGGCGGACGCTACGGCTAGAATAACCGACTCCGTAACGATCTCCTGCCATTTGAGTTAACGGATTATGTTAACCTGAACGGCATAAATTGCTCTGTTTTGGCGACTATAAGCAAGTTCCTATAGGACACCCAAACGGCTTGATGTTGTAATACTATTTTAGCTGTGAAGGTTGCCATATGATGAGAATAAATGGCGGATTAACGATGAAATTATCGATTTTCCTGCAAAAAGACAAGTTTTCACAGGCGTAATAAGCGTGATCATCATAAGATATCTGGTACGGGAAACGCTCAAGAGCCAAATCGCCATCCTGTTCATCCTGCTTCTGATCTTCTTTTGTCAGAATTTGGTCAGGGTGTTGGGCGACGCGGTGGACGGCAATATCCCGACAAACTTAGTTCTCTCTCTGCTCGCGTTGGGCGTGCCGAAAATGGCGCAGCTCATCCTGCCTTTGAGCCTGTTTCTCGGCTTGCTGATGACGCTTGGCCGGTTGTATACCGAGAGCGAGATCACCGTCATGCACGCCTGCGGGCTGGGTAAACGCACCCTGATTATCGCCGCCATGATCCTGGCGCTGCTCACCTCTGCGGTCGCGGCGGTGAACGTATTTTGGGCCGGCCCCTGGGCCTCGCGCTATCAGGACGTGGTGGTGAACGAAGCCAAGGCCAACCCGAGCATCGCCGGGCTGGCGGAAGGGCAGTTCAAACCCTCGCAGGACGGCAACGCGGTGCTGTTTATCGGCAACGTGAAGGGCAGCACCTTCCAGGACGTGTTCCTGGCGCAGCTGCGGCCGAACGGCAACCAACGCCCGTCGGTGGTGGTGGCCGAGCACGGCAACATCGTGCAGCAGAAAGACGGCTCGCAGGTGGTGACGCTCGACAAGGGCACCCGCTTTGAAGGCACCGCGCTGCTGCGCGACTTCCGCATTACCGACTTCACCGACTACAAGGCGGTGATTGGCCACCGCACCGTGGCGGCGGATAACACCGAATCCGAACAGATGTCGATGCAGACGCTGTGGGAGTCCGACGATCCGGACGCGCGCGCCGAGCTGCACTGGCGCCTGACGCTGGTGGTCTCGGTGGCGCTGATGGCGCTGCTGGTAGTGCCGCTCAGCGTGGTGAACCCGCGCCAGGGCCGCGTGCTGAGCATGCTGCCGGCCATCCTGCTGTATCTGATCTTCTTCCTGCTGCAGACCTCGCTGCGCTCCAACGCCGGCAAGGGCAAGCTGGATCCGATGCTGTGGCTGTGGCTGGTTAACGGCGTTTACTTCGCGATCGCGCTGGCGCTGAACCTGTGGGATACCGTGCCGATGCGCAAGCTGCGCGCACGCCTGAGAGGAGCGGCCTGATGTTTGGCGTATTAGACCGGTATATCGGTAAAACGATTTTCAACACCATCATCATGACGCTGTTCATGCTGGTGTCGCTGTCCGGCATCATCAAGTTCGTTGATCAGCTGCGCAAGGTGGGCCAGGGCGAATACACCGCGCTGAGCGCCGGCATGTACACCCTGCTGAGCGTGCCGAAAGACATCGAGATCTTCTTCCCGATGGCGGCGCTGCTTGGCGCGCTGCTCGGCCTGGGCCAACTGGCGACGCGCAGCGAACTGGTGGTGATGCAGGCTTCCGGCTTTACCCGCCTGCAGATCGCCGGCTCGGTGATGAAAACCGCCATTCCGCTGGTGCTGCTGACCATGGCGATCGGCGAGTGGGTAGCGCCGCAGGGCGAGCAGATGGCGCGTAACTACCGCGCCCAGCAGATGTACGGCGGCTCGCTGCTCTCCACCAAGAGCGGGCTGTGGGCGAAGGACGGCAACGACTTCATCTACATCGAGCGCGTCTCCGGCGATAAAGAACTCTCCGGCGTGAACATCTACCACTTCAACGATCAGCGTCGCCTCGAGACGGTGCGCTATGCCGCCACCGCCAGCTTCGAGAACGGCCTGTGGCAGCTTTCGCAGGTGGACACCTCGGATCTGACCAACCCGAAACAGGTGACCGGTACCCAGACGCTGACCGGCGAATGGAAAACCAACCTGACCCCGGACAAACTGGGCGTGGTGGCGCTGGATCCGGATTCGCTTTCCATCAGCGGGCTGCACAACTACGTGAAGTACCTGAAGCAGAGCGGCCAGGAATCCAACCGTTACCAGCTCAACATGTGGAGCAAAATCTTCTCGCCGCTGTCGGTGGCGGTGATGATGCTGATGGCGCTGTCGTTCATCTTCGGCCCGCTGCGCAGCGTGCCGATGGGCATCCGCGTGGTGACCGGCATCAGCTTCGGCTTCCTGTTCTACGTGCTGGATCAGATCTTCGGCCCGCTGAGCATGGTATACAGCATGCCGCCGGTGCTGGGCGCGCTGCTGCCGAGCATGCTGTTCCTGCTGATCAGCGTGTATATGCTGCTCAAACGCAAGTAGCGGGGCGATCGGTAGTGAAGAAAGGCGTGGCCGCGGGGCCGCG
>NZ_JBCHWD010000001.1:0-1116025 GCF_059801225.1 Serratia sp. Ae19-1 | reverse complement strand
GTAACGGCGGGTTTTTTGCGTCACTTGCCGGCGAACCGGTCGGTGGCGATCATCAGTTGGTGCAAGATGCCCGGTTCGTCATACGAATGCCCCGCCCCTTCCACGATATGCAACTCCGCTTCCGGCCAGGCCTTGGCCAGATCCCAGGCGTTCTGCACCTGACAGGCCATGTCATAACGGCCGTGGACGATCACCGCCGGAATATGGCGGATCAGCGGCACGTTGCGCAGCAGCTGGTCGTCGCTTTCCAGGAACCCCAGATGGGTGAAGTAGTGGTTTTCAATACGGGCGAACGCCAGCGCGAAATCATCCTCGCCGAACGACGCAGACTCGCGGCTCGGCAGCAGCGTAACCGTCTCCCCTTCCCACACGCTCCACAGCTTGGCCGCTTCGAGCTGCACCTGCGGATCGGCCGAGGTCAGCCGCTGCCGGTAGGCGGCGATCACGTCTTTGCGCTCGTCATCCGACAGAATGGACAGCACGCGCTCCCATTTATCCGGGAAGAAGCGCGAAGCGCCGTCCTGGTAATACCAATGCAGCTCCTGCTTGCGCAGGGTGAAGATGCCGCGCAGCACCATTTCACTGACGCGTTCCGAGTGGGTCTGCGCATAGGCAAGCGCCAGCGTGGAACCCCAGGAACCGCCGAACACTAGCCACTGCTCAACGCCGGCCATTTCCCGCAGCCGCTCAATATCGGCCACCAAATGCCAGGTGGTGTTGTTGTCCAGGCTGGCGTGCGGACGGGAACGGCCGCAGCCGCGCTGATCGAACAGCAACACCTTATAGCGTTCGGGATCGAACAGCTGGCGATGGTGCGGAGAGATGCCGCCGCCCGGCCCGCCGTGAATGAAAACCGCCGGCTTACCGTTCGGGTTACCGCTCAGCTCCCAGTAGATCCGGTGGCCATCCCCAGTGTCCAGCCAACCGCTGTCGTATGCCGCTAACGGCGGGTACAAACCTCGTAATTGTTCCATGGCGCTTTCCGTCTCTCTGTGAGTCATGCTTTCATCAAAGCGGAAGCCGCCCGGCAGGTCAACGGTAAAACCTGAAAACTCAAACGCGCGCCGGGAACTCGGCGCGCGTTTGCTCAAAATCACAACGACCTGCTTGCAAAACGCCCACAGGCCCGATCAGTTCAGGCCTTGTGATACTTACCCGCTTTTACGCATATGCGGCTCGCGCATCTCCTGCGCGGTTTTCGCCTCGATACTCAGCTCCGCCGTCGGGCGCAGCAGCAAGCGCGCCAGCCCGATGGGTTCGCCGGTTTCGCGGCAGTAGCCGTATTCGCCGTTCTGCAAACGCGCCAGCGCCGCATCGATTTTCGGCAGCAGGCGGCTTTCGCGATCCAACTGGCGGAACAGCAAGCGCAGATCCTCTTCGCGCGCCGCCTTGTCGGCCTCATCGCCCGTCGCTTCGCCGCCGTCGATCTCGCTCTTCAGCTCATCGATATGCAACAGCAGCTTTTGCCGCTCATCCTGCAGCAGCTGACGGAAAAACGCCCGTTGAACCGAGTTCATATAATCAGAATCCGGCATGGCCAGCAGTTGCTGCGCATCCGGTAATGCCATCACAGTCATTGCGTTCTCCGAACATCAAAAGTGTAATATTATAACATAATAATTATTTTTATCACCCGGTCATCCAAAAACAAAATTTCACGTGCAAACAGCCGGTTAAGAGCAATTCGCACTTTGTCGCTTGCATCCTGCCGGCTTTAGGCGGTTAATGGCTGAGCAAGCCACCCAATCATAGGTAACGAGAGGCCATCATGAGTAAGGGAATGGATAGCAAAAAAAATGCGAAGAAGAAGCCGTTGAAAACCCCAGCAGAGAAACGTGCGGAGAAACGCGCCAAAAAAGCGCATCCGTCTGGTGAGTAAGCGTCCTTCCATCCGTCATTAAACCCGCCAAGGCGGGTTTTTTATTGCCTTACAGGAGAGATGGCCGATGCCCCGCTTCACCCTCGCTGCCGCCCAATACCCCGCCGCCGCGGCCGATATCGCCTGCAATCTTGAGCGTCATCTTGAATTTATCGCGCAGGCAGCCGATCGGCAGGTGCAGCTGCTGGTTTTTCCCGAACTGTCGCTGAGCGGCTATGAGTTGGCCGAGGCGCCTGCATTGGCGCTGACTCTGGATGATCCCCGCCTGCAGCCGCTCAGTGCGGCGGCGCGAGCGCGACAGATGACGATCATCGTCGGCGCGCCCTTACGCAGCGGCCCGGCATTGTATATCGCCGCCTTGATTTTTCGCCCCAGCGGCGCGCTAGCCACCTATACCAAACAGCATCTGCACGGCGCGGAACAGCAATACTTCTCGCCCGGTGTGGGCGGCTCGTTGCTGGCAATGCACCAGCAACGCATCGCGCTGGCTATCTGCGCCGACACCTCGCAACCCGCTCATGCCAGTGCCGCCGCACAGGCGGGTGCGCATATTTATGCCGCCGGCGTACTGATCTCTGAAGCGGGTTACGCGAAAGACAGCGCTGCGCTGGCGGGCTATGCCCGACGTTACGGCATGCTCACGCTGATGGCCAACCATGCGGCACCGACCGGCGGCTGGATCCCGGCGGGCCGCAGCGCCATCTGGGATGAAACGGGAGAGCGCCTGATTGCCGCGCCGGGCGACGCCCCCGGGCTGGTCATCGCGAGTAGGAGCGCCGACGGTTGGCACGGCCGCCTGTGCCGGTTAAGCTAAAGCCTGACGGCAACGCGGAGGAAAGCATGACGTTACGCGTAATAGATACCGAGACCTGCGGACTGGACGGCGGCGTGGTGGAAGTGGCCTCCCTCGATCTGCTCGACGGCCAGTTAACCAACCCGATGAGCGATCTGATCAGCCCGGATCGCCCCATTAGCCTCGACGCGATGGCGATTCACCACATCACCGAGCAAATGGTGGAAGGCAAACCGCGCATCGCGGTGGCGATCGGCCGCTATCAGGGCAGCCCCTACTATGTGGCACACAACGCCGCTTTCGATCGCGGCGTGCTGCCGGAGATGAACGGCGCCTGGATATGCACCCTCAAGCTGGCGCGCACGCTGTATCCGGACATCAAGTACGGCAACCAATATCTGCGCTACGCGCTGAACCTGGACGTGCAGCTGCCGGCTGACGCCACGCTGTACCCGCACCGTGCACTGTACGACTGCTACGTCACCGCCACGCTGCTGCAGCGCATCATCAAGGATTCGGGTTGGACGCCGGAGCAAATGGTGCAGATCACCGAACAACCGGTGCTGTTGAAGAAGTTCAAATTCGGCAAGTATCGCGGGCAGGAGATCGATCGCATCGCCCAGGAAGATCCCGGCTATCTGCGCTGGATGCTGAAATCCATCGACGATCTGAGCCCGGACATGAAACACACGCTGAAATACTATCTGATTGGCTAGCACAGCAGGCGGCGCAGGCCGCCCGCTGTTCGCCGTTACTCCGCCAGCGCCAGAATGAAGGCGTACTCCAGCGCAATATCCTCATAGGCCTTGAAGCGGCCGGATTTGCCGCCGTGGCCGGCATCCATGTCGGTATACAGCAGCAGCTGCCGATCGTCGGTTTTCAGCTCGCGCAGCTTGGCCACCCACTTGGCCGGCTCCCAATATTGCACCTGCGAATCGTGCAGGCCGGTGGTCACCAGCAGATGCGGGTATGCCTGCGCCTTCACCTGATCGTACGGGCTGTACTGCTTGATGTAGTCGTAATAGGCCTGCTCGTTCGGGTTGCCCCACTCGTCGTATTCGCCGGTGGTCAGCGGAATGGTCTCATCCAGCATGGTGGTCACCACGTCGACGAACGGCACCTGCGCCACCACACCGTGGAACAGCTGCGGCGCCTGGTTGATCACCGCGCCCATCAGCAGGCCGCCGGCGCTGCCGCCCATGGCGAACACCCGTTTGCCGTCGCCGTACCCCTGGGCGACCAGCGTTTCGGTCACGTCGATAAAGTCGTTGAAGGTGTTCTGCTTGTTGAACAACTTGCCGTCTTCATACCACAGCTGCCCCAGCTCGCCGCCGCCGCGAATGTGCGCCAGCGCGAACACGAAGCCGCGATCCAGCAGGCTCAGGCGGCTGGCGCTGAACGCCGGATCCATGCTGCTGCCGTAAGAGCCGTAACCGTACACCATCAGCGGGTTGGCGCCACGCTGGAAGCAGTCCTGGCGATACACCAGCGAGACCGGCACCTCGACGCCGTCGCGCGCTTTCACCCACACCCGCTCGCTGCGGTAGTTTTCCGGCGTGAAGTTCTTCACTTCCTGCTGCTTGAGCATCGTCCGCTCGCCGCTGTCCATGTTCAGCTCATACAGCGTGGTCGGGGTAGTCATCGACGAATAGCCGTAGCGCAACAGCGCGGTTTCCGGATCCGGGTTGTACGCCAGCCAGGTGGTGTAGGTCGGATCGTCGAAGGCGATGCGCTTCTCTTCGCCGCTTTGCCAGTGGATCTGGCGCAGCAGCGTCAGGCCGGCATTGCGCTCTTCCACCACCAGCCAGTCGCGGAACAGGCTGAAGCCCTCCAGCATCACGTCGGCGCGCGGGGCGATCAGCGTCTGCCACTGCGCTTCATCGGCCTGCTCGCTTTGGTACAGGCCGAAGTTCTTGCCGTCCTTGTTGGAGCGAATATAGAAATGCTGGTGATAGTGATCGATGGCGTACTCGTGATCCTTGCGGCGCGGCACGAACAGCTGCGGCTTGGCGTCCGCGCGATCGGCGTCCAGCAGCAGGATCTCCGAGGTGGTGGTGCTGCTCAGGTGGATCAGAATAAAGCGCTCGGAGGTGGTCTTCTCCAGCCCAACGTAGAAGGTATCGTCCTGCTCTTCGTAAATCAGCTCGTCCTGCTGCGGATCGCTGCCGACTACGTGGCGATAAACCTGATACGGCAACAGCGTCTTGGCGTGCTTGCGCACGTAGTACACCGTCGAGGAGTCGTTAGCCCACTCGAAGCTGCCGGAGGTATTTTCCAACACTTCGTCCGCCCAGCTGCCGTCGGCCAGGTTCTTGAAGCGAATGTCGTACTGGCGGCGCGACAGGAAATCTTCCGCTACCCCCAGCCGCTGATTGTCTGGACTGACGTCCAGCCCGCCCAGGGTGTAAAACTCGTGGTTCTCGGCGCGTTGGTTGCCGTCGATAAGCACATCCCACTGCTCACTCTCGGCCTGCGGCTGGCGCACGGAAATCGCGTATTCGTTACCCGGCTCGTAGCGCGTCTGATAGCGGTAGCCGTGGCGCACGTAAGGCACCGAATGTTCCTGCTGCGGAATGCGCGCCACCATCTCTTCATACAGAGTTTCGCGCAGCGCCTGCTGCGGCTTCAGCATCGCATCGGTGTAGGCGTTCTCCGCCTGCAGGTAGTCCAGCACCTGGCGGTCTGCGCGCTCGTCGTCGCGCAGCCAGTAGTAATCATCCACGCGCGTGTCGCCGTGGATGGTGATGGGATAAGGACGTTTTTCCGCTTTCGGTGGGGTCATCATTGCTAAATCATCCGCTTACATAGATTGCGGCAAGAGTGACACGATTCCCCCCGGCTTGCCAAGCGCCGCTACGCCAGCTCGCGCTTTTTCTCGTTGACCTCGCTCTCGATGCCCTGCTTGACGTCCGCCGGGATCTTCAGCGCCTGCGCCAGCGCATCGAGGTAGCCGCGCTCCATAAAGTGGTCGACGTCGATCACCAGACAGCTCAGGTAGTAAACCTCCAGCGCCTCGTCTTCATTTTGCACGCTGCGGGCGATCAATTCCGGGTTGAGCGGTTGATCGAGCGCTTCCTGCACCCAGCCCTGCGCCTCTTCCCCCACCTGCAGCTGCGCCAGGCTGTGATCGATGGCGCGCTGTTCGTCGGCATCGATATGGCCGTCGCTCTTGGCGGCGAACACCAGCGCCTGCACCAAACGTTTGGCGCGCAGATCCACCGGCGTGGTTTGCAAACCGAACTGCGGTTCGTCCTGATGGTTCTCTTTCACCCGCTGCTTATACTTGTTCCACAGCACCGCGCCCACCGCCGCGCTGCCGCCGATGATCAGCGCATTTTTGCCGAACTTGCCCACCAGCTTACGCGAGGATTTGTTGGCCAACAGCACGCCGACCAGACCGCCCAGCGCCGTGGGCGCCAGCAGCTTGCCGATGCCTTCCGCCCCGCCCATCGCGCCGGCCTTCTGCCCGATCAACGTTTGAATCTGCTGCATCCAGTTACTTTTCATCATCTACCCCTTGCGTGAAAAAGCGCGGCGCGCAGGCGCGGCCGAACCGACGGTAAACCGCCAGATTAGGGGATCTTTTGTCAATTTACGTCTGGGGGATGCAAACCTGTGTTTAGCGGATCGGCGGGCCGGACGGCCCGCCTTGATGGGCTGCGGCGTTACGCTTCTTCGTCGCCCGCTTCGTCGTCCTGCTCGTACTCCGCCAGCTCGTCGCGCATTGCCTGGATGGCATCGCGGGTCATCAGCGCCAGCGTGCGGTAGAAACCGGTGGTGGCGTGCGCTTCCACTTTGCCGAGGAAGCGGCCGCACCACGGCAGCAGAAACTCGTCGAACAGGGCGATCTGCGCCTGCGCTTCATCTTCCTGCGATTGATCTTCCAGCCAGGAAGCGGCCAGCAGCAGCTGGCCGAAATGGTCGGCCGGCGCCTCCGCCAGCGGCATGCCGCGCTGCTGCAGGAAGGTGCGCACTTCCGCTTCGCTGGCACCTTCGACGTAGTCGGAGCGGAACGGCGACACGCTGCATTCGCTGCCGACGAACATCGCGTTGAAGTCGGTCGCCAGTTGGTTGACGTCGCAACCCTGCTGCAGGCGCTTCAGCAGGTCATCCTGCTCCAGCGGCCAGTGTTGCTGCAGCTTGCCCTCTTTGATCAAGGCGAACAGCGGCACCAACAGCGGATCCTGCGGCTGGCGATAGAACAGCGTACCCAGCACGCGGCAGACAATGGAAAACTCATTCATGATAATGCCTTATACAATACGGAAAATTTTGCCGGGACGATGTCACAAATCGGCCAATTCCGCAATCGCCGGCTTGCCGCGCCGCTCGAGAAAATCCAGCAACCGGCGCGGGCTGACGTTGAGAATGCGCTCCTGCGGGAAGCCCACCTCTTCGATGATGCGCTCGCAGTGCTCGAAATTACCCAGTGAAAAAGCGACGTGCGAATCCGAACCCAGCGCCAGCCAGCCGCCGGCGTCGCGTACCGCGGCGGCGATCGCCCGGCAATTGGCCTCGCTGCCCTTGCGGGAGTGGGTGAACGACGAGTTATTCAGCTCCAGCGCCACTTCGTATTTGGCCGCCGCCGCCGCAACGGCGGGAATGTCGATCGGGTAACGCGGGTTGCCGGGGTGGCTGATGATATGCACGTCTCCCTGCGCCATCGCGGCGATCATCGCTTCAGTATTGGACGCTTTATCCTGCGGCGCAAACACCGGCTCATGGAAACCGGCGATGATCACGTCAGTGGCAGTCAGCATCGGGCCGGTGCAGTCGATGTCGCCCTGCAGGTTTTTGATGTTGGCTTCGATACCGCGCAAGATGCCCACGCCGTTCACCAGGCGCGGCCACACGTGCATGTTCATGAAGTGCCAATAGTGTGGCGCATCGGCCATGTCCGGGCCGTGATCGGTGATGGCGAACAGTTTGATGCCCTTCTGCTGGGCTTCGGCGATGTAATCGTGCAGCGTGCTGTAGGCGTGGGTGCTGGCGACGGTGTGCATATGCAAATCAACGGGGTACATTGTTTCTCCTTCCAGAGGGCCCGCCCGCAAAGGTACGGGCAGGCGCGATGACGATAACAGCTTATCAGTTACCGAACGGCGGCTGAAGGATCAGTAACCCCGTTGCCTGTCGACCACACCGGCCGGGGCATGCCCCGCCTCCAGCGCGCGAATGTTGGCGGCGATCTGATCCATCGCCTGCTGCGGCAACGTGATGGCAGCAATATGCGGGGTAATGGTGACACGCGGATGACGCCAGAACGGGTGATCCTGCGGCAGCGGTTCGCGGGCGAACACGTCCAGCGTGGCGGCGGCCAGCTGCCCCTGCTCGAGCGCCGCCAGCAGATCGGCTTCCACCAGATGCGCGCCACGCGCGATGTTGATGAGATAGGCGCCCGGCTGCAGCTGCGCGAACAGCTCGCGGTTGAGGATGCCGAGAGTCTCCGGCGTATTGGGCAGCAGGTTGATCAGCAGTTTGACGCCGTCGAGGAAGGCCGCGCGCTGCGCCTCTCCGGCAAAGCTTTGCACGCCGTCTAACTGTTTGGCGCTGCGGCTCCAGCAGCGCACGCTGAAGCCAAACTCGGTCAGCTTGCGCGCCACGCTCTGCCCCAGCACGCCGGCGCCGAGGATGCCGATGGTGAAATCCTCCAGCGAGTGCGGATCGAGCGGCTGCCACTCCTGCCGCTGCTGCAGCGCCTGATACTCGTCGAAACGGCGGAAATAGCGCAGCACATAGCTCAGCGCGTATTCCTGCATCTGCTGCGCCATGCCGGTATCTTCCAGCCGCAGCAGCGGCACGCCGGCTGGCAGCGTGCCGGGGTGTTTGCGCTCCTGATCGAGAATGGCGTCGACGCCGGCGCCGAGGGCGAACACCGCTTTCAGATCGCGGCGGTTGGCCAGCATCTCGTGCGGCGGGCGCCACACCAGCGCGTAATCGGCCGGCCGCTCGTCGCCGCGCTGCCACTCGCGGATCTCAGCCTGCGGCAGGCGCTGCTTGATGCCGGCCAGCCATTCCTGGGCGTTAAACAAGGGGTGGTAATAAATGATGTTCATTCTGCGGGCTCCGGTTTGTTTTTATTGGTTTTCCTCCAGCCTTCCGCGATTCGCCGCCGGATGCAAGCGTTAAAGCCCAAAATGAAAACAGCCCCGACCAGTGGGGCTGTTGTGCATACTCGCCAATCAGGCGGCGGACGGGCCATCGCGCCGGATAAGTCGCCGCAGCAGCGGAATGAGGATCAGCATCGCCACGCCGACGCCCGTCGCCCCCCAGCCCAGCGCGCTGAAGATTTCGCTGTAGCCGGGGTTGGTTTGCAGCGGCGTGCTGCCGCTGTTTTCCGGCATCAGGCCGGAGACGTAGCCCGCCAGCACCGAGGCGACGCCGGTCACCATCATCCAGCAGCCCATCATCACGCCCTGATAGCGCGGCGGCGCCAGCTTGCCAATCATCGCGTAACCGATCGGCGAGATCATCAATTCACCGACGCTTTGCAGCACATAGCTGATGACGATCCATTTGAACGCCACCAGCCCGTCGCCGCCCGCCATGCTGATGCCCAGCGGCAGCACCAGCATGCCCAGCCCGATGCAGAACAGCGAGCCGGAGAACTGCAGCGGAATGTCGATGTTGCAACCGCGAGCGCGCAGACGGTTGAACCACCAGGCGAGCAGCGGGCCGCCCACCACGATCACCAGCGTGTTGATGTTCTGGATCCACTGCGGCGCCACCTGAATGCCGTAAACGTTAAGGTTGATGTTGTGCTCGGAGAACAGCATCAGCCCCATCGGTGCCAGCTGATACAGCGCCCAGAACACCAGCGCCCCCAGCGCCAGGATCAGATAGGCCGCCATTCTGCGGCGCTCATCGCGCGGATGGTGGCGCAGCGTCACCACGCACAGCATCAGGAAGATCAACGCACCGAGCACGATCACGAAGTGGCCGCTGAACTCGGCGTGGGTCAGCATCACGCGGATGATCGGCACTAGCGCCACCAGCACCGCCAGCCCGACCAGCATACGCCAGCGGTATTGGCTGCGGCTGGCGCCGTGCAGCGGCGTATTGAGATCCGCCAGAATGCGCCAGCGGCAGACGGCGACGATGATCGCCGCGGCGTTGCCCAGCGTGGCAAACAGGAACAGCGCGCGGTAGTTTTCCGTCAGTTGGAAATAACCGGCCACGGTAAAGCCGACGAAGAACCCGAGGTTCATGCCGGCGTAGTTCCACAGGAACGCCGATTCGCGCCGATCGTCGTCCGGTTTGAAACGCTGGGTGAGCATCATATTGATGCAGGTGACGTTGAGGCCGCTGCCGGTCAGGAACATCGCCAGCCCCCAGTACAGCCCCCACACGCCCGCGACGGCAATCAGCGCACAGCCGATCACCTGCAATACCATGCCGAGCACGAACAGGTTGCGGTTGCTGAGGAAACGGCCGCCGAGGTAGCCGCCGAACATATGCAGACCATAGTTGAAGGCGCCGAACACGCCCATCATGGCGTTGGCGCTGCTTTCGTTGAAGCCCAGCCGCTTGGTGGCGTACAGCACCAGCGTAGAGTAGAGCACGGCGAAACCCAGCGTGGCGAAGATCTGGATGAAGAACAGCGCTCCCGCACCGGGCGGAATGGCATGGCGCGCTTGCGGCGCCGGCATGGCATCTGAAGGAGTCAAAACGAACCTCTACTGCATTATTATGTAATGAGTCTGTCCCTGTCTGCGATATCGCCGGCCTGTCATCCGGCAATCTGCGCCGCGACGTGATGTTCCTTGCCAAAAACGCCGCGCTGACATGATTCCATTTAGCGACACATCTGACTAATAATCCAGTATTAATGCATATAACATCAAGAACCCCCATCTCAATGGCGACATATTGAGCTATCTGTACAGAAAAAAGTCAAACAATCGTCTTTTATGGATTCTGACCGCTGGTTGCCCTGCCCGCCGGCGGCCAAGAGTGGGAATATCGTTCGGTAAATCAGCAAATTGCTGCAAGTTTGGCTAAACAGTCATGAGAATGAAATAAGAGGGTTGACGCTGAGATCAGATTCTCCTACATTAGCGCCCGTCGACAGCGCAAGGCGTTATCGATGACAAAACGGTGAGGTGTCTGAGTGGCTGAAGGAGCACGCCTGGAAAGTGTGTATACGCGAAAGTGTATCGAGGGTTCGAACCCCTCTCTCACCGCCAAATTCGAAGAGAAAGCCTGGATTCACGTCCAGGCTTTTTTTTTTTGCATGGTGCACAGCCGAGAGGGGTGAGAAGCCTCGACAGGGTTCGACAAAACGCCTGCGTTTTGGACCGCCAACGGCGGCCCGCAGGGTGAGCGCAGCGAATCAAGCCCTCTCTCACCGCCAAATTCAAAGAGAAAGCCTGGGCTCGCGTCCAGGCTTTTTTTTGCGTGGTGCACAGCCGAGAGGGGCGGCACAGCGCCTCTCCCCACCCTCTGTGACAGTGATTCCCATTTCCGCCGGTTATCAACGAACCTTACCCCTGATGTTCTCGCTCTTTCATGGCTTCCGCCCTGCCGTTCGCCGCAGTTTTCAGCAAAGTGCGCACAGCTTGAGCGGACAAACAAAAACACAGAAATTATTCTTGACCGGATCGGCCCCACTCCCTATAGTAGCGCCCCGTTGCAGCGATGATTTCGCAACAAAAAAATATGGTGAGGTGTCCGAGTGGCTGAAGGAGCACGCCTGGAAAGTGTGTATACGCGAAAGTGTATCGAGGGTTCGAATCCCTCCCTCACCGCCATATTCTACGAAGAAGCCTGAACTCACGTTCAGGCTTTTTTGTATGCGTAGCGCACTGACCGGGAGGGTGAAAACCCTCGACAGGGTTCGACAAAACGCCCGCGTTTTGGACCGCCAACGGCGGCCCGCAGGGTGAGCGCAGTGAATCTATCCCTCCCTCACCGCCATATTCTAACGAGAAAGCCTGAGCGAAAGTTCAGGCTTTTTTGTATGCACAGCGCACCCACCGCGAGGGAGCCATCCTCGACAGAGACACAAGCTGTCGACCATAATGCCCTCAAAGGTAAGTCAATGCGTAATGCAAGGAAGAAACGTGACGCGTAAGAAGAAAGGTAATGCCCCGCGGCCAAAGACCGGCCCCGTTAAAGAAAAGTCGAATAACCGCCTGACGAAAATATCGGCGTTTTTGGTCGGCTCAGGGATTCTCGTGGCTGTATTGGGCGCCGCCTATCAGTACTTCGCGGGCAGCGTTTCATTAGCTTTTGTGCAATCCGTCGGAAGAGCCTATGAATTCCAACTGACGAACGACACGCCTTCGGATCGTACGATAAAGTCCTTCCGCATCATTCCCCCCGACGTCCAACAAGTGATCTATAAAGTCACCGAGGATGTGTACGCCACCCGCGATGAACAAGGGCGACTCACCTTGCCAGGCGGCAACGAGAGTTATGTTCCCGCAGCGGAATTCAAAGAGCTTGATGGCCAACGCTTATCCGCGAACTCCTCATTAAAGTTTCGCGTGCCGCCGCTTTCCAATCGCACCTGGATGGCACCGGAGGCGGCCATCGTTGATATTCACTATGAAATCAACTCGTCAAACCCGCTACTTGCCGCTATTGAAGGCACATTTGACGCCCTGGGCCTTTACTCTCGCCAGCACAAGGTTCGCTACCTGGTCATTGAGAACTACTGGACGCCTTCTCGTTCAAACTCCCTCAACGAGGCCATTCGCATATTCTGCCGCGACAGCGATACGGTGGCAAAGTCAGGCAGTTGCGACACGCTTTAAACCGGCACCGCTAGCGGAGACAAAAAAGCCCGAACGCAAATTCAGGCTTTTTTATCCCCACTGCCGCACCGCTCAGTGGTGCGTGCGCCCCATCGCCGTCGGCTGCGCCAGCGCGCGGCGCCAATCGCCCGGCGTTTGGCCGAACTGGCGTTTGAAACTGCGGTTGAACGACTGCTGTGAGTCGAAGCCGAGCGAGATCGCCACGCTGACGATAGGTTCGCCGCTGTTGGCCAGACGCTCCGCCGACACCTTCAGTTTTTGCATGCGGATATACTCCCCGAGCGCATAGCCGGTCTGGCGCTTGAACATGCGCTGCAGGTGCCATTTGGAATAGCCCGCGCGGTCCGCTACGGTGTTGATATCCAGCTTTTCTTCCAGATTGTTGTCGATCCACGCCTTCAAATCGGTAATGAAACCCGTCGTGTTCATGCTGATGCTCCCATCATGTCGGCAGGGTCAACCACTGCCCAATGCACATACGTTGCAACAGTTTCGCTTTAAATGCAATTTTTATTATTGCATTTACCAGAAAGCCGCCTCTATACTCCACCCAATTAATGTAACCGATATTGATACATTAATGTGACACCAATATGTTTCAAAACCTAACGTTGCGCCGCAGCAAGGCGCAACACCCCTTCCGCCGCAGGTGGGCAAGAAGGGAAAGCCCGGATGACAGGGCTGGGTATGGGGCCGGACTGCGCTTACTTATCGGAATAAAAATAATGGCAAATCAACCAAACTCATCGTTCAACGCCGGCGGCCGCCCGCGCGCCGTCGCTCTGGGTCAGCGGCTCTTAGGGGTCGCGCTGCTGGCCGCCCTGCTCGCCGGGTGCGACAACAGCGTCGCGCACAATGCCCCGCCGCCGCCGCCAGTGGTCAGCGCCGCCAACGTGGTGGTCAAACCGATCAGCCAATGGGATGCATTCAACGGCCGGGTCGAAGCGGTACAGAGCGTGCAGCTGCGGCCGCGGGTTTCCGGCTATATCGATCGGGTCAATTACACCGAAGGCGACGAAGTGAAAAAAGGCCAGGTGCTGTTCACCATCGACGATCGCACCTATCGCGCCGCGCGCGAACAGGCGCAGGCGGAGCTGGTGCGGGCGCGCAATCAGGCGGCGCTGGCGCGCAGCGAATCCTCACGCACCGAGAAACTGATCGGCACCCAGGCCATCTCGCAGGAAGTGTGGGAACAGCGGCGTTCGTCCGCCGCTCAGGCGCAAAGCAACGTGCTGGCGGCGCAGGCCCAGCTCGACATGGCGCAGCTGAATCTCGATTTTACCCGCGTTACCGCGCCGATAGACGGGCGCGCCAGCCGCGCGATGATCACCGCCGGCAACCTGGTCACCGCCGGCGACAGCGCCAGCGTGTTGACGACGCTGGTGTCGCTCGACAAGGTTTACGTCTATTTCGACGTGGATGAAGCCACCTTCCTGCGCTATCAACAGCAGGGCCGGCACGACGCCCGTTTACCGGTGAAGGTCGGCCTGGTGGGTGAAGACGGCACCCCGCATCAGGGGTGGGTGGACTTCACCGATAACCAGCTGAACGCCGGTACCGGCACCATCCGCATGCGCGCCCTGCTCGACAACCGCGAGCGCCGCTTCACGCCGGGGCTGTTCGCCCGGGTGCAGATGCCCGGCAGCGCCGAGTTCAACGCCCTGCTGATCGACGATAAAGCGGTGATGACCGACCAGAATCGCAAGTTCGTTTATATCGTCGATAAAGACGGCAAGGCGCAGCGCCGCGACATCGACGTGGGCCGCATGGCCGAAGGATTGCGCATCGTGCAAAAAGGCCTGGCGAGCGGCGATCGGGTGATCGTCGACGGCATGCAGAAAGTGTTTATGCCGGGCATGCCGGTCGACGCGAAAAGCGTCGCGATGACCACCACCGCTTCCGCACTCAACTAAGCCCCCAGCAGAGAATTCTGACCCATGGACTTTTCCCGTTTTTTCATCGACCGGCCGATCTTCGCCGCGGTGCTGTCGATCCTGATTTTTGTCGCCGGGGTGATCGCCATTCCGCTGCTGCCGATCAGCGAGTACCCGGACGTGGTGCCGCCCAGCGTACAGGTGCGCGCCGAATACCCGGGCGCCAACCCGAAAGAGATCGCTGAAACGGTGGCGACGCCGCTGGAAGAAGCGATCAACGGCGTCGAAAACATGATGTACATGAAATCGGTAGCCGGTTCCGACGGCGTGCTGGTGACCACCGTCACCTTCCGCCCGGGCACCGATCCCGATCAGGCGCAGGTGCAGGTGCAAAACCGCGTGGCGCAGGCCGAAGCGCGCCTGCCGGAAGACGTGCGCCGCCAGGGGATCACCACCCAGAAACAATCCCCGGCGCTGACGCTGGTGGTGCATCTGGTATCGCCTTCCGGCAAGTACGACTCGCTGTACCTGCGCAACTACGCCACCCTCAAGGTCAAGGATGAGCTGGCCCGTCTGCCGGGCGTCGGCCAGGTGCAGATCTTCGGCGCCGGCGAATACGCGATGCGCATCTGGCTCGATCCGAACAAGGTCGCTGCGCGCGGGCTGACCGCTTCCGACGTGGTGAGCGCTATGCAGGAGCAGAACGTGCAGGTCTCCGCCGGCCAGCTCGGCGCGGAGCCGATGCCGACGCGCAGCGACTATCTGCTGTCGATCAACGCCCAGGGGCGCCTGCAAACCGAAGAAGAGTTCGGCAACATCATCCTCAAGAGCGGCGACAACGGCGAGATCGTGCGGCTGCGCGACGTGGCGCGCATCGAAATGGGCTCCGGCAGCTACGCGCTGCGCGCCCAGCTCAATAACAAGGATGCGGTCGGCATCGGCATATTCCAGTCGCCGGGCGCCAACGCCATCGAGCTGTCGGACGCGGTGCGCGGCAAGATGGCCGAGCTGGCGACCCGCTTCCCGGACGGCATGAGCTGGAAGTCGCCATACGACCCGACGGTATTCGTGCGCGACTCGATCCGCGCGGTGGTAGATACCCTGCTGGAAGCGGTGATCCTGGTGGTGCTGGTGGTCATTCTGTTCCTGCAGACCTGGCGCGCCTCGATCATTCCGCTGCTGGCGGTACCGATCTCCGTGGTCGGCACCTTCGCCGCGCTGTATTTGCTGGGCTTCTCGCTCAACACCCTCAGCCTGTTCGGGCTGGTGCTGGCGATCGGCATCGTGGTGGATGACGCCATCGTGGTGGTGGAAAACGTCGAGCGTAATATCGAAGAGGGGCTGTCGCCGTTGGCGGCGGCGCACCAGGCGATGCGCGAGGTCTCCGGCCCGATCATCGCCATCGCCGTGGTGCTATGCGCGGTGTTCGTGCCGATGGCGTTCCTTTCCGGCGTCACCGGCCAGTTCTACAAGCAGTTCGCCGTCACCATCGCCATCTCGACGGTGATCTCCGCCATCAACTCGCTGACCCTGTCGCCAGCGCTGGCGGCACGCTTGCTGAAACCGCACGGCGCGCCGAAAGATCTGCCGTCGCGCCTGATCGACCGGCTGTTCGGCTGGCTGTTCCGGCCGTTCAACCGCTTCTTCGCCAGCGGTTCGCAACGCTACCAACAGGGCGTCTCCCGCGTGTTGGGCCGGCGCGGCGCGGTGTTCGTCGTCTACCTGCTGCTGCTGGCCGCCGCCGGCGTGATGTTCAAGACCGTGCCCGGCGGGTTTATCCCGACGCAGGACAAGCTGTACCTGATCGGCGGCGTGAAGATGCCGGAAGGCGCCTCGCTGGAGCGCACCGATGCGGTGATCCGCAAGATGAGCGCCATCGGCCTGAGCGTGGACGGCGTCACCGATGCGGTGGCCTTCCCCGGCCTGAACGCGCTGCAGTTCACCAATACGCCGAATACCGGCACGGTGTTCTTCGCGCTGGAGTCATTGAGCACCCGAACCCGCACCGCAGCGCAGATCAACGCCGAGATCAACACACGCATTTCGCAGATCCAGGAAGGCTTCGCCTTCTCGATCATGCCGCCGCCGATCCTCGGCATCGGCCAGGGCTCCGGCTATTCGCTCTACGTGCAGGATCGCGCCGGGCTGGGTTACGGCGCGCTGCAGACGGCGATCAACACCCTGTCCGGCGCCATTATGCAAACGCCGGGAATGGGATTCCCGATCTCCTCGTATCAGGCCAACGTGCCGCAGCTGGACGCCAAAATCGATCGCGACAAGGCCAAGGCGCAGGGGGTGCCGCTCAACGCGCTGTTCAGCACGCTGCAGACCTACCTCGGTTCGTCTTACATCAACGACTTCAACCGTTACGGCCGCACCTGGAAGGTGATGGCGCAGGCCGACGGCCAGTTCCGCGACAGCGTGGAAGACATCGCCAACCTGCGTACCCGCAACGATAAGGGCGAAATGGTGCCAATCGGCAGTATGGTCAGCATCGGCACCACCTACGGCCCGGATCCGGTGATCCGTTACAACGGCTTCCCGGCGGCGGACCTGGTCGGCGACGCCGATCCGCGCGTGCTCTCCTCTACCCAGGCGATGGGCGCGCTGACGCAGATGGCCGGCAAGCTGTTGCCGAACGGCATGAACATTCAGTGGACCGATCTGAGTTACCAGCAATCGACCCAGGGCAACGCCGCGCTGGTGGTGTTCCCAGTGGCGGTGCTGCTGGCGTTCCTCGCGCTGGCGGCGCTGTACGAAAGCTGGACGCTGCCGCTGGCAGTGATCCTGATCGTGCCGATGACCATGCTGTCGGCGCTGTTCGGCGTGTGGCTGACCGGCGGCGACAACAACGTGTTCGTGCAGGTCGGGCTGGTCGTTCTGATGGGGCTGGCCTGCAAGAACGCCATTCTGATCGTCGAGTTCGCCCGCGAACTGGAAATGCAGGGCAAAGGCATCGTCGAAGCAGCGCTGGAGGCCTGCCGCCTGCGGCTGCGGCCGATCGTGATGACCTCCATCGCCTTCATCGCCGGCACCATCCCGCTGATCCTTGGCCATGGCGCCGGCGCCGAAGTGCGCGGCGTCACCGGCATTACGGTGTTCTCCGGCATGCTGGGGGTCACCCTGTTCGGGCTGTTCCTGACGCCGGTGTTCTACGTCACCTTGCGGCGCCTGGTGGCGCGCAAAGCGCAGCCGCAGACGGCGTAATCATCATCCTGAAATGCAAAAAGGTCGGGCAATGCCCGACCTTTTTTATGCGCTCCATCCGGCATTATTTACCGGCGGCTTCAGCCTCTTGCTCGGCGGCGTATTCCGCGCAGGCGCGCTTGTCGCCCCGCTCCAACTCGGCCAGCGAGTCGGCCACGGTATGGCGCGCCAGCACCGCGAGCGAAGCCTGCTCCGCTTCGTTCACCACCGATTTGAAATACCAACAGGCGTTGGCGCTCACCAGGCAGCGGGCCGGCACTTCAGGGCGAGAGGCCCAGATGCGCTTGTCGTCGATTACCGCCAGATAGATATCCCGCAGGGTAATCTCTTCCGCCGGACGACCGAGGTGGATAGAGCCGTTTCGGCCCAGGGTGGACACGATGATGCCGTCTTTGGTCAGCGGCACCATCAGTTTGCGGATAAAGCTCGGGTTGGCTTCCAGAGCAGCGGCGAGCGTGGCGCTCGTCGAACGCATGCCCTGCTTCTCAGCTACGGCGACGCTAAGGACCATTTGCAACGCTGTCGGAAAGCGAAAATCTAACATGTCGTTATCTCTGCGAGACGAAATACTCGGGTTTGGCCGGTGCGGCGATTGGCGCCGATAACACCGTTTAATCGCACAATAATATAACAAACGCAGGGGCTTTTTTGAAGTTTTGCCCAGTGATATCGCACGCAGACATTAGAACAATCGCCGAATTCTCCGGCGAACAAAAACAGAAACCCGCGTCAATGTTAACGCCGCTCGCTTAACCGGGTTAAACGATCAGAACTAACACTGCCCGCGGGCTTAATTCGAATGCTGTGATCAGGCTCTGTTCAGCACCAGCTGGCCGTTTTTATCCAACGGGATTTGCGTGCCCGGATCGTGATCCATGCGGATCTTACCCTGCTGATTGCCGATCTTGTAAGTCACGTCATAACCCAACATTTTCTGGGACTTGTCATAGACCGTTTTGCAACGCTGCTGAACGCTGGTGGTGACGTCATTGTTCTGCATCGCCCCTTGCACCTGGTTGCCGGCATAGCCGCCGCCCAGCGCGCCCACTACGGTCGCCACGTCGCGCCCGCGACCGCCGCCGAACTGGTGGCCGATCACGCCGCCCGCCACTGCGCCCAGCACGGAGCCGGCGATGCGGTTTTCATCCTGCACCGGGGCACGGTGCGTAACGGTAACGTTGCGGCATTCCTGACGCGGCGTTTTGATGGTTTCTTTAATCGGCGTTGCGGCGAGCACCTGCGCGTATTGCGGACCGGCAGAAAAGACGTCCAGGCTGGCTACCGCGGCGATCCCCAGAGCGGCAGCGATACCAATCCCAACACCGGCTAACATTGACTTGTTCACAGGAAACCTCCTGAAAGTGTTACCACGCATTTTTTCCGGGGTCTGTTACCGGCATGGCACCGCGCTTATTGTTTTGCGCATGGGCGGCTTGCGGTATCCCGGTTTACGGCGTGCGCGACGCGCCGTCTGTAAACGAGGTAAAGTCTGCACAATGATTTGAGGGCTCGCAATAAGACAAGGGGACCAAAAATGCGGGAAAACGGCCGTTTGACCGCTGTTTAGGAGGAATCTTAAGAATTTTACCCATGTCCGCGACAGCTTATGCTGAAGAATCAAGCAACCGCCGCCGTTCGCCTTACGCCGCCATAAAAAAACCCGCGCAGGCGAACCGGCGCGGGTTGGTCGATAAGGGCAGGATCAGTGCATCTTCAGACGCGGGCGGATCACCCGGTTGATGCCGCCCACCAGCATCATCAGGCCGGTTTTGATGTAGCCGTGCAGCGCCACCTGGTGCATGCGGTACAGCGAGATGTAGACGAAGCGCGCGATGCGCCCTTCCACCATCATCGAACCGCGCATCAGGTTGCCCATCAGGCTGCCGACGGTGCTGAAGCGCGACAGCGACACCAGCGAGCCGTGGTCTTTATACACGTAAGGCTTCAGCGTCTGGCCGTTCATCAGCGCCAGGATGTTGGTAGCGCAGCGTGAGGCCATCTGGTGCGCCGACTGGGCGCGCGGCGGCACGAAACCGCCGCCCTCTTTCGGGCAGGAGGCGCAGTCGCCGATGGCGAAAATGTTCGGATCGCGCGTGGTCTGCAGCGTTGGCTCCACCACCAGCTGGTTGATGCGGTTGGTTTCCAGGCCGCCGATGTCCTTCATGAAGTCCGGCGCCTTGATGCCGGCCGCCCACACCATCAGATCGGCGTCGATGAACTCGCCGCCCTTGGTGTTCAGGCCCTTGGCATCGGCGCTGGTCACCATGGTGTTGGTCAGCACGCGCACGCCCAGTTTGATCAGCTCCTGGTGCGCGGCGGCGGAAATGCGCGGTGGCAGCGCCGGCAGAATGCGCTCGCCGGCTTCCACCAGCGTCACGTTCAGCGCGCTGTTGTCCAGGCCTTCGAAACCGTAGCTGTGCAGCTGTTTCACCGCATTGTGCAGTTCAGCGGACAGTTCAACGCCGGTGGCGCCGCCGCCGACGATGGCGATGTTGACCCGCTCTTTTTGCCCCGGCTGCGCCGAGAACTTCAGGAACAGGTTGAGCATTTCGTTGTGGAAACGACGCGCCTGATGCGGGTTATCCAGGAAGATGCAGTGCTCTTTCACGCCCGGCGTACCGAAATCGTTCGAGGTGCTGCCCAGCGCCATCACCAGGATGTCGTACGGCAGATCGCGCGCCGGCACCAGCTCGCCGCCCTGCTCATCGCAGATCTGCGCCAGCTGCAGCGTTTGTGCCTCGCGGTTGATGTTGGTCAACGACCCCAACTGGAAGCTGAAATGATGATTGCGCGCGTGCGCCAGGTAGCTGAGCGCATCCACGCCATCATCGAGGGAGCCGGTCGCCACTTCGTGCAGCAACGGTTTCCACAAATGGCTGTGGTTGCGATCCACCAACGTGATCTCCGCTTTGTTCTTGCGGCCGAGCTTATGGCCCAAGCTGGTCGCCAGCTCCAGACCACCGGCGCCGCCGCCGACAATAACGATTTTCTTCTTTGGCGTTGTCAAAATAACCCCCTAAATGTGAACCATTTGTTATTCCAGGGTAAATAAATAATATCCTTAGAATACATAGGGTTCGCGTAAAATAATTCGGCTCTCTGCAGCCAGAATAGCATGTGAGGTTATTTGGTCATACCAAAATTGACGTACATCAAATTTTTTTGGTTAAAGGCTGGACGAGGGGATTTTTTGGGGATTGTGATTCAAATAGTTAGCGCTGAGTCACAGTTTTAAATTTTGCCGATTGCCACCTCAAATTTAGTCTTGGTGCACAAAAAAGCCGCACTTTCCGTCGGTGAAAAACGGCAGGCGCGGCTCGCGGCGGCGTTATGAAACTGTTAACCCAGCGCCTTAAACGCCTTGAGCCGCTGCAGATGCGGCGAGATGTTTTTGAACTTGTGCGTCTGCTGTTCGTCCCAGACGATTTCGTAATAGTGATGCAGCAATTCGGCGCTGCGTCGGTTATCCAGCACCTCATCGCGCCGCGACAGCACCACCAGGCAGCGATCGCGGTTTTTCTCGCGGAAATCCTCCACGCACTTGGTGGCGATATCGCGATACTCTTCCGGCCGGTCTATCTTGCCGTGCATGTGTTCTTCCGGGTACAGATTGGGATTGAACATCGCCTGGCGAATGCCGCACAGGAAGCCGATGCGCTCAGCCCAGAAACCGCCGAGGCCAACCCCGCAGATCAACGGGTGCGCGTCGCCGCCCTGCTGCACCGCCTTGTCCACCTCTTTCAACAGATGCTGCATGTCGTGACGCGGATGCAGCGTGCTGTAGCTGATAAAGCGCACGTCCGGATCGATAAACTGTAGCTGTAACACCTTTTCATGATTGCCGGGACTGGTGGAATCGAAGCCGTGCAAATAGATAATCATGTGGATCCTCGCAACAAGCCAAGGGCCGCGGGCGCGACCCTCATCATTTCCGCTCTGCGCCGCGATGCGGCGCCTGGATTCACCCTTGCGAACGCTGCTTGTGCTCCTCCCAGCGTTCGCTCAGCGCGCTGAGCGCCTTGTGCGCCTGCTGCCAGCGCTCGGAGGCGCGCAGTTCCTGACGGGTGAACTGACCGCGATGATATAACCGCTTCACCTTCTCTGCTTTGACCGGGGACAGGTTATCCAACACGCTGACCGCACCGGCGCGGTTGTTGCACACCAGGATCATGTCGCAACCGGCATCCAGCGTCGCCTGGCCGCGCTCGGCGTAGCTGCCCATGATGGCGGCGCCTTCCATCGATAGATCGTCGGAAAAAATCACGCCGTCGAAGCCCAGTTCCTGCCGCAGGATCTGCTGCAGCCAGTAAGGCGAACCACTGGCCGGACGCGGGTCCGCTTCAGTATAGATGACGTGGGCCGGCATGACGGCGTCCAGCAGTTGGCGGTTGATCAGCTCACGGAAGATCGCCATGTCGTGCTCGCGGATCTGCGCCAGCGGCCGCGGATCGCGCGGGGTTTCCTTGTGCGAATCGGCGCTGACGGCGCCGTGCCCCGGGAAGTGCTTGCCGGTGGTTTTCATGCCGGCGCTGTGCATACCGAGAATAAAGCGTTCCGCCATCGCCAGCGCCTGCTGCGGATCGCTGTGGAACGAACGCTCGCCGATCGCCGCGCTACCGTGGCCGATGTCCAGCACCGGCGCAAAGCTGATGTCGATATCCTGCGCGATCATTTCCGCCGCCATCAGCCAGCCGGCCTCCTGCGCCAGACGGCCGCCTTCCTGCGCATCGTGCAGCGCCGCGAACGACTGCGCCGCCGGTAAACGGGTGAAGCCTTCGCGGAAGCGCTGCACGCGCCCGCCCTCCTGGTCTACCGCCACCACCAGCCGATCGTGCGAAGCGGCGCGGATCTGCCGCACCAGCTCACGCAGCTGCTCCGCATCGTGGAAATTGCGGGTAAACAGGATCAATCCGCCAACCAGCGGGTGTTTCAAAATCTCGCGTTCTTCTGCATCCAGCTCGTAGCCGGCGACATCTAGCATTACTGGGCCCACGGGCACCTCACTTCATTATTGTTCGTTCAGAATTCGGATGATGATAAACAGAATCGCCGGCGCAGCGCGGCGCCCCAGCGCAAAAATTCAACGTCGCCGCTCTGCTGCCAGCGCACTTCAAACCACAGCAGCATCAGATAATCCACCCACGGCAGCCAGCGGCGCACCTGCGCCTGCAGCCGGGCGAGGTCGTGATAGCCCTGGCGCGCGTACTGCTGCAAAAAACGCTGTTGCTGCTCGGCCGCCCAGCCGTTGCCGCGAAACAGCGCGGCGATATCCAGCGCCACGTCGCCGTCGGCGGCATACTCCCAGTCGATCAGCCGCAGCCCCTCGCCGGTCGCGAGCAGATTGCCCGGATGGATATCCATGTGCAGCGGTGCCAGCTTCAACGCTGGCGGCAGCTCGCTGTGCAAAAAGTGATGCTGCCAGCGCAGCCAAAGGGGGGTTAAACGCCGCCTGTCCAACAGCTGCCAGTAACGAATGAACTGCCGACGCAGATCCAGCCGGTAACCGCTGAGCGGCCGCCGATGCAGCGCCGCCGCCATCGCCGCCAGCTCGCCGCGCTGGTTCAGCGCGGCAAATTCGGCATTTGTGACGACGTCACCTTCGAGCCATTCGAGCACCAGCCACTGATTATTCTGCGCGAAAACCCGTGGCCCCAGCCCCGACGCGCAGCGGCGCAAGACCTGTGCTTCCCGCCATCGGCTCACCCCCAGCGCGCGTTTCTCCGCGCTGTGTTGCCGCGCCAACAGCGTGATGCCCGAACCGTCGATGCGCCAGCTCTCGCCGGTCAGCCCTTGCACCGGGCTGAAATGACAACCGGCGGTATTCACCGCCGGCAGTCTGGTTTCCATCAATCGTCGCAGCGCGGCCTCAGCGTTTAACGGCGCCATTGCCCGACCAGACGATCTCGCCGGTTTGCACCAGCATCAGCTGCATATCCAGCGCCGGCGACTTCACGTCGCCGCTGACGTCGCTGTACAGCACGTACTGCGCGCCGACGATGCGCGCCAGGCCGATCGCCTTGCTGCGTGAGCCGAAGCTGTCATCCGCCGACAGGCCCAACGTTTGTCTGGCGCTGGTCAGCTTCGCTTCCGGTACCACGCTGAAGGTGGAGTTCGACGCCAGCGCCTTATACAGCGCCGCGGTGGCTTTGCCCATCTGCAGCGAGCCGTTGGTATTGTTCTTGACGCTGTCCAGCAGCAGCACGCTGCCAGCCGTCACGCCATCGGCCTTCAACATCTGCCCTACCAGCGGCTGAACGCTGCCCAGCCAGTCGAGCTGCTGAATTTTCGGCGGCTGCGGCACCGGCTCGGTGGTTGGCGGCTGCGGCTGTTCTACCGGCGGCTTCGGCTGTTCCGGCTCGACGGTGACCGGCGGCAACGGCTGATCCGGCTCAGGCTGGCGCGACAGGCAACCGCTCAGGGTTAATGCGGCCAGCGCCACTAAGACGTACTTTTTCATGCTTTTTCTCCAAACCTGGCAAGCGCTTACAGGTACAGATACAGACGCGCGGTTTTGGCGTCCAGATTGCCGTTAATCGAGTAGATTTTGGCGTCCGAGTTGGGCGCCACGACGATCTCACGCGGTTTTTCGAAGGGGCGAATATCCAGCCCCTGCGCATCGTACCAATAGAAACGGTAATGCACGGTGACCGGCGTCGCCTGGCTGTTATTGAGTACCGAGGTCGCCATCACCCGCCCGGAAGCGTTCGAAATCGAAGGCGTATCGGCCAAAATGCCGGCGGTCAGCACCGAAGGATCCATCACCACCGTCTGCCCTTGGTTGACCGCGATGCCGGACGGCGAGCTGCACCCCATCAGCAACGCGGCGGGCAACGCCAACGCCATCAGACAACGCAGAGTTTTTTTACCGCGCATGATTTCCTCGCTTAACGTGACAGCAGCGGCCCCAGCGAGCGGCCACCGACCAGGTGCATATGAATATGATAGACCTCCTGACCGGCGTGGCGGTTGCAGTTGACGATCAGGCGGTAGCCATCCTCGGCGATGCCTTCCTGTTCGGCGATTTTCGCCGCGGCGGTGATCATGCGACCCAGCGCGGCTTCATGCTCCACGGTCACGTCGTTGACGGTTGGGATCAGCACGTTGGGAACGATCAGCACGTGGGTGGGTGCCTGGGGGGAGATGTCACGGAAAGCGGTGACCAGTTCATCCTGATAAACCACATCAGCAGGGATTTCGCGGCGGATAATTTTACTGAAAATCGTTTCTTCGGCCATCTGGCGTTCCTTGTTTTACACAATTAGCTGTACGCAGTATGAGTGACAAATTCTACTGCTTTCAACCTGATTGCGCACTTTCCACGTCGAGTGCTGCAGATTCGCGCAGGCCGGCGCCCCGCTTGTGCATCTTTTCACTTTGGTTATTCACTATTGTTGCTTTACTTGCCCCTCACCGCCGCCAATAGTAACCCCATGATTAACAAAGGATAGAGGGCGTTATGTCACCGAGGATTCCGGCGCTGTGCGCGCTGTTGCTGAGCACCGCCGTTCAGGCGGCCCCGTCGGGCGGTATCGATCTGCAGGCTAACCGACAGCCGATACGCGCAGAGCGCAATCCCGCCGCTATTGCGCTGATTCCGACGAACTTTCACTTCGCGACGCCCGGCAAACTGACTGTGGCGGTGGCGTTCGAAAACTCCCCGCCGCTGGCGCTGTTCGCCGAGGACAATAAAACGCTGATCGGCAGCGATCCGGACATCGCCCGCCTGGTGGCCGACAGTCTCGGGCTAGAGTTGAACCTGGTGCCTACCTCCTGGGAGGATTGGCCATTGGGCATCAGCGCCGGCAAATACGACGCGGCGATCTTCAACATCGCCGTCACCAAACAGCGCAAGACCAAATTCGACTTCGCCACCTACCGGGTGGACACGCTGGGCTTTTACGTCAAATCCACCAGCAAGATCGCCTCTATCAATCGGCCGCAGGACGTCGCCGGGCTGCGGATCATCGTCGGATCCGGCACCAATCAGGAAAACATTCTGCTGGGATGGGATAAGCAGAACCGCGCCGCCGGGCTGCCGGCGGTACAACCGATCTACGTGACCGACGACGCCGCCACCAACCTGAGCATTCAGTCAGGGCGCGCCGACGCGTTCTTCGGGCCCCACTCTACCGGCGCCTACAAGGCGGCGCTGACCGGCAAAACCAAAATGGTCGGCATCGGCCCCAACGTGGCCTACGTGGCGGTCACCAGCAAGAAAGGCAACGGGCTGGTGAACGCCATCAACGCCGCCGTCAACGGCGTCATCGTCAGCGGCGAATACGCGCAGGTGCTGGAACGCTGGGGCGAAGGCGACGAAAAGGTCGAGCGCTCCACCATCAACCCGCCGGGCATCGGCGACTAGCCGCCGATCAGCTGCGGCGCGTGTCGGCGCATCCACTTCGCCAGCGAGTCGAGCGTCGGCCGCAGCGATTTGCCGAGCGCGGTGACCTGGTACTCCACCCGCGGCGGCACTTCGGGAAACACCCGCCGCGTCACCAGACCGCGCTGCTCGAACAGCCGCAGTTGGCGCGTCAGCTCTTTTTGCGCGATGGGCGCTACCGCCCGCTGCAGCTCGCTGAATCGCACCGGATCGTCGATCACGATCAGCCGGTACAGGATCGGTATCGCCCACTTGCCCGACACCAGATTGACGAAGTCCACCATCGGGCAGGATTCGCCTGCCGTCGGCAACGCCGCCAAATTATTTTCCTTCGCTAAGGGTGCTTGCGCCGTCATTTCATCCCACCTCGTCCTTTAGTATCCAAAGGGTGCCTACTATGCAAAAGGAACTATAGCGCAAATAATGCCGCAACAGACGCTCAAGAGGAATCGGTTATGTCACGACTGCAAGGCAAATACGCATTGATTACCGGCGGCACCAGCGGTATCGGGCTGGAAACCGCTCGCCAGTTCATCGCCGAGGGCGCTTTGGTTGCGATCACCGGCCGCAGCCAAAGCGCTCTGGACGCGGCAGGCCAGGCCTTGGTGGGCAAGGCGCTGTTGCTGTTGAGCGACGCCGGCGACATCCCGCAGCAGCGCGCGCTGGCGCAGCAGTTGGCGCAACGGTGGCCGCGGCTGGACGTGCTGTATGTCAACGCCGGCGACGTCACGCACCGCCCGCTGCAGGAGTGGGATGAACAGAGCTATCAGCGGCTGATGGACATCAACCTGAAAGGGCCGTTCTTTCTGATCCAGGCGCTGCTGCCGCTGCTGGCCAACCCTTCTTCGGTGATCCTGTGCGGTTCGGTCAGCGCCCATATCGGCCTGCCGCAGAGCAGCGCCTACGCCGCCAGCAAAGCCGGTTTGTTATCGCTGGCCAGAACGCTCTCCGGCGAGCTGCACGCGCGCGGCATTCGCCTTAACGGCCTCAGCCCCGGCCCGACCGAAACCCCGGCGTTGGGTAAGCTGGGGTTGGCGGAAGCGGATGAGCAGGCATTGCGCGACGATATCCGCGCGCTGGTGCCGATCGGCCGCATGGGCAGCGCGCTGGAGCTGGCCAAAGCGGCGGTGTTTCTGGCGGCGGACGAATCGGCCTTTATGGTCGGCGCCGAGCTGCAGATGGACGGCGGCGTGGGGAATCTTTAACTATTGCGCAGCACAATAAGGCCGCTTATGCGGCCTTTATCAGGTGCCACTCAGCTCACCCCTTGAATCGGGTTGGTATTAAAGGTGTAGACTACGATCTTCCACTGCCCCTGCTGTTTCTCCAATATAAATACTTCACGATTTAAATCGATCAGGGTGGCGCCGTCGCTTATTCGGGTGACCGTTGCGCCGCGATGATGGTGCGTGCGCACATAGGCCATATTACCGTTCACGCTAACGCTGTCATACGCAAACTCGGTTTCAAATTTCTCTTTTTTAAATAGGTCGTCATATTGTTGACGGCGCTTTTCATTGCTGTCCGCCGTCGGCTTTTCGTTCCACTGCGAATAACTTTGTGGTGCGAAAAGTGACAAAATAGTTTGCGTATCGCCGGCATTAAGCGCTGTCTGGTATCGGTTTATCAGCTGATAAACCGCCTTCTGCTCAGCCGCAACGCCCGCATCAGCGGAAACCCTGTAACTTTGTGGCGCGGCCTCGCTGCCTGCGGCATACGTTTGGCCGCACAAGCCTGCTCCAGCCAATAACAATACGGCAGTTAACTTTCTCATATAAATATCCTCTTCGGCGTTATTTCATTATGGCAATACAGGATGCGATTTCAGATAAATAAAAACGCTGAAAATAAAATATCCAATGCCGCGTTAAATTGACAGCCGGCATATTTAAAAATACTCTTTTAATAATTTAAATAATGGAAGCCGTTAACATGAATGAACTGCATGCGCTACGCGTGTTCTGCCAGGTGGTAGAAATGGAGGGGTTCAGCCAGGCGGCAACCAAAATGGGACTCTCCCCGGCCAGCGTCACGTACAGCATCAATCAGCTTGAAAAACAGTTCGGGCAGCCCCTCTTCAAACGCTCAACCCGGCGCTTCTCCCTGACCAGCGCCGGGGAGCGTTGCTACCGCACCGCGCAGGAGATACTGCAGCAGTTTGACCGGCTGAAAAACGACATGTCGGGCGACTTTGAACAACCGCGCGGACCGCTGCGGGTCGAGATAGCCTCGATGCTCAGCAGCATGCATATCGCCCCGGCGCTGCCGGCTTTTTTGGCGCAATACCCGGAATTGCAGCTCAGCGTTTCGGTCAGCGATCGCCTGGTCAATCCGGCGGAAGATCGCGCCGACGTATTTATTCGCATCGGCGCCGGCGACATCCCCGAGATGGTCAGCCGTCAATTGCTGCAACCACGCTATCTGTGCTGTGCGTCTCCCGATTATTTTACGCGCCACGGCCGGCCAGAACACCCGGAACAACTGCAACAGCACCAGCACCAGCGGCTGGGATTTATCCGTTCAGGCGCGGCGGCGGCGGATGACTGGCAGTTCATTCGCGGCGACGAACGCTACTCTCTGGCGCCCAGCCCGCTGCTGAGCTTTAACCATTCCCAATCACTGTGCGAGGTTGCCAGGAATCATCTCGGCCTGGTTTACTTGCTGGATTGCACGCTGGAAAATTATCTGAAGACGGGGGAATTGGAGCCGATACTGCAGGAGTGGGCGCCCACCGGGGCGCCGATCAATATTCTCTATCCGCGCCTGCGGGATCGCAGCCACAAAATTCGGGTCTTCGTCGACTTCATCAGCAAGCTGTTCGCCGACAAATTCGCCAGGCCCTGATCGCGCGGCTCACCCCAACCCGGGGATGTCGACGCCAAAGGTCTGCAACAGCAGCACCACATTGAGCAGCACGATCACCACCGTGCCGACCACCGCCGCCAGGCTGGTCCAGCGGCCGTTGGCGAACTCGCCCATGATGTCGCGGCGGCGGGTGAACATCACCAGCGCGATCATCGGCGCCGGCAGCGCCAGGCTCAGCACCACTTGGCTGTAGACCAGCGCGTCGGTGGCGTTGACGCCCATCGCCACCACGATAAACGCCGGCACCATAGTGACCAGGCGACGCACCCACACCGGAATGCGGAAGCCGACGAAGCCCTGCATGATCATCTGCCCGGCCATGGTGCCCACCACCGAGCTGGAGATGCCGGAGGCGATCAGCGACGCGAGGAAGATACCGGCGGCCGCAGCGCCGAACAGCGGCGTCAGCGTATGGTAGGCGGTGCCAATCTCGGCCACGTCGCTGTTACCGGCGTGGAAGGCGCTCGAAGCCATGATCACCATCGCGATATTCACCAGCCCCGCCAGCGCCAGCGCGATCACCACCTCGATATTGGAGAAACGCAGCAGCTTGCGCCGCTCGCCGTTGTCGCTGGCCGGGCTGCGGTGCTGGGTCAACCCCGAGTGCAGGAAAATGGCGTGCGGCATCACGGTGGCGCCGATAATGCCGACGGCGATGGTCAGCGCCTGCGCGTCGGGCAACTGCGGCGTCACCATGCCGATGCCGGCCGCCTGCCAATCCACCGGTACGATGAACATCTCCACCAGATAGCACAGCGCGATGATGCCCACCAGGCCACCGATCATCAGTTCAACCGGGCGGAAACCTTTTTTTTCCACCATCAACAGCGCATAGGTGATCACCGCCGTCACGCCCATCCCCGCCAGCAGCGGCATGTGGAACAACAGCGCCAGCGCGATCGCGCCGCCGAGAAACTCCGCCAGATCGGTGGCCATCGCCGCCACTTCGCTGAGCAGCCACATGCCGATCACCACCGGCCGTGAGAACTGATCGCGGCACATTTCCGCCAGATTGCGGTTGGTGACGATGCCGAGCTTGGCCGACAGCGCCTGAAACAGCATGGCGATCAGGTTGGCCATCACCACCACCCACAGCAGGCTGTAACCGTATTTCGCCCCGGCCTGAATGTTGGTGGCGAAGTTACCGGGATCCATGTAGGCGATAGAAGCAATCACCGCCGGGCCGGCGAACAGCAACGGCGTAAAGGCGCCGCGCTTGCGTCCGGCAAGGGCGGCGCCAATCGCGATGTTGGTCCGTTCGGTTAACGATGGGGTGGTTGCCGCATCACGCATGGATTACCCTCAATCTTTTACTGGTTATTTTTCCACCTGTCATGCTGACAATGTAGCATCGGCTACACTTTATGCAACAGGCGAAATTCATTGGCTTTGTGTAGAGATATTTCTAACTACCACAATGCGTGGCATCGAATTGATAATGTGTGCTATTTGGACTAACTTAGGGCAACCCTCCCCATATTGCCGGGAGACGCCATTTTTACGCTTACAGGACGCCCCACGCTATGGTTACCCGCGCGCCAGATAACGCCGACCGCCCCGCCCTGACCGATATGCCGGACGAGGCCGAGCACGCCCTGCGTTTTAGCCGCGCCCGTGAAGCGCAGTCCAATGCGCTGATCGAAGATTACGTTGAGCTGATCGCCGATTTGCTGCAAAGCACCCGCGAAGCCAGAACCACCGATATCGCGCGCCGCTTCGGCGTGTCTCACCCGACGGCGATCAAAAATATCGCGCGGCTGAAAAGCGCCGGGCTGGTTGAATCGCGCCCTTATCGCGGGGTGTTTTTAACCGAGGAAGGCGAGCAGCTGGCGCAGAAGGTGCGCCGCCGTCACCGCATCGTGGTCGATCTGCTGATGTGCGTCGGGGTGCCGAGCGAAACCGCCGAGCTGGACAGCGAAGGGATTGAACACCATATCTCGGACGAAACGCTGGCGGTGTTCGAACATTATCTACAGCAGCACGCCAAACCCTGACTCCCGGAGCGCCGATGAGCTACGCCGTGCAGCAAATCCATGATCTGCGCCTGGTGGTTTTCGCCGAAGCCGGGCCGGCGCTGAAAGATGAAAACGACGTCAGCCTGTTTATCGCGCCCGCCTTTGAACACGAGGCCGGGATGATCGCCCTCCCCGTCAGCCGCCTGGACGCCACCTTCTTCCAGCTCAGAAGCGGCATTGCCGGCGCCGTATTGCAGAAATTCGTCAACTATCGCCTGCGGGTGGCGCTACTGGGCGATATCACCCCCTGGCTGGCGCAAAGCAGCGCGCTGCAAGACTTCGTGCGCGAAGCCAACCGCGGCGAACAGGTCTGGTTCCTCCCTTCTCTTGCCGAACTCGAACAGCGCCTTGGCGCCTGACGGCAGGCAATAAAAAAGGGAGGCTTTCACCTCCCTTGGTAACTCCCCTGCCTGAATCAGTGATTACGGATATATTCGTCCATATCGGTTTTCAGGTTGTCAGACTTGGTGCCGAAGATGGCCTGCACGCCAGAGCCAGCGACGACTACGCCGGCTGCGCCCAGTTTCTTCAGGCCCGCCTGGTCAACTTTGGACACGTCGGCCACGCTGACGCGCAGACGGGTGATGCAAGCATCCAGGTTAGTGATGTTTTCTTTACCGCCGAAGGCCTGAACCAGCGCTGCGGACATTTCGGAACCGCCCTGCGCAGTCTGCTCGGCAGCGGTGTCTTCACGGCCCGGGGTTTTCAGATCCAGCTTGGCGATCAGCACGCGGAAGATGGTGTAGTACACCAGACCGTAGATGATGCCGACGATTGGGAACAGCCAGATTTTGCTGCTGTTGCCGCTCAGTACGATAAAGTCGATCAGGCCGTGCGAGAAGCTGGTGCCGTCACGCATGCCCAACAGGATGCAGATTGGGAACGCCAGACCGGCCAGGATAGCGTGGATCACATACAGGATCGGCGCGACAAACATGAAGGAGAACTCGATCGGCTCGGTGATACCGGTCAGGAACGAGGTCAGCGCAGCGGAGATCATGATGCCGCCGACTTTAGCGCGGTTTTCCGGCTTGGCCGAGTGCCAGATGGCGATGGCCGCAGCAGGCAGACCGTACATTTTGAACAGGAAGCCGCCGGACAGTTTGCCCGCGGTTGGGTCGCCCGCCATGTAGCGAGGGATGTCGCCGTGGAACACCTGGCCCGCCGCGTTGGTGAATTCACCAATTTGCATTTGGAACGGTACGTTCCAGATGTGGTGCAGACCGAACGGCACCAGAGCACGCTCAACCACGCCGTAAATGCCGAAGGCTACGACCGGGTTCTGATAAGCCGCCCACTGCGAGAAGGTCTGGATAGCCGTACCGATCGGTGGCCAGATGAAGGACAGCACTACGCCCAGAACGATCGCCGCCAGACCGGAAATGATCGGCACGAAACGCTTACCGGCAAAGAAGCCCAGGTATTCCGGCAGTTGAATGCGGAAGAAGCGGTTGAACATATAGGCCGCGATGGCGCCGGAGATAATCCCCCCGAGCACACCGGTATCCGCCAGGTGTTTGGCCGCAATCTCTTCAGCCGGCAGGTGCAGCACCAGCGGCGCAACCACCGCCATGGTTTTCACCATGATGCCGTAAGCCACCACCGCCGCCAGCGCGGAAACGCCGTCGTTGTTGGTGAAGCCCAAGGCGACGCCGATAGCGAAAATCAACGGCATATTGGCGAAGACCGAACCGCCCGCTTCCGCCATCACGTGGGAGACTACCGCAGGTAGCCAGCTAAAGTTGGCGGAACCGACGCCCAGCAGGATACCTGCGATAGGCAACACGGACACCGGCAGCATGAGCGATTTACCTACTTTTTGCAGGTTTGCAAATGCGTTCTTGAACATAGTTGAGTGTGCTCCTGAGTAATAATGCTTTGCTACTTCTTGTCGCGATACGTCGCGCTGCAAGGGGGGGAGAAAAACCCCTGCAATTCAGGGTGTCTGAGCACCCCTTGAATTTATTACGCAGAGTAAAATAAATAGCCTGCGCAATGTTTGATGACAATCACGTTTCGATGATCGAGCCGCAGCAACTTTGCATAAACCGGCTGTTTTTTGGCAAAACAGGCCAAAAAACACGCACCGAACAACCTGAAACGGGAGGGAACCTTACCCGTTTCAGTGATTAATTACGAGCTCAAAAAAAATTATGCAGACAATGACCTACAGCTATAGCCTAGGTCAAAGATCACAGATCGAGGTGAAATAAGCGTGAAAAGTTGGCGGTGGTCGCTTCGGCCAGTTGTTCCAGGCTAACGCCCTTCAATACCGCCATGTATTCAGCCACATCGCGCACATAGGCGGGTTGGTTTTCTTTGCCGCGATGCGGCACCGGCGCCAGATAAGGCGAGTCGGTTTCCACCAGAATGCGGTCCAGCGGCACATAGCGGGCTACTTCACGCAGCTGTTCGGCGTTGCGGAAGGTCACGATGCCGGAGAAAGAGATGTAAAAGCCCAGATCCAGCAAAGCTTCGGCCGTGGCCAGATCTTCGGTGAAGCAGTGGAGTACGCCACCGCAGTCCTGTGCGTTCTCTTCACGCAGGATCGCCAGCGTATCCGCGCGCGCATCGCGGGTGTGGACGATCACCGGCTTGTTCAGATCCCGGCCAATGCGGATATGCTCGCGGAAAGAGTCCTGCTGCAGCTCAAGGTTGTCTTTCTGGTAGAAGTAATCGAGCCCGGTCTCCCCCAGCGCCACCACCTGCTCCGCCGCCGCCAGGCGACGCAGCTCGGCGTAATCATAGCCTTCTTCCAGGTTGAGCGGATGCACCCCGCAGGAGAAGGCCACATCGTCGCGCTGGCCGATCAGTTCGGTCATGGAACGGTAGCCCGGCAGCGTGGTGGCGACCGCCAGCACATAGCCGACGTCGCGCACTTTGGCCTTGGCCAGCGCATCGTCCACATTCTGGTGCAGCGTTTGATAATCCAGGCCGTCAAGATGGCAATGAGAATCGACTAACAACATAATTTTTAACTCTTTTACTTTACAGCGAATGAGGTTGGGAATAGCCGGCGGCGCCGAGCATCTGTTCCCAGCGAAGTAACTGTTCGGTCAGCAGCAGCTCGCGATTGACGCCCACCACGCTGAGCAGCTGGTGGCGGCAGTTCAGCCACTGCTGCACGATCTGCTGCAGCGAGACGCTGCTCAGCAGGCTGGCCAACTGGTGCACCAGCGGCTGCTGATCCTGATTCAACACATAGTGATGCGCGCCCTGTTGCCACTTCATCGCGTCCACCAGCAGCGCGCACAGCCAGTGCAGGCGCTCGGCGACGTCTTCGTGGTTTAACGCCGGCAGCAGCGACAGCATATCGCGCTGCGGCAGCGCGGCGCTCAATGCGGCGCACAGGGCGCTGCGCTGTTGCCACTGCTGCGGCTGTAACAGCTGTTCGGCGGCCAGCGGCGCGCCGTCGTGCAGGCGCAGCGCCGTGAGGCGATCCGTCTGAGATCCGGCCGCCTGTCGGCCCAGCCACTGCAGACTGAGCTGCTCCTCCGGGCTGGCCAAATGCCAGTACAGGCAGCGGCTGCGCAGTGTCGCCATCAGCCGCGACGGCTCACGGCACCCCAGCAGGAAATAGGTTTTCTCCGGCGGCTCCTCCAGCGTTTTCAACAGCGCGTTGGCCGCCGCCTCGGTCAGCTGTTCCGCCTGAGGCAGCCAAATCACCTTGGCGCCGCCCTGCTGCGCGTGGGCATACAGCTTCTCAATCACCTGGCGAATCGGTTCGATCCCCAGGCTGCTCTTGCCCTTTTCCGGCGCCAGCACGTGATAATCCGGGTGGTTACCCGCCAGCATCAGCCGGCAGCTATGGCACTCACCGCAGCTTTTTTCACCGTTGCGCTGCTGACAGATCAACCAACGGCTCAGGCCGTAGGCCAGCGCATCGTCACCGTTGCCTGCCGCAGCGTGCAGCAGCAGCGCATGATGGCCGCGGCCCTCGGCGTACTGCCCAACCAGCTGGCGATAAGGGCCATTCAGCCACGGATACCAGTTCATTATGCGCCTTCCTGCTGCCGCAGCCACTGGCTGACGCAGTCGCGGATCGCCGCCGTCACCTGTTCCAGCGGTTGGGCGGCGTCGACGGTGACGATGGTTTCATCCTGCGCCGCCAGCTCGAGATAACGCGCGCGGGTGCGTTCGAAGAACGGCAGCGCCTCCTGTTCGATGCGATCCAGCTGGCCGCGAGCCTGTGCGCGTTGCAGGCCAACCAGCGGCGGCAGATCGAGATAGACCGTCAGGTCCGGCCGGAAATCCCCCAGCACGGTGTCGCGCAGCGAGGCCATCAGCTGCGGATCCACGCCACGGCCGCCGCCCTGGTAAGCCTGTGAAGAGAGATCGTGACGGTCGCCCACCACCCACGCGCCGCGCGCCAGAGCCGGTTTAATTACGGTCTCCACCAGCTGCACGCGCGCGGCGTACAGCATCAGCACTTCGGCCTTGATGGTCGGCAATTCGCCATCGATGCCGCGCTTAAACAGATCGCGCAGCTTTTCCGCCAGCGGCGTACCACCCGGTTCGCGGGTGAAGACGATATCGCTGACGCCGTGTTCACGCAGTACATTGACCACCGTGTCGCGCGCGGTGGTCTTGCCCGCGCCTTCCAGCCCCTCGATAACAACGAATTTACTTTTCATTCTTTTCCTTTAACGCCTGACGGTACGCGCGCACCGCCTGGTTATGGCTCGCCAGATTGGTGGTGAAGGTATGCCCACCCTTGCCGTCGGCGACAAAATAGAGATAAGGCGTTTTGGCCGGATTGGCGGCCGCCTGCAGCGAGGCCTCACCCGGCATGGCGATCGGCGTTGGCGGCAGGCCGGCGATCACATAGGTGTTGTAAGGCGTCGGCGTCTCCAGATCCTTGCGCGTGATGTTGCCATTATAGCTTTCGCCCATGCCGTAGATCACCGTCGGATCGGTCTGCAGACGCATGCCGATGCGCAAGCGGTTGACGAACACCGACGCCACCTTGCTGCGCTCTTCCGGCACGGCGGTCTCTTTCTCGACGATCGAAGCCATGGTCAGCAACTCTTCCGGCGTTTTATACGGCAGGCTGGCGTCGCGGCCGGCCCAGGCGGCCTGCAGCGCTTTGTTCATGCGCACGTGAGCGCGTTTGAGCAGCGCAATGTCGCTCATGCCGGCGGTATACTGATAGGTATCCGGGTACAGGTGCCCTTCCGGCGTTTCGCCCGCAGGAATGCCTAGCGCGGTGGCGATCTCCGCTTCGCTCTTGTCCGCCAGAGTGTGTTTCAGGTATTTGGACTGCTGCAGCACCTGCTGCCAGTCACGCAGGCGTGAGCCTTCGATAAAGCGCGCGGTGAACTGCGCCTCTTTGCCGCTGGCCAACAGCTTCAGCATCTGGCGCACCGTCATGCCCGGCGTGAAACGGTAGGTACCGGCCTTGAACTCCGCCAGCTCCGGCTCAAGTTTCAGCAGCCACTGGAACCAGCGGCCGTTGCGCACCAGTTTATCGCGCACCAGCAACCCTTCCAGCGCCACCCGGCCGGTGCCGGCAGGCAGTTTGAAGATGGTCTCTTGCTGGATGGCCAGCGGCGTATCGGCAAAGCGTTCGATCTTCTGGTAGCCCCAAAACAGCAGCGCCAATGCCAGAACAACAATAACAGACAGGACCTTCAGCTTTCTTTTCTTCATCAATCAGCCATGGTTAACAGTGTGGACGCAAAAAATCATACAGCTGGCGCGAATGATAACGCCATGATTGGGCAACGTTTACCGGCAGCAGCGGCATCAGCGCGTTGCTCACCAGAACTTCGTCAGCGTCGGCCAGCGTCTCCAGCGGTTCACTGACGCAGTGCAGACGGTATTCCGAACCGGCCAGCAGCGCGATCACCCGCCGACGCATCAGCCCGGCGACGCCCGCCTGGCTCAGGTCCGGGGTAAACACCGCTTTTCCCTTACGCCAGAACAAATTAGCCGCACAGCATTCCACCAGCATACCGGCAGTGTCAAGCACCAGCGCCTCGTCGGCGGCCATCTGGTCAAGATGCGCGCGGATCAGCACCTGCTCCAGACGGTTCAAATGCTTTAGCCCCGCCAGCAGCGGGTTACGCGCCAGCGCCACCGGGCTGAGCGCGAGCGTGATGCCCTGCTCCCGCCACTGCAAATAGTGCGCGGGGTAGCTGCTGCGGGCGACGATGCGCGTTGGGTTTTCGCACCCCACCGGGCTGTAGCCGCGCCCACCGCTGCCGCGCGTCAGTATCGCTTTGACCACGCCGAGCGGAATTGATTCGGCCGCCTGCGCCATCTCCCGTTCGAAAGCCAGCCAATCGGTGGCGGGCAGCATCAGCCGCTGCGCCGCTTGCTGCAGCCGCTCCAGATGCCAGGGCAGCAGCTCGACTTTGCCGTCAATAACCCGAGCGGTAGTAAAGCAGCCATCGCCGAATTGCAGGCCGCGATCGCTCGGCGCCAGCGCATCGTGGCGTTGTCCGTTAATCCAATACATGCTTCCTCCTGTTGCCAGCTGATGACTTCACGCTCGCAGAATAGCAGGCGGCCGTTAATGCAAAAACGCTCAATATGCCCACTTACCATTCAGCTCGGCTGGCGTTATAGTAGCTCATTGGAAACATTAGGCTATCCACATGAAATATAAAAAAATATTATCAATAATTATAATTCTATTTACCATTCTGATAACTGCCGGGCTGCTAGCCATAAAGCCGCTGCGCATTGCCTTCCCCTCATTGCTGCCAGGAATAACATGCCCAACCGCAACTCTCTGCACGGATGATGTCGCAAAATTAGCGGATGCTCAAAAGCTTTATCAGACCGGCTATGCGCACGCCAGTACCGCCGTCGGGCCATTTATCGGCAGCCCCCGAGTCGTGTTCTGCAACGCTGCAGCCTGCGCCGAGATGTTCGGCATGGGAAAACGCGCCGCCGCTGCGATCGGTGATCTCGGTCTGATTGTTGCACCACGCGGTTGGACAGCGTTCTACTTAACGCATGAAATGATCCACTATCGGCAGGCAGAATCCTTCGGTAATCTCGCCATGTTGACCAAACCTTCATGGCTGATTGAGGGGATGGCTTATTCCATGAGTGGCGATCCGCGCCCACTTACCGCCCCCTTCGAAGAATGGCGTACTCAATTCGAGATGTGGCAGGCTACACTCGGCAATCAATCCATCTTGCAAGCGGCGAAAAATATAAAATAGCCCCCTGCAGGTGCCCCTCTCCGTCAAATTGCACGCGTAAAAAAGCCCGGTTAAAAAACCGGGCTTTCATCAGCAGTCGACCGCGCGAGTTACACTCGGCGGAAGATCAGCGAGCCGTTGGTGCCGCCGAAGCCGAAGGAGTTACACAGGGTAAACTCCATATCGCTGACCTGGCGCGCTTCGTGAGGCACGAAGTCCAGATCGCAACCTTCATCCGGGTTATCCAGGTTGATGGTTGGCGGTACCGCCTGATCGCGCAGCGCCAGCACGGTGAAGATGGACTCGATCGCGCCTGCCGCACCCAACAGGTGGCCGGTCATCGATTTGGTCGAGCTCACCAGCACGCGCTGCGCATCGGCGCCAAATACGGATTTCACCGCCTGCGCTTCCGCCTGATCGCCCGCCGGCGTAGAGGTGCCGTGTGCGTTGATGTAGCCGATTTGTGACGGGGTCACACCGGCGTCAAGCAGGGCATTTTCCATCGCCAGCGCAGCGCCAGCGCCGTTTTCCGGTGGCGAAGTCATGTGATAGGCATCGCTGCTCATCCCAAAGCCAACCACTTCGGCGTAGATTTTCGCGCCGCGTTTTTTCGCGTGTTCGTACTCTTCCAGCACCATCATGCCGGCGCCGTCGCCCAGCACGAAGCCGTCGCGGTCTTTATCCCACGGACGGCTCGCCGCCTGCGGGTTGTCATTACGGGTGGACAGGGCGCGCGCTGCGCCAAAGCCGCCGACGCCCAATGGGGTGCTGGCTTTCTCTGCCCCACCGGCCAGCATCACGTCAGCATCATTGTAAGCAATGATACGCGCCGCATGGCCGATGTTGTGCACACCTGATGTACAGGCGGTGGCGATGGAAATGCTTGGGCCACGCATGCCGTACATGATTGTCAGGTGGCCTGCAATCATATTCACGATGGTGGATGGCACGAAGAACGGACTGATTTTCCGTGGGCCACCGTTAACCAGTGAACTGTGGTTTTCTTCAATCAAACCCAGGCCGCCGATGCCGGAACCGATCGCGGCTCCAATGCGGGTGGCGTTAGCCTCGGTGATGTCCAGACCTGCATCCTGCATGGCTTGCATGCCGGCAGCGATACCGTACTGGATAAAGGCGTCCATCTTGCGCGCATCTTTGCGAGAGATGAAATCCTCAGAATTAAAATTCTTTACCAGGCCAGCAAACTTGGTCGCATAGGCAGTGGTATCGAAATGGTCGATCAGGCTGATGCCACTCTGACCGGCAAGAAGAGCGTTCCACGTGGACTCTACCGTATTGCCGACAGGAGACAACATGCCCAGTCCGGTCACAACTACTCGACGCTTAGACACGTTTGTCCTCCAGGGAGGGAAAAATATGACACTAGGGATAGAAAAAACTTAGGCGGTCGAACGACCGCCTAGATATGTTCTCTTACTGCTGGCTAGCGTTGATGAAATCAATAGCTGCCTGAACAGTAGTGATCTTCTCAGCTTCTTCGTCTGGAATCTCGGTGTCGAATTCTTCTTCCAGTGCCATTACCAGCTCAACGGTGTCAAGAGAATCAGCGCCCAGATCTTCAACGAAAGAAGCGTTGTTCAAAACTTCTTCCTGTTTAACACCCAGTTGCTCAACAATGATTTTCTTAACGCGTTCTTCGATAGTGCTCATACTCTTAAATTTCCTATCAAAACTCGCTTTCGCGATGGTTTTCGTAGTGTATAAAATGCTGAAAAAGATGCAACTAAATCCCGGCTGGTCAAACCACGATTTTACGCTATTTTGCGGTTTTTGCCTCAAATAACGCAAATGGTTTTCGCATTTTTTAAATCATGTACATGCCGCCATTGACATGTAACGTTTCACCGGTGATATAGCCGGCCTCATCAGAGGCCAAAAATGCAACAGCGCTGGCGATTTCTTTAGCATCGCCCAGCCGGTTGGCTGGAACTGATGACAAAATGCCTGCGCGTTGATCATCTGTCAACGCCCGTGTCATGTCCGTCTCAATAAAGCCAGGTGCCACGACGTTGACCGTAATGCCACGCGAAGCAACTTCACGTGCCAAAGATTTGCTAAAACCAATCAGGCCGGCTTTAGCCGCCGCGTAGTTCGCCTGCCCTGCGTTCCCCATGGTACCGACAACGGAACCGATGGTGATGATACGGCCAAACCGCTTTTTCATCATAGCGCGCATTACCGCTTTTGACAGACGGAATACGGAAGTCAGGTTGGTGTCGAGGATATCCTCCCACTCATCATCCTTCATGCGCATCAGCAGGTTATCACGCGTAATGCCGGCATTATTCACTAAAATGTCGATTTCGCCAAATTCGGCGCGAATCGATGCCAGCACGCTGTCGATAGATTGCGCATCAACAACGTTCAACATAAACCCTTTGCCGTTTGCGCCCAGGTAGCCGCTGATCGCTTCAGCGCCGCTCTCGCTGGTCGCGGTGCCGATCACTTTGGCGCCGCGTGCCACAAACGTTTCTGCAATAGCTCGGCCAATACCGCGGCTCGCGCCGGTGACCAGAACGATTTTACCTTCGAAGCTCATCATTTTCCTCTTTATTGTTCAAGCGCCGCCGACAGGCTGGCGGTGTCGTTCACCGCCGCAGCCGTCAGGGTGTCAACAATACGTTTAGTCAGTCCGGTCAGCACTTTGCCCGGCCCCACTTCCAGCAGCGACGTCACTCCCTGTGCTGCGATAAATTCTACGCTTTCGGTCCAACGCACCGGGCTGTACAGCTGACGCACCAGCGCGCTGCGGATCGCTTCAGGATCGTTTTCGGTACGCACGTCGACGTTGTTCACCACCGGCACCTGCGGCGCGTTGAAGGTGATGTCCTGCAGCGCCACGGCCAGCTTGTCGGCGGCCGGTTTCATCAGTGCGCAGTGCGAAGGCACGCTCACCGGCAGCGGCAGCGCGCGTTTGGCGCCGGCGGCTTTACAGGCGGCGCCTGCGCGTTCAACCGCTTCCTTGTTGCCGGCGATAACCACCTGGCCCGGCGAGTTGAAGTTGACCGGTGAAACCACCTGCCCTTGCGCGGACTCTTCACACGCCTTGGCGATCGCGTCGTTGTCCAGGCCGATGATGGCGTACATCGCGCCGGTGCCTTCCGGCACCGCTTCCTGCATCAGCTTGCCGCGCAGCTCGACCAGACGGATCGCCGCCTTGAAGTCCAGCACGCCGGCGCAAACCAGCGCCGAGTATTCGCCCAGGCTATGACCCGCCATCAGCGCCGGCGCTTTACCGCCCTGCTGCTGCCAAACGCGGAAAATCGCCACCGAGGCGGCCAGCAGCGCCGGCTGGGTCTGCCAGGTCTTGTTCAGCTCTTCCGCCGGGCCTTGCTGCACCAGCTGCCACAGATCGTAACCCAGGGCGGAGGAAGCCTCGCCGAAGGTCTCTTCGACGATCGGGAACTGTGCGGCCAAATCGGCCAACATGCCAACGGTTTGCGACCCCTGGCCCGGGAAAACAAAAGCAAATTGCGTCATTTTTTCTTCCTGTCCAAATCAGAAACGAACCAGCGCCGAGCCCCAGGTAAAGCCGCCGCCGAAGGCTTCCAGCAGCACCAGTTGGCCGCGCTGAACTCGCCCGTCGCGCACTGCTTCGTCCAGTGCGGAAGGCACCGAGGCGGCGGAGGTGTTGCCGTGACGATCGAGCGTCACCACCACTTTGTCCATCCCCATGCCCAATTTTTTCGCCGTTGCGCTGATGATGCGCAGGTTGGCCTGGTGCGGCACCAGCCAATCCAGCTCGCTGCGGTCCAGATTATTGGCCTGCAGCGTCTCGTCGACGATGCGCGCCAGCTCGGTGACCGCAACCTTGAAGACTTCGTTGCCCGCCATGGTGACATAGGCCGGCTTGTCTTGATTCTGACGATCCTTGTACGGCAGGGTCAGCAGGCCGCCGTAGCTGCCGTCGGCGTGCAGATGGGTGGACATGATGCCCGGCTCTTCGGAAGCCCCCAGCACCACCGCCCCTGCGCCATCGCCAAACAGAATGATGGTGCCGCGATCTTCAGGATCCAGCGTGCGTGACAACAGATCTGCGCCGATCACCAACGCATGTTTGACCGCGCCGTTTTTCACGTACTGATCGGCCACGCTGAGCGCATAAGTAAAGCCGGCGCAGGCCGCGGCCAGATCGAACGCCGCGCAGTCCTTGATACCCAGCATGTCTTGCACCAGGCACGCCGCGCTTGGGAACGCGTGCGTATTCGTGGTGGTCGCCACCACGATCAGCCCGATGTCTTCTTTAGCCACACCTGCCATTTCCAGCGCTTTTTCAGCGGCCTGGAAGCTCATCGTCGCAACGGTTTCATCCGCAGCGGCGATACGGCGTTCGCGAATACCGGTACGCGTGACGATCCACTCGTCAGAGGTATCCACCATTTTTTCCAAATCAGCATTGGTGCGCACTTGTACGGGCAAATAACTCCCCGTACCGAGAATCTTTGTATACATGTACGATCAGTCACTCTTAGGTAATACAGCCTCAAGGCGCGCAGCAATCCTTTCCGGGACTTGCCGCTGCACCGCCTGCACAGCCTGTTCGATTGCGACTGCAAACGCGTGAGGGTTCGCAGCGCCGTGGCTCTTGACTACGGTGCTGCGCAATCCTAACAGACATGCGCCATTATACTGGTCGGGGTTCAGGTGGCCGAACCGCTTAACCACCCGTTTTTGCAGCCAACGGCCCAACAATTTCAGCCACCAGGCTCGCTTGTTTCCGTCGCCGGACGATTTCAGCAGCGATAAGAACACCCTGACCACCCCTTCCATGGTTTTCAGGGTGACGTTGCCCACGAAGCCGTCGCAGACCAATACGTCGGTCTTGCCGGTGAGCAGCTCGTTTCCTTCCAGATAACCAATATAGTTGATTGCCGGCGTATTTTTTAGCACAGCGGCCGCTTCGCGGATATTATCCAGGCCTTTGGTCTCTTCTTCGCCAATATTCAGCAGCGCCACTCGCGGTTGCGCAATGCCGATCACCTCTTCCGCCATCACCGCGCCCATCACGGCGAACTGCACCAGCATGGTGCTATCGCACTCGACGTTGGCGCCCAAATCCAGCACCACGGTTTTGCTGCGTTGCTGATTCGGGATCACCGTCATCAGCGCCGGGCGTTCGATGCCTTCCAACGGCTTGACCAGCAGCTTCGCCAACCCCATCAACGCACCGGTATTGCCGGCGCTGACGCAGCCCTGCGCGTTGCCGCTGCTGAGCTGTTCGAGCGCAATGCGCATCGACGTGCCGCGGCTGGCGCGTATCGCTTGTGAAGGTTTGGCGTCGCCGGCGATCACAGACTCGGCGGGCACGACTTGCAGACGCTCCAGAAGAACCGGATCGGCGTGGGCAAGCAAAGGGGAGATGACGTCGGGATTGCCGACCAGCAGGAGATGAAGCTGTAAATTAGAGGCCAGTGCCTGCAACGAAGCAGGCACTGTGACGCAGGGACCGAAGTCCCCGCCCATTGCATCTAACGCCAGGGTTAGACGAGTCAAGGTATCGCTACTTAGCCGATAACCTTGCGACCGCGGTAGAAACCGTCGGCAGTGATGTGGTGACGACGGTGAGTTTCACCGGATACTTTGTCTACAGACAGAGTAGTCGTGGTCAGAGCATCGTGAGAACGACGCATGCCACGCTTGGAACGGGTTGGTTTATTCTGTTGTACGGCCATGGACCTTACTCCTCAATTACTTACGCTTTAAACTGGCTAATACGGCAAACGGATTCGGTTTCTCCGCCTCAGGAGGCAGTTGGCCAAATACCATGTCCGCTTCGGACACTTCACAGTGTTCAGATTCATGTACCGGAACGACAGGCAGTGAAAGAATAATTTCGTCTTCAATCATTGCCAACAGATCGACTTCGCCAAACTCGTCAACTTCGATCGGTTCGTACGCTTCCGGTAATGCCTCAGCCTGCTCATCATTGACGACCGGGCTAAAACAATATGTTGTGTGGACCTGATGCTCGAACGGGACTCCACAGCGTTGGCACATCAACGTTACCGTGACATCCGCATGCCCTGTTATCACCGCGAGGCGCTGATTGTCGATATTAAACGACAACGACACCTCGACATCACTGTCCACACTGACCACGGAGTCGGCAACACGAGTAACCTGCTCAGGCGCATAGACACCAGCATAGTCCAGGCGTTTCTGAGCGGTACGTACCGCATCAATGGTCAAGGGTAATTTTACCTTTTGCATAGGGCGCGCATATTAACTTTGTAACGACATAGAGTCAAAGAAAAAGGCCGTAAAACGGCTCCTTTCACCAATATTCGCTTCCACAGCGGCCGACAGTTTAAAATGCCGTACCCATTTACGCTACGGTTTGCGAAAAAAATTATGCAGAGATTGCTTTTAGCCTCCACCTCCCCCTATCGAAAAATGCTGCTGGAGAAGCTGCAACTGCCCTTCGACTGCGCCGCGCCGCAGGTGGATGAAACGCCACTGCCGGGTGAAAACGCCGAAGCGCTGGTGCTGCGCCTGGCGGCGGCGAAGGCGCGGGCGCTGGCCCTCGCCTATCCCGAGCATCTGATCATCGGCTCCGATCAGGTCTGCGTGATCGACGGCGCCATCACCGGCAAGCCGCATACCGAGGAAAACGCCCGGGCGCAGCTGCGCAAGGCCGCCGGCCAGGCCGTGACCTTCTATACCGGCCTGGCGCTGTACAACGGCCGCAGCAAACAGCTGCAGGCTCTGTGCGAGCCTTTCCACGTACATTTTCGCGCGCTGAGCGAAGCGGAGATCGCGGCCTATGTGCGTCTGGAGCAACCGCTGAATTGCGCGGGAAGTTTCAAAAGCGAAGGATTGGGGATCGCGCTGTTCGACAGGCTGGAGGGCCGGGATCCGAATGCCCTGATCGGCCTGCCGTTGATCGCGCTGTTGGATATGTTGCGGGCTGAAGGCGTCAACCCGCTGGTCTGACGCGGATTACTTGGCCGCCTGCTGGCGCAGCACCTGCAGGCAGTGGCGCAGTTCTTCGTCCATCGGCGCTTCGATGCGCATCGTTTCGCCGGTGGCCGGATGCTCAAAGCGCAGCGCCGCAGCGTGCAGGAACAGACGTTTCAGGCCGGTGCCCGCCAGTTGACGATCGAACTCGCGATCGCCATAGCGATCGTCAAAAGCGATCGGGTGCCCGGCATGCAGGGTGTGCACGCGGATCTGGTGGGTGCGCCCGGTGATCGGGCTGGCCTTCACCAGGGTGGCGAACTCGTAACGCTCTTCCACCTTGAAGCGGGTTTCCGAAGGCTTGCCTTCGCTATTGACGCGCACGATGCGTTCGCCGCTTTGCAGAATGTTTTTCAGCAGCGGCGCCTGTACGGCCTTGCAGTGGGATTGCCACTGGCCGCGCACCAGCGCCAGATAATCCTTCTGCATGCCCTTCAGCCGCAGTTGCTCATGCAAAGAGCGCAGCGCGGAACGCTTCTTGGCCACCAATAGCACGCCGGAGGTGTCGCGATCCAGGCGATGCACCAGCTCGAGGAAGCGAGCCTCGGGGCGCAGCGCCCGCAGCCCTTCAATCACGCCGAAGCTCAGGCCGCTGCCGCCGTGCACCGCAGTGCCGGAAGGCTTGTTGAGGATCAGCAGGTGGTCGTCTTCATACAGAATGCAGTCGGCCAACGCGGCCACCTTATCCAGCTTGGCCGACACCGGCGCCTCTTCGCGTTCGGCCACGCGCACCGGCGGCACGCGCACCACGTCGCCGGCCGCCAATTTGTATTCGACCTTGATGCGCCCTTTATTGACCCGCACCTCGCCTTTACGCACGATGCGGTAAATCATGCTCTTCGGCACGCCTTTCAGACGAGCGAGCAGAAAGTTGTCGATTCTCTGACCGGCTTCGTCGTCGGAAATCGTGATGAATTGTACTGCTGGATTGTTCGTTTTCATGGTGCGGGATTCTAAATAGAGCGCGTGAATAGCGCCACATCTTTTTCTGTGCTTAACTGTCTCTCTGACGGCGGGCGAAACCCCAGCGGACAATAAGGCAGCAAGCCGATTTGAACGTTTGCGATTTCTTCCGCAGTTAAGGAAAAGTCACCTTGCTATAACGGCATCAGCAGTGGAATAATGCAGTCACTTTCCGCGTTGATTCTCGTTAAACAGGGAAAACGGTGGAATTATAAAATTTGTCTGATCGCGCAAAAACGCAGCAATGGCGTAAGACGTAATGCGAAATCAAACAATTAGCGGGCTGCGGGTTGCAGCTTGGCCGGCAAATGGAATCAGATCTGTCGACGTAAATCAGAGGCTATTCCCCTAGTAAAAGTGCTGCCTTTCACAAAGAAAGGCAGGCTTACCGAGATAATGCGCCCCTATGCAGGCGACAACCGTGAGGTTGACGGCTTTGCGAGAAGACACGGGGCTTTCGGTTTAACTCCGGCCATGAGGTTATTTTGCCCGCAGCTTTGTCGATAATGTAAAAATAACGAGTAAGTTAAGATGAAAAGAATGTTGATTAACGCAACTCAGCAGGAAGAGTTGCGTGTTGCCCTCGTAGATGGACAGCGGCTGTATGATTTGGATATCGAAAGTCCGGGTCATGAGCAGAAAAAAGCGAATATTTACAAAGGCAAAATCACCCGCATTGAACCAAGTCTTGAAGCAGCGTTCGTGGACTACGGCGCAGAACGACATGGTTTCCTCCCTCTTAAAGAAATCGCCCGCGAATACTTCCCTAGCAATTACTCTTCCCATGGCCGCCCGAACATCAAAGATGTGCTGCGCGAAGGCCAGGAAGTCATCGTTCAGGTAGACAAAGAAGAACGTGGCAACAAAGGCGCCGCCTTGACCACCTTCATCAGCCTGGCGGGCAGCTATCTGGTTCTGATGCCGAACAACCCGCGCGCCGGCGGCATTTCTCGCCGCATCGAGGGTGACGATCGCACCGAGCTGAAAGAAGCGCTCTCTTCGCTGCAACTGCCGGACGGCATGGGCCTGATCGTTCGCACCGCGGGCGTAGGCAAATCCGCCGACGCGCTGCAGTGGGATCTCTCCTTCCGCCTGAAGCACTGGGAAGCGATTAAAAAAGCCGCCGAAGGCCGCCCTGCGCCGTTCCTGATCCATCAGGAAAGCAACGTTATCGTGCGCGCCTTCCGCGATTACCTGCGCCCGGACATCGGCGAAATCCTGATCGACAACCCGAAAATTCTCGATCTGGCCAAAGAGCACATCGCTGCGCTGGGCCGCCCGGATTTCAGCAGCAAGATCAAACTGTACAGCGGTGAGATCCCTCTGTTCAGCCACTACCAGATCGAATCGCAGATCGAATCCGCCTTCCAGCGCGAAGTGCGCCTGCCGTCCGGCGGTTCGATCGTCATCGACAGCACTGAAGCGCTGACCGCCATCGATATCAACTCCGCGCGCGCAACCCGCGGCGGCGACATCGAAGAGACGGCGTTCAACACCAACCTGGAAGCGGCGGACGAGATCGCGCGCCAACTGCGCCTGCGTGACCTCGGCGGCCTGATCGTCATCGACTTCATCGACATGACGCCGGTACGCCACCAGCGCGAAGTGGAAAACCGCCTGCGCGACGCCGTGCGTCAGGACCGCGCGCGCATCCAGATCGGCCGCATCTCCCGCTTCGGCCTGCTGGAAATGTCGCGTCAGCGCCTCAGCCCGTCGCTGGGCGAGTCCAGCCACCATGTGTGCCCGCGCTGTAACGGCACCGGCACCATTCGCGACAACGAATCGCTGGCGCTGTCCATCCTGCGTCTGATCGAAGAAGAAGCGCTGAAGGAAAACACCAAAGAAGTTCACGCTATCGTGCCGGTTCAGGTCGCTTCGTACCTGCTGAACGAAAAGCGCGAATCCGTCAGCGCGATCGAAAAACGCCAGGGCGGCGTGAAAGCCGTCATCGTGCCGAACGATCAGATGCAAACCCCGCACTACTCGGTGCTGCGCGTGCGTAAGGGTGAAGAGACTTCCACCCTCAGCTACCTGCTGCCGAAGCTGCACGAAGAAGACATGGAGCGCCCGCTGGAAGATGCGCCGATGGAACGCAAGCGTCCGGAGCAACCGGCCCTGGCTTCCTTCTCGCTGTCCGCCGATGCGCCGCCGCCGGCTGAAGAACCTGTCGCCGTGGCCAAACCTGTCGCTGCAGCCGTCAAGGCTAAAGCCGCAGCGCCGGTCGCCGCCAAGCCGGGCTTCCTGGGCCGCCTGTTCGGTGGTCTGAAGAGCCTGTTCGCCGGTGAAGAACAACCTGCCGTCGAAGAAGCCAAACCGGCCGAAACGCCGAAAGCGGAAGGCAACGGTGAAAACCGTCGTCAGGATCGTCGCGGTCAGCGCCGCCAAGGCACCGGCCGTAAAGAGCGCGGTGAGCGTGGCGATCGTCCGGAACGCGGCGAGCGTAAAGAGCGCGGTGAAGGCCGTGACAATCGCGAGCGTGACAACCGTGAACCGCGTGAGAACCGTGAAGGCCGTGAATCGCGTGAATCCCGCGATGAGCAGCGCCGTAACCGCCGCAACCAGCAGCAGAACGCGCCGGTAGCTGAGGAAACCGCAGCGGAAGAAAGCGCTAAAGCGCCGCGCGAAGATCAGCAGCAGCGCCGTGAGCAGCGTGCTGAACGCCAGCGTCGTCGTCAGGAAGAGAAACGTCAGGCTCAGCAGGAAGTGAAAGCGCTGGAAAGCGTTGAAGCGGTCGAGAGCACCGACGAAGAGCAGGAAGAACGCCAGCAGCAGAACATGCAGCGCCGTCAGCGCCGTCCACTGTCGCAGAAAGTGCGTATCCTGTCTGCGGAAGAAGAACTGCAGCGTGCAGCGGAAGAGCTGTTGGCGCCGAAAGCGCCGGTAGCGAAAGCCGAAGACGCGCAGCCGACTGCCGACGACAGCGTCAAGCTGCTGCCGGAAACCGTTGCTGCACAACCGGAAGACGATGCCCAGGGTGAAAACCGCGGCAACGGCGAAGGCATGCCGCGCCGTTCCCGTCGTTCACCGCGTCACCTGCGCGTCAGCGGCCAGCGTCGCCGTCGTTACCGCGATGAGCGTTACCCGCTGCAATCCCCAATGCCGTTGGCGGGCGCCTTCGCTTCGCCGGAAATGGCGTCGGGCAAAGTGTGGGTGAGCTACCCGGTCGCTCAGGTTGAAGAAGCCGAAGTGCAGACCGAAACCGTAGAACAGGCAGCGGCACCCGTTGTCGCCGCAGCGGTTGAACAGCACAGCGTTGCCGTGGAAGAAGCGCAGATCGTGGCCAGCGTCAACGAACCGGCAGCAGAAGCCGCCGCTGAAACTGTTACCGTCGCCGTAGCGGAAGAAGCCGCAGTCGTTGCTACCCCGGCCGAGGAAACCCCTGCGCCGGTAGCAGCAGCGCCGGCAGCTGTCGCGGTTGAAGAGCCGAAAGCGGAAGAAACTGCCCCGGCAGTGGAAGCCGAGCCGGTAGCTGAAACCGTTGCGGCAGAACCTGTGGTTGAAACTGCCGCACCAGCGGAAGAGGCCCCTGTGGCCGTCGCTGCGCCGGTAGAAGCTGCGCCTGTGGCAGAAACAGCGCCTGCAGCCGCCGCCGTGGAAGTGGCCCCGGAGGAAAAAGCTCCTGCGACTATCGCCGCTGAACCTGTGCCTGCGGTTGTTCAACAACCAACGCCGGTGAAAGCCGTGCAGGACGTGCTGTACAAGCACATCGCCACTGCGCCGATGACTAAAGCGCCTGCGCCTGCCTACGTGCCGGAAGAACGCAAGCACAGCGACTGGCAGCGCCCTTCCTTCAACTTTGAAGGCAAAGGTTCCGCCGGCGGTCACTCGGCGGTGAGCCAGGCGACCGCGCCGGCCACCAAGCCGCAGCCGGTTAACGAATAAGTTAATCTGCAACCCTAAAAAAAACCCGCCATCGGCGGGTTTTTTCTTGGCTGCAAAAAGATTCAGGCGATCTTCTTCAGCTTTTTGATGTCCAAAACATCCAGCTTGCCATCGAGCCGGCTGACGAACTGCTGAAAATGCGCCGTCTTATTATGCTTATCCAGCGCTTCGCTGCTGGCCCAGCGCTCGAAGAACACGAAGACGCCCGGTTTTTCCAGGTCGCGATGCAAATCATATTGCAGATTGCCCAACTCCTGGCGGCTAGGCTCGAGTATGTCGTGCACCGCTTCGCTGACGGCGGCCTCAAATCCCGCTTTTGCTTGCAGGGTGGCGATAACGCGTACTTCCATTGTTTTCTCCCTTTCCACTTGATGGCAGTCGACCCTAATCATGTCGGCATCGTTGAAATCCCTGCCACTATGCGCCTGCTGGCCCATTGATTTCAACTTGTCGGCAACAAACAGATGCATCTGCGGCACTTTCCGCTTATCCTTACACCCCGGCGTGAATAAACCCATTATTCGCTTTTCATTAGACGTATTTGACCGCCGGAGCCTAGCTAGATGACCGCACAACCTCAAGTTCTGAAAATCCGCCGCCCAGACGACTGGCATATTCACCTGCGTGACGATGAGATGCTGAAAACCGTGGTGCCCTATACCAGCCAGGTATTTGGCCGGGCGATCGTGATGCCGAACCTGGTTCCGCCCGTAACGACCGTGGCCGCCGCGCGCGCCTACCGCGATCGCATTCTGGCGGCGGTTCCGCAGGGCCACAATTTCACTCCGCTGATGACCTGCTACCTGACCAACTCCCTGGCGGCCAGTGAACTGATCAACGGCTTCGAGCAAGGGGTGTTTACCGCCGCCAAGCTGTATCCGGCCAACGCCACCACCAACTCCAGCCACGGCGTCAGCGACGTGACCGGCATTTACCCGTTGTTCGAGCAGATGCAAAAAATCGGCATGCCGCTGCTTATCCACGGCGAAGTGACCGATCCTGCCGTCGATATCTTCGACCGCGAGGCGCGCTTTATCGAACAGGTGATGGAACCTATTCGCCGTCACTTCCCGGAACTGAAAATCGTCTTCGAGCACATCACCACCAAAGAAGCGGCTCAATACGTGCAGGCAGGCAACCGTTTCCTCGGCGCCACCATCACGCCGCAGCACCTGATGTTCAACCGCAACCACATGCTGGTCGGCGGCATTCGCCCACACTTGTTCTGCCTGCCGATCCTCAAGCGCAATGTGCACCAGGAAGCGCTGCGCCAGGCGGTGGCCAGCGGCTCGGACCGTTTCTTCCTCGGCACCGACTCTGCGCCGCACCTCAAGCATCGCAAGGAGTCCAGCTGCGGCTGCGCCGGCTGTTTCAACGCACCGAATGCCATCCCGGCTTACGCCGCCGTTTTCGAACAGCTCGGCGCGCTGGAGCACTTCGAGGCCTTCTGTTCGCTCAACGGCCCGCGCTTCTACGGCCTGCCTCTCAACGAAGACTTCATCGAGCTGCAGCGCGTGCCAACCACCCAGCCGGAAGCGATCGCCCTGGGCGATGAGTCCGTCATCCCCTTCCTGGCCGGCGAAACCTTAAGCTGGTCGTTGAAAGACTGATATTTTTGCTTTCCCTACTTGCTCCCGCTCGCGGTTAACTGTATAAATAAACAGTAAATCGCTTCGGGGGCAATTATGCGTGTTGAAGTCACTATAGATAAAACCCGGCCGCTGCCGTCGGGCGCCATTGAGGCGCTGACCGGTGAACTGGGCAAGCGGGTCAATCGCCAGTTTCCAGACGCCGTCGTGCACGTCCGCTATGCCGGCACCAACGGGCTCTCCGTGCTGGGGGGGGCCAAAACCGACCGGGATCTGATCGAGGAAATCCTTCAGGAAACCTGGGAAAGCGCGGACGAATGGTTCAGCGCAGAATAACACTGCAATGCTGTTTTTGCCGGGGGTCGCTCTCCGGCTTTTTTGTTTCTGGCGCCCTGCTCTTTCATCGCTTACCCTTATTCTGGAACAAAATCCGCTGCATACTGTTTTTAACGCAAAGGAGTTAGCATGGCCCCGGACAAGGTGAAATCCGAAGACGCGATGACGTTTGGCGAATTGCTGGCGCTGATTGCCGATCAGAAAAGGCGTCTGAACGTACTGGAAGTGGCTTTCTCTTATCTGGCATTCAGCCTGGATGACAAAGCCAATCAATTGCTGATCCACAGCCTGAAGCTGGAATCGCAGAGCCAGAACCGCGACGCCGAAACGCAAAAGCATTTCGCGCATTTGGCCGAGGAGCTGGAAAAATGCCTGCACGGCTCACCGCCGCCTGCCGGCGCGGAATAACGCCGCCGCGCTTTATTCATCCACAGAACCGCATACGAATTTGTAGAATAATTGTTCAAATAAATATTTATTTTGCAAATTTCGGTGACAAACCCCTCCACCGATGAAAGCGGATGCGTATACTGTAATTGCTCTCATGATGATGAGCCGCATTGATCCTCGTTAGTCACTCACGGTAGTTACTACTCAATAAGGGGTCTTTATGGACAGAAATGATGAAGTAATTCAGACGCACCCGCTTGTCGGTTGGGATATCAGTACTGTCGACGTTTACGACGCCATGATGATACGCCTTCATTACCTGTCTTCACTAGACCAAACGCCCGAAGAAGCCCAAGTAGACCGAACGCTTTGGCTGACCACAGATGTCGCCCGTCAATTAATCAATATCTTAGAGGCCGGCATCGCCAAAATTGAAGCTACGGATTACCAGGATCTTGATCGCAGAAAGCATTGATTCATCGTCCCCTAACCCCTAAGGCGCCGCGCCCCATTCCCGGCGCCTTTTTCTTTGCCTTTCGCCGTTCAATCAGTGCATTGCGCTCGCCAAACTTTTATCATGGGCCGATAAGAAATCGCTATCAGAGAAGGTGGGCACGTGGAATATGATTTGATTGTGGTGGGCAGCGGTTCCGTCGGCGCAGCGGCAGGTTATTACGCCACGCGCGCCGGCTTGAAAGTGCTGATGATCGACAGCGCCATCCCGCCACACCGCAACGGCAGCCATCACGGCGATACCCGCATTATCCGTCACGCTTACGGCGAAGGCGAAAAATACGTGCCGCTGGTGCTGCGCGCGCAGGCGCTGTGGAATGCGCTGATTCAGCAATCCGGCGAGGAGCTGTTCCAGTCGTGCGGCGTACTCAACCTGGGGCCGCAGCAGTCCGAATTCATTCGCAATGCGCAGCACAGCGCACAACAATTCCGCCTGAACGCGCAAACCCTCAGCGCCGAACAGATCAATCAACGTTGGCCGGAATTCCGTGCGCCGGAAGGCTACGTCGGCGTCTTCGAGCCGGACGCCGGATTCCTGCGTTCCGAGCTGGCGGTAGCCGGCCTGATCAAGCTGGCGAAAGAAGCCGGCTGCAGTCAGTTGTTCAACTGCCCGGTCAACGCGGTAACGCCTATCGATGGCGGTGTGGAGGTCGTCACCGGCGAAGGGCGCTTTACGGCGCGCAAAGCGGTAGTTACCGCCGGCACCTGGGTCAAAGCGCTGTTGCCGCAATTGCCGGTCACGCCATTGCGCAAGGTCTTCTCCTGGCACCAGGCGGACGGCCGCTACAGCGTGAATAATCGTTTCCCGGCCTTTACCGTCGAAGCGCAAGACGGCACGCACTATTACGGCTTCCCGGCGGACAACGACGGGCTGAAAATAGGCAAGCACGACGGCGGCCAGCCGATGGATGCCCCCGAGCAGCGTAAACCCTTCGGCAGCTATGCCAGCGACGGCACGGAAGTCTTCGCCTTCCTGCGGCAGTTTTTGCCGGGTGTAGGCGTATGTTTACACGGTGAAGCCTGCAGTTACGATATGAGCCCCGACGAAGATTTTATTATCGATACCCTGCCGGGTTGCGATCGCCTGATGGTCATCAGCGGCTTGAGCGGCCACGGATTCAAGTTCGCCAGCGCACTGGGCGAGATCGCCGCGCTGTTCGCGCAGGACAAAGCGCCGCCGGTCGACGTTTCCTGCTTTGGCCTGAAGCGATTTCGTTGAGCGAAGGATTTCGCTGTCCGCATTCACCCTTGTCCCTGGACAGCGAAATTTGATGGTTACAATTTATTAACCTGCTAACGCTTTTAAATATCAAGTAAAAATCCTGATAACGGAAATTTCTTGTATTCAGCAATTGAATTTCCGAATTGAACACTTGCAGTGTAAGTCCTATTTTACAGAAGATATGCTCCATCGGCTTTCAACAAGGACGTCACCATGAAACTACTTGTCGTGGACGAATGCTGCTTCACCCGGGTCGGTATAGCCAGCTACTTTGCGGATAGTGGAATTACGACGATCAAATGCTGCCATAGCATTGAGCACGCTACGCCGCTGTTGGCCAGCTTTCAGCCGAGTCATATACTGGTGAACCTCAGCAACCAATGCCGCTATAACGAAGCCGACGCGCAGCTGCTGGCGTTTATGGAAGCCAGCCAGTCCGCCCTGCTGTTCATCTATCTCGACACCCCTTACCCTTACAGCGAAACGCCAATGCGTATCGCCGATAACGCATTTCTGTTCAATAAAAGCATCCTGCCGTTCACCTTGCGCATGCTGCGCGAAAATCCGCTGGCGCTGGCCGATGACGGCGAAGAGCGTTCGCTGTTCAGCCCGCAGGAACTGACGGTGATGAAATATTGGATGGCGGAAATGCCCAACTACCGCATCGCGAAAAAACTGCAGATCAGCTCGCATACGGTGTACGTGCACAAACGTCACATTACGGAGAAGATCAACGCGCGCAATCGCCTGGAGTTCTACTCGCTGTATAACGTACTGCGCTACTTCTATCCGCCGAGTGCACCAACCAATTCGACGCCGTTGGCGCTGCTGGCGGTTTAGCATCAAGCCTGCGATAACGCAGGCTTTTTTATCGCCATTCGCCCACCGCCCCCACGCGGCGCGCTATAAAAGACGCCAAGAAAAGGACTATAATCAAAGGTCCCTTTCTTCAGGCGGCTGAAATGTTAAACCGAATTCTGGCGGCGATCGTCAACAACGTGCGCGAGCACCTGGTGCTGTACCTGTGTCTGTGGCTGGTGCTGTTGGTGCTGGATGTCTATTTCTTCTTCGTGATGTAACCCATGTCGTCGTCATTTCCCCGACTGAGCTTCAACCGCTTTGGCGACCCCGCCGAGGTGCTGGAACTGCAGCAGGCGAGCAAACCGCCACTGCGCCCCGGCCAGCGGTTGCTGCGGATGCGCTATGCCCCGATCAACCCTTCCGACCTGATCCCGATTCACGGTCAATATGCGCACCGCATCGCCCTGCCGCAGGTGCCGGGGTATGAAGGCGTGGGCGTCATCGTCGATCCGCAAAGCGGGCGCTCAACCGGCCGACGCGCGCTGGCGATAGCCGGTGACGGCAGCTGGCAAACCTTCGTCACGCTGCCTGAAGAGCGGGTGGTCTGGGTGCCGGACGACATCGACGACGCCAGCGCGGCGCAAATCTATATCAACCCGCTCACCTGCTGGGTGCTGTTGACGCAATGGCTGTCGCTCACCGCCGGCGACGTGCTGCTGCTTAACGGCGGCGGCTCCGCCGTTAGCCTGCTGCTGGCGCAGCTGACGGCGCTGCGCGGCATTCGTCTGGCGGTCGTGGCGCGCAACGCCGCTCATCGCCCGGCGCTGCTGGCCGCCGGCGCCTGGCGCGTTATCGACGCGCCTCAGTTGGCACAGATGACGAATTTTGGCGCCCGCGCGGCCATCGACTGCATCGGTGGAGAAGACGGCTTGCAGCTGGCGCGGGCGGTTCGCACCGGCGGCGACTTCGTGGCGCTGGGCCTTTTAGGTGGGCGTCAGGTGGACTGGCGGCGCGTGGTGGACGAGCTGAAGCTGCGCGCTTCGCTGTTTCACCTGCGCAAATGGAACGCACAGGCAGCACCGGCGCAGTGGCAGACGGCGTTTTATCAGCTCTTCCAGCTGCTGCGACGCGGGGAGCTGGCGCTGCGCCCACCTGCCGCAGTTTACCCTCTGCACCAGTTCGCAGCGGCGCTGCAGCATGCCGCCCAGCCAGGCGTAAACGGAAAAATCTTCCTCACTCCGGCGGCATCGGAGGCTGACGCGGCGGGCGACCGTCCCCCAAAATGACCGCCAGCCGATAGCCGCCCTCGGTAGTCTCCAGCGCGATGCGCGCCACGATTGTCAGCGGCACCGACAGCAGCATGCCGACCGGCCCCAGCAGCCAGCCCCAAAAGATCAGCGACAGGAATACCACCAGCGTCGACAGCCCCAGCCCGCGCCCCATCACTCTCGGCTCGAGGATATTGCCGATCACCATGTTGATAGCGATAAAGCCGCCCGCTACCACCAGCGCATCGCCCAATCCGTTGAACAGCAGCGCCTGAATCAGCGGCGGAATGGCGGCCAACACCGAGCCGATATTGGGAATATAGTTGAGCAGAAACGCCAGCAGCCCCCAGATAAAGGCGAAGCGCACGCCGACCGCCGCCAGAAAGATCCAGACGATCACCCCGGTGGCCAGGCTAATAATGGTTTTAATCACCAGATAGCGCGTCACGCCATCCAGCGCTCGCCGCATCGCGGCGAGCCCCTCGTCCGGTTTATCCAGCGCCTGCCGCAGCTTGTAAGGCAGCAGTTGCACTTCGAACAGCATGAACACCACGGTCATCAGCAGCAGGAAGACGTTGGTCATGGCGCCAGACAAGTGCCCCAGCATGCGGGTGACCAGATTCATCGCCGCGCTGGGATCGACATACTGCAGCATCGCTTCGCTGGAGAGGCTGATGTTGAAGCGGTCGGCGTAATGCTGCAGCTCGCGCAGCTTCTCGATCATCATGCCGCGATACTGCGGCAGCGAGCGGGCGAACTCATTGAGCGAAGCGCCTAACATGCCGATAAACAGCATCACGACCACGATCACCGCCGTCACCAGCAGCGTGACGCCAACGATGCGCGGCACGCGCTTGCGTTCCAGCATCGCCACCAGCGGGTTCAACACCATGGCGAGAAACACCGCCAGTAAAAACGGCACCACGATATCGGCGGCGGCTTTCACCCCGGCCAAAATGATCACCAACATCGCCAGCAGGACGGCCAGGCGCAGGCTGCTGTCGGTCACGCGGGTACGGCCCATGACGTTTCCTTGTTATTTCACTGGGTTAACCGGCCTCATGGGGCCGTCTCTTGGCGCTAATGGTAGCAAAATTCCGCCGCCGCGCCGCAGGGTATTTAACGCAACCGTTCGATGAAACTAATCTTTTCGCCCTTCTCTCGTCGCAAGAAATAGGCATAACCTTTGCCAACAAATAATCCCGCCGGGCAATTCATGCAGAATTTACGTAAAATGACAAAAGCTGACGTTAATAAAGAATAATCCTAATTTTCAACAACTAGCATAAATTTTACGTGAGCAAAATAATATCATCTTCAACGATTTATCTGATTAACTCCCAACATCTCAAACAAATTCACTGACTAATATTTCAAAGTAGTAACATAGTTAAATTTATTATTGATTTTATGTTTCCTAAAGTTTAATTATTGCAGCCAGCCAATCGGTAATCGAAGGAAACAGGATGCTCTGGAAAAATACCGCCGATCGTTTCGGCCATGTGTCAGTGTTGATCCACTGGCTGGTGGCGCTGACGGTATACGGCATGTTCGCGCTCGGCCTGTGGATGGTCACGCTGGGCTATTACGACGTCTGGTACCACCAGGCGCCGGAGATCCACAAAAGCATCGGCGCGCTGCTGTTCATCGTCATGGTGATCCGCGTGATCTGGCGCTTTGTCTCGCCGCCGCCCAAGCCTTTGGCCAGCTATGGCCGCCTCACTCGCGTCAGCGCCATCCTCGCGCATCTGGCGCTGTACGCCGTGTTGTTCGGCATTCTGATCAGCGGCTATCTGATCTCGACCGCCGACGGCCAGCCGATCAGCGTGTTCGGCTGGTTCAACGTGCCCGCCACCGTCACCGGTATGGCCGAACAGGCCGATACTGCCGGCGCCATACACCTTTACCTGGCCTGGACCGTGGTCGTGCTTTCGGTACTGCACGGGCTGGCCGCGCTTAAACATCACTTTATCGATCGTGATGTCACTTTGAAACGGATGCTGGGTAGCAGCGCCGATTAACCTTTGGATTTATGGAGATTGCTATGTTGAAAAAGACCGTATTGGGCCTGACCGCAGGCGCCCTGCTGCTGAGCGCCGGTTCCGCACTGGCGGCGAATTACAAGATCGACAAACAGGGCCAGCATGCCTTTATCGAATTCCGCATCCAACACCTGGGCTACAGCTGGCTGTACGGCAGCTTTAAAGACTTCGACGGCGGCTTCACCTTCGACGAAAAAGATCCGTCCAAGGACAAGGTCAATGTGACCATCAATACCGCCAGCGTCGACACCAACCACGCCGAGCGCGACAAGCATCTGCGCAGCGCCGAGTTCCTCAACGTGGAGAAGAACAAGCAGGCCAAGTTTGAATCCACCGAAGTGAAGAAAAACGGCGACGGTTATGCGGTGGTCGGCAACCTGACGCTGAACGGCGTGACCAAGCCGGTTACGCTGGACGCCAAACTGATTGGCCAGGGCAACGATCCGTGGGGCGGCTACCGCGCCGGCTTTGAAGCCAACGGCAAGATCAAGCTGAAAGACTTCGGCATCACCACCGATCTGGGCCCGGCATCGCAAGACGTTGAGCTGATCATCTCCGTAGAAGGCGTGCGCGAGAAATAAAAAAAAGCCCGGCCAGACGGCCGGGCTTCTCATTTCGTCAGGCTCAGCGAGCTGGGCCTTCTTCTTCCGGTGCCGGAATGTGCATCGTGGTCTGCAACAATCCTTTCGATTTATTGAAGATCTTGACGCCATTCTCACGGCCGGCACGGCGCGCACGCTGCTCTTCGCGCGGCAACTTCAGCTCTTCGCGGCAAATCTCGCTGCAGCACCCTTCAAACTTGGCGGCGCAGCTCGGGCACTGAATGAACAGCAGGTGACAGCCGTCGTTCTTGCAGTTGGTGTGGGTATCGCATGGCGCACCGCACTGGTGGCAGTTGGCGATCACATCCTCGGAGATGCGTTCGCCCATGCGCTCATCGAACACGAAGTTTTTGCCGATAAACTTCAGCGGCAACCCCTGCTCTTTCGCTTTGCGAGTGTACTCGATGATCCCGCCTTCCACGTGGTAGATGTTTTTAAAGCCGTTGTGCAGCATATAGGCGCTGGCTTTTTCACAGCGAATGCCGCCGGTGCAGTACATGACGATGTTTTTGTCTTTGCTGTCCTGCAGCATCTCCACCGCCATCGGCAGCTGATCGCGGAAGGTATCCGACGGCACCTCGATGGCGTTTTCGAAGTGACCGACTTCGTACTCATAGTGGTTGCGCATATCGACGAATACCGTGTTCGGATCGTCGATCATCTGATTGACGCGATCGGCCTGCAGATACTCGCCGACGTTGCTCGGATCGAAGCTGTCGTCATCGATGCCGTCGGCCACGATGCGCTCGCGCACCTTGAGGCGCAGCACCCAGAAGGATTTGCCGTCGTCTTCCAGCGCGATGTTCAGGCGCACCTGATCCAGCGCCGGGTGCGAGGCGAACAGCGCGGTTTTGAACGCGTCGAAGTTATGCTGCGGTACGCTGATCTGCGCGTTGATGCCCTCTTTCGCCACGTAGATGCGGCCAAACACCTTCAGTTTTTCAAACTGAACGTACAGGCTGTCGCGAAACGCTTTGGGATCGTCGATGGAGAAGTATTTGTAAAAAGAAACTGTGGTGCGCGGCTCGGTTTCCGCCAGCATGCGCGCCTTCAGTTCCTCGTTAGAAATTCGGTTATGTAACACTGGCATGGTGTACTTTCCTGTCTTTCGGGAGGTGACTGATTACCGCGCGCTGCCAACCGGCCCGCGCGCGGCGCACATCATACCCGAAAAACCGGCGCAGCGCACAGCTGCGCACGAGCCAAGGGGCCCCATATGGATGCCTTGTGCACCATAGCATCGCCGAAGATGCCCATGCCGTTGTCCTTGCACAGGAAATTTTGTGGAAAAATCCCACACCTGATGCATATTTAACGCCGAAAAGGGGATTTTAATGCGTTGTTTTTTCCCGACGCGCCAGAAAAATGCCACAATAGTCGCAAACAAACGGCAGAAACGAACCTGACGGCCGAGCATATCCGCCGCCAGACCATGCTATGACTCTGTCATTACACTTAAACAACCGTATTCAAACAGAGAATCCATGACTCAAGTTCCTACTTTCAATCGTTCCTTATTGCACCCGCGCTACTGGCTGACCTGGGTAGGCATCGGCTTGCTGTATCTGCTGGTGTTGCTGCCTTATCCTGTTATCTATTGGCTCGGCACCTCGATCGGTCGGTTTTCCATGCGCTTTCTCAAGCGGCGCGTCGTTATCGCCCAACGTAACCTCGAGCTCTGTTTTCCCGACATGCCGCAGGCCGAACGCGATGCGCTGGTGGTAAAGAATTTCGAGTCGGTCGGCATGGGTCTGTTTGAAACCGGCATGGCGTGGTTCTGGCCGAACTGGCGCATCGAGCGTTGGTTCAAGGTCAGCGGCCTGGAGCATATCCAAAAAGCGCGCGATAACCATCAGGGCGTGTTGCTGATTGGCCTGCACTTTTTGACGCTGGAGCTGGGCGCGCGCATCTTCGGCATTCACAACCCAGGCATCGGCGTTTACCGCCCGCACGACAACAAGCTGATGGACTGGCTGCAAACCTGGGGACGCATGCGCTCCAATAAATCCATGTTGGATCGCAAGGACGTCAAAGGCATGATCCGCGCCCTGAAACAGGGCGATATTATCTGGTATGCGCCGGATCACGACTACGGCCCGCGCAGCAGCGTTTTCGTGCCGCTGTTCGCGGTGGACAAAGCCGCCACCACCACCGGCAGCTACGTGCTGGTGCGGATGGGCAAGCCGGCGATCATTCCGTTCACCCCGCGCCGCCTGCCGGACGGCAAAGGCTATGAGCTCATCATGCAGCCGGCGGTGGAAAACTTCCCGCTGGATAACGAACTCGACGCCGCCGCCTTTATGAATAAAGTGGTGGAAAAAGAGATCCTGATGGCGCCGGACCAGTATATGTGGCTGCATCGCCGCTTCAAAACTCGTCCGGAAGGCGAGCCTTCGCTGTACTGACCTAAAAACCCGCCGCCGGCGGGTTTTTTATTGCGCGCCCCTTGAGAATCGCCGGCGAGGGTGGGATGGTAAAGCCTTTGCCGCCAACCCTGGAGCCGCTATGTACATTGTCAGCCTGACCTACCATCGCCCGATTACCGAAGTCGATAGCCACCTTGACGGGCACATCGCCTGGCTTAAACAATATTTTCAGGACGGCACCTTCGTCGCCTCCGGCCGCAAGAATCCCCGCACCGGCGGCGTGATCCTGGCCAAGGGCATTGAACGCGCGCGTCTGGACGCCATCCTGGCCGAAGATCCCTTCAACGCCGTGGCCCACTATGAGGTCACCGACTTTAGCGCCACCACCACCGCCGCCGGTTTCGAGGCGCTGGCCGGACTATAAAACGCTGTAAATTCCGCGCGATAAGCGCGGAATAAGGTTTAAACGCCATTTTTAAAACTTTATTTCATTTTTACCCCGATCTTCGTCCCCTCGTTTGCCGTTGCCGCGCTGGCGGCGCATACTTATCAGGCTAACTTTCACGTTTTGCCCCTTCACCTTGCCGCTGGCAAAACGCGTCACCTTTCGGCAGTGGACATTTATGGCTTCGGCAGCAGAACCCGTTAACTGGAAACGCAACCTTTTCGTCGCCTGGCTGGGATGTTTTCTCACCGGTGCCGCCTTCAGCCTGGTGATGCCGTTTCTACCGCTGTACGTAGAGACGCTGGGCGTAACCGGCCATCAGGCGCTCAACATGTGGTCCGGCCTGCTGTTCAGCATCACCTTCCTGTTTTCCGCTATCGCCGCGCCGTTTTGGGGCGCTCTGGCCGACCGACGCGGCCGCAAACTGATGTTGCTGCGCTCCGCATTGGGCATGGCGATCGTCATGGTGCTGATGGGCATGGCGCAAACGGTCTGGCAGTTTCTCGTGCTGCGCGCGGTGCTGGGGCTGCTCGGCGGGTTCATCCCCAACGCCAACGCGCTGATCGCCACCCAGGTGCCGCGCAACCGCAGCGGTTGGGCCCTGGGCACCCTGTCTACCGGCGGCGTAGGCGGTGCGCTGATCGGCCCGCTGATCGGTGGCCTGTTAGCCGATCTGTACGGGCTGCGCCCGGTGTTTTATATCACCGCCGCGGTGTTGTTCGCCTGTTTCGTGCTGACGCTGCTGTATGTCAAAGAGCAATTCACCCCGGTACAAAAACGCGACATGTTGCACGCACGGCAGGTGTTCGCCTCGCAGAGGAACCCGAAGCTGGTGCTCAGCCTGTTCGTCACCACCATGATCATTCAGATCGCCACCGGCTCGATTGCGCCGATCCTGACGCTGTATGTGCGCGATCTGGCCGGCGCCACCCATAATCTGGCGTTTATCAGCGGGCTGATCGCCTCTGTGCCCGGCGTCGCGGCCTTGATGAGCGCCCCGCGGCTGGGCAAACTGGGCGATCGCATCGGCCCGGAGCGGATTCTGGTATGCATGCTGCTCCTTTCGGTGCTGCTGCTGATCCCGATGGCGTTCGTGCAAACGCCGTGGCAGCTTGGGGTACTGCGTTTTCTGCTGGGGGCGGCCGACGGCGCGCTGCTGCCGGCGGTACAGACGCTGTTGATTTATAACTGCACCAATCAGGTGGCCGGCCGTATTTTCAGCTACAACCAGTCGTTCCGCGACGTCGGCAACGTCAGCGGTCCGCTGCTCGGCGCCGCGGTCTCCGCCGGCTACGGTTTCCGCGCGGTCTTCTGCGTCACCGCGCTGGTGGTGCTGTTCAACGCCAGCTATTCCTGGTGGTGTCTGCGGCGGCGCCCGGGATACATGCGGGAAGACACGCTGCAAGAGGAGCAATAGCTGCATTTATCGCCAGTTTTCGCCGTTGACCGGATCAACGGCGCATTTCCCCTACTTTTAATAGTGCCTCCCCCGAAGCGGTGAATTTTTGCCTCACTCAGAACATTCTTATCGCAACAGTTTGTTTATCAACAAAAAACAAACTTTCAGCACATAAAACCCGCTGTCAATCTTATTCCTGCTTTAACCAACGGAAAAACCAGAAAAGGAGATGCTTGTCGACTTTTCGTCTAAAAAATGGGATACAGGTACTAGACAAAACCAACGACCAGTTATCAAATGGTTAAATAATATCACGCCAGATGTGAACCATCGGCCAAGTGAAGAAAAGGTCAGCACGCTTTCCACGGTTTATCAGCGTTGCAGCCGCGGTTTTGTCGGGTAATCCGCATTGGGCGGAGCGCCTTCATTAAATACACATACATACCACAGTACGGGCTGCAGCCTTGCAGCGCCTTTTATTGGGAAATCGTTATGCAATCCTCTGTCAATAAGTCAGAAAGCCGGACCTTCTTCGGCCATCCCTATCCGCTGGGTTCGCTGTTCTTCACCGAAATGTGGGAGCGCTTCTCGTTCTACGGCATCCGTCCGCTGCTGATCCTGTTTATGGCCGCCACCGTGTACGACGGCGGTCTGGGTCTGGCGCGTGAGAACGCTTCGGCGATCGTCGGCATCTTCGCCGGCAGCATGTACCTGGCGGCGCTGCCGGGCGGCTGGCTGGCGGACAACTGGCTCGGCCAACGCAAGGCCGTCTGGTACGGCTCGATCCTGATCGCGCTCGGCCACCTGTCGATCGCCCTGTCCGCGGTGATGGGCACCAACCTGTTCTTCATCGGCCTGATGTTCATCGTGCTCGGTTCCGGCCTGTTCAAGACCTGTATCTCGGTGATGGTCGGCACGCTGTACAAGAAAGGCGATGCGCGCCGCGACGGCGGTTTCTCGCTGTTCTACATGGGCATCAACATCGGCTCGTTCATCGCTCCGCTGATCTCCGGCTGGCTGATCAAATCACACGGCTGGCACTGGGGCTTCGGCATCGGCGGTATCGGGATGCTGGTGGCGCTGGTGATCTTCCGGGTGTTCGCCGTACCGGCAATGAAACGCTATGACCGCGAAGTGGGCCTGGACTCCACCTGGAACAGCCCGGTCGCGAAGAAAAAAGGCGTCGGCGCCTGGCTGCTGGCGCTGGCGGCCATCCTGGTGGCCGTCATCGTGCTGATCGCCCAAGGCACCATCGTCATCAACCCGGTCGAGGTGGCCAGCGTGCTGGTGTACGTGATCGCCGCGTCGGTCACCCTGTACTTCATCTATCTGTTCGCCTTTGCCGGCCTGAGCCGCAAAGAGCGCGCACGCCTGCTGGTGTGCTTCATCCTGCTGATCTCCGCCGCGTTCTTCTGGTCGGCGTTTGAGCAGAAACCGACCTCGTTCAACCTGTTCGCCAACGATTACACCAATCGCATGATTGGCGGCTTCGAGATCCCGGCGGTGTGGTTCCAGTCGATCAACGCCCTGTTCATCATCCTGCTGGCGCCAGTGTTCAGCTGGGCCTGGCCTGCGCTGGCGCGCAATAACGTGCGTCCGAGCAGCATCACCAAGTTCGTGATCGGCATCCTGTGCGCCGCCGGCGGCTTCGGCCTGATGATGCTGGCCGCGCAGAACGTGCTGAGCAATGGCGGCGCCGGCGTATCGCCACTGTGGCTGGTGGGCAGCATCCTGATGCTGACGCTGGGTGAACTGTGTCTGAGCCCGATCGGGCTGGCTACCATGACGCTGCTGGCGCCAGAGAGAATGCGCGGGCAAATGATGGGGCTGTGGTTCTGCGCCAGTGCGCTGGGCAACCTGGCGGCCGGTCTGATCGGCGGTCACGTCAAGGCCGACCAACTGAATATGCTGCCGGATCTGTTCGCTCGCTGTTCAGTCGCGCTGCTGATTTGCGCCGCCGTGCTGATTGTGTTGATCGTACCGATTCGCCGCATGCTGGAAAATACCCAGTCCAAGAGCGCGCCAAAACCGGCGACCAACGCCTGACGGATAAACCGTTTTCATCTCGCAAACCGGCGCTCGATGCGCCGGTTTTTTTATGCTTGCCAGGCCTGATGTTGCAATACCACCCGGTAGCCATCAGGATCTTCAAAGGTTTGCCCCGCCCGATCCCAATAGGGATTATAGGCGGCGACCGATAGGAACCCCGCCGCCCGCATCCGCTCACACGCTGCGCGCCAATCGTTCTCATCCGGCAGATAAAACACCAGCAGATGATCCTGCGTCGGCGCCTGTCCGACTCGCACTCCGCGATGCTGTGTGAACTCCAGATGGTAGGCATGCTGCGGATGCCCGATCATAATGCCGTCAAAGCCCTGATGATCGACAAACTCGCCCAGCCTTTCGAATCCCAACCCGCGGCAATACAGCGCGGCGATCTCTTGCAACCGATCCGTGGGGCGCGCGATGCGCAACACCGCTTTGGCTATCGACATGAACGCCTCCGCCTCATGATAATTTCATACAGCGCCATACCCGCCAGCATCGCCAACAGGAACGGCCACACCCGCTGCATCTCCGCTCCCGCCAGCACCCAGGCGGGGCCGGGGCAGATGCCCGCGATGCCCCAGCCGATGCCGAACAGCGCGCTACCCGCCAGCAAACGGCGATCCACACGTCCGGCGGCCGGTATCTGCAATATTTCCCCCAACAGGCTCCGTTCGCGTCGCCGCGCCCACAGGAAGGCCGGCGCCGCTACCGCGATCGCCCCAGCCATCACTAACGCCAGCGAAGGATCCCACTGGCCGGTAACGTCGAGAAACGCCAACACCTTAGCCGGATTGGCCATGCCGGCGACGATCAGCCCCAGACCGAAAATGACGCCGCTCAGCAACGCCAACAACGATTTAAGCATTTTCACCCTCCCAACAGGTGGCGCATCAGCCAGACGGTCATAAACCCCAGCAGCATGAACACCGCCGTGGCGGCCAGCGAACGCGGCGCCAACCTTGCGACGCCGCACACGCCGTGCCCGCTGGTGCAACCGCTGCCCAATCGAGTGCCCAATCCCACCAACAGCCCTGCGGCCGCCAGCCAGCCGCTGCCGGTCGCGATCTCACCAGACGGCAAAGCCGCAGCGGCAGCATACAGCCAGGGAGAGAGCAACAACCCGCCAATAAATGCGACGCGCCAGCCCCGCTCCCGACCGCCGGCGCTCAATAAACCGCCGGTAATGCCGCTGATACCGGCGATCCGGCCGTTGAACAGCAGCAGCAGCGCCACCGCTGCGCCGATAATGGCCCCGCCCGCCAACGCGGAGTAAGGCGTGAAATGTTGCCAGTCAATGTTCATCGCGATTCTCCGGCTGTGGGCAATAGAGTTGATACAGGGTATGGAGCAGCGCCAGCGCTTTGGCATCGGCCACCGCATAGTAAATCTGCTTGCCGGCGCGCCGGGTGGAGACCAAGCCTTCCTCACGCAGCACGCCAAGCTGTTGGGACAGCGTCGGCTGGCGGATATCCAGCGCCTGCGCCAACTCGCTTACCGCCATCTCCCCCTGGCTGAGCCGGCACAGCAGCAGCAGCCGATCCTCATTGCCTAAGGTGCGCAGCATCGCGCCGGCCTGCGCCGCCGCCTTACGCATCGCGTCTATGTCCATTGCTCCTCCAAACAATTTATAAAATTATATAATATCATTTTATATACCATCTAACCGTGCCGCGCCACCGGCTGGTGCTAAACCGCGCCTCATGGCATGCTGTTATTCCCTTTTCGCCGTGCGGAGAACACTCACCATGCTGTTGTTTCACGACGTTCTGCCGGCCAATCAGCCTATCCGGCCATTAGCCAAAGATTATCGCCACGGCGACAGCGAGCCGGAGCACTACCATCATTGCGCACAGCTGATACACAGCCTGAGCGGTGTAGTGCAGGTCACAACCCGGCTTGGCAGCTGGGTGGTGCCGCCCGGCCGCGGCGTCTGGGTGCCGGCGAAAATGGTGCACAGCCTGCGCATCACTGGCCAGGTGGCAGCCAGAACGTTGTTCGTCGATCCGTTGGCGCGCGCCGATCTGCCGGCCCAATGCCAGGTGGTGCAGGTTTCGCCATTGCTGCGCGAGCTGATTATCTGTGCGATGGAGATTGCGCCAGGCTACCCAAGCGGCGGGCGCGATGAGCGGGTGATGGAACTGATTCTGGATGAGTTAAGGATGCTGCCGATCCTGCCGCTGCACCTGCCGGAACCGCGCGAAGCCTCGCTGCTCGCCCTGTGCCGCCATATACAGACCTCACCGGCGCAGCCCTGGACGCTGGAACAGGCGGCCGCTCGCCTCAGCGTCAGCGGACGCACCCTGTCACGACGCTTCCAGCGAGAAACCGGGCTGCGTTTTAGCGATTGGCTGCGACGCGCCCGTTTGCTGGCGGCATTAAACGCGCTGGCGACCGGCCGTTCAGTATTGGAAGTCGCGCTGGATCTCGGCTATGACAGCCCCAGCGCGTTCAGCGCCATGTTTCGCCGGGTGCTGGGCGTCGCGCCCAGCGACTATTTCACTCGAACCGCGACGCCAGATAGCGCCCGGCAACGTTGAACAGCGCCTGCAGCGAGGCACTGGCGGAGTCGACGTCGATGCCAACGCCGTAGCTCGCCTCTCCATGCGGCAAGACGCAGCGAATGTAGGCCACCGCTCGACTGTCGCTCTGATGCCCCAACGTGTGTTCGTGGTAATCCTCGATCGCCAACGGCAAGCCGAAACGCTGACGTAACGCATCCACCGCGCTGGAAAGCAGACCGTTGCCGGCTCCCTGCAGCCGCAATTGTTCTCCTGCGCAAGCGACTCGTGCGTTGAAGCTGTATGCCTCTGCGCCGTGGCTTTCCGTCTGGTAGCTCAGCAGCTGCAAGCACGGCTGCTCCACCAGCCCGTAAGTGTCGCGGAATAAACGCCACAGCTGTGCGACGCTCATTTCCTTACCGCTGCCGTCGGTCGCCCGCTGTACCACCTGGCTGAAATCGATCTGCAAACCGCGCGGCAACGCCAGCCCATGATTCTGTTCCAACAGCCAGGCGCCGCCGCTTTTGCCGGACTGGCTGTTGACCCGGATCACCGCCTCATAGCTGCAACCGACATCGGCGGGATCGAGCGGCAGGTAAGGCACCTGCCAGCGGCCATCTTGCCGCTGCCGCTGTGCGGCGAAGCCTTTCTTGATCGCATCCTGATGCGAACCGGAGAAGGCGGTAAACACCAACTCGCCGGCATAAGGATGGCGAGGATGCACCGGCAGCTGATTGCACTGCTCCACCACCTCCACCACCTGCTTCAGGCGGCTAAAGTCCAGGCCCGGCGCCACGCCCTGGGTATAGAGATTCAACGCCAGCGTCACCAGATCGACGTTGCCGGTGCGTTCACCGTTGCCGAACAGACAACCTTCGACGCGGTCGGCGCCGGCCAACAGCGCCAGCTCCGCGCAAGCCACGCCAGTACCGCGATCGTTATGCGGGTGCACGCTGATCGTCACGTCGGCGCGACGACTGAAATGGCGACAGAACCATTCGATCTGATCGGCATACACGTTGGGAGTGCTCACCTCCACCGTCGCCGGCAGATTGATGATCATCGGCCGTTGTGCCCCCGGTTGCCATGCATCCGCCACCGCTTCGCAGATCTCCAGCGCGAACTCCAATTCGGTAAAGCAGAAGGTCTCCGGCGAATACTCGAAGCACCAGGCGGTATCGGGCTGCGCCTCGCAATGTCGGCGAATGCGGCGCGCGCCGTTCACCGCCAGCGCCACGGTCGCCGCCTTATCCTGGCGGAACACGATGTCGCGAAACATCGGCGCAGTGGCGTTATACAAATGTACGATGGCCCGCGGGGCGCCCTGCAATGCCTCAAAAGTGCGATCGATCAGATCATCGCGCGACTGCGTCAGCACCTGAATCGTGACGTCGTCCGGGATCAGCCGCTCGTCGATCAGCGCGCGCACAAAGTCGAAGTCCGTTTGCGACGCCGAAGGGAAAGCCACTTCGATCTCATTGAAACCGCACTGCAACAGCAACTGATAAAACTCGCGTTTGCGTGCATTATCCATCGGCTCCGCCAGCGCCTGATTGCCGTCGCGCAGATCGCTGGAGCACCAACGCGGCGCCTGTCGCAGCGTGCGTGAAGGCCACTGGCGATCCGGTAACGCCACCGGCGGGAACGGTCGGTATTTGTGTGAAGGGTCGATTAACATGGGTTTCTCCTGACGCCTGAGTGAACGATAACGTCATTATTTCCCGCCTCCGCCCCTGCTTCTCCCGCTTTGCAGACAATCGTCGTCGCACAACGGACAATAAAAAAATTTGCATCCTGCGCCAGTCAGACAACAATTAGTTTTGATATTTCTCCCACCGCGCCAACAGTACGCCGGGCGCTTTACTCTCATCGTCAACGGAGGCGAACATGAGCCTGTATGCAACCCTGGAAGAAGCCATCGAGGCCGCACGCGAAGAGTTTATCGACACCGCAGAAGGCGGCAGCGATGGCGAACCGCCGGTGCCGCAGCAGTTCAATCTGCAAAAGTACGTGATGCAGGATGGCGATACGATGTGGCAGGCGGAGTTCTTCGAAGACGAAGGCGAAGCGGTGGAATGCCTGACGCTACGCAGCGGTGCGGCGGCGCAGGCGATTTTCGACGGTGACTACGACGAGGTGGAGATCACCGCCGAGTGGATAGACGAAAATACCCTGTACGAATGGGAAGAAGGCGACTTCCAGCTCGAGCCGCCGCTGGACACCGAAGAGGGCCAGGCCGCCGCCGATGAATGGGATGAGCGCTAATCCGCTCCAGAGATTTTATCGCCAAGGAGGCAACATGATTATTCGTCGGGCCCGTCCCAGTGACTACCCCGCCATTTTGCAGCTGCAGGGGGAAAACGTGCCGGAAGCGCTCGACGAGCGCCAAAAACGGCAGGGATTTATCGTTTCGCGCATGAATGAGGCACAGCTGGCGGCGATCAACCACGGCCTCGGCATATGGGTAGCGGAACAGGAAGGCCGACTGGCGGGGTTCGTTTGCCTGATGCCCGCCGACGTGCAACCGCGGCCGCCGGTGGTGGACGCGATGCTGGCAACGCTCGCCACGCAGTCCTTCGCCGGCCGGGCGCTGAGCGAGCAGCGAGTGTTTCTCTACGGCCCGGTCTGTCTCGACGCCGCCTGGCGCGGCAAGGGCGTGCTGAAACGCCTCTACGACGCGGTCAAAGCGCACACCCGCCATGACTACGACGTGGGCGCGCTGTTTATCGACGACGACAACCCGCATTCGCTGGCCGCTCACGTGCAGGGACTGGGCATGACGGCGCTGACGCCTTTCCACTGCGGACAAAAAGGTTATCAGCTGGTGGTGTTCGCCACCCGCTGAACGGATCTATTCATAGGGGCCATGCTGCGCATCGAACGGCAGCATAAAGGTGTCCACCACCATCGACAGCGGCACGTCTATCACCGTGACGTAGCGCCAGGGCGTATCGCGCAGATCCCACTGCACGCCGGGATAATACTGGTGGCCATGCCCGGCACCGGGCACGGTGCGGCTGATGATGCTGCCGCAACCGGTTAAGACCATCACGCCGGCCGCCACGCAGGCCAGGCGAAAGTAGGAAGAGAGCTTCACGACATTAACTCTGAGCAAAGGGTTGTTTCGCGAGTGAACAATGCATTGGCCGCAGTCTATCACAGTTCCCTTTCTCCACCGGTACCGGCGCGCGTAAGCAAAAGGTAAAAAAAACGGGGAACGCGCGATGCGCATTCCCCGTCGAGCGTTGCCGTTTAGCGGTTAACGCCGACCCGTTGGGTGCGCCAGCGGGTTATGCGGCAACTGCTGATAGTGCTCACGCCAGGCGGCGCCTTCCGGCAGCAGCCAGACCCGCTGGTGCAGACGAGCCAGGGTGACCGGATCGCTCAACAGCTCCAGACGTTTGCCTTTCACCAGCTTCTCCGGCCCCAGCTGCAGCGCTTCGTTCACCCGCTCTTCGCGGTTGCGATCGAGCGTGGCGCGCAGATGGTGACGCGCCGTCGCCAGCGCTGTCGCCAGCGCGTTGAAGGACGGGTTGACCACCGCGTGCATAAAGCCATTGGTCAGCGCACGGTTGCGGTTGAGATGCAGGTACTCTTCCGTCGCCAGCAGCTCACGCGGCGGATTGTACTCTTCCGGGATCAGGAACAGCTTAGCGCGTTTGCTTTTCATGCCCAGCGTCGCGCGGCTCGACAGCACCGACACGAACGGCGACAGGATCAGCGAGAACACGATCGGCGACAGCCACCACAGGAAGCGCAGATCCAGCCACGCCATGCCGCCGGCCCACACCAGGCCCAGCAACATCTGCGAACCATGGCGGCGGAACGCTTCGCCCCACGGCGTATCGTCATCGTCACGCTGCGGCGAATTCCACACCACTTCCCAACCAAGGAAAGCGCTCACCACGAACACGGTATGGAACAGCATGCGCACCGGCGCCAGCAGCACCGAGAACAGCATTTCCATCAGCATCGAAATGAACAGACGGAACGCCCCGCCGTACTCTTTCGCGCCCTTGGCCCAGATCAGCACGATGCTGAGCAGCTTCGGCAGGAACAGCAGCACCAGCGTGGTGGAGAACAGCGCTATCGCCAGCTCCGGCCGCCACTGTGGCCAAACCGGGAACAACTGCCGCGGCTGCAGGAAGTATTGCGGCTCCATCAGCGTGTGCACCACCTGCAACGCGGTGGAGAGCGCCAGGAACATGAACCACAACGGCGCCGACAGGTAGGACATCACGCCGGTGAGGAACACCGCCCGGTGCACCGGGTGCATGCCTTTCACCAGGAACAGGCGGAAGTTCATCAGGTTGCCGTGGCACCAGCGACGGTCGCGCTTCAGCTCATCCAGCAGGTTCGGCGGCAGCTCTTCGTAACTGCCCGGCAGATCGTAAGCGATCCACACGCCCCAACCGGCGCGGCGCATCAGCGCGGCTTCAACGAAGTCGTGCGACAAGATAGAACCGGCGAAAGAGCCCTCGCCCGGCAGCGGCGCCAGCGCACAGTGCTCGATAAACGGCTTCACGCGGATGATGGCGTTATGGCCCCAATAGTGCGACTCGCCCAACTGCCAGAAATGCAGACCGGCGGTAAACAGCGGCCCGTAAACGCGGGTGGCGAACTGCTGCACGCGCGCATACAGGGTATCCATACCGGACGCCTTCGGCGCGGACTGGATGATGCCGGCGTTCGGGTTGGCTTCCATCAGGCGCACCAGCCCGGTGAGGCATTCGCCGCTCATCACGCTGTCGGCGTCCAGGATCACCATGTAGCTGTACTCGCCGCCCCAACGACGGCAGAAGTCGTCGATGTTGCCGCTCTTGCGTTTTACGCGGCGGCGGCGGCGGCGATAGAAGATACGGCCGTGGCCGTCGACATCGCGACACAGTTCCATCCACGCCTTTTGCTCGGCCACGCAAATGTCCGGATCGTAGCTGTCGCTCAGCACGTAGATATCGAAGTGTTCCAGCTGACCGGTGGCGGCGACGGACTCATAGGTCGCACGCAGACCGGCGAACACGCGCTCGACGTCTTCGTTGCAGATCGGCATGATCAGCGCGGTGCGGTGCGCCGGGTTGATCGGCTCATCGCCCTTGATGGTGGAGGAAATGCTGTATTTGTCCTTGCCGATCAGCAGTTGCAGGAAGCCCATCAGCGCGGTCCAGAAACCGGCCGAGACCCAGCAGAAAAGCACGGCGAACAGGATCAGAATGCCGGTCTGCAGCACATACGGCAGCAGCTGCAACACCGACTGCATCAGGTCCTGATCCAGCATGGCGATAGGATCGATCAGCGCCCAGCCCTGATAAGGCAGGATGGTTTTCATGTACCAGGTGGCGATGCCGGTCTGCACTAGCATCAGCACCAGCAGCACATAGCGGCGCATCGAACCGACGACACGCCAGCGGTTCTCGGCCTCGGCCTCCTCTTTGGTGGCGTGCCGATTGTGCGGCGAACGCCCCAGCAGAGAATCCCAGAAGCGCGCCACCGGGTTGGTGCGCCAGGCTTCCGGGAACATGGTGGTGCGTTTGATCGGCGGCGTCGCTTTCAGAATGGCGCGCCCTTCGGCGTCGGTATCGAAGTCGTCATCGCTGACCGCATCCGGCCAGGCGCTTTCGATGCGCGGTTTGACCGAGGCCAGCGCCACGTCATCCGCCGACAAACTATTGACGTTGGCGTCGGCGGCGCCCATCTGCCGATGGAGCGCCTCCAGTGCCTGAGCGTCATCCGCCGTTTGAGGGGTGAGCGCCTCCGACCGCTCAGCGGTCAGAGGCAGCGCCGCAAGATAATCCTGGGCGGGTTGAGTAGGCTTATTCATTGGCAGGTAGCTGATAGCTCCAGGTTTCCGACAGAGTCTTATCGCCATTGACCAGCGCCGCGCGCATTTCTACCGGTTTTTTGTCGTCTTTCACTTTCAGACGCACCGTCAGGCGCCAGCCTTTGGTCACTGGGTTATAGCGGACGTTGTTTTCTACCATTTCACCGTTGTCGCCGATGCTGATCTGAGAAGCGACCGGCGTGTTGGCGTCCAGCCCTTTCAGCACCGGGCCGACGAAGTCGACCAGGAAGGCCACGCTGCCGTCAGGCTCGCGAATCAGGTTCGACTGCTTCACGTCGCCGGTCGAACGCATGGTGCGCGCCACATAAGCGATGTCTTGCGAATGCAGTTTATCTTCATCGCGGGTGAAGTTCAGACGGTAGCTCAGCGTCAGCGGTTTTTTGGCTTCCGGCAAGGTGTCCGGCGTCCAGAATGCGACGATGTTGTCGTTGGTTTCATCCGCCGTCGGGATCTCCACCAGCTCGACCTTGCCTTTACCCCAGTCGCCCTTCGGTTCGATCCAGGCGCTCGGGCGCAGATCGTAACGATCGTCCAGATCTTCGTAATCCTTGAAGTTGCGGCCGCGCTGCAGCAGGCCGAAGCCTTTCGGATTCTCGACGGTATAGGTGCTGACGGACAGGTGTTTAGGATTGTTCAGCGGGCGCCAGATCCACTCGCCGTTGCCAGCGTGGATGGACAGGCCGTTGGAATCGTGCAGCGCCGGGCGGTAGTTCAGCGTCGGCGACGGCTGGTTCGGCCCGAACAGGTACATGCTGGTCAGCGGCGCCAGGCCCAGTTTGCCCACTTTGTCGCGCAGGAACACTTTGGACTCGACGTCCACGGTGGTATCGCGACCCGGGATCACCGTGAAACGGTAAGCGCCGGTAGCGCGCGGGGAATCCAGCAGCGCGTAGATCACCAGGTGTTTGTCGCCCTGCTTCGGACGCTCAACCCAGAATTCGCGGAAACGCGGGAACTCTTCGCCGGACGGCAAAGCGGTATCGATAGCCAGGCCACGAGCGGAAAGCCCGTAAACCTGCCCTTTACCCACCACGCGGAAATAGCTCGCGCCCAGCAGGCTCATGATCTCATCGTTTTTGTCGGCGCTGTTGATCGGGTAGATCACCTTAAAGCCGGCAAAGCCGAGGTTCTTCACCGATTCAGGATCGTGCTTGACCGAACCGAAATTGAAGTAATCCGGGCTGTATTTAATCTGTTTTACGCTGGTGGAGGTGACCTCGTTGATTTTCACCGGCGTATCGAAGTACATCCCCTGATGATAAAACTCAAGCTTGAAAGGGGTTTTCAGCTTGCTCCAATAGGCTTTATCGTGATTGAACTGAATCTGCTGATAGTCTGCGAACTTCATCTCGCGGAACTGAGAAGGAAGGTTGCTCTTCGGGGCTTCGAAACCTTTCGCAGCCAGATCCTGCGCCTGCTTGGCCACATCATCAATAGAAAAGGCCCACGCCGGCGCACTGAACAGCGTGAACAATACGGTGGCACCTAACCAACGAACGCTCGCGGCGCGTGGTTGTCCGGATAATATATTAACTAGCACATCCCCCCCTATTCGTGTGCTCAAATCATTTTAAATCCATATTAATGGATTACTCAGCTTTCCGACAACATGATAAATGGATGGTTCATGTTTACGGCTCATTGTTTAAGCAGCTGATGGAGCACCAGCGTAGCAAGCCGCGCAACAAGACGCTATGGAAAAATGCGGGGGGCTATAGTAGGGTTTCGGATAACAATTTAACCTTTGACGACTTATTAAGCGTGTTAATGAGCACCCGATTAAATCACCAGCGGTAATCTATGACTAAAGGCAGCAAACAGCGCGAGTTTTTCCTCGATTCGATCCGAGCCTATTTGATGTTGCTCGGCATTCCGTTTCACCTCTCCCTGATTTATTCCAGCCATGCCTGGGCGGTGAACAGCGCGTCGCCCTCCTTCTCGCTCACGGTGCTGAACGACTTCATCCACGCCTTCCGCATGCAGGTGTTCTTCGTGATATCCGGCTACTTCTCCTACATGCTTTACGAACGCTACGAGCGACATCAGTGGCTGAAGGTCAGGCTGGAACGGGTGGCGATCCCGCTGCTGAGTTCCATCCCGCTAATAACGGTGCCGCAGTTCTTTATGCTGAAATATTTCACCGATAAATTAAATGGCTGGGATACGTTTTCTCTCTATCAGAAAATAAATGTAACAGTTTGGGAATTGGTTTCTCATCTGTGGTTCTTATTGACGTTATCACTGTTAACCTGCGCCTGTTTTTATCTGTTCCGTAAAATCAAGCGTCAAACCCGTGAGCATATCCCAGCCTTAATAAATAGAATGCGGGGATTAGGAAACATCTCACTGTGTTTCTTTATTTATGCGGTATGCTATTCGGCCGCGCACCGTATTATTTTGATTTTCGCGCCGCAGCTATTATCCAACGGCCTGTTCAATTTCGTGGTGATGGAGACGATGTTCTACCTGCCGTTCTTCATCCTCGGCGCCTATGCGTTTAAGTACGTGTGGCTTAAGGAGATTTTCCTGCGCCGTTCGCCGCTGGCGCTGCTCGGTTCGCTGCTGCTGTTTATCGCGTATATGCTGAACCAGAAACTGCTGGCGCACAGCAGCTATATGTTCGAACTGGAAGTGGTGATCAAAACCCTAATGGGGATTCTGATGACCAATGTGGTGTTCTCTTTCGGGCATAACCTGCTGAATTATCACTCGCCGCGCATCACCTATCTGGTCAACGCCTCGCTGTTTATATATCTGGTGCACCATCCTCTGACGCTGATATATGGCGCCTTCGTGACGCCTTATATCGGCAACAATCTGTTGGGATTCTTGCTGGGCCTGCTGTTTGTGTTCTCGCTGGCCTTCGCTTTATATGAACTGCATAAGTGTATTCCGGTGCTGCGTTTCCTGTTCTCCGGCAAGCCGCAATAACCTTCCCTCCCTGTAAACCCGATCGTTTGCAGGGATTTCCTGTCATATTTACGCCGCGTAAAAAGCCTATACTGGTGGTTTGCATGCAGAGCACACATTGCTCAGCCTGGCGTCGACCGTTGAGGCAAAGTGATACAGCTGAATAGATAACCTAGGCGTTATAACTGCAATGCATAAGTAGAAATCCGGATCCCTGCCTTACGGTAGCGATTGGGCTCAACACCCCCGAGGGGCTGCGCGACCGCTTGATATATTCGATGGCGCTAGCTGTTTCTCCCTTCCGTCACGACAGAGAGGATTTTGAATGACCGATAAAACCCCACCGGCTGAGGAAGCCGTAGCGGAAAACGCCACCTTGCTGAAGATCCTCGGCCGGCTGCTGTCCGCGCTGGACGCTTCGATCAGCGGCAAAGAACGCAGCGTTTTGGTAACTGAACTCGCCAACTTCAATCTCGACGGCATTTCCGAAACGGAAAGCAAGCTGGCGACCGAGCTAATCAAGCGGGCGCTGGAATCGCTCGACCATTAACCCTGCCGCGCCTGCAAACCATTAAGCCTGCCTGCGCGGGCTTAATGGTTTTTCCCTCAGCCACGATCGGGCATTGTTGCCAAAGCAGAAATACAGCAGACTGATAATGTTGGATAAAAGGCAACATTCTCCCTCTTCCTCTCACTTTCTTCGGTTAATCGCACCAAAGGGCAATAATTGATCGGTTGTTTTCGCAATCAGCCTTGGCGTTTTACCCACTAAACACGTTATCATCGACACCAGCGCAGTGCCCCCTATCCCCCAGCCTCAGGAGAGCGATATTTTGGATGCCAGCACCATTAACAGTTTGTTCGTCATCGGTGCCGTGCTGGTGGGGGCAAGCATTCTGCTCAGCTCATTTTCTTCCCGGCTCGGCATTCCGATCCTGGTGATCTTCCTGGCGATCGGCATGCTGGCCGGCGTCGACGGGCCAGGCGGTATCGTCTTCAGCAATTACCCGGTCGCTTATCTGGTCAGTAACCTCGCGTTGGCGGTGATCCTGCTCGACGGCGGCATGCGCACCCGGGTCAGCTCTTTCCGCGTCGCCCTGTGGCCGGCGCTGTCTCTCGCCACCATTGGCGTGGTGATCACCGCCGGCCTGACCGGCATGGCCGCCGCCTGGCTGTTCAATCTCGATCTGCTGCAGGGGTTGCTGATCGGCGCCATCATCGGTTCCACCGACGCCGCTGCAGTCTTCTCGCTCCTCGGCGGCAAAGGCTTGAACGAACGCGTTAGCGCCACGCTGGAGATCGAATCCGGCAGCAACGATCCGATGGCGGTATTTCTCACCATCACGCTGATTGCGATGATCGCCGCCGGGGAAACCGCGCTGAGCTGGACCTTCCCGCTGCATCTGATGCAGCAGTTCGGCATGGGCATCGTCTTCGGTTTGGGCGGCGGCTGGCTGCTGCTGACGCTGATCAACCACATCAAGCTGGCCGACGGCCTCTATCCGTTGCTGGCGGTGAGCGGCGGCATTCTCATTTTCGCGCTGACCACCGCCCTGGACGGCAGCGGCATTCTGGCGGTGTACCTGTGCGGCCTGCTGCTGGGCAACCGGCCGATCCGCAACCGTCACGGCATCGTGCAAACCTTCGATGGCCTGGCGTGGCTCAGCCAGATCGGCATGTTCCTGGTGCTCGGCCTGCTGCTTAATCCACACGAGCTGCTGCCGATCGCCATCCCTGCCCTGCTGCTGTCGCTGTGGATGATCCTTTTCGCCCGCCCGCTGTCGGTGTTTATCGGCCTGCTGCCGTTTCGCAGCTTTACCCTGCGCGAGCGCGGCTTTATCTCCTGGGTTGGCCTGCGCGGCGCGGTGCCGGTGATCCTGGCGGTGTTCCCGATGATGGCCGGCTTGCCCAACGCCCAGCTGTTCTTCAACGTGGCGTTCTTCGTGGTGCTGGTCTCCCTGCTGCTGCAGGGCACCACGCTGTCTTTCGCCGCCAAAAAAGCCAAGGTGATCGTGCCGCCGGCGCTGACGCCGATCTCCCGCGTCGGGCTGGACGTGCACCCGGAAAACCAGTGGGAGCAGTTCGTCTATCAACTTTCGGCGGAAAACTGGTGCGTCGGCGCGGCGCTGCGCGAGCTGAAAATGCCGCCCAACACCCGCATCGCCGCCCTGTTCCGCGGCAAAGAACTGCTGCACCCGAGCGGCAGCACCCGGCTGCGAGAGAACGATATTCTGTGCGTTATCGGCCATGAGCACGATCTGCCGATCCTCGGCAAGCTGTTCAGCCAGGCGCCGGCCGTGACGCTCGATGAGCGGTTCTTCGGCGACTTTATCCTGCAGTCCGACGCCCGTTTGAGCGATATCTCGCAGGTCTATGGCCTCAATCTGCAAGACGACGTGGATGAGCAGCAGACGCTCGGCCAGTTTGTTATTCAATTGATCGGCGGTGAACCGGTCATCGGCGACCAGGTGGAATGGGACGGTCTGACCTGGACCATCGCCGAAATGGAAGGCAATCAAGTCAGCAAGATAGGCGTGCGGATCGTGACCGACTAACGCTGCAGCTCAGGCGCCGACCTATCAGATGAGGGAACTTCTGGCCTTAAGAACGCTCTTAATCTCTATCACGATGTATGCAGTACGGCGCCGCCAAATTATATCCCTTTGATATAACGGCGCCGACAGGGATTAGGGATGTGAACGGCAAGACTCGATTTCTTTCGGTGATAATGATCATGGCGCTGGGCGTAGCGGCGCTCGATCTCGGCATCGCCGGTTTGGTCCATAGACTTTTAATTGGATAACTTCAACGTGACGCAGCGGGAACAAGAAAAAGACATTCTGGGGAAAATACTGGTGACGGTGTCCGCGCTTTGCCTGATTTTGGTGGCGGCGTTCCTGATCTGGGGATTCGTGCTGGATTGACGCCGCGCGATGCTCAGACATAAAAAAAACCGCCGCGGCGGTTTTTTTTATGGGGCAGGCGATCAGATCTTGCAGCCTTCGCAGTCCGCTTCGTCCTCGAGGAACTCAGGAACCTCTTTTACCTTCTGCGCCGCTTTTTCTTCGGCTTTCGCCAGTTCGGCATCGATATCAAAATCGAAAATATCATCGCTCATCGCTTGGTCCTTATTCTGCTTCACGTTCAAACGCTGAGTATAATCGACAAGCCGCCGGCCGGAAACCTTTCAGTTCGCCGCCGCCAGCTGAGACGGCTCATCCTGCGGCTTTTTTCCGTAGGCCATGTCGTACACGTCGTAGAAATCGATTTCGCCCTTGTTGCCGATGATGATTCGCATCTTCTGTTTCAGCGCGGCGCCGATGGACGGCTCATCCAGCAGCTGCTGCACCGCATAAGGCGACAGCGCGCGGGTGAAGTACCATTCGCCGTTGTAGCAAACCCGCAAATCCAGCACCCCGATGTCCTCGAAACGATACACCGGCCGAATCTCGATCAGCAGCATGGCGAACATGAACAGCACGAAGGCGGTGAAGCCCAGGAAGGCATACATCCCCATATACGGCACCTGATACATCACGGCGATCACCGCGAAGTAACCGGCGAACATGGCAAGGCACAAATAGCGGTGAGTGCGGGCGAATTCGCTGTTGAAACGCGGCTTGCCGTCGCGCCCCTCGCGCCGATTGATCTGTTCAATCTCTTTAACCAAGATGCTTTTAATCGCGTCCATCGTTACAACCTTATGCTGGAAACAGCATTGCCATAAAATCTCACCGCTAAAAGTAACACAAGTACAGTTTTGCCGGGTAGATCAGTTAGCCAACTTAATGACGGCAACTGTTATAGTTCGGCTTCAGCGCGGCTGAGCGGCTTTGCCTTGCGCAAACATGAACATGCGCTGGGCGACGTCGTCGGCCTGTTTGATTTTTTGCTTTTGTGGTTCGTTGCTGCGTTGAATGGCGCGGGCGTAGGCGATTTCATGGGCCTGATCGATCATGGCGATGATCCGGCCACGTTCGGCCTTCTCCATATTGCCCAACATGGTGGTGATAATCGCCTGATAAGCGTTGGATGCGGCGGTCAGCGCTTTCTCCCTCGCCTCGAGGGCGGCGACGCGTTGCAAGAGCTCCTGCAGTTGCTCGGAGTGAGACATATCGACCTCCTGTTGCCGGGCAGACAGCCTGCCTGATTACAGTTTAGCAAAGGATCGAAAGAGAAAGAGGAAGGAAAGCCAGCGGTTACGGTAAAGCACACCCGAAAATCCCAACGAGGAGCCGATAGTGCAAATCAACCCGGGTGCGCTTTACGGTAAACGCGGTGAGGTGAAGGGAAAGAAAGCTGGCGCGCTATGCAGGACTCGAACCCGCGTCTATCAATTTTCAAGCCAAAACAAGCCATTATAAAACCAATCACTCTGCCAACTGAGTTAATAGCGCGTTCCTTCGCTTCGGGGCGACATTATCCATAACAACATTATGGACTCAAGCTTTTTTAGCATAATGTCATGCATTTACGGATAAGTCTTAGGTAATCGCTAGCGTTCCGTCATTAAGGCAGCGCAATAATCCGGTAATCGCCGCCGATGAGCGGCTTGCACAGAATCTTGTAGCCATCGCTGTCAAAGTGGCTGGCCGCGCTCTGCAGCAACTCCGCCTGCGCCAGGCTGTTGACCGATCCCAGATAAAACCAATTGTGGATAACATGGTACTGCCGCAGCGCCTCGCCCTGCTCCTCCAGCGCCACGCGCCCGGCGAACGGCCAACAGGCGATGCGCAACTGTTCAAGCGCCGCGCTGAGCCGCAGAGCATGTTCCTGCGCCGACTCCACGCCACAGCAGGCGCCGGCGCACTTGCGCAGGCTGTAACGGAAACAGGCTCGCCCGGCGGGCAGCTTGTCGATCCCCAGCTTGCCGTAACACAATCGATGCTCGTCAGCGATGGCGCGCAGCTTTTCCAACGCGGCGTGGCGATTGGCGAACAGCCCGTAGAGATCGGGCGTGACGGCGAAATCAATCTCTTTGGCATGCGCTATCGTCACGTTCCCCGCCAGCAAACGCAGCGCACACAGCTGCTTCGAACGCCGCAGGCGTTTGTTGAACAGCGGCTGCTGCTGCTTGATCAGCTGCGCCTCCAGCAGCAACGCCCCCAATTCGCCGGCGGTCTCGATAAAGCTGATGCGCCGGGTTTGACGCAGCATTTTAGCCTCGTCCTGCGCGCGAAAATGCGCCATCACCCGGCTGCGTACGTTGACGCTTTTGCCGATGTAAAGCGGCAGGCTTTCGCTCTGGCCATGGAACACATACACGCCCGGCCCCTTGGGCAACGACGCCAGGCAAGCGCGCAGGTGCTCCGGGTATTGGTAAATATCGAGCTCAGGCTCGAGGCGGTTCGGCATCATGGCGGCGGTGTCATCCTGCTGATGAATGAATACTGGTTTTTTACCCAGTATAACGCCCATCGCCGTCGGTTGCACACCCAACGGATAGTAACTCACCGTGATCTTTAGCGAGAAAGCCTTTACTATCCCCTTTCCAGCGGGAAAGCGCCTGACGTTTAGCGCCAGTTCAAGCTGGCGCTGCCATGATGGCAGACTGGAACCGCCGCTTTTATCGTTATGGAAAACCTGGGTATGCCATCACTGAAACTCTCCTCCCGCCGCCTGGCGTTGGTCGCCGTCATCGTTTTCATCGCCGTCGCTGTCGCGTTGGCCATCTATTGGCAACGCCCGCCGCAACAGGATTACGTTACCGCACCGGCCCGGCTGGGCGATATCGAAAACGCCGTGCTGGCCACCGGGCGGCTGGACGCCGTCGAACGCGTCAACGTCGGTGCGCGAGTCTCCGGCGAGGTCAAATCGCTGAAGGTCAAACTGGGCGATCGCGTCACCAAAGGCCAGCCGATCGCCGACATCGACGATCTGCAACAGCGCAACGATCTGCGCAACGCCGAAGCGGCGCTAAACGTGATCAAAGCCGAGCTGCAGGCCAAACAGGCGCAGCTGAAACAGGCGGAATCGCGTTTCAAACGCCAACGCCGCATGCTGAGCGACGAAGCCAGCTCGCGTGAAGACTTCGAAACCGCCGAAACCGCGCTCGCCACCACCCGCGCCGAACAGCTTTCGCTCAATGCGCGCCTGGTACAGGCGCAGATTGACGTCGACAAGAAAAAGATCGATCTGGGCTATACCCGCGTGGTCGCGCCGATGGACGGCATCGTCATCGCCGTGGTCACGCAACAGGGGCAAACGGTCAACTCCAGCCAAAGCGCGCCGACCATCGTCAAGCTGGCGCGGCTGGATATGATGACTATCAAGGCGCAGATCTCCGAAGCCGACATCACCCGCATTTCGCCAGGGCAAAAGGCGTACTTCACGATTTTCTCCGATCCGGATAAACGCTACGACGCCACGCTGCGCACCATCGAACTGGCGCCGGAATCGGTGATGAAAGACGATTCGCTCGCCGGCACCAGCTCCGCGTCCGGCTCCGGCACCTCGAATGCGTCGGTCTATTACAACGCGCTGTTGGACGTACCTAACCCGGAAAATCGCCTGCGCATCGCCATGACCGCGCAGGTTTCCTTGCTGCTCGGCGAAGCGAAGAACGCCCTGCTGGTGCCGATCCAGGCGGTGCATAAAACCGAAGGGAAAGTGCAGCAGGTACAGGTGCTGACCCAAGACCAGCGGCTGGAAACGCGCGAAGTGACCACCGGCATCACCAACAACGTCGACATTCAGATCCTCAGCGGTCTGAAAGCCGGTGAGGCCGTGGTGCTGTCGCAGCCTGCCGCCAAATCGGCTGAGGATGGCTTCTTCCTGTGAACGCGATCATCGAGCTAAAAGGCATCAGCCGAACCTACACCAACGGCGGCCAGGCGTTGACGGTGTTGAAAGACATCGATCTGACCATCGCCGCCGGCGAACTGGTGGCGATCATCGGCGCCTCCGGTTCCGGCAAATCGACGCTGATGAACATCATGGGCTGTCTCGACGTGCCGGATCGCGGCGACTACTACATCAGCGGCCAGAACGCCGCCCATCTGTCGCCTGACGAATTGGCCCGCTTGCGCCGCGAGCATATCGGCTTCATCTTCCAGCGCTATCACCTGATGCCCGATCTCAGCGCGTTGGGCAACGTCGAAATTCCGGCCATCTACGCTAACGCCCGGCGCGATCAGCGGCGGCAGCGAGCGGCGCAGCTGCTCGCGCGGTTGGGTCTGGAGGGACGCGAGGATCACAAGCCCGGCCAGCTTTCCGGCGGCCAGCAGCAGCGCGTCAGCATCGCGCGCTCGCTGATCAACGGCGGCGAAATTATCCTGGCGGACGAACCGACCGGCGCGCTGGACACCCAATCCGGCCAGGAAGTGCTGGCGATCCTCAGTGAACTGAATCAGCGCGGCCACACCGTGGTGATCGTCACCCACGACATGAAAGTGGCGCAACATGCCCACCGCGTCATCGAACTGCGAGACGGCGAAATCATCGCTGACAGCGGCCGCCAGTCAGCGCCCGGTCCTTCGCTGCCGTCGCCGAACCGCAGCCGGCAAAGCGGCTGGCAAAGTCTTATCGACCGCACCCGCGAATCGCTGCATATGGCGCTGAAGGCGATGAATGCCCACCGCCTGCGCACCGCGCTGACCATGACCGGCATCATCTTCGGCATCGCCGCCGTGGTCACGGTCGTCGCGCTGGGCGAAGGCGCCAAGCAACGCACGCTGGAGAATATCAAAGGGCTCGGCACCAACGTGGTGAGCATCTATCCGGGGCGCGACTTCTTCGACGACGCCATCGACAGCATCCGCACCCTGGTGCCGGCCGACGCCGACGCCCTGGCGCAGCAAAGCTTCGTCGACAGCGTCAGCCCGGAAGTCAGCGCGTCCGACAGCATCCGTTTTCGCAGCAAATCCGCCACCGCGTCAATCACCGGCGTCGGGCGCGACTATTTCCGCGTCAACGGCATCACGCTGGTGCAAGGCACCACCTTCCGCGACGATCGCAACGCGCTGCAGGAAGTGATCATCGACGACAACGCGCGCCAGGCGCTGTTCGGCGACTTCGGCGTCGAGCCGCTCGGCCAGATCGTGTTTCTCGGCTCGGTGCCGGCGCGAGTGGTCGGCGTCGCCAAAAGCGAGCGCAACTACGCGCCCAACCGCATCAGCGTTTGGATGCCCTACAGTACGGTGATGTACCGCATGGTCGGCAAAACCACGCTCAGCGGCATCACCGTGCGGCTGAAGGATGACGTCGCCAGCGACGCCGCCGTCAGCGCCATCACGCAGTTGCTGACCCAGCGCCACGGCGTCAAGGATTTCATGACCTTCAACCGCGATCAGTTCCGTAAGTCGATCGAGCGCACCTCGATGACGCTCAGCCTGCTGATCCTGATGGTAGCCTCGATCTCGCTGGTGATCGGCAGCCTCGGCGTGATGAACATCATGTTGGTTTCGGTGACCGAACGCACCCACGAAATCGGCGTGCGCATGGCGGTCGGCGCGCGGCGCAGCGACATCATGCAACAGTTCATGATCGAAGCGGTGCTGGTCTGTCTGATCGGCGGCGCATTGGGTATTGCGCTGTCGCTCGCCGCCGGGTCGCTGTTCACCTCGCTGGCGGGCGGCATGTTCACCGCCATCTATTCCTGGCAGGCTGCCGCAACGGCGTTTTTCTGTTCAACCTTAATCGGCATGATCTTCGGTTATCTCCCCGCACGCAAAGCGGCAAGGATGGATCCGGTCGTTTCATTGGCCAGCGAGTAACCCATGAAAATTTTATCCCCCCTGGCGCTAAGCCTCGCCGCCCTGCTCACCGCCGGCTGCGGCAATGCCCTGAAAAGCGACTACCAGGCACCGCAGGTCAACTACCCGGCGGGCTGGCAGCACGCGGCAGACAATGCCGCGCCGACGCCGTTCGACTGGCGTGATTTCCACGATCCCGAGCTTGATCGTTGGCTGCAACAGGTGATGGCGAGCAACAACGATTTGGCCCTCGCCGTGCTGCGCGTTTACCGCGCGCGGCTCGAAGCGGAACGCGTCGGCATCAGCACCGCGCCTAGCGTCAGCGCTTCGTTGACGAGCGGCATCAATCGCCCGCTGTCCGAATCCTCCGCCTGGAACAAAACCAGCGGCGCCTCTCTCTCTACGAGCTATGAAGTCGATCTGTGGGGCAAACTGGCGCGCCAGCGCGACGCCGCCGAGTGGGCCAGCCAGGCTTCCGAGCAGGATCTGCAGACGGCGCGCCTGACGCTGCTGGCCGACGCGGCCACCAATTACTGGCGCATCGGCTTCCTCAATCAGCAGATCGACGTCAGCCGGGCGAGCATCGCCTACGCCAAAGAAACCCTGCGGCTGGCCAACGCCCGCTACCGCGCCGGCAGCATCTCGGCGCTGGACGTGGTGAACGCGGAGCAAAGCTTGCTGACGCAGGAAAGCCGGCTGCTGGCATTGCAGCACGAACGCCAACAGGCGCTGAATGAACAGGCGGTGCTGCTGGGTGCGCCTTCAGGCCAGGCCACTATCGCCCCCGCACGTCTGCCGACGGCGGCGATGCCGCAGATCAACACCGGCATTCCCGCCAGCGTCTTGAGCCGCCGCCCGGACCTCAGCGCTAAAGAGCTGCGGTTGCGCGCCGCGCTGGCCAACGTCGACGAGAAACGGCTGCAATACTATCCCGCGTTCAGCCTGACCGGCTCGCTGGGTGCCAGCAGCAGTGCGCTACTGGAGTTCCTGCGCAACCCGACAGGCAGCCTCGGCGCCAGTCTGACGCTGCCGTTCCTGCAATGGCGGCAAATGGGCGTGGATATCAAGATCGCCCGCAACGACTATGAACAGCAGGTTCTGGCGTTCAAGCAGGCGCTGTACAAAGCGATGGGCGACGTGAACAACGCACTGTCATTGCGTACGCAGCTGCTGGCGCAGGAGACGCAGTTGCGGGCTTCATTGGCGCTGGCGCGCAAATCGGAGCGGCTGAACGAGGTGCGCTACCGACAGGGCGCCGTCACCATTACCGACTGGCTCAACGCTCAGGAGCAACGTCGTCAGGCGGAACTGGCGGTAGACGAAAACCGCTTCGCGCAGTACCAGAATCTGGCGAAAATCTATCTGGAATTCGGCGGTTCGTCGGCGCCATAATCCAACCGGCCCGGCCATCGGGCCGGGCCTTTTTTGACGGCAAACACATCAATTTTTCCTGTTTTATCTCTCGCTTTCTCTATACTTGAAGCATCGTCAATCAGACGAAAAATCGCCAAATCGCGCAATTATTAGACCAATCTCGCACCAAATCGGTGCAAACACTTAAGTTAAACTGCTGGATTTGATCGCCGCAAGATATAACGTTAAGCTATAGATGCAAAATAATTAGTCACCTAAATGACATAACATCGGCATAAGCGAGGTTATTTTGCGATCCACATCACAACTTAAATGTGGATAATGGATCGTCTTGAATCGCGATTCGATTAGCCGATTTGATAACTCAAAAACAACAGTGAACGGAGATTACGCTTTCACGAACAACGAATAATTCATTAAGGGATGATTATATGAAGTTAAGAAAAAAACGACATAAACCGATGCACATTAACGACATCACCATCATCGATGACAGCAAACTCAAGAAGGCGATCACCGCGGCGGCCCTGGGCAACGCGATGGAGTGGTTCGACTTCGGCGTATACGGCTTTGTCGCCTATGCGCTTGGCCAGGTCTTCTTCCCCGGCGCCTCTCCCGGCGTACAAATGATCGCCGCGCTGGCGACCTTCTCCGTGCCCTTCCTGGTGCGTCCGCTCGGTGGTCTGTTCTTCGGCGCCATGGGCGACAAGTTCGGCCGGCAAAAAGTTCTCTCGGTCACCATTATCATCATGGCGGTCAGCACCTTCTGTATCGGCCTGATCCCGTCCTATGCGTCGATCGGCATCTGGGCGCCGATCCTGCTGCTGCTGGCCAAGCTGGCTCAGGGCTTCTCCGTCGGCGGTGAATACTCCGGTGCGGCGATCTTCGTCGCCGAGTACTCGCCGGACCGCAAACGCGGCTTTATGGGCAGCTGGCTGGACTTCGGCTCCATCGCCGGCTTTGTGATGGGTGCCGGCGTGGTGGTGCTGATCTCCAGCATCGTCGGTGAAGCCAACTTCCTCGACTGGGGCTGGCGTATCCCGTTCTTCATCGCCGCACCGCTGGGCCTGATCGGTCTCTATCTGCGCCATGCGCTGGAAGAAACCCCGGCGTTCCAGCAGCACGTGGACAAGATGGAGAAAGAGGACCGCAACGCCATCGAAAATCCGCCGAAAACCTCGTTCAAAGAGATCGCGGCCAAACATTGGAAAAGTTTGCTGGTGTGTGTCGGTATCGTGATCTCCACCAACGTGACCTATTACATGCTGCTGACCTACATGCCGAGCTACCTGTCGCATAACCTGCACTACTCGGAAGATCACGGCGTTCTGATCATTATCGCCATCATGATCGGCATGCTGTTCGTGCAGCCGGTGATCGGCCTGACCAGCGACCGCATCGGCCGCAAGCCGTTCATTATCGGCGGCAGTATCGGCCTGTTGGCGCTGGCGATCCCGTGCTTCATTCTGATCAACAGCAACGTGATTGGCCTGATCTTCGTCGGCCTGCTGGTGCTGGCGGTGCTGCTCAACTCCTTCACCGGGGTGATGGCGTCCATTCTGCCGGCGATGTTCCCAACGCACATCCGCTACAGCGCGCTGGCGATTTCGTTCAACATTTCGGTGCTGATCGCCGGTGCAACGCCAACCGCCGCCGCCTGGCTGGTGGAGGCGACCGGCAACCTGTACATGCCGGCCTACTACCTGATGGTTGTGGCGGTGATCGGTCTTATCACCGGTCTGTACATGAAAGAAACTGCTAACAAGCCACTACGCGGCGCGACGCCGGCGGCATCTGACCGTACCGAAGCGAAAGAGCTGCTGCAGGAGACCTACGACAACATCGAACAGAAAGTCGAGGACATCAACGCGCAGATCGCCGAACTGGAAAAGAAAAAGCAGATCCTGATCGACCAGCATCCCAAGCTGGACTGATCGGCGCTGAAAGGCAAAAGCCACCCGCTTGGGTGGCTTTTTTACATGGGTTTCACGCGAAACAATGCGCAGCGCATTTTATGACAATCAGGATTGATGATACGCTTTGAACCACACTCTTTATTGATGAAGCACCTGATCATGAGCAAGATGGATCTTCCCGTCATCATTGGCATCCTGGTTATGCTAACCCTGTGGCTCGGCGCACTGTTCAACATCGGCGATATCACCTTCACCATTTCTCGTCTGTTTCACTGGATTGAAAGCCAACGAGGATAGCCTGCGTACGCGGCAACACGGGCGATGAGCAAACATCGACTATGATTGAAAGACGTTACCGTCATTTTCCGAGACTGTCGCTCGCGATAAAGAGGACCGCATCATGACCGACTATGTATTCTACAATCAGATCCTGACCCGGCTAGCCGCCAATCACCCCGGCACGCTGGATGAAAAAACCTACGAGCTGTGGAAGCAAGACGCCACCAGCCCGCACGCCTTCGCCGATCCCTTCGCCTATCTCAAAACCAAGGGGCTGATACAGGCCTATGTAATGAGCGATATCGACGAGAACAACTATGACATCGATCCGCATCAAACGCGGATCACCGCCGCTGGTCTCGAGTTCATTCGCAACGGTGGTTTCAAATAAGGTCGATGGTCACCAATAAAAAACCGCCGGACGGCGGTTTTTTATTTCGGGCAGCATGCTGGCCGGGTCAGGCGGGGAAAGGCCGATAAAAAATACGCAGCACTTCGTTGTCGCCCTGGCGTAAAAAGCCGCCTTCCGGCTGCCAGCGCAGATCGCGCGCCAGGTTGAGATTTTCCCAGCCGACCGCGCCGCCCACGCCGATGCAAAGATTTTTATTGCCTGCGGCAAAGCCCGCACCGGTTCCGATCATCGCATGCAGCAAACGGGGAGCCACCGCGTCGCGCAGGGAGAATATGCCGATAAAGCAGCCCTGCGGAGCGCGCAGCATCTCTGCACTGGTGCGGATCTCGGTATCTTCCGGGCTGACGAAATGTTTGTATTGTTTATCGAATACCGTCAGCCACAGCTGCTTATATTTCGCCTTGCTGAGCGCCCCGGAGCGATAGGCGCAAAGCACGACCGCATCCCAACATATCTCCCCGCTCAACGAGAAGTATTCATCCGTATTTGCCTGCGGCTGAGCCGCGTAATGTCTTGCGAATTCGGCCGCATTCAGATGCGGCGGCACAGCCTGTTTGGCAACCTCACTCTTGTAACGCTTGAAATTCAACCAATGCATGGGAAGCATCCTCTTCGCCTGTCGGATGAGTCAATCCACAACGGTGGATCAAACGAGCCATCAAATCCAGAGCGTCGTCGGCGATAGCGGTTTCCTCATCATTCAACCCCTGCGCCACCGACCGCTCGATGGCGCCCATGACTGTCGGCGCGCTGGTTTCTTCCCCCTGCGCCACCACGTCCAATACGGCCCTGCCGATCGCCAGACAAAGCTCATGATCAAACTCAACCTCTTTATGCGGCTGCATACTCACTCCGATAAAATTTTTACCCAAGAATACTAGACCACAATGACGCATCGCGCCCGCCATTGCGCCACCGCGTTATATGCAGCCGAAGAGAAAGGCATCAGGCCCCGGATGGTTAATCCCGGGCCTGATAAGCGACAGGTTATTGCGGCGCTTGCCCGGTAGGGCGAATGATAAAGCAAGTGGCGGTTGCCGAAGCCAGCAGCTTCCCTTCCGTCGTTTTAAGCGTGCCTTCAGCGAACGCGACATTCTTCGATGTGTAGACCAGGCGCCCCTCGGCGATCAGATCAATTCCCTTCGGCACAGGGCGCAACATTTTAACCTGCAGATCGACAGTGCCATAGCCAATCCCCGCAGCCAGCGTGCTGTGCACCGCGCAACCGGTCACCGAATCCAGAACCGTGGCGGCGAAGCCGCCATGAACGCCTCCCAGCGGATTCAGGTGACGTTCGTCAGCCCGCGCCACGATGCGGATATAGCCCTCTTCAACCGCATCCGGTTTCATGGGCACCGTTTCAGCGATTGAAGCCGGTGGGATCTTGCCGGCCATCGCAGCCTGTAATAACGCCAATCCCGTCATTTTGGTCGGATCCATAGTTTTCTCCTCTGGTGGTAAACCCGTCATATAGGAGAGGTCTGACCTGTTGACTTGCTTTTTCGTGCTGATGACGTCAGTCAGCCGCGTTTCCGATGTTCAAATGTGACCGCTATCACTCTTTAGGGTTAATAACCACAATTTATTCATGACTATAGATTTAAAACAACTTTCTGCTGTAAGCGCCGCCGGAAACTGAACGCAGTTAAGTTCAACATTATTAAGGCGCATCTATCATGGATTTCTTTCTGCAATTAGCGGTTATATTGGCATGCCTGCTGTATGGGGCGCGTAAGGGCGGCATCGCGCTGGGGTTGCTGGGCGGTATCGGTTTGATGATTCTGGTGTTCGGCTTTCACCTGCAGCCCGGCAAACCGCCGGTAGACGTGATGCTGGTGATCATTGCGGTGGTGGCGGCTTCCGCCACCCTGCAGGCCTCGGGCGGATTGGACGTCATGCTGCAAATAGCCGAACGGATGCTGCGGCGTAACCCGCGCTATGTTTCGATCATTGCACCGTTCGTCACCTGCATTCTCACTATCCTGTGCGGCACCGGGCATGTGGTGTACACCATCTTGCCTATCATCTATGACGTGGCGATCAAAAATAATATCCGCCCGGAACGGCCGATGGCCGCCAGTTCGATCGGCGCGCAGATGGGCATTATCGCCAGCCCGGTCTCGGTGGCGGTGGTCTCACTGGTGGCGATGCTCAGCAGCTACACCTTTAATGGCCGCCATCTGGAATTCCTCGATCTGCTGTCGATCACCATTCCCTCAACCCTGTGCGGCATTCTGGCGATCGGCATCTTCAGCTGGTTCCGCGGCAAAGACCTGGACAAAGATCCCGAGTTCCAAAAATTTATCTCAGTGCCGGAGAACCATCGCTACGTCTATGGCGACGCCGCCACCCTGCTGGATCGGGTGCTGCCGCGCAGCAACTGGATCGCCATGTGGATCTTCCTCGCCACCATCGCATTGGTGGCGGTGCTGGGAGCCTTTTCCGACCTGCGGCCCAACTTCGGCGGCAAACCGCTCTCCATGGTCCTGGTGATCCAGATGTGTATGCTGATGGCCGGGGCGCTGATCGTTATCATCACCCGCACCAATCCGGCGTCGATCTCTAAAAATGAAGTGTTCCGTTCCGGCATGATCGCCATCGTGGCGGTGTATGGCGTCGCCTGGATGGCAGAAACCATGTTTGGCGCCCATCTGGCGCAGATAGAGGCCACGCTGGGCGTGCTGGTGAAAGAGTACCCCTGGGCCTATGCGCTGATCCTGCTGCTGGTGTCGAAGTTCGTCAATTCACAGGCCGCCGCACTGGCGGCGCTGGTGCCGGTCGCGCTGGCGATCGGCGTCAACCCGGCCTATATCGTCGCTTCAGCGCCGGCCTGCTACGGCTATTACATTCTGCCGACCTACCCCAGCGATCTGGCGGCGATCCAATTTGACCGCTCCGGCACCACCCGCATCGGCCGCTTCGTGATCAACCACAGCTTTATTCTGCCCGGCCTGATCGGCGTCAGCGTCTCCTGCGTCTTCGGCTGGATCCTCGCCGCAGCGTTCGGTTTCTTATGAGTTGTACTTCGGAGCCCTGCGGGGCTCCGTGCAGGCAGGGTGGCAGCACGACAAGAAAGGATGCAGGTATAATACGAATTTCAGGCACAAAAAAACCGCCTCTCGGCGGTCTACGACATTACTACTTATTGCTTTGATTATTCGGTATTTTTATTCCCTGGTACCCGGGGCGGGACTTGAACCCGCACAGCCATAAGCCGAGGGATTTTAAATCCCTTGTGTCTACCGATTTCACCACCCGGGCTCGGGAAAGTTGGAGGCGCGTTCCGGAGTCGAACCGGACTGGACGGATTTGCAATCCGCTACATAACCGCTTTGTTAACGCGCCTTTATTCTGTTTGCCTTTTCAGGCTAAAGCCGGTGAATCACCCGCTTCGTTTTATTCTTTTGGTCTGCGATGCTGAAACCGCTTAACCTAATCATCTGATTCTCAAGCGATTTGTTTCGTTACCGCCGAATCGATGGACTGCATTATGGACTAAACCCCCTACCTTGGCAACCCCTCGAAATAGCAAAAAGTTCTCTAACGCTTTCAACTGCTTATTTTGTGGGCGCACTGTTCACAATGCCGACGCAAAGGCAAGCGGAATGTTGATTTTATATGCATCGGCTCAGAAGTTCACGAGCAAATCGGCGATTTTTTCTCGTTCAGACTGTTGGGGAGCTTGTTTATTGCCATGGCGTACCGGGCAAAATATCCTGGTTAGAGGCTGCTCGCAATCTCCTGCGCCACCATAAAAAACCGGTGATTATCCCCGGCAAAACCGCAATCGCGCCAAAAATGCGCTGTTCGACATTCAGCAAACCGGGTGCAACGGCGGACAGCAGCGCGCATAACAGCAGAAACCATCGCAACCGGCTGATGCCAGGATGGGCGATGCCGACGATAGCCCCCACCAAGCATGCCGGCAAAAAACCAATCGCATAAGAAAAAGCCCCGATAAACCCCACCATGCCCAGCATGTCTCCGGCGTCGAAACGGCCCATTTCCGCCAGTTCGCCGCTGCCGAACGTCATCAGCAGCAACATGATAACGCCCCCTAACGGCGGTGCAATCAGACCGAAAAATAACATGCATGCCGCCGCCGTCCTCACCAGATGCCTTATAGCACCGGATTCCATACCGCCTCCTATGCGCGGCCCCAAGATACCGACAGTAATAGTGAATGGGTAGACTGCCGTGTAAAAGGTGGCTCCGCGCCATTCAATTGGATTTCTTCGATGCTTTTTTCTTGGGTACCGGCAACTGAGCGTAAGTCACAGAGACTAATTGGGAAAGCCAGGCGCTATCCTGCCAGCGCTCTTCAGGGATCAGAAAGCAAGGCTTTGCGCCAGGATAAGGCGCCGCCTCTAAACCTTCGTTCAGGAGCGTTTTGCCGCCCGCTGTCGGTTTGATAAACAATCGATCATCGCAGACCAACGCGACCAGTTTCTCGCCGCAATAAATGCCATACTCACCGAACATCTTCTTTGCCGAAACCGTATCCGACACAGAAATATTGCCGATGATAAATTCTACCGTACTCGGTTTTGAGGCCATCGGGCTCCCTTCTTTCTATAGTGGTCCATCGCCAACAGCGGCAGCGCCCCGTGGACGCTCTTTCTCATACCGACATAACGCTTCACTTTGCCGATAGCCCTGCGATCAATCGCGGCCAAAGCACAGCGTGGCTGCGCCTGAACATGTTGATATGCCCTATCGCCCGACCATCAGTCTCCGCCGGCTGCAGCAAGTGAACCCTATGCCGCGCATTGGGCAATAGCCGCAGCCAGTCTGCAATACTGCACGGCGTTACCAACACGTCATCGGCTGCGGCAACCACGGTGATCGGTGCCTGAAACGCTTCATAATAATGACGTTGGATTTCCGTACCAAATGAGTTTTCCACGTAGCCTGGCCGCCGACACCAAGCGGCCCATTGCCGTGCGACGCCGGCGGGCAGATCCTCTCCCCACCCCAACCATTTTGCCGGCGCGTAGCCGAGCAACCGTACCGAAAGCGGGATATAGCCCCACATCAAGCCTATCGCCGTCGCCCTGAACGGCCAACGGATATTGCCGATATAGCCGGAGGAGGCGGAGACCGCCGTCAGGCTGCGTACCGCTTGGTGGTTAGGCATCAACCCCGCCAGCTGAGCGCCGGCGCTATGACCGATCACATGCGCCTGTTGCGCTGCGGTTTTCGCCAGCAGCCAGTTCAGCGCCGCCGGCATATCCCGTTCACCCCAATCCTGCTTGCGGGCTTTAGAGTGTCGGACATGCGATTCCACCAGAGAAGCACCGATGCCCCGGTAGTCGAATACCATAACCGGGTGCCCCTGCCCGCTCAGCCACTGCGCGAAGGCATAATAAAGCCCTTGCTTAACGCCGGTGGCGGGGCAAATCAGCACCGGCGTTTTATTACCGCATGGGGCAGGAAAATAGCTGCCGCTCAGCGCATAGCCGTCCGCTGCGATAAAATGGATCGTTTCATACGCCGCGTGAGTTTCTTCCTGCATGCCCCTGCTCCCGGCATAGCCAAAATTCCGCCGCTCATTCTTTCACCGTTTAACGGGCGCAGCCAGCAGTATGAAGATAGCGGGAGAGATAACGTGAGGAGGGTCAATAATCGATATGGGAAATTGAAGAAAGGTTTAGCGAACGGCGCTAAAAAAGAAAACGAAAAAGGGGCCGAAGCCCCTTTTCGCTTGCCTGTCGAATCACTGGGATTCAACAGGCCAATATTTGGAGCGGGAAACGAGGCTCGAACTCGCGACCTCAACCTTGGCAAGGTTGCGCTCTACCAACTGAGCTATTCCCGCATTACCAGAACTGACTGATTTCTTTGCTATCTTTCGGCAATTCATCGTTGTCGTCTGATGCGATGCATTCTACTTACCTGACGTGATGAGTCAATAAAATTGTTGGCCCATCACGATCGTTTGCCGCTTTTTGCAGCGTATCGATCACGGTTCCAGCAGATCGTTGCGCGCTGCGTTCAAATATTGGAACATCGACCAGAAAGTCAGCACCGCCGCGATATACAGCAAACCGAACGCCACATACTCGACGGAACGATCCGGGCGCCACAGCAAGCCCACCAGCGACATCATCTGCGCCATGGTTTTCACTTTGCCGATCCAGGATACCGCCACGCTGCTGCGTTTGCCGATCTCCGCCATCCACTCGCGCAGCGACGAAATGATGATTTCACGGGCGATCATGGTCGCCGCCGGCAGCGTGATCCACCAGCTGTGGTAGTGCTCCGCCACCAGCACCAGCGCCACCGCCACCATGACTTTGTCCGCGACCGGATCCAGGAACGCCCCGAAGCGCGTCGTTTGTTTCCAGCGGCGTGCCAGAAAGCCGTCAAACCAGTCGGTGACAGCGGCAAACACAAAGATAACGGCGCATACCATCGGAGCCCAGCTGAACGGCAGATAAAACGCCAGCACAAAGAATGGGATCAGAACTACGCGAAACAGGGTAAGCCAAGTCGGTATATTCAATTGCATAATGCTACGGTAACTATCTGGCTAGAGTGGAAATTAAGAGTATGTTGCTACATTGCCCTCAGTGTTTCAATGCATTGTAGATCTTTTCTGCCAATGCTTGTGAAATACCCGGCACTTTTGCAATTTCCTCCACGCTGGCGTTCAACAAAGGTTGCAGTCCGCCCATATACTTCAACAGCACCTGGCGCCGTTTCGGCCCTACGCCCTCAATCAGCTCCAGTGCGCTGGTATTTCTGACTTTCGCTCTTCTCTGCCGGTGACCGGTAATCGCATGATTGTGTGAATCATCGCGGATGTGTTGGATCACATGCAGCGCCGGCGAATCCGGCGGCAGCGAAATCCCCTCGCCTTCCGGCACGAAAAACAACGTCTCTAATCCGGCCTTGCGATCCGCGCCTTTGGCGATGCCGATCAGCAGCGGTTTGTTCTTGTCCCAGGTCACATTCAGCGATTTGAACACCTCGATCGCCATGCCAAGCTGCCCTTTGCCGCCGTCGATGAAAATGACATCCGGGATCTTCTTCTCTTCCAGCGCTTTGCCGTAGCGGCGCTTCAGCACCTGCGTCATCGCCGCATAATCATCGCCGGGTGTAATGCCGCTAATATTGTAGCGCCGATATTCCGCGCGCACCGGACCATTACCGTCAAACACCACGCACGAGGCCACAGTTTGCTCCCCCATGGTATGGCTGATGTCGAAGCACTCCATACGGTTGATTTCCGTCAGGTTCAGCACTTTGGCCAATTCAGCCAGCCGCTGATGGATCGTCGACTGCTGTGACAGCTTGGTGGTCAACGCCGTTGCCGCATTGGTGCGCGCCAGCTTCAGATAACGAGCGCGGTCACCGCGCGGTTTGCTTTGGATCTGGATTTTTCGCCCCGCCAACTCGGAGAGCGATTCCGCGAGCAGATCTTTTTCCGGCAAGCTGAAATCCAGCAGGATCTCGCCGGGCAGCGTGCGCGCCTGGCTGCCCTGCAGATAAAATTGGCCGACGAAGGTTTGCACGACTTCGCCCATATCCGTGCCGCCCGGTACCTTAGGGAAATAGCTGCGGCTGCCCAGCACCTTGCCCTGACGGATGAACAACACATGCAGGCAGGCCATACCGGCGTCGAACGCCACGCCGATCACGTCCAGATCGTCGCTATCGCCCGACACGAACTGCCGTTCGGTGACGCGGCGCACGGCCTGAATTTGATCGCGAATGCGCGCCGCCTCTTCGAAATTCAGCAGCTTGCTGGCTTCTTCCATGCGCGCAATCAGCTGGTGCAACACCTGCTGATCCTTACCTGAAAGGAACAGCCGCACATAATCCACCTGTTGCCGGTACTCTTCTTCGCTCACCAGGCCGGCGACGCAAGGCCCCAGGCAGCGGCCAATCTGATACTGCAGGCACGGCCGCGACCGGTTGCGATACACGCTGTTTTCGCACTGACGGATCGGGAACAGCTTCTGCAGCAGCGCCAGCGTTTCGCGCACGGCGTAAGAATTGGGAAAAGGACCGAAATACTCGCCCTTGGCGTGTTTGGCGCCGCGATGCACCGCCAAACGGGGATGGGTATCCGCACTGAGAAAAATCAGCGGATAAGATTTATCGTCTCGCAAAAGAACATTATATCGCGGTTGGTACAATTTAATGTAGTTATGTTCCAACAGCAGCGCTTCGGTTTCGGTATGGGTAACCGTTACGTCTATTTGCGCGATATTTTTAACCAGCGTCTCGGTTTTACGGCTGCTGACCTGCTGCCGAAAATAGCTGGCGAGACGTTTTTTCAGGTCTTTGGCTTTACCGACGTAGATCACCGTGCCCGTGGCGTCGTACATACGGTAGACGCCGGGCTGGCTGGTGACGGTACTCAGGAAGGCTTTGGCATCGAAACGATCATTCACTGCTTAACAACGTCTCCGCATTGAACAATCCATGTCGGATGGCCAGGTGGGTCAGTTCGACGTCGCCGCTGATATTCAGCTTACTGAACATGCGGTAACGGTAGCTGTTCACCGTTTTCGGGCTGAGACTCAATTGCTCCGAGATCTCATTCACTTTTTTGCCTTTGGTGATCATCAACATGATCTGCAGCTCGCGTTCAGACAGGCAGCTGAACGGCGTTTCAGCCTGCGGCTCCAGCTGGCTAAGAGCCATTTGCTGGGCGATATCAGACGCGATATAGCGCTGCCCTGCATGCACGGAACGCAAGGCGTTAACCACTTCCTGCGGCGCGGCGCCCTTGCTCAGATAGCCGGCGGCACCTGCCTGCATCACCTTCGCGGGCAAGGGATTTTCAGTATGGATAGTCAACATGATGACTTTGACGTCGGGTGCATAGCGCACAATCTTGCGCGTGGCTTCCAGCCCGCCAATGCCCGGCATATTCATGTCCATCAGCACGATATCGACAGCGTTGCCACGGCACCATTTAACGGCGTCTTCACCGCACTGGGCCTCACCGACAACTTTTATACCTTTGATATCTTCAAGAATGCGTCGTATCCCTGCGCGCACCAGTTCGTGGTCATCAACAAGAAGAACGCTAATCAAGGAAAAATCTCCAAAAAAAGGGAGTAACGCAATCAGCCTCTGTTTTCGCCAGAGATATTACTTGTTTTTCAGACAAGAATGAACACAGATTAATACATACTGCCGAATAACTTTGCGGAGCAGAGCTGATTTTTCAATTTTAGCCGTCTATGCCGCCGATAAATCGTCACAACGGGAAACATCGGCCGGATAAAATAATTTCGCTGCGCCGCACACAGGATAGCCTGACAATCATGCCGCAAGGGGAAATCTGTGTAAGCAATCACGACATGAATAATATTAACACGGTTGCCTATTCATTGTAATCATTTGATATTTAACGACGAAGGAAAAACTGCTGCCGATAGGAACCTGCCCCCCTGAGTGCAAAACTATTAATCCCGCTGAATGGCGGTAAAATCAACGCCATCAGCCCAAGATAATTATAATAACCCCAAGGATTCAACAATGACGCGCCGGACAAATACTTGTTAACCGTCTCGAAATAACTTGTCGATTATTGAATGATTCGGTCATGCTGTGAACGAGTTTTGCCCTGGAATGCGGCCCAAACGAGCCCGGTGCAGATGGCGGGCACATGCTATGCTATACTCCGCGCCCAGTTAAATTCGCCGCCGTGCCTGGAGCAACCTTTCTTAGCCCGCGCGCGGTGTGCCAAAGCAGTTTGTATCAGGCTACGGCCTCAAAAAATCAGGAGAAAAAATGAGCAACGTTGATTTCACTACGTCTGCAAACCCGGAAATCTTGGCAACCGAGGTTGCCTGCCTCAAAGCCACGCTGACGCTGATCCTGAAATCGATCGGCCAGGCCGACGCCGGGAAAGTCATCATCAACATGGAACGTTTCATTGCCCAGATTGAAGATCCGACCCAGGCAGAAATCTTCAAGAACAGCATTCAGCAAATCAAGCACGCTTACCGTCAGTAAGCGTTGCGCCTCAGACCCGCGCTTCATGCGGGTCTGCTTTTCCCCAAGCTAAGCCTCACCCCATTGATTTTGCTCAGGCTTTCGGGCAGTGTGTTGGCATTCCCCCGACACCCGAGACCATTATGGGCATTCTTGTCAAAGCGCTGATCGGCGCGCTGGTCGTGGTTCTGATTGGCCTGCTGGCCAAAACGCGCAACTATTATATCGCCGGTTTAGTCCCGCTCTTCCCCACTTTCGCCCTGATTGCTCACTACATTGTCGGCAATGAACGTTCAATTGCGGCGCTGAAAACCACGCTGATTTTCGGCATGTGGGCGGTGCTGCCATATCTGGTGTATTTGATTTCGCTGTATTTTCTGATTAACAGCCTGCGGTTGTCCGTCGCGTTAGGGGCAGCAGTGCTGTGCTGGATTGCAGCGGCGTGGCTATTAATCACGCTCTGGGGATGGTGGCAAGGGCGTTAACGCCCTTGCCTCGGCGGTTACGGGCGCCCCGCCTGCAAAACGAAACCACGCTGCCGGTCGCCGGCGATACGCAGGTAGCGGCTCTCACCGGCGCGCAGCGTCATTGGCACGTTGCCGCCGGTATCACGCCAAATACACAGGTGATTCTCGATCATATCTTGCCCGATGCTGATCGACGTATTGCCCGTCGGCACGCGAAACTCCGCTTTTTCTTTCGCGCCCAGCGAAGCGGCGAACTCGCCATTCACATAGACGCCAGTGCGGCAACTGCCCGCCAGCATACCGCTGTCGCGCACGACGACCACCGTGGCATAAGGCGTGTCCGGAATATTTTGATAGAGCAGCAGACGGCTTGGAGGCGGTAATTCGGCCTGCTGCGGCGGTACGGCCTGGGTCGCACATCCCGTCAACAGTACAGAGGCAAAAAACAACGCGGCGTAGTGCTTCATCCTTGCTTGGCTCCTGAAGAAAATAATGCTCATCGTAACAAGAGAATAGCGGCCACCCGTAGCGCTAATGCCGCAGAGATGAAAAAATCGGATAACTTCCCAGTCTCCGCCCATGGCCAGTGAAGATAAGAAGATTCTGTATTAAACACGTTGAAATAAAGACGATTTTTACGAATTTATAACTTGACCATACCGCGCTGGATATCTGTCGCCAATGCGCCGCTGACGTAACTAAAACCATCCGGCGTGACGTAAACCCGGGTATGACCACTCTCCGACAGCACGGCCACCATATATCCCAGACTGATCATTTCATGTGATGGGACATTCATCGGCGTAAGAAACCCGCGCCCGCGACACCACTGATAAAAACGGGTTCGCCCATATCCCAACACGGCGCCAACGTCAGCGAGGTGCTTAAAAGTATCATAATCCTCTGATGCTGAAGGTAAACCGTCATGGTTTTCAGACGTTTTCTTTATCCCAGGCAAAATAAACTCCTTTTTTTGCATCTGTCACTAACGGTTATCCTTCATCTGGAGTGAATTTAAAAAATCCAAATTTAAAATGCAAATGAATTCCCTATAACTAAAAAGACTTTTATGGATAAAATCTGAAAATAAAACCACAATAAAAAAACAGAAATAAAAAAAATAGAGTATTAATACCGTGAATTAAATCTTTGGCATGGGTAAATATCCTAAACAAAAATAATAGTGAAATCGGATAAGAAGATACTTAGCCTGCATATTATACCGCATCACCCTAACGTTCACGTAGTAACCGGATCATGACGGCGAAAGAGAAGGGATAAAAATACCGGGCCTGCCTGCCCACAACGTCAGATCACTGACTCCTGCAGACCTCCCACACTCATCTGCATCATCTATCGATGCTCGCGCTTCCTCAATCACACCTAAACAATAACTATTATCATTTCCAATTATCGCTCCAGTTGATTACACTTTTTTGCGTCGCAGGTTGGGAATATTCCTAGACCGCGTCCTCAGGATAAAGAAAGAGTTAGGGACACTATGAAGAATTGTCGTTATTTGATTGTTTTGCCGTTATTGATGCTGACTGCCTGCACACAATGGGAAAGGCCTGGCGCAGTTGAGAGTACCCGGGATGCCGAATATGCCGAATGCCGCAGCCGTGGCTACGATCGCTTCCCGCCGGATGTGGTGCGGGACGTGGAGTTCAGCTACGAAAACAAATACATCCCTTGCGAGAAGAATAAGAAAGATTGCCCATCGGGATACCGCTATGACAAGGAGCCGTCAATTAAAACGGTGCAGACCGATCGCAATAAATCCGCTCGAGACGCCACCATTGAGGCCTGCATGTACGGCAAGGGCTGGCGGGAGAAAACCTACTATTGGCCGCAGTGGTGATGCAGCGAGCGTGGTTCGGACTGAAACACCACCGCGGCAATGCCCCATCAGTTATCGTCGCTGCTGCAGAGCTTCCCCAGAGCAGCCAGCGTTTCCGTTCGCACCGGCGTTAAAGGAACGCGCGGCGCCGGCAAAGGCCATCCCAACAGTTGCCGCGCCGCCGCCGCACAAACCTTGCCCTGACAGGCCCCCATGCCGCAACGGCTGTTCAGCTTGGCCGTGTTCCAATCCGGCTGATGACGCACCTGTTCCAACATGACGTCTTCGCAGCGGCATAGCAACGTCTGTGGTTTGGCCAGTGAGTTCACGCGTTCATCGAGCCTAAAGGCGCTCGCCGTCGCCGTGGCGAAACGACGCCACCGCCGCCGTTGCGCCGCCAGGGCATCGGCTTTTTCCTGCTGCCCGGTGGCGGCATACCCGGCGATGGCGCCTTCGGTAAGCGCCAATTCACTGCCGCCGATGCCGGTACACTCCCCGGCGGCATAAACTTGCGCCAGGCTGGTTTGCTGCCAATGATCAACCGCTACGGCATCGTGTTCTATTCTGCACCCCAGCAGCATCGCCAGCTCAATGTTCGCCACCAAACCGAAGCCGCAGGCCAGCCTGTCGCAGGCCACCGTACTTTCCCGCCCGCCAATATCGACACGCACCGACGTCAAGCGCTCTTGCCCCAAGGCCGCCTGCACCCGGCTACCGGCGCGATAATGGCTTGGCATCAGAGAGAAAGCCTGACGCAGCTTGGCCGGCCAGCGCCACAGGCCGCCGGCGAACGCCGCCAACCGCCACAGCGGCGCCTGTTCAGCCACCAGCACCACCTCGCCGCCGGCCTGCTTCACACTGCGCGCCACCGCCAGCAGCAGCGGGCCGCTGCCGGCGATAACCACCCGCTCGCCGCGCATCGTCAGCCCCTGCTTGATTTGCGCCTGTAAACCGCCTGCGCCTGTCACCCCCGGCAGCGTCCAGCCGGGAAACGGTAGCAGCAGCTCGCGGGCGCCATGGCATAAAATCAGCTTTTTATAGCGAATCACGCCACAGCCTTCTGCATCTTCATACGCCAATCGATCGGCGCCGCACCGCGCCACCAGTTTGCAACCGGACTGCAGCACAATATTTTCCCGCGCCGCTAGCGCCTGCCGATAGCGGTACGCCACCTTAGGCAGGATCACCTGCGGCCCATCGCGCCAAATTTGCCCGCCGGGGCGCGGATTATCATCGATCACCCGCACCAGCCCCCCACTCTCCGCCGCAGCCAACGCTGCCGCCATGCCGGCCGGCCCGGCGCCGACGATCAGCACTTCACAGTCAAAGTCACTCATCATCGCTCCTCTCGATGCACATGCCGGACTGGCACAGCGTCTGGCATGCCAAACGACGCAGGCCGTTTATGGTCACCCGACATTCCTGACAAACGCCCATGCCGCAAAATGGCGCGCGCGGCTGGCGTGAAACCGACAACCGGCAACGATCGGCGCCACACAGACTGAGCGCCGCCGCAACGCTGATGCCAACCGGCACCCGGCAGGGTTCGCCGTCGATGCTCAACATGAGCGTGTTTTGCCTTTCGTTCATACAGCCAGCTCCTCGGCGGCAAACGCCCGCGCCGCCAAATACGGGGAGTCGTCAATCTCCGGCGTTTGCCGGCCGATCTGCGCGGCGATCAACGCGGCGCTGCCGAGCGCAGTCGTGACGCCTAACCCTTCGTGCCCCAACGCCAGCCACAGCCAGGGATGGTGCGGATGCGCGCCCAGCAGCGGCAACCCGTCGTTCGAGGCGGCGCGCAGCCCGGTCCAACAGCGAATGATGTTCATCTGCGCCAATGCGGGCAAGAAATGCTGCGCACGCATGAGCATCGCCGCCAACAGCGGCATATCCAATGACGAGTCGACGGAATCGAATTGGCGGGAAGAACCGATCAGCCATTGCCCGGTGGGCCGCGCCTGCACATTGAATGCCACCGATGTGCCGTCGCTGGCGTGCGCGCTGGCGCCATACCCCAACTCCACCAGCTGATGCCGCACCCGCGCTGGGTAGCGATCGGTGATCGCCAGATGCCCCTTTTTGGCGTGCAGCAACGGTTGCGGCAACAAGACATTGGCCCGCAGGCCGCAGGCCAGAACCACCACCGGCGCGGCCAACTCTCGGCCATCCGCCAGCCGCACCGCCTGCTCGTCCAACGCGACAGCCTCACCCTGCACCACGTCAATCGCCGCGCCAGCATCGGCCAACAGCCAGCGTGCCGCCTGCGGCGCATACAAAATACCGTCTCCCGGCACTCGCAACCCACCGGCCAGGCCAGGCCGCAACATCGGCTCGATGGCGGCGATCTGCTCCGCCGTCAGCAGCTCTGCGGCCACGCCCTGCTCCGCCAGCCGCGCCCGCTTTTGCTCGGCGATGGCCATTTCATCGGCTTTATCCGCCAGCCACAGCGTACCGCAGCCACGCCAGGCACATTCTTCCGGCATCCGCCCCGTCACGTCACGCCACAGCCGCAGTGAATAAGCGCTCAACGCCAGCTCGGCCGGATTATCGTCCATGCACACCAAATGCCCCATGCCGGCAGCGGTGGCGCCAGCGCGGCGATCGTCCACCACCGAGACGCGATAGCCTTCCCTCGCCAACCGCCAGGCGCAGGTGGCGCCGATGATGCCGGCACCCACCACGATCGCATCGGCTGCCCGTCCGGCGCCCATCAGCGTATGCCCCAGACGAAGGGATCGCGTTCGTCGAGCAGCAGCTGGCTATCGGCGCACACGTAGGCTTGCCCGCGAATATAGGGCGTGATGCGATCGCCGTTCCAGCGATAATAGGCCTGGAATTCGCTGCCGATCACGCTGGCCTGCCGCCAGAGAGTATCCGGCGGCAGTTTGCCGTCCGCCGCCAGACACGCCAGTTTGGCGCTGGTGCCGGTGCCGCACGGCGATCGATCGTAGGCTTTGCCGGGGCATAACACGAAGCTGCGGCTGTCGGCCCGCGGGTCGTCACCGAACAGTTCGATATGATCTATCACCCCGCCGTCTTCACCGCAGATGCCCGCCTGTTCCAGCGCCTGCCGCACCGCCCAGGTGAACGCGGTCAGCGCCTCCAAATTTTGCTTATCGATGGACAAGGGCGACTCACCGATCAGGAAAAACCAGTTGCCCCCCCAGGCGATGTCCCCCGTCACCGGGCCATAACCCGCCACCTCAACCCGCACCTCATGGCGATAACGATAAGCCGCCACGTTCTCCACCGTCACGCTGCCGTCATCGTGCAGCGTGGCGTTTACCGGGCCGACCGGGGTCTCGATCAGATGGCGCCCGGCGTGGATGCGCCCCAGATGCGCCAGCGAAGCGATCAGCCCGATAGTGCCGTGGCCGCACATGCCCAGATAGCCGGCGTTGTTGAAAAAGATCACCCCGGCGGTAGCCTGCGGCGAACAGGGGGAACACAGCAGCGCCCCCACCAACACGTCATTGCCGCGCGGTTCGAGCATCACCGCACAGCGCCAGTGGTCATAATGTTGCGCGAAATGCGCCCGCCGTTCCGCCATGCTGCCTGCGCCGAGATCGGGAAAACCTTCGACGATCAGCCGGGTCGGCTCCCCGCCGGTATGAGAATCGATCGCCCGCAAAGCGGTGATATGTGCTGAAAGTACCATCGGCGTCTCCAGGGTTAATGAGATGTAACCAATAGTAGTAGCCTGAACCAATGCGCGCCTGACGGCTTGATGCCTTTCGGCGTGGTGAATGAAGAAATCAGCACAGTGATAAACGTCAGACCTGACGCGTCGTGGGTATGAGCTTAACGAATGCCATAACAATAACTTATTTATCATGGTGTTACTTTTATGCTAAACCACCACGTAGCGAGAGACGCCGCAGTTTTCAAGCAACCACCAAGCGCAGCGCGACAAAAGTATGCGGCAATCCGCATATTTAGTAACCGGCCGGAAATAGCGCTTGATTCGTTACGGGAAAGTTAATATTGATGCGAAAGCGCCAACCTGGCCCGCCAGTTATTCCGGCTAACGACCGAAAAGGGAATGCTATGCGAACCACTTCAGCCCCTCAGCCTCAGGTTTCTCTCTCGCCGCCTTCGCTCGCGGGGCAGCCTGAGCAGGAGGACATTTTCGCCGTCGAGCATCTGTCGCGCCTGTGCGATGGGCTGGCGCAGCAGCGCCCGAACAACCTGCGCGATCTGCTGAATACGCTGGCGCTGATCGCGCCGTTGCTGAACGCGATTCCCAACGTGGTGTTCTTTATCAAAGACGCTCAGGCCCGCTACCTGCTGGCCAACCTGACGCTGGCCAGGCGCTGCGGTTTCAAGACCGTCACACCGCTGCTGGGCAAGACGTCCGCCGACGTGTTTCCCGCGCAGCTCGGTTCCGGCTATACCGAGCAGGATCTGCGGGTGTTGCGCCACGGCGTGCTGATCCAGGATCAGCTGGAAATGCATCTGTACAACGGCCGTGAAACCGGCTGGTGCCTGACGCAAAAGCTGGCGCTGTACGACGCACAGGGAAAAGTCATCGGCATGGCGGGCATTTCCCACGATCTGCAGGAGGCAAGAGCCAATCACCCTGCTTATCAACGGCTGGCAGCGATCGACGTGCACATCCGCCGCCACTACGCCAGGCCGATCGCGCTCGAGGAGTTGACGGCGCTGACCGGTTTGTCGGTGGCGCAGATCGAACGCTACTGTAAACGCATCTTCCACCTCACCCCGCGCCAGATGATCCACAAAGTACGGCTGGAAAAGGCCACGGAACTGCTGGCCGGCGATCTGCCGATCACCGACATCGCGCTGCAGTGCGGCTATACCGATCACAGCGCCTTCAGCCGTCAGTTCAAAGCGATGACCGGCTCTACGCCGCGCGATTTCCGTCTGACGCTTTCCGCTTAATGTGCTGATCTACCAGATTAAAAACATCTTCTCATGGCGCACCGGCGCCCGGTTTTCGCATGCCTTCCTCTCGGCGCTACTGTGCCAATTTCGTCGTGGCAATCGGCGAAAAGCGTCAAGCCTCCCTGTGTAATACCGGTCAATCTGTCGGTGAGCTTCACCAACGGTTCACTTTTCATTAACACTTTGAACGACAGGACAAACACCATGAGCCATAAAACTCTAAGCTGGAGCGGCGTATTCCCGGCGGTGACGACCCAGTTTCGCAACGATTTCTCATTAGATCTCGACGCCACTCATACGGTGATCAAAAACCTGGTGCGCGACGGCGTCTCCGGCCTGGTGGTATGCGGCACCGTCGGTGAAAACACCTCGATGACGGTGCAGGAAAAACTGGCGGTGATCGAAGTGGCCAGAGACGCCGCCGACGGCAAAGTGCCGGTGATCGCCGGCATCGCCGAGTTCACCACCGCCTTCGCCCAGAACATGGCGCGCGAAGCGCAAAAGGCCGGTGTCGACGGCATTATGGTGATGCCGGCGCTGGTCTATTCCGCCAAGCCGCACGAAACCGCCGCGCACTTCCGCAGCGTCGCCGGCGCGACCGATCTGCCGATCATGGTCTACAATAACCCGCCGATCTACAAGAATGACGTCACGCCCGACATCCTGACCTCGCTGGTCGACTGCGAGAACATCGTGTGTTTCAAAGACTCGTCCGGCGATACACGCCGCTTCATCGATCTGCGCAACGCAGTCGGCGATCGCTTCGTACTGTTCGCCGGGTTGGACGATGTGGTGCTGGAGAGCATTGCCGTTGGCGCACAAGGCTGGATCTCAGGCATGTCCAACGCCTTCCCGCGCGAAGGGGAAACCCTGTTCCGTCTGGCGAAGGAAAAACGCTATGAGGAAGCGTTGGCGCTGTACAGCTGGTTCATGCCGCTGCTGCATCTCGATGCCCGCCCCGATCTGGTGCAGTGCATCAAGCTGTGTGAACAGCGAGTCGGCCGCGGCAGCGCCGTCACTCGCCCACCGCGCCTGGCGCTACAGGGTGAAACGCTCACCGAAATCAACGCCGTGATCGATCAAGCGCTGGCCAGCCGCCCCGCGCTGCCGAACGTCGGTCTGTAACGCCTTCATCGCCCGGCCATGTCGGGCGTCACTCTTTTTCTACCGGGGGTACCGATGCCCAACGATCGCTACGCCGCCATCAGCGGCCAACACTTTATCGGCGGCCAGCGCCGCGCGGCGGAAGAAACGGTGCTGCTGAGCCTGCGCGCCGAAGACGGTCAGCCGACCGGCTACCGTTTCCATCAGGCTACGGCGGAGGAAATCGCCGCCGCCGCCGAAGCCGCTGCGGCGGCCTTTGCGCCTTATTCGCAACTCAGCGCCGAGCGGCGCGCGAACTTTCTCGACGCCATCGCCGAGGAGCTGGACGCCTTGGACGAGGCCTTCTTCGCCTTCGCCACGCAGGAGACCGCCCTGCCGCCGGCGCGGTTGAGCGGCGAGCGCGCCAGAACCAGCGGCCAGATGCGGCTGTTCGCCACGCTGCTGCGGCGCGGCGACGTCGAAGGTGTGCGCATCGACTGCGCATTGCCGCAGCGCTCCCCCCTGCCGCGTCCCGACCTGCGTCAATATCGCACGGCACTCGGTCCGGTGGCGGTGTTCGGCGCCAGCAACTTCCCGCTGGCCTTTTCCACCGCGGGCGGCGACACCGCCGCCGCGCTCGCCGCCGGCTGCCCGGTCGTGTTCAAGGCGCACAGCGGCCATATGATCACCGCCGAGCTGACCGCTCAGGCGATCGAGCGCGCGCGGCAACGTACAGGCATGCCCGCCGGCGTCTTCAACATGATCTTCGGCAACCGCGTGGGGGCCGGCCTGGTACAGCATCCGGCGATTCAGGCGGTGGGATTCACCGGCTCGTTGCAAGGCGGCCGGGCGCTGTTCGATCTGGCCATGCAACGCCCTCAGCCGATCCCGGTCTTCGCCGAAATGTCGAGCATCAACCCGGTGGTTATCCTGCCCCAGGCGCTGGCGCGGCGCGGGCAACGCATCGCGCAGGAGCTGGTCTCTTCCTTCACGCTCGGCTGCGGTCAGTTCTGCACCAAGCCCGGCGTGATCGTCGCGCTGCGCGGCGCCGCCTTCGAACAGCTGATCGAAACGATGAGTGCCCTGGTCAACGCCGCCGAGCCGCAGCCAATGCTGAATGCCGGCACGCTGGAGCACTACCGCCACGGGCTGGCGGCCCTCGATGCGCACCCGGGCATGCGGCGTCTGGCAGGCCGAAGCGAAACGCCGCCTCATCGGGCAGCAGCGCAGCTGTATCGGGCCGAGGGCGCGTTGCTGCTGCAGGCCGACCCGCTGCTGCAACAGGAGGTATTCGGCCCGGCCAGCATTCTGGTGGCGGTGGATAACGAAGCGCAGCTGCATGCGGCGCTGGCGGCCTTGCAAGGTCAGTTAACCGCCACGCTGCTGGCGGATGACGGCGATCTCGACATGGCCGCCGGGCTGACGACATTGCTGACGCGCAAAGCCGGTCGGGTGCTGTTCAACGGCTACCCGACCGGGGTAGAGGTGTGCGACGCCATGGTGCACGGCGGCCCCTACCCGGCGACCAGCGACGCGCGCGGCACCTCGGTAGGCACGTTGGCCATCGAGCGTTTTCTGCGGCCGATCTGTCTGCAAAATACCCCTGCGGCGCTGTTGCCGCCGCCGCTGCAGGACGCTAACCCGCTCAACCTGCTGCGGCTGGTGAACGGCGTTTATACCCGAGATCCCATAGTTTCACTTGCCCAACACCAGCCCGGCCGCATCTGCCAATAACAAAAGGGTCACACCATGACAACCCAAGGCAAATTCAAGAAGCAGCTTACGCTCACCGATCTGACGTTCATCGGTCTGGGCGCCATCTTCGGCTCCGGCTGGCTGTTCGCCGCCAGCCATGTCTCCTCCATCGCCGGCCCCGCCGGCATCTATTCCTGGCTGATCGGCGGTCTGGCGGTGTTGCTGCTCGGCATCGTCTATTGCGAGCTCGGCGCCGCCCTGCCGCGCGCCGGCGGCATTATTCGCTATCCGGTGTTCTCGCACGGCGAATTGATGGGTTATCTGCTGGGGTTTATTACGTTGATCGCCTTCTCCAGCCTCATTGCCATCGAAGTCGTCGCCGCCCGACAGTACGCCGCAGCCTGGTTTCCGTTCCTCAGCCAGCCGGGTTCCGGCGACCCGACGCCGATCGGCTGGCTGGTGCAGCTGGCGCTGCTGTGCTTTTTCTTCGCGCTCAACTACTACAGCGTCAAAACCTTCGCCAAATCCAATAACCTGATCAGCGTGCTGAAGTTTCTGGTGCCGCTGTTGGTGATCGTGGTGCTGTTCGGCTTCTTCAAACCGGAAAACTTGCACAGCCAGGGCTTTGCCCCCTTCGGCTCCGCCGGGGTTGAAGCCGCCATTTCCGCCGGCGGCATCATCTTCGCCTACCTCGGTCTGACGCCGATCATCTCGGTCGCCAGCGAGGTGCAAAAACCGCAGCGCACCATCCCCATCGCGCTGATCCTGTCGGTCGTGTTGTCCACCATCATCTATGTGCTGCTGCAGATAGCCTTTCTCGGCAGTATCCCCAGCGAGATGCTGAGCGGCGGCTGGGCCGGCATCAGCCAACAGTTCTCCCTGCCGTTCCGCGATATCGCCATCACGTTGGGCATGGGATGGCTGGCGTTTTTGGTGGTCAGCGACGCGATCGTTTCGCCGAGCGGCACCGGCAACATCTACATGAACGCCACGCCTCGCGTGATCTACGGTTGGGCGCGCGCCGGCACCTTCTTCAAGCTATTCACCCGGGTGGATAGCGAGTCCGGCATCCCGCGCCCGGCGCTGTGGCTGACCTTCGCCCTCTCGGTATTCTGGACGCTGCCGTTCCCGTCGTGGGAAAAACTGATCGGCGTGGTGTCCGCCGCGCTGGTGCTGAGCTACGCCATCGCGCCGGTCACCGCCGCAGGGCTGCGGCGCAATGCGCCCGATATGCCGCGTCCGTTCAGGGTGCGCGGTTTCTGCGTACTCGGCCCGCTGTCATTTATCATTTCGGCGCTGATCGTTTTCTGGTCCGGCTGGGATACCGTTTCCTGGCTGCTCGGTTTGCAGATCCTGATGTTCTTCATCTACATCCTGTTCAAGAATCAGGTGCCGACCCACGCCGTTAGTCTCAGGCAACAAATCAGGTCCTCGCTGTGGCTGATCGTCTTCTATGCGCTGGTGATCGCGCTTTCCTATCTCAGCAGCTTCGGCGGCATCGGCGCCATTGCCCACCCGTGGGACACCCTCACCATGGCGGCGATCGCGCTGGCGATTTACTACTGGGGCGCCTATACCTGTTTACCCCAGGCCAATTTTATCGGCGATGAAGAAGAATGACCCCAGGGAGGAGATCAAGATGACAGCCATGCACGTTCTGTCGCTGGAACAGGCTTATCAACTGGCATTGCGCGCGCTGCGCAGCAACGGCTTCAATCAGGCGCACGCCGAAGCGGTAGCGCAAAATGTCACGCAAGGCGAACGCGACGGCTGCGCTTCGCACGGGCTGTATCGGCTGTTGGGCTGTGTGCGCTCACTGCAGGCGGGCAAAGTCTCCGCCGATGCCCAGCCCAGGTTGGTCGACCAGGCGCCGGCCATCTTGCGCGTCGACGCCGGTGGCGCCTTTTCGCTGTTGGCTTACCGCACCGCGCTGCCGGCCTTTATCGATAAGGTACGCGCCAACGGCATCGCCGCCCTGGCGATCAATCGCTGCGTGCATTTCTCTGCGCTGTGGGCCGACATCGAACCGCTGACTGAACAGGGGTTGGTGGCCCTGGCCTGCACGCCCAGCCACGCCTGGGTGACGCCGGCCGGCGGCTCGCGCCCGCTATTCGGCACCAACCCCATCGCTTTCGGCTGGCCGCGCTCGCAGCGGCCGCCGTTTCTGTTCGACATGGCCACCAGCGCGGCGGCGCGCGGCGAAATCGAGTTGCATCGCCGCGCCGGCACCCCGTTACCCGAAGGCTGGGGCATTGATAAAGCGGGCAACCCCTCCACCGACGCCGCCAGCGTGTTGGAGGGCGCAATGCTGACCTTCGGCGGACATAAAGGCTCGGCGCTGGCGGCGATGGTGGAACTGCTGGCCGGCCCGCTGATCGGCGATATGACCAGCAAAGAATCGCTGGCTTATGACGGCGGCACCGGTTCGTCGCCTTACGGCGGTGAGTTGATCATCGCATTGGATCCCGAACGTTTTCTCGGTGCGGATAAGGAGACGTATTTCGCCGCGGCGGAAACAATGTTTGCCGAGATGCAGGCGCAAGGCGCACGCATCCCCGGCGAACGGCGCTATCAGCGTCGCAGGCAGAGCGAGCAGTCGGGGGTAGCGATTCCCGCAACGCTGTACGATGAAATAGCGGCACTGTGCCAATAAGCGCCGCTCTGGGCTCGCGATAAGCGTCATCGCGGGCCCGCCTTAATCAACCGGTCTGGACTAAATCGGTATGCAAACGCCGACGCCAGATCGGTTTTGTCGCCCATTTGCCGACATTCTTTTTATCCACCTTGCCCTGCTGCACGTTATGCCACATGCTCTCTTTCCACAGCATCGGGGCTTTGCCTTTCAACGTGGGCCTGACCTGCTTAATCACTCGCCGCAGTTGCTCCGCCTCTGCCCGCTTGATCTCCGGCGCATTGGTGGCCGGATCCAGCGCGCAGGCGGCGAACGGCGCCATGCAAAGATTGAGCACGTTAACCTGTTGCAGCGTCGAAAGCTGGTTGCCGCTCATCCCTTTGCCGGACCAATGCTCATACTTCTCCCCGGGATCATCCCCTTGCTGGCGATATTCGCTGCCCGGCCCTTCAACAATATTCCATCCTTGCCAGGTCACCAGCGTGTGCAGTCCATCGCGATCATGCACATTTTTATCTTTAATCTGCTGAAGCACGCCCGCGTAATTTGGCACGCTGATCAACTGCATAAACTCTGCCAGCGCCTCCCAATGTTCTCCCGCCACTAAACCATTCCATACCGCGCGCAGGCAATTCCAGGGAATGGTGTGGTGCCAGGTTAATGTCACTGACGGCGTAGTGGGCGTATGCTGCCACTTGCCCGGTTCGGCACCTCGATCGCCCTTAATGATCCCGTTGGCCTCTAATGGCATGGCTGTCCCTCTTCTGGTCTGGCTGAGATGAAAACGTGTAAGGCCGGCAGACCGGATTACACCGATAAAACGTCAGCTAAAATCGTAGCAGTTCAGGCTGAGATGGCAAAAAAACGCAAAGCGCGCTCTGCAACCGCAGAACGCGCCTGAAAACGGCGGACTTGAGGGGGGTTATCTCACTACCATCACCGAGATGTTGGCATGGCGCACGATAGCGGCGGCGTTGGAGCCCAGCAGATAGGTTTTCACGCTCGGGCGACGCGAACCGATAATGATCAGATCGGCGTCGATCTCTTCCGCCAGTTCCAGCGCCTGATCGCGCGCCGAACCGAAGCTCACGGTGTAGTTGAGGCGATCCAACGGCAGATCGATCTCCGACATGATTTTCTTCAGCTTGTCCACCGCCTTCACTTCCGCCTGATTCTCAAACTCCTTGAGGCCAAATGAATAGGCGGTAACAAAGGCCGAAGCATCCGGCAACGCATGGAAGAAATGCACTTTAGCGCCGGACATCTTCGCCAAATATTCCACATGCTTCAACGCATGTTCAGTCAACAGATCTTCTTCAATATCTATCGGCACCAAAATAGTCTTATACATATCACATCCTTTCTATGTAAAGCGGGTGCCTACAGAATACTGCCGCGCACCAGCGCGGTGAACCGCTTTATCGCACTTTTGTGATCGGGGGTAAATACTGACAAGGACAATGTTTAATTTAACAAAATATAAACACCGCGCCGCTAACTGATAGGCGATTAATTATTTATTCCTCACCGTTAAATCAGCTGTAAATAAACCGCTTTGGCGGTGGCCGCAGTCTTATTGGCGACAGAAAGCTTTTTAATCGAGTTGCCGATATGGAAGTTGATCGTGCGTTCGCTCACCCCCATCAGCAACGCGATCTCTTCCGCCGTTTTCCCTTCGCTGCACCAGCGCAAGATATCTTTCTCGCGCAGCGTCAGCACATCTTTTATCGCTTCGTCGTTCACCGATATCAACGCTTCACGCAGCGTTTTGTGGGCGGTTTGCGCCAGCCAAAGGAAAAACGTTTCGTTGGCCGCGCGCGCTTGCGGCGTTTGCTGCGGCAGCGTCTTGCCGGCAAAAGTCAGGATCCCGAGGCGACCATAGCAATCCTTGACCGACTGCGACCAACCGGTACACAGGCCAAACTGCGCCATACGCCGCCACATCGCCGGCCACTGGTGATAAAAGCTTTCGTCCCACTGAAACTGCAGCGTGGAATGGTGGGCGCGCTCGATGACCGGATCCTGCAAATAGGCCCGCTGCCGCCGATATTCCTCGAGATAGCTCGCAGGGATATTCCCCTCGATCAGCATTTTGGGCCGGCTGGCCGGGTAGCAGGAAAAAACGATGTAGGAGAAGTAATCAAACCCCAACGCCTCGGCGCAGGGCCCCAGCTGCGTCAGAAAACGTTCGCGATCGGTTAAGCTGCCAATCACCTCCGCCATGAGCCGTTGAGTGCGGGTATCCATAACGCGAGTTCTCCAGATAGCGATGCCGATTTATCGATAGGTCAGACTCACTATAGGATATCGCCGCCTGGCGTCAGTAGCCGTTTCATATAATAAAAAATACCAAGGCTATAACGAAAAAAGCTATTCTCCCGTTTATTGACCTCAGAATACGCCTTTTTATTACGCTACACGGGAAAACTACGCGAATAGCATAAACCCTCCGGCGCGTAAACCTGTCATTTCTACCGTTAGACAGCCAACACACCGCCAATTACTTTCCTCACAGGCACCCGGTGCCGCCGTAAATCCAAAGAGATAATAAGCATTTGCGAATTTCGCATGGCATACAGTGACGGGGATTTTCTATGGCAGAACGTAATGCGGCAATTCAATCGGCTGCGATTATCGGCGCGGGAACGATGGGCAGAGGCATCGCTTATCTTTTCGCGCAAAAAGGCATTCGTACGGTGCTTTATAATCGCAACGGCAATACCCTCATTCAGGCTCGTGAATATATCGTGCAAGACCTGGACAAAAAGGTCGAACAGGGCAGGCTCGCGCCGCAGGATAAAGACGCGGTGCTGGCCAATCTGCAGTTCTCATCGGTGTTTGAAGCTATCGTCGACAGCGATTTGGTGCTCGAAACTATCGCCGAGCAAGAGCAAGCCAAACTCGAGGTGCTGGCCGCCATCGCTGCGGCGGTCAAACCCGACACGCTGATCGCCACCAATACGTCCTCATTGTCGCTCAATAAGCTGGCAACGGCGGTGACCCACAGCGAACGCTTTATCGGTTTGCACTTTTTCAACCCCGCACCGCTAATGAAGCTGATTGAAATCATTCCGGCCTACTTTACCGCCCAAGCCACCACTGAAACTTGCCGCCAACTGGTGGCGGCATTGGGGAAACGCGATGTCGTCTGCCAGGCTACGCCGGGGTTCATCGTCAACCGTATGGCCCGCCCCTACTACCTGGAAGGCTTTCGCCTGTTGGAAGAGCACGTGGCGCGCGCGCCGCAGATCGACCGCGCCCTCAAGGCCGGCGGACACTTTCGCATGGGGCCGCTCGAGCTGACCGATTTTATCGGCCAGGACATCAACTATCAGGTCAGCCGGCAAATTTGGCAGGACATGCAGTACGACCCGCGCTATACCCCCGGCCATCTGCAGCGTTCGCTGGTCGATGCCGGGCTGCTGGGGAAAAAGAACGGTCGCTCCTATTTTTCCGCCGAAGAAACCGCCCCGCCGGTTGAGGCCGCCGTCGAGGCGGATGTCGAGACGCTGCGCATTTACGGCGAACACCCTTTGTTTACCCTGCTGCAACAGCGAGCCGCACTGCAATGGCCGCAGTTGCGCGTAGAACAGCGGCCGGCCTTGTCGGGCCTGGGAGCGGCCATTCAGGTCAATGATGCTTTCACCGTCAGCGTCACCGATGGCCGCACGGCAAATCAGTTGGCCGAGCAGACGGCGGCGGACGCCTTTGTGGTCGATGTCGCCCTGAACTACGCCGACACGGCGTATCTGGTGGCGGCGCACAGCCGCCACGCCTCTGCGGCTAATAAGGCGTTGTTTTTACGCCTGCTGCACACCGCGCTTCCGCAGGTTGAATTTATCAAGGACTCCCCGGCGCTGATCGTCGCCCGCGTCCTCAGCAGCCTGATCAACGAGTCGGTGATCATGGTGGAAAGCGGCGTCTGCAGCCGGGAAGACATCGATGTCGCCGCCGTCGCCGGCGTGAACTACGCCGACGGCATTTTCGGCTGGCTCACTCGCCTGGGGGAGAAAAACGTCAGGACGACGCTGAGCAACCTGGCGCAGCTGCTGCACGCGGCCCGCTATGCGCCGCATTACACCCTTCTGCACGCCGCCCAACCGGCGCTGACCACCACGCCTTAAGGATCAACGATGAGCATTAAAGATGACGGTGTGTATCTGATCGACGGCACGCGCACGGCGATCGGCGCCTATGGCGGCAGCCTGGCGCAGACCCGCCCCGACGATATGGCGGCGACCATCATTCGCAGCCTGCTGCAGCGCCATCCGGCGGCAGAGGCGAGTCTGGACGAAGTGGTGCTGGGCTGCGCCAACCAGGCCGGTGAAGACAATCGCAACGTCGCCCGCATGGCGACGCTGCTTTCCGGGGTGGATCAGTCGGTGCCGGCCATTACCCTCAACCGCCTTTGCGCCTCCGGATTGGATGCGGTGATTTACGCCGCGGCGAAAATTCGCAGCGGCCTCAGCGAACTGATCCTGGCCGGCGGCGTGGAAAGCATGAGCCGCGCGCCCTATGTGCTGAGCAAAAGCGAAACGCCGTTCGATAAGGGGGTAAAGCTGTACGACACCACGCTGGGATGGCGCTTCGTTAACCCGCGTCTGGCGGAACGCTACGGCAGCGATCCGCTGGGCATCACGGCGGAAAACGTGGCCCAACAACAGCATATCTCGCGTGAGGAACAGGATCTGTTCGCGCTGGCCTCGCAGCAAAAGGCCCGCAGGGCGATCGACAGCGGCCGGTTGGCGCGGGAGATCACGCCGGTGGAAGTGCCGGCCGATCGTAAAACCACCCGCCTGTTCGCACAGGATGAATTCCCCCGCCTCAGCACGCTGCAACAGCTGCAGGCATTGAAACCGGCGTTCTCCGCCGGCGGCTCGGTCACTGCCGGCAACGCTTCCGGCATCAACGACGGCGCCGCCGCACTGCTGCTGGCCTCCGGCCGCTACGTGAAACGCCAGGGGTGGCAACCGCTGGCGGAGATCGGCGACAGCGCGGCCGCCGGCGTTTCACCGGCGCTGATGGGGCTGGGGCCGATCGCCTCCACCGAACGTTTGCTGCAGCGCGGCGGATTCACGTTGCACGACTTCGACATCATCGAGATTAACGAAGCGTTCGCCTCACAGGTGCTGGCGGCGCTGAAACACTGGCGCATCGACGCCAACGACGCACGCGTCAACCCGAACGGCGGCGCCATCGCACTCGGCCATCCGCTGGGGATGTCCGGCGCGCGTCTGGTGCTGTCGGCGGCGCTGGAATTACGCGATCGGCAGGCCGGCAATGCATTGGTGACGATGTGCGTCGGCGTCGGTCAGGGTCTGTCATTAAGCCTTAAAGCCGTTTAACACAAGGAATATGCTATGAGCGTACTGAACATTCTTGAAGAAAAGCTGGCAGAAACCAAAAGACAGGGGCGCTTTCGCGAGTTCCTCAATCTTGAGCGCGGCGTGCAGGACAAACCCTGGGCCACCCGTCACGGGCAACAAGGCGAGCGTCGTCTCAACGTCTGGTGCTCAAACGACTATCTGGCGATGAGCCACCATCCCAAGGTGCTGCTGGCCACCACCGACGCGGTTAACCGCGTCGGGCTGGGTACCTGCGGCGCCCGCAGCATTTCCGGCACCTCGGTTTATCACAGCGAGCTGGAAACGCTGCTGGCCAGCGCCTACGGCAAAGAGTCGGCGCTGCTGTTCACCACCGGCTTCGGCGCCAACGACGCCACCTTGTCCACCCTGTGCGACGCCATTCCCGATCTGATCGTGTTCTCCGACGAACTGAATCACGCCTCGATGATTTATGGCATCCGCTACAGCAAAGCGGAGAAAAAGATCTTCCGCCACAACGACGTGGCGCACCTCGCCGAGCTGCTGCAGGCCGCCGACCCGGCGCGGCCAAAGCTGATCGCCTTCGAGTCGCTGTATTCCATGGACGGTGACTTTGCTCCCCTGGCGCAGATCGTGGCGTTGGCGGAACAGTACCAGGCGCTGACCTATCTCGACGAGATCCACTCCGCCGGCGTGTACGGCGAACGGGGATTGGGCTACGCCGAACAGCTGGGCCTGTTGGATAAAATCACCATTATTCAGGGCGGATTCGGCAAGTCTTACGGCGCAGCGGGCGGTTATATCGCCGCGCCCCGCTCGGTGGTGGAGGCGGTGCGCAGCTGGGCACCGGCATTCGTGTTCAGCACCTCGTCACCGGCGCCGGTGGTCGCTGCGGCGTTGGCCAGTTTCAAATACAACCTCGGGCATGACACCCAGCGCAAGCACCTGCTGGCGATCGTCGATCACCTGAAAACCGGCCTGCGCGCCGCCGGCATCCCGCTGGTATCGGCCGACAGCCATATCCTGCCACTGTTGGTCGGCGATCCGCACCGCAACAAGCACATCAGTCAGGTGCTGCTCGACGAGCATGATATCTACGTGCAGCCGGTCAATGCCCCGACGGTGCCCGCCGGCAGCGAGCGGCTGCGGGTGACGCCGACCTCGGCGCACTCCCATGCCGACGTGGAAACGTTTCTGGCGGCGCTGGGACAGGTTTGGGCGGCGAACGCTCTGCGGAGGGCGGGATGAAGTTAGCGGATTATAACGGCCATCTGGTCACGCTCTGTTTGATGGCGACCGGCACCTTCGCCATCGGCACCGACGCCTTTATCGTCGCCGGCGTGCTCAGCGACATTTCCGAAACCTTTGCCGTCAGCCCCGCGCAAGCGGGGCAGTTGATATCGGTATTCGCGCTGGCTTATATGCTGTTCGCGCCGCTGACCGCCTGGCTGCTGGGCAACGTCAACCGCAAGCATATTCTGCAGTTGGCGCTGGTGCTGTTCATCGCCGGCAATCTGGCCTGCGCCTGGGCCACCAGCTACCTGCAGATCTCGTTCGGCAGAGTGTTGGCAGCATTGGGCGCGGCCTGCTATACGCCGCAGGCCGCCGCCGCCGCGGTGGGGCTGGTGACGGAAAAACGCCGCGGCCTGGCCATTTCCATCGTTTATGGCGGCATGACGTTGGCCATCGCGCTCGGCATCCCGTTCGGCACCTTTCTCGCCAAACTGATCGGCTGGCGCGAAATCTTCCTGTTCATCGCCCTGCTGGGAGTGATTGCGCTGCTCGGCCTTTCGCTGGCGCTGCGCGCCATTGCGCCGCCGGGCAAGCATTCGCTGAAAGAGCGGCTTGCCCCGCTGCGGCAAAAGGCGGTGCTGACCACGCTGCTGATCACCTTCTTTGCCGTTTGCTCGGAGCACATCGTCTACAGCTACGTCAGCGTATTATTGAAAAACACCCAGTTCGGCCCGGAGGCGATCCTGCCCCTCGCGCTGCTGGTGTTCGGCATTGGCGCGGTGATCGGCAATTTTGCCTCCGGCGCGCTGACCGACGCCCTCGGCAGCAAATTCGTGCTGCTGTTTTCCGTGGCGATCCAGACGCTGTCCCTGTTTCTGCTGGCCTTTTATGTCACCTCGCCCTGGTGGGTGCTGGTTATCTTTCTGGTCTGGGGCATTACCGGCTGGATGTATCTGGTGCCGATCCAGCACCACTTGTTATCGCTGTCGAAACGCTTTGGCGCCTTGACCGTGTCGCTCAACAGCTCGGTGCTGTACGCCGGCATCGCGGCGGGTGGCATGCTGGGCGGCCTGACGCTCTACACGCTGCCGGCCTATTATCTGCCGCTGTTTTCGCTGCCGCTCGGCGCCATCGCCCTGCTGCTGACGCTGTTCTTTTTCCGGGGAGAGGCCATCGATGAGTGAATCACCGCCGGTGCTTTATGAGCGCCACGGCGCGCAGGTTGCGGTCATCACCCTCAATCGGCCGGAAAAAAAGAACGCCATCAACCTGCAGATGGCCGAACTGATCCGCACCTACCTGCGCCAGGCGGACAGCGACGACTCGGTGCGCGCTATCGTCCTGGCCGGTCAACCGACGGTATTTTCCGCTGGCATGGATGTTAACGCCTTTCGTCAGGGCGAACTGCCCATCGTCACGCCGGAGGGATTTGGCGGGTTGATCCATGCGCAGATCGGCAAGGTGATCATCGCCGCCGTTGACGGTATCGCCTACGGCGGCGGCTTTGAGCTGGCGCTGGCGTGCGATCTGATCGTCGCCGGGTGCGATGCGCGCTTCAGCTTTCCCGAGACCGGGCTTGGGTTAGTCGCCGCCCAGGGAGGATGCGCCCGCTTGCCGACGCGAGTTTCGCCCTACGTGGCGCTGGATTGGCTGCTGACCGGCAGAACCGTCAGCGCACAGGAAGCGTTGTCACACGGCGCCATTTCCCGCATCAGCGCAAATTCGGCCCGGGAAGAAGCGTTGCGCATCGCCGAGCAGATCGCCGGGAAAGACCGTGACGCCAGCCTGGCCGTCAAGGCCATCGTCCGCCAGGGGTTGACGCAGCGCGAAGCGCCATCGTTCGACTTTCAACAAGCGCCGGTCGAGCGCCTGCGCCAGGCGGCCGCCCGGCGTTAATCCTCCTTGCCGGCTCGCCTGAGTCGGCATTTCCCGCCTCTCCTCCACAGCTCATTTTACGCAGCCCATCTCTCGACGCTAAGCTACACTGCCCGTTGCCCTAATGCGCTGATAAGGAAAAACAATGCGCCATTTGCCTCTGTTGACCCCCAGGCTGATCCTGCGCCCGTTCACGGCCGACGATCTGCCCCATTTTACCGCTTACCGCAATCATCCCGACGTGGCGCGCTACCAGAGCTGGAGCGACTACAACGCGGCGGACGCCCAGGCCTTCTTCGAACAGCAGCAGCAGCTCCCCTTCAACCGCGACGACAGCTGGTTTCAACTGGCGGTCGAACGCCGCGAGGACGGCGCCTTGCTGGGCGATGTCGCAGTGCATTTTTTCGATGAGGGACGCCAGGCTGAGCTGGGCGTGACCTTCGATCCCGCTCATCAGCGGCAAGGTCAGGCGCGCGAGGCGCTGAGCGCAGCCATCGCCCTGCTGTTCGGGCCGCTGGCGAAGCACCGCATTACCGCCGTGGTGGACGCGCGAAATCTTCGCGCCGCCGCGCTGTTCAGCAATCTTGGTTTTCGTCGTGAAGCCTGTTGGCGGCAAAACGTGTTTTTCAAAGGCGCATGGGGCGACGAATTCGGTTTCGCTCTGCTGCAAAGCGAATGGCGGGAAGCTGCAAAACATGAAGCTGCTGAATAAATACCTTAGGCAATACCAGTTCTCGGAGCGGCACGCGATCGCCATCGCCGCGCCGCAGGCCCGGGTCCTGGCGGCCGTGGTCGCTTACGATCCCAAGCACGATCGCTTTTTCCGCAGCATGATAGCGCTGCGCGAATTGCCCGCGCGTCTGATGCCACGCAATAAACCCAGCCCGCCGCCGTTTGGCCTGCATAACTTTTGCCTGCTCGAGCAAGATGAAGGCGCGTTGGTCTATGGCCTGATCGGCCGCTTTTGGCAGGCCGAATACGGCCTGAAACAGGTCGCTGACGGGCCGGAATTTCTGGCCTTCGCGCAGCCCGGCGTCGCCAAACTGGCGCTGGGCTATGCCGTGAGCCCGCTGCCGGACGGCCGTTGCCGTCTGGTGACGGAAACGCGCATCTTCTGCCCCGACGACGCCAGCCGGCGGCGGTTTACTCCCTACTGGTATACCATTCGCCTGGTCAGCGGGTTGATACGCCGCCGCATGTTGCGCGCCATCAAAACCGCCAGCGAGGTCATGCCGCAAAACCATTCATAGTGCGAATGTGTTTAGGAGCATTCTCAAAGCATAACGCGATCGGAAAGGTTATTTATTAACCACTACAACATGCATTGAGAAGCCATTAGCCCCGCCCCCCTGCGGGGCTTTTTTCATCTAGCCGTCGTTTAGGCCCGGAAATACCTGCATAAACAGGAAGGTGCAAGGCTTGCGCTGATGCTGATTGATCTGCGGCACCAGCCGGGTGAAATGCTCGGTTTGGCAATGCACATCCAGAGCGGCGCGGTCCGGCCAGCTTTCGATAAAAATAAAATGCCCGGGATCCTGCTGATCGATGCACAGGTCATAACTGATGCACAGCGGCTCCTGTCGGGTTTTTTCCACCAGCTCACGATACCAGGGCATGACGGTTTCAATGTGTTCCGGATGAATAAAATCTTCAGCAATGACCTTCAGCATGTCGCACTCCTGCATTCCGTTTTGTCGTGCTTCACCTTATCTTTCCCCTTCACGAGAAGAAAGCGACGCTCTCCAGGCCTCTAACCGAGTTCTCAATTCGGTGATAGCGCACACAGATCTCGATCAAAGCGCTTGAACACGCCACAGCCCTGTGTGAACTTTTGATTAACAAAAAAGCAACACACCATTCACCATGGTGATGTCTGCTGCGATATGCCGACGCACTGCGCGGCGTTTTTTCGCCTTTAAAGGCCTGACCATTAGTCCTTTAGACCTTTAAAGGCACGAAAAAAATCCGATGTCATCAGCGACGGCGCCAGACGGTCTTGTGACCGACGTTTGTCATTCTCAGAAGAGAGGTTAACGCCAGTGAATCACGCCACCTATGCCGCCCCTGCGCTCAATGCCGCCATCCGCAAAACCTGGCGCAGACTGGTGCCATTGATGTTCGCCATGTATTTCATCGCCTTTATCGACAGGGTTAACGTCGGTTTTGCCAAAGACGCAATGGCCATCGATATCGCACTGTCGCAATCCGCCTTTGCCCTGGGCGCCGGGATATTCTTTGCCGCCTATGCGCTGTTCGGCATCCCTGCTAACCTGTTGATGAATCGCTGGGGCGCCAAACGCTGGCTTAGCGCCACCACCGCGCTGTGGGGCGCGTTATCGGCCTGCACCGGGCTGGTGACCAACGAACAGCAATTTATCGTCCTGCGGTTTCTGCTGGGGATCGCCGAAGCCGGCTTTTACCCCGGCATCCTGCTGCTGGCGTCGATCTATTTTCCCAATAAGGTTCGCGCCTCGGTCATTGGCATTTTCGTGCTCGGCGTGCCGGCGGCGCTGACGCTTGGTTCACCGCTGTCGGGGGCATTGCTGGAGATGCACGGCGTGTTGGGTAAACCCGGCTGGTTCTGGATGTTTGTGTTGGAAGGGTTGCCGGCCGTCGTCCTCGGCGTTTTCGCCTTTTTCTATCTCGACGATAATCCACGGCAGGCGCGCTTTCTGAGCGAGGAAGAACGCACGGCGCTGGTGGCACAATTGGCCGATGAACAGCAGCAGACCGAAACCAGCAGCGTCAAAGCGGCGATGAGCAGCGGCAAAGTTTGGCATCTGGCGTTGATCTACGGCACCCTGCAGATCGGCGTATACGGCCTGATGTTTTTCCTGCCGTCGCAGGTCGCCTCGCTGATGGGCACCCATCTTGGCTTCAAGGCCTCGCTGGTGGCCGCCATTCCCTGGGCATTCTCCGCGCTGGGCGTCTATTTCCTGCCGCGCTATGCCGACAGAAAAACCGCCAGACGATTACCGATCGCCGTCGGCTGCATGGTAGCGGCAGCGCTGGGTTTGGTGGTCTCGTCCTATGCCGGCCCTTTGCTCGCTATCGTCGCCCTGAGCTGTTGCGCGGTAAGTTTCCTGGCGGTACAGCCGATTTTCTGGACGTTTCCCGCCCAGGTGCTGACCGGCCCGGCGCTGGCGGCCGGCATCGGTTTTTGCACCACGCTCGGCGCCGCATTCAGCTTTTTAGCTCCGCTTATCCGCACCGAGGCGGAACAGCGCTTCAACAGCCCGCATGCCGGGCCGCTGGTGCTGGCCGCCTTTTCACTGCTGTGCGCCGCGCTATTATGGGCGCTCAAACATCGGCGTGCCGACGTGAGCAAACCAGACGCAGAGATTGCCGGATAGCGGCGCGTTATTTAGCCATTATTGAACCTGTGGATGTGACACTGACACTCAGCCTCCTCACCCGCAGGTGTTAAATGGATGAATTGACGCACATTATCGCCAAATACAGCCCGGAACCGGAGATGTTGCTGCTGCTGATTTTCCTGTTTGCGCTGGGTAAATCCGTGATCGTAGTGTCTTCCGTCTTGCCGCCCGCCTCGGTCACGCTGCTGTTGGGCATCGTAGCGGGCAAGCATGCGCTGCCCATCGGCGCGGTTTGGGCGGCCATCGCCCTCGGCGCCGCGTTGGGATCGATTCTGTCGTTCCACTGCGGCGCGCTGCTATGCCACCGGGATCTTGGCCGCCAGCTGCCGGTGCGCTTTCACGCTCCGCTGCGCAAAGCGCAAAACGCCTTGCAAAAACGCGGGCTACCGCTGCTGTTCGCCTCGCGTTTTCTGGCGGTGATGCGTTACACCGTGCCGCTGATGGCCGGCATGTTGCAACTGCCGGTGCGGCGCGTCTATGCCACCGCCGCGCTCTCGGCCGCCGTCTGGGCGCTGCTTTTGATGTCGGCTGCGCATTTATTCCCCGTTTCCTGACCTGAAAGATTCTTGGGCAAATGGCCCGCCCCTACGCCGACGTTGCGCTAGCGCACAGCCTTCCTTGCCGTATAAAGTCCGGTGCAACATTGCAGTTTGCGCCAGATCACCTTTCTGAACATCAGTCGAAAAATGCGAATTTTTTTGCAGAATGCGCGCTTAAAACGGCGCAATGCGGGAAGAAACGAAGAAAAGTCTGAGCGTAACACGCTGATTTGGTTGGTGGGTCGTACAGGGTTCGAACCTGTGACCAATTGATTAAGAGTCAACTGCTCTACCGACTGAGCTAACGACCCAACGAGGTAAATTGTCCTCCTCGCCTCAGCCGCTGTCAAACGCTTACACGCATTACTTTTTCTCATGCGAAATTTACAACCCTTTGTTTAATCAACGAGATAAGCCGCATAAGGTCTGTTAATCCCCTCTTTTGAAGAGTAATCTTCCGCTCCCTGAACGTCCGATTTGCCTCCTCCGTGTAAAGATTGATCGACTTTTATCCCGCGTATAAATGTTGTAAACATGTTGCACAAAGGTGGCGTTATTGCACTACCTTACTAAAGCCGGGCCAACCGGATAAATGTATAAAAAAGAGCCACTTCAGAGCTCGCGACTTCACTAATGACAGGTAAAACAGGACATCATCAGATGGTAGATCACTCTAAAATAGCGACTGAAGCGACGCCCGCCTCAGCAGATCATCTACGGCGAAACCTCACTAACCGACATATTCAACTGATCGCCATCGGCGGCGCCATCGGCACCGGCCTGTTTATGGGTTCCGGTAAAACCATCAGCCTGGCCGGCCCCTCGATCATCTTCGTGTACATGATCATCGGCTTTATGCTGTTCTTCGTGATGCGCGCCATGGGCGAGCTGCTGCTGTCCAACCTGGAGTACAAATCCTTCAGCGATTTCGCCGCGGACCTGCTCGGCCCGTGGGCCGGTTTCTTCACCGGCTGGACCTACTGGTTCTGTTGGGTGGTGACCGGCATCGCCGACGTCGTGGCGATCACCGCCTACGCCCAGTTCTGGTTCCCGGGACTCTCCCAGTGGATCGCTTCACTGCTGTGCGTGCTGTTGCTGCTCGGCCTTAATCTGGCGACGGTGAAGATGTTCGGCGAAATGGAGTTTTGGTTTGCGATGATCAAAATCGTCGCCATCGTCGGGCTGATCGTCGCCGGGCTGGTGATGATCGCCATGCAGTTCCAGTCGCCGACCGGAACCGTGGCCTCATTCACCCATCTGTGGAATGACGGCGGCATGTTCCCGAAAGGCATCAGCGGCTTCTTCGCCGGCTTCCAGATCGCCGTATTCGCCTTCGTCGGCATTGAGCTGGTGGGCACCACCGCCGCGGAAACCAAGGATCCGGAGAAGTCGCTGCCGCGCGCCATCAACTCGATTCCGATCCGCATCATCATGTTCTACGTGTTCTCCCTGATCGTTATCATGTCGGTGACGCCATGGAACTCCGTGGTGCCTGACAAGAGCCCGTTCGTTGAACTGTTCGTGCTGATCGGCCTGCCGGCCGCGGCCAGCGTAATCAACTTCGTGGTGCTGACCTCCGCCGCCTCCTCCGCCAACAGCGGGGTGTTCTCCACCAGCCGCATGCTGTTCGGGCTGGCGCTGGAAGGCGACGCGCCGAAGTCGTTCGCCAACCTGTCCAAGCGCGCGGTGCCGGCCAACGGCCTCACCTTCTCCTGCATCTGCCTGCTGGGCGGGGTGGTGCTGATTTACCTGATCCCGAACGTGGTGACGGTCTTCACCCTGGTGACCACCGTGTCGGCGATTCTGTTCATGTTCGTCTGGACCATCATCCTGTGTTCGTACCTGGTCTACCGTAAACAGCGCCCGGCGCTGCACCAGAAGTCGATCTACAAAATGCCTGCCGGCAAACTGATGTGCTGGGTGTGCATGGCGTTCTTCGCGTTCGTGCTGGTGCTGCTGTCGCTGCGCGAAGACACCCGCCAGGCGCTGATCATCACCCCGCTGTGGTTCATCGTGCTCGGCCTGTCTTACGTGTTCCTGCGCAAGAAGAAAACCGCTTGATGTAAAAAGGGGCGGATATCGCCGCCCCTTTGTTTTTCTGTGTCTCGGCGCTAGTCCGCTTCCGTCGCCACCGCCGCTTTATCCTTGCGCCGCACGCGCAACTCGCTGACCACCACCCCAATCACGATCAACGCGCCCCCCAATAGCGCCACGCCCGGTAAACGCTCACCGGCGAGCCGCCCGACGATGCCCGCCCAGACCGGTTCACCGGCGTAGATCACCGTAGCGCGCGTGGGTGAAACGCTGCGCTGCGCCCAGTTCATGGTCAGTTGAATCAACGCGCTGGCCAGCCCCAGCCCAATGGCGCTGTACAGCAGGTAATCCGAATACGGCGGTGGCGATTCACCGGTCGGCGCCATCATCAAGAATGAGGTCAGCGAGGCGGTCGCCAGCTGTACGATGGTCACCCGGCGGATATTCACCTTGCCGGCAAAGGCGCCGATCAGGATGATCTCCGCCGCCATGCCAAGGGTGCCGGCCAGCGTCAGAATTTCGCCGAGGCTCAGCGTCATGTCGGTGCTGCTCGGCGCTGCCAGCAGCATCAGCCCGGTAAAGGCCAGCAGAATGCCGATCCACGACATGATGCCGGGGAACCGCCCCAGCACCAGCCATTGCAGCAGCGGTACGATCGGCACATACATGGCGGTGATGAACGCCGACTGGCTGCTGGTGATGGTCTGCAGGCCGACGGTTTGCATGCTGTAGCCAAACATGATCGCCAGCCCGATCAGCCCGCCCGCCTTCAGTTCATACAACGTCAGGCCGCGCAGCACGCGCAGCGAAAACAGCGTCAGCGTCAGCGTGGCGGTGGCGAAACGCAGACCGACGAAAAAGAACGGCCCGCTGACCTGCATCGCGTGATGCACCGCCAAAAAGGTGCCGCCCCAGATCATGGTGATGAAAATCAACACCGCTTCCGGCAACCTGATTTGCGGAACCACGGCGGAAATAAAGGATTTTTTTGCTGCTGACACCGGCTTGCCCTTCCTGCTGAGTGCAATATAATGCACAGATCCTGCCAGTATGAGATAAAGTCCGGCGATGAGCAATACGGTGCATAACGCGAAAACCGATCCTCCGAAAGTGCTGCAGTACCTGAGCAGCAATCTGCGCGGTTACCGCCAACAGGCGGGTCTGAGCCAAGTGGCGCTGGCCGAGCTTTCCGGCGTCAGCCGCCGCATGCTGGCGGGCATCGAAGCCGGCGATCGCAACGTCAGCCTGGCAGTGCTCGACAAGATCGCCGCCGCCCTGGCGATTTCCTTTACCGATCTGATCCAGGCGCCGGAAGCGCGCGGCAGCCATCTGGTAGGGGAACTGGCCTGGCAAGGCGCGCAGTCCGGCAGCCAGGCGCTGTTCGCCGCCAGCGTGCCGGCGCGCCAACGGGCCGAGCTATGGGAATGGACGCTGATGCCGGGTGAGCGCTATGACTCGGCGCCGGACGCCGAAGGCTGGAGCGAGATGATCTATGTGATTGCCGGCACCCTGACGCTGGAGCTGGAACAAGGCACGCTGACCCTTTCCGCCGGCGCCGCGCAAACCTTCAACAGCGATCAACGCTACGCTTACGCCAATCTCGGCGACCTGCCCCTGCGCTTTATCCGCAACGTCGCCTTCTGACTGCCGGCCAACCCGCGCCGGCGGCGGATGTCGTGCCGCTGTCGTGCCGCTGTCGTGGCGCCGTCACCCCGCACGCCCTACACTGGATGACAGTGACAGTGAACTCGGGAGTGCATCATGCAAAAGTACCGCATCAGGCCATTACGTCTGGAAAAAGGCTGGTCGCAGGAGCAGCTGGCGACCATTGCCGGTCTCAGCACCCGCACCGTACAGCGGATTGAAAACGGCGAACAGGCCAGCCTGGAAACCTTGACCGCGATCGCCGCCGCGCTGGGGGTGCAGGTCAGCGATCTCACCTCACCGCCGCAGGCGGAGACGCCGAGTGAGGTAGATGAAGAGCAGCGCATTCGTCGCCAGGTCGCGGCAGAAGGCAAACTGCTGAGCATGGCGGTGCGTTTCGCCGTGATTGGCACGCTGCTGTTCGCCATCAACGAGTTGACTCACCCGCAATACCTCTGGTCGCTGTGGGCGATCGGCGGCATGAGCCTCGCGCTGGTTATGCGGGCGGTGCGTACCTTGCTGCTGCGCAATGCCTTCAGCCGCTGGCAGGAACAGCGGCTGGCGCAAAAACTCAGGCGCCTGCCGTAAACGTCAGCCACTCCGCCAGCCGGGCCAGCGCACTGCCCGGCACGATCGGCTGCGGCGACAACAAGTAATAGCCGCTGCCGTCGGGCGTGAAACCGAACGGCGCGCTCAGCAAACCGGCGGCCAGATCGTCTCGCACCTGCAGCCACGGGCCGATAGCGATGCCAAGACCGGCTACCGCCGCCTGCAGGCTGAAATAGAAATGATCGAAACGCTGCTCCGGATGCCCCGCCAACGTCACCCCCTGCCGCTGCGCCCAGTGCCGCCAGGCATCCGGCCGGGTGGCGGCATGCAGCAATTTGGCGTCGGGCCACAGGTTCTGCCTGCCGTCCACGCTGGCCGTCAGCCTCGTCAGCGCTTCGGGTTGGCACACCGGCCCGACTTTCTCATCAAACAGCGCCAGGCTATGCACCTGCTTTCCCCAATCAAAGTCATTGCGCCTGATCGCCGCCGTAATGCCGTCATGGAACGAAAACGGCCCGCCGCCGGCCACCAGTTGTAAGTTGATATCCGGGTGCGCCTGCTGAAAAGCCGGCAGGCGCGGGATCAGCCAACGCATCAATAAGGTCGGCTCACAGGACAACACCAACGGCGCATTGAGTGCCTGCTGGCGCAGCTCCAGCGCCGTAGCATCCAAAATGCCGAATGCCTGCTGCGTCGCCTGAAACAGCTTGCGCCCCGCCGCCGTGAGCAGAACCCGCCGATGGCGGCGCTCAAACAGCGCCACGCCCAGCTCCTCTTCCAGCGCCCGCACCGCCCGGCTGACCGCGCCATGCGTCAAATTCAGCCCCTGTGCCGCCTGCGTGAAACTTTCCAGCCGCGCGGCGGCTTCAAAACAGCGCAGACCGCCCAGCGGCAGCGGCCTACGGGTTTTGCGTGAGTTTTTCTCACCGATATCGTCACTATTCATCGTTTGTCACCGAGGGAAATTACTCTTATAAATCAGTCACTCTATCGAGAAACATCGCAAGGATAACTATGACTGAACTTATCGCTGTCGTCACCATTACTTTACTCGCTGTAATCAGCCCGGGGCCGGATTTCGCCATGGTCTCGCGCAACAGCCTATTGCTTTCGCGCCGCGCCGGCGTCTTGACCGCCTGCGGCATCGGCGCCGGCGTCTTGACCGCCTGCGGCATCGGCGCCGGCGTGCTGATCCATGTCAGCTATACGCTGATTGGCGTCGGCGTGTTGATTCAACAGTCGCCCTGGCTGTTTAACCTGCTTAAAGGCATCGGCGCCGCCTATCTGATCTATCTCGGTTTTACGTTGCTGCGCAACGCGGCGCATCATGACGCCGCGCCCACCACGACACCGGCCGCCATCAGCGATTTCGCGGCGCTGAAAACCGGTTTTTTAACCAATGCGCTGAATCCGAAAACCACCATCTTCGTCGTCAGCCTGTTCATGCAGGTGGTTTCTCCGCACACCCCGCTCGGCGTGCAAATTGGCTATGGTCTTTTTATCGCCGCCGTCCATATCTTCTGGTTTGCCGCCGTCGCGCTGCTATTTTCTGCGCCGGGGGTCAATGCGCGCTTTTTGCGTTTGCGCCGCGGCATCGATCGCACCTTTGGCGGGCTGCTGATCGCCTTTGGCGCCCTACTGGCGATCGCCGGCATCAAGTAACGCCGCGACGCCAAGTTCGTCATTCGCTTCTATGCTTATCAGGGGTTTTTGTTAATCATCTGAGAGGGAGTACGGAACATGACGAAACTGTTGGTGCTTTATTACTCAATGTACGGCCACATCGAACGCCTGGCGCAGGCGGTGGTCGAAGGGGCAAATCGGGTCGATAACGTGGACGTGACGATTAAACGCGTGCCGGAAACCATGACGCCGGAAGCCTTCGCCAAGGCCGGAGGCAAGCAACACCAGCAGGCGCCGGTCGCCACCCCGCAAGAGCTGGCGGACTATGACGGCATTATCTTCGGCACGCCGACCCGCTTCGGCAATATGGCCGGACAAATGCGCACCTTCCTCGATCAGACCGGCGGCCTATGGGCGTCCGGCGCGCTGTACGGCAAGGTGGGCAGCGTCTTCTCCTCCACCGGCACCGGCGGCGGCCAGGAACAGACCATCAGTTCGACCTGGACCACGCTGGCGCACCACGGCTTCATCATCGTACCGATCGGCTATGCGACGCAGGAGCTGTTTGACGTTTCTCAGGTGCGCGGCGGCACCCCATACGGCGCCACCACCATCGCCGGCGCCGACGGTTCGCGGCAGCCGAGCAACGAAGAGCTGACCATCGCCCGCTATCAGGGCGAGCACGTGGCGAAAATCACCGCCAAGCTGAAAAGTTAAGCGCCCTCCCGCACCCGTGATTCAAAGGGCCGCGCATTCGCACGGCCCCATCTTGTTGCCGACCCGCCGCAAGGTTAGAATGCCCCTCCCCCGGCCATTCAGCGTATGAAGGCCAGGCCCGAATTCGTTCTGCCCGTCGCTCATCGGCTTTCAGCCTGAGGACGGGCGTTCTGTTTTTTGCGCACAGCGAAGGGAATAAGTCAGTGTCTAAAGATTTTGATGAACTAATAAGAGACATGGATCTTATTATTGAAAATGTAGACAGCTTCAAAGCTCTGGCTCCGCGCGCGCCCGAGCCGGCTCCGGCCCCGCCGCCGCCGGTTCATCATTACGACTCGTTCTGCGAAAACATCGCGTTGAAAGTGGTATTGAAGGTGCTGCTGTCTTCGGTAGACAAGATAGTCAAAGTGCAGATCGCCAACAAGGTCGAGCAGGAGATCGCCCAGATCGAACAGCAGGTGGTGCGCGCCGGCGGCGGCCCGGTGTCGCCGGACGATCTGGCGCAAATGACGCACTATGTGCGCCGCACGGTCAACGATCTGCTGGAATAGCGTTCTCCCCCTCCACGCCATGCTTATTCGGCGATATGAATTTTTACGTTATTTTTATATCGCCTGCTTTATGCTTGATACACTTCAATAAATTGACGCATCGTCGGCGGGCACTCCGAGCAACAGCATGGTCAAAACCAAACAAACCCTGGTCGTTATTCATCTTTGCAGCTTTTTAGTCCTCCTTTACAGCCTTTCAATGATCCCGCCCCTGCTGATGGGCCTGCTGTATAAAGAAAAAAGCGCCTTCTCGTTTTTCTATACCCTGGTGCTCGCCGCCACGCTAGGCGGATTGGGCTGGTTCAGCACCCGGCAGTCGAAAGTGCAGCTGCGCACCCAGGACGGTTTCCTGATCATCGTCATGTTTTGGCTGTTGTTTTCCGCAATCAGCGCCCTGCCGCTGTGGCTGGATGACACGTTGAACGTCCGCCTGGTGGACGCGATGTTCGAGGGCGTCTCCGGCATCACCACCACCGGCGCTTCGGTGCTGAACGACGTCTCCAACGTCCCCAAATCATTCCTCTACTATCGCTCTCAGCTCAATTTTATCGGCGGTCTGGGGGTTATCGTGTTGGCGGTGGCCGTGCTGCCGCTGCTGGGCATCGGCGGCGCCAAACTTTATCAATCGGAAATGCCCGGCCCATTCAAAGAGGAGCGCCTGACGCCGCGGCTGGCCGACACCTCGAAAAACCTGTGGCTGATCTACCTTGGCCTGGGGCTGGCCTGCACCGTCGCCTTCCGCCTGGCGGGCATGCCGTGGTTCGATGCCTTGTGTCACGGCATCTCTACCGTCTCGCTCGGCGGATTTTCCACCCGCAACGAAAGCCTGGGGTACTACGACAGTTCGGCGGTGGAAATGGTCGGCGGCATTTTCTCTGTTCTGGCGGCGGTGAACTTCACGCTCTATTTCGTCGCCGTCGGCCGCCGCAGCCTGAAACCGCTGTACCGGAACCCCGAGCTGCGCTTTTTCCTGTTGGTGCTGGCCATCGTCGTGGCTATCGTGTGCGTCGAGCTGTATCGTTCGGGCATGTACGGGGTCAAGGACGCCTTCGTGCACGGTTTTTTCCTCACCAGTTCGATGATGACCGATAACGGTCTGGCCATCGCCGATTACACCAAAATTCCGTCCCACACCATCATGCTGCTGCTGGCGGCGAGCTTTTTCGGCGGCTGCGTCGGATCCACCTGCGGCGGCATTAAAGCGCTGCGTTTTCTGATCATGTACAAGCAAAGCCGGCTCGAGATCAACCAGCTGGTGCATCCTAACGCCTTGTACACCATCAAGGTCGGCAATGCGCCGATCCAGGATCGGATGCTGCGCTCGGTTTGGAGCTTTTTCTTCCTCTACGTGCTGTTCACCTGCCTGTTTATCTGGCTGCTGAATCTGATGGGCTATGATCTGGTCACCGCTTTCGCCACCGTCGCCGCCTGCATCAACAATATGGGGCTGGGATATGGAGAAACCGCCGCCGGCTTCGGCACGTTGAACGACGCGGCGAAATGGCTGATGTGCGCCGCCATGCTGCTTGGCCGCCTCGAGATCTACCCGATGCTGATCCTTTGTTCACGCGCGTTTTGGCGTTTTTAAGCGGACAAACCCGGCATGAAGCCACCGTTTCGCTCGGTTATCGCTGACACATTCACAACACACATATGTTGCATTGTTGTATTCGTTTCACTGCGATAAGTTTAATTCACTGTAAATATATACAGTGCATTTTAACTTATTGAGGATATGAATATGCGCTTTAACAACAAGATGTTGGCCCTGGTCGCCCTGCTGTTCGCCGTACAGGCGTCGGCCGACACGCTCGAATCCATCGACAACTGCGCGGTCGGCTGCCCGACCGGCGGCAGCAGCAACGTGTCGATCGTGCGTCATGCTTATACATTGAATAACAACAGCACCACCAAGTTCGCCAACTGGGTGGCCTATCACATCACCAAAGACACGCCAGCCAGCGGCAAGACGCGCAACTGGAAAACCGATCCGGCGCTCAATCCGGCGGATACCCTGGCGCCCGCCGATTACACCGGCGCCAACGCGGCGCTGAAGGTCGATCGCGGCCATCAGGCACCGCTGGCTTCGCTGGCAGGCGTTTCCGACTGGGAATCGCTGAACTATCTGTCCAACATCACGCCGCAAAAGTCCGATCTGAACCAGGGCGCCTGGGCACGGCTGGAAGACCAGGAACGCAAGCTGATCGATCGCGCCGACATCTCTTCGGTCTATACCGTGACCGGACCGCTGTATGAACGCGATATGGGCAAACTGCCGGGCACCCAGAAAGCGCACACCATCCCCAGCGCCTACTGGAAGGTGATTTTTATCAACAACAGCCCGGCGGTAAACCACTACGCCGCCTTCCTGTTCGACCAGAACACGCCGAAGGGCGCCGATTTCTGCCAATTCCGCGTGACGGTGGACGAAATTGAGAAACGCACCGGTCTGATCATCTGGGCCGGCCTGCCGGACGACGTGCAGGCTTCGCTGAAGAGCAAACCCGGCGTGCTGCCGGAGTTGATGGGCTGCAAAAACTGACGAAAAAACCCGCCGAGGCGGGTTTATTTTTCACGCGGGCGCCGGCGGCTTACTCCGTCAGCGCCTTTTGCGCAGCGGCCAACTCGCGCTGACGAGGTGAGGCTACCGCGTGGTCGCGCGCCAGCAACGTATACACCGTCGGCAACACGAACAGGGTAAACAGCGTGCCCACCAGCATGCCGGATACGATCACCAAGCCCAGACCGAAGCGGCTGGCGGCGCCGGCGCCGCTGGCGAACAGCAGCGGGATCAGGCCGAACACCATCGCCCCGGTGGTCATCAGCACCGGCCGCAGACGAATTTGCGCCGCCTGCAAAATCGCGGCGCGCCGCGCCAGCCCCTGATGCATCTGCAGCTCGTTGGCGAACTCCACCATCAAAATGCCGTGCTTGCTGATAAGCCCGATCAGGGTCACCAGCCCGACCTGGGTATAGATATTCATCGTCGCGTAGCCCAGCGCCAGCGGCAGCAAGGCGCCGCAGATCGACAGCGGCACGGTGATCAGAATGATCAGCGGATCCTTCAGGCTCTCGTACTGCGCCGCCAGCACCAGGTAGATGATGACCAGCGCCGCCAGGAACGCGAACGCCAGCGCGCTGCCTTCCTGGGTATACTGGCGCGAATCCCCCTGCCAATCGTGGCTGAATTCGGCCGGCAGCGCATTCGCCTGCCGTTCGAGGAACGCTACCGCTTCGCCCATCGAAACGCCGGGCGCAGGGATCGCCTGCAGGGTGGCCGCATTCTGCTGGTTGAACTGGGTCAGCTTGTTCGGCTCGACCTTAACCGCCACCGACACCACGGTGGAGAGCGGCACCAGCGTATTGTCCTGCGTGCGGACATACTGCCGCGCCAGCGCCTGCGGCGTCAGCCGCTGTTCGCGCAGGCTCTGCGGGATCACGTCATAGGCGCGCCCGTCCATGCCGAAGCGGTTGAGGTAGTTCTCGCCCACCAGCACCGCCAGCGATTCGCCGATGTCGCTCATGCGGATCCCGAGGCTGTTGGCCTTGGCGCGGTCGATGTGCACCTCCGCCAGTGGATTGTTGTAGTCCAAATCGCTGTCTACCACCATAAACAGGCCGCTGTTTCTGGCGTTCTGCTTGACCTCTTCCAGGGTGCGGTACAGCTGCGGGTAGTCCTGCGGCGTGCGCAACACCATCTGCACCGGCAGCCCACCGGTGGAGCCCGGCAAAGCGGGCAGCTGGAAGGCGAAAATGCTGGTGCCTTCGACATCGTTCACCGCCCGTTGCAGATCGGCCTGCACCGCCGACGCTGAGCGCTGGCGCGCCTGCCATAGCGTCAGGTTGATGCCGCCGATGCCGGACGCCGTGCCGTCGCTGCCGTTGATGATCCAACGGCTTTCGGTTTCCGGCATGCGGTTGTAGACCTCATCCAGCTTATAGGCGAAGCGTTCGACATAGTTCAGGTTAGCGTGCTGCGGCGCCTTGATGGCGGTCAGTACGATGGCCTGATCCTCGGTCGGCGCCAGCTCGCGCTGCGGCATCAGATACAGCAGCGGCAGGCTGATCATCACCAGCAGCGCCAGCGCTCCGGTCAGCCAACGGTGATGCAGCGAGAAATCCAGCGCGCGGGCATAGCGCCGCGTCAGGCCGCCGAAGAACCACTCGGCGGCGCGCGCCACGCGCCCTTCGCTCTGTTTGGCGGGCAGCAGGAGAGAACTCATCACCGGCGACAACGTCAGCGCCACCACGCCGGACACCACCACCGCGCCGGCCAGCGTCAGCGCGAACTCGCGGAACAGCGCGCCGGTCAGCCCGCCCATCAGGCCGATCGGCGCGTAGACCGCCGCCAGCGTCAGAGTCATGGCGATCACCGGCCCCGCCACCTCGCGCGCGCCGATCATCGCCGCCGCCAGCGGCGTTTTCCCCTCTTCGATATGGCGATGCACGTTCTCCACCACCACGATGGCGTCGTCCACCACCAGACCGATCGCCAGAACCATCGCCAGCAGCGTCAGCAGATTGACGCTGAAGCCAAAGGCCAGCATCAGCCCGGCGGCACCGAGAATCGACAAGGGAATGGTCACCACCGGGATCAACACGGTGCGCAGCGATCCCAGACACAGGTAGATCACCGCCACTACGATCGCCAGCGCTTCCAGCAGGGTATGCACAACTTCATCGATCGAGGCCTGAATAAAGCGCGCGGTTTCAAACGCCAGCGCCATCTTCACGCCCGGCGGCTGCATCTTGTCGATCGCCGGCATCAGGTGACGAATGCCGTCGACGATCACCAGCGGATTACCGGTCGGCGTGGGGAAGACGCCGAGGAACACCGCCGGTTCGCCATCCATCAGCGCGCTGGTCTCCGTGGCCGCGGCGCCCAGCTCCACGGTGCCGACGTCTTTCAAGCGCACCAGGCCGTTACCGTCGTTGCGCACCACCAGATTGCGAAACTCCTCCACGCTGGTGAGATCGGTATTCACCCGCACGTTGGCGACCACATACTGCCCTTTCACCTTGCCCGGCGCCGCCTGATAGTTGTTGCGCCGTACCGCGTCGGCCACGTCGGCGGCGGTCAGGCCGCGGCCCGCCAGCCGATCGCTGTCCAGCCACAGGCGCATCGCCATTTTTTGCCCGCCGAACACTTCAACCTTGGCGACGCCGTCGATGGTGGTGAACATCGGCTCCACCACCCGCGTCAGGTATTCGCTCAGCGCCGGCGTGGACAGCGTTTTACTGGAGAAACCGACATAGGCCACGGCGGTGGCTTCACCGGCGGAACGCTCAATAACCGGATCGTATGCCTGCTCCGGCAACTTGTAACGCACCTGATTGACCTTGGCCATCACCTCGGTCAACGCCTGGGTGGAATCGCGGTTCAGCGCCATGCGCACCGTCACCACGCTGCGCCCCTGCACCGACGAGGAAGAAAGGTAGTCAACGCCTTCGACGGACGACACCGCCTGGGCGATCGGCTGCGTGACGAAGCCCTGCATCAGCTCGGACGAGGCACCGGGATAGTCGGTGCTGATGGTGATGGTCGAATTTTCCAGCAGCGGGTATTGGCGAATCGGCAATTGGCTGAGCGCCAGCGCGCCGAACAGCAGGATCAGCGTGCTGACCACCAGCGCCAGCACCGGTCGGCGCACGAACAGATCGGTAAATGTCATCGGTCTCTCCTCAGGAACCGGCCTGGGCGGCGCTCAGGGTATCCTGCGCCACCGGCTCGGCCGCCATGCCGTCACTCAGTTTGAGCTGGCCCGAGGTCACCACCCGCTCGCCTTCCTGCAGACCGCTGACGATCTCGACGCGCCCGTCATTGCGTTCGCCCACGGTGACCGAGACGCGCTTGACCACCATGCCCTTTTCACCCTGCTGCGCGACGAACACGGTATCGCCGTACGCCGTATAGGTCAGCGCCGTTTCCGGTACCGTCAGCACCGCCACGCGCTGTTGCTGCGTGACGCGAATGCCGGCGTACATGCCGGCCTTCAGCAATCCCTGGCGGTTAGTCAACGTCGCCTGCACCTGTACGGTGCGAGATTTGCCGATCATCGGATCGATAGCGGTAATAACGGCGGGGAAAGCGCGATCGGGATAGGCGCCGACCTGCACCGATACCGCCTGGCCCAACGCCAACCCGGCGCTGCTTTGTTCGTCCAGCGAGAAATTGACCCGCAGCGTATCGGCATCCACCAGGTTGGCCACCGCCTCGGCGGCGTTGAGGTATTGCCCTTCATGCACGCGGCGAATGCCGATGACGCCGGAGAACGGCGCGCGGATCGCCTTCTGGGCGATTTTGGCCTGCGTTTCCTGCACCGCACCGAGCGCCATATCCCGTTCAGCCAGCGCATCGTCCAACTGCTGCCGCGCGGTGGCGTTAAGGTTCATCAGCTTGCGCATGCGCCCCAGCAGCAGATCGGCATTGCGCAGCTGCGCCTGCAGGCGCACCAGCTCCGCTTGCTCGACCGCATCGTTGAGCTGCACCAGCAGTTGCCCCTGACGCACCGTTTGGCCGGACTCGAACAGAATGCGCGTGATGCGGCCGCTGGTCTCCGCCGCGACCTCCACCTGGCTGGCCGCTTCCAGCTCGCCCACGCCGGCATAGCTGCGCGCCGTTTGTTCACGCAGGGCCGACGCCAGCGCCACTTTTACCGGCGGATAGACCGGCGCGCCTTCGCTTTGCCGGGCGGTGGAGCGCATCGCTACCGCAGCGACGGCGACCGCCGCCAACAGTGCGGCAATAATGAGGTATCGTTTCATCATGTAACGGTTTCTTCCTGATTTTACAGCCAAAGCCATCCTTCCCCCGACGCAGCGCAGGCAGGTGACGAGAGATGCCGGTTGCCAAGCCCGGCTGGCTGCACTATAAAACCTCAGGTTAACTTGAGGTCAAGCTAAGGGATGTGGAATGGCAAGAAATGAACCGATTGACAACTATCGGCTGCTGACCGTGGGAGAGGTGGCGAAACGCAGTGGCGTAGCGGTGTCCGCTTTGCACTTTTACGAGAGCAAGGGGCTGATTCAGGCGACGCGCAACGCCGGCAACCAGCGCCGCTATACGCCGGTGGTGCTGCGTTACATCGCGGTGATCAAGATCGCGCAAAGCGCAGGCATTCCGCTGGAGGAGATCCGCGCCACGCTGGGCCGCTTTCCCGCCGGCAGCAAGCTGACCTCGGAGCAATGGGGCGTGTTGTCCTCCGCCTGGCGCAAAACGCTCGATGAGCGCATTCAACGGCTGACCATGCTGCGCGACCATCTCGACGGCTGCATCGGCTGCGGTTGCCTGTCGCTTGCCGACTGCCCGCTGCGTAACCCAAACGATATTCTGGGCCAACAGGGCACCGGCGCACAGATTCTCGAACATGGCGCCGGAAAGGACCGATGAGCGAGACGGCGGCTCACCGGTGCTTCCCAGCCCATTCCTCTCAGGGATAGATGATGTTCAACGTGGCCGAGGTGTTAATTTCCCCCTGCGTGACGCCATCGCGCTGATAAGGGTAATAATAAGCGCCCATGCCGATGATGAAGTGACTGTTCAGACTGCCGCCGGCGGCGACGTGAAACAGCGAGGTGGCGCCGCCGCGATCGACGTTGGAGGGCGACAACACCACCGGCGAGCTCGGCATGTCGCGCTTGACCAGCCGCAGCCCCACCCCTTGCGCACCGCCCGCATTGGCATTGGTCAGTACGCTGGCGTCAGAGGCCAGCAGGTTATTGCTGGACAGGAACATCTCTACGGCGCGATCGGCGATGCCTTCCTGCTGCATGTTCTGGCAGCTGATGGTGAGCGAGAACGGTGTGTAGCCGGGTTGGCTGTTATTCAGCACCTGCGCCACGCCCATTTTGGGCAACCTGACCGTCAGGCCGGCATTGTCGAAACGACAGGTGGTGGTTTTCGGCGCGTATTTGATGTTCATCGGCTGGCCGTACATGTCGCGATCGTCATAAGGCCAGTTGCCGGTAAGCAACCAGGTGAGCAGTTTCCCTACTTGTTCCAGCAGCCAGAACGGCAATTCCAGAATGCCGATACCGGTCACATCGCTCACCAGTAAAACGTCATCAAGCATCAAGGTATCGCCCGGCACCACCCGCCCATCCTTGGGTTTTTGCACCAGCGAATAACGAATGGTCATCGGCGAGTTTAACTCTGACGCGGAGTGTTCCCCGCGCCCCCTCAACGTTCTGTCGCTTATCTTGTTGGTGATTTCCGCTCGGACCCACTGTTGGCCGTTGTTAAAACCGAAAATCGCGGCCTGCGAATCTTTCGGCGAAAGCTTGATGGTGTAGGAAAAGTTGCTTTTGGACTTGCTGCAGTTAAATGTGCCGGTGTACTGGGTATTATATTGCGCCTCCCAGACCGGCGTATTGGCGCTCAGCTTGTCGGAGAGATCAACGAAAATCGGGGGCGCAAACTCCGCTCCTTTGCCATAGCAGGAAGCATAGCCATAGCCGCTGAACAGCCCGGACAGCAGCAGTAAAGAAATCAGCCTGATCATAGGTTCGATTATCCTGTATTAGCGGCAAACGCCGGGCGACGCATCCAGCGTCAGAGTAGGTTTGGCGATGCGGCAGCGGCCATCGCGCAGTTGCACCGTTAACGCCGTTGGCGGCTGTTCTGCGCGCAGATACAGCACGCTGGCCTGGCCGACAAAGCCTACCGACCGATCGTGTTCATCCAGCACTTCGGCGCCGAACGGCAGCGGCGCGCCATCGGCGCGTTGCGCCCGTTGCTGGAATGGCCGGCGTTGATCGGTTTCGAATTTCAGGTAGCTGACCGCGCCGTAGTAAGGCACGTGGTTGGCGACGTTGCCGCTGATTTCCGCCCCGCTGCTGTGGCCGGTATCCGATAGCGTGATCGAGTTTTGCCGGTACGGCGTGGCGTAGGGCACCAGCGCCAATCCTTGCGCGTTGGTGACGATGCTTTCGTCGCCGTTGACCATCAACCCCGCAGCCTGCGGCGCCTCCACCACCGTCATGGTGTTACCGATTTCGTTCGACGCCAGCAGATGCCAGGGGATCGCCACCAGGCTGCCGCGTGCGCTGAGGCCGCTCTGACGATAATCGTTGCCTTCGCTGTAGGAGACGCCCAGCGTCGAAGCGCGAGCGCGATAGGCCGCATTGACGCTGGCCATATTGTCACCGCCGCTGCGGTTGCTGCCGCTCAGCGAGTAACTCAGGCGGTTGGATTCCAGCGCGTTGCCGCTCAGGCTGACCGTGCTTTGCTGATAGTGAGAGTCCGTCGCCGACAGACCGGTGCTGAGATAGGCGTTGTTGTCGAATACCGACAGCGGCAGGCTGAATGACAGGTAATAGCGCGTCTCTTCTTCACGCTGGCTGTTGCGCACCCGGCTGGCGGAAACCGCGTAGCTGACGCGCCCCAGATTGTTGGAGTAGCCCAGCTGGTATTCGCGGCTCTTGGCGTTGGCCGTCCAGTAATCGCGCTGAGAGCCGGAGAAGAACAACGTGCCCCAGCCTTCGTTCAGGCGCTGGTTCAGGTTAAGCGTAAAGGTATTTTTCGGCCGCGCGGAACGCAGCGCATCCCAGGTGTTCATATCCAGTTCCGATACACCCTCTTCGTCGCGCCAGCGATCAAATTGCCGCTCCAGTTGGCGATAGCCGTCATTGGAGTAAATGGCGTCGGTAAAGCTGTAGTAACCGCGGGTGGAGTAACGGTAGGCCGCCAACGTGAAGTTGGTGGCGGTGACATCGAGAAATTTACTGTAGGCGATGCGAAAGCTCTGCCCGCTTTCGCGGCGATTTTTCAGACGGGTATCGGCATGCGTCAGATCGATGGACACCGCCCCAATCGGCAGGTTCCAGCCGCTGCCGAGCAGCCAGGCCTGATAATCGTCGCTCAAAATGCTGCCGGCATAGCCGGTCACCAGGTTATTGAAACCATACTGCAAGGTGCCTTGCACAAAGCCGGGATCGTAATCGGTATTGCTTTCGTTAACCTTGCCCGCCAGCACGCTGTATTGGCCGACACCCTGCTTCAACATGTTGGGCACGGCGGAAAACGGCACGCTGAACGACTGCTCGCGCCCATCCGCTTCTTTGACCGTCACCCACAGATCGCCCGCCGAGCCGGTAGGTTGAATGCTGTCGAGCGTAAAGGCGCCCGGCGGCACGTTTTCCTGATAGATGACGTTGCCGTTCTGCACCACTTTCACCAACGCGTTGGTTTGCGCCACGCCCCGAACGATCGGTGAAAAACCTTGCTGCGAGTTGGGGCGCATGCTGATGTCCGACGCCAGCGCCACCCCACGAATGCGCACCGAGTCGAACAGATCCCCCGGCGAATAAAAATCGCCGACGGTCAGGTTGGATTTGATGTCGGCGAAGCCGCGCTGCAGATAGCGCGTGTTGTTTTGCCAGTGACTACCACGCCCGCTGCCGTGGCGAAAGCTGCTGCTGTCGCGAAATTGCCAACCGGCCAGGTTGATCCCTGACTCCAGCCCGGTATAGAGATCGTCATTGCTGCTGCGATTGCCGTCGCCGTGCGTCTCTGCGTGATAGTAGGTCGCGTTGTAGGCCAGCGTCAGCGCTGAGATGCCGCGATTCCAAAAGGCGGGATCGACATACCCCGCCTCCGACCGGTTGACCCGCGCCTGCGGCACCGTCAACCGCAGGCTAAGCGCGCCGACGTCCATATCAAACCGCCCGCCCTGTACCAGCGTGGCGATTGGCAGCGTCTCCTGGGGCGCCTGAGGCGCCGGCAACCGGCTCAGATCGATGCCCAGCCGCTGCGCATCCCGGTAGTCGATTTGAATATCGTCGCGCTGGGCGCCAAACAGCAGCGCGTAGCGCCCTTTCCAGTCATGGTTGACATACACATCGATCTCCTGCCGGCCGGCAGGCATGTCATTGTTGAGATAAAAACGCGAAAGATCGGAATCGCGCGATTCGCCGGCCAGCAGCGAAGTATCGAACGTCACCGCCCAGGCCGTGTCCGGCAACAAGAATGAAGAGGCGGTCAGCAACGAGAGGACTTTTTTATTCAGCTTCATTGTTGTTCTTTCAGGTTAGTGTGCGGTGACGGCTTTAGACTTGTAAGCCCCCAGATCGTCGATATACATCAGGTCATAGCGGGCGTTTTTAGTGACCGATCGTTTGCTGGCGGCAAACTGGGTGGAAAACGGCGCAACCATGAGCGAGTCAACCAGCAAGTGTTTGTCCGCGCCCTGGCCGATATTCGCTATCGTGATGAAATACGGGCTGCTGTTGGTGACGTCGAACCCTTTGCCGTTGGCTTGCAGCGTCAGTTTTTCCAACGCGCTTTCTACGCCGCGGGTTAACGCCGGCGGACGGTAGAACAGTTTGATGCGCGACTTGATCGCCAGCTGCAGCGTGTTGGTGCCCTGCAGGTTTTCCGGCGTCGGCGGGATATCCAGCACGTTGAGATAGAACACCGATTCGCGATCCGCCGCCAACGCGGCGCCGACTTTCTGAATTCGCAGCTGCTGGCCGCTATTGCCGTTGACCTTCACCACCGGCGGCGACAGCAAAAACGGCACATTGGCGGTTTCCGGGGTGGAATTGATATCGCCGTCGTCGATCCAGGCCTGAACCAATGAGGGGTCGGCGCCATTGTTCAGCAGTTGGACAATCACGTCCTTGTTGTTTGCCGGATAAATAACCCGCGTCCCGTTAACCACCACGTTGGCCTGAGCGCCAACGGCAGTGAGCAGCAACGCCGCCATCATCAAGTATTTTTTCATCGTTCCCCCGAGTGGCCAGGCCCGGTCAGGGGCCTGGCGGTCAGCGTGATTACAGGTAAGAAATGGTGTAAGTCACGTTGGAGCTCAGAGCGCCCACTTTTGCCGCTTCGGCGTTGGTTTTGTAGTAGTACGCATCCAGCGTCAGAGTTTCCGAATCCGGCGCCGTTTTGTCGCCCATGATGTCGGTGACATACGGCACGTTCAGTTGGATCGGCGTAGAAGAACCGGTTTCCGCCAGAGAGAAGCCCACGTTCTTCGCGACGGAAGCGTCGTTCTCGTTGACCGAGTTGTTCAGCAAATATTTGCCGTCAGTGGAAATGTTATCCGCGGAGGAGAAGTAAATTTTCAGCGGGGTGCCTGCCGTGCCGGCCGCCGGCGAACAGCCGGAGAAGGTCAGCGAGAAGGACTTTTTGTTCTTGGTGATTGGCCCAACGGCGTTACCGGCATCGGTCACCGAGATCGGGCTCAGCGCTACGGTGAAATCCGCACTTTTGCCGCCGTTGATGGTACAGGTGGTGTCGGTAATGGCACCGGTAAAGTTAATGACGCCACCGGCGGAATTATCTTCAGCGAAAGCCATAGGCGCAGCGACCGCAGCCGCCATGATTGCAACAGAAAACATCTTCTTCATCATGATGATAAAACTCCATAACAGTTTGGTTTGAGAGAATAAATAAAGCGGCCGCTGCCGGCGGGATGAAACAGTCCCTCCCCGTAATACAGAGGCAAAAAAAATAGCGATCACATTCCTGTTTTTATAAAAACCAATAAATAACGTGATGCATCCACCAGGAATATAAGCGAGAAATAGCCCCCTACCTCTCTCCTATAAAACCGGAAGAAATCCCCAACAAATTATGCACCCGGTTTTCCAGCCCCATTTTGCGTAACGCACTGCATTTCTGCGTGCTGACGGTTTTTACGCTTTTATCCAACATTTTGGAAACCTGAGTCACCGTATAGCCAAAAGAAAGCAAATGGAGAGTTTCCGCCTCGCTTTCCGTCAGGCAATATTTCGCCGCGCGAACCGGTCTGCCATCTATCTTTTGGGGCGATGCTGAGCAACGGAGAATATCGGCCAGTAATAACGCCAGAGACTGGCTCATATTAGATACACTGTCCCGTTTGTCGAACACCACGACATCGTGCCAGAAGGATCGACATAGCAGGCGGCGCATCTCTTCCGTTGCAATAAAAAATTTAAGCCCGTGGATGGACGGTAATAAGGTTACCGCCACGCTGAAACGCAACATGCTTTTTACCGCGTCGTCAATAACCAGAATATCATGACAACGACTTCCCATTACCAATGGCAAATCGCCGTAACAGGTAATAACGTGTTCTTGATGATAAATCCTTGGCGTCAATATTCTCTTGACCGCCTCTCTGAAGAACAGATTTTCAGATACAATACCGACACGGAGCATATCCCCTCCATCCGTGGCTTAACCAGAACACGTCATCATCACTGAAAAAAACACTTTTACGGAAAATTCTTATTACCAGATAAACATAGAAAATAAGCCACATGCACAGGGAAGCCCTGTTCCGTACAGCCAGGATAATTCTGCACCAAACCGCCATCACTAGAAAGATTATTTTTTATAACAGAAATTTTAATCACAATAATCTAAAAATATTAAAATTATTAGCACAAACCACTTAAAACATCATTCATCACACTCGAGGTCAGACATTGCGCCCAGCGTAAAAATAAAAAACCAACCCGCTTCACTTGTGAATTCCGCCATAATCCTTGACCTCCTTGCCTTTTACCTAAATACTAGCCGCGCATTGGAAGCCTATATCCTTATAAAAACCTGCAAATATGAAATACATTATCGATCTCTGCGTGATCTATGACGCAAGCACCTGTTACCTCCAGCTTATTGATAACCATGAGTCATCAATACGAATATCCAACCCGGCATCACGACTGCTAATTGAAATGCTGACGCATCCAAACGTTCCATTAAAACGCGAGGTATTGATACAGAAGGTATGGGAAGAATACGGCTTTACCGGCTCGTCAATCAGCCTGAATGTCGCCGTGAGTGAAATAAGAAAAGCCTTCAAGCTGCTGGGAAGGGAGACGCCTCCCATAAAAACCATTGCCAAGGTCGGTTTTTGCTTTACCGCGTTGGTTGAAATACACTCCCTGCCTCTGGTAGAGGAAATACCGTCCCAGACGCCATTGCCGACCGAGACATTTCCTTCCCCACGCCGCAATAACGCGCTAAAAAGGCTGAGACTCTCCCCAACCGTCATTATTATCGGCCTGCTCTCCACACTATTGATGATGGCGATGTTCTATCCGATTGAATTTCCCAAGCAACTGCAGCAAGAATTAATTGCGCTGGGAAAACAAAACAACTGCACTCTGTATTCACTGGATGCCGAAAAACACATCGATAATGAAGCGGAAAAACGCATGGCGGGGAAGATATTGCAGCTCAGCAACGTAGATTGTAAGAAAATCAGCGCCGACGTCTATTTTTCGATGCGCAGACATACGCTGAGTTATGACACATTTCTCGGCGTTTGTTACCTGGGAAATGAACATCAATACACTCAGTGTGTGACCTATAAAATACTCAACGGTAAATAAATGACGGCCTTGCGCACCCCCAAAGCAGTGATTATCGGCTTGTCAGCCGCGATTATTCTTATTGTCATAGTCCGCGTCTTCACCCTGCGTCCCCCCTCCTACATCAACTGCAAGGCGGAGACGGTGACTCGGAAGCTGTTGGCTTCAGGCGACGCTCTCGATCTGAAAGTGTCGGGCAGCTTGTTCATTTACGATGAAGACAGGGCGGTGATCGTGCAACGCGGCGATATCACCCTCAGGGGTAAAACCTACAATCTGGACCAGAAACTCATCTTTAAACTCAAAAAAATAGGCGATGGCTTTTATATGACGACGCAACGTGAAGTGATCAAAAGCCCCGACGACAACGCACCGGATGAGCTCACCAAGGAGATCCCCATGATTTCTCTCGGCATTAAGAACGGGTTCTTTTCGATGCGAAAAGTACGGCAGGACGCCTATATCATGCACGGCGTGTTGTTCCCCGTCGCGATGTGCCGCTAACGGACGCTCATCGCGCAAACCAACAGGGACAGGAAAGGAAAATCAACAGGGGCGCTATCGTGACAAACGCCCCCGGCGGCAGCTACGCGCTTATTGAACCGAATTCTCCGCGCGGGTAATGCCATGTTTTTTCATCACCTCTTCCATGGTGAGATTCTCGTCATACGGCTTATCGTCCACCACGACGTCCTGCGGGCGCACATAAGGTTTAGTCGCGCGTTTGAACATCCACCACCATACGAATACCAGGAAAGCGCCGGACTTCAGGAAGATCATGGTCCATAGGGCGACTTGATACCAGTTCATCTCTGTCTCCATAAGAGCATTACGCAAAATTGATAAGGCGGCGTTGATTATTACGCCGGTCACGCCTGACAGCAGCAGGCAGCCGAACGGCCGACCTTGGTGACCGCATAATCTCACCGATGCGTGGCCCTTATCAATAGCCGAACGCGTTTCCTGCCAAAGCGCGCCGGTTTCTCCGCACGCAAAAGCAAAAAACCCCGCGCTCAGAGAGCGCGGGGTCAGAATGTATGGCGGAGGAGCAGAGATTCGAACTCTGGAACGGTTTCCCGTCGACGGTTTTCAAGACCGTTGCCTTCAGCCACTCGGCCACCCCTCCGCAACGACGCGCACTATAAACAGAGCTTATTCGCTTGTAAAGCCCGGCGGCGTTCAACCGCGCGAAAAATCGGCGACGCTCATGCAAGCGGCGAACAAACGCGCAGCCGCTCCCGCGCGGTTGCAATAATGATAACTAAGGGTAAAGATTGGTAAACAGACTTTAATCAAACGCTTGCGCTGCCTATCATCGGGATTATTTTGTGATGGCTTGATAAGAGAGAGCATTATGGACCGCATTGTCGTCTCGTCTTCCTCGCGCGACTCGCTGCTCAGCACGCATAAAGTCCTGCGCAACACCTATTTCCTGTTATCCCTGACGCTGGCTTTCTCGGCGTTGACCGCTACCGCCAGTACGATGCTGGGCCTGCCGGCGCCGGGCTTATTGCTGATGCTGGTCGGCTTCTACGGCCTGATGTTCCTGACGCATAAGCTGGCCAACAGCCCGGCGGGCATTCTGGCGGCGTTCGCGCTGACCGGGTTCATGGGATATGCCCTCGGCCCGATCCTCAGCTCGTTCCTGAACGCCGGCGCGGGCGATCTGATCATGCTGGCGCTGGGCGGCACCGCCGCGGTGTTCTTCTGCTGCTCGGCCTATGTGCTGACCACGCGCAAGGACATGTCGTTCCTGTCAGGCATGATGATGGCCGGTTTTGTGGTGCTGCTGGTGGCGGTGATCGCCAACCTGTTCCTGCAGATCCCTGCCCTGCATCTGGCGATCAGCGCGCTGTTCATTCTGTTCTCCGCCGGCGCTATCCTGTGGGAAACCAGCAACATCATTCACGGCGGCGAGACCAACTACATTCGCGCCACCGTTAGCCTGTACGTGTCGCTCTACAACATGTTCATCAGCCTGCTGAGCATTCTGGGCTTCGCCCGCAGCAACTGATAGCACGCTACGCATGCCTTCCAGGCCCCGCTCCGGCGGGGCTTTGTTTTTTGCGGCAGAAAAAATTTGCTAAACTGGCGGCCGTTCCGAATTATCCGTTATCGAGGCAGTATGTTGGAGTTTGAAGGTCAGGTTATCGACACTGACGCGCAGGGCTATCTGAAAAACAGCGCCGACTGGCATGAGGGCCTGGCGCCGCTGCTGGCCGCGCAGGAAGAAATCGTGCTCACCGAAGCACACTGGGAAGTGGTGCGCTTCGTGCGCGACTTCTATCAGGAATTCAATACTTCGCCGGCTATTCGTATGCTGGTCAAGGCCATGGCGCAGAAATACGGTGAGGAAAAAGGCAACAGCCGTTACCTGTATCGCCTGTTCCCGAAAGGGCCGGCCAAACAAGCCACCAAGATAGCCGGGTTGCCGAAGCCGGTGAAATGCATCTGATTGCGCCGCCCGCAGCGCAGCTGCAGGCGAGCGTTTAATAGCGAATGCCGAACCCGGCGTAATCGGCCACGCCCTGCGGCTCCACCAGCACGCGTTCGACACGCGCGCTGCGCGGGCCGCCCTGTTTCAACCATGCCACCAGCAGATCCACCTGGGCCTGAGCGCCACAGGCCACTACCTGAACGCTGCCGTCATCAAGGTTGCGCGCATAGCCGGTCACGCCCAGCGCCTCGGCCTGCCGCTGGGTGGAATAGCGAAACCCAACCCCCTGCACTACGCCATACACATACGCAGCAATGCAAACTTGTGTCATAATCGCCCCCTTAATTCAGTTTTCATTATGGCATTGCCGTGCCTTTGCACCGCCGTGTCACTCTTTCTATCCTAGCTGGCAGCATTATTAATTATGACCGTACGCCTGTTTCTCGCCAAAGGACGTGAAAAGTCCTTACTCCGTCGCCACCCTTGGGTGTTCTCCGGCGCCGTTCAACGCGTTGAGGGTAAAGCTCTCTCCGGTGAAACCATCGATATTCTCGACAGCCAGGGCAAATGGCTGGCTCGCGGTGCCTATTCGCCCGAGTCGCAGATCCGCGCACGCGTCTGGACCTTCCAGCAGGATGAAGAGATTAACATCGATTTCTTTATTCGACGCCTGCAGCAAGCGCAAAGCTGGCGTGATTGGGTCGCGCAGCGTGACGGTTTGGACGGATATCGCCTGATCGCCGGCGAGTCCGACGGCCTGCCGGGCATCACTATCGATCGCTTCCAGAATTTCCTGGTGCTGCAGCTGCTGTCCGCCGGCGCGGAATACCAGCGCCCGGCCCTGCTTTCCGCCCTGCAGCATTGCTACCCGGAATGTTCGATTTACGATCGCTCCGACGTCGCGGTGCGCAAGAAAGAAGGACTGCCGCTGGCGCAAGGCCCGGTATTGGGCGACCTGCCGCCTGAGCTATTGCCGATCACCGAACACGGCATGAAGCTGCTGGTGGACATTCAGCAAGGGCACAAGACCGGCTTCTATCTCGATCAGCGCGACAGCCGCCTGGCAGCGCGCAACTACTCCGCCGGCCGTCGGGTGCTGAACTGCTTCTCCTACACCGGCGCCTTCGCCGTTTCCGCTCTGATGGGCGACTGCGCGCAGGTGATCAGCGTGGATACCTCGCAGGCGGCGCTGGATATCGCCAAACAGAACGTCGAGCTCAACAAACTGGATTTGAACAAGGCGGAGTTCGTCCGCGACGACGTGTTCCAGCTGCTGCGCAACTACCGCACCCAGGGCGAGAAGTTCGACCTGATCATCATGGATCCGCCGAAATTCGTTGAGAACAAGAACCAGCTGGCCAGCGCCTGCCGCGGCTACAAGGACATCAACATGCTGGCGCTGCAGCTGCTGAACCCAGGCGGTATTCTGCTCAGCTTCTCTTGCTCCGGGCTGATGCCGACCGACCTGTTCCAGAAAATTTTGGCCGACGCCGCTGTAGATGCCGGACGTGATGTACAATTTATAGAGCAGTTCCGGCAGGCCGCCGATCACCCGGTGATCGCCACGTACCCTGAGGGGCTGTATCTGAAAGGCTTCGCTTGTCGGGTGATGTAACTTGAAATGCGCTGCCTTGCCCCCATATATGAGCAAGGCATTGTTTCTCAGGAGGTCATCATGATTGCCAGCAAATTCGGTATCGGACAACAGGTTAGACATAAACTGCTGGGGTATTTGGGCGTCGTGATCGATATCGACCCCGAATACTCTTTGGAACAACCCAAAGCTGACGAGATAGCGGCGAACGATGAACTGCGTTCCGCCCCTTGGTACCACGTGGTGATGGAGGACGAGGAAGGCCAACCGGTGCACACCTATCTGGCGGAAGCACAGCTGGATGGCGAGCCCCAGGAAGCCCACCCCGAGCAACCATCGCTGGATGAGCTGGCGGAATCCATCCGCCACCAGCTACAGGCGCCACGCTTGCGCAATTGACCGCGCCAAGACCTGAGAAACCCGAGAGGGCCTGGCATCGCGCCAGGCCCTTTTTATTCAGCGCTCCAGCCCCAAACGCGGGATGTCGATTTTCGGACAGCGATCCATCACCACCCGGAGCCCGGCCTGTTGTGCCAGCTCTGCCGCCTGGTCGTTAACTACTCCGATCTGCAGCCACAGCGCCTTGGCGCCGATCGCTATCGCCTCTTGCGCCACGCCGTACGCGGCCTGCGAATTGCGGAAAACATCGACCATATCCACCGGCTGCGGAATGTCTGCCAGCGTCGCGTAAACCTGCTGGCCCAACAGCGTCTGCCCCGCCAGCTTTGGGCTGACCGGGATCACCTGATACCCTTGCGCCAACAGATAAGCCATCACCCCATAGCTGGGCCGCGACGGATTATCGCTGGCGCCCACCAGCGCGATGGTTTGCACCTGCCGCAACAGCTCAACAATCTCTTGATCTTGCATCTTCAACTCCCGTTTATCACTGCGTCACTCTCCGTTTCGAGTGTAACCGATCGGCCTTCTCTCGGCTAAACGCAACGCGTGCGAAACTTCAGCGCGATCTTATGGTCTGAGGCTGTCGCGGTTCAGCTGTGCATGGTCGTGTCTAATCGCGATAAAATATGTGAAAATGTAAACAAAATACCCGATTGAAAAATTTTGACACAACCTGTGCCGTGTTCAACACTTAGAGCTACGTCACTTTATAAGGAGATAATGATGAAATTTGGTCTGGTGGTTGCGGCGTTGATCAGCATCAGCATGCCTGCCGCGGCTACGACCCTGAAACTCTCCCCGGACATCGACCTGCTGGTGGTCGACGGCAAGAAAATGACAGGTTCGTTGTTAAAAGGCGCCGACAGCCTTGAGCTGGATGGCGGGCAGCATCAATTGCTGTTTAAAGTGACCAAAACCCTACATTCTGGCCAGCATGCGCAAACCTATGTATCCCTGCCGCTGATCGCCACCTTCAATACGCAAAAGATCAGCCAGGTCGCGATCGAAATTCCGCGTATTGAGAACGATCGTGACGCGCAACGCTTTGACAAAACGCTGAATTACCTGGTGGTGGACAAAGGGGGCAACGCCCTGCCGTTCAAACAGGATGTGCTGCATCCCGACAGCGTGACTTTCAATGCCGATTTGGAAAAGGTGATGACGGATTACAACCGCCAAAACCGCCCGGCCTCCGTCCCGACCTTCGTGCAGACGAACGCCGGTAATGCCCCGGTATCCCCGCAGGCCAACTCACCGTTGAATGCCCCGACGGTGACGCTGAAAGGCGAAAACGTATCGGAGCAGATGCTGCAATACTGGTTCCAGCAAGCGGATAAGGAAACGCAAAAGCGTTTCCTGCGCTGGGCCAATAAGCAGCCGGTGCGCTGAACCCGCCTCGGCGCCTTTACCCGCAAAGGCGCCGTTTCTTCGCATTTTCTGGTGCAAACGCTAGGCAGTGAAAAACAGTTTCAGTAATCTGTCGCACATCCCCGATTAGCGAAGGACATCGAGATGGAATTGACCACCCGCACTATCGCCGCGCGCAAACACATTGCGCTGGTGGCGCACGATCACCGTAAACAGGCCCTGCTGGAGTGGGTAGAAAGCCACAAAACCATTCTGGCGCAGCACCAGCTGTATGCTACCGGCACCACCGGCAACCTGATCCAGCGCGCCAGCGGCATTCCTGTCACCAGCATGCTAAGTGGCCCGATGGGCGGCGATCAACAAGTCGGCGCACTGATTGCGGAAGGCAAGATAGACATGCTGATCTTCTTCTGGGATCCGCTGAATGCGGTGCCGCACGACCCGGACGTGAAGGCGTTGTTGCGGCTGGCGACCGTATGGAATATCCCGGTGGCCACCAACCGCTCAACCGCGGATTTTCTCATTGACTCTCCGCTGTTCAAAAGCGAAGTGGAGATCGCCATCCCCGACTATCAGCGCTATCTGCAAGATCGCCTGAAATAGTCCTCGCGGCCTGGCGGCCGCCAGGCCGGATGCTTAAGGCTTTTTCTGCGCCGGGACGCCAAGCTCCCGCAGGTGTTCAACGAACACCGAAGGACGTTCAGGATCCTGCAACAGCCAAACCTGATGTTTGGCTCGAGTCAATGCGACATACAGCAGGCGGCGCTCTTCAGCATCCGGGAAGTCCTCCGGCTGCGGCAGCAGCACCTCTTCCAACACCGACTCACGCGCCACGGCAGGGAAGCCGTCACGCCCGTCATGCAAACCGGCGATGATGACGTATTCCGCCTGTTGCCCCTTGCTGGCGTGGATGGTCATAAACTCCAAATCCAGCTTGGGCCAGCGGGTGGCTGCTTTCGCCAGCGCTTCCGGTTTCAGATGGTGATAACGCGCCAACACCAGGATACGCTCATCCGGCTTGGCATAACCGCTCAGCTTGTCCAACAAGGGCTCCAACTGCTCGTGCGGCAAGATCGCCACCGACTTTTTATTGCCCTTGCTCAGGCTGTTGAGCGGTTTTTTCAGCTGATGCGGATTCTGCTGCACGAACCGGTTAGCCACCTCGCCGATCCGCTCATTGAAACGATAAGTGGTATCCAGCGCGCACTGCGCCCCTTCGCCGAAGTTCGTGGCGAACGCTGTGGTTAACGTCAATTCTGCGCCGCTGAAGCGATAAATCGCCTGCCAGTCATCGCCCACCGCAAACAGGCAGGTCTGTTTGTTCTGCCGGCGCAGCGCCGCCAGCAACAGCGCGCGCTGCGGCGAGATATCCTGAAATTCATCGACCAGAATGTGTTTCCACGGGCTGACAAAGCGCCCCTTGTCGAGAATGTTGACCGCCTGATGGATAAGGCCGGAGAAATCCACCGCCCCCTCCTCTTTCAAGGCGCTTTTCCAGGCCTTAAGCAGCGGTGCCATCAGCCGGATACGTTTCGAGAACAGATCGCGAATCTCTTCATTCGCCTGCTCAATCATTTCCGCCTGGCTGCCGCCGTGCATGCGCATCAGCCCCAGCCAGCGCTCCAGCCGGCCCGCCAGCCTATCCGCCAGGCGTTTATCCTGCCAGAAGTCGCCTTCCGGCACGTCCCATTCCAGCTCTTCAGTCAACCATTGACGCCACCCCTTGGCCTGGGCTTTCTTCTCCGCGCACTGTTGGCGCCAGTGGGCAATCAGCAGCTCTTTGCGCACTTTGGCGTCGGTTTCCAACCGGCTGATGGCAGGTGCTTTACGACTGCCCTGCTGAATGATTTGCAGCGCCAATGCATGAAAGGTTTTGGCCTGAATGCCGACATCACCCAGGCGTTCTTTAATGCGGTCGTTCATTTCACCGGCGGCCTGACGGCCGAACGCCAACAGCAAAATTTGACCCGGCTCCGCCTCCTGACGACGCAACAGCCAGCCGGCGCGCGCCACCAGCACTGACGTTTTGCCGCTGCCGGCACCGGCCAGCACCAGCACGGAATCCTCGCCATTGACCACCGCACGGCTCTGAGACTCATTGAGCGGCGAACTCTCGACGGTCTGGAAGAAGTCATGATGCTGCTCCAGCATGCGCTCGGTCCATTGCCGGTTGCGTTGGTCGACGCTGCGCTGCCCTTGCTGCAGCCATTGCAGACACAGCTGATAGTCTGCGCGGCAGTTATCGAACGCCTCCAGGCGCGCCACCGGCATCGGCAGCGCGGAGAAAGCCTCGCGAATTTGCTGCTGCAGCTTGCCCAACTCAGACTTTTTGAACCACTTATCTTGTTGCTCGATGCGCTGGATCTGCGCCACCTGCTGTTGCAGCACGCCGGCGCTGATCTCGCTCATTTCGGCGCTCCACTGCTGCCACGCCTGCTGCAGATAGTGATAAAAACGCTGAGTTTCCTGCCATTCGGTGCCGTGCAGCCGCACCACTTTTTCGTCCGGCAGCTCAAATTCCAGCTCGCCCCAGACGATGCCGCGCTTGCACCTGACCTGAATCAATTGATTGAAGGGGATCAGGTATTCATGTTTTTCCCCGCTCACCTCAACACCGGCGTGCAGCAACCGCACGCGGTTATAAGGGTGCTGAGCCAGGTGTTTCCCCAGCGATGTCGCTTTAAGTTCCATATCGTCGCGCCATGACTATGTTGAGATTAAATAACGGATATCTGCCAGTTTACCTGCGATAAGCAGTGGCACTCTAGCGCTAAAAAAAGGGTAGAATAGATTTTGCGTTTTTATCGTGAATACGCCCGCATCGCGGTTTGGCCATCATTAGAGCAGAATGACGTCTATGCGTACTGTACTGAATATTCTTAATTTTGTGTTGGGCGGTTTCGTCACCACGTTCGGCTGGCTCATCGCCACGGTGTTCAGCGTGCTGCTGGTCATCACATTGCCGCTTACCCGCTCCTGCTGGGAAATCACCAAGCTGTCACTGGTGCCGTTCGGCAACGAGGCGATACACGTCGATGAACTGTACCCGGAGAAAAGCAATACTCTGCTCTCCGCCGGCGGTTCGCTGCTCAACATTATCTGGCTGGTGCTGTTCGGCTGGTGGCTGTGCCTGTCGCACATCGCCGCCGGTATCGTGCAGTGCATTTCGATCATTGGCATTCCGGTCGGCATCGCCAACTTCAAAATTGCCGCCATCGCACTGTGGCCGGTGGGACGCCGCGTCGTCTCGGTAGAAATGGCTCAGCAAGCCCGTATTGAGAATGCTCGCCGCCAATATCAACAGCGTTAATTTTTTCTCCGTTTGAGGAGTTTTTCGTGCTCTCTTTTGCACCCGCAGTTCGTCGATATACCTACAACAGCAACCTGCTGTACCACCTGCGCATCCTTATTGCGCTGACCGGCACCACCGCCGTTCCCTGGTGGCTGGGCATTCCCAAGCTGACCATCCCGCTCACGCTGGGCGTGGTGGCGGCGGCCCTGACTGATTTGGACGATCGCCTGGCCGGCCGGCTGCGCAATCTGCTGATCACCCTGGTATGTTTCTTTATCGCCTCCGCCTCGATCGAGCTGCTGTTCCCCTATCCCTGGTTATTCGCCCTGGGCTTAACCACGTCGACCTGCGGTTTTATTCTTCTTGGCGCCCTGGGGCAACGTTACGCCACCATCGCCTTCGGCGCGCTGCTGATCGCGGTTTACACCATGCTCGGCACCGCCATGTACGATGCCTGGTATCAACAGCCGCTGCTGCTGGTGATCGGCGCACTGTGGTATAACCTGCTGACGCTGGCAGGCCACCTGTTGTTTCCTATCCGGCCGCTGCAAGAGAACCTGGCGCGCTGCTACGATCAATTGGCCAACTATCTGGACGCCAAAGCCAACCTGTTCGATCCCGATGCCGAGCGCGACGCCGACCTGCCGTGGATGGATGTCGCGATGGCCAACAGCGCCTTGGTTGCATTGCTCAATCAAACCAAAGCCTCGCTGTTGACGCGCCTGAAAGGCGATCGCGGCCAGCGCGGCACTCGCCGCACCTTGCACTACTATTTTGTCGCCCAAGATATCCACGAACGCGCCAGCTCTTCCCACGTTCAGTATCATGCGCTCAGCCGACAATTCCGACACAGCGACATTCTGTTCCGCTTCCAGCGGTTGCTGAGCATGCAGGCGCGCGCCTGTCGCCAGCTGGCGCAATCCATCCTGTTACGGCAAAAGTACCAGCACAACCCGCGTTTTGAGCCGGCGTTCAACCGCATTCAGGAAGCCTTGACGCGCATCGCCGAAACCCAGGGTAATGCCGAGCAAGCCAAGGCGTTGGCGCATCTGCTGAAAAACCTGCATGCGATCGATGCGCAGTTGGCCAATATCGAATCAGAGCAGACATTGGCCAGCGGGCAGGCGGAAGAGAACAGCCTGGCCGACGACCGCTTAACCGGCTGGAGCGACATCCGCCTGCGCATCAGCCGCCATTTAACGCCCCAATCGGCCCTGTTCCGTCACGCCATCCGCATGTCGGCAGTGCTGTGCGTAGGCTACGCCTTCATTCAATTCACCGGCATGCAGCACGGCTACTGGATCCTGTTGACCAGCCTGTTCGTCTGCCAGCCGAACTATAACGCCACCCGCCGGCGCCTGGCGCTGCGCATCATCGGCACCCTGGCCGGCATACTGATCGGTTTGCCAATCCTCTATTTCGTACCTTCAGTGGAAGGGCAGCTGGTGTTGATCGTTATCACCGGGATTCTGTTCTTCGCTTTCCGCACCGTGCAATATGCCCACGCCACCATGTTTATCACGCTGCTGGTATTATTGTGCTTTAACCTGTTGGGCGAAGGGTTCGAAGTGGCTGCCCCGCGCGTTTACGACACGTTGCTGGGCTGCGCCATCGCCTGGGCGGCGGTCAGCTTTATCTGGCCGGACTGGAAATTCCGCCAGTTGCCGGTGGTGGTGGATAAAACGCTGAATGCCAACTGCCGCTATCTGGACGCCATTCTGGTGCAATATCATCAGGGTAAGGATAACGGCCTCGCCTACCGCATTGCGCGGCGGGACGCCCACAACAGCGACGCCGAATTGGCTTCGGTCATCTCTAACATGTCCGCCGATCCCAAAGCCGACAAGGCCCTGCAGGAGGCGGCCTTCCGCCTGCTCTGCCTGAACCACACTCTTCTGAGCTATATCTCGGCATTGGGGGCGCATCGCGAGCGGCTGGGTACCCCCGCCACGCTCGATCTGCTCAATGACGCTGTGTGTTACGTGGATGGTGCCTTGCATCAGGAAGAGCAGAACAGCCAGCGGGTTGCGCAGGCGTTGGAGCAGCTGGCTGAGCGCATTCGCAAAGCCGTTCCTGAGCCGGAAAGCAAAGAACAGTTGGTCCTGCAGCAGGTGGGGCTGATGCTCGAACTTCTGCCGGAGCTCACCGCGCTGCACGCCCAAATTAATAAGGCAACCTAATGTTCAGGGCCTGATCGACGGGCCCTGAATCACCGGTTCATGTCCGTGACGGCGCATCGCCATCGTATGTTCGAACCAGCGCACCAGCTCGTTACGCAATTCGGCCGGCAACGCCGCCTGGTGATAGCCGGCTATCGCGCCCCCCAGCGACAGCAAGACTCGCAGCCCCAGATTGGTCTGCTGTTGCAGTAAACGCAGATAGCTGCGCTTGGCACCTTGCAATCGGAGATCATAGGCGTTGCGAATACCCGCTCGCCACAGCAGACGCTCCATATTGACGTCAATATTCGGCAGCGCCTTCAACCTGCCGTGATCGCCGGCCTTGAGCCTTTGCTCCCGGCGCGCCTCTCTGACCGCCTGCCAAGCCAGCCCGACCAGCTCGTTGCACTCGCGCCACAGCGACTCGTCGACCCAGTAATAACGCAGTGTGATCGGCACGCCCCGCTTGGAATAGACCATGTTGACCATTCCCCGTGCGCGAAACACCGGCTCCATGCTCGCCGTTGCTCGCAAATACAGCTCGCCTTCTGCGATCACGGCGAACATGACCCCTTCAGCCAGCAGGCCGTAGCCGCCAAACTGCGATCGCGTGGTGATGGCCCCCAGCGCCGCAAAGCAATTTTTAGCCTGCGCGATTCTACTCGTCGACATCCTTTTCATAGCGTTTCTCCGTTTTAGGTTCTGGTCGTAATATTTCTCTCATCAATGAAAAAAGTAACGTGAACAACTAATTAGAAAAATACGCACTATCCGTCCGCCTGCCAATCCCAAACAAACCCCGGTATAAAAAATGTTCGTAATTATGCGAGCCGCTACGAAAATTTGGGTTGATCTTATCCTAAATCAGGGATACTGTATAAACATACAGTAACACGACGGGCGGGAACTCAATGCGTACTCAATCACTCTACCAACCTCATTTCGGCCAAGGCGCTTTTACAGCGCGCAACGTTGCGAAGAACACGGATGTCGGCAAAGAGAATGGCTTGATCAGTGAACTTGTTTACAACGAACGCCAGCCCGCCGTGGCTCAATTGTTGTTGCCCTTGTTGCAGCAATTGGGCAAGCAGTCTCGCTGGCTTTTATGGCTGACGCCGCAGCAAAAATTAAGCAAGCAATGGCTGCAGCAATCCGGCCTGCCGGTGGATAAAATGGTGCAGCTAAGCCAAATCAGCCCGGTAAATACGGTTGAGGCGATGGAAAAAGCGCTGCAAACGGGAAATTACAGCGTGGTTCTCGGCTGGTTGCCCGAGCTAACGGAGGAGGATCGTCTAAAATTAAGACGTGCGGCAGAATTGGGTAATGCCTACGGGTTTATCATGCGTCCTCAACGTGACATTGGCCCGACTCACGGACACTGTTCCACCCTAAAAATTCACTCTTCTTTGTATCATTAAGTAAATTTAGGATTTTTCCCATCATTTTCGCACCCCGTGAAGGGAACCTTTGCGGGGTCAGGCAGAAAGCTAGTCCGGCTGCGGTTTGGCACGAAAAAACGCCCGGTGAATCGCCGTTTTTTTAGGCGAAGAATGTTAGCAAATATGTACGATTCCGCGTTTTTTTTTAGAGCCTTATCACATCACACTTGTAACTTTCGCGCCACGTTGTAGACTTTACATCGCCAAGGTTGCTCTATAACGCCAGAAAAACTGGCGAGTAACAAACGAGGGCTTAAACCTTGGCGAAGGAATTTAACCAAGGGCTTAAAACAGCTTTAAAGCTCATTGCCTATTTGGATGATAACGAGGCGCAAAATGAAAAAGACAGCTATCGCATTAGCAGTGGCACTGGCAGGTTTCGCTACCGTAGCGCAAGCCGCTCCAAAAGATAACACCTGGTACACCGGTGCTAAACTGGGCTGGTCCCAGTACCACGACACTGGTTTCTACGGTAACGGTTACCAGAACGGTATCGGCAACGGCCCAACCCACAAAGATCAGCTGGGTGCAGGCGCGTTCCTGGGCTACCAGGCAAACCAATACCTGGGCTTCGAACTGGGCTATGACTGGCTCGGCCGCATGCCTTACAAAGGCAGCGTGAACAACGGTGCTTTCAAAGCACAGGGCGTTCAACTGGCCGCTAAACTGAGCTACCCAATTGCTGACGATCTGGACATCTACACTCGTCTGGGTGGTATGGTATGGCGCGCAGACTCCAAAGCTAACTACGGCAACGGCACTCGCCTGAGCGACCACGACACCGGCGTTTCTCCGCTGGCTGCTGTTGGTGTTGAATACGCACTGACCAAAAACTGGGCTACCCGCCTGGACTACCAGTTCGTAAGCAACATCGGTGACGCAGGTACCGTTGGCGCGCGTCCAGACAACACCATGCTGAGCCTGGGCGTTTCTTACCGCTTCGGTCAGGATGACGTAGTTGCTCCAGTTGCTCCAGCTCCAGCTCCGGCTCCAGTTGTTGAAACCAAGCGTTTCACTCTGAAGTCTGACGTGCTGTTCAACTTCAACAAAGCAACTCTGAAGCCACAAGGTCAGCAGGCTCTGGATCAGCTGTACACCCAGCTGAGCTCCATGGATCCTAAAGACGGTTCCGTAGTTGTTCTGGGTTACACCGACGCCGTTGGTTCTGCTCAGTACAACCAGAAACTGTCTGAAAAACGCGCACAAAGCGTTGTTGACTACCTGGTCTCCAAAGGCATCCCGTCAGACAAAATCTCTGCACGTGGCATGGGCAAAGCTGATCCAGTTACAGGCAACACCTGTGGCTACAAAGCTGGCCGCGCTACCAAAGCTCAGATCGACTGCCTGGCACCAGATCGTCGCGTAGAGATCGAAGTTAAAGGTATCAAAGACGTTGTAACTCAGCCTCAGGGCTAAGTTTACTCGCTTAGTAAAAAACCCCGCATTGCGGGGTTTTTTTTCGTCTTGAATTTATCCGAGCATTCAAAGCCAGACGCAACCGAAGGCCCTCCCTCAGCCCCGTTTACTTGGGCTCTTTACCGAGAATCGCCTTCAGGTCTTCTTTCAACGACGACATCTGGTTCGCATACTTCTCTTTGCGTTCAGCATCCTCGATAAGCTGCACCACGGTTTCCGACAGCGTAACGCCGCGGCGGCGTGCTAAAGCAGCCAGGCGTTGCCAAACCAAAAACTCCAAATCGATAGATTTTTTACGCGTATGCTGGTGTTCTGCGTTAAAATGACGTTTGCGGCGGGCGCGGATCGTTTGCTTCATCCGGTTATCCAGTTCCGGATTCATATGGGCGGCAATCCATGCAAGTACCTTTACCGGCTCATTTTCCAGCTTCAGCAGCTCGTTAACCGCTTCCTGAGCAGCGCTGTTTTCAATGTAGCGGGTAATGAGTTCCCCTTCCCGGTGCTTCTTCACCAGGTACTTCCATTTCCAACCGCTCTCCAGATTTTCCAGTTGCTGATATTTCATCTTGAGCTCTTCAGTGACCGCGTAACTTCAACTAAGCATAACAGCTTTGCGCCGAATTTCCCCGGCAATTAAGCCGTCTTTTAGACTGTTTTTTGCACAGTCATCGCGCGATGTCAAACTCCCTGACGCCAACTGGCACTCCGCATGTATCAAGCCGCCGTTATTCTTGTATAATCGCCCTTTCCCTTTTTAACGATTGCATCTAACACTTTGACCAATAACCGACTTGAATGGCAATCTTTATTGCCGGACGTAACGCCTTATCAGGCGATATTTGATACCGCCGCTCAGTTGGCACCCGTGCCCTTTTCCGCCATTCAGCCTCGGCTGGAAAATGCCCTGACGCTATTTTGCCACCCCCAATCGCCGCCGCGCTTTATGCTGTTGAAAGCGCAAGAAACGCGCGAGTACCTGGAGCTGATCGCTAACGCCGTCAAGCCGCTGCTGACGAAAAATACCGCATTCCGCGGCAGCCACTATGTCATTCAGGATGGCCAGGTCAGCGTAGCACCGGCCAGCCGTGGCGATGAACCTTTCGCCGCCGGCGGCGCTTGCGTGTTCCAGGATTGGATTGAACCCGAGCAGCTGTTTGGCTGCGTGCGGATTCACAATGGTGACATCACCCTGCAGCCAGGCCTGGTGCACCAGGCCAACGGCGGCATTCTGATCCTGTCGGCCCGGGCCCTGCTGGCCCAGCCGTTGCTATGGCTGCGGCTGAAGCAAATGATCGGCCAGCGCCAGTTCCATTGGGTTTCACCCGACGAAACCCGCCCGCTGCCGGTAGCCATTCCGCCAATGCCGCTGGATCTGCGTCTGATCGTCGTCGGCGACCGCCACGGCCTGGCCGATTTCCACGATATCGAGCCGGAGCTGAGTGAACAAGCGGTCTACGGTGAATATGAAGACGACCTGCAGCTGACCGAAGTTGGTGATATGGCGCAGTGGTGCGGCTACGTCAACGGCGTGATCGCCGAGCGGCAATTGCCGATGCTGGCGGCCGACGCCTGGTCGCCGCTGATAGTCCAGGCGGTGCGTTACAGTGGCGACCAGGGCATCCTGCCGCTCTCGCCGGTTTGGCTTGGTCAGCAGCTGTCCGAAGCCGCTCTGTATGCCGAAGAGGATCGCATTACCGCCAAAGCGTTTGAAGCGGCGTTGAATGCCCGCGAATGGCGTGAAAGCTATCTGGCCGAGCGTATGCAGGATGAGATCGAACTGGGCCAGATCCTGATTGAGACCGAGGGTGAAGTCGTCGGACAGATCAACGGGCTGTCAGTTCTGGATTATCCCGGTCATCCGCGCAGCTTCGGCGAACCATCGCGCATCAGCTGCGTTGTGCACCTCGGCGACGGCGAGTTTACTGACGTCGAGCGCAAAGCCGAACTGGGCGGCAACCTGCACGCGAAAGGCATGATGATCATGCAGGCGTTCCTGATCGCCGAGCTGGATCTGGATCAGCAACTGCCCTTCTCCGCCTCGATCGTCTTTGAACAATCTTACGGTGAAGTGGACGGCGACAGCGCCTCGCTGGCTGAGCTGTGCGCATTGGTCAGCGCCCTGTCTCAGCAGCCGATCACTCAACAGATCGCCGTCACCGGCTCCGTCGACCAATTCGGCAACGTACAGCCGATAGGCGGCGTTAACGAAAAGGTCGAAGGTTTCTTCGAGGTTTGTTTGCGTCGCGGTCTGACGGGCAAACAGGGCGTCGTATTGCCCGTGACCAACGTGCGCCACCTGTGTCTGCGTCAAGATATCGTCGATGCGGTGCGCGAGGGGCAGTTCCATCTGTGGGCAGTCGAAAGTGCGGCGGAAGCCTTGCCTTTGCTCACGGGTTGCCTCTACTCTGACGAACAACAGCCGAATCTGTTGGCGGCCATTCAGGAACGGATTGCGCAGGTCAGCCTGCAGGAACGCCGCCGTCCGTGGCCGCTGCGCTGGCTCAACTGGTTCAACCACGGCTGATCGGACTTGTTCAGCGTACACGTGTTAGCTAACCTGCGTCCTTCATTAAAATAAGGCTTACTGAGAACATGGTAGATAAACGCGATTCCTATACGAAAGAAGACCTCGAAGCATCCGGCCGTGGCGAGCTGTTCGGCGCCGGTGGCCCACCGTTGCCGGCAGGTAACATGTTGATGATGGACCGCGTGGTCAAGATGACCGAAGACGGCGGCACTCACAACAAAGGTTATGTGGAAGCGGAACTGGATATTAATCCGGACCTATGGTTCTTCGGTTGCCACTTTATCGGCGATCCGGTCATGCCAGGCTGCCTGGGCCTGGACGCGATGTGGCAGTTGGTCGGCTTCTACCTCGGCTGGCTGGGCGGCGAAGGCAAAGGCCGCGCGCTGGGCGTCGGTGAAGTCAAGTTCACCGGCCAGGTGCTGCCAACCGCGAAGAAAGTGACCTATCGCATTAATTTCAAGCGCGTCATCACCCGCAAGTTAATCATGGGCGTCGCCGATGGCGAAGTGCTGGTTGACGGTGAAGTGATCTACACCGCCACCGATCTGAAAGTGGGCCTGTTCAAGGATACCGCAGCGTTCTAATCGCGCTGAAGAGAAGGCGGCCACCGCCTTCTCTTTTCAAGCCAATCGGCGGATTATCACTTTCGCCTTCAGTGCCTGAGTATCCCAAGTCTCACGGCCTGCTTTACCCCCTGACTCCGCTATCTCTGCCCTATTCCTATCTGATGCGGCCAAATCAACAGCGGCTCAAACGCGCCCCTTATTACCGCCCTGACGGTTTTTTTCCTCCTGCTGTTTGCTTGCCTTTCAAGATCGCCTAATATGTCTACCTAGTAACTACAATAAATGTACTTACAAAGGAATCAAATGCAAAAAACCCGTTTTAGCGATGCGCCTTGCCCGGTTGCGCGCTCATTGGATCTCGTCGGAGAATGGTGGAGCATTCTGATTCTGCGCGACGCCTTTCAGGGGCTCTCCCGATTCGACGAATTCCAGCAGAGCCTGGGGATGTCGCCAACTCTGCTGGCCCGACGGCTGAAGGATTTGGTCGCCCACGGCATTCTGCATAAGGAACGCTATCAAACGCGGCCGGCGCGCTATCAGTATCTGCTCACCGAGCGCGGCAACGATTTTCTCCCCGTGCTGGCTGCCCTCTCGCAATGGGGTAATCGCCATCTGACCGACGGTGACATCAGCGCCCAATTGGTCGACAGCCGTTCCGATCAACCGATCGAGGTACAGTTGATCAATCACGACACTCAGCAACCGGTGCCGCAACGGTTTATTACGTTGGCGCCAGGGCCGGCGGCCAGTGACGGCATACATCAGCGCGCCGAGTTGATGCGGCGCCGGCGCCTCGAAAATTTCCCAGAATTGACCAAGGAGACATCATGAACCATCGTCGTATCGTCATTACCGGCATGGGCGCCGTTTCACCGCTAGGGTGCGGCGTAGAGACCATCTGGCAGCGTTTGTTAAACGGAGAATCCGGTATTCGTCCTCTGCCTGAAGAGATCGTGGCAGAGCTGCCGGTCAAGGTGGGAGGACAGGTTCCCGAGCTGGCGCAAGATGCCGAGGCGGGATTCAACGCCGACGCCTCCGTCGCCCCCAAGGACCAAAAGAAGATGGATCGCTTTATCCTGTTTGCTATCGCGGCAGCCGACGAAGCCATTCGTCAGGCCGGCTGGATAGCCGATACGGAGGAAAAACAGGAGCGCACCGCCACCGTCATTGCCTCGGGCATTGGTGGTTTCCCGGCGATTGCCCAGGCGGTACGCACCACGGACAGCCGAGGCGCCAAGCGCCTGTCGCCGTTCACCATCCCCTCTTTCCTCGTCAACCTGGCGGCCGGGCATGTGTCAATCAAGCACCGCTTCAAAGGCCCGATTGGCGCCCCGGTCACCGCCTGCGCGGCCGGCGTGCAGGCCATTGGCGATGCGGTGCGTCTGATCCGCAATGATGAGGCCGATATTGCACTATGCGGCGGTACCGAGGCCGCGATAGATACCGTCAGCCTGGGCGGCTTCGCCGCCGCGCGCGCCATGTCCACTGCACCGGCCGAATTGGCGCGCCAGGCCTCCCGGCCCTTCGACAGCGCCCGGGACGGGTTTGTCATGGGGGAAGGCGCCGGCATGCTGGTAATTGAAACGCTGGAACATGCGCTGGCGCGCGGCGCCACGCCGCTCGCGGAAATCGTCGGTTATGGCACCAGCGCCGATGCCTACCACATGACCTCCGGCGCTGAAGACGGCAACGGCGCCTATCGGGCGATGAAAATCGCGTTGAAGCAAGCGAACGTCGCTCCCGAGGAGGTTCAGCACTTAAACGCGCACGCAACCTCGACCCCCGTCGGCGATTTGGGCGAAATCAACGCCATCAAGCATTTGTTTGGCAGCGCCGGGACTGTCGCCGTGACCTCGACAAAATCAGCGACCGGGCACCTGCTTGGCGCCGCTGGCGGGCTGGAAACCATCTTTACCGCCCTGGCCCTGCGCGATCAGATAGCCCCCGCGACGCTGAATCTGGATAACCCCGATCCGGCGGCCGCAGGTCTGCACCTGGTCGCGAAACAGGCGGAGTCGATGAACATGACCTACGCCTTATCAAACGGCTTCGGATTTGGCGGCGTGAATGCGAGTATTTTGCTGAAACGCTGGCGGGATGAATAAACGCTGAAACAAAAACCTCCGCCAAAGGGCGGAGGTTATTCCTTTTATTTGACAGGGAGCCGCTTAAGCGGTCACAGCCCTGTCTTCCATGGCTTCTCGCCAACCTCCCAGCCATTGAGACCGGGCGTCCACTGATGATTGGTAGGGACAATGTTCCCTGGAACGCCCTAAAATACCTGCCTGATACCCTCTCGAATGCGCCCTTTCCAGACGATCGCGTTTCTGTCTCTTCATGCCTCGTTTCCCTCATTTTGGTCTGGTGGAAAGAAAACAATGGCTGCTTTTTGCGCAGCCACGAGTAATCAATAGCGCTAAAAGAGCAGAAGATCAATGCGCAAAATTCACGCCAATGTCATATTTGTGAGCTACACACGCGGAAAAGGCTAAGTGGCTGATCTGCAGGGAAAGGATTTAACTGTTTGAAATGAAATAAAAATCCCTGCCGATGAGAAAAAAAGACTTTTCACGCCGACAGGGATTAGATGATTTTAGACCAAATTATGACTAAATGCCGCCCATCTGTGTTGCGATAGCCTGAGCCTCCTGCTGCCAGCCCTGCGCCAGGGTGCGCACCAGGGCGTCATAACCGTCCTCACCCTGTTTCAGCTCCAGGCTGAACGGCCGTTTGATCAAACGCCCCTGGCGGTTCAGCACCCACTCGCCGCGAATGATCGCTTTACCGTCAAAGCGGCCGTGGAAACCGCTGATGGTCACGTTCAGCACATCCTGATCGCTGCTCATCGGCTGCGAAGAGACCACCCAACCCGGCAGCGCGCTGCTCAGGTTGGTGACCAGCGTTTGCTGCAGCTGCTGGTCGAGCGGGCTGGCCCACAGGTTATTTTGGGCTATCACATACTGGACGTCGTTGGTCTGATACACCACGCCGCTCTGCGCCAGATAATCCGCCACGCTCACGTGCTCCAGCCACAGCTGACGCGTGGAGGCGCCGCTGCTGCTGACCGCCGCCGGCGCGCCCAGCGCCGGCAACTGATAGTAGGTCTTCTGTGGTGAACTGCTGCAGGCGCTGAGCAACAGCGCCAGGGCTACCGGGATCCATTTCATCATTTAGTGGCCTTCTTCGGCTGAGGGTCATTGCTGCCGGCGGCTTCAAACACCAGCGCGTTGCTCTTCTCATTCAGGGTGCGCAGCACCGGCTGCAGCTCACGCAACACCTGGTCGAGGCGCTGCATGTCGCCCACCATCTTGTTGTAAGCCGGTGAGCCAGGCTGGAACCCTTTCATGCTGCGGTTCAGCTCCAGCAGCGTTTTCTGCATATCCTGCGGCAGCGCCTGCATCTCTTTGCTGGCGATGATGTCGTTCAGCGACTTCATGGTCTGCTGCGTCGACTTCATGGTTTTCTGGCTTTCCGCCAGCGTTTTGGTCGCTTCGTTGATCATCGGATTGATCGGCATCGCGTTGATCTTGTCCAGTGTCTGCATCAGCTTCTGCTGGATCTGCGCCAAACCGCCGCTGGTGGTCGGCATCAGCGGATAACCGAAGACCTCACGCGGCCCTTTCCACGCCTTCTCCTGCGGATAGAAGTCGAGATCGATATACAGCGAACCGGTCAGCAGGTTAGCGGACTTCATCGAAGCGCGCATGCCGCGGGACTCGGCGTCTTTCAAGTGGCCTTCGATATCGAAGTTGCCGCCCAGCTGTTTCTGGAAACGATCCGGCTCGATACGGATCAGCACCGGAATGCGGTAATCGTTATCCAGACGCTGCGCCATGCCCTCTTTATAGAACGGCACCTGCGCCACCGTGCCCAAACGGATGCCACGGAACTCGACCGGCGCACCCGGCTGCAGGCCGCGTACCGAATCGGAGAAGAACAGCAGGTAGTCTTTATGCACGGTATACAGCGAATCCTGCGTGCTGCGCTGGTTGTCGAACAGCTGGTATTCCGCCTTCTCTTTCGCCTGCTCACCGCGATCCCAGCCGTCCGGCACATCGAAGCTGACACCGCCACTGAACAGCGTGGTCAACGACCCCATCTCCACCCGCATGCCCTGCGCCGACATGTCGAACGCCACGCCGCTGTCTTTCCAGAAGCGCACGTTGGTGGTAACCAGTTGGTCATAAGGCGCGGTGATGAACAGCTGATAGCGCATGGCGCGCTCTTTAGGATCGAAGTAACTGGTCTCCACCGACCCGACGCGATAGCCGCGGAACAGCACCGGATCGCCGGCGTTAAGCTGGCCCGATTTTTCGCTGTCCAGCACGATGCGCAGCCCTTTGGCGTCCGGGGATGCCAGCGGCGGCGCATCGAACAGCTGATAATTGTCTTTGCCGTCTTTACCCTTGCTGCCCGGCTGCAGTTCGATATAGGCGCCGGAGAGCAGCGTACCCAAGCCGGAGACGCCTTCACGGCCGATCTGCGGCTTCACCACCCAAAAGGCAGAGTCCTGGCGCAGCAATTTCTCCATGCCAGAATTAAGGCGCGCCTGCACCATCACCTTGCTCAGGTCATCGCTCAGCGTGACGGTTTCCACCACGCCGACGTCAACGCTGCGGCTTTTGATTTTGGTTTTACCCGCTTCCAGCCCTTCCGCCGTCGTAGTGACCAGCGTCACCACCGGCCCCTGATGGCTGAAGTGGTAAAACAGGATCCAGGCGCCGATCAGCGCGGTCACGATGGGAATGATCCACACCGGCGACCAGCGTTTGATCTTCTCAACGTCCGCGACGCTATGATTATTTTCCGTCACCTTGCGGCTCCTTGTTGATTGTTTCACTTGCGCGATCCCAGGTCAGCCGGGGATCAAATGTCATGGCGGCGAACATGGTGAGGATCACCACCAGCGCGAACAGCACGGCGCCCGTCGCGGGATAAATGCTCATCAACTGCCCCATTCGCACCAGCGCCGACAATACGGCGATCACAAACACGTCGATCATTGACCAGCGGCCAACGAATTCGACCACTTCATAAATCAGATGCATGCGCTCACTGTCGGCACGCGGCTTCTTCCTGCCGTTGGCGTCCCAGCACAGCCAGCCGATCGCCAGCATTTTCAGCGACGGCACCATGATACTGGCGATGAAAATCACCATCGCCACCGGGTAAGAACCGTCTCCCCACAGCAGGATCACCCCCGCCATGATGGTGGAGTTCATCTTGTTGCCCAGCGCCTCGGTCACCATGATCGGCATCAGGTTGGCTGGAATATACAGCATGATGGAGGTTACGAGCAGCGCCAGCGTCCATTGCAGGCTGTGGCGGCGGCGCACATAGCCCTTGGTGTGGCAGCGCGGGCAGCGCACCTGACTGGCCGGCAGGATCGCCGTGCAGCAGGCGCAGGAGCGCACGCCCTGGCGCATGCCGGTGCGCCCCACCGTCAGCGGGCGATCGAGACGCGGCGCCGGCTCGATGTCCTGCCACAGCCAGCGCCGATCCACGCACTGGAAGGCGCGTACCTGCAGCAGACAGAACAGGCAATACGGCACGAAGCTGCTGCCAATGCCAATATCGCCGTAGGCCATCAGCTTGACGAAGCTGACCAGCACCCCGGCGAGGAAAATCTCCACCATGCACCAGGTCTTGAACTGGAACAGCACCCTGGCCATCCACTCTTTAAGCCCCAGCGGCAGTCGCACTTTGGCGCACAGCAGGATGATCGCCACCATGCAGAACGCCGGGATCAGCTGCACGAACACCATAAACAGCGTGGCCATGCTGGCGTAGTCTTCCGCCACCATGACTTCCGGAATTTGAATCAGTCGGATCTCGTTGCCGAGGCCGGCGACGCGCATGTTGATAAACGGGAAAATGTTGGCCAACACCAACATGAACAACGCGCTGAGCGCGTAACCGATCGGCCGCTTGCGCGGCTCGTCCCAGCGGGCGCTGAGCGTGGTTTTGCAGCGCGGGCATACCGCTTTGCTGCCATAGGCCAGCGGCGGCAGCGCCACCAGCATGTCGCATTGCGGGCACAGTATCAGGTTATCCTGCTGCTGCGCCGCCGGTGCGGAATGACTATGCTGCTGATGATTGTTGTGGGAACACACCATATTCCTCCTCAATAACGTTGCTCACCGGCACGTCGATACCGCCCGCAGCAGCGCGCGGGCGGTATCGCAACGGTCAGCCGTTTTTCATCGCTTCCAGCTCTTCCCAGCGGGCGAAGGCCTGCTCCAGCGCCTGCTCGGCGTTAGCCAGCGCCGTCAGCACCTCCTGCGTTTCGCTGTGCGGCCGCGTGAAGAAGTCGGCGTCGCTCATCTGCGCCTGCAGCGCTTCGATTTCCGCCTCCAGCTGTTCGAGCCGCTGCGGCAGCTGTTCCAGTTCGCGCAGCAGGTTGTAGCTCAGCTTGGCCGCCGCCTTCTTCGGCTGTTCGGCCTTCTTCTCCGCCGCCGGTTTGCTCGCGCTCGGCGCCGCCTGGCGAATCGGTTTCGCCGTGGCGCGCTGGTGATGCGCATCGTAGTAGCCGCCGACGAAGGCGTTGATCACGCCATTACCTTCGAAGATCCAGCACTCGGTCACCGAGTTGTCGACGAACTGACGATCGTGACTGACCAGCAACACGGTGCCCTGATAGCCGTCGATCAGCTCTTCCAGCAGCTCCAGCGTTTCGACGTCGAGATCGTTGGTTGGTTCATCGAGGATCAGCAGATTGCTCGGTTTCAGAAACAGCTTAGCCAACAGCAGACGGTTACGCTCACCGCCCGACAACGCCTTCACCGGCGTCATCGCGCGTTTCGGGTGGAACAGGAAGTCCTGCAGATAACCCAAGACGTGACGAGGGCGGCCGTTGACCATCACTTCCTGCTTGCCTTCCGCCAGGTTGTCCATCACCGTGCGCTCCGGATCGAGATCGGCGCGGTGCTGGTCGAAATAAGCCACTTCCAGCTTGGTGCCGCAGTGCACACGGCCGCTGTCGGCTTTCAATTGACCGAGCATCAGTTTCAGCAGCGTGGTTTTACCGCAGCCGTTAGGCCCCACCAGCGCAATCTTGTCGCCGCGTTGCACCTGGGCGGAGAAACCACGCACCAGCACTTTCTCGCCGACCTGATAATTGACGTCTTCCAGCTCGAACACGATTTTGCCGGAGCGGGTCGCCTCTTCCACCTGCATCTTGGCGGTGCCCATCACTTCACGGCGCTCTGAACGCTCGACGCGCAGCGCCTTCAGCGCGCGCACGCGGCCTTCGTTGCGGGTACGGCGCGCCTTGATGCCCTGACGGATCCAGACCTCTTCCTGCGCCAGCTTGCGGTCGAACTCGGCGTTTTGCAGCTCTTCCACCCGCAGCGCTTCTTCTTTGCTCTGCAGATACAGATCGTAGTTGCCCGGCCAGGAGACCAGCTTGCCGCGATCCAGATCGACGATGCGCGTCGCCATGTTGCGGATAAACGAACGGTCGTGCGAGATGAAGACGATGCTGCCGTCGAACTCTTTCAGGAAGCCTTCCAGCCAGTCGATGGTTTCGATATCCAGGTGGTTGGTCGGTTCGTCGAGCAGCAGCACGCGCGGTGAGCTCACCAGCGCGCGGCCCAGCGCAGCTTTACGCAGCCAGCCGCCGGACAGCGAAGACAGTTCGGCGTCGCCGTTCAGCCCCAGCTGCAGCAGCACTTCGCTGATGCGGCTGTCGAGCTGCCACAGCCCCTGGTGATCGAGGATCTCCATGATTTGCGCCATGCGCGCCAGGTTTTTCTCGCTCGGGTCGCTTTCCACCAGGTGCGAGATCGCGTGATACGCCTTCAGGTGTTCCGCCTGCTCCGCGACGCCTTCCGCCACGAAATCGAACACGCTGCCGCCGATATTGCGCGGCGGATCCTGTTGCAAGCGCGCCACGATCAGATCCTGTTCGTAGATCACCCGGCCGTCGTCCAGCGGGATCTCTTTGCCGAGGATCTTCAGCAGCGTGGATTTACCGGCGCCGTTACGCCCGACCAGACACACGCGCTCGTTGTCTTCGATATGAATTTCGGTGTTGTCTAAAAGCGGCGCATCGCTGAAAGAGAGCCAGGCGCCGGACATGCTGATTAACGACATAGTAATTATTTTCCTTCGCCGGCGTGAGTCACCAGCCAGCAGTTGTGGATCTGACGGTTACGGGCAAAATCCTGCGACAGCGTCTTGGCGGTGATCTCTTTCGCCTCCAGACCCAACGCGCTCAGCCCTGCCATATCCATTTGGAAACCGCGCTTGTTGTTCGAGAACATGATGGTCCCGTTGCGGCGCAGCAACCGTTTCAAATCTTTCATCAGCGCCAGATGATCGCGCTGCACGTCAAAGGTGTTCTCCATCCGCTTGGAGTTAGAGAACGTCGGCGGATCGATGAAGATCACGTCGAACTGTTCGTCGGCGTTGCTCAGCCAAGACAGGCAGTCGGCCTGGATCAGCCGATGCTGGCGGCCGGTCAGGCCGTTGGCGCGCAGGTTCTTCTCCGCCCATTCCAGATAGGTGCGCGACATGTCCACCGTGGTGGTGCTGCGCGCGCCGCCCAGCCCGGCGTGCACGCTGGCGGTGCCGGTATAGGCAAACAGGTTGAGGAAGTCTTTGCCGTTGCTCATCTCGCCCAGCATGCGGCGCGCGATGCGGTGATCGAGGAACAGGCCGGTATCGAGATAGTCGGTCAGGTTGACCCACAGCTTGGCGTTATACTCTTCCACCAACAGGAACTCGCCCTTTTGCGCCAGTTTCTCGTACTGGTTTTTGCCCTTCTGCCGCTCGCGGGTTTTCAGGATCAGCTGATTCGACGGCAATTCCAGCACCGCCAGCGTCGCGTTGATCACATCGAACAGGCGCTGACGCGCTTTTTGCGCATCGACGGTTTTCGGCGGCGCATACTCCTGCACGACCACCTTGCTGCCGTAGCGATCCACCGCAACGTTGTATTCTGGCAGATCGGCGTCGTACAAGCGGTAGCATTCAATGCCTTGCTGCTTCGCCCACTTGTCGAGCTTCTTCAAGTTCTTGCGCAGACGGTTGGCGAAATCTTCCGCCACCTGCACGCCGCCGGTAGCGGCGCCGGCCGGGTTTGCCGCCAGCTGATAGTTTTTCTGCACGCACTCCAGCGGGCCGTTCTTCGCCTTGAACTGGCGCTCGGCGCGCAGCTGCAGGCAGCTCAACAGCTCCGGCGAAGCGCTGAACAATGACAGCTGCCAGCCGCCAAAGGCGCTTTTCATCACGCGACCCAGCATGTTGTGCAGCGCGATCAATGCCGGTTCGCTTTCCAGACGTTCGCCGTACGGCGGGTTGCTGATCACGGTGCCGTGCGGGCCTTCCGGCAGTGGATTGGTCAAGCGCGCCACGTCACCGACGTTGAAGGTGATCAGCTCGGCGACGCCGGCGCGGCGGGCGTTGCCGCGCGCCATTTCAATCACCCGGCGATCGATATCGGACCCGAAGAAGCGAGAAGTGGTTTCCTGCAGGCCACGGCGCGCGCGCACCTGCGCTTCGGTGGTGACTTCACGCCACAGGTCGGCGTCGTGACCGTTCCAGGCGCTGAAGCCCCAGTGTTGGCGGTGCAGGCCCGGCGCACGATCGGCGGCGATCATTGCCGCTTCGATCAACAGCGTGCCGGAGCCACACATCGGATCGAGCATCGGCGTGCCCGGCTGCCAACCGGAACGCAGCACGATGGCGGCCGCCAGGTTTTCCTTCAGCGGCGCCTGGCCGGTAAGATCGCGATAGCCGCGCTGGTGCAGGCCTTCGCCGCTCAGATCGAGGGCCACGCTGGCCATATCGCGTTGCAGGAAGACGTTAACCCGAATATCCGGCTGCTGCTTGGCGACCGTCGGGCGTTGGTCCAGTTTACGGGTGAAGCTGTCGACGATGGCGTCTTTCACCTTCAGCGCGCCATACTGGCTGTTGCGGATCTCTTCGTTCACGCCGCTGAAATGCACGGCAAAGGTTTTATCCACGCCAAAAATGCTCGGCCAGTCGATCGCCTGCACCCCGAGGTACAGATCCAGGTCGCTGTGCACGCGGAATTCGTTCAGCGGCAACAGAATGCGCGAAGCCAGGCGGCTCCAGAGCAGGCTTTGGTACAGAAGACGATCGTCACCCTGAAAATGTACCCCACCCTGCACCACTTTGCAGTCGTGAGCGCCAAGCGCTTCCAGCTCGCTTTTTAACAGTTCTTCCAATCCACGCGCCGTGCTGGCAAACAGAGAGTTCATATCGTGCTTATCACCAAAAAGAAAATTGTTGCGCATTATAGCTAATCCGCACCGCTTGTCATAAAGTTGCTCCCTTCTATTTAATCATCGCACGGAGATAAGGGTGATTACGCTTTCCAGACTCTACGTCCATCCGGTTAAATCATTGCGCGGTCTGCAGCTTTCTTACGCCCAGGTCGGCAGCAGCGGCCTGGCTTTCGACCGTAACTTTATGATCACCGAGCCGGACGGCACCTTTATTACCGCGCGCCAATACCCGCAGATGGTGTTGTTCACGCCGGCGCTGTTGCCGGACGGACTGTTCCTGACCGCGCCGGACGGCGAAAGCGCCGCCATTCGCTTCAGCGACTTCGCCGCCGCGCCGCAGCCGACCGAGGTGTGGGGCAACCATTTCACCGCGCTGATCGCGCCGGATGAGATCAACCGCTGGCTGAGCGGCTATTTCCAGCGCGACGTGCAGCTGCGCTGGCTGGGGCCGGAGTTGACCCGCCGGGTGAAGAAGCACCCTGAGATTCCGCTGACGTTTGCCGATGGCTACCCTTATCTGCTGATTAACCAGTCCTCGTTCAACGATCTGCAGCAGCGCTGCCCCGGCAGCATCAAGCTGGAGCAGTTTCGCCCCAACCTGGTGGTGAGCGGCGCAACCGCCTGGGCCGAAGACGGCTGGCAGGTGATCCGCGTCGGCGACGTGATGTTCGATCTGGTGAAACCCTGCAGCCGCTGCGTGCTGACTACCGTCAGTACCGAACGCGGCCGCAAGCATCCGAGCGGCGAACCGCTGAGCACGCTGCAAAAATTCCGCACCGCCGACAACGGCGATATCGATTTCGGCCAGAATATGATCGCACGCAACAGCGGCATCATTCGCGTGGGCGATACGGTGGAAGTATTGTCGACCAAACCGCCGCGCCCGTATGGCGCCGGCAAAGTGGTGGAGAGCGTGCAGGCGCCGCAAGACAGCGCGCACAACGTCACTATCGACTATGAAGGAAAGGTATTTACCGGCAACAATCAGCAGATCCTGCTCGAACAGCTGGAGCAGCAAGGCATTCGCGTGCCTTACTCCTGCCGCGCCGGGATTTGCGGCAGCTGCCGCATTACGTTGGTGAGCGGTGAGGTCGCGCCCCTGAAGAAAAGCGCGTTGGGCGACAACGGCACCATCCTGTGCTGCAGCTGCATCCCGAAAAGCGATTTAACCCTGGCGTAATCCGCCTTACACCGCCCTGTCGTAAGCCGGGGCGGCGCTTTCATCCTGCGCGCAGGGTTTCAGCCGATCGTGCATCACCTTGATGGCGTCGCCCAAAACCATGGTGCGGCCGGCCACCGTCAGCTGATTTTGCGCCAGCAGGCACAGGCTGGCGTTATCCCCGGCCTCCACCACCAGCAGGCGCGCTTCCGCGCCGCTTTCCATCACTTTCACCGCCGCCAGTTCGCCGTTTTTCGGCTGCAACGGATAGTGCTGCTGCGAGAAATGCCAGCTTTTCGGCATCAGCGGTTTCAGGAAACGGTAGGCGACCAGCGCATTCAGCACCAGCTCGGCGCGCTGCTCGTGGCTGAGCTTGACCTGTTTGCACTGTTCTTCATAAGTGAAATAAAGGGCGGCGTCATCCACGCAAAAAGCGCATTCATCGAAGGCGTCCGGCGTTAACATTTTGGCCGGGAAACGTGAACGAAAGATCATACCATTAGCTAAATCCAACATTAGCCGATCGTGTTCGGCATCAAAATACCAACGCCAATTATCGTCAGGTTTTATCTTCATTTCGTATCCTTCTCGCTGCCTACGCCAACGCCGCACTCACCCTAAAAGGCGATTTTATCATCGATAAAATAGCTTAAACATCGGATAATTCCGCGAACGATATTTATGCTAACGAACAAAATATAGACGAGCCGGGGGCAGAAATAAACCCCCGGAATAAAATGAGAGGAAAAATATTAGATATGGGTAACGATATCTTTAATCAAACGCGGGCCGTGATAGATAAATCCGGAATAAATTTGCAGCAGGCTCGCGCCGGCCTCCATTTTTTCGCGCGCCGCCGTCAGCGAATCGATGCCGCCCACGCCGATAATCGGCAGGCGTCCTTGCAGTTCGGTGGAGAGACGACGAATCACCTCGGTGCTGCGTGATTGCAACGGACGCCCGCTTAACCCGCCCGCTTGCTCGCAGTAATTCAATCCCTGGATCAATTTTCGATCCAAGGTGGTATTGGTGGCGATCACGCCATCGATATTATGCCGCACCAGGCTATCGGCAATTTGGATCAATTCTTCCTCTGAAAGATCCGGCGCGATCTTTACCGCCACCGGCACATATTTGTGATGGCGCGCATGTAATTCCTGCTGCTTATTTTTAATCGCCGCCAAAAGATCGTCCAGCGCTTCGCCATACTGTAAGGATCGTAACCCCGGCGTATTCGGTGAAGAGATGTTGATCGCGATATAACCGGCATACGGATAAACTTTATCCATGCAGATCAAATAATCGTCTTTACCCTGCTCGACCGGGGTGTCTTTATTCTTGCCGATATTGATCCCAAGAATGCCGCCAAAATGGGATTTCTTAACGTTTTCAACCAGATTGTCCACGCCATGGTTATTGAACCCCATGCGGTTGATCAGGCCTTCCGCCTCAACTACGCGGAACAAGCGCGGCTTGTCGTTGCCCGGTTGCGGACGCGGCGTCACGGTGCCGACTTCCACATGGCCGAAGCCCATCGCACCGAACGCATCGATGCATTCGCCGTTTTTATCCAGACCGGCGGCCAATCCCAACGGATTTTTAAACGACAGCCCCATGCAGCTGACCGGTTTGGTCGGCACGGACTGACGGACAAGAAACGCTAATGGGGTGCCGGTAATACGGCTGAGCTGACGAAAGGTCACTTCGTGCGCGCGCTCCGGATCGAGCTGGAACAACGCTTTCCTGATGAGGGGGTAGTACATGGACTCTCCTGATTTCCCGGTTGCAAACCGGGGGCGTATTATCCGGTATCCCCCGCCCAATTGGAATTGATTAAAGGCAAAAAAAGCCGTTTTTACGCAATCGTTTTCTCTCTTCGCCGCCAAATCGGCGCCAATCCGCTTTTGCGCATATCCAAATCAAAAAATGAGATTTAAAAAACGCGCCCAGTTGCTGGTAGGTTTAAAACACTTCCTATTGATTTTCTAATTAAACCTAACTTTTAGTTATAAGGAGTGGCAATGCGCGTTATATCACTGGCCGGTAGCCCACGCATCCCATCACGTTCCGCCGCACTGCTCTCGCTGAGTCAGAACTGGCTGCGGCAGCAAGGCGTGGAGGTGACGGCTTATACCCTGCACGACTTCGATGCCGAAGATCTGCTGTACGCCAACTTCAACAGCCCGGCGATCAAGGCCTTTGCCGACCAACTGGCGCAGGCCGACGGCCTGCTGATCTCCACGCCGGTTTATAAGGCGTCGTTCTCCGGCGCGCTGAAAACCCTGCTGGATCTGCTGCCGGAGCGCGCACTGGATCATAAGGTGGTGCTGCCGCTGGCGACCGGCGGTTCGATCGGCCACATGCTGGCGGTGGACTATGCGCTGAAGCCGGTGCTGGCGGCGCTGAAAGCGCAAGAGGTGTTGCACGGCGTGTTCGCCGACGACAGCCAGATCCAACTGACCGGTGAAAGCGCCACGCTCACCGACGCCGTCGCCGCCCGGCTGGAAGAGGCGCTGGCCAGCTTCTACCTGGCGCTTGGCCGCCGCAAACCGCCTGCGCTGCGCGTCGCCTCACCGCTGGCGACGCGTCAGACGGCCTGAAACGCCTGGAAAAGGAGAGCCTGAATGAAACAACGCATCGCTTTGCGCCGTTGGCTGAACGCCGCCGCCTTCACCGGCCTGCTGTCGCTGGTCTGGGCCAACGCCGCCGCCGCGCAGGATCCGGCGCAATTCCGCATCGGTTACCAGAAAGGATCGGTCAGCCTGGTGCTGGCGAAAAGCCACCGGCTGCTGGAGGAGCGTTTCCCCGCCACCCGCATCAGCTGGATCGAGTTTCCCGCCGGCCCACAGATGCTGGAAGCCCTGAACGTCGGCAGCATCGATCTGGGCAGCACCGGCGATATTCCGCCGATCTTCGCGCAGGCCGCGGGGGCTGATCTGCTGTATGTCGGCGTTGAGCCACCTAAACCCAAAGCGGAAGTGATCCTGGTGCCGGAAAACAGCCCGATCAAAACCGTCGCCGATCTGAAAGGCCATAAGGTCGCCTTCCAGAAAGGATCCAGCTCGCACAACCTGCTGCTGCGATCGCTGCAAAAGGCCGGCCTGAAATTTACCGACATCCAGCCCGCTTACCTGACGCCCGCCGATGCGCGCGCCGCCTTCCAACAGGGCAATGTCGATGCCTGGGCCATTTGGGATCCTTATTATTCCGCCGCGCTGCTGCAGGGCGGCGTCCGGGTGCTCGGCGACGGCACCGATCTGAATCAGACCGGTTCCTTCTATTTGGCGGCGCGGCCGTATGTCGAAGCTAATGGCGGCTTTATCAGCCAGGTCTTGACGGTGCTGACCCAGGCCGATGCGCTGACCCGCAGCGACCGGGCGCAAAGCGTGACCCTGCTGGCCAACGCCATGGGGCTGCCGGAGCCGGTGATCGCCAGCTATCTGGATCACCGCCCACCGACCGCCATCACACCGCTCGATGCGCATACCATCGCCGCACAGCAACAAACCGCCGACCTGTTTTACGCCAACCGACTGGTGCCGGTGAAGGTCGATATCTCGCAACGCATCTGGCGCCCAAGCGCACAATAAATAATGGGAGAACATTGACGATGAGCCTGAACGTTTTCTGGTTTTTACCCACCCACGGCGACGGCCACTACCTCGGCAGCGCACAGGGCGCACGCAGCGTCGATCACGGCTATTTGCAGCAGATCGCCCAGGCGGCGGATCGGCTGGGATTCGGTGGGGTGTTGATCCCTACCGGCCGCTCGTGCGAAGACTCCTGGCTGGTGGCCGCCTCGCTGATCCCGGTCACTCAGCGGCTGAAGTTTTTGGTCGCGCTGCGGCCGGGCATCATCTCCCCTACGCTGGCGGCGCGCCAGGCGGCAACGCTGGATCGCCTGTCCAACGGGCGCGCGCTGTTCAATCTGGTTACCGGCGGCGATCCGGAAGAGCTGGCGGCAGAGGGATTGCACCTCAGCCATGAAGAACGCTACGAAGCCTCGACCGAGTTCACCCATATCTGGCGCCGGGTGCTGGAAGGCGAAACCGTCGATTTCCACGGCAAGCATATTCAGGTGAAAGGCGCCAAACTGCTGTTCCCACCGGTGCAGCAACCGCGCCCACCGCTCTATTTTGGCGGATCTTCCGCCGCCGCGCAGGATCTGGCCGCCGAACAGGTGGAACTGTACCTCACCTGGGGAGAGCCGCCGGCGCAGGTCAAAGAGAAGATCGAAGAAGTTCGCGCCAAGGCGGCGGCGAAAGGCCGCCAGGTACGCTTTGGCATCCGCCTGCATGTCATCGTGCGGGAAACCACCGAAGAGGCCTGGCGCGCGGCCGATCGGCTAATCGCTCACCTTGATGAAGAAACCATCGCCAATGCACAGCAGGCTTTTGCGCGCTTCGACTCCGTCGGCCAACGGCGCATGGCGGCGCTGCACGGCGGCAAGAAAGATAACCTGGAGATCAGCCCGAACCTGTGGGCCGGCATCGGCCTGGTGCGCGGCGGCGCCGGCACCGCGCTGGTGGGCGACGGCCCGACGGTCGCGGCGCGCATGCAGGAATATGCCGATCTGGGCATCGACACCTTCATTCTCTCCGGCTATCCGCATCTGGAAGAGGCCTACCGCGTCGGCGAACTGCTGTTCCCACACCTCGATCTGGCGCAGGAGGAAACGCCCGCGCGTCTTCAGCCGGTGCGTCCACAGGGAGAAGTGGTAGCCAACATTTATGTTCCGCAAAAAGTGTCGCAGAGTTGAGGAGCGCCCCGATGGCAAATAACGCACAACGCATCCTGTACCGGCTGGCCCCTTGGGCGCTGCCGCTGGCGCTGGTGATCATCTGGCAAATCGCCGTCGAAACCGGCTGGCTGTCCAACCGCATTTTGCCGGCGCCGAGCGCAGTACTGGCCGCCTTCTGGAGCCTGAGCAAAAGCGGCGAACTGTGGCAGCATCTGAGCATCAGCAGCCAGCGCGCGTTGTTAGGCTTTGCCATCGGCGGCGGCATCGGGCTTACCCTCGGTTTTATTACCGGCCTGTCGCGCTGGGGTGAACGCCTGCTGGACAGCTCGGTGCAAATGATCCGCAACGTGCCGCATCTGGCGCTGATCCCGCTGGTGATCCTGTGGTTCGGCATCGATGAATCCGCCAAGATCTTTCTGGTGGCGCTCGGCACGCTGTTTCCTATCTATCTCAATACCTATCACGGCATCAAAAACATCGATCGCGGCCTGTTGGAGATGGCGCGCAGCTATGGCCTGAGCGGCTTCCGCTTGTTCACACAGGTGGTGCTGCCGGGCGCACTGCCGTCGATCATGGTCGGCGTGCGTTTCGCCCTCGGCTTCATGTGGCTGACGCTGATCGTCGCTGAAACCATCTCGGCCAACTCAGGCATCGGTTATCTGGCGATGAACGCCCGTGAATTCCTGCAAACCGACGTGGTGGTGGTGGCGATCGTGCTGTACGCCCTGCTCGGCAAGCTGGCGGACGTGGGTGCGCAACTGCTGGAACGCGTTTGGCTACGCTGGCATCCGGCCTATCAACTGAAACAGGGAGAAGCGCTATGACCCTTCCCGCTCGCCTTGCGCAAGGCACGCCGGTGACGCTGGAGTCCATCGGCAAACGTTACGGCAACCGCACGGTGCTGGACAATATTCAGCTGCGCATTTCCGCCGGGCAGTTCGTGGCGGTGGTCGGCCGCAGCGGCTGCGGCAAGAGCACGTTGCTACGCCTGTTGGCCGGCCTGGAACAGGCCAGCAGCGGCGCTTTGCTCAGCGGCAACGCGCCACTCGCCGCCGCCAAAGAGGATACCCGGCTGATGTTTCAGGATGCACGCCTGCTGCCATGGAAAACGGTGATCGACAACGTGGGGCTGGGGCTGCGCGGCCACTGGCGCGACGCGGCGCTGGAGGCGCTGGCCGCGGTCGGTTTGGCGGATCGCGCCGGCGACTGGCCGGCGGCGCTGTCCGGCGGACAAAAGCAGCGGGTCGCCCTGGCGCGCGCGCTGATCCACCGCCCCCGCCTGCTGCTGCTGGATGAACCGCTCGGAGCGCTGGATGCCCTGACGCGCATCGAGATGCAAGGTCTGATAGAGACGCTGTGGCAACAGCACGGTTTTACCGTACTGCTGGTCACGCACGACGTCAGCGAAGCCATCGCGCTGGCGGATCGGGTCATCCTGATCGAAGAGGGGCATATCGGGCTGGATCTCGCCATCGATCTGCCGCGGCCGCGGCGCAAGGGCTCTGCCAGGCTGGCAGAACTGGAGGCCGAAGTGCTGGAACGGGTACTATCGCCGCCTGCCGCGACGGACGCCGCGCGCCGGGCGGCGAATTGAATGAGTAAAAAATCCACCTGCTTAGCAGGTGGCTTTGACACAGCCCCCTAAAAGGGGGCTTAAACACTACTTTTCTAGCCCTAGCTGCATTTGTCTTTCTTCTTCCTCTTTCGCTACCTTGTCCTGGTACCGTACATATCGTCGAATTATCTCTTCGTTTGCCCCTACCGAGTCCACAAAATATCCCCTTTGCCAAAAGTGATTACCCCAAAGCTTGTGCTTTCTTAGATAAGGAAACTTAGCGAACAGCCTGATGGCTGTCCGCCCTTTCACAAATCCCATTAGCTCGGAAACACTTAAACTCGGTGGAGTTCTAACTACCAGATGTATATGATCTATCTGAACATTTAGTTCGACTACTCTGCATTTTTTCATATTGCAGTAGATGTAAATGCTGCGGTAAAGCTCTTTACCGAGATTACCCTTGAGGATTTTGTATCTGTACTTCGGTGTCCATACGAGATGATACTGACATCGATAGAATACGTGGGAAGCAGATTCATATCTGCTCATGCTACTTACTCCTTGATTTGCTGGTAACAAACCGAGGCAGTATTTAGCATGAGCATCCTTCGGGCATAGCCCCACATGAACGATCACCACCTCCATAGGAGGTGGTTTAGGATTGATAATGAAAAAGGGACGGCCCAGGCCGTCCCTTGATGTCTCTAGCGCGAAAAAATCAGGCGTCGAGCGCCTTGCTGATCTTCTCGTACAGATCGCCGGACAGGTTTTCCAACCCTTTCAGTTGTTCCAGCGCCTTACGCATCAGCGCCTGGCGGCCGGCATCGTAACGCTTCAAGCGAATCAGCGGTTCGATCAGACGCGCGGCGATCTGCGGGTTGCGCTGGTTGAGATCGCTCAGGATCTCCGCCAGGAACTGATAGCCGCTGCCGTCCGCAGCGTGGAACGCCGCCGGGTTGCCGGAAGCGAAACCGCCGATCAATGAACGAGTGCGGTTCGGGTTGCTCAGGCTGAACGAGCGGTGTTGCAGCAGCGCACGCACCTTGCTCAGCACGTCCGCCGACGGGCTGCCGCCCTGCAGCACGAACCATTTGTCCATCACCAGACCATCCTGATGCCAGCGTTCGTCGAACGCCGCCAACAGCGCATCGCGGCACGGCAACTGGGCCGCGACCGCGGCGGACAGCGCCGCCAGCGAGTCGGTCATGTTATCCGCCTGACGATACTGTTCGCTCACCAGCTGATCCGCCAGCGCCGCATCTTCGCCAAACGCCAGATAGCCCAGGCAAACATTGCGCAAGGCGCGTTTGGCGATCTCGGCGTGCTCCACGCGGTAGCCGTCGGTCTTGTTGGCGTGGTACACCGCCAGCCACTCATCGGCCAGTTCCCGCGCCAGGCAGCGAACGATCGCTTCGTGCACTGCAGCGATCGCTTCCGGATCGATGGTGGCGAACAGCTCGGCGATCTCGTTCTCCGACGGCAGCGTCAGGATCTGCGCCGCCAGCGCCGGATCCAACTTCTCGTCCAGCAACACCGCGCGGAACGCGTCGGCCACATGTAGCGGCAGCGACAACGGCTGTTTCTGCTGGTGCCGCGCCACGTTCAGCTTGATATAGGTCGCGAGCAGGCTCTGCGCCGCATCCCAACGCGCAAATTCATTGCGCGCGTGCTGCATCAGGAAGGTCAGCTGCTGATCGCTGTACGGATAGTCCAGCTTCACCGGCGCGGAGAATTCGCGCAGCAGCGACGGCACCGGCTTGTGCGCCACGCCGTCGAACACGAAAGTCTGCTCCGCTTCGGTGACGTTCAGCACGTTGTTGACCGGCAGACCGCCCTTCTGCAGCGCAATGACGTTGCCTTCGCTGTCGTACAATTCGATATCCAGCGGGATATGCAGCGGCAGCTTCTCCGGCTGATCGGCGGTCGGCGCGGTTTTCTGGCTGACATGCAGGCGATATTGTTGGGTTTGTGCGTCGTACTCGTCGCGCACCGTCAACAGCGGCGTACCGGACTGGCTATACCAACGGCGGAAGCGCGACAGATCGACGTTGGATGCATCCTCCATCGCCTGCACGAAGTCGTCGCAGGTGGCGGCGCTGCCGTCGTGGCGCTCAAAATAGAGCTGCATCCCTTTCTGGAAATTCGCTTCTCCCAACAGGGTGTGCATCATGCGGATCACTTCGGAACCCTTTTCATACACCGTCAGGGTGTAGAAGTTGTTCATTTCGATCACTTTGTCCGGACGAATGGCGTGCGCCATCGGGCTCGCGTCTTCGGCGAACTGTGCGCCGCGCATCACGCGCACGTTGTCGATGCGGTTGACCGAGCGTGATCCCAGATCGGAACTGAACTCCTGATCGCGGAACACCGTCAGCCCCTCTTTCAGGCTGAGCTGGAACCAGTCGCGGCAGGTGACGCGGTTGCCAGTCCAGTTGTGGAAGTATTCATGGCCGATCACCGCTTCGATGTTCAGATAATCCTTGTCGGTGGCGGTTTCCGCCTTGGCCAGCACATACTTGGAGTTAAAGATATTTAACCCTTTGTTCTCCATCGCGCCCATATTGAAGAAGTCGACCGCCACGATCATATAGATGTCGAGATCGTATTCCAGGCCGAAGCGGGTCTCGTCCCACTTCATCGAGTTCTTCAGCGAGGTCATCGCCCAGTCGGCGCGATCCAGGTTGCCGCGATCGACGAACAGCTCCAGCGCTACCTTACGGCCGGAACGGGTGGTGAAGCTGTCGCGCAGTACGTCGAAATCCCCCGCCACCAGCGCAAACAGGTAACAAGGTTTCGGGAACGGATCCTGCCATTGCACCCAGTGGCGGCCATCGGCCAATTCGCCCTGGCCGATGCGGTTGCCGTTGGACAGCAGGAACGGATAGCGCGCCTTGTCGGCCACGATGCGGGTGGTAAAACGCGCCAGCACGTCCGGGCGATCCTGATAGTAGGTAATATGGTGGAAGCCTTCGGCTTCGCACTGCGTGCACAGCGCATCGCCGGACAGGTACAGCCCTTCCAGCGCGGTGTTTTTCGCCGGATGAATATCGTTGACGATGGTAAGAGTGAATTGTGCCGGCAAATCCTCGATGATCAGCTGGTTATCCTGCTGACGATAGGCGCCCCACGGTTGGCCGTCGACCTCAATGCTCACCAGCGTCAGATCCTCGCCATCCAGCACCAACGGTGCGCCGGCCGCGCCCTGACGTTTGATTTTGCTGACGGCGGTCACGCGCGTGTTTTCCGCGTCCAGACTGAAGTCCAAGTCGATATCGGTCGTGGTGTAATCGGGTGCGCGATAATCGTGGCGATATTTTGCCTGTGGCTGTTGTGTCATAAAAACCCTTAAACGTCTCAGTGAGTTATAGGAGCCAAGCCGCTCTTCTCAACCGCGCCGCAGCCGGTATATTCACCTGCGGCGCCCGGCGGACCTGATTGTGAATAAACTGTATCACAGCTGGCTGAAAAGCCCAGAGTCGCCGGGCGTTCGCGATAGAGAAATCAGAAGCAAGTCATAAATCGCCCGCCGGGCGCAGGAGTGGGTGACCAGTGGCTAAATAAAATTCAGCATTAAATGCTAAAAAGAGGCCATCGGTGCGCCCCGGCATAGTTAAGGCGGTGCCGGCGGCATGATGGTATAATTGCTGAATCAGGTTCAGGGATGGCTCGCATTATGAAGATTAAATACGCAATCTATTTTTTCACCCTGTGCCTGATGACTTCCTTCTCGCTGTTCATTGTCGAGGAGCTGCTCGAAGCCCATACCGAATACCGTGATAACCAGCTCAACCTGTATAAGATCGATCGCGCCAAAGAAATCTCCGAGGCCTTTCAGGCATCTCTGCAGGCCCACCGCCTCAAGCGATTGAGCCTGATCGATCCGCAAATCACCCGCGCGCAATGTCTGGCCGCCGATCGGGCGGCGCGCGAGAAAATCGCCCGGATCCGCGAGCACCTGAACGATGCGGTCGCCAAACAGCTCGGGGTGCGGCAAAAAATCGCCGCGCTGTCGATGATCGGCCTGCTGGAACAGCTGCTGGATAACGACAATCTGCAGCTTTCGCAGGTCAACAACGCCAACGCCAATCTGTTCAACATCAACAGTGCCTATTACATCTCGCAAACCAGCAAGAGCTATTATCGCTACACCTACGATACCCGGATGGTGGATACCGATTCCTTTATGTTTCTCGAGGCCATCCGCCTCAACAATCGGCTGAATATGTCACTGACGGAGTTAAGCGATCAGATTATCGACGTCAATGTCAGCCCGCTCGATCGCAAAGACGCCTACCTGAAGTCCATCCAGCTGACCGGCGTACTGAACGCGCTGAGCACCCGATTGATCTTCATGAAGATCAACTACGACGACGTGCAAACCACCGACATCGTCAACCAATTGCTCACCGAGGTGTCCGCCGAGCGCCTCAAGCAGATTACCGATGGACTGTATACCGCCATCAATACCCAAAAGCCCTATCCCGCGGCGCTTATTTCGCATTATGTCGACGAACTGAGCGGGCTTTCGCAGGCGCTGTATCAACGCAGTTTCGAGCTGGAAACCGTCGCTTCGCGTCACAAAATTTATGACAGCCAGACCACCATTTACGGCATGATCGCGCTGGCCGGTCTGGTGGTGCTGCTGTTTATCTTGCCGGCGCTGGTATTTTGCACCAGCATCAACCGCTGGTTGACCAAGACCCACAACAATATCGTGCGATTGTCGCGCGGCGAGATGAATATCGATCGCAATGAGGCTTTCTACAGCCGGGAGCTGATCGCCATCAGCGACGCCATTCAGCAACTCAGACAATATCAGCTGGACAAGGTCTCGCTGGAGAGCGAGAAACAGCTGCTGATTAAAGAGCTCGAGGCCTCTTCCTTCCTCGATCCGCTCACCAACATTTATAACCGCCGTAAATTCTTCCTCGAATGTCAGCTATTGGGCGCCGGCAGCTATCCGCAGGCCTTTTGCCTGATCGATATCGACAATTTCAAACAGCTCAACGACTGCTATGGCCACGACGTCGGGGATCGGGTGCTGGTGGAGTTCGGCCACTTGTTGCAGCGCGCGTTCCGCGCCAGCGACATTTTCTGCCGCTACGGCGGCGAAGAGTTTGCGGTGCTGCTGGGCAGCTGTTCGTTGGACAATGCGCGGGACATCATGGAACAGTTGCGCGCGCGCACCCATGGACTGACGTTAAATCTGGCCGACGGACGGCAGGTGCGTTTCACCACCAGTTGCGGCATTGCGCCGGTCAGCGCGTTCAGCGCGCTGCAGGCAGCGATCAAGCAGGCGGACGAAGCGCTCTATTTTTGCAAAAAGAACGGCAAGGATCGGGTCAGCGTGCATACCCTGGCCGGGTTTATCTGATTTGTTGTTTAAAATAATTAACATTATAATTTTTATGACTAATTAGGCTAAGTCATTCACCTTACAGGCATATCTGACTTTTTTGTCGCCCCGCCGCCGCCAGACCGCCATAAAGGCACGTTTAATCCTCGACCCGCTTTGGTGATTTATGGTGTGATGCAGCTTCAATAACAGGATAATCCGGGTATACTCCACCCCCACTTTTATGATTATCCGGATTTGGACACGCGCCTGACGAGGATGCTGTAACGCGCTATGACTCAATACGCTTCCCCGATTTTGACATCACTGCTTGATACCGATGCTTACAAGCTTCATATGCAGCAAGCAGTGTTCCATCGCTATCCCGCGATCAGCGTGGCGGCGGAATTCCGCTGCCGCGGCGACGAACTGCTGGGCGAATATGCCGACGAGATCCGCGCGCAGGTGGCGCTGATGAGTCAGCTGGCGCTGACCGATGCCGAATTCGCTTACCTCTCGGGCCTGCCCTTTTTCCGCCAGGATTACCTGAACTGGCTGCGCACCTTCCGCTATGATCCGCAGCAGGTGTCTATCGACAACCGCGACGGCAGGCTGCAAATCCGCATCGCCGGGCCATGGCGCGAAGTGATCATGTGGGAAGTGCCGCTGCTGGCGGTGATCAGCGAAGTGGTGCACCGTCGGCGCTCTCCGCTGGCGACGCCGGAACAGGCGGTCGCGCACCTGCAAACCAAACTGGCGCAGTTCAAAACGCTGGCGGGCGACCTGGATCTCTCGCGTTTCAAGCTGATGGACTTCGGCACCCGTCGCCGTTTCTCTCAGGGCGTGCAGCAGGCCATCGTCAGCACCTTGCAGGCCGAGTTCCCCTATCTGTCGGGCACCAGCAATTACGATTTGGCGCACCAACTCGGTCTGGCGCCGGTCGGTACCCAGGCGCATGAGTGGTTCCAGGCACATCAGCAGATAAGCCCGGTGCTGGCCAACAGCCAGCGCGCCGCATTGCAAGCCTGGTTGGATGAATACCCGGACCAGCTGGGCATCGCGCTCACCGACTGCATCACTATGGACGCCTTCCTGCGCGACTTCGGCCCGCAGTTCGCCGAGCGTTATCAGGGGCTGCGCCACGATTCGGGCGATCCCGTCGAGTGGGGTGAAAAAGCCATTGCCCACTACCAGAAGCTGGGCATCGATCCGATGAGCAAAACGCTGGTGTTCTCGGACAACCTGGATCTGGAAAAAGCGCTGGCGCTCTATCGCCACTTCTATCAACGCATCAATCTCGGCTTCGGTATCGGCACGCGCCTGACCTGCGATATTCCGGGCGTCAAGCCGTTGAATATCGTGATCAAACTGGTCGAGTGCAAAGGCAAGCCGGTGGCTAAGCTCTCCGACAGCCCCGGCAAGACCATCTGCCAGGATCAGGCGTTCGTCAGAGCCCTGCGCAAAGCCTTCGATCTGCCGCTGGTGAAGAAGGCCAGCTGATCCTTCTTTATATAAAGAAAGCCGGCCCGGTTTCCGCGCCGGCTTTTTCGTTTTTATTTCCGAACGCCCTCTTTTCAGCCAGCCGCGATAAATGTTGCGCCAATCCGATGATTTCTGCTTGTGCTCTGCACCGCGGCAAGTAACATAGCCATTACCCCCATATTCTTGGGTTGTAAGCTATTTCTAAACCAAATTATTAAAGAGAGAAATCTATGAGCGTAGTGCCTGTAGTCGACGTACTGCAAGGTCGTGCTGCGGTTGACAGTGAAGTCACCGTACGCGGCTGGGTACGTACCCGGAGAGATTCAAAAGCTGGTATCTCCTTCCTGGCCGTCTATGACGGTTCCTGCTTTGATCCGTTACAGGCCGTCGTTAATAATTCTCTGCCGAATTATCAGGATGAAGTGCTGCATCTGACGACCGGTTGTTCGGTTGAGGTCACCGGCAAGGTTGTCGCCTCACCGGGCGAAGGCCAGAGCTTCGAACTGCAAGCCACCGCGATCAAAGTGGTCGGCTGGGTCGACGATCCGGACACCTACCCGATGGCGGCCAAACGTCACAGCATTGAATACCTGCGCGAAGTGGCCCACCTGCGCCCGCGCACCAACCTGATCGGCGCCGTGGCGCGCGTGCGTCATACCCTGGCGCAGGCGATCCATCGCTTCTTCCATGAAAATGGCTATTTCTGGGTGTCCACCCCGCTGATCACCGCCTCCGACACCGAAGGCGCCGGCGAGATGTTCCGCGTATCCACGCTGGATCTGGAAAACCTGCCGCGCACCGACAAGGGCGCCGTCGACTTCAGCGAAGACTTCTTCGGTAAGGAAGCCTTCCTCACCGTTTCCGGCCAGCTGAACGGCGAAACCTACGCCTGCGCGCTGTCCAAGGTTTACACCTTCGGCCCAACCTTCCGCGCTGAAAACTCCAACACCAGCCGTCACCTGGCGGAATTCTGGATGATCGAGCCGGAAGTGGCCTTCGCTACGCTGGACGACGTTGCCGGCCTGGCCGAAAGCATGCTGAAGTATGTGTTCCAGGCGGTGCTGGATGAGCGCGCCGATGACCTGAAATTCTTCGCCGAGCGCGTAGATAAAGACGCTATCGCCCGTCTGGAGCGCTTCGTTTCTTCCGATTTCGCCCAAGTGGACTACACCGACGCCATCGAAATCCTGATGGCCTCGGGCCAAACCTTCGAAAACCCGGTTTCCTGGGGCATCGATCTCTCTTCCGAACATGAGCGTTACCTGGCAGAGAAACACTTCCAGGCGCCGGTGGTGGTGAAAAACTACCCGAAAGACATCAAAGCCTTCTATATGCGTATGAACGAAGACGGCAAAACCGTCGCGGCCATGGACGTGTTGGCACCGGGCATCGGTGAAATCATCGGTGGCTCGCAGCGTGAAGAACGCCTCGACGTGCTCGATCAGCGTCTGGAAGAGATGGGTCTGAATAAAGAAGACTACTGGTGGTACCGCGATCTGCGCCGCTACGGCACCGTGCCGCACTCTGGTTTCGGCCTGGGCTTTGAACGTTTAATCGCCTATGTCACCGGCGTGCAAAACGTGCGCGATGTGATCCCATTCCCACGCACACCACGTAACGCAAGCTTCTAATTTATACGATCAAACGTTTTTTAAACGATTTCGTTACAAAACAAAGGCCAGCATCGCTGGCCTTTCGCATTTTTTAATATTGACGCACGTCACAAAGTTCCCTAAAAATTACATTTAGTTACACATACTTTCTTTTTGCAACCTGATTGGGACATTGGTATCATTTTCGTCCTAGATTAACCCGCCTGTGAATGGAACACTGCGTTCAGACACAGGACGACACCAATCTATCAACAATAGTTCCCAAAGAATTATTGGCGGCAGTGGCAAAGGTGTCCGAATAACACCAATGAGGGTAATAATGATGAAGCGCAACATTCTTGCAGTGGTTATCCCGGCTCTGTTGGCTGCTGGTGCAGCAAACGCAGCTGAAATCTACAACAAAGACGGCAACAAGCTGGATCTGTACGGCAAAGTTGACGGTCTGCACTACTTCTCCAAAGACAAAGGTAATGACGGCGATCAGACCTATGTTCGTTTTGGCTTCAAAGGTGAAACCCAAATTACTGACCAACTGACCGGTTACGGCCAGTGGGAATACAACGTTCAGTCCAACCACTCCGAGTCTCAGGGCACCGAAGGCACCAAAACCCGTCTGGGCTTCGCCGGTCTGAAATTCGCTGACTACGGCTCCTTCGACTACGGCCGTAACTACGGCGTACTGTACGACGTGGAAGGCTGGACCGATATGCTGCCAGAGTTCGGTGGCGATACCTACACCTACACCGACAACTTCATGACCGGCCGTACCAACGGCGTTGCGACCTATCGTAACAACAACTTCTTCGGTCTGGTTGACGGTCTGAACTTCGCTCTGCAATACCAGGGCAAGAACCAGAACGACGGTCGTGACGTTAAGAAACAGAACGGCGACGGCTGGGGTATCTCCTCTACTTATGACATCGGCGAAGGCGTAAGCTTCGGCGCTGCATACGCTTCTTCCAACCGTACCGACGATCAGAAACTGCGTTCCAACGAGCGTGGCGACAAGGCTGACGCATGGACCGTGGGCGCGAAATACGACGCCAACAACGTTTACCTGGCGGCCATGTACGCAGAAACTCGTAACATGACTCCATTCGGCGGCGGTGACTTCACTAACACCTGTGCTGCTTCTGAAAAATGCGGCGGTTTCGCCAGCAAAACTCAGAACTTCGAAGTGACTGCTCAGTACCAGTTCGACTTCGGTCTGCGTCCAGAAGTGTCTTACCTGCAGTCTAAAGGTAAAAACCTGAACGTCCCAGGCGCAGGTTCTGACCAGGATCTGGTTAAATATGTTTCTGTTGGTACCACTTACTACTTCAACAAAAACATGTCCACCTACGTTGATTACAAAATCAACCTGCTGGATGACAACGCGTTCACCAAAGCAACCGGCACCGCTACTGACGATATCGTAGCTGTTGGTCTGGTGTACCAGTTCTAAGTTGTCTCGCTTAACGGCGGTTTACCGTCAGCTAAGTTAAAAAACAGGGCTTCGGCCCTGTTTTTGTTTGTGTCAGCCGGTAACTTTTTATCCTGCCAATTTCTCCTTCCCCATCATTTTTTCTGCCTAATACTCCCCCTTCGCAAGATCGCGGTGTTTTTGTCGCAAACGGTTGGCAAAGCCGGTAACTGGCGTTACCCTGATGCTTCTGTCTGCTTAACTCCGAGATTTGGAAGCACCTGACATGTTTGAAAAAATCACCGCCGCACCCGCCGACCCGATCCTGGGCCTGACCGACATTTTCCGCGCCGACGCCCGCCCGAATAAAATCAATTTAGGGATTGGCGTTTATAAAGACGAAACCGGTAAAACCCCGGTGCTGACCAGCGTAAAAAAAGCTGAACAGTATCTGCTGGAAAATGAGACCACTAAAAACTATCTCGGCATTGAGGGCATCCCGGCGTTCGCCAGCTGCACGCAAGAGCTGCTGTTCGGTAAAGAGAGCCCGATCGTCGCCGATCGTCGCGCGCGCACCGCACAGACGCCAGGCGGCACCGGCGGCCTGCGCGTGGCGGCAGACTTTATCGCTAACCAGACCAGCGCCAAACGCATCTGGATCAGCAACCCAAGCTGGCCGAACCACAAAAACGTCTTTAGCGCCGTGGGCCTGGAAGTGCTGGAATACGCCTATTACGACGCCGCCAACCACGCGCTGGACTTTGACGGCCTGCTGAACAGCCTGAAACAGGCGCAGGCCGGTGATGTGGTGCTGTTCCACGGCTGCTGCCATAACCCGACCGGTATCGATCCGACGGCGGAGCAGTGGGCTCAGTTGGCTGAGCTTTCCGTCGTCAACGGCTGGCTGCCGCTGTTCGACTTCGCTTATCAGGGCTTCGCCAACGGGCTGGAAGAAGACGCGCAAGGTCTGCGTATTTTCGCCGCCAAACATAAAGAGTTGATCGTCGCCAGCTCCTACTCGAAAAACTTCGGTCTGTACAATGAGCGCGTCGGCGCTTGCACCATTGTTGCCGCCGATGCCGAGACCGCCGATCGCGCCTTTAGCCAGGTGAAAGCGGCTATCCGCGCCAACTACTCCAACCCGCCGTCACACGGCGCGGCCGTTGTCGCCACCATTCTGGGCAATGACGCGCTGCGTGCGATGTGGGAGCAGGAGCTGACCGATATGCGTCAGCGCATTCACCGCATGCGTCAGCTGTTCGTGAACACTCTGCAGGAGAAAGGCGCACAGCAGGACTTCAGCTTCATCATCCAGCAGAACGGCATGTTCTCGTTCAGCGGCCTGACCAAAGAACAGGTGCTGCGTCTGCGCGAAGAGTTTGGCGTCTACGCCGTGAACTCGGGCCGGGTTAACGTTGCCGGCATGACGCCGGACAACATGGCGTCGCTGTGCGAAGCCATCGTCGCCGTGCTCTAAGCGCGTCGGCGCAGGCCATCAGGACATAAAAAAGGGGCGCTCTAAGCGCCCCTTGATTATTTCTGCCGGGAAATAATCGTTACCACACCGCCGGCTCTTCACGCAGGAACGGGTTGGTCTGGCGTTCGTGGCCGAAGGTCGACATCGGGCCGTGGCCGGGAATAAAGCGCATGTCGTCACCCAGCGGCAGCAGCTTGGTGCGAATAGAGGCGATCAGCGCCTGATGGTCACCGCGCGGGAAGTCGCTGCGCCCCACGCCGCCGTTAAACAGCACGTCCCCCACCAGCGCCAAACGCGCCTGTTCATTAATAAAGACGATGTGGCCCGGCGTATGCCCTGGGCAATGCAGCACCTTGAGCGTCATCTCGCCCACCCGCATCTCATCGCCTTCCGACAGCCAGCGAGTCGGCGTCAGCGGCGCACACTCTTCCAGCCCGAACATCCGGCTCTGCGCCGGCAAACCGTCCAGCCAAAAAGCGTCCTCTTTATCCGGGCCGTAAATCGGCACCTGATAATGATCCGCCAGCTCCGCCGCCGCGCCGACGTGATCCAAATGGCCGTGCGTCAGCAAAATCTGCGTAATTGTCACGCCCTGCTGCGCCACTTCCGCTTTAATTTTTTCCGCTTCGCCGCCGGGATCGACCAACGCCGCCTGTTGCGTGTTTTCACACCAGATCAGACTGCAGTTCTGGCTGAAGGCGGTAACGGGAATAAGATGGTATTTCATAAGGCTCCAACGACAATAACGCCGCCTCCGCAAGGAGCGGCGTTATTCACTGAGGGCACAGCGGTTACCAGTTCCGAACCGGGCCGGTATCGATGTGCACGAAGTTGCTACGTGGGTAATATCCTACACCACCGGCGCGCATTTTTAACGCCGCTTTACGGATATTACTCAATTGGATACCTTCGATATGGAAATCCATCGCCTGGCCCTTGGTGTGGTAGCTGTGCTTGGCCACGCCGCGGCTGTGAGCGCGCAGTTCATTGTTGGTATCTACGGAACGGTAACCGGAGATCAGCTGCACCGGCTTGCTGGTACCCAGCAGCCCCTGCAGGCGGTAGAGGTGATCAAACAAGCTGGGATCGATCGATTTGACCTTGTTGGCGCGATAATCGCGGAACAGATGATTTAGCCGAACCAACTCTTCTTTATTGTAACCTTTGCCGTCAAAGAACTCGGCTTTAATAGATTCACCGGTATTCAGGTTATTCAGCACTAAAATACGCGGTCGAGCGGTGGAAAGACTGGCAAACGCCTGCCCTGGGAGCAGCGCTATGCCCATAGCAGCGCCACCTAGCGCCAGCCATTTACGGCGGTGATGATCAATTTTGTCCATGACTCTGTTAAACCCGGCAAGAATGTCAAAATAAATGCACAAAGCAGCGCACTGTCCGAACCATAACCGCCTGCGTATGCTGAGTCAACCCGCGATACGCCTAGGTTTACAGGCCCCCGCCTGTGGGGGCCTGCGGTATAGCCAAACATTCTGACCGTTATTTATTTATAATTACTGCATTTACTGCATTAATTTTTTGGCCTGAGCCAAAATTTGTGCGCCCGATCGCACCGTATTATCATAATTGTAAATATCTGTGCGGAATTGCGGTTGGCCGTCATCCGAAACCCAGGCGGTCAGATAATACAGTTTTACGGGAATACGCTGGCGAATATTCACATAAGTGGTATTCCCCTCTTTCAGCGTGGAAGAAACGCGGCTGTTGTTCCAGCCGGCATCCTGCAGCAGCATATTCGCCAAATCGGACGCTTTGTTCACCCGCACGCAGCCGGAGCTGAGCGCGCGAATGTCTTTCTGGAACAGGCTGTGGTTCGGGGTATCGTGCAGGTAGATAGCGTCTGAACTCGGCATGTTGAACTTGAAGCGCCCCAGTGAGTTGGTGGCGCCCGGTGCCTGGCGCACGCGATAGGGGAAATTGCGTGCAGAGACCATGCTCCAGTCGATCATCGCCGGATTGATCACTTCCGCGTCGTTGCTCCAGCCCGACAGCACGGTATAGCCGTGTTTCTGGAAATAATTACCGTCGCGCATCGCCTTCGGCACAATATCCTCGCGCACCAGAGTGGTCGGCACGTTCCACGGCGGGTTGACCACCACGTTGTTCAAGGCGCTGCTCATCAGCGGCGTCTTGCGGCTTGGGCGCCCGACGATAACGCGGGAAGAGAGCACCTCGTTGCCGTTCTGGTAGTAGGTCAGCGAATAGTTGGGAATATTCACCATAATGCCGGTGCTGACATGCCCCGGTAAAATTCGCAGGCGCTGGATATTCAGCGCCAGCAGCGCGGCGCGAGTCTTTGGCGACACGTTGAGCCACTCGCGGGTGCGCACGCCAATCACGCCGTCCGCCGTCAGCCCCTGCCATTTTTGGAAGCGCTTGACGCCCTCCACCAGCTCGTTGGTGTAGAGGTTGTCGCTCACCACGCTGCCGACCTGCGGCGGTGTCTGCTCCGCCGTCAGTTCCGTCACCGGCGCCGCCGATGGGCTGACCGTCACGCGGCTTTTTTCTTCGTCTACCGTCAGCCCGCCGTCGTCCGGCTCATTGCTCTTCGCCGAAACCACCGCCGGCTCCGGCTCCGCTTCAGGCGCCGAGGCGGCCAGCATGCCGGTGCGGGTCAGGATTTCCCGCAGCGCCGGAATATCATTGCTCATTTGCCCAGGGCGCAGGCTCGGGCCGCTGCCCACCTGCGGCCAGGGACGATTATCCGCCAGCATGTCGCGCAGCGCCTGATGCATTTTGGCGTATTGCGGATGCTGCGGCGCGAGCGAGTTCACGTAGCTCAGGGTGCGCGCCTGGCGCACCGCCAGCTGCCATTGGTTGATCACCGCATTAGGCGGCAAACCAAGCTTGTAGGGAATATTGCTGTACAGCCAGTTGTTGCCGTTGGCGCCGATAGCGGACACGAACTGCAGGTAGCCCAGCATCGCATCGGACAGCACCACATCGCGGCCTACGTCATTGAGCGCCGGATTGGTCAACATTTTCACCCATTGGGTGAACTGCGGCTGCACGCCGGACATCGCCAGCTCTGCCAGTTGCTGTTGAAACTGCTGAACGGCCTCGCGATCCTGCCACATCGGCTGCATATGATTCGCCGCATACAGCGGTGCCAGCGTGGAAAGGTAATGCAGTTCCATGCCGCGCGGCAGCGCGGCCAACAGTTCAGAACGGCTCTGCGCAACGGACATGCCTGCTGATGCCACCGGTAACGCCGTCACGGTGGCCGATGCGGAAAACGACGACACAAGACTACAGGCGATAGCGCCACTCAGCGCCAAACGTCGTAGAGAGTTTCCCTTTTTAAGCACCATCCCTTGCCCCCTGTATGCTCACAAAAAAAACGTCAAAAACTGCATATAGTTTCAGTATACAAACAGAAAGGCCGTTTCGCCCTGCGGGCGTCGAATAACTGTTTATGTGATTAAACTAACCGCTTTTCAACGGATAAAAAAGCAGGACTATCATCCACGCGCACAAAAAAATAGCCACCCTGCGGCGGCTATTTTCAGATTTTTAGGGCGTTTTTTTGCGTTACGGCGTTTCGACCGGCGCAGTGCCCAACGCCGGCGGCTCGCTGGCGAAACCGCGCAGCCCCACCACGTGTACATGCTCGTGGTTCTGGAACACCTTACGCACCAGTTTATAGGTGGTGCCCTTCTCCGGACTGATGTTTTCCGGCGCCGCGATGATAAGCTGCATCTCCAGACGGTCGCACAGTTCGAACAGCGTGGCGATCGATTTGGCATCCAGACGCGCCGCTTCATCGAGGAACAGCAGGCGGCACGGCGAGATGTCTTTACCGCGCAGACGACGGGATTCTTCTTCCCAGCTCTGCACCACCATCACCAGGATTGACATCCCGGTACCGATGGCTTCACCGGTAGACAGCGCGCCACTTTCCGCACGCAGCCAGCCGTCGGAACCGCGATATACCTCCACCTCCATCTCCAGGTAGTTGCGGTAATCGAGCAACTCCTCGCCGATGGTCTGCGGCGTGCGCTGCCCCATGTCGATCTGCGGATTCAGGCGCTGGTACAGCTTGGCCAACGCTTCGGAGAAGGTCAGGCGGTTGCTGTTGAACAGATCCTGATGCTGTTCCTGCTGTTCGGAGAGCACGTCCAACAGGGTGGCGTGTGCTTCTCGCACGTTGACGTTCAGGCGCACGCTCTTCACCTGGCCGAAGGCAACGGCCTGCAGCCCCTGGTTCAGCATGCGAATGCGGTTCTGTTCGCGCTGAATGGTTTTGCGGATGATGTTGGCCACGCTTTTCGAACTGATCGCCAGCTTCTGCTCGCGCGCGGTCAGCTCTTCGGTCAGACGGCCCAGCTCGATCTCCATCTGCTCGATGGCCTCGACCGGATCGTCGGTACGGATGATATCCTGACGGATACGCTCGCGCAGGTGCTGGTAGACCGCGATATAGAACTGAATTTTACGCTCCGGGCGCTTCGGATCTTCCGACAGGCGCAGCACGTCGCGCAGGTGTTCGTTGTCCGCTACCGCCAGACGCAGCGCACCGAGCGCCTTATCCGACATCGAACGCAGTTCGTCGCCATCCATATACGCCAACTCGCGGCGATGCAGGCGGCGCTCCACGCCGTTGTCTTTCACCAGGCGCATCACCGCGCACCATCCCGCCTTGGCGGTCACCACCTGCTCGCGCAGCTGATGATAGTCGCGTTCCAGCTTGCGCAGTTTTTTCTGCAGGCCATCCATTTCGGCTTCGCAGAAGGTTAGCTGTTTCTCCAGCTGATTGCGACGAGCGCGGTTGTTGCTCAGCGCCGCATGCAGTTCGTCGCGACGCTGGCGCGCGCGCGCTTCGGCGTTGGCGTCGGCCTGCACGCCGATGTCCACCAGTTCCTGGCTCAGCTCTTTCAGCATGTCGCGCTTGGCTTCATACGAGCTTTTCAGCGAGGCCAGCACCTGGCTGTACTGAGTGAACTGGGTTTGATACTGACGCAGCTGCTCGCGGGCGCGGGCGCGTTCGGCTTCCGCCTGCTCCAGACGCTGACGCAGCTTGTCGTTGAGATCGTTGTTGGCATTCTGCATACCGGCGGAGTCGGTATAGCTGAAGTGCGCACGACGCTGCACCACTTCAGTCAACGCGAACGCCTGCTGTTTAGCCTGACGCTGCACGCTTTGCGCCTGCGCGTAGTCCTGTTGCAGCTGTTCATGCTGCTGCGGATCGCTTTGCAGCACCGACAGTAGCGGCTCCAGCTTGGTCAGCGATACGCCATGCTGTTGAATATGACGCGCGGCGTCCTGTGCTTCTTCCAGCTCTTCGCGGATTTCGTCGACGCGATCCTGCAGCGTTTCGTCGTTCAGCAACGATACCAGCGGCATCAGGCGGTTGAGCGCGGAAATGCCCTCTTTGGCCTGATCGTACTGCTGACGCTGCTGCTGGTTCTGCGCTTCGTGGTTGTTCAGCGCGCGCTCGATCTCACCGCGACGGCCGTTCAGGCCGCGGATCTCCGCTTCCGGGTCGGCGTCGAACGCCACCGCCAGATGGGTACCGATAAAGCGGCTGAAAGCCTGGTGCGAACGCTGGGTTTTCTGCACGTCGAACGACAGCGTGGCGTAGCGTTCCGCCAGCGTTTCACGCTCGGCATGCAGCACTTCCAGGCGGTTTTCGCGCGCCGCACGGCCGAACAGCGGCACTTCCGGATAGCGGGAATAACGCCACTGGCGATCGGCGATTTTCACCACCACCGCTTTGTCCTGCTCTTCGACGGCGAACACGCTGTCATCGAACGACTGCGGATCCCCTTCGATCAGGTAGAGATCTTCCGGGCAATCTTCCAGCCCTTCCAGCATCTCGCGCACCAACGACAGATCCGGCACCACGATGGCGTGGCGCGAAGGGCCGTACAGCGCCGAGAAGTAAGGCGCGTCGTCGATGGTAACGTCATCGTAAATTTCCGACAGCAGCACGCCGCCGAAACGCTCGGCCAACGTGACCAGGCGCTGATCTTCCGCGCCGCCCGGCTGGCTGAGACGTTCGATCTGCGCTTCCACTTCACGCTTGCGGGCCGCCACTTCGTCGCGCTCGACGGTGGTTTCGCGCTCGCGCTCCAGCAGCTGCTGCATGTATTCGGTCACCTGCTGGCTGTTTTCCAGCGGCTCTCCGCTCTGATCGCTGAGCTGGCCCAGGGCGTCCTGCGCCGCCAGCCACACCGGGGCGCGCGCCGTCAGCTCACGGATGCGCTGCTGGATCTGCTCCAGCTCCTGGCGCATCTCCATGCGGCGTTCGCCGGCTTCGCTGACGTTCTGCGACAGCGCTTCCAGGCGCTCTTCCAGCTCCTGCTGCAGCATGTCGAGATCGTCAGGCTGGTATTCTTGGCCATGGCGCTTGCAAAACTCTTGCAGCAGGCGCTCGGCGTCCAGCTGCGAGCGCAGGCGCTGTTCCAGTTCGCTCAGGCGCAGACGCAGCGGCTGAACGCGCTCGGCGAGGTGTTGCTGCGAAGGCCAGTCGCGCAGCAATTCGCGCGCGCACTGCCAGGCTTCACTGCGGCTGACCTGGCCGGCGATTTTACCCACCAGCTGATAGGCCTGTTCGAACTGACCGTGCGCGGCGTCGGCCACGCTCAACTTCTGTTCCAGCATCAGCAGCGCTTCGGTCGCTTCCTGCTCGCGGGCCTGGAAAGTGTCCAGCCACTGCTCGGCGTTGTCGGCGCTCAGATCCGGCAGTTGGCACAGCGCGCGCGCGCGCTCCAACGCCTGCAGAGCCTGCTGATACTGAATGGCGCGGGTCTGCTGCACGTCGAGCGCCTGCTGGTAGTCGGCCAGCTGGCTCTTCAGCTCATCCACTTCCAGCTCGGCCGCTTCGGCGCGCGCTTCGTTTTCGGCCTGCTGTTCGCTCGCCTCGGCCACCACTTCGTTCTGCTCTTCCAGACGGTAGGTCAGCTCTTCCAGATCGGCTTCATAGCGTTCGATCTTCTCCTGCTGACGCATCGCCGTCTGCACCAGATTCAGGTGGTCGCTGGCGGCCTGGTAATCGGTTTCCAAATCGGATTCGGCACCGCTCTGCTCGCTCAGCTCGCGCGCCATTTCCACATGGCGATACTGTTCGGCGGCCAGCTGCTTGCGGCTGCCCAACAGATCGCTGCGCAGCGCCAGTGCGCCGTCCAGATGGATGCGGCGTTCGTTGGCGTGGCGCATATAGTCCGCCGCCACATAAGAGGTGGCCTCGGAGATCAAATGTTTGAACAGGTCGCGATCCGACTGGGTGACGCGGATCGCCTCCAGCGTCATGCGGTTCTCACGCAACGCCGCTTCCATGTCCTGGAACGCCTTGCGCACGCCGCTGTTTTCCGGCAGCAAGTAATCGCGCAGCGAGCGGGTGATGGCGCTGGAGATACCGCCATACAGCGACGCTTCGATCAGTCGGTAGAACTTGCTGCGATCGGCGGACGAACGCAGGCGTTTCGGGATCACGCCCAGATCGAACATCAGCGAGTGGTAATCGGTGATGGAGTTGAACTGCTTGAACTGCACGCCCTCCATCTCTTCCACGCGCTCTTTCAATTCTTGCAGCGACAGCACGCGCGCCTGGCGTTCACCCACCGTCTGGGTCAGCAGCTCGGTCGGCTGTACTGCAGTCGGCAGGCCCTGGATGGTGAAAGGCTTGATATCGACCTTGCGATCGCGCCCCGCCACCTGCTGCAGACGCACGCCAACCACCACGCGCTGGTGGCGCGAGTTGACGACATCGAGGGTGGAGTAACACACGCCGGCGCGCAGCTTGCCGTGCAGGCCTTTGTCACGCGAACCGCTGGTGGCGCCCGCTTCGGTGGTGTTACGGAAGTGCAGCAACGTCAGATCGGGAATCAATGCGGTGACGAAAGCCGCCATGGTGGTGGATTTCCCCGCCCCGTTACCGCCGGACAGCGTGGTCACCAACTCATCGAGATCAAAGGTGCGGGCGAAGAAGCCGTTCCAGTTAACCAGCGTCAGCGAGCGAAATTTACCGCGTTCAATCATTCCTGTTCATCCTCTGCACCGTCAGGAGCGTTATCAACCTGCTGATCCTCAGCATCATTCTCATCGTTCAGCAACAGGCTGGTTTCAACCGGCATCGCCTCGCCGTCGCGAATCATGCGCAGCTGCGCTTCACGCGGATCGTCGCCGCTGCGCACGTCGGCGCCAAAGCGGAACACCGCCTCGGTAATGCGGAACTTGCTGCTGTCATTGCCCATGAAATAGACCATGCCGAGACGGCGCAGGCGGTTCAGCGAGGTGCGCACCTTTTCGTGCAGCTTCTGCCGATCGAGATCCGAACCGGTGGAACGCTGGTTGACGAACTTCAACAGTTTGTTCTCATCGGCCAGGCTCAGCAGCTCGTCGTACAGCTCCTGATGGCTGAAGATACCTTCATGCGCCAGGCGCTCGGGGCTGAGATACAGGTAGCACAAGATCTTGCCGACCATCATATCCAGCTCGGACAGCACCGAACGCGGGATCAGCGTGGTGGAGCGCGGGCGCAAATAGAAGAAGCCTTCCGGCGCCCGAATCAGCTCGACGCTGTAACGGTTGTAAAACTCTTCCAGCTCATCCTGGAAATCCATTAAAAAGGCGTGGTTGTCCAGCTCATCGATACCGATGTGACGACCCGCGCGCAGTTGGCTGTCCAGCGCCGGGAACAGCGAGTTGGACAGCGCCTTGGCCAGTTTGACTGGCATTACTTGTTCAATATTTGTCGATGACATGGGCCTGGACCTTGGCTCCGTAATCATTGATTGCCTGCCATTCCGCCGGCAACCCTGAGAAATCTGCTTCAGCCACACCGAGGCGCACTGCCTGGTCGACCACTAAACGTGCCACGTCGAAATGACGCGCACGCGGATATTGCGCCAGGTAATCGCGCATCACCGCTGCAAGGTTGAGCGGCATCTGCTGTTCCTGGTACACCTTCAGCGCTTCTTCGATCATCGCCGCCAGCTGTTCGCGAATTTCGCTGAACTCTTCGAACTCCAGATCCGGCGGCAGTTCCCCGGTCACTTCCTCGCTGCGCAGCGCCAGTTCTTCGTCGCGCATGTCCAGCAGACGATCGGCATTGGCATGGGTCAGCGCCCACGGGTGGTCGAAATAGGTTTGCACCGACTGGCGCAGGCGTTGGGCGAACACGCGGTTTTTATCCATATCGATAGCGGTACGGATAAATTTGTGCACGTGACGATCGTAGCCGATCCACAGGTCGATCGCCTGCTGGCCCCAGCTGATGATGCGATCCAGCTTGCTCTGCAGATCGAACACCAGCTTGTCGACGAAGCCCAGCTCCACGTTGCCGAGGGTTGCGTCCTGGATGCGCAGCAGGTTGGCCTGCAGCTTATCGCCCGCCGCATCCAGCGTATCCTGCAGCTCGCGCAGGGTGCCTGAGGTTTCCGACAACAGCATTTCACAGCTGGAGATCGCCGCCCGCCAGTCTTTGCTCAGCAGCGCCGCGATGTCGTTTTTCACACTCTGCTGCTGTTCATCCATCACGCGTTGCGTCATGTCGATGCTGTCGAAGATTTCCGCCACCGAATATTTCAACGGCGCGAACACGTTGCGGTGCCAATGGAAATCGTCGCCGCCTTCGTCGGCGGCGTCGGCGGCGCGCTTCAGTTCCTGCGCCACGATCGACAGCTGCATCGACAGGCGCAGCGTGGAGAATTCGCGTTGGCGAATATAGTAATCGGTAATGCCGATACCCAACGGCGTCAGGCGGTAAATCGCATTACCGTCTGCCAGTTCGCTGGTAAAGCGGTTCAACAGGCGCTGGCGCACCATGTCGTTGATCGCATTGTTGGCGCGCATCGCCACCGTTTCATGCGTCTGTTCAAAACCTTTGCTGACATGGCGAAATGCATCAACCAGCTCACCTTCGCTCATCTCGCCGTCCAGCCGTTCGCCATTCAGGGTGGCGATGGCGAGCAGAAATGCGAGACGCTCCGTAGGGAGCGAAATAGAGAAATCATTTTTCCGTGCCCAGGCGACCAGTTCGGGTACTGTCTGGGAAAATTCACTCATAGTTCGTCCTTCAGGTTTGGTTTATGCGCCATGACGTGAATATAGCGCCCCAAACTCACGTACGGCTCCTGCCGGCAATAGTGCTGTTCAAGCGCCAGTAACTCTTCAAATTTTTGTGTTTGCAGCTGTCTGCTCTGCAGATAGTCGTGGAACACCCGCACGCCGGTTTTGCCGCTGATGCGCATGCCCAGCTGTTCCAGCCAGCCGTAGACCAGTAGCGGATCGTGCGGATATTGCGGCGACAGCGAACGCTTGCGGCGCCGCCTGACCTCGGGATCCACCAGTTGGAAGTTACCCAACACCACGTTGCGCATCAAGAGGCCGTTGGCGTTGAAGAACATCAGCGACAGCGCGCCCCCCGGCGTCAGGCAGTCATACAACGCCTCCAGCGCCGCTTCGGGTTCGGCGATCCATTCAAGCACTGCATGAAACAATATCAGATCAACCGGCTGTTCCAAATGTTGAGCAATATCCTGCGCAGAACTTTGTACGAATTGCATGTTCTGGCTCACACCTTTCTGCTCCGCCAGCTGCGCAGCGCGCTGGATCATCTCACCAGAAAGATCGCACAACAACACCTGATGTCCTAATTCTGCCAGTTGGCAGGCCATATGGCCTTCACCGCCCCCGGCGTCGAGGATACGCAGCGGCCGCTGCGGCAACTGCGCCAGCAACCCGGTCAGATCCTGCCAAACCACCGCCTGGCGGATTTTTCCTTTGGTGGTGCCGTAAATATTACGCGCAAATTTTTCAGCAATATCGTCAAAATTGCGATCCTGCATGGACAACGGCTCCGCTGATCTCATTCTTGTCGGCGGCAAAGCGCACGCCCATTCAAACCTGCTATTTTGGCACAGACTGGCTTAGAATGTATCTTCTTGCGGCCTGTTTATGCCTGGATGCCGCTTTTTCACCCAAAAGGATCTGATTTTCGATGCTGTTCAACCTGAAAAAGTTCTTTGGCGCCATGCTGATGCCGCTGCCGCTGTTGATGCTGCTGATGGGGCTGGCGCTGCTGCTGCTGTGGTTCACCCGCTGGCAAAAAAGCGGTAAGACGATTTTTACGCTGAGCTGGCTGTTTTTACTGCTTTTCAGCCTGCAGCCGGTGGCCGATCGGCTGCTGCGGCCGATCGAAGCCCAATACCAGACTTATCGCGGCAACGATCCGGTCAGTTACATCGTGGTGTTGGGCGGGGGCTATACCTACAATCCCGATTGGGCGCCCAGCTCGAATTTGCTCGGCAACAGCCTGCCGCGCGTGACGGAAGGCGTGCGGCTTTACCTTGCGCATCCCGGCGCCAGAATGGTGTTTACCGGCGCATCCGCCGGAAGCATGCAAAGCAACGCCGCCACGGCGGCGCTGGTGGCCGAAAGCCTGGGCGTGCCGCGCAGCGATATGGTGATCCTGAGGGAACCGCGCGATACCGAGGAAGAAGCCGCTCAGGTCGCCAAGTTGGTCGGCGAGCAACCGTTCATTCTGGTGACCTCCGCCAACCATCTGCCGCGCGCCATGCGCTTCTTCGAGGCGAAAGGCCTGCACCCGATCCCGGCGCCGGCCAACCAGTTGGCGATCGACTCGCCGCTGAATATCTGGGATCGCGCCACGCCGTCGTCGATGTTCCTCGGCCATACCGAGCGCGCCTGGTATGAAACGCTGGGCAGCCTGTGGCAATGGCTGAAAGGCGCGGATCACGCCGGCGCCGAGTAAGTTCCGTTCAACCGGCCAGCCAGGGCAGCAGCTGTTGCGACGCAGAGTCGAACGGCCGCCGCTCCAGCTGGCCGGTATGGATCAAACGCCCTACCGCTTCCCACACCACGTACAGCCAGCGTCGCGCCAGGAATGAATCGGCGACCGGCGCCCGCTGCAGATAGCTGAACAGCAGTTGGCTGGGCATGCCCGCCTCGCAAAGGCGGAAAAGATCGTATTCGCGCGGTGCCCACAGCACCACGCCGGGATTCAGCATCGCCAGCAGCTGATCGGTTTTGGGATCTTTCAGCATGCTGCGCAGCGACAGGTTGCCGTGCACCAGCACGCAGGGATCGTCGAAACCGACGAAGAAATGGGTCAGCGCTTCGCGCGTGCGATACAGCAAACGCCGATCCGCCATGGTCAACTGCGGCGTATTGAGATTGACCACCGTCGCCCACAGCACTTCGACCCGCTGCTGATACCAGCAAAACCAGTCGTTCTCCTGCGTACTGTCGACGCTGCCTACGCTGCCGTGGCTGTCGATGCGGTGCCAAGCCAACATCCCATCGACGATCTGCTCCATCAGCATGTTCCAGCGATCCGGCGAACGTGTCGGCGCTTCGACCGAAACGCCGCGCAGGCGCTCGATCAGCAAAATTTCCTTATACGGCGCCTGGTGGGTGCATACCACGCCGTACACCGTGGGCAGACGAATATCCCCGTCGCGCGCCAGCATCGACAGCTTGTACGCCTCTTGCTGGGCGATGCCCTGACAGATAAAGCTTTTCGCCATCAGCGGCATGGCGTTGCCCTGCCGATCGTACAAGGAATACATGTGTGCATAAGGCTGCTCGCTCACCCGTTCCAGCCGGCTGATGGACTCACCCAGCACAATGCTCAGTTCGGCGCGTAACTGCTCCATAAAGCATTCACCTCAGGCTAATAAGGGGGATGCGTAACATCATCGAACGGTGAGCGGAAAAATACTTCAACGCAGATCAACAAAACGGGGATCAGATAGGGGGTATTGCATCGTCGGCGCGTTGCGCAGCGCGCCGACGAACTCAGGCTCAGGGTTGAATGCTGTCGCGCACGCGCTGGAGATCTTCCGGCGTATCGACCCCCACGCTCGGGATCGCTTTCGCGACCGCCACGTGGATTTTTTCACCGTACCACAGTACGCGCAGCTGTTCCAACAGCTCGATCTGTTCCAGCTGACTTGGCGCCCAGCTGACATAGCGGCGCACGAAGCCGGCGCGGTAAGCGTAGATACCGATGTGACGCAACAGGCTGTCGCCGATGCTCTCTTTCGACGCGGCGAAACGCTCGCGATCCCACGGAATGGTGGCGCGCGAAAAGTAGAGCGCATAACCCTGCGCATCCATCACGACCTTCACCGCATTAGGATTGAAAGCTTCTTCGGCGCTGTCGATCGGCACCGCCAGCGTCGCCATGCCGGCCTGGCTGCCCGCCAGGTTCTCCGCCACCTGCCGCACGATCACCGGCGGGATCAGCGGCTCATCGCCCTGCACGTTGACAATGATCTGGTCGTCGGCAAAGCCGTAATGCGCGATCACTTCCGCCAAACGCTCGGTGCCGGAATGATGATCCGGACTGGTCATGCACACTTCACCGCCGGCGGCTTCCACCGCTTTGGCGACTTCAGGGTGATCGGTCGCCACGATGACGCGGCTGGCGCCGGACTCACGGGCGCGCTCCATCACGTGCACCACCATCGGTTTGCCGTGAATATCGGCCAGCGGTTTGCCCGGCAAACGGGTCGAGGCGTAGCGAGCAGGGATAATAGCGATAAAACTCATGCGTGCTTCTCGTCCAGCGACAGCGCACGCGCTTCATTTTCCAACAGCACCGGAATGCCGTCGCGCAGCGGGTAAGCCAGCCCGTCCGCTTTGCACACCAGTTCCTGGTTTTCTTTATTGAAATAGAGTTTGCCGTTGCATACCGGGCAGGCAACGATTTCGAGTAAACGGTGGTCCATGCATCCTCCGCAAGGGGATAGGTCATCTGGGAAAGGGGATGAGGATAGCATAACGTCCGGCCTCAGGTTAATCACCGGCGGCGTCCACCCGCCGATATTTCCTCACGACGCCGGCGCAACGGCTTGAACTGCGGCGCATCCCGGCGTAGAATTTTGTGATACAAATCACAAAAAGGCAGTGATACGTGATTAAACGTCTGCATAAGATCATCGCTCTGTTCGCTAACTACAGCCACTGAGCCCCTTTGTAACGAGCGACGCGGTACTTCGTTTTACCCCACCGACGGCGTCGCTCGTTATCCCACTTCCCAGCCAGCTCCCCATTCAGCGGCCAGCGCCGCCGGAATGTCGCCCAGCGCTACGCGTTGAGCACCGTGCCATTTGGCCGTGCGTGCGATGGATTGCCGGATATCCTGCGCCCGCTGTTTGCCGAAGCGTACCTGAGGCTCGGCATGGAAACTGATGATCTCGAATACGCCCTGGCGGCGGTGTGCCTTGGCGTCAATTCGCCCCACCAGCTCACCGTGATGCAGCACCGGCAACGTGAAGTAACCGTAGCGGCGTTTTTCTTTCGGCGTGTAACACTCCAGACGATAGTCAAAGCCGAACAGCTCCAGCGCACGGCGGCGATCCCAAACCACCGGATCAAAAGGCGACAGCAGGCTGGTGACCGTCGATTTGAGCTTGCCCTGCTCCGCCAGCGGCAGCAGTTCCGCCAGTGATTCATGCACATAGAACTGCCCTTCCAGCTCCGCTACCCGCACCGGCGTAATCTCTCCCTGCTCCTGCAACTCGGCCAGCAAGGCTTTTGGCGCCACGCGCTTCAAGCGATAATAATCCGCCAACCATTCGGCGCGAAAAATGCCCAGATAGCGGCAGGTACGGCGCAGCATCTGTCGGCGCGCCTGCTCTACAGGCAGCGTATGGCGCGCATCGTCCCAGGCCGGAAGCAGCCTTTCGGTCAGATCGTAAACCCGGTGGAAGTTGCGGCGTTCGGCCACCATCAGTTTGCCGGCGGTAAACAGGATCTCCAGGTGCCGTTTCTCCGGCTTCCAGTCCCACCACCCGCTGTTGCCCTTCTTCTCGGCGCTGAAATCCGCGGAACGCACCGGCCCCTGTCGTTCGATGTGCCGCAACAGACTTTCCATCGCCGCTTGATGCTGCCGCACCCAGTCGGCGGAGTATTTCCAACCCATGTCATGGGGCGCCAACATGCGATGTCGCAACAGACCAAAATCCTCGATCGGCAGGAAGCAGGCCTCGTGCGCCCAATATTCGAACAGCTGGCGGCCGGCGAGCGCCTGCTCCAGCCATTCCGGCTGATAGGCCCCCAGGCGGCTGAACAACACCAGATACGGGCTGCGGGCGACAACGCTAATGGTATCGATTTGTAACAGCCCCATGCGCCGGATCGCGCTCACGACGTCATCGGGCCGAGCCTGGCGTTTAAGCGGAGAAAGCAACCCCTGGGCGGCAAGGTGCAGCGCGCGAGCGGCGGTAAGGGAAATCATCGGGGTGGTCATCCTGATATCCGTGACGAGTAGGCAATGGCCTGATAATAGTGGATATCGAGGGATTTATCTTCGCCAGTGCATGCGGGTGGCGACACCGGCACTGGCGAGGAAGGAGGGTGCGATCAGAACGCGATAACGTCTGCCGCGGACAGCCCATGCGAGCTGCGATAGATCGAGAACTCAACGTTCTGACCTTCGTTCAACGACTTATTTTTGGTGTTGGCGATAGCGTTGCGATTGACATAGATTTCGTCGCTGCCATCTACCGGTGAAATAAAACCATAGCCTTCGGCCTGATTAAACCATTTCACACGGCCCATTTTTAACACGGTATTTTTAAACATAACTGATATCCTTTTACTTGAGCATCCTTGACAACGTCATTTTTTATATTGTCTGGACGCTACCAGCCCATCCTAAAGTTTTTCGTAACAAACCTCTCGTGAGCAAAAAAATAAAAAACCCGCACTAAGGCGGGCTTGTTGAACTTAATATCTTCCGCATGACTCTGCGCTGAGGCGTCACCATGGTTGTATTAAGATCTCTTATACGCGTTCCCTGTATTCTTACAGAGCAACAACGTTGGCGGCAGCCGGCCCGCGCGGGCTGTCCTGGATGGTGTACTCGACACGCTGGCCTTCAGCCAGGGTCTTGAAACCGTCGGTCATGATTGCGGAGAAGTGTACGAATACATCTTTGCCGCCGTCGTTCTGCTCAATGAAACCAAAACCTTTGCTTTCGTTGAACCACTTAACCTGACCAGTCTTCTTAGACATTACATTTACCTTTAAATATATTTACAAAACCTGCCATAAGAGGCAATTGAGGCCATTTCAGAAACATTACTTATGGGAGGTACTTAGAAGGTTCGTCTTTGAAGCGGAATCGGATGATAACGTTTTTGGAGGAACTGCTTAACTCTAAACTCGAACATAAATAGGTCTGGATTACAGGCCGACTTGCATTTACTCATAAAAATGGTGAATGCACAAGAGGTTTATTGCATTAAATTCGCCATTACGCCGAATTTATTTTTATCCTGCTGAATATACATGAATTAATTTATCGTTCGCCGCAGCCCATCCGCCGCATCCGCCCCCTCGCCAGGGCATCCTTTGCCCGTCCGTACGCTGCAAATGAGAGCTAACGCATAAAACTCTAATATGCTTGGCGCGTCTATAACAAATCCCAAATCAGATGGCTAAACTTGAGGGGAAAACAAGGCAGACGGCTTTTTCGCCAGCACTTTTGCCGCTAAAAACACGATTTTTCAGATTATGCTGAATCAAGGAGCTATGCGCATGACCGCCCAGCAGTTCGTTTCACCTAATGAAATCCGCGCCAGATTCTCTCACGCCATGTCGGACATGTACCAAAAAGAGGTACCGCTGTACGGCGATCTGCTGGAACTGGTGGCGGAAACCAACCGACAGGTTCTGCGCGAAGATGCCGCACTGGCCCATCAACTGCAAATTACCGGCGAGATCGAGCGCCTGGCGATGGAGCGCCACGGCGCAATCCGCGTCGGCACCGCGGACGAGTTGGCCACCCTGCGCCGCCTGTTCCGGGTGATGGGCATGGCGCCGGTCGGCTACTATGATCTGTCGGTGGCGGGCGTTCCGGTGCACTCCACCGCCTTTCGCGCCGTACACGAAGACGCGCTGCAGGTCAGCCCATTCCGCGTATTCACCTCACTGCTGCGCCTGGAACTGATTGAAGATCTCGCGCTGCGTGAGCTGGCCGAGCGCTTGCTGGCGCGCCGCCGCATCTTTACCGAACGCGCGCTGGAACTGATCGCGCTGCAAGAAACGCAAGGCGGATTGAACGAAGCGCAGGCGCAAGAGTTTGTCGAGCAAGCGCTGGAAACCTTCCGCTGGCACAATCAGGCGACGGTCAGCGCCGAAGAATACCGACAGTTGCACGATCAACATCGCCTGATCGCCGACGTGGTGGCGTTTAAAGGGCCGCATATCAACCACCTGACGCCGCGCACGCTGGATATCGATCGCGTTCAGCAGGCGATGCCCGGCCGCGGCATTACGCCCAAGGCGGTTATCGAGGGCCCGCCGCGCCGCCGCCGTGCAATCCTGCTGCGCCAAACCAGCTTCAAAGCATTGGAGGAAAGCGTCGATTTCGTTGAGCGAGATGGCCACGCCGTCGCCGGTCACCATACCGCACGCTTCGGCGAAATCGAACAGCGCGGCGTGGCGCTGACACCTAAAGGCCGTGAACTCTACGATCGCCTGCTGCAAGCGACCAACGATGCGCTGCAGGCGCCGCCGAGCGAGAAAAATGCGGAACGCTACTATCAACTGCTGGAAGAAAACTTCCGGGCGTTTCCGGATGATTACGCCACGCTGCGCGAGCAGCAGCTGGCCTGGTTCCGCTACTTCCCGACCGAATGCGGCCTGGCGGCCAAAGAATCGCTGGATAAACACAGCACGCTGGAGCAGCTGATCGCGAAAGAACACGTTCGCTTCCAACCGCTGGTGTATGAAGATTTTCTACCGGTCAGCGCTGCGGGGATTTTCCAGTCGAATCTGGGGGACAGCCGCCACGCGCAGTACAACGCGGTTTCCAGCCGGGCGGCATTTGAACAAGCGTTGGGCAGTGAGGTGATCGATGAACTGGCGCTGTATCAGCAGACCCAGCAGCGTTCGCTGGAGGCCTGCGCACAAGCCCTGGGGCTTGCCACTCTGGCATCCTGAGGTTATTTAGTCAGCAGGGATTCGATATCCTGCAGCAGTTGCTCAGCCTGAGCGGACGGCAGCACCGCATCAACCGGTAAATACCACCAATTGGGCTGGGCAAAGGCGCGACACTTCACCGCGTCTTTCTCCGTCATCAGCAGCGTTTGGTCTGCACAGACCAGTGCCGCCAACTGCGCCTGCTGATATTCCTGATGATCGGCGAACGCCACTTCCTGCACAACGTCGACGTTCAACTTTTCCAGCGTCGCGAAGAAACGCGGCGGATGGCCGATGCCTGCCATCGCCACCACGCGCGGCAGCTCGGCCGCCGTGCGGCGTTCTCCGCTCAGCAGATTAACCGCGTCACGCGCCTGCAAGCGCATGGCGATTTCCCCAGCCTGCGCCACGCCGCCGTTGGCGACGCGCGCATCGACGCTGGCAAGCCGCGCGGCGCGCTCGCGCATTGGCCCGGCCGGCAACCACCAACCGTTGCCGAAACGGCGCACGCCGTCGATAACCACCAGCTCGAAATCGCGCTGCAAAGCATAGTGCTGCAAGCCGTCATCGGTGATGATCACATCCAACGGTTGTTGCTGCAGCAATGCCTGCACCGCCTCAGCCCGCTTGGGCGCGATCGCCACAGGCGCCCCGGTGCGCTGATAAATCAGCACCGGCTCATCCCCCGCCTCACGGGTTGAAGTATTCCGACTGAGCACCAGGGGATAGACTGCCGACTTGCCGCCGTAGCCGCGCGACACCACGCCAACGCGGTAGCCCCGCTGCTGCAGGTGTTCCACCAGCCAGATCACCATCGGGGTTTTGCCGTTGCCGCCGGCGGTGAGGTTGCCCACCACTACCACCGGCACCGGCGCGCGCCAGCTTTTGCGCAGGCCGCAGCGATAGCTGAGGCGAATCAGCCAACTGAACAGGCCATACAGCCAGGAGAGCGGCAGCAGCGCCAGATAAAGCAGCGATCCGCCGGACCAAATGCGCTCGATCATTATTGGCCAAACTGCATGCGGTGCAGCTGCGAATAGGCGCCGTGCTGTTCAAGCAACTCAGCGTGCTCGCCGCGTTCGACGATGCGCCCATCTTCCACCACCAGGATCTCGTCCGCCTTCTCAATGGTCGACAAACGGTGCGCGATCACCAGCGAAGTGCGGTCTTTCTGCAGTTCGTCCAGCGCAGCCTGAATGGCGCGTTCGGATTCCGTATCCAGCGCAGAAGTGGCCTCATCCAGGATCAGGATCGGGCAGTCGCGCAGCAGCGCACGCGCGATGGCGATACGCTGACGTTGGCCGCCGGACAGCATCACGCCATTTTCACCGATCACCGTGTCCAGGCCGTTTTCCATCTTGTTGATGAAGTCCATCGCGTACGCCATTTCGGCCGCTTTCTCAATCTGCTCGCGGCTGTATTCGCTTTCGCGCGCATAGGCGATGTTGTTGGCGATGGTGTCGTTGAACAGGTGCACGTTTTGCGAGACCAGCGCCACCTGATTGCGCAGCGAAGCCAGCGTGTATTCCCGCAGATCGTGGCCATCCATCAGGATTTCGCCTTCCTGGATATCGTAGAAACGCGTCAGCAGGTTGGCGATGGTGGATTTACCTGACCCCGAACGCCCTACCAGCGCCACGGTCTTGCCTTCAGCGATTTTCAGGTTGATGTCACGCAGCGCTGGCGTTTCTTTGGCCGGGTAGTAGAAGGTGACATTGCGGAATTCGATATCGCCTTTCGCACGCTTCACTTCACGGGTGCCGGTGTCTTTTTCCTGTTCCATATCCAAAATGGAGAACAGCGTCTGGCAGGCCGCCATCCCACGCTGGAACTGGGCATTGACGTTGGTCAGCGATTTCAGAGGACGCATCAGCGCGATCATCGACGAGAACACCACGGTAATGGTACCGGCGGTCAGGGTTTCCATCACGCTTGGGAAGCTGGCGGCAAACAGCACGAACGCCAGCGCCAGCGAAGCGATCAACTGAATGATCGGATCGGAGATCGAAGACGCGGACACCAGTTTCATGCCCTGTTGGCGCATGCGGTTGCTCACCGAGTTAAAGCGCTCGGTTTCCACCTGCTGGCCACCGAAGATCAGCACTTCTTTATGGCCTTTCAGCATCTGTTCGGCGCTGGTGGTGACCTGCCCCATGGTGTTCTGCATGTTCTTGCTGATGTTGCGGAAACGCTTGGACACCAGGCGAATGGCGATGGAAACGATCGGCGCCAGCACGATCAGGATCACCGACAGCTGCCAGCTGTAGTAGAACATCATGATGAACAGGCCAATGATCGAGGCCCCTTCTCGCACCACGGTCACCAGCGCGCTGGAGGAGGAGGAAGCCACCTGCTCGGAATCATAGGTGATGCGCGACAGCAGAGTCCCAGTGGACTGCTGATCGAAGAAGGCCACCGGCATTCTCATCATGTGGCCAAACAGGCGGCGACGCATCTGCATCACCACCATGCCGGAAACCCAGGAAATGCAGTAGCTTGAAACAAAGCTGGTCACGCCGCGCATCAACATCAGCGCAATGACCGCCAACGGCATCCATACCAGCACGCTGCTGTCGGTTTTTCCAAACCCATCGTCCAATAGCGGTTTAAGCAGAGACAGCATCAGCGTGTCCCCCGCTGCGTTCATAATCAACGCAATGGCGGCCACAATCAGCCCGGTCTTAAAAGGAGTGATCATCGGCCAGAGTCGACGGAACGTCTGCCAGGTCGAGAGATCTTTATCATTCATCATGCAAATACCAGCATCGGAAGAAATAGCGGCCTATTTTACTCATTATCACCCTCTACGCCAAACCGCTGATGATACCAACGGGGCATTAATTGTTCGCGAAAGCCTTTAATTTGCCAATCGTTGTCGAAAAAAAGTACCGATAACTGACCGGAGCGCGTCGTATCACGCCATTGGATGCCATTTGCCCGGTATCTGGCGACCACTTTCCGCGCCGGTAATCGCCATTTGTTGTAACGAGATGCGGACGCCAGCGCCGCTTCGGGATTGACCGCGCGCAGAAACGGCGGCGTCGAGGACGTCCTGCTGCCGTGGTGTCCCACCTGCAACACCGTGGCGGCCAAACGATCGCGCCGCAACCGTAACAACTGCGCCTCCGCCTTCTTTTCCGCATCGCCGGTGAGCAGCAGGCTGTATTTTCCATCGTCGATACGGATCACGCAGGAGTCGTCATTGACCGGCCTTTTGAGCGTTTTCGGCGGCCACAGCACCTCGAATTGCAGCGATTGCCAGCGCCAACGCTCACCGGCGACGCAGGGCAAGTGCCCTTCCCCGCGTATCGGGCTGCGCACCGTAGCCTGCGGAAACGCCCGCCGCACCGCCGGCAACCCGCCGATATGATCGAGGTGAATATGGCTGATAATGATCTGCTCCAGCTCAATATCCCGCCAGTTCAGCATCGGTAAGATATGTCGCTCGGCAGCGCTGCCCGCGGGCCAACGATCGCCGGTATCGTACAGTATCCCCTTGCCGTTTTGCTCGATAACCACCGCCAACCCGTGCCCGACATCAAGCATATCGACACGCCAACGATAGTCCGGCGCTTTGCCACGCCACAACACGCAGCATATCGCCACCGCCGCCAGCCCCGGCGCATAGCGCCACCACCAATGAAATCGCCAACAGATAACGATAAGCCATCCCGCTGCGCTGGCCACCAGCGAAGCGGCCCCCAAATCCACCCAGCCATGCTGCAGATGATTCAGCGGCACAAACACCCAGTGCAACGTGACGTCCGCCAGCCACCATAACCCGTAGCTTAATGAAGGAGCGAAGCCAAAGATCACCGCCAGCAAGATCAACGGCACCGTCATCAATGAAACGATGGGCACCGCCCACAAATTAGCCGGCAATGAGGTCAGCGTCAGGCCCAGAAACAACGCGGCCTGCATCGGCACCAGCAGCAGCGTCATGCCAAGTTGAATATGTAACCAGCGCACCGGCGCCCAGTACCAGGCTGAGCGAAATCGTTCACCGAGCGGCGCCCATTCAAACCAAAAAATCAGGCAACCTACCGCCAACACCGACAGCCAGAAGCTGTCTGACAATACCGCCAGCGGATCGCACAGCAAAATCAGCCCGACACACCACAGCCACACTTGCCAGGAAGAGCAAAGCACCCCACGCAGGCGCAGCGACATCCACAATGTCATTGCCAGGAGGGAGCGCACCGCCGGCGGCTGGGCGCCCACCAACCAGACATAGATCAGCGTCGCCACCCAGCCCGCGATCAGCGGAAAACGATAGCCAATCAGGTGGGCAGGAAGAAAAAACTGCAGCCCGCGCAGCACGGCCCAGAGCAAGATGGCGACCATCGCTACATGCAGCCCTGAAATGGCCATTAAATGTGCAATGCCGGTTTTCAGCATCAGCGTGCGTAAAGCCTGTTCCAACGCGGTTCGTTCCCCAAACGCCAGCGCCAACAACACGGCCTTGTAACGCAGCTCACCGATATTGGTTTCCGCATGGCTGATGATGTGCTGGCGCAGGCTGCAACCGCCTTCCAATAAATAAGCCTGCCTGACCTGGCCGGTCAGCGGCTGGCGCTGTGCGATAGCCCAACGCTGGCTGTCGAAACCCCCTTCATTGAGCTTGCCATGCACCGGGCGTAAACGCAGTTTCAATTGCCAACGCTGCCCGGCGCACAACCGCCGCTGTTGCGGAACCCATGCGGTGGTAAACGCCAGCGCAGGCACCAGCCAATGGCCATCGATCCGCTCGATACGCATCAATGTCTGCTTGCTGTCGGCGGACTCCAGCGCGATGCTGCTTACCTGCGCCACCGCCGTCACCTCCGGCCCGTGGCTTAAGCGTTCCATTTGCCCGATCAGGGTTCCGGCGTTAAAAACCGCCCATGTGAATCCCAACCCCAGACAGGCCAAATAGCGACAGAACGACCAGCGCATGCGCAGCAGTAAACCGGCGGCAAGCAATATCGGCCACAGCAGCCATGGCTCAGGCAACCGCGGTAAAACCAGCAGCGGCAGAATGCCGCCGATAACGGCGAAAATCGCCAGATCCAGCGAAAGTTTGATCGCTCTTCTCCCATCCTACCCGCCATCAGCAAAAGCGCGTCGCGGCAGGCAAACAGGATTATTCAGGCGATATGCCGCCGCCAGCGGGCTTTAGCGAAGATGCGGTGAACCTGGCAGGATAAGAGAAGTTTATGCAGCAACCACACTGCACATGCGGCGCGGTACGCAATTCACGAGCGGAGCGCTGAGAACCACAGGCGAAAAAAAACGGCGCCTTAAAGGCACCGTTTTATATTCTTTACAAGCAACAACGCTATGAGCAGTCAGCGACTAACCATAGATATTGGCGCGGTCACGCAACTCTTTGCCAGGTTTGAAGTGAGGGACGTACTTGCCGTCCAGCTCGACTTTGTCACCGGTTTTCGGGTTACGACCTACACGCGGGGCACGGTAGTGAAGAGAAAAACTGCCGAATCCGCGGATCTCAATGCGTTCGCCCTCGGCCAGCGTAGCGGCCATGTGCTCAAGCATCTCTTTCACTGCATCCTCAACGGCCTTCGCCGGAATATGAGATTGCTGGCCAGCAAGTCTTTCAATAAGTTCAGACTTGGTCATAGTACCTCCAAGCTTTGCAGCTAAACTACCGTATCGGGGCGGCCAGAGACCGCCCCCCGTCATTACTCGCCTTTAGCCGCTTTGAAAGCTTCAGCCATTGCGTTAGAGAAGTTGCCTTCTTCCTGTTTGTTGTTAACAGTTGCGATGGCGTCTTTCTCGTCAGCTTCGTCCTTAGCACGTACGGACAGGCTTACAACGCGGTTCTTACGGTCAACGCCGGTGAATTTAGCTTCAACTTCGTCACCTACGTTCAGAACCAGAGTTGCATCTTCAATGCGGTCGCGAGAGGCTTCAGATGCACGCAGGTAACCTTCTACGCCGCCTGCCAATTCAACTGTAGCACCTTTGGCGTCAACTGCAGTGACTTTACCAGTAACAATAGCACCTTTCTTGTTCATAGACAGGTAGTTATTGAACGGGTCTTCAGCCAGTTGCTTCACGCCCAGGGAGATACGCTCGCGCTCTGCGTCAACTTGCAGAACAACCGCAGCGATTTCGTCGCCTTTCTTGTATTCACGTACTGCTTCTTCGCCTGCAACGTTCCAGGAGATGTCAGACAGGTGAACCAGGCCGTCGATGCCGCCGTCCAGGCCGATGAAGATACCGAAGTCAGTGATAGACTTGATTTTACCTTCAACGCGGTCGCCCTTGTTGTGGGTTTCTGCGAACTGCTGCCATGGGTTGGATTTGCACTGCTTCAGGCCCAGGGAGATACGACGACGTTCTTCATCGATGTCCAGAACCATCACTTCCACTACGTCGCCCACGTTAACAACTTTGGACGGATGGATGTTTTTGTTGGTCCAATCCATTTCAGAAACGTGTACCAGACCTTCAACGCCTTCTTCGATTTCTACGAAGCAGCCGTAATCAGTCAGGTTGGTTACACGACCAGTCAGCTTGGTGCCTTCTGGGTAACGTTTCGCGATAGCAACCCATGGATCTTCGCCCAGCTGTTTCAGGCCCAGGGATACACGAGTACGCTCGCGGTCGAACTTCAGCACTTTAACAGTGATTTCATCGCCAACGTTGACGATTTCGCTTGGGTGCTTAACGCGTTTCCAAGCCATGTCAGTGATGTGCAGCAGGCCGTCTACGCCGCCCAGATCAACGAATGCACCGTAGTCAGTGAGGTTCTTAACGATACCTTTAACTTCCATGCCTTCCTGCAGGTTTTCCAGCAGTTGATCGCGCTCAGCGCTGTTCTCGGATTCGATAACCGCACGGCGAGAAACGACAACGTTGTTGCGCTTCTGATCCAGCTTGATGACTTTGAACTCAAGCTCTTTGCCTTCCAGGTGCAGAGTGTCACGTACCGGACGCACGTCAACCAGGGAACCTGGCAGGAACGCGCGGATGCCGTTCAGCTCGACGGTGAAGCCACCCTTCACTTTGCCGTTGATAACACCGGTTACAGTCTCAGCTTCTTCGTAGGCTTTTTCCAGCGTGATCCAAGCTTCGTGACGCTTAGCTTTCTCACGGGACAGCAGGGTTTCACCGAAGCCGTCTTCAACAGCATCCAGAGCAACGTCAACTTCGTCACCAACCTGGATTTCCAGCTCGCCCTGGGCGTTTTTGAATTGCTCAGCCGGGATGGCAGACTCAGATTTCAGACCGGCGTCAACCAGTACGATATCTTTGTCGATAGCAACAACGACGCCACGAACGATGGAACCCGGGCGGGTTTCGATTTCTTTTAAGGATTCTTCAAAGAGTTGAGCGAAAGATTCAGTCATGTTGTTAATCTTCAGGGTTCTTTAGTTTAACGTCCATTTAGCATCCCGCCGAATGGGGTTGTTTCACATACCCCGCCATTGGCTCCATGCCGACAGGGTTTAAGGTTACAGGGGTAAAATTTTACCCGATATATTGCGATACCGCTATGACAAATATGACAAAAAGCCAATAGCGCCGCCGCGCTTATCGCTGCGGCAACGCCAACACTTTCTGTGCATACGTCAACGCCTGCCGGATTACTTCTTCGATCGACATGCTGGTAGAATCCAGCACGAGGGCGTCTGAAGCGGGCACCAGAGGCGCGATAGGCCGATTACGGTCACGGTCGTCCCGTTCCTTTATCTCGGCTAAAAGACGTTCAAAGTTAACATTAAAGCCCTTCTCCTGCAACTGCAGCATGCGGCGGTGCGCGCGCTCCTCCGAGCTGGCGTCGAGGAAAATCTTGACCGGCGCGTCCGGGAACACCACCGTGCCCATGTCGCGGCCATCGGCAATCAGGCCGGGCGCCTCGCGGAATGCACGCTGGCGGCGCAGCAGCGCCTCGCGCACGCGCGGAAACGCCGCCGCTTGCGACGCGGTGTTGCCGACGGTTTCGGTGCGGATCTCGTTGCTGACGTCCTCACCTTCCAAAATCACCTGCAGCTTGCCGTCCTGGGCAACGAAGCGAACATCGAGATGTGCGGCCAGCGGAACCAGCGCTTCCTCAGAAGTGATATCCACCTGATGATGCAACGCCGCCAGCGCCAGCACGCGATAGATCGCGCCGGAGTCCAGCAAACGCCAACCAAGGGACTCGGCCAACGCTTTACACAGCGTGCCTTTGCCTGCGCCACTTGGTCCATCAACGGTTATCACCGGGGCTGTAGCCGTCATTTCTCTCTCCTTCAGGTAGAAAACCTCACAGAGACACGGCGTGCTTCGGCTCAAGGCCCGCGCGCCGCACTCTCTGTCACCTGCCCAATCAGGGGCAAATACGGTGGCGTATTATACGCTGCCCTACGGCGATCTGTTACCCTGGAACTGTCCGGTTGTTGAAAATAAGCGCACAACCGCGAAAAAGTATAGAAGAAACGCCGGTCGCCAAAGGTTAAAAATGATAAAGGCCCGCAAAGGGGCCTTAAAATAAACGATTTGACGGGTTAAGCCGGCTGGCTGATGCGCGCCAGCTGTTCGAAATAGTCAGGGAAGGTTTTCGCGGTGCATTTCGGATCGAGAATGGTGACCGGGGTATCCGACAGTGCCACCAGCGAGAAACACATCGCCATGCGGTGATCGTTGTAGGTGCCTATCTCGGCGAACTGCAGCTTGGCCGGCGGCACTACGTGAATGTAGTCTTCGCCTTCATCCACTTCCGCCCCTACCTTGCGCAGCTCGGTAGCCATCGCCGCCAGACGATCGGTCTCCTTCACCCGCCAGTTGTAGATATTGCGGATGGTGGTCGGCCCCTCGGCGAACAGCGCCGCGGTAGCGATGGTCATCGCCGCGTCCGGAATGTGGTTCATATCCATGTCGATGCCGCGCAGTTCACCGCGGCTGCACTCGATGAAATCGTCGCCCCAGGTGATGCGCGCGCCCATTTTCTCCAGCACGTCGGCGAACTTGGTGTCGCCCTGCACGCTTTTGCGACCGATGCCGGTCACGCGCACGGTGCCGCCCTTGATCGCCGCCGCCGCCAGGAAGTAAGAGGCGGAAGAGGCGTCGCCCTCAACCAGGTAATCGCCCGGCGCGATATACGTCTGGCGCCCCTGGATATGGAACACCCGATAGTTGTCGTGGCTGACCGCTACGCCGAAGGTGCGCATCAGATGCAGCGTGATGTCGATGTACGGCTTGGAGACCAGCTCGCCCTTGATGTGGATCTGCGTATCCTGCGGCGCCAGCGGCGCGGTCATCAGCAACGCGGTCAGGAACTGGCTGGAGACGCTGCCGTCGACGGTGACGTCGCCGCCCTGGAAGCCGCCGCGCAGGCGAATCGGCGGGTAATCGGTCTGCTCGAGGTAGTCAATCTGCGCCCCGCCCTGGCGCAACGCATCCACCAGATGGCCGATCGGGCGCTCTTTCATGCGCGGTTCACCGGTCAACACCACGTCGCCTTCGCCGAGGCACAGCGCCGCCGCCAACGGGCGCATCGCGGTGCCGGCATTGCCGAGGAACAGTTCCAGCGGCCGTTCGGCCACCAACGGGCCGGCCACGCCGGTCACTTCGCACACGGTGCGGTCAGCGGAAAGCTGATAGCTCACGCCCAACGCCTGCAGCGCGTTCAGCATATGACGCACGTCGTCGCTGTCCAGCAGGTTGGTCAGCCGGGTCGTTCCTTTCGCCAGCGCAGCCAGCAGCAGAGCGCGGTTAGAAACGCTCTTGGAGCCGGGTAAGTTGACGGTGCCATTGACCAGGGCAACCGGTTGTAACGTCAGGGAATCCACCATGTGAACAAAACTCTCCAATTCTGATAAACGAAACGGCTCCGGGATAATGCCGGAGCCGCTTTAATGCAAAAGGACAACAGCCTGAGCAGCTCGCACCTGGCGAGCTGCCGGGATCAACCGTGACGACGTTCGAAGTCGGCCATGAAGTCGGTCAGCGCCTGCACGCCGGCCAGCGGCATGGCATTGTAAATAGAAGCGCGCATGCCGCCAACTACCCGATGGCCTTTCAGCGCCTGCAGGCCGATGGCTTCGGCTTCGCTGAGGAACACTTTGTCAAGCGCCGCATCGGCCAGCTGGAACGGCACGTTCATCCACGAACGGTTGGCGATCGCCACCTGGCTGCGGTAGAAGTCGGATTTATCGATGGTCGCATACAGCAGCTCGGCCTTGGCCTGATTGCGTTTCTGCATCTCCACCAGGCCGCCCTGCTCTTTCAACCATTTGAACACCAGCCCGGACAGATACCAGGCGAAGGTCGGCGGCGTGTTGAACATCGAATCGTTCTCGGCCAACACGGTGTAATCGAGGATTGACGGCACTTCTTTGCGCGCCTTGCCCAGCAGATCGTCGCGCACGATCACCAGAGTCAGGCCGGCAGGGCCGATATTTTTCTGCGCGCCGGCGTAAATCACGCCGAAACGGCTGACGTCGAGCGGGCGGGACAGGATGGTCGAGGAGTAATCGCCAATCACCACTTTGTCGCCGAAGTCCGGCGTTTCATCGATGGCCACGCCGTCGATGGTCTCATTCGGGCAATAGTGCACATAGGCGGCGTCGGCGCTGAGCTGCCACTCTTTCATCGGCTTGATGCCGCTCAGGCCGTCGATGCGGGTTTTCACGTCGATGACGTTCGGGGCGCAATACTTTTCCGCTTCCTTGATGGCGCTATGCGCCCAATAGCCGCCGTCGATATAGTCGGCGGTGGTCTTGTCGCCCAACAGGTTCAGCGGCAGCGCGGCGAATTGACCGCGGGCGCCGCCGTGGCAAAACAGCACTTTATAGTTGGAGGGGATTTTCAGCAGATCGCGCAGATCCTGTTCCGCCTGCTCGGCAACGGCGATGAATTCTTTGCTGCGGTGACTGATCTCCATCACTGACGTTCCCAGACCGTGCCAGTTGCACAGTTCCTGTTCCGCACGACGCAACACTTCCACCGGCAGCATCGCCGGGCCAGAGCTAAAATTATAAACCTGAGTCATTTCCCCTCACCACATTCACTGTTCGCCGCAGAAAAGCGACCTGTCGAAAAGACGCCCGAAGTTAACGCTCGCGTTAACCAACCCTTCGGTTTTATCACTCACGCCCCATGGCTGCAACGCTTATTCACCCGTCGGCGGCAAACGGCCGCACCGGGTGATGACAGGCTCTGCGGCCGTCGCGATTGTTTGGACGATAAAACCCTGCGACATGGGGAAATTCAGCGGGTTAACGCGGTGTTTTATGCTGTATTCAGCCGAGATGGCTGCGGGAGCCCGGCCGGCGCCCGCAGGAGAGAAAACGATCAGTACTGATTGAACATTTGCTGGATCTGCTTCGCATCTTTGGTTTGCGTCAACGCCAGCTGCAGCAGAATGCGCGCTTTTTGCGGATTCAGCGTGCCGGCTGCGACGAAGCCGTACTTGGCGTCGTCCACTTCCGCGTCCTCGGTGGTGGCGCCGGTCGGCACGCGCGAAGAACGCACCACCGCCACGCCGTTGTGCGCCGCCGTCGCCAGGGTGTCGAACACCGTTTTATACAGGTTGCCGTTGCCGACCCCCGCGCTGACGATGCCCTGGTAGCCTTCGGCGATCAGCGCCTTGGCCGGCGCATCGGAAGCGTTGGCGTAGTTGTAGACGATGCCGACCTTCGGCAGTTCGTTCAGCTTGCTGACGTCGAACGGCGTATCGCGGGTGTGTTTGCGCTGCGGCGAGCGCTGGTAATCGACCTTGCCGTTGTGGATATACCCCAGCGGGCCGAAGTTCGGCGACTGAAAGGTCTGCACCGCGGTGGTGTTGGTCTTGGTGACGTCGCGCGCGTCCAGCACGCTGTCGTTCATCGCCACCAGCACCCCGCGATTGGCCGATTGCGGATCCGCCGCCGTCACCACCGCGTTATACAGGTTGAATGGACCATCGGCGCTCATCGCCGTCGCCGGCCGCATCGCCCCGACCAGCACCACCGGCTTGTCGCACTTCACCGTCAGGTCGAGAAAATAGGCCGTCTCTTCCAGCGTATCGGTGCCGTGGGTGATGACAAAGCCATCGGTTTTGCCGCAGTCGGCGTCGATCTTCTTCGCCAGCGTCAGCCAGACCTGATCGTTCATGTCCTGCGAGCCGATGTTCACCACCTGCTCCCCCTGCACGTTGGCGATGTCCTTCAGCGCCGGCACCGCATCGACCAGTGCCTCGACGCCCAATTTGCCCGAAGTATAGTTGGACTTGGTCGCCGAGTCGCCGCCGCCGGCGATGGTGCCGCCGGTTGCCAGCAGGGTGATGTTGGGCAGCGCCAGCGCCGAGGCGCTGACGCCAGTCAACAAAAGGGTTAACACGCTGAGTTTCACTGATTTCATTAGATTTCTCCTTGACAGATAACTCGCTGAATTATGGCCTTTATCCTTAAAAAAACTGTGACTTTGCCGCCGCTTTAGGAATACGTGGAGCTCCGGCGTAAAACCCCGTATCATTGCGCGTTTTTAGTACGCGCAAAAAGTGAAGACAATGACGCAAACTTTTATCCCCGGTAAAGACGCCGCCCTGGAAGACTCCATCGCCCGTTTCCAGCAGAAACTGAGCGATCTCGGTTTCAACATCGAAGAAGCCTCCTGGCTGAACCCGGTGCCGCACGTATGGTCGGTGCACATTCGCGATCGCGATTGCCCGCTGTGCTTCACCAACGGCAAAGGCGCCAGCAAAAAAGCCGCGCTGGCCTCGGCGCTGGGTGAATATTTCGAGCGCCTGTCCACCAACTACTTCTTCGCCGATTTCTACCTGGGCCGGCAGATCGCCGAAGGCGACTTCGTGCACTATCCGAATGAGAAATGGTTCCCGATCCCGGCGGACGATACGCTGCCGGCCGGCCTGCTCGACGAGCGTCTGCACGCCTTCTACGATCCGCAGCAAGAGCTGAGCGCCAGCGATCTTGTCGATCTGCAATCCGGCAATGCCGATCGCGGCGTGTGTGCGCTGCCGTTTACCCGTCAGTCTGACCAGCAAACCGTGTATATCCCGATGAACATCATCGGCAACCTGTATGTGTCCAACGGCATGTCCGCCGGCAACACCGCTAATGAAGCGCGCGTGCAGGGTCTGTCGGAAGTGTTCGAGCGCTATGTGAAAAACCGCATCATCGCCGAATCCATCAGCCTGCCGGCGATCCCGGACGAGGTGTTGAACCGCTACCCGGGCGTGGTGGAAGCCATCGCCAAGCTGGAAGAGGAAGGTTTCCCGATCCTCTCCTACGACGCGTCGCTGGGCGGCAACTACCCGGTGATCTGCGTGGTGCTGTTCAACCCGACCAACGGCACCTGCTTCGCCTCGTTCGGCGCGCACCCGGACTTCGGCGTAGCGCTGGAGCGCACGGTGACCGAACTGCTGCAGGGCCGCAGCCTGAAAGATCTCGACGTGTTCACCGCGCCAACCTTCGATGACGAAGAAGTGGCGGAACACACCAACCTGGAAACGCACTTCATCGATTCCAGCGGCCTGATCTCCTGGGATCTGTTCAAGCAGGACGCGGATTATCCGTTCGTTGACTGGAGCTTCAGCGGCAGCACGCAGGAAGAGTTCGTCACCCTGATGAGCATCTTCGACAAAGAAGACGCGGAAGTGTACATCGCCGACTACGAGCATCTGGGCGTCTACGCTTGCCGCATCATCGTGCCGGGCATGTCCGACATTTATCCGGCGGAAGACCTGCTGCTGGCCAACAACAGCATGGGCGCGCACCTGCGCGACACCCTGCTGGCGTTGCCGGGCAGCGAGTGGGAGCCGGAAGAATACCTGGCGCTGATCGAACAGCTGGACGACGAAGGGTTGGACGATTTCACCCGCGTGCGCGAACTGCTGGGCATTGCCAGCGGCAAAGACAACGCCTGGCATACCCTGCGCGTCGGCGAGCTGAAGTCGATGCTGGCGCTGGCGGGCGGCGATCTGGATCAGGCGCTGATCTGGACAGAATGGACGCAGGACTTCAACGCCTCGGTGCTGAGCCCGGCGCGCAGCAACTACTACCGCTGCCTGCAAACGCTGCTGCTGCTGGCGCAGGAGCCTGAGCGCGAAGCGGCGCAGTACTATACCGCGTTCGTGAAGATGTACGGCCAGGAAGCGGTTGACGCAGCCTCCGCCGCCATCAGCGGTGAAGAGCGCTTCAACGGGCTGTTCGCCGTCGATGCCGATCTGAAAGCGTTGCCGGCCCACCAGGCGCTGCTGGCGGCCTACGATAAGCTGCAAGCGGCCAAACGTCGCCACTGGGCCAAGGCCTAACGCCATCGGGGGCTGCCACTTTGGGAGTACCCCTGTTGCTGAACGCCGCACTCCGTTGCGGCGTTTTTATTTTTGCGCGTTATTTCAACGTATTCTGACTTATTTTCCAGCTGGAAAGCAGGCGGTTAAACGGCCATAAAAAGAAATAAACCGGCGATTGTTGCCGGACGGTGAAATAATAATTAACCGATAATTAAACTTTCAGCGACGAACAGCGACAAAACGTCTAAAAATTTAACTTTAGCGCCTGCGGCCCACCCTGCTTATTCAAAAAAATTTGCAAACATTAAAAAATTGTTTTTTATTAAAAATCAATTAATTAACCACAAAAACCACACAAAAAACACGTCATTTTGCCGCTCTACTTCCCCGCCTTATGATCCAAATCAAATTTTCCCCTATACTGCTTTGCTAGTATCTCATTGCGTTGTTTTAACCCTTAAGAGCGAGAGTTAGTTTGAAAACTGACAGCCCCTTCGATCTGATTTTACCTGCGGCAACGGCGAAAATCGCTGAGGATGCCGGCGTGTATAAAGCCACCAAACATCCGCTGAAAACGTTTTATTTGGCGATCACCGCTGGTGTCTTTATTTCCATCGCCTTCGTCTTTTACATCACGGCGACTACCGGCACCGCCGGCGTGCCTTTCGGCCTGGCGAAACTGGTCGGCGGCATCTGCTTCTCTCTCGGGTTAATGCTGGTGGTGGTGTCGGGCGCCGACCTGTTCACCTCTACCGTACTTATCGTCATCGCCAAGGCCAGCGGCCGCATCAGCTGGGGCCAGCTTGGCGCCAACTGGCTGAACGTTTATCTCGGCAACCTGGTCGGCGCGCTGTTCTTCGTGGCGCTGATTTGGTTCTCCGGCGAGTATATGGTCGCCAACGGCCAGTGGGGCCTGAATGTCCTGCAAACCGCAGACCATAAGCTGCATCACACCTTCATCGAAGCCGTGTGCCTCGGCATTCTGGCCAACCTGATGGTCTGCCTGGCGGTCTGGATGAGCTACTCCGGCCGCACCCTGACCGACAAGATGCTCGCCATGGTGCTGCCGGTCGGTATGTTTGTCGCCAGCGGCTTCGAACACAGCATCGCCAACATGTTTATGATCCCTATGGGCATCGTGGTCAAACACTTCGCCACGCCGGAATTCTGGCAAGCCGTAGGGGCGGTACCTGAGCAATTCGCTCATCTGACAGTAAGCAACTTCATCATCGACAACCTGATTCCGGTCACCATTGGTAACATCATCGGCGGCGGTCTGCTGGTTGGGTTGACTTACTGGGTAATTTATCTGCGCGGGGCCGCGAGCAGCACTAAGCTGTGAGTTACCGCGCGCAGAGTTAGAAATCCACAATCAAAGGTAGGTGTACAATGACCGAACTTAACGAGAAATTAGCCAACGCTTGGGAAGGTTTCAGCAAGGGTGACTGGCAGAATGAAGTCAACGTTCGTGACTTCATCCAGAAAAACTACACGCCTTATGAGGGTGACGAATCCTTCCTGGCTGGCGCTACTCAAGCCACCACCACCTTGTGGGACAAGGTTATGGAAGGGATCAAACTGGAAAACCGCACTCACGCGCCGGTTGATTTCGACACCAACGTTGCTTCAACCATCGTTTCTCACGACGCGGGTTACATCGCCAAAGAGCTGGAAACCATCGTGGGTCTGCAGACCGACGCCCCTCTGAAACGCGCGCTGATCCCGTTCGGCGGTATCAAAATGGTCGAAGGTTCGTGCAAAGTGTACGGCCGCGAACTGGATCCGCAGCTGAAAAAAGTGTTCACCGAATACCGCAAAACCCACAACCAGGGCGTATTCGACGTTTACACCAAAGACATCCTGAACTGCCGTAAATCCGGCGTGCTGACCGGTCTGCCAGATGCCTACGGCCGCGGCCGCATCATCGGCGACTACCGCCGCGTGGCGCTGTACGGTATCGACTTCCTGATGGCCGACAAGCTGAACCAGTTCAAATCGCTGCAGGAAAAACTGGAAAACGGCGAAGACCTGGAAATGACCATCCAGCTGCGCGAAGAGATCGCTGAACAGCATCGCGCTCTGGCTCAAATCAAAGAGATGGCCGCCAAATACGGTTACGACATCTCCGGCCCGGCCACCAGCGCGCAAGAAGCGGTGCAGTGGACCTACTTCGGCTACCTGGCCGCGGTGAAATCCCAGAACGGCGCTGCCATGTCCTTCGGCCGCGTGTCCACCTTCCTCGACGTGTTCATCGAGCGCGACATCAAGGCGGGCAAACTGACCGAAGAACAAGCGCAGGAACTGATCGACCACCTGGTGATGAAACTGCGTATGGTGCGCTTCCTGCGTACCCCTGAGTACGATGAGCTGTTCTCCGGCGACCCAATCTGGGCGACTGAGTCCCTGGCCGGTATGGGCGTCGACGGCCGTACCCTGGTCACCAAAAACAGCTTCCGTTTCCTGAACACCCTGTACACCATGGGGCCGTCTCCGGAACCGAACATGACCATCCTGTGGTCTGAGAAGCTGCCGCTGAACTTCAAGAAATTCGCGGCGAAAGTGTCCATCGACACCTCTTCCGTACAGTACGAAAACGACGACCTGATGCGCCCTGACTTCAACAACGATGACTACGCCATCGCTTGCTGCGTCAGCCCGATGATCGTCGGCAAACAAATGCAGTTCTTCGGCGCCCGCGCCAACCTGGCGAAAACCATGCTGTACGCCATCAACGGCGGCGTTGACGAAAAACTGAAAATGCAGGTCGGCCCGAAAGAAGCGCCGATGATGGACGAAGTGCTGGACTATGACAAAGTCATGGCCCGCATGGACCACTTTATGGATTGGCTGGCCAAGCAGTATGTGACCGCGCTGAACATCATTCACTACATGCACGACAAGTACAGCTACGAAGCTGCGCTGATGGCGCTGCATGACCGTGACGTTTATCGCACCATGGCTTGCGGCATCGCCGGTCTGTCCGTTGCGGCCGACTCCCTGTCCGCCATCAAGTACGCGAAAGTCACCACCATTCGCGACGAAGACGGCCTGGCTATCGACTTCAAAGTGGAAGGCGAGTATCCGCAGTTCGGTAACAACGACGCCCGCGTCGATGACATCGCCTGCGACCTGGTTGAGCGTTTCATGAAGAAAATTCAGAAACTGCGCACCTACCGCCACGCGGTACCGACTCAGTCCGTACTGACCATCACCTCCAACGTGGTATACGGTAAGAAAACCGGTAACACCCCGGATGGCCGCCGCGCTGGCGCACCATTCGGCCCAGGTGCCAACCCGATGCACGGCCGCGACCAGAAAGGCGCAGTAGCCTCCCTGACCTCGGTAGCCAAACTGCCGTTTGCCTACGCGAAAGACGGGATCTCCTACACCTTCTCCATCGTGCCTAACGCGCTGGGTAAAGACGACGACGTGCGTAAAGCCAACCTGGCTGGCCTGATGGATGGTTACTTCCACCATGAAGCCTCCATCGAAGGCGGCCAGCACCTGAACGTCAACGTGATGAACCGCGAAATGCTGCTGGATGCGATGGAAAATCCTGAGAAATACCCTCAGCTGACCATCCGCGTCTCCGGTTACGCCGTGCGCTTCAACTCGCTGACCAAAGAGCAACAGCAGGACGTCATTACTCGTACCTTCACTCAAACGATGTAATGCGCCAGCCGGGCGGGAAACCGCCCGGTAGCAACGTCGGGCCGGTTCTTCCGGCCCTTTTCTCCCACCGCTCTCCCCTGACTCTGTGCGAGTCTGTTTTGCCGGACATCTATACTGAATGGATAGCCGGCAAAACAGTTATCCGGCAACTGACCGGCCGACAGGCATCATTACCCCCGGTGGCGGGCTCATCCCGCCGCTGCATCGCAGATACCTGGCCGGCGGCCACGCGCCTATTTTTAGACTGCGTTTGACAGTCAATATTGGAGAAAACCCCGCAATGTCAGTAACTGGTCGCATCCACTCCTTCGAATCCTGCGGCACCGTCGATGGGCCCGGGATCCGCTTTATCGTCTTCTTCCAGGGCTGCCTGATGCGCTGCCTCTATTGCCATAACCGCGACACCTGGGACACCCACGGCGGCAAAGAAGTGACCGTCGAAGAACTGATGAAAGACGCGGTGGCCTATCGCCACTTCATGAATGCCTCTGGCGGCGGCGTGACCGCATCCGGCGGCGAAGCGATTCTGCAAGCTGAATTCGTGCGCGACTGGTTCCGCGCCTGCCATGCCGAAGGCATCAATACCTGCCTGGATACCAACGGTTTCGTGCGCCGCTACGATCCGGTGATCGACGAGCTGCTGGATACCACCGATCTGGTGATGCTGGACCTGAAACAGATGAACGACGAGATCCACCAGAACCTGGTTGGCGTCTCCAATCACCGCACGCTGGAATTCGCCCGCTACCTGGCGAAACGCAACCAGCGCACCTGGATCCGCTACGTGGTGGTGCCGGGTTGGTCAGACGACGATAAGTCGGCGCATCTGCTGGGCGAGTTCACCAAGGACATGGCCAACATCGAGAAAATCGAGCTGCTGCCCTACCACGAGCTGGGCAAGCACAAATGGGTGGCGATGGGGGAAGAGTACAAGCTGGATGGCGTGCATCCGCCGAAAGCCGAGACCATGGATCGCGTCAAAGGCATCCTGGAAAGCTACGGCCACAAAGTGATCTACTGATTGGCGCGCACCACAAGAAAAAACCGGCTCATGGCCGGTTTTTTTATGCTCAGGCGGCGGCGAACGGCGTGTGGTGGTGATCCGGTTTCTGCTTTTTCAGCAGCATCAGCAGATAAACCAGCGCCACGGCGGCAATCATCACAAACAGCACGCGGTCGGAGTAGTTTTGCATCAGCAGCGCCGTCATCGATGGGCCCAGCAGGCTGCCGATGGTGTAGCTCATCAACAGCGCCTGGTTCATCGCCACCAGCTCGTGTGGCATCGCCTTCTCACAGGCCCAGGACATCGCTACCGGATACAGGGTAAAGCCGGCGCAACCGAGGATGAACAGCGAAGGCGCCATGGCATAGTTGCCGAGCATCGCCACGCTGGCGAGGATCACCACGAACACCTGAATGCGCAGCACCAGCAGACGCCCGTAACGATCGGCCAGGCGTCCAACCGGCCATTGGCCGACGATGCCGGAGCTGACCAGCAGCGCCATCCAGTAACCGACGTTGGCGTCGCTCATGCCCTGATGAGAGAGGTACAGTGGCATCAGGCCGTACAGCGAACCGAGCACAATGCCGGAGATGATGCAGCCGTTGATGCCAAGGCGCGCGCTGCGGCGTCTCAGCATCGACCACACCGCCGCCTGCTGCGGCTCATCTTCATGACGGTTGACCCGCGCGAACAGCATCGGCAGCATGGCGCTGATCACAATGGCGGTCACCCACGGCACCACGTGCAGCAATTCGGTCGAGGTCATGCTCAACAGCAATTGGCCGGTCACCGTTCCGAGGTAATAGACGATCATATAGGCCGCCAGCAGCTGGCCGCGGTTGCTCAGGTTGCCGCTGCGCAACAGCGCGCTCTCTACGATCACCCAAATCCAGGCGCAGCCGACGCCGGCGAAGAAGCGCCAACCCAGCCAACTCCAGAAATCGATCGACAGCACCATACCGGCGGTCGCGGCGGCGAATACCAGACAAGAAAGGTGATAGCTGCGGGTGAAGCCGACGCGTTGGATCAGTTTGCCCGCCACCAGCGTGCCCAACAGGTTGCCGCTGAAATAAGAAGAGCTGACCATTCCCACTTGCCAGGTCGACAGCTGAGCATGGGTTAACCAAAGGGGCACGAGCGTATTCAAAACGGCAATGGATACCGTGAGCAGCAAGAGGCCGCAGAGCAATAACAGCACCGGGCGGGAGTATGCGGACATAGTGAAATTGTGACCGAACGCGCAATGAGAGTGCGCGCATCATGCCACTGGCGATAAAAAAGTCAATCGCCTCTTATCATTCCACCGCACGATTTGTTTCCGGCTAACCGACTGAAAAAGCGCTATGCTCAGCGCAGTGCGTATTTGACGATAAGGAAACAGGATGAGTCAGGCAAATGATGCGGCGGTTGCAGCCCTGCTGGAGGACATCGGCAGCACGCACGGCGAGCTGCTGGAGATAGTGCAACAGGTTCGCCGGGCCGCTGCCGCGAGCGGCGATGGCGTCACCGAATCGGTCAAATACGGTGGCATCATGTTCTCGCATCGCCAATTTTTCTGCGGCGTTTTCGCCTATCGCAACCACGTTACGGTGGAATTCGGCCACGGCTACCGATTGACAGATCGCCATCACCAACTTGAAGGCAGCGGCCAGTATCGGCGGCACATCAAGCTCCACTCACCCACCGAGGTGAAAAGCAAACATCTGGCCGACTACATTAAACAGGCTTACGCGCTGGCGGAAGACTGAATTCTCGACATAAAAAAAGCGCCCGCAGGCGCTTTTTTCTAGTGATTGGCTGTTCAGCCGATATATTCCAGGCCACCCATATAAGGGCGCAGTACTTCAGGCACCTGAATACGGCCGTCGGCCTGCTGGTAGTTCTCCAGCACCGCCACCAGGGTACGGCCAACCGCCAGGCCGGAACCGTTCAGCGTGTGGACCAGACGCGGTTTCTTGTCGGCTTTGCTGCGGCAGCGCGCCTGCATGCGACGCGCCTGGAAGTCCCACATGTTGGAGCAGGACGAGATCTCGCGGTAGGTATCCTGCGCCGGCAGCCACACTTCCAGATCGTAGGTCTTGCAAGCGCCGAAGCCCATGTCGCCGGTGCACAGCAGCACCTTACGATAAGGCAGGTTCAGCAGTTGCAGCACTTTTTCCGCGTGGCCGGTCAGCTCTTCCAGGGCGTCCATCGAATCTTCCGGACGAACGATCTGCACCATCTCGACCTTGTCGAACTGGTGCATGCGGATCAAACCGCGGGTGTCGCGGCCATAAGAACCGGCTTCCGCACGGAAGCATGGCGTGTGCGCGGTCATCTTCAGCGGCAGAGATTCCTCTTCCACGATCTCGTCGCGCACCAGGTTGGTCAGCGGCACTTCCGCCGTTGGGATCAGCGCGTAGTTGCTGCTGTCGGCTTCTTCTTCCAGCGGACGGGTATGGAACAGATCTTCGCCGAACTTCGGCAGCTGGCCGGTGCCGTACAGCGTGGCGTGGTTAACCAGGTAAGGCACGTAGGCCTCCAGGTAGCCGTGCTGCTCGGTGTGCAGATCCAGCATGAACTGGGACAGCGCACGGTGCATGCGGGCGATTTGCCCCTTCATCACCACGAAGCGCGAACCGGTGAGCTTGACCGCGGCGGCAAAATCCAGCCCGCCGGCCATTTCGCCCAGGTCGACGTGATCGCGCACCGCGAAGTCGTACTGGCGCGGTTCACCCCAGCGGGTGACCTCCAGGTTTTCGCTGTCGTCTTTACCATCCGGCACGGCGTCGTCCGGCAGGTTAGGCAACGTCAGGGCGTAATCGCGGATCTCGCTTTGCAGCGCATCCAGCTCCGCCTTGGCGGCATCCAGCTTGTCACCCAGCTCGTTCACTTCGCGACGCAGCGGCTCGATGTCTTCCCCACGCGCTTTGGCCGCGCCGATGGATTTCGATCGGGAGTTGCGTTCCGCTTGCAGCGTTTCAGTTTCTACCTGCAGAACTTTGCGGCGTTCTTCCTGCGAACGCAGCAGATCCAGATCGAGTTTAAAGCCTCGGCGAGCCAGTTTGACGGCGACTGCGTCTAGCTCATTACGCAGCAGATTGGGATCGAGCATGCTAATCCTGTGCTTGTTGTTATTGAAAGAAGTGTTGTTGTTCTATGCGGCTGATTTATAGCCGCATAAAAGAAGAGTGATACCCGCTAACCTTACCGCAACGGCCAGGCTAGCGGTAGCGTTTTGTCGGGCTATTTTGATCCTGCTCAGCCAGCCATGCCAACTTTTCGCCGATTTTCCCTTCCAGCCCGCGCGAGGTCGGTTGATAGTAGCGCGTCTTGGCCATTTCAGGCGGGAAATAGTTCTCGCCGGCGGCGTAGGCGTTGGGTTCGTCGTGGGCGTAACGGTATTCCGCCCCCAGCCCCATCTCCTTCATCAGCTTGGTCGGCGCGTTGCGCAGGTGTTCCGGCACGTCATAATCGGCCTGCTCTTTGGCATCGCGCATGGCGGCTTTGAACGCGGTGTAAACCGCGTTGCTCTTCGGTGCGCAGGCCAGATAGACGATCGCCTGCGCGATGGCGCGCTCGCCCTCCGCCGGCCCCACGCGGGTAAAACAATCCCAGGCGGCGATCGCCACCTGCATGCCGCGCGGATCGGCGTTGCCCACGTCTTCAGAGGCGATCGCCAACAGACGGCGCGCCACGTAAAGCGGGTCGCCGCCGGCGGTAATGATGCGCGCATACCAATACAGCGCGGCGTCCGGCGCCGAACCGCGCACCGATTTATGCAGCGCGGAAATCAGATCGTAATAACGGTCGCCCTTATTGTCGAAGCGCGCGCTGCGCTCGCCCGACACCTCTTTCAGCAGTTCCGGCGTCAGCACCCGCACGCCCTTGGCGTCTAACTCCGCCATGTCCGCCATCATTTCCAGGCTGTTCAGCGCCCGGCGCGCATCGCCGCCCACCAACTCCGACAGCAGGCGACGCGTTTCCGCCGGCAGCTCGACATTCTGGCCGCCAAAGCCGCGCGTCTTGTCATTCATGGCCTGATCCAGCACCTGGCCGATATCTTCGGCGGTCAGCGCCTTCAACAGATAGACTCGGGCGCGGGACAGCAGCGCCGAGTTCAGCTCGAACGACGGATTCTCGGTGGTGGCACCGATAAAGGTGATGGTGCCGTCTTCAATGTGCGGCAGGAAAGCGTCCTGCTGGCTTTTGTTGAAGCGGTGCACCTCGTCGACGAACAGGATGGTACGGCGGCCGGCGTCGCGGTTTTGCCGCGCCCGTTCGATCGCCTCGCGGATCTCCTTGATGCCGGAGGTCACGGCAGAAATTCGTTCGACATCCGCCTGACCGTAGCGGCCGATCAGCTCTGCCAGCGTCGTCTTCCCGGTGCCCGGCGGCCCCCATAAAATCATCGAGTGCAGCTGCCCGGCCTCAATGGCGCGCGGCAGCGGTTTGCCGGCGGCCAGCAGATGCTGCTGGCCGATGTATTGCGCCAGCGTGGTCGGCCGCATGCGCGCGGCCAACGGCTGGAACTCGTTCTGGGAAAAGTCGAGCGACAGATTATTACTCACTTGCACCTCACTGGCGCTGGTCGTCCAGCGTCACCCCCTTCGGTGGGGTAAATTTGAATTTGGCCGGATCGGCGGCGACGTTCTGCTGGCTTTTCAGCGTGTAGGAACTGCGCTGGCCGTCCTGCTCCACCGCGGCGAAGCTACGGATGGTACCGCTGTTGGTCACGCTGATGGCGAACTGCTTCAGATTGCCGCTGGCGGATTTCGGCGTCAGTTCGAAGTCATCGCCCTTTTGCTTCACGTTGTACTGTTTCCAGTCGCTGGCATTATTGCGGGTGATCAGCATGAACGGCGTATTGCCGGTGGCGTTTTTCAGCCAGGTCGCCGTCACCTGCTCAACGAACGGGTTGTAGAACCACAGGGTCTGGCCATCGGAGACCAGCACGCTCTCATCAGGTGACGTCATGTGCCAGTTGAACAGGTTCGGCCGCTTCACCCACAGCTCGCCTTCCCCCTGCTGCACCGCGGCACCGTCGGCGCTGGTTACGGTTTGCGAGAAGCTGGCGTGGAAACTGTTCACCTTCGCCAGGCGACTTTGCAGATCCTGTGCGGCGTCGGCCAGCACGGAGGTAGAAGCGAATCCCGAAAGCAGACAGCAGGCAACTAACAGTTTTTTCATTATTCCAGATACCTTATGAAATGCGTTAACCGCAGGGCGACGCCGTGCGGGTCAAATCAACCCTTTACCCCGTTACTTTACCCGAAGCCGGCGGCCGGTCGGTAGGCCAATGTTCCGAGAAGAAACGGGTTTACGCTTCTTTGCACAAGGGCCGCTTAAGCGGCCCTTTCTTATTGAATTGCAATGGCTAAAGCATCAGTCATGCCGCGGCGGCGCCAGCACCTCGCGGTTGCCGTTGTGCCCCTGCTCACTGACGATGCCTTGCGCTTCCATCTGTTCGATGATGCGCGCGGCGCGGTTATAGCCGATGCGGAACTGGCGCTGTACGCCAGAGATGGAGGCGCGGCGTTTATCCACCACGAAATCCACCGCCTGGTCAAACAGCGGATCCAGCTCTTCGTCACCGTCCATCCCACCGCCGGCTCCGCCCTCGCCGTCTTCGCCGCCGCTGAGAATGCCCTCTTTATATTGGGGCCGCTCGCGCGCTTTCCAATCCTTGACCACCGCGTGCACTTCCTGATCGCGCACGAATGCACCATGTACACGCACCGGAATCGAGGAGTTCGGCGCCAGATAGAGCATGTCGCCCATCCCCAGCAAGGACTCGGCGCCGCCCTGATCGAGGATGGTGCGGGAGTCGATCTTGCTCGACACGGTAAAGGCGATACGCGTCGGAATGTTGGCCTTGATCAGGCCAGTGATCACATCCACCGACGGACGCTGGGTCGCCAGCACCAGGTGGATGCCCGCCGCACGTGCTTTTTGCGCCAGGCGAGCAATCAGCTCTTCAACCTTCTTGCCCACCGTCATGATCAGGTCGGCGAATTCGTCGACCATCACCACGATGTACGGCTCTTTCTCCAGCACCGGCGGGGTGATGTCCATGCTGTCGGTCGGCTTCCAGAACGGATCCGGGATCGGACGCCCCATCGCTTCGGCCTGATCGACACGCTCGTTGTAACCGGCCAGGTTACGTACACCCAGAGCTGACATCAGCTTGTAGCGGCGTTCCATTTCGCCCACGCACCAGCGCAGCGCGTTGGCCGCGTCTTTCATGTCGGTGACCACGTCGGTCAACAGATGCGGGATGCCTTCGTAAACCGACAGCTCCAGCATTTTCGGGTCGATCATGATAAAGCGCACTTCTTTCGGCGTGGCCTTATACAAAATGCTCAGGATCATGGCGTTGACCCCGACCGATTTACCGGAACCGGTGGTACCGGCAACCAGCAAATGCGGCATCTTACCCAGATCCGCCACCACCGGTTCGCCGGAGATGTCCTTACCCAACACGATGGACAGCGGCGACGGGTTGTCGCGGAAGGCCGGGCAATCCAGCACTTCGCGCAGATACACCGTCTGACGTTTGGTGTTCGGCAGCTCCAGACCGACGTAAGGCTTACCAGGGATCACTTCCACCACGCGCACCGCCGAAGTCGACAGCGAGCGCGCCAGATCGCGCGACAGGTTGGAAATGCGCGCCGCTTTAACCCCCGGCGCCAGATCCAACTCGAAGCGGGTGATCACCGGCCCCGGCAGGATGTCTACCACGTCGGCTTTCACGCGGTAATCAGCCAGGCTGGCCTCTACCAGGCGTGCCTTCTGTTCCAGCGCGAAGGAATCGACCGGCTCCACCTCTTTCGGCGCTTCGGTCAGCAGATCCAGCGTCGGCAGCGGCGTGGTCGGCTTCTGCAGCGGCTGATCGTTGCGCATCAGGAACGGGTGAATCAAGCTGTCCATCGCCGGATGCTGCTCGGCCTGCGGTTGCTGAGACTGTTGCGGTGCCTGCTGCGGCTGCTGATATTGCTGCTGCGGCGACGGTTGATACGGCTGCTGCTGCGGCTGTTGGTACTGCTGCTGGTACGGTTGCTGAGGCTGGGCAGCCGGCTCCGCAGGCTCAAACTGGCCGAACGGCACATCGTCCTCTTGCTCGCTCTGCAGTTCAATGCGCTCTTCAAGCTGCGGCGACAGCGTGAACATCGGCTCGCTAGGGCCATCGTCCACCAAATCCGCCATCGGCGAGAAGCTGAAAGCATTGCGGGTATCGACCGCACTGGCGGCCGGTGCCTGCGGGGCAGACTCCTGCTGGCCGTAGCGCGCCTGCTGCTGCTCGGCGAACGCCTGACGCAGCACCGCTTCTTGCCGCGCCTCTTCGTCGTCCTGTTGATACTCTTCGCCGTAACGTTGGCTCTGCTGTTCGGCAAACGCCTTGCTCAGCTCGGCTTCCTGCAATGCACTCTCATCATCTTGCTCCGGCGCGTAGCTTTCGCCGTAGCGCTGGCTTTGCTGTTCGGCAAACGCCTGACGCAGCGCGGCTTCTTGCAGCGCCTCTTCTTCCTGCGGGTTCACCGCCGCCGGCTGTTGAGGCTCCGCCTCGGCCTGGCGCAGCTCCTGTTCGGCCGCACGCTGCGAAGGCAGCTTGATGCCGTAAGAAGCCAGCTCACGACGGGTCGGGATACGCACCGGATTCGGCCGCGGCAACTCAGGGCCGATACCCTGTTTAACCTGCGGATTGCCGTCGCTGGTCGCCGTGAAAGCAGGCATGAAGGTGGCTGCTGCTGCACCCGCCGCGGCAGTGGCCGCCGCCGTGTCCAGCTGCGGCCTGGCGCCGGTGGCGCTGAAACCGCCCGAACCGCCGAGGTCGACGCTGTCGCGCTGCGCAGCGCTAAAATCAAAGGGAGAATGCGCCTGCGGTTGCGGCGCAGCCGGCTCTTGCCAGTTGCCAAGGCGCGGCTCATCGTCATCCTGATAAGGATCGACCGGACGCGTCGCCTTCGGCGCCGGCGTTTCTTCCGGGATCTCGAAGGAATATAGCGGCGGCGTAGCGTCTTGTGGCGGGGCGCTTACCGGGTGCTGGTTGACCGAGGCCGGGGCGGCCGGTGCCACCGTCACCGACGGCGCCTGAACGCCAACCGGTGCAGCAACGGGCTCGTGGACCGCCGCCGTTGCCGCCGGTGCAGGCGGAGCCGCCGGCGCGATTGGCGCCGCTTCAGCGTCGACTTCGTCATCGTCGGCGCGCAGGCCGCTGAGCAACGGATCGGCAGCGTCTTCCGCTGCCGCTTTGGCGCTTTCGGTGACCGAAGGCGCGGAGAACAGCACGTCGTCATCGGCGGCCGCGGCTCCGGCGGCGGTCGCGGCAACCGCTGCGGCGGCGCCCTTCCCTGCCTGCTCAGGCTCGTCGTCAACGTAACGCTCGTCATCCTCGAAATAGCGTTCTTCGCGGCGTGAGCGATTGGTCATCACCGTCGCGACGCCCAGCACCGCACCGCCGATCTTCTCGGCGATCACCAGCCAGGACCAGCCGGTAAACAACGTCAGGCCTGCCGCCCACACGCACAGCAGCGCCAGCGTGGCGCCGATGCCGTTGAACCACGGCAACATGGCGTTGCTCAGCAGGCTGCCGATCACGCCGCCGGAAGCGAAGTAATAAAGATCGTCAACGTTCAGCGCCGCCAGCCCACAGGAGGTGAGCACCAGCGCCAGAGTGCCGATAAGGCGCAGTGAGAGCGCGAAATAGTCGACGTAGTCTCGGTTGCCGCGTTGGCGGTAGGCCGCCCAGCACAGAACCAGCATGATCGGCGGTATCGCGTAGGCGAGCACCCCGAAGGTGAAGAACAGCGTGTCGGCCAACCAGGCCCCAACACCGCCGCCCAGGTTGTGAATCGGCTCATGCCACGCGGTCTGCGACCAGCTTGGGTCAGACGGATTGAAGCTGACCAACGCGGCCATGAGGTAAACGGCAAAAATCGCTACCACGATCAACACAGCTTCCAGCAAACGCCGGCCACTGCTGAGTCTTTTCAGGGTAACTTCTTTATCTTCTGTATATTCCTGGCTCAAGAAAGGCTCTCCAGGTTCCTGTTAGCTGACATAGCAACAGCGCCGAGAAGCTTCCCCGGCGCCGAAACTGTATGAATAAACAGGAGTGTAACCAATTTAATCAGGTTTTGCACCTGCACCTTACCGTGTTTTGATAACCAGACGGTTACTCTGTTTCACTTCTTCCATCACTACGTAGGTACGGGTGTCGTTAACCCCCGGCAAACGCAGCAAGGTTTCGCCCAGCAGTTTGCGGTAAGCCGACATGTCCGGTACGCGGGTTTTCAACAGGTAGTCGAAATCGCCGGAAACCAGATGACACTCCTGAATCTCTTCAAGCTTCTGCACTGCCGAGTTGAATTGCTCAAACACATCCGGCGCGCCGCGGTTCAGCGTGATCTCCACGAAAACCAGCAGGGACGCATCCAGATAATGCGGGTTGAGCAATGCGGTATAGCCATGAATGAAACCCTGGCGCTCGAGACGGCGCACGCGTTCTAAACATGGTGTCGGGGATAACCCCACGCGCTTCGAAAGCTCGACGTTCGAAATACGCCCATCCTTCTGCAGCTCATTCAGGATGTTGCGGTCGATACGGTCAAGATCTTTACCCGGGCGTTTCTTGTTGTCTGCCATTATTATTGTCTCTCTTATTTTCTTCCGTGCACTTGCCACACCCTAGCCAACGTCAATGTGTAAGGGTTCGTTCCAAGCGAAGACCCGATGCCTGTCATATGCTTCTTCACTACCATCATTCCACGCCGCGCAGCCTGTCTGTCCAACCCCGCGCAGCGCCGGTAACGACGTTTCGGTCGAGAAAAAATCAGCAAACGCTTGCGCGCCCTGCTCCGCACACCTGGTGCGTATTGCCGCCTTACGGCGTAAATACGTACGATTTGCTGGTGTTACGGGGATAATTTCTTCTTCCTATGATGTTTTCGCAAATGCGCAGCGGATTGTCAAAGTAAAAGAAGCAAAATCAGAACAACGTACCGTCATGAAAAGTCTGCATCCCATTTTTGGTTATGAATCGCTGGCAGATAAACCCCGGGCGGAAGCGGCTGAACTCGCAGAATGCGCCGTTTTTGCGCGGTGGGTGATTCGCTGGCGGACGGCGGCTTTGATAAGTTAAATTTCTGCGTTCGGCGTACGATTTGCCGACAATGGACGCATTAATAGGCGACAACTATCATACAAATCGTTAACAACGTCGCCCGGCGCTTTTTTTACTGCGTCATTTTCCCTACAATCGGCTTCATTGTCCGCCATTGTGGAATAAAGAGGTTATTCATGGGCACGGCTAAACATAGCAAATTACTGATTCTGGGCTCCGGCCCGGCCGGTTACACCGCCGCCGTCTACGCGGCGCGCGCCAACCTGAACCCGGTGCTGATTACCGGTCTGGAACAGGGCGGCCAGCTGACCACCACCACCGAAGTGGAAAACTGGCCGGGCGATGCCGAAGGCCTGACCGGTCCGGCGTTGATGGAACGCATGCGCGAGCACGCAGAGAAGTTCCAGACGGAAATCGTCTTCGACCACATCAACAGCGTCGATCTGCAGCAGCGTCCGTTCCGCCTGTTCGGCGACAGCGGCGAATACAGCTGCGACGCGCTGATCATCGCGACCGGCGCTTCCGCCCGCTATCTTGGTCTGCCTTCCGAAGACGCGTTCAAGGGCAAAGGCGTTTCCGCCTGTGCGACCTGCGACGGTTTCTTCTACCGCAACCAGAAAGTCGCGGTGGTCGGCGGCGGCAACACCGCCGTTGAAGAAGCGTTGTACCTGTCCAACATCGCCGCCGAGGTTCATCTGATCCACCGCCGTGACAGCTTCCGCTCGGAGAAAATCCTGATCGACCGGCTGATGGAAAAAGTGAAAAGCGGCAACATCGTGCTGCACACCGACCACACGCTGGACGAAGTGCTGGGCGATGAAATGGGCGTGACCGGCGTGCGCATCCGCAGCACCAAAGCGGAAAACGAAACCCGTGAACTGGAGCTGGCCGGCGTGTTCATCGCCATCGGCCACAGCCCGAACACCGGCATCTTCGGTGGCCAGCTGGAGCTGGAAAACGGTTACATCAAGGTGCAGTCCGGCATTCACGGCAATGCGACCCAAACCACTATCCCCGGCGTCTTCGCTGCAGGCGACGTGATGGATCACATCTATCGCCAGGCGATCACCTCAGCCGGCACCGGCTGCATGGCGGCGCTGGATGCAGAGCGTTACCTGGACGGCATCGCCGGCGCCGAAGTCTGCTAAGACGTTCTCGTCATCAGCAAAAAGCGGCTCTCGAGCCGCTTTTTTTGTTTCTGCGTTCTGCAATCGCCCTCTCCCATCTGTTATAGCCACTTTCGCCCGCTTTATTCTTTTCAGTCTGCCGGGTGACGAGGTAACATGAGCCCTCGCTTGTTTGTCGCCGATTGCGCCAAACACTATTATTTAACAGTACGTTAACCCAGCTCGTAACAAACGGGCGCCGGCGACGCAGACGCATATCTGATGAAAAAAACCAGACAGCAACAGTTAACCCGTTGGCTTAAAACCCAGAGTTCGTTAGCGCAGCGTTGGCTGCGCCTTTCCATGCTGTTGGGGCTATTCAGCGGCCTGCTGATCGTGGCGCAGGCCTGGCTGCTGGCCAGCCTGCTGCACGCCCTGATCATCGAGCACACTCCGCGCGAACAGCTGATCCCTTCGTTTATCTGGCTGATCGTCGCGTTTGCGCTGCGGGCGCTGTTGAGCTGGCTGCGGGAGCGGGTCGGTTTCCTGTGTGGTCAGGTGATCCGTCAGCGCATGCGTCAGCAGGTGCTGGATAAACTCCAGCAGCTCGGCCCCGCGTGGATCCAGGGCAAACCGGCAGGCAGCTGGGCCAGCATCATCGTCGAGCAGATCGAGGATATGCAGGACTATTACTCGCGCTATCTGCCGCAAATGTATCTGGCGGTGTTCATCCCATTGCTTATCCTGATCGCCGTCTTCCCGATCAACTGGGCCGCAGGCATCATTCTGCTGGCGACCGCGCCGCTCATTCCGCTGTTCATGGCGCTGGTCGGCATGGGGGCCGCCGACGCCAACCGCCGCAACTTCGTGGCGCTGGCGCGATTGAGCGGCAACTTCCTCGACCGCCTGCGCGGCCTGGACACCCTGCGGCTGTTCGATCGCGCACAGGCCGAAACCGCGCAGATCGCCAAATCCTCCGAAGACTTCCGCAGCCGCACCATGGAAGTGCTGCGCATGGCCTTCCTCTCTTCCGGCGTGCTGGAGTTCTTCGCCTCGATTTCCATCGCCGTAGTGGCGGTGTATTTCGGTTTTTCCTACCTCGGCGAACTCAACTTCGGCAGCTACGGCCTCGGCGTAACGCTATTTTCCGGTTTTCTGGTGCTGATTCTGGCGCCGGAGTTCTTCCAGCCGCTGCGCGATCTCGGCGCCTTTTACCATGCCAAGGCGCAGGCGGTCGGCGCGGCGGAAGCGCTGGAAACCTTCCTCAGCGCCGAAGGCGAGCAGATGGGCAACGGCACGCGGCAGCTGCCCGCCGATCAGCCGCTGACGCTGCAGGCGAACGAGTTGGAAATCCTGTCGCCGAACGGCGTGCTGCTGGCCGGGCCGCTCAATTTCACTCTGCAGCCGCGACAGCGCGTAGCATTGGTCGGGCTGAGCGGCGCCGGTAAAAGCTCGCTGCTCAACCTGCTGCTCGGCTTCCTGCCCTACAGTGGGTCGTTGACCGTCAACGGCGTCGAGCTGCGCGAGCTGTCCGCAGAAAACTGGCGTCAACAGCTCAGCTGGGTCGGGCAAAACCCGCATTTGCCGGCGCAAACCCTGCGCGCCAATATCCTGTTGGGCTGCCCACAGGCCGACGAAGCGCAGCTGCAGCAGGCGGTGGAACACGCCTACGTCAGCGAACTGCTGCCCTATCTGCCGCAGGGGCTCGACACCGAAGTGGGCGACAACGCCGCCCGCCTGTCGGTCGGCCAGGCGCAGCGCGTGGCGGTCGCCCGGGCGCTGATCGGCCCGCGCCGCCTGCTGCTGCTGGATGAGCCGGCCGCCAGCCTCGATGCCCATAGCGAACAGCGGGTAATGCAGGCGCTGAACGCCGCTTCGCATCAGCAAACCACCCTGCTGGTGACGCATCAGCTGGAAGATACCGAAGACTACGACCAGATTTGGGTGATGGATAATGGGCGTATCGCGCAACAGGGCGATTACGCCACCCTCAGCGCCCAACCGGGCCTGTTCGCCAGTCTGATCGCCCATCGCCGCGGGGAGCTTTAATCATGCGCGTTTTGCTGCCGTTTTTGGCGTTGTATCGCCGCCATAGCCTGCTGATTAGCCTGGGCATCCTTTTAGCGATCGTCACCCTGCTGGCCAGCATCGGCCTGCTGGCGCTCTCCGGCTGGTTCCTGGCCGCTTCTTCGCTGGCCGGATTGGCGGGTCTGCTGACCTTCAACTACATGCTGCCGGCCGCCGGCGTGCGCGGCGCGGCGATCTTCCGCACCGCCGGGCGCTACGCCGAGCGCGTGGTCAGCCACGACGCCACCTTCCGCGTGCTGTCGCATCTGCGGGTATTCACCTTCAGCAAGATCCTGCCGCTTACGCCGGGCGGCATCGCCCGCTTCCGCCAGGCCGACCTGCTCAACCGCCTGGTGGCGGACGTGGACACGCTGGATCACCTTTATCTGCGGGTGATTTCACCGCTGGTAGGTGCGGCGGCGGTGATCCTGGTGGTCACCTACGGCCTGAGCTGGCTGGATCCCGCGCTCGCCCTGACGCTGGGCGGCATTCTGTTGCTGCTGTTGCTGCTGGTGCCGCCGGTATTCTATCGCGCCGGCAAACCGATCGGTGGCCAACTCACCGCCCTGCGCGGCCAATACCGCACCGATCTGACTGCCTGGCTACAGGGGCAGGCGGAGCTGGTGGTGTTCGGCGCCGTCAACGACTTCCGCCAGACGCTGAACGCCACCGAGCAGCTGTGGCAACGCCGCCAGTGGCAGCAGGCCTCGCTGAGCGGCAAGGCGCAGGCGCTGATGATCCTCGCCAGCGGGCTGACGGTGACGCTGCTGCTGTGGCTGACCGCCGCCGGCATCGGCGGCGATGCCGAGCCCGGCGCGCTGATCGCGCTGTTTGTCTTCGCCGCGCTGGCGTCGTTTGAAGCGCTGATGCCGGTCGCCGGCGCCTTCCAGCACCTCGGCCAGGTGATCGCCTCCGCCACGCGGGTCAAACAGATTATCGATCGCCAGCCGGAAGTGACCTTCCCGGCCGCCGGTCCGGCCGCCGCCGATCGGGCGCAGCTCAGCCTGCAGCAGTTGAGCTTCACCTACCCCGATCAGCCGCAGCCGGTGCTGCGCGACGTTACGCTCGAAGTCGCAGCCGGCGAACACATCGCCTTACTCGGCCGCACCGGCTGCGGCAAGTCCACCCTGCTGCAGCTGCTGACCCGTGCATGGCGCACCGACGGCGGAAAAATTCTGCTCAACGGCGAACCGCTGGAGGATTATGATGAAACCACGCTGCGCCGGATGACCACGGTCGTCAGCCAGCGGGTGCACATCTTCAGCGATACGCTGCGGGAAAACCTGCGGCTGGCCGCACCGGATGCCGACGACGCTCGCCTGAGCGAGGTGTTGCAGCAGGTGGGGCTGGGCAAACTGCTGGACAGTGACGGCGGGCTGAACGCCTGGCTGGGCGAAGGCGGCCGCCAGTTGTCCGGCGGTGAACAGCGCCGTTTGGGCATCGCCCGCGCGCTGCTGCACCCAGCCCCGCTGCTGCTGCTTGACGAACCCACCGAAGGGTTGGACGCCGAGACCGAGCAGCAGATTCTGGCGCTGCTGCGCCAGCATTGTCAGGGCAAGACGCTGATTCTGGTGACGCACCGCCTGTATGGTCTGGAGCATCTCGCTCGCATTTGCGTAATGGACGACGGCCAGATTGTCGAACAGGGCGATCACGCCACCCTGATGAGCCAGCAGGGCCGCTATGCCCGCTTTCGCAACCGTATCAGCAACCTGGCGCCGTAATCGGCCCGTAGAGGACGCAGAGGCCCTGTATGCGCATCGTTAAGCTCTCCCCGCAGTCGCTGGCGTTTCCCTCGCCTGAGGGCGCCCTACGCGATCCTAACGGCCTGCTGGCGATCGGCGGCGACCTCACGGCGCCGCGGCTGCTGGCGGCCTACGAGCGCGGCATCTTCCCCTGGTACTCGCCGGGGGAAGCGATATTGTGGTGGTCGCCCGATCCGCGCGCGGTGCTGTTCCCGGCCGAGTTTCATCTCAACCGCAGCCTGAAACGCTTTCTGCGCCACGATCCGTTTCGCATCACGCTCAATCACGACTTCGCCGCAGTGATCGCCGCCTGCGCCCATCGCCCGGACGAAGGCACCTGGATCGGCCCGGAGGTGCAGCGCGCCTATCTGCACCTGCACCGTCTCGGCTACGCCCACTCGGTGGAGGTATGGCAGGATGATCAATTGGTTGGCGGCATGTACGGCGTGGCGCAGGGCGCGTTGTTCTGTGGCGAATCGATGTTCAGCCGCGTCACCAACGCCTCCAAATGCGCATTAATGGCCTTTTGCCGCCATTTTGCCGCTTATGGCGGGGAATTGATTGACTGCCAGGTGCTGAACGCTCACACTGCCCGCCTTGGCGCGCGTGAAATTCCGCGCCGTCAATTTTTGCAGCAGCTCAGCACCCTTCAACGGCGGCCCCTGGCGCCGGCGTGCTGGGAGGCGCAAGTCATATCCCCACAGCCGGTTGAACCGCCCTCCCCAGCAAACTAATTGGTGGAAACGGTGCAATGTTCACCGACACATCTTTACATAATGGGGGTTTTTCGGCATTATCTTGCCGGTTAAAAACTAAGGTAGTTAAACCTAGAGGATTCGATGGCCAAAGAAGACAATATTGAAATGCAGGGCACCGTTCTTGATACGCTGCCGAACACCATGTTCCGCGTTGAATTGGAAAACGGGCACGTGGTAACCGCACACATCTCCGGTAAAATGCGTAAAAACTATATCCGCATCCTGACGGGCGACAAAGTCACTGTAGAGCTGACCCCGTACGACCTGAGCAAAGGCCGCATTGTCTTCCGTAGCCGTTAATCGGCTCACCGCGCGCCACACGCTGGCGGCATCGAGGATGTAATCCCTCGGGAGCCCTTTCCGTTTACCCCCGCAGCGACGTTAAACAACGGGTTGCAGGTGCGCAGGTAAACTGAGAGGGCTCACTCGTTTCTGTTGTACGGTGAATCTCACCCATAAAAAAAGCGATGCCGAAGCATCGCTTTTTCTTTGCCTGAAGGCGGCCTTAGTGCACCGCACCCTCGTCCGCCTTGCGTTTGGCGGCACTGAGGAAGTGGTAAGTCAGCTGTTTTTTGTCCTTGTCCAGCTCGACCTTCACGGAACCGCCGTCCACCAGCGAACCGAACAACAACTCGTTGGCCAACGGTTTCTTCAGGTTTTCCTGCATGACGCGCGCCATCGGACGAGCGCCCATCGCACGGTCGTAACCCTTCACCGACAGCCAATCGCGCGCTTCGTCGCTCACTTCCAGCGAGACGCCCTTCGCATCCAGCTGCGCCTGCAGTTCGACGATAAACTTGTCGACCACCTGCTGGATCACCTCGGTAGACAGATGGTTGAACCAGATGATGTTGTCCAGACGGTTGCGGAACTCTGGCGTAAACACCTTCTTGATCTCTTCCATCGCGTCGGTGCTGTTGTCCTGCTGCACCAGACCGATCGACTTGCGTTCGGTTTCCCGCACCCCGGCGTTGGTGGTCATCACCAGGATCACGTTGCGGAAGTCCGCCTTGCGGCCGTTGTTATCGGTCAGCGTACCGTTGTCCATCACCTGCAGCAGCAGGTTGAACACGTCCGGGTGCGCCTTCTCGATCTCATCGAGCAGCACCACCGCATGCGGATGCTTGATCACCGCATCGGTCAGCAGCCCGCCCTGATCGTAACCGACGTAGCCCGGAGGCGCGCCGATCAGACGGCTGACGGTATGCCGCTCCATGTACTCGGACATGTCGAAACGCAGCAGCTCGATATCCATCGCCTTGGCCAGCTGCACGGTGACCTCGGTTTTCCCGACCCCGGTCGGCCCGGCGAACAGGAAGGAACCGACCGGCTTGCGCTCGTGGCCCAGACCGGCGCGGCTCATCTTGATCGCTTCGGTCAGCGCTTCGATCGCCTGATCCTGGCCGAATACCAGCATCTTCAAGCGATCGCCCAGGTTTCTCAGCACGTCGCGATCGCTGGCCGACACGGTTTTCTCCGGGATGCGGGCGATGCGCGCCACCACGGATTCGATATCGGCCACGTTGACGGTTTTCTTGCGCTTGCTGGCCGGCATCAACCGGCTGCGGGCGCCCGCTTCGTCGATCACGTCGATCGCCTTGTCCGGCAGATGACGATCGTTGATGTATTTCACCGACAGCTCCACCGCGGCGCGGATCGCCTTGGCGGTATAACGCACGTCATGGTGCGCTTCATACTTGGCCTTCAGGCCGTTGATGATCTGAACGGTCTCTTCCGCCGTCGGCTCGGTGATGTCGATCTTCTGGAAGCGGCGCGCCAGAGCGCGATCCTTTTCGAAGATGTTGCTGAACTCCTGGTAGGTCGTCGAGCCGATCACCCGGATCTTGCCGCTCGACAGCAGCGGTTTGATCAGGTTGGCGGCATCCACCTGCCCACCGGAAGCCGCACCGGCGCCGATGATGGTGTGAATTTCATCGATGAACAGGATGCTGTTCTGATCCTGCTCCAGCTGCTTGAGCAGCGCCTTGAAGCGCTTCTCGAAGTCGCCGCGATATTTGGTGCCGGCCAGCAGTGAACCGATATCCAGCGAATACAGCGTGCAGTCCGCCATCACTTCCGGCACGTCGCCCTGCACGATGCGCCAGGCCAAGCCTTCGGCGATGGCGGTCTTGCCGACGCCGGATTCGCCGACCAGCAGCGGGTTGTTTTTACGACGGCGGCACAGCACCTGAATCGCGCGCTCCAGCTCACGATCGCGGCCGATCAACGGATCGATGCCGCCCACACGGGCCAACTGATTGAGGTTGGTGGTGAAGTTTTCCATACGGTCTTCCCCTCCGGACTGCTCTTCGTTCACCGGGTTTTCCGCATTCGGCGCTTGGCCCGGCTCGTCTTTACGCGTGCCATGTGAAATGAAGTTCACCACGTCGAGACGGCTGACGTCGTGCTTGCGCAGCAGATAAGCCGCCTGCGACTCCTGCTCGCTGAAGATGGCCACCAACACGTTGGCGCCGGAGACTTCGCTGCGGCCGGAAGATTGCACATGGAAGACCGCGCGCTGCAGCACGCGCTGGAAGCTGAGCGTCGGCTGAGTGTCGCGCTCCTCTTCGCCGGCGGGCAGCGTCGGTGTGGTTTGTTCGATGAAGGCTTCCAGCTCCTGGCGCAACGCGGCCAGATCCACCGTACATGCCTCAAGCGCTTCTCGCGCGGCAGGGTTGCTCAGCAACGCCAGCAACAGGTGCTCCACGGTCATAAACTCGTGTCTGTGCTCACGCGCCCTGGCGAAAGCCATGTTGAGACTGAGTTCCAGTTCTTGATTGAGCATAAGCACCTCCCCAATAGATTGCCTTATTCAGGCTTTTTCCAGCGTACAAAGCAACGGATGCTCGTTCTCCCTTGCGTACCGGTTCACATGGACGACTTTGGTTTCCGCCACCTCGGCGGTAAAAACACCACAGATCGCCTTGCCTTGATAGTGGACCGTGAGCATCAGTTGCGTTGCGCGTTCAATATCATAAGAAAAGAACTTTTGCAGAACGTCAATCACAAATTCCATCGGTGTGTAATCGTCGTTGTTAAGTATAACTTTATACATAGACGGCGGTTTTACCGCATCGATTTGTTTTTCTTCGGCCAAATGTTCAAAATTTAGCCAATCGTTGTTATTGCCCATCGCTGCTCATCTTCTCTGCTCTGTCCTCTGATATGGGGACAGGTTTCGGTTATTCAAAGTGGGGATAGTTACTATTTTATCATCTTCGGCATCGTCCCGCCGCACTGTAACGTGCGCAAAAAAACGGGCCAATTGTGACTGAATCGTGGCAATAGCGTTACCTGCTTCAAACTTTGGTGAACTGCTCCCCGCCGACAAAAGCCGATCGCTTGACGCCCCGATCATTTGCTCTAGAGTGTAAATTCGTGGCTGGTGGTCTTTTAACCACCCCTTGTCCACGCTGCTACTCGCCCATGGCGAGTGCGAAATCAGTTATTCATCTCACTTAAAATAGCGTTGCGAGGGATGTAAAAGCATGGAGACGGGTACTGTTAAATGGTTTAACAACGCCAAAGGTTTTGGCTTCATCTGCCCAGCCGGCGGTGGCGAAGATATTTTCGCGCATTATTCCACAATCAAGATGGATGGTTACAGAACGTTGAAGGCGGGCCAGCAGGTCAGCTTCGACGTGCATCAAGGGCCCAAAGGCAACCATGCCAGTCTTATTGTGCCGGTGGAAAGCGAGGCGCTGTCCTAAACGCTTCCTGCAGCGTCGCGCTGCACTGACCGTGACTGCGATAAAAATGCCAGCCGCCGTGTGACTGGCATTTTTTATGCCCTTTACTTATTCGCGCGCCAGCGCATCGATAGGATTCAGCCGCGCGGCGTTGCGCGCCGGCAGATAACCGAACACCACGCCGATGCCGGTGGAGCAGAGGAAGGCGCTCAGCAACGCCGCCGGCGGGAAGCTGATCTGCCAACCCGGCAGCACCAACTGCACCGCCAGACCGATGGCGAACGACAGCGTAATCCCCAACGCGCCCCCCACCAGGCAGACCAAGACCGCCTCGATCAGGAACTGCTGCAGCACGTCGCCGGAACGGGCGCCCACCGCCATGCGGATGCCGATCTCGCGCGTGCGCTCGGTCACCGACACCAGCATGATGTTCATCACGCCGATGCCACCGACCACCAGCGAAATCACCGCCACCAGCGTCAGGAACAGCTGCAGCGTGCGGGTGGTTTTCTCTGCGGTTTGCACCAGGCTGTCCATGTTATAGGTAAAGAAATCCTTCTTTCCGTGGCGCAGCGTCAACAGACGCGACAGCTGTTGCTCCGCTTCCTTGCTGTCGTAACCGTCGCGGATGCGCACGGTGATCGAATCGAAATAGCTGTTGCCCATCAGCCGGTTGGCCATGGTGCTGTAAGGCACCCATACGTTCAGCGTTTTGCTGCTGCCGAACATCGACTGCTTCTCCTTCGCCACGCCGACCACCGTCGCCGGCATGTTGCCGACCAGGATCACCTCACCCACCACGTTCTTCTGGTGCGGGAACAGCCGCCGTTGGGTATTGGCGTCGATCACCACCGTCTGCGCCTGCGATTGCACCTGCATCGGATCGATGCCGACGCCCTGGGTAAAACTCATGCCGTACACGCGGAAGAACTGCTCGCTGACGCCGTTGACGTTGGCCGCCGCGTCGACGTTGCCCAGCCGCAGCCGCATGCTGCTGCTGATGCTCGGCGACAGCGCGCTGATGTAAGGCTGCTCGCGCAGCGCATCGAGATCGCCGTATTTCAACGATTGCCGGTAGGTCGGATCGTCGTCGCCGAAATCCTTGCCGGGGTATATGTCGACGGTGTTGGTGCCGATCGATTTGATGTCCGCCAGCACCATCTGCTTGGCGGCGTCGCCGATGACCAGGATCGAGACCACCGAGGCGATACCGATAATGATGCCGAGCATGGTCAGCGCGGTGCGCATCTTGTTGGCCGCCATCGCGCGCCAGGCCATGACCAGCGCTTCGCGGAAGCGGCCGCCCATCTGCCGCCAGGAAGGCGCAGCGGCGGCCAGCGCCAGCGGCTTGGCCTGCGCATTCTCCTGCGGTGCCGGCCGCGAATCGGCAATGATCTCGCCGTCGCGGATTTCGATGATCCGTTCAGCCTGGCGCGCCACCGCCGGATCGTGAGTCACCAGGATCACCGTGTGGCCCTGGGCGCACAGCTGCTTGAGGATCGCCATCACCTCTTCGCCGGAATGGCTGTCGAGCGCGCCGGTCGGCTCATCCGCCAGGATCACCTGCCCGCCGTTCATCAGCGCGCGGGCGATGCTGACGCGCTGCTGCTGGCCGCCGGAAAGCTGGCTCGGCCGATAGTTGACGCGCTCCCCCAGCCCCAGACGCCGCAACAGCGCTACCGCCCTTTCGCGCCGCGCCGCTTTGCCCAGCCCGGCGTACACCGCCGGCACTTCGACGTTGTGCGCCGCGCTCAGGTGCGGCAGCAGATGATAGCGCTGAAAGATAAAGCCGAAATGCTCGCGCCGCAGCTGCGCCAGCGCATCGTCGCTCAGCGTCGCCACATCCTGCCCGGCTACCCGATACACGCCGGCGCTCGGCTTGTCCAGACAGCCGAGAATGTTCATCAGCGTCGATTTTCCGGAGCCGGAGGCCCCCATGATCGCCACCATTTCACCGGCGTCGATGCTCAGGCTGATCCCCTTCAGCACCTCCACCGTCTGCTCGCCGGAACGGTAGCTACGGCGAATGCCGTTCAGCTGCAACAGCGCCGCCATCAGCCGGCCTCCACGCCGCCACGGCTGACGATCACCTCATCACCCGCCTCGAGCCCGCTGAGGATCTGCACGTCGATATTGTTGCGCAGGCCGATGGCCACTTCGCGCTTCTCTTCCTTGCCCTGTTTCAGCACCGAGACGTGGTAGCGATTGTCGGCGATCTGATCGCCCAGCGCAGCCAGCGGGATCACCAACGCCTGTTTGACGCCGGCCAGTTGAATATGCACCTGCGCCGTCATTTGCAAGCGCAGCAGCCTCTCAGGGTTGGGCACTTCGAAACGCGCATAATAGAAGATGGCGTTGTTGACCTTTTCCGGCGTCGGCTGAATGTCTTTCAGCACGCCGTCGAAGCGCCGGGTCGGATCGCCAAGCACCGTGAACCAGGCCTGCTGGCCCGGCTTGAGGTTAATGACGTCGGCCTCCGATACCTGCGCTTTCACCAGCATGGTGCCGAGATCCGCCAGCGTCAGAATATTCGGCGCCTGCTGCGCCGCGATCACCGTCTGGCCCTGCAGCGTGGTGATCTGCACCACGTCGCCATCCATCGGCGCTTCGATGCGGGTGTAGGCGAGGTTGATCTTGGCGGTATCCAGGCTGGCCTGATTGCGGGCGATCTGCGCATTGATGGTGCCCACCTGCGCTTTCTTCACCGCCAGCTGCGTCGCCGCCTGATCCAGATCCTGGCGCGATACCGCCTGCAGCTTGGCCAGCGCCTGGTTGCGTTGCAGCGTGACCGCCGCCAGCTGCTGCTCGGCCTGCGCCTGCAGCAGTTGGGCATGCAGTTCGCGCAGCGTCGCTTCCCCTTCGCGAATGCTGTTCTGCGCCTGTTGCGGATCGATGACCCCCAGCAACTGGCCTTTCTTCACCTTGTCGCCGATCTCGACATACAGCTTTTCCAACTGGCCGCTAACCTGCGCGCCGACATCAACCTTGCGCACCGCGTCCAGTTGACCGGTCGCCAACACGTTCTGCTGTAGATCGCGCTGAGTGGCTTTCACCGTTTTGAAATCGATTGGCGCCGGATGGCGGAAGTGCCAAACGGCCGCCGCGGCAATCGCCGCGATCGCCGCCAGAGCAAGTATCCAGCGGCGTTTATGTCCTTTAAACCCTGTCAAAATTGACCTGCCTGTGCTTGTGAATATCGACCGCCCACTGCGGCGGCGGAGCTAAATTAGCATGCACCGCAGGGAATAACTAAACCTTAGCTCAACACAATGTGGAGACACGCTTGGTTACAGTTCGGCATTGAACTCCCGTTTAGTGAAGCCTTGATGAAATAGCGCCATTCAACACAGCCAAGGATTTCATCATGTCACAGCTCAGCTACCCACTCGCCTCCGCCCAGCCGCTTAACGGCTGGCAACTGATGACGGCGCTGATCAATGGCGAGAAGGCGCCGAGCAATGCCTGGAAAAAAACCTCGTTTCGCCTGAAGTTTCTCGGCCGTTCGCTGCTCAACTGGCGCACCACCAGCGGCCTGCTCAGCACTCTGGCCAGCAACCCGCTGCTGGAAGAGATCCTGAGCGCGCAGCCGAACCTGCCGTGCAAACTGCATCGCCCGTACCTGGCGGCCAACATGAGCAAGATCGAATGTCTGTTCGCCCTGCGCGATCACTACGATCTCATCGTACAGCGCATGCCGCTGAAGATACGTCTCGGCCACCTCAGCCCACAGCCTTTCGTGCTGGCCAGCGCGATGGGCAAGAACGAAGTGCCGATCACGCTGGAGCTGGCGGCGATCGACAAGCTGAATAAGGAAGGGGAAGCCACGCTGCTGCTGCGCAACGCCAACGGCGTGATGCTGGCGGAGATCACCTTCGCGCTGATGCATTATCAGCAGCAGCCGACGCTGTTCATCGGCGGCCTGCAGGGCGCGAACCATGACGTGCCTCACGCCGAGATCCAGCACACCACCAAAGAGTGTCATGGCCTGTTCCCCAAACGGCTGGTGCTGGAAGGCATCTGCACGCTGGCGCGGCACCTCGGCATCCGCCAGATCGTGGCGGTCGGCAACGCCACCCATATCTATCAAAACTGGCGTTACCAAAGTAAAAAGAAAGACAAACTGCACGCCGATTACGATCAGTTTTGGCTATCGATGGGTGCCAAACCGCTCGATAGCGGCTATTTCCTGCTGCCCGAGCGCATTGCCCGCAAGCCGGTCGAAGAGATTGCCAGCAAAAAACGCGCCGAATATCGCCGCCGCTATCAGTTGCTGGACGAGCTGGAACAGGGATTGGCGGCGCATTTCTGCGCCCGATAACGCCCGGCGGCCGTTAGTCCGCCCGGCCGCGCGCCAGCCAGATCACCCGTGAGAACATTTTCTTCAGCAGCGGCGGCACCGAATCGGTGCCCCATTCGCCGGCCTGCATCGCAACCTCGATCGCCAGATCCGGCTTCGAGGAGTGGTGGACCGCTTTCAGGATCACCTTGCGCACCGGCATCTGCGCGTTGAGCGGCACCGACGCCATCCGGTGATAGACCGGGCCGAACCCTTCGCGGAACATAAAGTGCTCCATGTCCGGCGCCGGCAGCGCGGTCAGCCGATCGCGCTCGTTGTCTTCATGATTGTCCAGTAGGCTGCGCACGGTGTTGGCGTACTTTTTACCCGCCTCGTCGCCGTCCACCAGCGCATGCCATTCGATGCCCATGCGGCGGGCGAAGCGCAGCAGCGGCTTCAGGCCGCACTGGGCGAATTCGATGACCCTCACCCCTTCCGCCTCGAAATGGTAGCCGCACTGGCGCGCCAGCTCGTTCAGCAGCCACACTTCGGTCTCGCCCTCCACCAGCAGCCAGCAGCGGGCGAACAGCGACGACGGCCGATTGAAACGGATGTGAAACGCGATGCGCCGCCCGTCTTCGGCGCTGAGCCCGCGCGGCCCGAGACGATAGGTCGCGACCCGCCCCGACTCGCGCACCAGCCGGCATACGTGTTCCACCGGCACCAGCGACACCAGTTCGCTGGAGTTGGTGGTGGTGATGCGCTGCAACGGCAGCTGATTGAGCAGCCCCCAGGCCACCGACAGCATAATCGGATGCAGGCGAGTTTCCGGGTCCTCCACCAGCAGCAGCGGCCGGGCATGAGGATCCAGCTTGACGTCGCCCTTGGCCTGCAGCAGGGTAGAAAACATCCCCAGCAGGATCAGACGCATGCTGCGGCTGTTCGGTTCGGCCACCATACGGTTGATGCCGTCCAGCGCGCGCCAGGCGTCCTGCTCCGGTTCGCCGCCGCGACGACGCGGCCGCGCCACCTGCGAACTCTGCTCGGCGAAATAGTGCTCCAGCAGCTGCTGCATGGCCGCCAGCCCCTGGCGCAGCTCGCTGTTGGTCAGCTTCTGCGGATTGCGCACCAGCTCGCGCGTCAGCTGATCCAGCTGCTGCGCCAGCGCCTGCGTATCAGGTTTGCGTTCATCGCCGAGGCTGCTGGGGCGCAAGCGGCGAATAAAACGCGCGTCACGCAGGCGCAATACCGGGTGGATGCGGATGATGGCGTGGGCCAGCTGTTCAATATGGTGCAGTTGAAAGGCGTTGCCGTCGGCATCGAGAAAACCGCGCCAGGTACACACCGTGCCGTCGTCGGCCAGCTCGCCCTCGCAGCGGTAATGAATACGGCTCAGGCCATCTTCGCCCTTGACCCACAGCGGCGTCAGATGGCGATAGCGCGGCAGGTGCGCATGGCCGATGTCTTTCTCGCAAAAGGTGAACACCACCTGCAGATGGCGCTCTTTGGCCGCCTCTTCACCCGGCGGGAAATGGAAGTCGTGCGCTTCAAAACGATACAGTTTCTGCTCCGGCGCCAGCAACAGCGTCAGCGCATCCAGCAGGCTGGATTTACCCCAGGCGTTTTCGCCAAGCAACAGCGTGTTGTCGTCCAGCATCAGCGACAGCCGATTAATGCCACGAAAACCTACAATTTCGATACGCTCCAAGAACATCCGCCGCCTCCCGTGCGTGTCGCCAGCTCTTCAATGAGGTGACTTTCACAGAGCATGGTCAAAAAACCCCTTGCAGGTCAAGCGGCCAACGTCAAATCTGCCGCTTTACTCCGGCCGGGCTTTTGGTTAGCGTGTGCTCCTCGCCGCCATTCGGCGCGCTTCAATACTCAAGGACACAAGCTGCACCATGTACTCAGGACTGCTGATTATTCTGTTACCGCTGATTGTCGGTTACCTCATACCTTTGCGCCATCGTCCGCTGCTGGTGCTGATCAACCGGCTGCTGAGCTGGATGGTGTACGTGATCCTGTTTTTCATGGGCATCAGCCTGGCGTTTATGGAAAACCTCAGCAGCAACCTGGTGTTGATCTTCCAGTACAGCGCGGTGTTCTTCTTCTGCATTCTCTGCGCCAACCTGCTGCTGCTGGCGCTGCTGGAGCGGCGCATGCCGTGGCGCAGTAGCCATAAACAGGAAAAACTGCCTTCGCGCGTGCACATGGCGCTGGAGTCGCTCAAGCTGTGCGGCGTGGTGCTCGGCGGCTTCCTGCTCGGCCTGACGCAGTGGTCATGGCTGCAGTTCGCCCATAAAGGCAGCGAATATGCGTTGATCTTCCTGCTTCTATTGGTTGGCATCCAGCTGCGCAACAGCGGCATGACGCTGCGCCAGATCATACTCAACCGCCGCGGCACGCTGGTGGCGCTGGTGGTGGCCGTTGCGTCGCTGGCCGGCGGCGCACTGGCGGCTCAGCTGCTGGGGTTACCGGTGAAGGCCGGGCTGGCGATGGCCTCCGGCTTCGGCTGGTACTCGCTGTCCGGCATTCTGATCACCGATGCCTACGGCCCGGTGATGGGCAGCGCCGCGTTCTTCAACGATCTGGCGCGCGAGCTGGTGGCGATCATGCTGATCCCGACGCTGGTGCGCCGCAGCCGCTCCACCGCCCTCGGCCTGTGCGGCGCCACCTCGATGGACTTCACCCTGCCGGTGCTGCAGCGCAGCGGCGGGCTGGACATGGTGCCGCCCGCCATCGTGCACGGCTTCCTGCTGAGCCTGCTGGCGCCGGTGCTGATCGCTCTGTTCTCCTGATCCTTTCCCCAGGGGGGCCGACCGGCCCCCAATAGGTAATAATTCCCATCCGCACGGCAAAATTGCGCTAAATCAATCTTACCCGCACTAGTCGCACAAAAGCCTTTTGCAACCCCAATCGCCGATCTATGCTTTTAAACAAGCATTATAAATGCAACTTTAAAAATAAAAGGAAGCGACTATGTTCTGTGTGCAATGTGAACAAACCATTCGTACCCCGGCAGGCAACGGCTGCTCGTATGCTCAGGGCATGTGCGGCAAAACGGCGGAAACCTCCGATCTGCAGGATCTGCTGGTGGCGGCACTGCAGGGTCTCTCCGCCTGGGCGCTGCAGGCGCGTTCTCTGGGCATCGTCGACCACGAAATCGACAGCTTCGCCCCGCGCGCCTTCTTCTCCACTCTGACCAACGTCAACTTCGACTCCCAGCGCATCATCGGCTACGCGCGGGAAACCCTGCTGCTGCGCGACTCGCTGGCCGCCCGTTGCCGGCTGCTGGACGCCGGCGTGCGCGTCGAGCATCCGATGGCGGCGCTGCAGCTGGCCGGTGACGATATGCCTGCGCTGCTGCAACAGGCGGCGCAGTTTGCCCTCAACGACGACAAAGCCGAGGTGGGCGACGACGTACACGGCTTGCGCATGCTTTGCCTGTATGGCCTGAAAGGCGCAGCGGCCTATATGGAACACGCGCACGTGCTTGGCCAGTTCGACGAGCAACTCTATGCCGACTACCACGCCTTTATGGCCTGGCTCGGCACCCGGCCGCGCGACGTCGACACCCTGCTGAACAACGCCATGGGCATCGGCAAGATGAACTTCAACGTGATGGCGATCCTCGATCGCGGTGAAACCCAGGCCTACGGCGATCCGCAGCCTAGCGCGGTCAACGTGCGCCCGGTAGCCGGGAAAGCCATTCTGATTTCCGGCCACGATCTGAAAGATCTGCGCATGCTGCTCGAGCAAACTGAAGGGCAAAACGTCAACGTCTACACCCACGGTGAAATGCTGCCGGCGCACGGCTATCCGGAACTGAAAAAATTCAAGCACCTGGTGGGCAACTACGGCAGCGGCTGGCAGAACCAGCAGACCGAGTTCGCCAAATTCCCCGGCCCGATCGTGATGACCTCCAACTGCATCATCGATCCTAACGTCGGCAATTACGGCGACCGCATCTGGACCCGCAGCATCGTCGGCTGGCCGGGCGTCAACCATCTGGAAGGCGATGACTTCGGCGCCGTGATCCGCCAGGCGCAAGGCATGAACGGCTTCCCTTATACCGAGATTGAGCATCTGATCACCGTCGGCTTCGGTCGCCAGACACTGCTTAACGCCGCCGACACGGTAATTGACCTGGTGTCGCAAAAGAAACTGCGCCACGTCTTCCTGGTCGGCGGCTGCGACGGCAGCCGCGACGAACGCAGCTACTTCACCGACTTCGCCCGCAGCGTGCCGCAAGACTGCCTGATCATGACACTGGCCTGCGGCAAGTACCGCTTCAACAAGCTGGACTTCGGCACGCTGGAGGGGTTGCCGCGCCTGCTGGACGTCGGCCAGTGCAACGACGCTTACTCCGCCATCATGCTAGCGGTCAAGCTGGCCGACACCCTCGGCTGCAGCGTCAACGAGCTGCCGCTCAGCCTGGTGCTGTCGTGGTTTGAACAGAAGGCGATCGTCATTCTGCTGACGCTGCTGTCGCTGGGGGTGAAAAACATCGTCACCGGCCCGACCGCGCCGGGCTTCCTGACCGATAACCTGATGGCGATCCTCAACGAGAAATTCGGCCTGCGTCCGATCACCACCGTCGAGCAGGATATCGCCGCGCTGCTCGCCTGATGCCGTTACGTTATGGGGCCGCTTGCGCCGGCCCCTTTGCTTTTTGAGGTGCCCGATGACTCAACCCACTCCGCTTTGCCCGAACCGCATGCAGGTGCATTCCATCCAGCGTGAAACCGCCGACGTCTGGACGCTGAACCTGATCTGCGACGTTTTCTACCCTTACCAGGCCGGCCAGTTTGCGCTGGTCAGCATCCGTAACAGCGAGGAGACGCTGCGCGCTTATACGCTCTCCTCCTCGCCCGGCCAGAGCCGCTTTCTCAGTATCAGCGTGCGCTGCCTGCCGGACGGCGTCGGATCGCGCTGGCTGACGCAAGAGGTCAAGCCCGGCAACACCCTGTGGCTGTCCGATGCGCAGGGCGAATTCAGCTGCGAACGCCACCCGGCCGATCGTTACCTGATGCTGGCCGCCGGCTGCGGCGTGACGCCGATCGTCTCGATGTGCCGCTGGCTGACCGCTAACCGCCCGGCCTGCGATATCGCCGTGATCTTTAACGTGCGCACTCCCGCCGACACGATCTTCGCCGATCAATGGCGCGCGCTGTGCGCCGCCCATCCGCAGCTGCGCCTGACGCTGATGGCCGAGCAGGATCTGCAACCCGGCTACCTCAGCGGCCGCATCAATGAACAGGCGCTGCGGCAGGCGGCGCCGGATATCGCCGAACGCACGGTGATGACCTGCGGCCCCGCGCCCTATATGGACCAGGTGGAGCAGCTGTGCCGTCAGCTCGGCGTGCCGGCCGAGCGCTTCCATAAAGAGCAGTTCCACACGCCGGCGGCGCAGAGCGACGCGGCTGAAGGGCTGACGCTGCGCGCCGCCCGCCCGCTGCGCGAGTTCCGCGTGCCGGTCGGCAGCACGCTGCTGGCGGCGATGGAGGCCAACGCCCTGCCGGTCAACGCCGCCTGCCGCGCCGGGGTGTGCGGCTCGTGCAAAACCCGTATCCTCGAGGGCGACTACACCACCACCAGCACCATGACGCTGAGCGAGGAAGAGGTAGCGCAGGGCTACGTGCTGGCCTGCAGTTGCCAGCTGCAGGGCGACGTCACGCTGGCGTGATCCCCTGGCCCCATCGCCGCGATGGGGCATTTATCGGCAAGTTCCCCCATCCCGGCCCGGTTACACTTTCCTCCGTCCTACGCTCTTTACCCTTCCTGACCGCATCTCGTCCAACGCCGGTAAGCTATGCTTGCAGTTGTTCTGCTGACACTCACCGGATCGAGTACACATTGTTTTTCAAACCATGTTTGGGGGAACCATGAAGCAAACCGTAGCCACACTGATCGCCAAAACGCTGGACCAAGCCGGCGTAAAACGCATTTGGGGCGTGACCGGCGATTCGCTCAACGGCCTTAGCGACAGCCTGCATCGCATGGGCACCATCGAATGGCTGGGCACCCGCCATGAAGAGGTGGCCGCCTTCGCCGCCGGCGCCGAAGCCCAGCTCACCGGCCAGTTGGCGGTGTGCGCCGGTTCCTGCGGCCCCGGCAACCTGCACCTGATCAACGGCCTGTTCGACTGCCACCGCAACCATGTGCCGGTGCTGGCTATCGCCGCGCATATCCCTTCCAGCGAAATCGGCAGCGGCTACTTCCAGGAAACGCATCCGCAGGAGCTGTTCCGCGAATGCAGCCACTATTGCGAACTGGTTTCCAACCCGGAACAGCTGCCGCGCGTGCTGGAGATCGCCATGCGCAAGGCGATCCTCAACCGCGGCGTCTCGGTGGTGGTCTTGCCGGGCGACGTGGCGCTGCGCATGGCGCCGGAAGACGCGACCCTGACCTGGCATACCCCAGCGCTGCCGCTGGTGCAGCCGCCGATGAGCGAGCTGAACAAGCTGGCGGAAACGCTGAATAAGGCGAAGAACATCACCCTGATGTGCGGCAGCGGCTGTGCCGGCGCGCACGATGAAGTGGTTAAGCTGGCCGAACTGCTGCAGGCGCCGGTAGTGCATGCGCTGCGCGGCAAAGAACATATCGAATGGGATAACCCCTACAGCGTCGGCATGACCGGGCTGATCGGCTTTTCCTCCGGCTACCACGCCATGATGAACGCCGACACGCTGGTGCTGCTCGGCACCCAGTTCCCCTATCGCGCGTTCTACCCCACCAACGCCAACATCATTCAGATCGACATCAATCCCGGCAGCATCGGCGCGCACTGCCCGGTCAATATGGCGCTGGTGGGCGACATCCACACCACGCTCACCGCCCTGCTGCCGCAGCTGGAGCCGAAGCGCGACCGGGCGTTCCTCGACAAGGCGCTGGAGCATTACCGCAACGCGCGCCAGGATCTCGACGGGCTGGCGACCGCCAACGACGACCAACCGATCCACCCGCAGTATCTGGCGCAGCAGCTCAGCCACTACGCCAGCGACGACGCCATCTTCACCTGCGACGTCGGCACGCCGACGGTATGGGCCGCGCGCTACGTGAAAATGAACGGCAAGCGTCGCCTGCTCGGTTCGTTCAACCACGGTTCGATGGCCAACGCCATGCCGCAGGCGATCGGCGCCCAGGCCACCGCACCGGATAAGCAGGTGATCGCCATGTGCGGCGACGGCGGTTTCACCATGCTGATGGGGGACTTCCTGTCGCTGGCGCAGCTCAAGCTGCCGGTGAAGATCGTGGTGTTCAACAACAGCGTGCTGGGGTTCGTGGCGATGGAGATGAAGGCCGGCGGCTACCTGACCGATGGCACCGATCTGCATAACCCGGACTTTGCGGCAATCGCCAACGCCGCCGGCATCAAGGGCATCCGCGTGGAAAAAGCCTCGGAACTGGATGGCGCGCTGCAGGAGATGTTGGCGCATCCCGGTCCGGCGCTGCTGGACGTGGTCACCGCCAAGCAAGAGTTGGCGATGCCGCCGCAGATCAAGTTCGAACAGGCGAAAGGCTTCAGCCTGTACATGCTGCGCGCCATCATCAACGGCCGCGGCGATGAAGTGGTCGAGCTGGCGAAAACCAACTGGCTGCGCTAAGCAAGCTGCCCCGGTAAAATAAAGGGTATATGATGCCATGTACCCTTTTCCTCTCCCTTACATTCCAGGAACCCTATGCTTATCGATCTACGCAGCGACACCGTTACCCGCCCCAGCGCCGCCATGCGCCAGGCGATGGCTCAGGCAGAGGTCGGCGACGACGTTTACGGCGATGACCCGACGGTCAACGCACTGGAGGCCGAGGCGGTGCGCCTGTCAGGCAAAGAAGCGGCGCTGTTTCTGCCCAGCGGCACCCAGGCCAACCTGGTGGCGCTGCTGAGCCACTGCCAGCGCGGCGACGAGTATCTGGTCGGCCAACAGGCGCACAACTATAAATACGAAGCCGGCGGCGCGGCGGTGCTGGGCAGCATCCAGCCGCAGCCGATCGAGGCCGACGCGGACGGCACGCTGCCGCTGGACAAGCTCGCCGCCGCCATTAAACCCGACGACATCCACTTCGCCCGCACCCGGCTGCTGAGCCTGGAAAACACCATCAGCGGCAGAGTCTTGCCGCAGGCCTACCTGCAGCAGGCGTGGCAGTTTACCCGCGAGCGCCAGCTGGCGCTGCATATCGACGGCGCGCGCATCTTCAACGCCGCCGTGGCGCTGAACCTGCCGCTGAAAGAGATCGTGCAATACTGCGACACCTTCACCATTTGCCTGTCGAAGGGATTAGGCGCGCCGGTCGGATCGCTGCTGTGCGGCAGCGAAGCCTTCATTCAGCGCGCGCTGCGCTGGCGCAAAATGACCGGCGGTGGGCTGCGTCAGGCCGGCATTCTGGCGGCGGCCGGTCTTTACGCTTTGGAGCATAACGTCGCGCGGCTGCGCGAAGACCATGACAACGCGGCTTGGCTGGAGCAACAGCTGCGGCAGATCGGCGTGGAGATCGCCGAACCCGGCGCGCAGACCAACGTGCTGTATCTGCGCCAATCCCCTGAGCTGGCGGCCAAATTCGGCCCGTGGATGCGCGAACGCGGCGTGCTGATCAGCAGCGGCCCGCTGACGCGCATTCTGACCCACCTCGACGTCAGCCGCCAGGACCTGCAGCGGGTGGTCGAGCTGTGGCGGGAGTTCCTGCAGCAGCACGCCTGATCCTTCGGGGCGCACGGCGCGCCCCGCATCAGAAAATCCAGCGGCCGTAAACCCAGTACCACAGCCCCAGCACCGCCGCCAGGTTGAGCGCCACGCTGAGAATAAACCAGGTTTTAAACGGCTGTTTCTGGGTCTTGTGGCGAAACAGCTGCTGCGCCGCCAGTGCGCCCAACCACCCACTCAGCGCGCCGAACAGCAACAGCGTCGCCTCCGGCACCCGCCGCCACCCCTTGCGCGCCGCCAGCTTATCGCCGCCATAGATCAGAAACGTCAGCAGATTGGCCGACAGCAGCCACATCCACACCGGATGCGGCGAGAACAGGCTGGCGATCAGCGCCAGGCCCAGCAGGGCGTAACAAATCACATTGAGTTTCATGGCATCCGGTTTTTCATTCGATAAGGGGCGCGTAGTGTGAACCTGCGCTACGGCGGATGCAACCGGCTTATACCCATACAGAAAGTGCATTTAAACCCTGAATTTGGCATCCTGTCGTTCTGCGACTCTTTCACCGCACAAGGCGGCACGATGACACCCCAACGCGTACTGGTTCTTGGAGCCAGTGGCTATATAGGCCAGAACCTGATCCCGCACCTTATCGAACAAGGGCACCAGATTACCGCCGCCGCGCGGCGCATCGAGTGGCTGCAGGAGCAGAACTGGCCACAGGTCAACTGCCTGTATGCCGATCTGTACCGCCCGGAAACCCTGAGCGCGGCGCTGTGGGAGATAGATACGCTGTACTATCTGGTGCACGCGATGGGCGACGGCGACGACTTCATCGAAAAGGAACGCCAGGCGGCGGAAAATCTGCGCGACGCACTGCGCAATGCCTGCGTCAAGCAGGTGATCTTCCTTGGCGCGCTGCAGCCGAACGACGACAGTTCGCCGCACCTGGCGGCACGCCGCCTGACCGGCGAGATCCTGCGCCAAAGCGGTGTACCGGTCACCGAGCTACGCGCCGGCATCATCGTTGGCCCCGGCTCGGCGGCGTTCGAAGTGATGCGCGATATGGTCTATAACCTGCCGGTGCTGACGCCGCCGCGCTGGGTGCGTTCGAAATCGTCGCCGGTGGCGCTGGAGAACCTGCTGGTTTATCTGGCCGATCTGCTGGCGCATCCGGCGCAGGAACACCGCATCTTCGACGTCGCCGGGCCGGAATACCTCAGCTATCAGGACATGTTCAAACGCTTTATCGCCATCAGCGGCAAACGGCGCTGGCTGATCCCGATCCCCTTGCCGACGCGGCTGATTTCGGTGTGGTTCATTAGCCTGATCACCTCGGTGCCGACGCCGATCGCCCGCGCGCTGATCCAGGGACTGAAGCACGATCTGCCCGCCGATGGCCGGCCATTGCAGGCCCTGATCCCACAACGGCTGCACACCTTTGATCAGGCGGTCACCACCACGCTGCAGCGCGAGCTGGAAGTGGTCGACTCCGCCGACTGGGGCTACGATCCGGCGGCGCAGGCGCGCTGGCGCCCCGGCTACGGCTACTACCCCAAACAGGCCGGTTGCTCGCTGGATACCGCCGCCTCCAGCCAGGCCCTGTGGCAAACGGTGCAGCAGCTGGGAGGAGAAGAAGGCTATTTCTACGCCAATATCCTGTGGCGGATCCGCGCGCGCATGGACGACATGATCGGCAACGGCGTGGTCTATGGCCGCCCGGCGCGCGCGGCCCTGGCGCTGGGCGACGAAATCGACGGCTGGAAAGTGATTACCCTGAAGCCGCTGCGGCAGCTGGCGCTGCTGTTTGGCATGAAGGCGCCCGGCCTGGGGCGGCTAAGCTTCACCATCACCGATCACGGCGATCGCCGCACGCTGGACGTGCGTGCCTGGTGGCACCCGGCCGGCTTCAGCGGGCTGCTGTATTGGTTCGCCATGATGCCCGCGCATCTGTTTATTTTTCGCGGCATGGCGAAACGCATCGCCGAGCTTGCCGAGGGCCTGGACCGCCAACGCCGCTAAACGGCGCTCATTTGTCGATCAACCGCACAGTTTGCCGCTGTGCTTCGGGGCTTTCCGATTGCATAGCGCACGAAATCACGGAAGAATGGCATCTTATTTGCTGGGAGCGCCGCAAGCGCCCGCCGGTCTTCCGATTTTGGGTGAGAATAGAGTCCGTTATGAAGGTATTGGTCACCGGTGCAACCAGTGGATTAGGCCGTAACGCCGTTGAATATCTGCGCCGCCAGGGCATCAAAGTGCGCGCCACCGGTCGCAACCAGGCGATGGGCGGCCTGCTGGAAAAAATGGGCGCGGAGTTCATTCATGCCGATCTCACCAACCTGATCTCTTCGCAGGCCAAGGCGATGCTGGCGGACGTCGACGTGCTGTGGCACTGCTCCAGCTTTACCTCGCCCTGGGGCACCGAAGAAGCCTTCGAACTGGCCAACGTGCGCGCCACTCGCCGCCTTGGTGAATGGGCGGCAGCCTACGGCGTAGCGCAGTTCATTCACATCTCTTCCCCGGCGATCTATTTCGATTACCACCATCACCGCAACGTGACCGAAGATTTCCGCCCGCAGCGCTACGCCAATGAGTTCGCGCGCAGCAAGGCCGCCGGCGAGCAGGTGATCCAGCAACTGGCGCTGTCCAATCCACAGACCCATTTCACCATTCTGCGCCCGCAGGGGTTGTTCGGGCCGCACGACAAGGTGATGTTGCCGCGGCTGCTGCAGATGATCAAACGCTACGGCAACCTGCTGCTGCCGCGCGGCGGCGCGGCGATGGTGGACATGACCTATCTGGAGAATGCGGTGCACGCCATGTGGCTGGCGACGTTAAAAGAAGATACGCCGTCCGGCCGCGCCTACAACATCACCAACCAGCAGCCGCGCCCGCTGCGCACCGTGGTGCAGCAGCTGATCGACGATCTTGGCATGAAATGCCGCATTCGCTCCGTGCCCTATCCGATGCTCGACATGATGGCGCGCGGCATGGAGCGTCTGGGCAGCAAAAGCGAAAAGGAGCCGGTGCTGACCCACTACGGCGTCGCCAAACTCAACTTCGACCTCACGCTCGATACCACCCGTGCGCAACAAGAGCTGGGCTATCAGCCGATCGTCTCGCTGGAAGAGGGCATCGCGCGCACCGCCCGCTGGCTGAAAGATCACGGCAAACTGCACGGCCTGTAATCAACGCCACGCGCCATACTTCAACAGCAGCGCATCGATAATCGCTTCACTCTCTGCATCCGGCTCACCGCGAACATCGTCGGGCCGGAAATGTATCTGAAACGCCGCCAACACATTGCGCTGCTGCCGCGCATCCCATGACGAATCAACCGCGTAGCCGTAACGCGCCAGCCTATCGAGCAGCGGCGCCATCGGCACCGGCGCATGGCGATCGCGCCCCGCCAGCAAACGCTGCACGTCTCGTTCGTCCGGCCAGGCGCCGATGCCGGCCTGCGCCAGCTGTCGCCAAGGGAACAGCGGGCCGGGATCCTGTTTGCGCTGCGGTGCGATGTCGCTGTGCCCCACCACGTCCTGCGGCTGGATGCCATAGCGTTGGATGATGTCGCGGCTCAGCGGGATCAGCACGGCGATCTGCTCCGCCGTATAAGGCTGCCAATGGGTGAACAGCATGCTGCGGGTGAACCCCTTGTTGACGATTTCGATGCCGATCGAGGTGTCGTTGAGGCTGCTGCGGCCGCGCCAGGCGCTGGCGCCGGCATGCCAGGCGCGCATCGCTTCCGGCACCAGCCGATACACCGTCGGTTTGCCGTGTTCACGCTGCGGATGCGCCGGCAACAGGTAGTGCGCGCTGACGTGTTCGTCGGTCAGCGTTTTCAGCGATGAATGGAAGTCTTCCGCCGTGTAGTGCATCACCAAAAAACGAATGCGCTGATCGGCGCCCTGCGCCTGGTGCAGCGTCTCGAGCTGGTAAGCGCCGCGATCGACGAGCGTGTCCTGCTGCGGATTTTGGCACCCCGCCAACAGCGCGGCGGCGATGATCCCTGGCCAAATTTTCACTTATCCTCCTGATTTGTGTCCGTGAAAGGTGTAACGCGACGCGATTAACCTGTATCCAATCATCACGCTAATCGAGAAATAATGACAGAAAGCGCCGATGTGCAAGCGAGTGTTTCTCCCAACTGGCGAGCTCTCACGCCCATGATAGTCTCAAAGTATCATCTACGCTGAAAGAGCGGAGTCGAACATGTTCACACCACGCTATCTGTCCTGGTTGCTCTGTGCCGCCATGCTGCCGCTCAGCGGCTGCGATCAGCAAAAAGTCGCCGGCGCGATGGGTGGGGGCACTCCGCCCCCTGCCGCTCCCGCCGCCAGTGCCAGTGCGCCGGCCTATACGCCACTGACCGCAGACCAGCTGTACCAGTTGGTCAGCCCGGTGGCGCTGTTCCCCGACAAGCTGCTGGCGCAAGTGTTGGCCGGCGCGGGCTATCCTGACCAAATCAGCGCTGCGGATGCCTGGCTGGCGCAAAACCGCGGGCTGCAACCGGCGGCGCTCAGCTCGGCGGCGGATGCTCAACCCTGGGATCCCAGCGTGCGCGGCCTGGTGCAATTCCCCGACGTGCTCGATCAGATGGCGAAAAACATCCCCTGGACCACCGCTCTGGGCAGCGCCTACCTCAACGATCCTACGGACGTGATGAACGCCATTCAGGTGATGCGTCAACGAGCGGCCAGCCAGGGCACGTTGAAAAACACCCCACAGCAGCGCATCGTCGTAGCGCCGACGACCCGTTACGTTGAGCAGCAGTCCTATCGCCAGAGCGTGGTGGCGGCGCCGGGCGAAACCATCGTCATCGAGCCCAGCCAGCCGGATACGGTTTACGTTCCGCATTACGATCCCTGGGAGGCCTACGGCACGCCGATCCAAGCTTATCCAAGCTATCAATATCAGCCTTCAGGTTACAGCGGCGGCGATATGCTGGCAGCCGGCGTGATCAGCTTCGGCGTTGGCATCGCGGTCGCCTCTTTGCTCAACCAACACAACAGCGGCTGGCACAACTGGGATATGCGCTGGGACGATCGGCGCCAGCCGGTGGTCTACCGCAATGCGCCCTACGTGTCGCATTCCACCACCGTGGTGAATCGCGTCACCAACATCAACCAATATAACAACGTGAACAATGTGAATCGCAGCACCACCAGCACGGTGAACAACTACAATACCACCGCCGCGCCGACGCCGCGTTTCAGCCAACCGGTGCCTAACGCTGCGCCGCAACAGCCGCGCGTCGCGCCTGCGGCCCACGCGCCGATGACCATGCCGAACTTTGCGCATACTCAGCCGGTGGCTGCCGCCCCACACGTGCAACAACCGGTCAACGCGCCCCATGTGCAGCAACCGATGAGCATGCCGACGTTCACGCATGCCGCGCCGGCAGCGCCTCACGCGCAGCAACCGATGGCCGTGCATTCAGCGCCGGTACAGACGCATCCGATGCAGACCGCCGCGCCAGTACATCAATCCACCGTGCGACCACAGGTTCAGGCGGCGCCGCACGTCGTGCAGCCGGTAGTGCATGAGCCGGCCGCAACGCTGCATCCGGCGGTGGTTCGCCCAGCGCCGGTGCCGCAAGAGCGCGTCATGCCGCACCCGGCACCGGCGCCGCAGGTTCATCAGCCGACCGTTCAACAGATGCCGCATCGCCAGGAATCTGCACCGGTCAAGCCGCAGGAACACCGCCCGTTCGTCGAGCCGCCGCATAAAGAGGGATAAACCAACGGGATGTCGCCCCGGCGCAACGGCCGGGGCGCGGAGAATGGCGTTAGCGGCTGACTTTCACCGCGGTGCCGCTGACGGTCACCATCAGCATGCTGCCGTCTTTGCCAACGGTTTCATAATCGATATCAATACCCACCACCGCGTTGGCGCCCAGCTCTTTCGCCTGATCTTCCAGCTCTTCGAACGCGATCAGGCGCGCCTTGCGCAGCTCTTTCTCATACGCGCCCGAACGGCCGCCGACGATGTCGCGCACGCCGGCGAAAAAATCACGGAAAATGTTGGCGCCGAGAATCGCTTCACCGGTGACGACGCCGCAGTATTCGGTAATGGTGAACCCTTCCAGGGTCGGGGTAGTTGAAAGCTGCATCAGAATTCCTTGTTTGATTAATTCAACGTATCTATGACCAGAAGATTGGCGTTATGTTCGCTTAATCAATGGCACGCAGTACGAATGCAAGGCCAAAAAACGCATTTATACTGTAAGCTATCGGTCTTCATGGTAGAGACTTTCACATAAGGTAATAAGATGAAAACAAAAACGATTGCGGCTGTTTTACCCTTAGCGCTGTTGCTGAGTGCCTGTACCACGGTGGAACCGGCATACAAGGATATCGGCACCCGCAGCGGCAGCTGTGTGGAAGGCGGCCCGGATACGGTCGCACAAAAGTTCTATGACCTGCGCATCCAGCAGGGCACCGGCCTGCCGGACAGCAACCGCCTGGCGCAGCTGCAACCTTATCTGAGCAAAGTGCTGTATCAGGATCTGGTCAGCGCCGGCCAGAATCCCGGCAAACATCAGATAACCGGCGATCTGTTCTCCGGCAATGCACAGGGGCCGAGCAGCGCATCCGTCGCCAGCGCCTCGACCATTCCTAACACCGATGCGAAGAACATCCCGCTGCGCGTTGACCTGAGCTACCAGAAAGACGCCAACAGCACCGTGAACTGGCAAGACGAAGTGCTGATGGTGCGCGAAGGCACCTGCTGGGTGGTTGATGATATTCGCTACCTGAATATTCCAGCGCACGCCACCAACGGCAGCGTGCGTCAGGTGCTGGAAAACCAGTAACCCGCCTTCCCCGGCCGACGCGGGCTTGCCGCGTCGGTCACCCGTTCCCCGCGTCTTCCGCTCAGATTTCGTCCAAGAGAAAAAATTTCGCTACCGATCTCACAGCCTGCGCCACAAATCCCCTCCCTCGGCTTGAGTCGCGGTATCTTGTGCTAATCTTTTACTGTCCCGCCGCACACTCATAAATTTTAACGCACAAAGATTGCATAAGTATTCTGTGGAAGTTAACATTTGCGGCATCAATGTCTATTCAATTCTGGCGCATGAGTATTCAACTTAACGGTATCAATTGCTATTACGGCGCTCACCAGGCGCTGTTTGACATCACGCTGGATTGTCCAGCCGGGGAAACCCTGGTGCTGCTTGGCCCAAGCGGCGCCGGGAAAAGTTCATTGCTGCGGGTGCTGAACCTGCTGGAAATGCCGCGTTCGGGCCAATTGCAGATCGCCGGCAACCAATTCGACTTCAGGCAGGCGCCGGGCGAGAAAGCCATTCGCGAACTGCGTCAAAATGTCGGCATGGTGTTCCAGCAATACAACCTGTGGCCTCACCTCACCGTAGTGCAGAACCTGATCGAAGCGCCTTGCCGCGTGCTGGGGCTGACCAAGGCTCAGGCGATGGAGCGCGCCGACAAGCTGCTCAAGCGTCTGCGCCTGACCGACTTCGCCGATCGCTTCCCGCTGCACCTTTCCGGCGGCCAGCAGCAGCGCGTGGCGATCGCCCGCGCCCTGATGATGGAACCACAGGTGCTGCTGTTCGATGAACCGACCGCGGCGCTGGATCCGGAAATCACCGCCCAGATCGTCAGCATCATTCGCGAACTGGCCGGCACCGGCATCACTCAGGTGATCGTCACCCACGAAGTGGAAGTGGCGCGCAAAACCGCCAGCCGCGTGGTGTACATGGAAAACGGCCACGTAGTGGAGCAAGGCGACAGCAGCCACTTCACGCAGCCGCGGACCACCGAGTTTGCTAATTACTTATCACACTAACAATTAACTTGCTGTAATTTGGGGAGTTTGCGATGAAAAAACTAATAATCGCCGCCGTTCTGGCTGGCATCAGCGTTTCCGCCTCCGCAGCCGAAACTATCCGTTTCGCTACCGAAGCCTCCTATCCTCCGTTTGAATTTATTGACGCCGGCAACAAGATTCAGGGTTTTGATGTCGATCTGGTCAACGCGCTGTGCAAAGAAATGCAGGCCGAGTGCACCTTCACCAACCAGGCGTTCGACAGCCTGATCCCGAGCCTGAAGTTCAAGCGTTTCGATGCGGTGATGGCCGGTATGGACATTACGCCGGAGCGCGAGAAGCAGGTGCTGTTCACCAAGCCTTACTACGATAACTCGGCGCTGTTCATCGCGCAGAAAGGCAAAATCGCCGACGTGGCGGCGCTGAAAGGCAAAAAAGTGGGCGTGCAAAACGGCACCACCCACCAGAAATACCTGACCGACAAGCACCCGGAAATCACCACCGTGCCTTACGACAGCTATCAGAACGCCATTTTGGATCTGAAGAACGGCCGCGTTGATGCGGTGTTCGGCGATACGGCAGTGGTCAACGAGTGGCTGAAGCAGAATGACGCGCTGGCGGCAGTGGGCGCCAAAGTGACCGACAAAGATTACTTCGGCACCGGCCTTGGCATCGCGGTGCGCCAGAAGAACACCGATCTGCAGGGCAAGTTCAACGCCGCTCTGGACAAGATCAAGCAGGATGGGACCTATGAAACCATCTACAAAAAATGGTTCCAGCAGTAATACGCCCAAATGAATGAATTACAACCTTTAGCAAGCGCCGCCGGCATGACCGTCGGCCTTGCCGTTTGCGCCCTGATCCTCGGGCTGATTCTGGCGATGCTGTTCGCCGTATGGGAATCGTCCCGCTGGAAAGCGGTCAGCTGGCTCGGCACCGCCTGGGTGACCGTGTTGCGCGGCCTGCCGGAAATCCTGGTGGTGCTGTTTATCTATTTCGGCTCGTCGCAGCTGCTGCTGATGCTCTCCGACGGCTTTACCCTCAACCTCGGTCTGTTCCAGCTGCCGATTCAGTTGGCGATCGACAATTTCGAAGTCAGCCCGTTCCTGTGCGGGGTGATCGCTCTGGCCCTGCTCTATTCCGCCTACGCCTCGCAGACGCTGCGCGGCGCGCTCAAAGCGGTACCGCAGGGGCAATGGGAATCCGGCCAGGCGCTGGGGCTCGGTAAGGCGGCGATCTTCTTCCGCCTGATCATGCCGCAGATGTGGCGCCACGCCCTGCCCGGCCTCGGCAATCAGTGGCTGGTGCTGCTGAAAGACACCGCGCTGGTGTCACTGATCAGCGTGAACGATCTGATGCTGCAAACCAAGAGCATCGCCACCCGCACCCAGGAGCCTTTTACCTGGTATGTGATCGCGGCGGCCATCTACCTGCTGGTGACGCTGTTCAGCCAATACGTCATCAAACGCATTGAGCTGCGCGCCACGCGCTTTGAGCGGGGGCCGGTCTGATGTTTGAATACTTGCCGGAAATCCTCAAGGGGTTGCACACCAGCCTGACGCTGACCGTCGCCGCGTTGATCGTCGCGCTGGCGCTGTCGCTGCTGCTGACGGTGATCCTGACGCTGAAAACGCCGATCCTGACGCCGCTGGTCAAAGCCTATGTAACGCTGTTCACCGGCACGCCGCTGCTGGTGCAGATCTTCCTGATCTACTACGGCCCCGGGCAGTTTCCGGCGATCCGCGACTACCCGTGGCTGTGGAACTTGCTGTCGCAGCCCTGGCTGTGCGCGATGATTGCGCTGGCGCTGAATAGCGCGGCCTATACCACGCAGCTGTTCTACGGCGCGGTGCGCGCCATTCCCGCCGGGCAGTGGCAGTCGTGCGAGGCGCTGGGCATGTCGCGCCGGCAGACCTTGCGCATTCTGTTGCCGTTCGCCTTCAAACGCGCGCTGTCGTCTTACTCCAACGAAGTGGTGCTGGTGTTCAAAAGCACCTCGCTGGCTTACACCATCACGCTGATGGAAGTGATGGGCTACAGTCAGCTGATGTACGGCCGCACCTACGACGTGATGGTGTTCGGCGCCGCCGGCCTGGTGTACCTGTGCGTCAACGGCCTGCTGACGCTGCTGATGCGCCTGGTGGAACGCCGCGCGCTGGCGTTTGAGCGCCGTAACTGAGGCCACCTCCCCCCCTAAGCCCCGCCACTGAGCGGGGCTTTTTTTATCCCCATGGCAATATTTAATCATTTATATTGCATTTTAATTCACTCAATGGCAGGGTTATCAGCAGACGCACACGTAAAAACCTCTGGCGATTACCAGTAAAAACAAACGATAGCGAATAATCACTTTCAGGATCCAGACAGGAGCTCTACGCATGAAAAAACTGCTGCTTGCCGCGACGATGTTGGCCGGGATGACCTTTAACGCCACCGCGGCCGAAACCATCCGCTTCGCCGCCTCTGCCACCTACCCACCGTTCGAATCGCTGGACGCCAACAACCAGATCGTCGGTTTCGATATCGATCTGGCCAACGCGTTGTGCAAACAGATGCAGGCGCAGTGCACCTTCACCAACCAGGCGTTCGACAGCCTGATCGCCGCGCTGAAATTCAAGAAATACGATGCGGTGATTTCCGGCATGGATATCACGCCGGAGCGCAGCAAACAGGTCGCCTTCACCCAGCCTTACTACGCCAACTCGGCGATCGTGATCGCGCAAAAAGGCAAGTTCAGCTCGCTGGCGGATCTGAAAGGCAAAAAGCTCGGCATGGAAAACGGCACCACCCACCAGAAATACATGCAGGACAAGCACCCGGAGATTAACACCGTCTCGTACGACAGCTACCAGAACGCCATTCTGGAGCTGAAAAACGGCCGCATCGACGGCGTGTTCGGCGACACCGCCGTGGTGAACGAGTGGCTGAAAACCAATCCGCAGCTGGCGCCGGTCGGCGAACACATCACCGATGCGCAGTACTTCGGCACCGGTCTCGGCATCGCGGTGCGCCCGGACAACCAGGCGCTGCTGGCCAAGCTGAACGCCGCGCTGGACGCCATCAAGGCCGACGGCACCTATAAGGCCATCAGCGACAAGTGGTTCCCGCAGTAAGTCTCGCGTGGAGCCGCCTTCCTTTGGCGGGCGGCTTCCTCTGATTGCGACACCATCCAGTTAGTGCTAAATTTGACACTAAATTTAGCATCAAGGATAACATCATGACGGTTCAGCCTATTCTCGCCGATTCCGCGGTCAGCATCAGCGATTTTAAAAAATCGCCCAATGCCGCCCTAAAAGAAGCGCACGGACAACCGGTCGCCGTCCTGACCAACGGTAAAATTTCGGGATATTACGTCTCACCGGAAACCTGGGAGGCGATCGCGGAATACCTTGAAGATATCGAACTCGCTGAAATCGTTCGTTCACGGATGAACGGCAAACGCGTTAAGGTCAATTTGGATGACTTATAAGCTTGAATTCGAAGAACATGCACTGAAGGAATTCAAAAAACTGTCCCCGGTGATCCGGGAACAGTTCAAAAAAAAGCTGGCATCGGTGCTGGTTAATCCCCACATCCCAGCCAACAAACTCGCCGGTTTGCCCGATTGCTACAAAATCAAACTCAGAGCCTCAGGCTTTCGTTTGGTCTATCGCGTCATAGAGACGGAGATCGTGGTTCTGGTCCTTTCTGTAGGCAAACGCGAACGTTCAGCGGCTTACACCTCTGCCAAAAGCGCCTTTAACGCCGCACCAGCAGCGTCAGCACTTCGTAGTGCGCGGTATGCGGGAACATGTCGAACAGTTGCACCCGTTCGATGCGGTAGCCCGGCAACATCTCGATATCTTTCGCCATGCTCTCGGCGTTGCAGCTGGAATAGAGAATATATTCCGGCGCCATCCGGCTCAAATAATCGCACAGTGCCTGGCCGATGCCGCGCCGCGGCGGGTTGACCAGCACCAGCTGCGGCACCTGACCTTCGGCGGTGGCGAAGCGGGTGGAATCGAGGGCCTGAAAATCAACGTGCTGCAACCCCAACCGCTGCGCCGATTGGCGCGCGCAGGCGATCGCTTCCGCGCTGATTTCGATGCCGGTCAGGCGCGTTTGCGGCTGCGCGCAGTGCAAGCCGAAACCGCCGACGCCGCAAAACAGATCCCACATGCTGTCGATGCCCAGTGCGCGCACCCAGTCGCGGGCGGTGGCATAGAGCTCGGCGGCCACCTGCGGGTTGGTCTGGAAGAAACTTTGCGGACGGATGAACAGCGGCACTTGATTGAACTGTTCCTCCAGCGCCTGCTGTTCGGTCAGCGCAATCTCACGCTCCCCTTCCATGATCGCCATATGCACCGGCTGAATATTGGCGGAGATCACCTTGAGCTGCGGCAACTGCTGCTGCAGCCACGGCAGCGCGGCGCGCAGCTGCGCCAGTTTGGTTTCCGAGCGCAACACGAAGCGCAGCATCACGCCGCCGTCTAACGTGCTTTCGGTCAACAACAGGTATTTCAGCTCGCCGCGTTTACGCGCCACGTTATACGGCGTCAGGCCCGCCCGGGCGATAAAGCTTTTCAGTACCGCAAACATCGGCGCAAAGCCGGCGGGGTACAGCGGGCAGTCGCTCAGATCGACCGGCGTGCCGTCGCGGTGCAGCATGCCGAGCAGCGGGCGCTCTACGCTGCCGCTGACCACCATCTTGGCCTTATTGCGAAATGCGCTCAGCTCCCCCGCCGCCGGCTGCAGCCACTGCGCGACGTCGCGCCCGGCCAGCAGCGATTGCAGGTGATGCTGTTTGTCGGCCAGTTGCTGCGGATAGGGCTTTTCCAGCCACTGACAGGAACGGCAGGTGCCCGCCGTATACAAAGCGCAATGCATGAAGGTTACCGTGAAGTTCAGGATGACGAATTAAGGGCGCAGAGTTTACCACTCCGCGCGCCTAAAATCTCACTTGCGCGCGGCGAAGAAGCGGCGGCTGGCGGCAGGAACGAACAGCAGCGCCAGGATCACCACGTCGGGGATTTTTTGCAGGATCAGAACGTGCAGGATTTGGCCGCTGGTTTCCCCTTCCACGGTGAATACCTCGGGGAAGACGCTGCCGATGGTGGCCAACAACAGGTAAAGCACCACGATGCACTGGCAGGCCACATAAGCCCAGCGCCCCCAGTTGCGACCGCGCATCACCGCAAAACCGCAGCTGATTTGCAGGCACAGCAGCATCAGGCCGGCTAGAAAGATAAAGGTGGAATCCCACGCCTGCGCGCTGGTGTTGACGAACTCCTGCGCGCCATCGACACCCAGTTCGCCCAACAACAGCACCACGCTGATGCACTTGATCGCGACCATGGCGGTACCCGCCACCATCACCGGCACCGGCGCATCTGCAGTCGATCTCATTCCCTGCCCGCTTTTCAGCATGTCTGACATATCCGTGTTCCGCTACGACGCGCCACCAATACAGGTGGCGCATGTAAAGTCAGGTAGTTAGTTGCAATACTTATTGATTGCAAAAATAGCAGGTTTGTTACGATTCAGCTACGGGCCGCCCGCTGCAATTCGCGCGATCGTTGTTTTTCCGAGCGCGCCATAAACCACCAGGCGATCAGGCCGATAATGCCCACCACCAGCAGGATCAAACTGGCCAACGCGTTAATTTCCGGGTTCACCCCCATGCGCACGCTGGAGAACACCAGCATCGGCAGCGTGGTGGCGCCCGGGCCGGAGACGAAGCTGGCGATCACCAGGTCATCCAGCGACAGGGTGAACGCCAGCATCCAGCCGGAGATCAGCGCCGGCGCGATCATCGGCAAGGTGATGACGAAGAACACCTTCAGCGGCGTCGCCCCCAGATCCATCGCCGCCTCTTCAATTGAACGATCCACCTCGCGTAGGCGCGAGCTGATGACCACCGCTACGTAAGCGGTACAGAAGGTGACATGCGCCAGCCAGATGGTGAACATGCCGCGTTCCGACGGCCAACCGAAAGCGTGCCCCATCGCCACGAACAGCAGCAGCAGCGACAGGCCGGTGATCACGTCCGGCATGACCAGCGGCGCGGTCAGCATAAACGCGAAGCCGGTTGAACCGCGAAAGCGGCCGAAACGCACCATCACCACGGCGGCGATAGCGCCCAATACCACCGCAGCGGTGGCGGAAGCGGCGGCGATGGTCAGGCTAAGCCCCACCGCGCTAATCATCGCCGAATCGTGGAACAGTTCGGTATACCAGCGCGTGGACCAGCCGGCCCACACCGTCACCAGCTTGGAGCTGTTAAAAGAGTAGATCACCAGCATCAGCATCGGCGCATACAGGAAGGTAAAGCCGATCGTCAGGATGGCGATACGCCACGGTGAACGCACTACCGGCAAGTTGTTCATTCCTGCCCCCCCATTTCCTTGTTCTGATGCTTGTGGAACCACAAAATTGGCACGATCAGCAGCACCAGCATGACGGTGGCGACCGCCGAGGCCACCGGCCAGTCGCGGTTATTGAAGAACTCCTGCCACAGCACGCGGCCGATCATGATGCTGTCCGGCCCGCCGAGCAGTTCCGGGATCACGAACTCGCCCACCGCCGGAATGAACACCAGCATCGAACCGGCGATGATGCCGCCGCGCGTCAGCGGCACGATCACGCTGAAGAAGGTTTTCAGCGGCCGGGCGCCCAGATCCAGCGATGCCTCCACCAGCGAGTAATCCAGCCGGATCAACGCCGTGTAGATCGGCAACACCATAAACGGCAGGTAGGAATAGACAATGCCGATATACACCGCCAGATTGGTATGCAGGATCACCAGCGGCTGATCGATCACCCCTAACCACATCAGGAAGTTATTCAGCGTGCCGTTGTTTTTCAGAATGCCCATCCAGGCGTAAACGCGGATCAGGAACGAGGTCCAGGAAGGCAGGATCACCAGCAGCAGCAGAATATTGCGGGTCGAGGCCTTGCTGTGGGCCACCGCCCAGGCCAGCGGATAGCCGATGAACAGGCAGCACAGCGTCGAGACCGCCGCCACGCGCAGCGACTGCAGGTAGGCGTCGATATACAGCGGATCGTCGGTCAGCTGCAGGTAGTTGGCGAAGTTAAGCGCGATGTTCAGCTTGCCGTCCGCCCAGCTCAGCAGCTCGGTGTAGGGTGGCACCGCCAGCGCCAGATCCGCCAGGCTGATCTTGAACACGATCAGGAACGGCAGCATAAACAGCAGCGTTAGCCATAAATACGGCAGTGCGATCACCAGCTTGCGGCCGTGGGCCATCAGCAGGCGGTGGAACAGCGCCTTGAGGCCGCCGGGCGTTTTGGCCGGCGGTTCCGGCGTGCGTTCAGAAAGCAGGGTCATACGGGTTACTCCTCACCGGCTCCACTACACCGTCAACACTACGCAGCTGTCGGTTTCCCAACACAAACGCACTTCATCGCCCCAGGTAGGCATCCCTTTGCGAAAACGGTGGCCGTTTTGCAGCTGGGCGCTGATGATCTGGCCGCTGTGCAATTTCACGTGGTAGATGGACAGATCGCCCAGGTAAGAAATGTGCGCCACTTCCCCCACCGCGAAGTTGCAGCCGTCTTCCGGCACCTGTTCGCACAGCAGGATCTTTTCCGGCCGCAGCGCCACCTGGATCGGCACGCCGTCCACCACCGAAGCGTCCGGATCGACCTTGATCGCATGGCGCAGCCCAGGGCTTTGCAGGATCAGCGCGTCGTCGTGGCGCTCCAGCAGCACACAGTCGAAGACGTTGACCGAGCCGATGAATTCGGCGCTGAAGCGGCTGTTCGGATGCTCGTAGATCTCTTCCGGTTCACCGATCTGCACGAACTTGCCGCGGTTCATGATGGCGATGCGCCCCGCCATGGTCATCGCCTCCTCCTGATCGTGGGTTACCATCACGCAGGTTACGCCGACACGCTCCAGAATGTCGGTCACTTCCAGCTGCATGCGATCGCGCAGCTTCTTGTCCAATGCACCCATCGGCTCATCCAGCAACAGCAGCTTCGGCCGCTTGGCCAGGCTGCGCGCCAGCGCCACCCGCTGCCGCTGGCCGCCGGAAAGCTGGTGCGGCTTGCGTTTGGCGAACTCTTGCATGTGCACCAGCGCCAGCATTTCCGCCACCCGCTCGGCGATCTCCGCCCGTGGCATTTTGTCCTGCTTCAGGCCGAAGGCGATGTTCTGCTCCACCGTCATGTGCGGGAACAGCGCATAGGATTGGAACATCATGTTGATCGGCCGCTGGTACGGCGGCACATGCGACATGTCCTGCCCGTCGAGCACGATCTGCCCTTCCGACGGCTGCTCAAAGCCGGCCAGCATGCGCAGCAAGGTGGACTTGCCGCAGCCGGACGGGCCGAGCAACGCAAAGATCTCGCCTTTATAGATGGTGAGGCTGACGTCTTCGACCGCGTTCTGCCCGCCGAACGTTTTGGTGAGGTTACGAATTTCCAGCAGAGGGGTGAAAACCTTCTGCGACTTGGTTTGAGGACGAGGAATGGCGTCGTTCAATCGGGGTGCTCTCCGGCGTAAAGCGCTACAACACCACGGCGCGCGCCGTGGCCCAAAACGGCGATGCAGGCGGGGGGTACCCGCCTGCCGGTTTACCGATATTCAGGGGATATTCCCCATCATCACTTCCCGCTTTTAACTTTAGTCCATGCGCGGGTAATGACACGATCCAGCTTCGGCGACTGCACGTTGAGCGTGAACAGCTTGGCGCGGATGTCGGCCGGCGGATAGACGTTCGGGTTATCGCGCACTTCGGCGCTCACCAGCGGCGTCGCGTCCTTCACGGCGTTGGCGTAGTAAACATGGTTGCTGATGTCCGCCATCACGTCCGGCTTCAGCAGGAAGTTCAGGAACTGATAGGCGGCGTCCTTATTCTTGGCGTCCGCCGGCATGGCGAACATGTCAAAATAGGTCAATGCGCCCTCTTTCGGGATTGCGTAGGCGACGTTCACGCCGTTTTTCGCCTCTTTGGCACGGTTGGCCGCCTGCATCACGTCGCCGGACCAGCCGATGGCCACGCAGATATCGCCGTTCGCCAGATCGTTGATGTACTGCGAAGAGTGGAAATAGCGAATGTTAGGCCGCAGCTTCAGCAGCAGATCGTTGGCCGCGCCGGTGTAGTCCGCCGCGTTGGTGCTGTTGGGATCCTTGCCCAGGTAATGCAGCACCGTGGCGTAGACCTCGCTCGGCGCATCGAGGAAGGAAACGCCGCAGCTCTTGAGCTTCTCGAGGTTTTCCGGCTTGAAGATCAGATCCCAACTGTTGACCGGCGCGTCTTTGCCCAGCGCCGCTTTCACCTTATCGACGTTATAGCCGATGCCGGTGGTCACCATCATGTACGGAATACCGTATTTGTTGTCTTTGTCGTTATGCGCCACCAGCTTCAGCATCTCGGGATCGAGATTGTTGTAGTTGGGGATCTTGCTCTTGTCGAGCGGCTCGAAGATGCCGGCCTGCGATTGACGCTCGAGGAAGTTGGATGAAGGGACGACCAAATCGTAACCGGTGCTGCCCGCCATGAGTTTGCCTTCCAACACTTCGTTGGAGTCAAAGACGTCGTACACCACCTTGATACCGGTTTCCTTCTGGAATTTGGCCAGGGTATCCGGCGCGATATAGTCGGACCAGTTATACACGTGCAGCGTTTTCTCTTCGGCTGACGCCGTGACGGACGCGGCCATCAGCAGGCCGGCAACCACACCCGATAACCACTTTTTACGTTGGGTGACCATCCGTAACTTCCTCCAAAACAGGGTGAATCATAGAATTGAACTTGTATCTGCAGCGATACAAAACCTTTCCTGATTGAGCGCAATCGTTGCAACCGCGAACTGAATGGCTATGCATATGATTGCATACGCCTTTTTGCACTGCCCTGCTCGCGTGGTCACAAGGGAAATCGCAAGCCCTTAGCAGAATCAGCAGCATAGCCGCTGCGGCCTGAACCCGCCAGCCCCTGGAGGAAAAAACGCCTTTTATCGATTTTTTATGCAGTTTTTCTCTATGTGATACGCCATTAGCGGCGTAAACGGCGAGAAAGATCGGGCGGCAAAGGCCAAAGTGCAGAATATCTTATTGCGGAGGGAAATAACGGCTGCATGCCGCCGGAAACAGCGGCATGCTTAATGTACGGCGAGGATCAGTGCAGCATCGGCTGGCGCACGGCGCCAGCGGGGATCTCTTCTTCGTCCCCCATAAACAGCAGATCGTTCGCCCGTGCTTCGAGGATCACCATCGATACCTGCTCTTCGCCCTGTTGCATGAAGTGGGTGAACTGCTCGTAGGTGACGCCGACCGCCACGCTCAGCGACTGGCAGACGATCAGCTTCGGCAGGTTGTCGTCCTGAATGTCGACAAACGCCTTGATAGTGAGCGAACTGGCGTTGATCTGGCTCAGATCCGCCACCAGCGGGATCAGCGCAGTCGGCTTCACCTCGGCCAACGCGGAGAACAGAATGACGTTGTCCACCAGATCAATCTTGGCGTCGAACACGCCGTCGAAGTTCTGCATGTGCGGCAGGTGCAGCGCCTGGCAGGAATCGCACTCAAAGAAAGAAATGCCCGACTGATCCAGCCAGCGCCGCAACAGCGCCAAATCGGGGACAATGAGTGAATCCATATAGCCAGCCTCACAATATTCAAAACGTGAAAAGGCGCATAGCTTACGGAATATTCACCCGATACGCCACGATCAATGCGGCTTAATTCACTATTTCAGATATTGCACGGCGGGAAAAGCGCGCCGCCCACCCCGTCAACCGCCCGATTTCAGGCGGAATCCCGGCCGACCGCGCTGCTCGATGTAGTCGATCATCATGCCGGCGATGTCCAGCCCGGTGGTGGTTTCTACCCCTTCCAGCCCCGGTGAAGCATTGACCTCCATCACCAGCGGGCCGCGCTCGGCGCGCAGGATATCCACCCCGGCGACGTCCAGCCCCAGCGTGCTCGCCGCTTTGACCGCGATCGCCCGCTCCCTGGCGGTGATGGTCACTTTGCGCGCGGTGCCGCCGCGGTGCAGGTTGGAACGAAATTCGCCCGGCTTGGCCTGGCGCTCGATGGCGGCCACCACCCGGCCGCCCACCACCAGGCAGCGCACGTCGCGCCCCTGCGCCTCGCGCACGTACTCCTGCACCAGAATGTGGGCATTCAGCCCGCGAAAGGCGTCGATCACGCTTTCCGCCGCCTGCCGGGTTTCCGCCAGCACCACCCCGATGCCCTGCGTGCCTTCCACCAGCTTGACCACCAGCGGCGCGCCGCCGACCAGCTCAATGAGATCGCCGGTATCGTCCGGTGAATGGGCGAAGCCGGTGATCGGCAGATCGATGCCCTGCCGCGCCAGCAACTGCAGCGAGCGCAATTTGTCGCGGGCGCGGGTAATGGCTACGGATTCGTTTAACGGATAGCTGCCGAGCAGCTCGAACTGGCGCAGCACTGCGGTGCCGTAAAAGGTGATGGCGGAGCCGATGCGCGGGATCACCGCGTCATAGCGTTCCAGCTGGCGGCCGCGGTAGTGGATGGTCGGCGCCGCCGGATTGATGTTCATATAACAGGAGAGCGGATCGATGATATCGATGCTGTGCCCGCGATCTTCCGCCGCTTCACGCAGCCGCTTGCATGAGTACAGCGTTCCGTCGCGAGAAAGAATGGCAATTTTCACTCGTCACTCCAAAAAGGCCAACGCCTGCCCCGCAGGCGGGTTAGCGGCCGCGGCGTTCAGGCGCGCGGATCGCTGTCCTGATGTTTTTTCGATGCGTCCGTATCATGCGGCCTGCGGCGATCGTTTTCCGGCGGCAGGCCGCCGCGCATCAGTGGCCCGAAGCCCTGCACCACGCGCCATACCAGAAACGCCGCCGCCGGCACCATCAGCGCCACGCCGAGGAAAATCATGCCGACCGCCGCCTGCTGCGACGCCAGCCAGCCCGGCAACTGCAGGTGGCCATGAATGCTGAGGTAGGCCAGCACCAACATCACGATGCCCAGCCCTTCCAACACCAGCACCGGACGCGGTAAGTCTCCGAATGAACGCATATTTTTCTTCTCCAGAAGGTCTGCCCCCAGTGTAGTGAATTCCCGTCAACGGCGACAGCCCCGGTGGACTAATTGGTTACATGAATCAGATTAACAGGTAATTCCTGCTTTTTTTTCATGGCTTCAACGGGCATAGTAGGCGCCATCTGATGCGGGTAATGACTTTTTCGGTGACGGGATGTCGTTGCGATCGCGAATAATTTATTGAAAATCCAATCTAAGGAGCGTTGCATGTTTGCAGTAATCTTCGGGCGTCCTGGCTGTCCTTATTGTGTCCGCGCTAAAGAGCTGGCGGAAAAACTGACTGAAGAACGCGACGATTTCAACTTCCGTTACGTTGACATCCACGCGGAAGGCATCACTAAGGCCGATCTGGAAAAAACCGTCGGCAAACCGGTTGAAACCGTGCCGCAGATCTTCCTGGATGAGAAGCACATCGGCGGTTGCACTGATTTCGAAGCTTACGCGAAAGAACACCTGAACCTGTTCCAGTAAGTTCTTGAACGACGAAAAAGGCGCTTAACGCGCCTTTTTTTATTGCCGCTGCCGCCGGTGCAGCTGTTGCAGCGCCTGCAACAGACCGAGGGCGAACAGCATCAGCATCGCGCCAAACACGCACCAGAACACCGCGCTGGTGGCGTAAGCCAGCTCCTGCCAGAACGAAGAGGACGGCGTCAGCCAGAAGTGGCGGATCACCAGGCACAGTGGCAATGCATACAGCGCGCCCAGCAGCGGGCAAAGCAGCCGCTTGCGGCTCGACAGATAGCTGGCGATCGCACCGGGGACAACGAACAGCAGCAGGCCGGTTTCGCCGTGGTGCTCATGATCCGTGCTGCCGAACAGGCCGGTTTGCTGGCCGAGAAACACCAGGCTGAACAACAGAAAACAGCTGAGAATGCCCAGCCAATATCTATAACTCGTCATGCGAATTCTCCCCCGCCCAATTACTGCATCAATAGAAATCAGTCCGGTCACCCGTGCGGTGACGCTGAACCGAATTTTTTCCTTGGTCAAAAGAGAGTTAAATGCGCACGGCGGCGCAGGAAATCAGCTTTCTGTGCTGGCTGTCATCGGTCATAGCGTCTAGAATGAACGCCGCCGAACGATGGTTCGCTTCGCCTTACGCTGGTGGTGATTTATGACGTCGTTTTAAGGCTGAATTTATCTCTTATAGTTATCTATATCAAGCACTTACTGGTAAACAATAAGTTATCCTCCGTGAACATAAACGTCGCTAGTTTGTTAAACGGTAACTACATTCTGTTACTGTTCGTGGTACTCGCACTGGGGCTGTGCCTCGGTAAACTCCGTCTGGGCTCCGTCCAACTCGGTAATTCCATTGGCGTTTTGGTGGTTTCGCTGCTGCTCGGCCAGCAACACTTCGCCATTAACACCGAGGCGCTGAATCTCGGCTTCATGCTGTTTATTTTCTGCGTCGGCGTGGAAGCCGGGCCCAACTTTTTCTCGATTTTCTTCCGCGACGGTAAAAATTACCTGATGCTGGCGCTGGTGATGGTCGGCTCGGCGATGGTGATCGCCATCGGTCTCGGCAAGCTGTTCCACTGGGACATCGGCCTGACCGCCGGCATGTTGGCCGGATCGATGACCTCGACCCCAGTGCTGGTGGGCGCCGGCGATACGCTGCGCAACACCATCGTCAACGGCCCGGCGCTGCTGGCGGCGCAGGATCATCTGAGCCTCGGCTATGCCCTCACCTACCTGATCGGTCTGGTCAGCCTGATCTTCGGCGCGCGTTACCTGCCGAAGCTGCAGCACCAGGATCTGTCCACCTCCGCCCAACAGATCGCCCGCGAGCGCGGCCTGGACACCGACAGCCAACGCAAGGTCTACCTGCCGGTGATCCGCGCCTACCGCGTCGGCCCCGAGCTGGTGGCCTGGGCCGACGGCAAGAACCTGCGCGAGCTGGGCATCTATCGCCAGACCGGCTGCTACATCGAACGCATCCGCCGCAACGGCATTCTGGCCAACCCGGACGGCGACGCGGTGCTGCAGGTGGGCGATGAGATTTCGCTGGTCGGCTACCCGGACGCCCACGCGCGGCTGGACCCGAGCTTCCGCAACGGCAAGGAAGTGTTCGATCGCGATCTGCTCGACATGCGCATCGTCACCGAAGAGATCGTGGTGAAGAACAGCAACGCGGTGAACAAGCGCCTGAGCCAGCTGAAGCTGACCGACCACGGCTGCTTCCTCAACCGCGTGATCCGCAGCCAGATCGAAATGCCGATCGATGACAGCATCGTGCTCAACAAAGGCGACGTACTGCAGGTGAGCGGCGACGCGCGCCGGGTGAAGAGCGTGGCGGAGAAGATTGGCTTTATCTCGATCCACAGCCAGGTGACCGACCTGCTGGCGTTCTGCGCCTTCTTCATCATCGGCCTGCTGATCGGCCAGATCACCATTCAGTTCAGCAACTTCTCGTTCGGCATCGGCAACGCCGCCGGCCTGCTGATGTCCGGCATCATGCTCGGCTTCCTGCGCGCCAACCACCCGACCTTCGGCTACATTCCGCAGGGCGCGCTGAACATGGTGAAAGAGTTTGGCCTGATGGTGTTTATGGCGGGCGTGGGCCTGAGCGCCGGTGCCGGCATCGGCCACAGCCTGGGCGCGGTCGGCGGCCAGATGCTGATCGCCGGGCTGATCGTCAGCCTGGTGCCGGTGATTATCTGCTTCCTGTTCGGCGCCTACGTGCTGCGCATGAACCGCGCCCTGCTGTTTGGCGCCATCATGGGCGCCCGCACCTGCGCGCCGGCGATGGAAATTATCAGCGATACCGCGCGCAGCAACATCCCGGCGTTGGGCTACGCCGGCACCTACGCCATCGCTAACGTGCTGTTAACGCTGGCGGGTTCACTCATCGTGGTGCTATGGCCGGGCATACTCGGCTGATCGATTAGCAGGAGAGATGGATCGGCGATAAAAATATTTTGATTTTTTTGTCGCCGGCCAGAACTTTCGTTTGGGGCCGCAGTCTGAATTAGTGCCACTGCTTTTCTTTGATGTCCCCATTTTGTGGAGCCCGATAATCCCGCCTTTTAGGTTCAAGATTATCGGGTTTTTTGTTGCCTGAAACAGCCCACATACCTGCTGTCGCTGCCTCGTCGTCAGGCATAAAGCATCCTGCCTCTGGGTGTCGCTTACGCCAGCATCCCCATCAATGTGCAGGTTTCAACATAGAAACGCTGCTTGTGGGTTCGCCACTGTTCAAAGAGATGGCGTCACAAACGGTACTTAACAACAGCGCTCTCGTCGCTGTCGGCTGGTGCTCTTTGGTGGCTCATCCCGTCATCTTCCTGTATGTCATCACGTCATGGTACTGCACCGGAAGAAGACCAGCATTGTCCCCCATGAGAGCCGAGGCGAACTAATTCACCTGTTTTACTTTTTCTTTAATTTTAATTAGCTTTTTTATATACGCATTGCTCTTATCCCCTTTATCTACCTCCGCAGAAATCAGAGAGAGGAAGCTGTCATTAAAGTCATCTTCGGCTAACGGATTAGCCCCATGAGCCAAAAGAACCTCAATGTGATCTGGGCAACTGTTATACAACGCATTAATTAATGGCGTTCTGTTCATCGCGCCTTTGATGTCAACATGAACTTGGTATGCAATTAACATCTTTAATGTTTCGGTGTTCGCCGCATCAAAACTTTCAAATATAATGGGCTGATTATGAACCTTATCCCTAGCATTTGGAGAAAGTCCGCCCTCTAACATAGCTTGTATCCATACGCCTTTATTCGCCTTCATAACAAATTCAGCTGGGCTACTCCCCCCCTCAGCTCTTGGCTGCAGTGGGTCTGCTCCCGCCTTGACCAGATCCGTAATGATCTTGAGCCGCTCTGGCGTGTTCTTGTCAAAGATAGCGTTATTTATCGCCCAGAATAGCAACGTCATCTCCGCCTTGCCCGGCCGGTTTAACGTCTCTTTGCTTACCGTCGGTAACATCGCATTCAGCTTCTGTCTCTCGCCTTCGTAGATAACTTTTGCGATAGCCAACTGTGTCCCTTCAAAATAATCTTGTGGCTGTAGATCCCTACCTTGTTCGCATCCCTGCATCATGAGCATCGACAGCAACATGATAATGATAAGAGCGCTGTGCCTCATGCCATCTCCATTTTTAACATAACCACGGACCAACTTAGCTTTATTACCGTATCAGTATCCCTCTACACCCTTGGGATACTGAGAACGACTTATTGACTGACAGGAGCAGGCGGCCATTTCCCACCACGCTTAATTAGCTCGTCTTTGATGCGCTCAAGAGACGCTTTCGCCTCGCTGCCGTCCTGACTTCTATTAATCATCCGTTGCAGTTGATTGCCCATCGTCCAACCCGAGTTGCCTCTTATATCGCTATCGGCGCCTTTTTCTAATAGAAGAATGACGTGGTCATAGGAGTGATAATCTAAAGCATCGATGAGTAACGTATCACCCAGTGAATTTCTTATATTTATATCAGCGCCATGCTCCAACATGACCTTTAATGTCTCTGTATTCTTCGCGAGAATACTTTTAAATATAATGGGTTTATTGTTAATTTTATCTTTTGCATTAGGAGATAGCCCTCCATCTAACATAGATTTTATCCAGATTCCCTTATCTGCTTTCATAACATACTCAGCGGGACTGCTTCTCCCTTCCGGCCTTGGCTGCAATGGGTCTGCCCCCGCCTTGACCAGATCCGTAATGATCTTGAGTCGCTCTGGCGTGTTCTTGTCAAAGATAGCGTTATTTATCGCCCAGAATAGCAACGTCATCTCCGCCTTGCCCGGCCGGTTTAACGTTTCTTTACTTACCGTCGGTAAAACCTTATCCAGCTTTTGTCTGTCACCCTCGTAGATGATGTTGGCGATGTCCAGCTGCGTCCCTTCAAAATAATCCTGTGGTTGTAAATCCATACCTTGTTTGCACCCCTGCATGATGAGCGTAGACACTACCATCGTGATAATGAGTATGATTTTTTTCATATTCTTCCCTTGATTGTGGCAATGTCATCGTCTTTTTCATTTTCAATGCATTGTATCGCCTGGTCTATACCGTGCTTGTCAAGCAGTGAGCCTGTTCCACCGGGAAGCGTGTGCTTTATTCCCACAGCGTCAGGTGCCAACATGGACAGCCGTTCTTTCGCCATCACCGCAGGCGGATAAAATTTGAGGTCTTTGGCATCCTCCCACAAATCAACCTCCTGCAGCTTGGTCAACAGCTCCCCTTTTACGCGATACGCCTGAATATTATCGGCGCTGCCTATTATCGAACCGCCGTATTTTTCGACGGTTCCCGCATTCAGGCCTGCTGCATTAAACGTCCAAGCCGGTTTGCCGCTGGCCATGGAAGTCGCGGAAGCCATGCCACCGCCTAATGAATGACCTGCAACGTCAATATTTGATACTTTCGAAATTTTATCGCCAATTATAACGGCTTGTTTGTAGTATTCCGAATTAAACCCCAACCCCTGAGCGCCGTTATTTGACCAGTCACTCAGGTTTTTAATCCCTGACAAATCGCCGTTCAATAACGCTTTCTGGGCAGCCTTGCTTATTCCCTCCGGAAATTCGGGCGCACGCGATCCGCGGAACACTACCGTCGGATTCATCGCTTTACCAAAGACCCTCTCATCTGGCTGATAAACCCGAGCCAGAAAGCCCGGTGTATCCTCATCGTCATAGAGCATATCTTTGCTTAAACCGAGTTTACCCAGCGCCCCATCATTGTTACTGATATCCTTCCAGCCTTCGGGGATATCGATCGTGTCCTTGAGCGGGTTAGTGGTCTTGTAAACATTCTCAGCCAGTTTCGCCTTTTCGACGGCAACGTTGTTCTCCGCCAGGCGCTGTGCCGCCATGCGCGCATCCGGATAAATGCTGCGGTTGCCTCGCCCTATCAGATACTGGCGTTCTTGCCAGCGTTCTGCCTTGGTCATCGGACGGATAGCCTGCACCGTGGCGGCGACGGTTGCCACTGCGGTCGCGATCGCTTGTTGCAGCGGGGGATTGCGGGTCGTATTCTGCCTCGCCGGCAGTAGCGTCGGTTTTGCCCGGTGGCCATAGCGGCTGACCATTTCTTCATAGCGGGCTATCACGCGCCCGGTAGGATAAAAGGCGGGAAGAGAGCTACCTGGATAGCGCTGTAATCGGCCTTCCGCATCGACGTAAAAGGCATATTTCGTCGGCGTCCAGGCACCCATACCCTCATCAATCGCCAGCAAGCCGCCCCGGTTGATATCATCGAGAGCGCTGCGCTTCACCGCCGCATCCTCACGATAACCGGTGACGCCAATACCGGATTGAGTATTGCGGGTAATCGGATACCGGCTGCTTATCGATATGCCGGCCGCGCCGCCGAACAGATAATGCCGTTCCAGCTCATGCCGCGCTGCTGTTGGGTTGAGTATCCGGCAAAAGCTTTCCGGCGCCGTGTGTTCAGAGGAGAAATGAATCAGTTTCATACGGTGCCTGCCCACTCGCAGGGTTCCGTAGCCGGCACCGGCGCCCCCTCATTGCGCAACTCGGCAGGTGTGCAGTTGTTACGGTGCTCGTCGAGCGTTAGCGAACGATAACGCATTGGATATCCTTATCTTCTGTGTCACTCCTGAATAGGGTATGGGCAAAATTATCACAATTCAGTAAAGATTTCTTTGCTCTATTTCTATACGCACGCATCTTCTCCCATCCGTGCAGCAGCGTGCTTCCAGCGCCCTTGTGAAGAGGTATTCACTTGCGTATTTCGTTGTCAGGTCGCGGCTAAAAGCCACGTCCGAAAGCAATCAGTCGAGTGTCAACGATGCGGGAATGATAAGGAGACAGGAAGGAGAAAGGCTCCGCCAACCGGGGATGGTTAGCGGAGCGGCGTCAGCGGCGTCAGCGGCGTCAGGCGGCGGTTATTTCTGCTCGGCCTGGCTTACGGTGTCTTCCGCTTTCCAGATGCGGTATTTCACTTCCGCGTCTTTCGGCGCATACACCACGATCGGCAGGCGGCTGTTGTAGCGCTGCATCGCGGCGTCGCCCAGGTTAGCGGCGATGAATTTCTTGGTCTTGGTGTTATCCGGGCAGGCCATCATGGTCGAGGCCGGCTCGGAAAGCTTCTCCAGCACCAGGTAGTCGTAGCCCCAGCCAGACAATGTTTTGGTCTCCAGGGTGCCGCCAATCATATGGCGGTTGCAGTCCACTTCCAGCGTCTTGCCGATCAGCAGCTCGACCTTATAGTTCTCTTCGTGCTCTTGCTTCGGCAGGTAGATCACCTGGCGGTTCATGCCTTTCTCGGCTTTCGGGTAAGGCGCGACCTTTTCCAGCGGCTGTTTGCTGATATCCGCGTCATCGCCAGAGGTAGCCGCCATGGCGCTGGCGGAAACGGCCATCAGCAGGCCGGAAAATACAACGGATGCCTTGTTCATGTTTATCCCTACACTTTTTGTCAAATAATCCGCCTATAAACTAATACACTACCGCCAAGCTCGCCACAGGTTTAATCTTCTTTACAATAGGCGATAAATAGTGACAATCGCCTGGTATCGTCGATTATCTGGAGCAATGGTTCAGTGTGTCTTCAGTTGGGCGATATAGGCCTTCACCACCTGATAGACGTAATCCTGGCACGCCAGCCCGGTTTGCGGATCGTATTTGCCCTGATTGGTGATGTTGTTGGACAACACGCGAATGCCGACGAACGGCACCTTGAACTCGGCGGCAATCTGCGCAGCGGAGGCGGTCTCCATCTCTTCGACCGACGTCCGGTAGCTGTCGTGGAAATAGCGAATGCGATCCAGCTCGCTGTTCCACACGTCGGCCGAACCGATCACCCCTTCCACTACTTTGCCCTGTCGGTAATCGCTCTTAACGCTTTGCGCAATCGCCAGCAGTTTGGGGTCGGCGGGAAACTGACGCAGGCTGTGCGCCTTTTGGTCCTCACCGGCGCTGCCCTTGGAAGCCAACAGATCCATCGGCTGCCACTTCCGCGAGTCGCTGCCTTCCCCCAACGCCTTGACCGGCGTTTTGAACGCCCCAAGATTGACCGAATATTTGCCCAGCACGATGTCATACACCTTAAGGGCCGGATCGTGACCGCCGGCAGTGCCCTGGTTGATGATCGCCACCGGATGGAACTGCGTGGCGGCAATCGCCGTGGCCGCCGCCGCATTGGACATGCCCTTCAGGGTCTCCGACACCACCACCGGGTAGCCGTCTACGGTGCCGTGCCAAAAGCGCCAGCCGCCGATCTGCTCCTCACGCGGGTTCTCCAGCCGCTGGGCGAAACGTTCCGCTTCCACTGGCATTGCGCCCTGCACCACGATTGGCCCGGTGGCCGCAGGTTGGCCAAAGCTCAGCGGAGAAAAGGCCGCACCGGCAGCCGCCAACAGTAAGACACGCGCTTTATTCTTCATCACCACACTCTCATCCCGAAAAAGCAAACGATTACCTTAGCCGAAGGCGGTAGCGTCGGATAGGGTTTTCTTACCGGCGGACTAAGGTTTTCTTAAGACAGAATTATTACAGTGGCGTCATTCAATCCTGTCACCGAGCCTGCGCGTGAATCCAGAATCGTCATTAAATCAATCCTCAACGGCACCGCAAATTAAGACAACCGCCCTTTACTCCCTGCCGACATCCTTTTACCGTTGGCAGGCTTTTGGCCTGCTGCTCAGCGGCCTGGTGTTCCTGTGGCTCTCCCGCAACGAACAGCTGGACTGGGCGATCAGCAACTATTGGTTCGATGCCGCCAGCGGGCATTTCCCGTGGCAAAACAATTATTGGCTGGATCTGATCAACCACCGTCTGTTGAAGCAGATTGTGATTGTTGGGGCGGTGCTGACGCTGTTTTGGGGTATCTATCGCCGCAGCGCGCGCCTGATCGTGACCATGCTGCTTATCGGCATCGGTCCTCTGGTGGTGGGTATTCTCAAGGCCACCAGCGCGCACTCCTGCCCGTGGGATCTGATCGAATACGGCGGTAAGGCGATGTCCTTCCCGCTGTTTGGCGCGCAGCCAGCGCTGCCAGGCCCCGGCCGCTGTTTCCCCGGTGGGCACGCCTCGAGCGGTTTCGCGATCATGGCGTTGTTTTTCCTGTTTTATCCGCAACGTCCGCGCCTGGCATGGTGGTGCTGGTGCGGCGGCATTGCGCTCGGCATGTTGATGGGCTTTGGCCAGATCATGCGCGGCGCACATTTTCTTACCCATAACCTGTGGGCAGGTTGGTGGGTTTGGTTAAGCCAGTTGGCTATTTATTGGACGGTTAGCGGCTATTGGCGCCGCAAGACGAGGTAACGGTTATGGAACAGTTGAACCATTTTCTTTTCGCCTGGATCAATGCGACCCCGGCGTCTCCTGAATGGATGATCGATTTCGCCACCTTTTTGGCGCGCGACCTGATCATCATCGTGCCGCTGCTGATCGTCGGCCTGTGGCTGTGGGGGCCGCAAAGCCAGCTGGTATCGCAACGCCAGGTGGTGGCGAAAACCACTATCGCGCTGCTGTTCGCCATGCTCGCCGCCGCCACCATCGGTGCGCTGCTGCCGCATGAGCGTCCGTTCGTCGCCGGCGTCGGCTATACCTTCCTGCCGCACGCACCGGACAGCTCGTTCCCGAGCGATCACGGCACCGCCATCTTTACCTTTGCGCTGGCGTTCCTGTTCTGGCACCGCGTCTGGTCCGGCGTGCTGCTGATGATCGTCGCCGCCGGCATCGCCTGGTCGCGCGTTTACCTCGGCGTGCACTGGCCGCTGGATATGGTCGGCGGTTTCCTGCTCGGCATGGTCGGCTGCTTGTTTGCCCAACTGGTGTGGAATCTGTTCGGCGATGTCATCGCCGACAAGCTGTCGCGCCTGTATCGTTTCCTGTTCGCCTTCGCCATTCGCCGCGGCTGGGTAAAAGAGTAATCGCACAACATGACAGGGGTATTACTGCCCCTGTCTCTTTCACACCACGCCGGTGGTCACGCAGAACGCCCGCGTTTTTCCCGCTCCCAGCATCACCCCCGCCTCTCCTTCCGGCGCATTCGGGCGACAGTTCGCCGGCTGGATAAAGGAGAGCAACTGCCGGTTGCCCTGAACGGCGATGCGTCGAAGACCATAGTTGAATTGCCCGGTGGCGAAGCGCGTCACATAGCGCCGGCCTTGCGGCGCCAGCATGAAGAACTCGGCCTGATCCACGTAGCGCGACAGATCGTCGGAGCACAGCAGCTCCCGCCCGAGCGCATCGCCCAACAGAGCCGGCGTCGGCAGATTCTGGCGGAACACCGCATCGGGAATGCAATCGTAATTGAGACGGCACACATACTGCAGCGGCTGCGGCCGATCGGCCAGGTTGGTGACCTGCATCTCAATGGTGAACTGCGCACTCTGCGCCGCTAAACGCAACGCCGGGCTAATGCGCCAGCATGCGCCCGGCCGCTCCCCCTCGCCGCGCAGCGTCAGCTCGTCGCCCGCCAGCTGCAGCCACACGCGTTGCATCTGGAGCGGCGCACCGTCCTGATGAGGCCAGGCGGGGCAGAACGCGGCGGTATCATCGCGTTTTCTTCCACCGCCCCGCACGCTGCGCCGGCCCGACTTCAGCGAGTAGCCGTCAAACTCGGCGTCCCAGATCGCAAGGGCTTGATAGGGCAAGACCGTCAGCGCGCCACGGCGATTCGCCAATGTCAGCGTCGGCCCACGAGCAGTACAGCGTTGCGCGCTCACCGCGAAGTCCGCATTGCGGAACAGTTCCTGCCGCTGTGTTCCGAAAGCTTCAGGAGCCAGATCGATATTGATCTTCATCTTTTTTCCCTCAACGTTTCGCCCGCTCAGACCGCGAGCACACCTGAAATGTTATTTTAATAACAAATGACTCGCCTTTAAGTTATACGTATAACAGCCTGATAGCGACGATCGGGTCGACATTTTTGAAACATCGCTAGGTTTATCGACATCGGAATGTTATTATTTTCACATATTTCATCCAGCTTACTGTCTTAACCTCACTAAGGAATCGCGATGACCACCGAAAACATCGATTACGCCAGCTACGTTGACCACACTCTGCTGGCAATGGACGCTACCGAACTGCAGATCGCCAAACTGTGCGAAGAAGCACAGCAGCACAACTTCTATGCGGTGTGCGTCAACTCCGGCTACGTACCGCTGGCGGCCCAGCTGCTGCAGGAAAGCACCGTGAAAGTTTGCTCGGTGATCGGTTTCCCGCTGGGTGCCGGCCTGACCGTCGCCAAAGCCTTTGAAGCCAAAGCGGCGATCGCCGCCGGCGCACAAGAGATCGACATGGTGATCAACGTCGGCTGGCTGAAGAGCGGCCTGCTGGACGAAGTGAAAGCCGACATCGCCGCCGTGCGCGAGGTTTGCGCGGCGATCCCGTTGAAGGTAATATTGGAGACTTGCCTGCTCAGCGATGCGCAGATCGTCCAGGTTTGTGAAATGTGTCGCGAACTCGATGTGGCCTTCGTTAAAACCTCCACCGGCTTCAGCACCGGCGGCGCTCGGGAAGAGCACGTCAAACTGATGCGCGAGACTGTGGGCAGCGAAATGGGCGTGAAAGCCTCCGGCGCCGTGCGCGATCGCGCTACCGCCGAGAAGATGATCAAAGCCGGCGCCACGCGTATCGGCACCAGCTCCGGCGTCGCCATCGTCTCCGGCGCTCAGGCGGCGGCAGGCAGCTACTGATCGTCGGCGCGCCTTGGCGGGCGCAGCCTATACCATTCGATGCGGGACAATACGGGCGGCTGACGCGGCCCGATATTGGCCCGCATTGTTGTGTTCAACGCCGGAAACGGCGGCACGCCTTTTACCTCTACAACCTGTGGGAAGACGGATCTATGGAAACGCGGCGCGAAGAACGTATCAACCGGCTAGTTCAGGCGTTAAAACGCGCTGACAAGATCCACCTGAAAGAAGCCGCCGTGCTGCTGGGGGTCTCGGAGATGACCATTCGCCGCGATCTGAGCGCCGAGCCGGCCGCAGTGGTGCTGCTGGGCGGTTACGTGGTGGCCGATCCGCGCAGCAACGGCGTAACCAACTACTTCGTTTCCGATCAAAAAGCCAAACAGGTGACGGAAAAGCGACGCATCGGCCTGCTGGCGGCGCCGCTGATCAATGAAAACGACACGGTGTTTTTCGACTGCGGCACCACCACCCCGGCGATCATCGACGCCATTGCCGACGAACTGACTTTCACCGCCGTGTGCCATTCGCTGAACACCTTCCTGGCGCTGCAGGACAAACCGAACTGCAAGGTGATCCTGTGCGGCGGCGAGTTCAAACCGAACAACTACATCTTTTCCAGCGTCGGCGGTCGCAACGAGTTCGATCACATCTGCCCGAACATCGCCTTTATCTCCGCTGCTGGCCTCAGCCTGCAGCACGGCGCCACCTGCTTTAACTTCGACGAACTGGAGATGAAACATCGCGCCATGGCGATGGCGCAGCAAAAGATCCTGGTGGCGGATCACAGCAAGTTCGGCAAAACCAAACCGGCCTGCATCGGCCCATTGACGCAGTTCGATCGGGTGATCACCGATCGCCAACCGGACGCCGACTTCATGGCGTTCTTCAACGATAACGCCATCGCTGCCCGCTATTAACACGCCTTCAGCGCCGCCAATGCCGGCGGCGCACCGCTGAAACACGCCTTTTCCCCGCCCGAAAATGAACAAATAATGCGCAATCGATTCGCATTTTTCGCTTATCCGCACGCAACATCAGGTTAATAAAATGCAACAGGTCACCCGAGTGATTATTTTCTGGCAGGCTAAACCCGCCGTCGGCTGGGTGAATTAACGACTATTTATGGCTTTTATATGATAAATAACGCCAAAGGCCGGATTGTTTAATTAAACAGCGGTTTAAGCGATTGCAGCAAATATCGCCAATAGCTGTTAGTTATCTGTTATTTATATGATGAATGGTTACGCATTTTTATCCGCTAACCACGTAAGTAATTTCCCTTCGTTATTAGCGGTGTTTTTTAAATAAAAACATTTAAAAACAAAAATATAGACAATATTTTACTTAAAAACACAATGTGATCTACATCACTAAAACTGCTTAATCCGGGTTTTTCGCTAGATCCAAAACCACGCATAAAATATATTGCTCGGCTTGCTGCTGAGCACAGCGCTTTATACGGCCAATTATTGTACAAACCGCATAATCGCAGAAATTTTTATGAGAGCGTTCTCAGCACAAAATCTTACACAAATGCGCAACAAATGCGCGAAAAATCGATGGAAAAGCGGATAACTGCACATATTGCGCATTTGAGAGCAGGATCACGGTTGTTTCTACTGTAAATCGTTATCTTGCCGCCAACAAAAATCGACAGGCAAAGACCTGTCGGCAGCGGTAACGACTTTTATCACCCCGTGACGGTGAAAAGTCTTTAGTGAATTACCCGGCGCTGTGCCTTGGTAATGAACGCAATAAACAACCAGGGGGACGCCAAAACATCCCCGCAAGCAACACCTGATTCTTACCGCAAGCGTTGCCTGAATAGGACGTTTGACGGTTTAACCTTAAGTTTTGCCTTTTAATTTTAAATTCGTGTTCACTTCGGAGATATTTATGGACACTACACAGACCGGCACAATTGCCTCTGCGGCCTCGGGCTCCAGCAGTACCTGGCGTAAAACGGATACCATGTGGATGTTGGGCCTGTACGGCACCGCCATCGGCGCAGGCGTTCTGTTCTTGCCAATCAACGCCGGCATCGGCGGTTTGATTCCTCTTATCATCATGGCCATCATCGCTTTCCCGATGACCTTCTTTGCCCACCGCGGCCTGTGCCGTTTCGTGCTGTCCGGCAAAAATCCCGGTGAAGACATCACCGCCGTGGTGGAAGAGCACTTCGGCATCACCGCCGGTAAACTGATTACCCTGCTGTACTTCTTCGCCATCTACCCGATTCTGCTGGTTTACAGCGTGGCGATCACCAATACCGTCGACAGCTTCATCACCCACCAGTTGGGCATGACCTCGCCGCCGCGCGCCATCCTGTCGCTGATTCTGATCGTCGGCCTGATGACCATCGTACGCTTCGGCGAGCAAGCCATCGTGAAAACCATGAGCATCCTGGTCTTCCCGTTTGTCGCGGTGCTGATGCTGCTGGCCGTCTATCTTATCCCTAACTGGACCGGCGCCATCTTCGAAAACGTGTCGCTGTCCGGCAGCGGTACCGGCATGGGTCACGGCCTGATCATGACCCTGTGGCTGGCGATCCCGGTAATGGTGTTCTCCTTCAACCACTCGCCGATCATCTCCGCCTTCGCCGTCGCCAAACGCGAAGAATACGGCGCAGACGCCGAGAAGAAATGCTCACGCATTCTGGCTTACGCGCACATCATGATGGTGCTGACCGTGATGTTCTTCGTGTTCAGCTGCGTGCTGAGCCTGACGCCGGAAAACCTGGCGGAAGCCAAGGCGCAGAACATCTCGATTCTGTCTTACCTGGCTAACCACTTTAACAACCCGATGATCGAGTACATCGCGCCGGTTATCGCCTTCGTCGCCATCACCAAATCGTTCCTGGGCCACTACCTGGGCGCCCGTGAAGGCTTCAACGGCCTGGTCGCCAAATCGATGAAGAGCCGCGGCAAAACTGTCAGCACCGCCAAACTGAACCGCATGACCGCCATCTTCATGCTGGTGACCACCTGGATCGTCGCTACTCTGAACCCAAGCATCCTGGGCATGATCGAAACCCTGGGCGGCCCAATCATCGCCATGCTGCTGTTCCTGATGCCGATGTACGCCATCCGTAAAGTGCCTGCCATGCGCAAGTACAGCGGCCACATCAGCAACGTGTTCGTGGTTGTGATGGGTCTGATCGCCATCTCTGCAATCGTGTTCAGCCTGCTCGGCTAATCACGTCCGGCCGGCGCCGCAGCGCGCCGGCCCTCCCGCACTGCCCCCATTTCCCGTATTAACCGCCTGAAACCTGAAGAAGGAGGCGAGACCATGGTCAGCGTTTTCGATATTTTCAAAATTGGCATCGGTCCATCCAGCTCCCACACCGTCGGCCCGATGAAGGCCGGCAAACAGTTCGTCGACGATCTGATCGCCCACCAGCAGCTGCAGGACACCACCCGCGTGGTGGTCGACGTGTACGGTTCGCTGTCGTTGACCGGCAAAGGTCACCACACCGACATCGCCATCATTATGGGCCTGGCTGGCAACCTGCCGCACGATGTGGACATCGACAGCATTCCGGGCTTTATCCGCGACGTCGAACAACGCGGCCGCCTGCCGTTGGCCAACGGCCACCACGAGGTGGATTTCCCGCTGCACGGCGGCATGAACTTCCACAGCGACAATCTGCCGCTGCATGAAAACGGCATGCGCATCCGCGCCTTTGCAGGTGAGCGCCTGCTGCACAGCAAAACCTATTACTCGATCGGCGGCGGTTTCATCGTCGACGAAGAACACTTTGGCCAGTCTGCCGAAGGTGCAACGCCGGTGCCCTACCCGTTCAAATCGGCGCACGATCTGCAGCAACATTGTAAAGAGACCGGGCTGTCGTTGTCCGGCCTGGTGATGCAGAACGAGCTGGCGCTGCGCAGCAAGGCGGATATCGACGCGCACTTCGCCGACGTCTGGCAGGTGATGAGCGCCGGTATCGAGCGCGGCATCAATACCGAAGGTCTGCTGCCCGGCCCGATGAAAGTGCCGCGCCGCGCCGCCGCGCTGCGCCGCATTCTGGTGACCGGAGACAAGAACAATATCGACCCGATGAACGTAGTCGATTGGATCAACATGTTCGCGTTGGCGGTCAACGAAGAGAACGCCGCCGGCGGCCGCGTGGTCACCGCCCCGACCAACGGCGCGTGTGGCATCATCCCTGCGGTGCTGGCCTACTACGACAAGTTCATCCGCCCGGTGAACGCCAACTCCTACACCCGCTACTTCCTGGCGTCCGGCGTGATTGGCGCATTGTACAAAATGAACGCCTCGATCTCCGGCGCCGAAGTGGGCTGTCAGGGGGAAGTCGGCGTGGCCTGTTCGATGGCGGCGGCGGGATTGACCGAGCTGCTGGGCGGCAGCCCGGCGCAGGTATGCATCGCGGCGGAGATCGCCATGGAACACCATTTGGGGCTGACCTGCGATCCGCTCGCCGGCCAGGTTCAGGTGCCATGCATTGAACGCAACGCCATTTCCGCCGTCAAGGCGGTCAACGCCGCGCGCATGGCGATGCGCCGCACCAGCGAGCCTCGGGTTTGCCTGGATAAGGTGATCGAAACCATGTACGAGACCGGTAAAGACATGAACGCCAAATACCGTGAAACGTCACAGGGCGGTCTGGCGATCAAGGTCGTGGCCTGCAACTGATCGCGACAGCGAGGCTCTTAACAGCGCCGGCCGGCCCGATTTGGCCGGCGCCGTCTCAATGCCGCCCCTTCCCTGCCGCAACGCCCGGCGCTGTGCCGGCTCGAGCCCCCACGGCGCCAGGGCGCGCGCTGTGCCGCAGCCAACCGTAAAGCTCGGCATTACGCCGGAACCCCATCTTGCGCATCACGCTCATCTTGTGGTTGCTGACGGTTTTCACGCTGATGTCCAGCAGCCGTGCGATTTGCGTTACCCCCATTTCCCGCGTCATACAGCGCATGATCTCCTGTTCGCGCAGCGTCAGGTCCCGGTGTTGGCATACGCAGTTCGTGCCACAGCTCAGCCTGCTCGGCCATTTGCGGTGCCGCTCCAGTTCGGCGCTCACCTGATACAGCGCCGATACCAGCGGCATATCGTGGTAGATGATACCGGCCTCCAGCGCGCATCGGTTGCCGACAGTGCGTTTATGCCGTCCTTCCGGCGTTCGCAACGAGAAATACAGCGTTTTTCGCCCCGCAGGCTGCGCCTCCGAGAAGTGACAAAAACAGCTTTGCACGCCGGGAGGAAAATAGCAGAACACCAGATCGGCTTCGTGAACCTGCTGCGCATCCAATAACAGCATGCGCTTGCCGTAAGTGCTGAAATGCAGCGCCAGCGCCTCTTGCCAACCGGCGCTGAAGTAACGATTCTCATCAAATAGCGCGATTTTTATCATCGTGTTCATCCCTGCCCTCCCGCCGTTCCGGCTCCCCGTTTAACCGCCTGGACGCCCTTTGCCGGCGCCTGACTGTTGTCGATACGCAATTCATAAACCATGGTGGCGTTGGGGGGCACTTTCGGCGGATAGCCGGTTTCGCCGTAGGCCAGCGCGGGCGGCACGACCATCGTCAGCGATCCGTGGTTGTGCAGATGACTTATCGCCTCCCGGAACAGCGGCGGATACTCGGAAAGCGGTTGCGACAGCACCTTGCCGCTCAGTTCCATATCCTGGATCACCGTACCGTCGGTCAACGTCTCTTTCACGACCACATCGACCACCGCCGTTGGCGCCAGCGCGCCCTCCCCGGCGTAATCCACCCGATACCAGAAGCCCATCGCCGATGGCTTTACGCCCTTTTGTTGACGGAACTGCGCCAGATAATCTTCATCACGCCGCTGCTGCTCGTTAACGCGTTTCGCGCGCGCGGCCACCGCGGCGGCGTCCGCCTGCGCCGTCAACGCAGTCAGTTCATTCGGCGGCAGCTGTAAACGCCCCGACACGCTATCGATGACGCCCGCCAACAGGCTGTCGCGATCCACCGGTACGCCCCAACCTTGGCGCTCCGTCATTACCCCCTGAATGTCCCGCCCCAGCGCACTGCCCGCCGCATAGGACAAGCGCTTCCTTTCATCCTTCAACTGCTCCGGCGTTATCTCCCATTGCAGCCGCTTACGCAGCGCCAACAGCGCTTCGCGCGTCTGCTGGGTCACCTTCTGCTCTCCGGCCCGCTTCTGCTCACTCGCTTCCAACGCGGCGCGCAAAGCGTGCAGCTCCTCCTGGTGCTCGCGTTGGCGTTGTGCAAGCGTCTGTGCCGATGCCTGTGCCGCAGACTCCAGCTCGGCAGCGCGCCGTTCGGCCTGCGCCGCCGCCGCTTGGGTTTGGGCGGTTTCCTGCGTCGCCTGACGCAGCAGCGCTTCGGCGCGCTGCGCATCGGGTGAGCCGCGCCAGGCGGCGCCCAACCCGGCGATCCACTGCCGAAGCAATGACGTGTCGGGCAGCGTCGCGGTGGATGGCGTCGCTTGCCTCTCCCGCAGCGCAGCGAGTTCCTGACGCAGCATCGTCAGTTCCATTCGCTGGCGCGCCAGCTGTTGATCGCGCACCAATGATTCCTGGCTCAGCGTAAAAGCTTTAGCCGGTGAGGCTGGCTTATTGTTGTCCGACGGGCGCTTCGCGGGTTCACGCTTTTTTTGCCCCGATTCGCGTTCGGCCGGCGCCGCTTTTTCTTCGCTCGCCGGTTCGGTGTTCTGCCGTTGATACTGCTCGGCAAACTGCAGCAGCGCCGGCACGCCGTCGTCCGCCAGCGCGACGCCGGTGAATAGCAAAACGGCGCAGCCCAGCAGACGCAGCCTCATTTAACCTGCTCCCCGCGATCCGCCAAGCCACTCAACACCGCCTGATTCACCCCGGCGCACAGATAGCTGACCTTGTAGCGATACAGCGCATCCACCGTCTCCTGCGTGTCGCCGTTTACCCGGGCGCGCAGGCTGGCGTACTGCGAAGCGCCGCTCATCAGGCTGTCGAAGGCCTGCTTATAGCGCTGATACTGTTTCTCGTCGATCGCGCGCAATGCGCCCAGTTGCTGCTGGCACTGCTGCAGCTGCTCGGCCTCACGCTGCTTGCGCAAAGCCTCTTCCGACGGCGCTTGCACAGTCTGATTTTTGGCGTTCACGGCGGGCTTGCCCGACTTTTGGCTTTGACAGGCGGCGGCGCTCAGCGCCAATAGGCACAGCAAACCCAGGCGCAGGGCGCGATTGAGGGGCTTAATCATCATTGCGTTTTTTGTCCTTGTAGACGCTTATTCGTATTCCAACGTAAAAGTGGCCACCGCGCTGAAGGTGCCGCGGCCGATGGACTTCGTTTGGATGGCTTCCGGCTCCCCCTGCACATAGGCCTGCAGCGTAAGCGTGGTGTTGCCGGCATTCAGGCGGAATTTATCGCTGGCGTGATTGAGCGGCAGCGCCTTGCCGCTGCTGTCCTCCAGCCCGATGCCGATCCCCGAGGCCAGGCTGCCGGCATCCAGCGCCAACAGGCCGGGCAGCTTGATGTTCTCGGTGCCGGTAAACGTGATGGCTACCGTATTGCCCAGGCTGAGATCGCACTCGGTCAGGTGCAACGCGAAGGTTTGGCTATGGGTGCGGGTGTTCAGATACAGGTATTTGTCGACGATGGTGCCGAAATCCAGTTGGATATCCTCATCTCCCGGCTGAATGACGCACGGCTCAGCCACCAGCGTACCGTGAAAGCGCATGTTTTCCGCCGCGGCCGCCGGCTGAGCCATCATGCTGGCCGCCATGACCATGCCGGCCCCCAACAGCGCGCTCCGGCGCCGGTTCGTCTCTGTCGCGCGCATAACGCCACTCCCTTTGGTTATGCTTGCGCCGGTCCGGCGCAAGCGGCGTATTAATCGTAATAAAGGCGGAAATCGATCGCCGCGCGGTAGGCGCCGGCGCTCAGCGTCGCCGGGGTGCGTACCGGCGTCACCGTATACGTCAGGGTGTTCTGCCCTGGCGTCAGCAATACCGGTTTGTTACGTGCACCAAGGCGCACCGGCAGGCCGCTGGCATCCGCCAGCTGCAACCCCAACCCGGTGACGCCGGCAACCCTGATCAACCCCGGCGCGTCGTCATCCGTCGGCGCGGCAAACGCCACGGATACCGCAGGCTGGCTGCCGCTCCAGGCCAACACCCCGGTCCAGGCGTCACGGCTGCTCGCCGGCGCGCGCAGACAGTCTTTCAGCGTCAACTCGAACGCCACCGGCGTGCCGCGATCGCCCGGGCGCTGGAAGTGCGCCGTTCCCGTCTCCCCCAGCCACACTTCCTGACGAGCGGTGGTCATTTCCAGACTGCAGGCGCTTTCCGTCAAGGCGCCGTAAACGTGGAGCGTGCCGTTCGCGCCCTCCACGTCCCAGTTGTCCACCGCGCGGGCCGGCGGCATCAGCATCAGCATCGTGCCCGCCGTCAGCGGTACCATCAGCGCGGCCAACACCGTCAGGCCGATAGTGCGTCGCTGATGACGTTCATAGGCCTTTCCCAACAGCATGGGGATCTTTCGTTGCATGATTCGTTCACTCCGCTGTGTTCATGACTCGGTCTTCCCTGCTTGCGCGCGGCTCGTCATTTGGCGACCGGCACGACCTGGCAGGCACTGCCGGCGCAGCGGAAGTTCAACTGCGGCCGCCCGCCGTAATCGTTGATGTACGCCAGCGACGGACCGTTGCCGAGGCTCGCGGCAGGCACGTTCAGCGGGGCGCTGGCCTTCGGCGCCACCATCAACGGTTCAAAGCCGGCCGCCCCTTTGCCGCCCTTGCCGGCGCTCGCCTCAACGATCGTCACGTAATAAGGGGTCGGGTTATTCACCACATACTTGTCACCCTGCCGGGTCAGCGTCAGCTGCTCCTGCCACGGCGCCGCATTCTTCTTCGGGGCGAGCGCCGCCGGGCGATAAAACATTTTGATGCGGGTCTGCAACGCTATCTGCAGCGTGTTCGGCTTATTGCTGCGCGGCGGGATTTCCCGCAGGTTGAAGTAATACAGCGTCTCCCGGTCCTGCGGCAGCTGACGCGCCGCCGGCAACGATTGGATCTTCACCTGGCTCGGTTTGCCCGGCTCTACCCGTTGCACCGGAGGCAGCACGGTGAAGGGGCTTTGGATCTTGTTGCCGCGATCGTCTTCGATCCATCCCTGCGCCAAATACGGCAACTGTTTGTTCTGGTTACTGATGTTGAGACTGACCGTTTTCAGGTCGCCGTCGAAAATCACACGCGTGCGATCCAGCGCAATAGCCGCCTGAGCGGGCAGGCTGACCACGCAGGCCATCAACGCGGCGGCGAGCGGGCCCACAAGGAAAACGGTTTTTCTGGTCATAGTCAGATTCATCATGTCTTCACGGTTCCAGTCGGCCGGCGGCGGACAAGCCCGCCCCGGCGGTTTAGCGGCGGAGCGCACTCCGCCGGGTGTATGTCAGTTGGCGTCAGCCGCCGGCTTGTTGCCGGCGAGAGGACGGCAAGGCAGCAGCAACGTGTTCATCAGCATTTCGGCCGGCAGCGGCGCCGGCAGCTGGATTTCACACTGCGCCGCGCCGTTCCAGTGCACACTCATGCGCTCGCCGGGGTTGAGGCCGGACAGGTAAACGCTGCCGCCGTCATTGATGATGCCGGTCTCCTGTTTGCGGGCATTCAGCACCGTGGCGCCGAACGGCGGTTCGCTGCCATCCGCCAGTTTGACGATCGCCATCGCCTTCTCGCCGGCAATTACCTCGAACTTGCGGTAGCCGATAGCCCCCTCGGTCAACGTGGCCTGCACCACGGAGCGCGTCGCCTCGACGTTGTCGCTCAGGCTGTTGAGATCGATGCTGGCCTTGTTGCGGTAGTAGCTGTTTACATCCGCCACCACCGCCTTGCCGTAACGGTTGGTCAGCACCGTACTGCCGTAGCCGCGCACCGGTACGCCGGCGACGCCTTCGGTATCGAGCAGCAGGCGCGTGCCGCCCGGCGTATTGACGCGGTGCAGCACCGCCCCTTCCGCCGCCATCGTCAGGCCGCCCTGCGCGCCGATGCCGACGGCGCTGTAGCGACCGGCCTGATAGCTGGCGTTGGCGTTGATCTGCGCCATGTCACCCTGATGGCTGTAATAACCGCTGGCCGTCGCCCCGCTGCGTGCGGCGCCCGCGCTGATCTGATAGTTGTTGTGTTCATCGACCCGGTTGTAGTAACCGACCCGGTGGGCGTTCTCTTCGCGATCGAGCGTCATGTTGTAACTGAGCGTGCCCGCGCTGCCCCAGGGCAGCGACAGCGACAGATACATCCCGTCGTCGTTGCGCTCGTTGTAGCGATTGCGATAGGCCGACAGCGACACGCTGACGTTCTTGAAATCGCCGATGTCGAAGTAGCGCGATACCATCAGGTTGTAACGATCGTTCGGCGCCCGATCCCAGTAGGTTTGGTGGCTGTAGTTGAGATAGGTACTGAGCCCCAGCTCGCGGAACTGCTTGTTGAAGGTGATGGTGTACATCTCCTTGCTCTTGCCGCTGCGGCCGCCCTCGTAACGCGCATCCAGGTAGTCTCCCATGCTCATGAAGTCTTCCTGGGAGAAGCGGTAACCGGCGAAGGTGACCTGGCTGTCGTATTCATCGAAGTTCTTCGAATAGCTCAGCCGGTACGAACCGCCGGTCAACGTGCCATCCTGCGGCAAACGCGCACGCGACTGCGTGGCGTCGAACGACAGCGCCCCCAGCGCCATCAGATCGCGCCCAATCCCCAGCGACAGCGCGTTGTAATCGCCGCCGGCGATGCCCCCGCCGTACAGCGACCAGCCGTTGCTGATCCCCCAGGAGAACTCGCCGGTGCCGAACATCGGCCCGCGCAGATGGTGGCCCCACTCCGAGGGCTTGCCCGTCGCCAGCTTGTAGCGCACCGTACCCGGCCGCGTCAGATAAGGGATGTTGGCGGTGTTCATCTTGAACTCCTGCACGCTGCCGTCTTGCTCTTCGACGCGCACGTCCAGCTCGCCGGAAACCGCATCGTTGATGTCCTGAATGCGGAACGGCCCCGCCGCCACCTGCGTTTCATACAGCACGCGCCCCTGCTGGCTGACCACTACCTTGGCGTTGGTCTTCGCCACGCCCGTCACTTCCGGCGCATAGCCGCGCAGGTTGGGCGGCAACATGCTGTCGTCGGATCGCAGACTGACGCCGGTAAAGCGCAAGCTGTCGAAAATGTCGGAGTTCAGGTAATCCTCACCCATCGTCAACCGCGAACGCAGCGCCGGGATCGCCCGGTAGGCGTAATAGCGGCTCCAGTCGAACTGTTTGTCGGTCGCCTCAGATGAGCCGGTCTGATGGTTAAGGTTGGCCTGCCAGTCGGCGCGCAGACGCCAGGCGCCCAGGTTGGCGCCGCCGGTGCCGTTGCCGCTCAGGCTGTAACTGCTGCCGCCTTTCTGATGTTTTTGCGTTTGGGCGTTGACGTTATAGTCAAACAGCAGCCCGGGAATACCGTCATCCCAACGCGAAGGCGGATCCCAGTTTTCCGAGCTGTACTCCAGATAGGCCTGAGGAATATTGAGATACAGCGAGGAGCTGGCAAGATCGCCGCGCGCCTCCATGCCAGACAAGCTGGAGGCATCGAGACAGCGGCCGCCGTGCGTCCAGTTCAGCGAGCCCAGCAGCTTTTCTTTCAGCCCCAGTTGGTTGACCAGCTCAGGCGAAAGACAGGCTTCGCTGCCTTTAGGATCGTTCTCGGGCGCCATAAACGTCACCGGCTGTTCCGCCAGATCGTTCTTATTGACGTGCACCACCATGGTATAAACGCCCGGCATGATGTAGCCGCTGCGCGTGAATTGGCTCAGATCGATATTTTTACGATCGTTGATGTCCAATACGTCGGTATTGAATTGAATAACGTCGGCGGCATAAACCAACGCGATGGGATTTCCCAGAGAAAGGGCAACGCAAAGCCCCAAGGCCTGAAGACGAAATAACTTCCCTGCCGGTGAAAGCATAATAAAGTCCTTTCAATAACGAATTAACCGTCAGTACGAGAAAAAATCAAAAATAATCCAGCTTAAAACGCACTGTGGAAAAATACGCTCCCACCTTCAACGGCTGGTGATTCGGCATCAAGGTCATGGAATAATTCAGCACTCGGTTTCCCGGTATTACTCCCTCCATCGGCAAAGGTTTCCCTGGAATAACCACCGTGCCGCTGCTGTCTTTTATCTTTAATGCGATGCCGCGCGCATCGCCCTGTACGCCAAACAGAGCGCCTTCCGCATAACCATCAAACGTGACCTGAAAGAATTTCCAATCAGGCTTGTTTTCCGGCCGTTCCAAAATGCAATTGACCAATTCGATACTGAAAGGTTTGGTCATCCCCTGGCCGTCACGAATGATCTGCCCGAGAGGAATAGTGTCCATATCGATCGTCTGATCGCGGCTGCCGGCGGCAATGGCGCAGGCGGTGTCGATAATGGCGCCGTGCATGTTGACTTTGCCCCACCCCTGCGCGGCGGAAGTTGCATAGCCGGGCGCAAACGCCAACGACGCCAAAAGAACGGCACCCGCTCGATTCCTTGGTAAAAACATCGCGACATTCCTTTGACAGGGAGATTCACCAGGCATGCGGCGCACCCCATGCCTGGTTGATTAAGCCTTCAGACTCACTTACTGATAAGCCAGGGTGAAATCGGCTACGGCAGTGAAGTCGCCCGGAACGATGGCGGCGGAAGCGCCTTCGCCCTGCAGGTAGGCAGCGAAATGCAGGGTGTTGTTGCCGGTGTTCAGGGTTTGCGCGGTCGTTGCCTCACCCAGTTTGATCGGCTGACCACCGTAAGTGATAGCGACGCCGGCGCCGCTGGCGGTGCCCGCGATACCCAGCAGATCCTTGTCGGTAGACGACGCTACGCCGCTGAAGGTGGTTTTAACGGTTTTCAGCGTGGTGATGTCGCACTGCTCCAGTTTGATTTCAAACGGACGCGGGTTGGATTTGCCGCCGTTTTTCAACGCCACGTTGGAAACCTGGCCCAGATCTACGGTCTGATCGATCGACTCAGGCGCAATAGAGCATGGCGCATCAATAATAGAGCCCGTGAAGGTGACCTTACCGTGTCCCTGATCGGCTGCCTGTGCAAAAGAACTTGCGCCAAATGCAATCACTGCAGCCATCATGATTTTGTTAAGTTTCATAGAACCTATATTCCTTATAAGAAAAAATGCATATTCCAATCAAGAAAAAGAGCAACAGGAAACCCGCTCGCGCTTATATGTGCGCAGCCCTGATTCTTTAGCATCTTGCTGGTTGGTTAACTGCCAAAACCCAAGGAAACCGACAATAAACTCGTCGATAACGGCAAGTTCGCAGCAGCCCACTCATTAATGAGATCGCCATTCAAAAATAAACGAAATCACAACAAGCCGAGGCCAATACTTTCTAATCCGCCCTTCTTGTTCGGCGATGAATATTCTGGCAAATGCCTCTCAGCAAAAAAAGGCTTTTTTTGATCAAGGCGAACATTCGCAATTTATTTCCTAATTGAAGTTAATTTACTGTTATTTTTAGGCTCATAGATCGTAAAAGATACTTTTATAGAGCAATATCCTGTTTTTCTCTGATTCCCAAGTAATCAGATCGCAAAGTGGCGCTTTGTGAATATAATAAACCAAAATTTTAGGTTTCAGCGTGACGCCCCCCCTGCCTAGGCATAGGTAAAAACGGGGCGGGCAACGCCTTTTTTTTCAATCCTGATAAATAGATAGGAATTTTCTTTGTTCGCGTTTTACCTCGTTGTTGGTAGGCAGCGAAAGTTTGTTTTTTCTTAGGAATACGGCAATCGGAATACAGAGGAAGTGCTATGGAAGCGTTATCTCCGAAACAAAAGGAAATACGGCAATTGCAGCATGATCTGCTGCAAACATTATTCGCACAGTCACCCCGCAAGTGCCCCGTCGCCGGGCTGCCGCCACAGCAGCAATGGCTGTCGACGCGGCAACTGGCCAATGCCGTCAACGTCGGTGTTTACCGGGCTCGGCGGCTGCTGCTGGATCTTGTCGCCCGGCAAAAAGTGATTGTGACGGACGGTTCCATCAACAACTCATTGAGGTGGTATCCCACCGCATTGTTGAGCGGGGATAACGACGACAGATCCAACAGAGATACACCCCATTCTTCTTTAACGGAATAAATATGGCGTAGCCGGCCTGATTGGCAATATTTCATTGCGGAGTAACGCCGCACACTATTTATATATATTGGGATATTATCGTGATAAAAACAGCCCTGCTATTTTTACGCTGCTGCCTGGCATTATCTTTCTTCCTGCTGCTTGGCAACGCCAATGCGTTTACCTGCCGCACGTCCGATGGCGGACTGATTCCCCCTGGGGGGTCGACCACGCCGGTTGACGTCCGGGTGCGCATCGGGCCACAGCTTGCTTATGGCAAAAACGAAATCGTCAACGTCAGCCAGGTCACCTGTAAAAACGACGTCGCGAGTTGGTATGACTATCTCAAAACCGACAGCCCGGCGCTGACGATGAACAGCGCCATTTTTGGCGCCATCGGCAGCGGCACCACCATCAACGGCAGCGATTACAACTCCCCGGTGCCATCAGGCATCAGCGTACTCAGCCTTACCAACCTGCAAACCCAGTCGGTCGCCATCCGGGTCTATATCGTGTTGAACCGTTTCCCAACGCCGGACATCAAGGTGAATAAGGGCGACGTCATCGGCCAAATCAACTTTATTCAGACCAACGATCAGCCTGGCTGCCCACAGTGCGGCGTTTATCGCTGGCGCCTGATCGCCGACAATGACGCTTACTTCGTCACCACCAGCTGCACCATCAACAACGGTCAGCAAATTAACGTCGACTTCGGCCAGATCCGCCAGGACTTTCTGACCCAGAGCGCCAGCGATGCCCAGATAAAACAGGACAAAGCGCTCAGCTACCAATGCGACGATCAGAGCGCGACGCAGGATATTCTGATCCGCATGGTCAGCGACGCCAGCGGTTTCTCCAGCGATTTTATCAAGACCAGCAACCCCAACGTCGGCGTGGCCATGGTGTACAACGGCGCGGTGGTAAAGCCCAATAATGCCTTCAGAACGCGTATCGTCAACGGTCTGGGCAACGATACCGTGACCTTTGTGCCGGTGAAGAACAATGTTCCTTACACCAGCATCGCCACCGGCCCGCTGTCGGGTTCGGCCACGCTGATTTTCAGCGCACCTTGAGACGGGAGCCAGGATGAACATGACGAGGAAAAAGAGCTGCGCTCTGCTGTGGGCGCTAAGCCTGATGAGCGCCGCCGCTCAGGCCGCCGACCAGGGTACCAAGGTCAACATCACCGCCACCGTGGTGGCGCCCCCGCCTTGCGTGATCAACGACGGTCGCACCATCGATATCGACTTCGGCAAGGTCGGCATCAAGCGCATCGACGGCACTCGCTATATGCAACGCATCGATTACAGCATCAAATGCGAGTTTCTGGATAACAGCCGCCAGCTGAAAATGAAGATCATGGGCAGCGCGGCGGCCTTCGATGGCAGCGTGTTAACCAGCAGCGTTAATGGCTTGGGCATCAAGCTGTTGGCCAACGGCAAGGCCTTCGCCATCAATACACCGCTGAACATCGATTACGCCAATCCACCGACGCTTGATGCGGTGCCGGTAAAAAACAGCGCCGTCTCCCTGGCAGAAGGTGATTTCACCAGCGGCGCCACCATGCTGGTGGACTACTTTTAAACACCCGCATCTCAGCAACTCGCGAAAAAAAAGCCGCAACGTCTCCGTTGCGGCTTGGTCAAGGATCGTGCGCCTGAGGCGCGCTCCTCACATCAGGGTATTTAGCCGAAGATCCCACCGAACCACTGGCTCAGCTTCATCATCACCATATCCCAGATGCGGCTGAAGAAGTTGCCCTCTTTCACCTCTTGCATCACCACCAGCGGGTGCTGCTCGATGGTTTTTCCGTCCAGTTGGAAGTCGATGGTGCCGACCACCTGATTTTTCGCCAGCGGCGCTTCCAGCGTCGGTTGGGTCAGTTTGTAGCTGGCCTTCAGGTTTTTCATCTGTCCTTTCGGAATGGTGACCGAGGCGTCTTTCGCCACGCCGAGCGGCACTTCGCTGACGTCGCCGAACCATACCTTCTGGGTAACGAACGGTTTATCGGCCTTGATCGGCGTTGCGGTTTCATAGAAGCGGAAGCCCCAGGTCAGCAGCTTTTCGCTTTCGCTGAAGCGCACGCGATCGCTCGGCGCGCCCAGCACGACCGAGATCAGGCGCATCGGGCCGTCGGTGGCCGACGCCACCAGGTTGTGACCGGCACCGCTGGTGTAACCGGTCTTGATACCGTCGACGTTCAGGTTGCTGCTCCACAGCAGACGGTTGCGGTTAATCTGGCGGATCTTGTTAAAGGTGAACTCTTTCTCTTTATGCAGCGCGTATTCGTCCGGCACGTCGCGGATCAGCGCCTGGCTCAGCAGCGCCATGTCGCGCGCGGTGCTGTACTGCCCTTCCGCATCCAGGCCATGCACCGTCAGGAAGTGGGTATTCTGCAGGCCCAGAGACTTGGCGTAGTTGTTCATCAGGCCGACGAACGAATCCTGGCTGCCCGCCACGTAGTCCGCCAGCGCGATGCTGGCGTCGTTGCCCGACTGAATCACGATGCCCTTATTCAGCTCCAGCACCGGCACCTGATCGCCCGGCTTGATGAACATCAGCGAAGAACCGCGCAGCGCCGGGTTACCGGGCGCCCAGGCGTCTTTGCCGACGGTGACCATGTCTTCCGGCTTGATCTTGCCGGCCTTGATCGCCTGCCCGATCACGTAGCTGGACATGATCTTGGTCAGGCTGGCGGGATCGAGGCGGGTGTCGGAGTTACCTTCGGTCAGCACCTTGCCACTGTTGTAATCCATCAGAATGAAGGCCTTGGCGTCTACCTGCGGCGGCGCCGGCGGCTCGGCCGCGTGCACGGCCGGTGCGGCCAGCAACAGGATGCCTACGCTGAAGGTCAGTTTTTTCAGGGAAGTGGATAAGTTTTTTTTCATCATGACGTCGCCAGAGTGTCCATTCAAACCATTGAAATAGCGTTAACTTTCAAACATGTTCACGTTTTAAGCCAACCAGCGAGAGTGGCCCGGTGCGCGCGTGCCGGCCGCAACCCCCTGCGGCGCCCGTAATGGGTAACGCAACGCACCGAAAATGCCCTTGCTGTGAGTTTATGTGATTTATCTTATTTTTGCAGGGTTTAGCGTGAATTTTCAGCATTTTTACATAACTGTACGCAGGCCCCCGCTTATCGCTCAAAAAAGCGCCGCACCGTCTATTTCTCCGCCCACTCACGGCTACACGGCCAAGCATCTGAACCGCTAAACATCTGCGCATCCATACGTCTAAAAAAGATTAATATATTCCATAATGGCATATAGAACCGTTATTTGTTCTTTTTAAAGCGCTTATCCTCAGCGCTATCATCCACACAAAGACTTTTATACCGAATAATCCTGGAGATGAGTCATGGCGATCCCCCATTCCGTCATCGAGATGATTGGCAATACCCCGATGCTGGAACTGACCCAGTTCGATACCGGCCCGTGCCGGCTGTTCGTCAAGCTGGAGAATCAAAACCCCGGCGGTTCGATCAAAGACCGCGTGGCGCTGTCGATGATCGAACAGGCCGAGCGCGACGGCAAACTGCAGCCGGGCGGCACCATCATCGAAGCCACCGCCGGCAATACCGGCCTGGGATTGGCGCTGGTGGCGGCATTGAAAGGCTATAAGCTACTGCTGGTGGTGCCGGACAAGATGAGCCGCGAGAAGATCTTCCACCTGCGCGCGCTGGGCGTGGAAGTGCTGTTGACCCGCTCGGACGTCGGCAAGGGGCATCCGGCTTACTATCAGGATTACGCTAAACGCCTGGCGGATGAGATCCCCGGCGCTTTTTATATCGACCAGTTCAATAATCCGGCCAACCCGGCGGCCCATACCACCACCACGGCGCCCGAACTGTGGCGACAGATGGAACATGACGTAGACGCCATCGTGGTCGGCGTCGGTTCCGGCGGCACACTGGGCGGGCTGAGCCGCTATTTCGCCGAAGTATCGCCGCAGACGGAATTCGTGCTGGCCGACCCTGCCGGCTCTATTCTGGCGGACTATCTCGACAACGGCCAAGTCGGCGAAGCGGGCAGTTGGCTGGTGGAAGGCATCGGCGAAGACTTCGTCCCACCGCTCAGCGACTTTAACCAGGTGCGCAACGCTTACCGCATCGGCGACGCCGAAGCCTTCACCACCGCGCGCGACCTGCTGCGCAAGGAAGGCGTGCTGGCAGGATCGTCCACCGGCACCCTGCTGGCCGCCGCATTGCGTTACTGCCGCGCACAGACCGAACCCAAGCGAGTGGTGACCTTCGTCTGCGACAGCGGCAACAAATATCTGTCTAAAATGTATAACGATCACTGGATGCTGGAACAGGGCTTACTGAGCAAGCCGCAGCACGGCGATCTGCGCGATCTGATCGCCTACCGCCACGACGAGGGCGCCGCCGTTTCCGCCGCGCCGGACGACACGCTGGCGATCGTACACGCCCGCATGCGGCTGTACGACATCTCGCAGCTGCCGGTGCTGGAAGGCGATCGGGTGGTCGGTTTGATCGATGAGTGGGATCTGCTGAATGCCGTCCAGGCCGACGCCGCCCACTTCAGCCTGCCGGCCAGCAGCGCGATGACCAAGCGGGTCAATACGCTGCAAAAGGAAGCCGGCTATCAGGAACTGCAGGCCACCTTCAACCATGGCCACGTCGCGGTGGTGCTCGACGGCGAGCGCTTCCTCGGCCTGATTACCCGCACAGACGTGCTTAACGCCTGGCGCCAAAAATTACGTTAATAAGGACCCATTATGGCCAAGTTTGATACGTTGACCGTTCACGCCGGTTACACCCCGGATGCGACCGGCGCAGTGATGCCGGCGATTTACGCCACCTCTACCTACGCCCAACCGGCGCCGGGCGAGCATACCGGCTATGAGTATTCCCGCAGCGCCAACCCGACGCGCACCGCGCTGGAAAGCGCCATCGCCGAACTGGAAGGCGGCAGCCGCGGTTACGCCTTCGCCTCCGGTCTGGCGGCCTGCTCCACGGTGCTGGAGCTGCTCGACAAGGACAGCCACCTGATCGCGGTGGACGACCTGTACGGCGGCACCTATCGCCTGCTGGAAAAGGTGCGCAGCCGCACCGCCGGCCTGCGCGTCACCTACGTGTCACCGGCGGATCTCGCCGGGCTGGAACAGGCGATCGAACCGGATACCAAAATGATCTGGGTGGAAACCCCGACCAACCCATTGCTGAAACTGGCGGATCTGAGCGCCATCGCCGCGATCGCCAAAAAGCATCAACTTATCAGCGTGGCGGACAACACCTTCGCCTCGCCGTATCTGCAACGCCCGCTGGATCTGGGCTTTGACGTGGTGGTGCACTCCGCCACCAAATACCTCAACGGCCACTCCGACGTGGTGGCCGGCGTCGCGGCGGTGGGCGATAACCCGGCGCTGGCGGAACAGCTCGGCTTCCTGCAAAACGCGGTCGGCGGTATTCTCGATCCGTTCAGCAGCTTCCTGACGCTGCGCGGCATTCGTACCCTGGCGCTGCGCATGCAGCGCCACAGCGACAGCGCGCTGCGCATCGCTCAATGGCTAGAGAGCCAGCCGCAGGTGGAAAACGTCTACTATCCCGGCCTGCCGAGCCATCCGCAGCACGAGCTGGCGGCGCGCCAGATGACGCGCTTCGGCGGCATGATCTCGGTACGGTTGAAAGGCGACGACGCCTATGCGCGCCGGGTCATCAAGCGTTCGCGCCTGTTCACCCTGGCGGAAAGCCTGGGCGGCGTGGAAAGCCTGATCAGCCAGCCATTCAGCATGACGCACGCCTCCATTCCGCTGGAACAGCGCCTGCAAACCGGCATCACGCCACAGCTGGTACGCCTGTCGGTAGGGATTGAAGATGTGGAAGATCTGATCGCCGATCTGCAGCAAGCGCTGGCGGAATAACCGCTGCATCAGCGCACCTCTCAGCCCGGCCGCCACGCCGGGCTTTTTTATGCCTGATATTCAGAGGCCGATAACGTCCTGATAAAAGCGATGCGCTACATCGGGGTGGGAGCGGATGCGCCCTTTCAGGTAGTTGTAACCGACATCGCGCAGCAGCGGGTTGAGCGGATCGCTGGCCGGGCCGCGCGCCTGCGCCGCCAGCTGCGGCGGCAGTTGATACAGCGGCACCACCGCGTCCAGACGCGCGCCGAGGAAGAACGCGATCGATAATCTGTCACGCCCCGCCGGCGGCGTTTCCACCCGGTGCACCGTGGCGCGCAGATAACCGTTGGTCGCCAGTTCCAGCAGCTCGCCGATGTTCACCACGAAAGTGTCTTCACGCGGCTGTGCGTCTATCCATCGCCCCTCGCTGACCTCCACCTGCAGCCCTTTTTGCGCATCCTGCAGCAAGAAGCTGAGAAAACCCGAGTCCTTGTGTGCGCCGACGCCCTGTGCGCTGCCGGTAGCGTCCCGCCCCGGGTAGCGAATCAGTTTGATGTGTTCGTTGGGCTTATCGCCGTACAAGCGATCGAAAGCCTGCTCCGGCAGCGACAGCGCCAGCGCGAAAGCGCGCAGCAGCCGCAACGACATGGCGGTCATCGCCTGCTGCCACTGCAGCAGCAGCGGTTTCAGCGCCGGCAGCGCCGTCGGCCACTGATTTGGCCCCTGCAGGCGCGCCCAACGCGGGGTGTCGTCAGCCAGCGTCAGCGCCGGACGTTCGGCGCCGATATCGAACTGCTCGCGCCAGTCCGGCTGGCCGAGCGTGAGCTCCGCCGCCGCCCGGTTATAACCGCGAAAATGCGGCGAGCGCACCATCTGCACCGCCAGCTTGTCGGCTTCCGGCAGGGCGAAAAATTGCCGCGCGGCGTGCTGCAACCGCGCATTCAACGCGCCGTCCACGCCGTGACCGCGCAGATAGAAAAAACCGACGTCGCGCGCCGCCGCGCGCAAATCGTCAAGAAAGGCGCGCCGCTGGCGCGCATCGCCGTCAAGCTGCGAAAGATCCAGCAGCGGCAGCGTTTTCAGCGTCGTCAGGTGCGTCATCTTGCGGTTCCTCGTCTTCCCCGATCACGATCGGGCTGCCATACAGGCGAATAATCAACATGGTCACTCCCCCCAGCGGGTGGCTGCATTGGTCTTCTAGTTAGCACCGCGTTCGCCGGGGCGGCCAATATTGTTGCGTTCTAAGTTATGCAAACGTTCAACAAACTGTCGCAAAAGCGTCATCAATGTTTCTTATGCTCTGCGCAATTTCGCCGACGCCGCTGGCTGGCGACGTGCGCTATCCGCTATCCTGTAAACGACCTCATACCCTGCCTGCCGGAGAAATACTGATGGATTTAGCCTTATTCGACCTGGATGAAACCCTGATTGACGATGACAGCGCCAGCCTGTGGATCCGCTGGCTGGTCGGCCAGGGATTCGCGCCGGCGGAGCTTGAACTGCAGGAGCAGCAGCTGATGCAGCTCTATTATCAGGGCAAGCTGTCGATGGAGGACTATATGCAGGCTACGCTGGCGCCGTTGACCGGCCTGAGCGTGCAAACCGTGGCCGGTTGGGTGCAGCGTTATATCCGGCGCGACATCCTGCCGCGCGTCTACCCCGCCGCCCGTGAACGCCTGCAGTGGCACCGCGAGCGCGGCGACTGCATTCTGGTGATCTCCGCCACCGGCGAGCATCTGGTGGCGCCGATAGCCGAACAGCTCGGCGCCGACGATGCGCTGGCGATTGGCGTGGAAATCAGCGATGGCCGCTTTACCGGCAACACTTACGGCACCATGACCTATCAGCAGGGCAAGGTGATCCGCCTGCAGCACTGGCTGGCGCAGCATCCACATCTGAAATTCGAGCATAGCCACGGCTACAGCGACTCCCTCAACGACAAGGCAATGCTGCAATTCGTCGACAGCGCCACGGTGATCAACCCCGACAGCGAGTTGAACGCGCTGGCGGTGGAACGCGGCTGGGAAGTGTGCCGTTGGGAACGCTGAATGGCAGACAAAAAGTGCCCTGCGGTGTGACAAAAAGCGCGTTGTGGCGTAGGTATTAAGGGTCCTTAATCCGCTAACGGAGCTATCCAATGCTGACCATTTGGGGTCGTGAGAATTCGAACAACGTCAGGAAGGTGCTGTGGTGCGCCGCCGAACTGGAGCTGAACTTCACCCACATCAACGCCGGCGGCGCGTTCGGCAAGGTAAACGAAGAGAGCTACCGCGCGCTGAACCCGAACGGCCTGGTGCCGCTGCTGCAGGACGATGACTTCGTACTGTGGGAATCCAACACCATCGTGCGCTACCTGGCGGCGAAATTCGGCGATGCGACGTTCTATCCGCAGGATCTGCAGGCGCGCGCCGCCGCCGAGAAATGGATGGACTGGACCACCTCAACCATCGTCCCGGCCTTCACCATCGTCTTTTGGGGCCTGGTGCGTACCGCGCCCGAGCTGCGCGACATGGCGAAAATCGATGCGGCGATCGCCACGCTGGAAAAACACTTCGACGTCATCGAACAGACGCTGGCGCGCCAGCCCTACCTCTCCGGCGAAGCGTTCGGCTTCGGCGATATTCCGCTCGGCAGCTTCGCCTACGCCTGGTTCGAAATGCCTATCGTCCGTCGCTCACGGCCGAACATGGAGCGCTGGTATCAGCAGCTGCGCGCTCGCCCAGCCTACCAGCGCGGCGTAATGAGCGCGCTCACCTAATCGATGCGGGGCGCTACGACGCCCCGACCTTCAGCAGCTTGCCGTTCCGTTCGTCCGTCAGCAGATACAGGTAGCCATCCGGCCCGCTGCGCACCTCGCGGATGCGTTCGCCGCGATCGCCCAACAGCCGCTCTTCCGCCACCACCTTGTCGCCCTCCAGCGTCAGGCGAATCAGTTCCTTTTGCGCCAGCGCGCCGATGAACAGCGAGTGCCGCCAGGCGGGGAAGCGTTGGCCGTCATAAAACGCCATGCCGCTGAGGCCGGGCGAGACTCGCCAGTAGTGCAGCGGTTGTTCGGTGCCGGGCACCCGTTCCCCTTTGGCCTCCGGTATCGGTTGGCCGGAATAGTTGATGCCGTAGGTGGCCAGCGGCCAGCCGTAGTTTTTACCCGGCAGCGGGATATTGAGCTCATCGCCGCCGCGCGGGCCGTGCTCATGTTCCCAGATCGCGCCGCTCCACGGGTTCAACGCCAGCCCTTGCGGATTGCGGTGGCCGTAAGACCAAACCTCCGGCCGTTTGCCGGCCTGGCCGACCCAGGGGTTATCCGGCGGTACCGCACCTTCGGCGGTCAGCCGCACCAGTTTGCCCTGCAGTTTGTCGGTCTCCTGCGCCGTCGGCCGCTGGTTGTTTTCACCCAGCGCGATGAACAGATAGCCCTGCCTGTCGAACGCCAGCTTGCCGCCAAAATGATTGCCGACCGACAGCTTGGGCTGCTGACGGAAGATCACCTTAAAGTTTTCCAGCCGCCGGCCATCGTCGCTCAGGCGGCCATAGCCGACCGCCGTACCGGCTTTGCCGCCCTCGCCCGGTTCGGCGAAGCTGAGATATACCCGGCGACTGGCGCTGAAGTCGGGGGCCGGCAACACTTCCAGCAGGCCGCCCTGCCCCTCGGCGTAGACCTGCGGCACACCGGCGATCGGCGGCGACAGGCCCTTGCCCTGCCGCCACAGCCGCAGCCGGCCGGGCCGTTCGGTGATAAGCAGGCCTTGCTCCGCCGGCAAAAAGGCCAGCGACCACGGATGTTCCAGGCCGTCCTGCAGTTGGCTGACCGTCGGCGCGGCGTGCAGCAGGCCGCTGCACAGCAGCAACCCGGCCAGCAGAGTCAATCGGGGCATGGCGTCCTCCTGAGGATAAAATGACCCGTTTAGTGTAGCTCACCCAGTCGGAATGGTCGTTTACATTACATTTCAACAGGTTGCCTTTTAGCCGTAGTGTGCTTAAGTTAACGCATCACCCAGGAGGAAATCATGGACATTACCGTTACCGACGCGATCGACGAACAAACCCTTGACGCGATCAGGCAAGGCCTGCGCGCTTACAACCTGCCGTATATCGGTGCCTGGCACCGCAAGCCGCTCAGCGTCTATGCGCGCGACGAGGCCGGCACGGTGATCGGCGGGCTGACCGCCGAAACCTGGGGCAACTGGCTGAGCGTCGAGTGGCTGTGGGTGGCAGACTCCCAACGCGGCAGCGGCCTGGGCGGCCGATTGATGCGCGCCGCCGAACAAGAGGCGCAGGCGCGCGGCTGCCGCTACGCCCGTCTGGACACCTTCAGCTTCCAGGCGCGACCGTTTTACGAAAAGCTCGGCTATCAACTGCAAATGACGTTGAAAGATTATCCGGTGGAACATGAGTGCTATTTTCTCACCAAAACCCTGACTGATTAATGGACGGACCGATGGACAGCAAAAGCATGGTGGTGAACTGCGTGGCGTACAAAGCCGGCCAACGACTGGGCGAAGTGACCATCGACGATATCAGCGAGGTGGTCAAACAACCGGACACTTTCATCTGGCTGGGGCTCCGGCAGCCGGAGCCGGCGTTTATGCGCAAGGTGCAGGAAGAGTTCGGGCTGCATGACCTGGCGATCGAAGACGCGCTGTGCGCACACCAGCGGCCGAAGCTGGAGACCTATGGCGACTCGCTGTTCATCGTGGTGAAAACCGCGCAATGGGGCGAGAACGACGAAATCGAATACGGCGAGACGCACTTCTTCGTCGGCAAAAACTTTCTGGTGACGGTGCGCCACGGCGCTTCGCCCAGCTATGCGCCGATCCGCGCCAAGGCGGAAGAGAATCACAAGCAGATGTGCCGCGGGCCGGGCTTCGCGCTTTATTCGGTGCTGGACTTCGTGGTGGATAACTACCGCAGTGTGGTGGCGCGCTTCGAGAGCACCATCGAGAACATCGAAGCCAACATGTTCCAGTCGGAGTTCGATCAGGCGGCGATTGAGAACGTCTATACTCTGCGCCGCCACCTGCTGGCGCTGCGCAACGCCGCGCTGCCGATGGATGAAATCTGCAACCAGCTGATCCGTCTGCACGAAGAAGTGATCCCGAAAGAGCTGCGCGCCTACGTGCGCGACGTGCAGGATCATGCGCATCAGGTGGTCAGCAACATCGACGACATGCGCGAAATGCTGACCAACGCCATGCACGTCAATCTGGCGCTGGTGACGGTCAAACAGAACGAAGTGGTGAAACGGCTGGCGGGCTGGGGGGCGATTTTGGCTATCCCGACGGTGATCTTCAGCCTGTACGGGATGAACTTCGCCGACATGCCGGAACTGAAATTCCCGTGGGCCTATCACGCCACGCTGGGAGTGACCGCCGTCGGCTGCATTTTCCTGTATCAGAAGCTGAAGAAATCAGGCTGGCTGTAAGCGCCAAAACAGCGGCGGTTCCCGTCGGCAAAAAACCTCGGCGGGGCAGCCCGCCCCGCCGCTTCAATACAGTAGCGGCCGCCGATCGCAATGCACATGATTGTAGCGGCCGATGCGCTTGTCATCAGCCGTACTGATATCCATTTCCGCCAGCACCATGCCTTCGCCAGCCAGGCTCTGCGTCAACGGGTAACCGTCGGCGTCGACGATCGCCGAGCCGCCGATCCACTCGACGCCGCGTTCCGTTTCGCAGCGATCGCACACCGCGATGAACAGCCGATTGACGGCGGCGTTGGCCTGCGCCTTCACCATCTCCGCCGACCGTTCGCCCTGTGGGCGCGGCGCCAGCGGCCAGTTGACCGGTGCGCACAGCAGCTGAGCACCGGCCAGCGCCGGCAGCCGCACCCACTCAGGGAATTCAAGATCGTAGCAGATCATCACCGCCAACCGGCCAAAGCGCGTCTCGACGACTGGCGGCGGCCGATCGCCGGGGGTAAAGATCGTGCTCTCCTCATGCCACAGGTGAACCTTGCGATAAATCGCCCTCACGCCTTGCGCATCGATCAACGCCGCGCTGTTGGCCACCCCGCCATCGGGCAGCCGCTCGCAGAAACCGGCGACGATCGCCACATCCCATTCGCACGCCAGGGCAACCCACAAGCTGACGCTTGGCCCGTCGTCGGCCTCGGCCAACGTCAGCGCCTCCGCCTTATCGCGAAACACATAACCGCTGTTCACCAGCTCCGGCAGCACGATGACGTTGGCGCCGCGCTGCGCCGCATGACGGATCGCCTGAGCAGACAGCGCCCGATTATGCTCTGCTTCCCCTACCCGCAGCGCTAACTGGCAGCATGCGACGCTGATTTTACCCATGACTCACTTTCTCCTTACCCTCACCGTTAAACCGACAGGGCGGCGATGCGCCCTGCTCCTCAGTAAATCAGTAAAGGCGCCGTGATAAAAGCCCGGATCGCGCCTCAGCGTTCAGTTTGAGCCTGCAGCTGCGGCGCAGGGCGGCTCAGCAGGCTGCCCAGCACGAAGGCGACGCCGCCGCCCAACAGGCCGCCGTAGATCGGGCTGTTAGCGTCGATGCCGTGCCAGACCATCAGCCCCACCACACACAGGCTGCCGGTCAGCATGCTGGCGATGGCGCCGACGCTGGTGGCTCGCGGCCAGAAGATCGCCCCCACCAGCGGGATCAGCATGCCGCCCACCAGCAGGTTATAAGCCAGCGTCAGCGCCGCCAGCACGTCGCGTACCACAAACGCCAGCCCCAGCATGACCGCACCCATGAAAAGCGTGGTAAAGCGCCCGGCGGCCAGCCCGCCGGACGGTTTGCGGCGAATGGCCGGCAGCACGTCTTCCAGCGCGATGGTGGAGGACGCCAGCAGGCAGGCGCTGGCGGTGGACATCAGCGCCGCCAGTGCCGCCGCGGCCACCAGCCCGCTGACGCCGACCGGCAACACCGCTTGCGCGATGGCGGCAAAGGCGCCATCGGTATTGCTGAGCGACGGCAGCACGATCTTGCCGGCCATGCCGATCAGCGCGCCGGTCACGCCGTACAGCACGCAGTAGACGCCCGCCCCCAGCCCAGCGAAGCGCGCCACGTTGGCGCTGCGGGCGGTGAACACCCGCTGCCAGATGTCCTGGCCAATCAGAATGCCGAAGAAGTAGATCAGGAAGAACACCAGAATGGTGTCCAGCCCGATCGACGACAGCTGGTAGTAACCGGCGGGCAGTTGGCTGGCGAACGCTTCCCAGCCGCCGGCCTTGACGATGCTCATCGGCATCAGCACCAGCATCATGCCGACGGTCATGATGATGAACTGAATGATGTCGGTCAGCGTCAGCGACCACATGCCGCCCAACGTCGAATACAGCACCACCAGCCCGCCGCCGAGCAGAATCGACGCGGCGAACGACAGGCCGAACATCACCTGCATCACGCTGCCGATGGCGATGATCGAGGTCACCGCCACCATCAGGTCATATGCCAGCATGATCGCGCCGCTGGTGACGCGCGCCGCCGGATGATAGCGCCGCGACAGCACCTGGCTGACGGTATATAGCTTCAGCTTGAGCAGCGGCTTGGCCAGCACCAGGCTCAGCACCACGATGCCCAGCCCGAGCGCGCCGCACAGCCAGACGCCGGAGATGCCGTAGGTGTAGCCGAGTTTGACGCTGCCGATGGTCGACGCGCCGCCGAGCACCACCGCCGACAGCGTGCCCAGATACAGTCCTGGCCCCAGGTTGCGCCCGGCGACCAGATACGCCTCTTTGGAATTGGCGCGGCGAATGCCCATCCACCCCACCGCGCCTATCACCAGAAAGTAAAACACCACAACCAGCAGATCGAGATTCATGGGTACCTCCACACCGTTGTTATTGTTATCAGGGGGCCCGACGCAACCGCTCCGCCGGTAGGGTCAGTGCGCTGGCCTCAGCGGACCGGCAGCACGCACAGCATTTCAAACAGCAGGTTGGCCGCCAGCAGCGCGGTGTTGCCGGAGCGATCGTAAGGCGGGGACACCTCCACGACGTCGCCGCCGATCAGGTTCAACCCATGGCAGCCGCGCACTATCTCCAGCCCCTGCCAGACCGACAGCCCGCCGACCTCCGGCGTGCCGGTGCCCGGTGCAAAGGCCGGATCCAGCCCGTCGATATCGAAGCTGAGGTAAACCGGCGCGTCTCCCATCTGTTCGCGGATCTCGGCCATCAGCGGCGTCAGCGACCGGTGCCAACAGGCTTCGGCCGGCACGACGCGGAAGCCCTGGCGACGCGACCAGTCGAAGTCGTCGGCCGCATAGCCGCTGCCGCGCAGACCGATCTGCAGCACCTTTTCCGGCGCCAATAGTCCTTCCTCAAACGCGCGGCGGAAGGTGGTGCCGTGCGCCAGCCGCTCGCCAAACATCTCCTCGTTGGTGTCGGAATGCGCATCGACGTGGATCAGCCCCACCGGGCCATGCCGACGGGCAATGGCGCGCAGCACCGGCAGCGTCAGGGTGTGATCGCCGCCGAGCGTCAACGGCGTACAACCGTGTGCCAGGATCTCGTGATAAGCCGCCTCGATGCGCTGCACGCTGTCCGCCAGGCTGTAGGGGTTGATGGCGACATCCCCCAGATCGGCCACCTGCAGCCGTTCGAACGGGGCGGAGCCGGTGCCCATGTTGTAGGGGCGGATCATTACCGACTCCTGGCGGATCTGGCGCGGGCCATAGCGGGTACCGCTGCGGTTGGAGGTGCCGATATCCAGCGGAATGCCGACAAAGGCGGCGTTCAGACCGCGCGCCTGTTCGGCGGCGGGCAGGCGCATCATGGTGGGGATACCGGCAAAGCGCGGCATGTCGTTGCCGCTTTGGGGTTGGTTCAGCATGGCGTTTCCTTGTCGTAGTCTGCGATGGATTGAAACATTTAAGCAACATTCGCAGACTACCCCGTTGGCCGCCTCGACTACCATTCCCGCTTTTGCATGTAAACATCGAAAAACGCGATGTAACTAACCTATTGAAGTATTGATTTTTATTTCAACTTCATGCCATAAGGAAGGCCATATCTTCAGCGCCGAACCCATTTTTGCAATGTTAAAAATGAGTTAACCGGCCGATGCTCTGCGGAGGGGCAGATGCTCACCAACCTAAGCGATATCGATCTGAAACTGCTGCGGGTGTTTGTTGCGGTGGCGGAATCCCAGGGCGTCAGCGCCGCGCAGGAAACGCTGATGATGAATCAGTCCACCATCAGCACTCACCTGGCTTCGTTGGAAACCCGACTGGGTTTTCGCCTGTGCCAGCGCGGCCGCTCCGGCTTCCGGCTGACGCCCAAGGGTGAACGCATGCTGATCGCCTGCCGCTCGTTGTTCAACGCCGCCCGCGACTTCACCCGGGTCAGCCAGTCGCTGAACGGCCTGCTGACCGGCGATCTGCAGATTGGGCTGGTAGATAATCTGGTCTCGCTACCGGGCAATCCGTTCAGCCAGGCCATCAAACACTTTCAACGCCGGCATCAGGACGTGCAGCTGCAGTGCCGCATCTGTTCACCGAGCGAGATTGAACAGGGGCTGCTGCACCGGCAGCTCGATCTGGGCATCGGCTACTTCGGTCAGCAGTTGGAGGCGCTGCGCTATCAGCCGTGGCTGGAGGAGACGCAGGCGATCTATTGCAGCGCGGATCACCCGCTGTTCGCAGTGGAAACCCCCGAGCGGGAGCAGATCGAAAACGCGCGCTGGGTTAAGCGTGGCTACCTGCTGGCGCAGCAGTTATGCCCGATCGCGCCGCCCCACCTGGCTGCGGTGGCTCATCATATGGAGAGCGTCGCCCATCTGGTGTTGAGCGGCACCTGTCTTGGCTATTTGCCCACCCACTACGCGGCGCGCTGGGTGGAACAGGGGCTGCTGCGGCAGCTGGGCGGCGCGGCGCTCTCATACCGCGCCGTACTCAGCCTGGTCAGCCGCCCCGTCGAGCCCGACGAGGCGCTGAACGCGCTGCTGGAGGATTTGGTGCGCGCTGGCGAAAAAAACCCCGCATTTGCGGGGCATGATGACGTTTAGCTGACCGGCATGCGCGCCGGGTCGGGATACTGGTACTCGAAGCCCAGCTCATTGCAGATGCGATTGCCGTCCACCAGCCGCTCATCCTGCTCCGCTTCATCGGCGAATTGCGGCGGCTCCAGGTGCAGCTGCTCGGCCAGCGCCGGATAGAACTCGCGTTTGGCCGGATGACGCGGTGCGCACAGGTTGTACACATGGCCGCCCTTCGGCAGCTTCAGCAGCAGTTGGATAGCGGCGATCACGTCATCCTGATGCACCAGATTCACCCCCTGCGAACCGCCCTTCACGTCGAGTTTACCCGCCAGGAAGCGGCCGGGGTGACGATCGGCGCCCACCAGCCCCGCCAGCCGCAAAATGTCCACCGAGGTGTTCGGCAACTCATGCAGCCAACGTTCCAATTCGGCTAAGACCCGGCCCGACGGCGAGACCGGCCGCAGCGGCGACTCTTCGCGCAGCGTGCCGGCCGTTTCGCCGTATACCGAGGTGGAACTGGTGAAGATTACCCGCGGCACGCCGAAGGCCATCGCGCTGTCCACCAGCATGCGCACCGCATTGAAATAGTTCTCGCTGCCTTCGACGGTGCGGCGCGCGGGCAGCGTCACCACCAGCGCATCCACGCGCAACAGCGATTCCAGATCGTCCGCATCGCAGACCAACTCCGGCGTCAGCTCCAACTGATAACATTCGATACCGCTCATGCGCGCGGCCTCGACGCCGTCCGGCGTGGTTTTGCTGCCGACCACATCGTACCCGCGGCCCATCAGCGACAACGCCAGCGGCATGCCCAACCAACCCAGGCCAATAATGGCTACCTTTTTCATCCTCTTCCTCTCCTGAAGAATGCAGCGCTCTACTTCTAAGGCTACGCCACTGCGCGCGGCGATACAATCTGCCCGGCTTAAGGTTAGGTAAAGCCGTCTATGGCTAATAACCCAACCTGTTTCAATAAATTAAATTTATGACGATAAAAAAGAGTTGCACGGCGGACAGCGGATAGTTTAGCTTAATTGGCATACGGTTTTTTACCGACTTTTGCTGAGAGAAAACACCATGACACGCGTTCAGTTCAACCACCATCATCACCATCACCCTGACTAGTCTTTCAGGCGATGAGTGCTGGAAGACGGTTTGTTAATCTTCCAGTGGCGCGCAGAACGCAAGAGAGAGCCCTCGGAAGATTTCTTCCGAGGGTTTTTTTTTGGCTCCGGACAGACAGAAAAGAATAGTTTTTACAATAAATTCATAAAATTACAGATTAAACAGAGGTTACCATGCTGGACAAGACACGTTTACGGATCGCAATGCAGAAGTCGGGCCGCCTGAGCGATGAATCCCAGGAGCTGCTGGCGCGCTGCGGCATCAAGATCAACCTGCAGCAGCAGCGTCTGATCGCCTTCGCCGAGAACATGCCGATCGACATCCTGCGCGTGCGCGACGACGACATTCCAGGCCTGGTGATGGACGGCGTGGTCGATCTGGGCATCATCGGCGAGAACGTGCTGGAAGAAGAGCTGCTCAGCCGCCGCGCCCAGGGTGAAGACCCGCGTTACTTCACCCTGCGCCGCCTCGATTTCGGCGGCTGCCGCCTGTCGCTGGCCACCCCGCTCGACGCCGAATACGCCGGCCCGCAAAGCCTGCAGGACGCCCGCATCGCCACCTCTTACCCGCACCTGCTGAAGCAATACCTCGACAAACAGGGCGTGCGCTTCAAATCCTGTCTGTTGAACGGTTCGGTAGAGGTGGCGCCGCGCGCCGGTCTGGCCGACGCCATCTGCGATCTGGTCTCTACCGGCGCCACGCTGGAAGCCAACGGCCTGCGCGAAGTGGAGGTAATCTACCGCTCCAAAGCTTGTCTTATCCAGCGCGACGGCGAAATGCCGGAAGCCAAACAGCAGCTGATCGACCGCCTGATGACCCGTATTCAGGGCGTGATCCAGGCGCGCGAATCCAAATACATCATGCTGCACGCGCCGAGCGAGAAGCTGGACGAGATCGTCGCGCTGCTGCCGGGCGCCGAACGCCCGACCATTCTGCCGCTGGCCGGTGCGCAGAACCGCGTGGCGATGCACATGGTCAGCAGCGAAACCCTGTTCTGGGAAACCATGGAAAAACTGAAAGCGCTCGGCGCCAGCTCGATTCTGGTGCTGCCGATTGAAAAGATGATGGAGTAACGCCATGTCGACCTTCAACACGCCGATCGATTGGGCAACGTGCAGCGCCGAACGCCAGGCCGAGCTGCTGATGCGCCCGGCCATCGCCGCTTCCGACAGCATCACCCGCACGGTGAGCGAGATCCTCGACAACGTGAAGGCCAACGGCGATCGGGCGCTGCGCGACTACAGCGCCCGTTTCGACAAGGCGCAGGTCGCCGCGCTGCGCGTCAGCGACGAGCAGATCGCCGCCGCCTGCGCCCGACTGGGCGATGACATCAAACAGGCGATGGCAGTGGCCGTCGCCAACGTGGAAACCTTCCACAACGCGCAACGGTTGCCGCCGGTAGACGTCGAAACGCAGCCTGGCGTGCGCTGCCAACAGGTGACCCGCCCCATCGACTCGGTCGGCCTGTATATTCCCGGCGGATCGGCGCCGCTGTTCTCCACCGTGCTGATGCTGGCGACGCCGGCGCGCATCGCCGGTTGCCGCCGGGTGGTGCTGTGCTCGCCGCCGCCGATCGCCGATGAGATCCTGTATGCGGCGCAGCTGTGCGGCGTGCAGGAAGTGTTTCAGGTCGGGGGCGCGCAGGCGATCGCCGCCCTGGCGTTCGGCACCGAAAGCGTGCCGCGCGTGGCGAAGATCTTCGGGCCGGGCAACGCCTTCGTGACCGAAGCCAAGCGGCAGATCAGCCAACGCCTCGACGGCGCGGCCATCGACATGCCGGCCGGCCCTTCGGAAGTGCTGGTGATCGCCGACGCCGGCGCCACCCCGGCGTTCGTCGCTTCGGATCTGCTGTCGCAGGCCGAACACGGCCCGGATTCTCAGGTGATCTTGCTGACGCCGGACGCGGCGATGGCGCAGGCGGTAGCCGAAGCGGTGGAAAGCCAGCTGGCCGAGCTGCCGCGCGCCGACACCGCCCGCCAGGCGCTGGCAAGCAGCCGCCTGATCGTGGCACGCGATCTGGCAGAGTGCGTAACAATCAGCAATCGCTACGGCCCGGAGCACCTGATCATTCAGACCCGCAATGCACGCGAGTTGGTGGACGGCATCACCAGCGCCGGTTCGGTGTTCCTCGGCGACTGGTCGCCGGAGTCCGCCGGCGATTACGCCTCCGGCACCAACCACGTGCTGCCGACCTACGGCTACACCGCCACCTGCTCCAGCCTGGGGCTGGCCGACTTCCAAAAACGCATGACGGTGCAGGAGCTGACGCCGCAGGGTTTCAGCAACCTGGCCGCCACCATCGAGACGCTGGCTGCCGCCGAGCAGCTGATCGCCCACAAGAACGCCGTGACCCTGCGCGTCGCCGCCCTGAAGGAGCAAGCATGAGCATCGAAAAACTGGCGCGCGCCAACGTTCGCGAGCTGACCCCTTATCAATCGGCGCGCCGCCTCGGCGGTAAGGGCGATGTGTGGCTCAACGCCAACGAATACCCGATCGCGCCGGAATTCCAGCTGACCGCGCAAACCTTCAACCGCTATCCGGAGTGCCAACCGGCGCAGGTGATCGAACGCTACGCCGCCTACGCCGGGGTGAAGAAAGAACAGGTGCTGGTCAGCCGTGGCGCCGACGAGGGCATTGAGCTGCTGATCCGCGCCTTCTGCGAGCCGGGTAAAGACGCCATTCTGTTCTGCCCACCGACCTACGGCATGTACGCCGTCAGCGCCGAAACCTTTGGCGTGGAGCGCCGTACCGTGGCCGCCAAAGAGGACTGGCAGCTGGATCTGCCCGCCATCGCAGACAGCCTGGACAACGTGAAGTTGATCTACGTCTGCAGCCCGAACAACCCGACCGGCAACCTGATCGACCCGGACTCTCTGCGCAGCCTGCTGGAGCTGGCCAAAGGCAAGGCGATCGTCGCGGTGGACGAAGCCTATATCGAGTTTTGCCCGCAGGCTTCGGTGGCGGGCTGGCTGAGCGACTATCCGCACCTGGCGATCCTGCGCACGCTGTCGAAAGCCTTTGCGCTGGCCGGCCTGCGCTGCGGCTTTACGCTCGCCAACGAAGATCTGATCGCCCTGCTGCTGAAGGTGATCGCGCCTTACCCGCTTTCGACGCCGGTGGCGGATATCGCCGCACAGGCGCTGAGCGAAGAGGGCATCCGCACCATGCGTCAGCGCGTCACCGATATCGCAGCCACCCGCAGCTGGCTGCAGCAACAGCTGGAAAAATGCGCCTGCGTCGAGCAGGTTTTCGCCAGCGACAGCAATTACCTGCTGGCCCGCTTCACCGCCTCAAGTAATGTGTTTAAAAGCTTGTGGGATCAGGGCATTATCTTACGAGACCAAAACAAACAGCCCGGGCTGTCCGGCTGCCTGCGCATCACCATAGGCACCCGCGACGAATGTCAACGCGTGGTGGACGCCTTGTCCGCCCTGCCCGGCGCCAACCAGACTCGCCAGGAGCCAATGTGAGCCAAAAAATCCTCTTTATCGATCGTGACGGCACGCTGATCGCCGAGCCACCGGAAGATTTCCAGGTTGACCGCCTGGACAAGCTGGCGCTCGAGCCGGACGTGATCCCTTCTCTGCTGGCGCTACAGCAGGCGGGGTATCAGCTGGTGATGATCACCAATCAGGATGGGCTCGGCACCGCCAGTTTCCCGCAGGAAACCTTCGATCCGCCGCACAACCTGATGATGCAGATCCTCAGCTCGCAGGGCATTCAGTTCGCCGATGTGCTGATCTGCCCGCACCTGCCGGCGGACAACTGCGACTGCCGCAAGCCGAAAACCGCGCTGGTGAAGGGATATCTCGAACCCGGCGTGTTGGATGCCGCCCACAGCTACGTGATCGGCGATCGGCCGACCGACGTGCAGCTGGCGGAAAACATGGGCATTCAGGGGCTGCGCTACCAGCGCGGCGTGCTGGGCTGGAAAGAGATCGTGCGCCAGCTGACCCTGCGCGATCGTCACGCGCGGGTTAACCGCGTGACCAAAGAGACGCAAATCGACGTCAACGTCTGGCTGGATCGCGAAGGCGGCAGCAAGATCAAAACCGGCGTCGGCTTCTTCGACCACATGCTGGATCAGATCGCCACCCACGGCGGCTTTCGCATGGAGATCGACGTCAAAGGCGACCTGTATATCGACGATCACCACACGGTAGAGGACACCGGTCTGGCGCTGGGTGAAGCGCTGAACAAGGCGCTGGGCGACAAGCGCGGCATCGCCCGCTTCGGCTTCGTGCTGCCGATGGACGAATGCCTGGCGCGCTGCGCGCTGGATATCTCCGGCCGCCCGCACCTGGAGTACAAGGCCGAGTTCAACTATCAGCGCGTCGGCGATCTCAGCACTGAAATGGTCGAGCACTTCTTCCGTTCGCTCTCCTATACCATGGGCTGTACTCTGCACCTGAAGACCAAGGGCAAAAACGACCACCACCGGGTCGAGAGCCTGTTCAAAGTGTTTGGCCGCACGCTGCGCCAGGCGATCCGCGTCGAAGGCAATACCCTGCCGAGCTCGAAAGGAGTGCTGTGATGAACGTGGTGATTTTGGATACCGGCTGCGCCAACCTGGCCTCCGTCACCTACGCGGTGCGGCGCCTGGGTTATCAGCCGGAGGTGAGCCGCGATCCGGAGATCGTGCTGCGCGCCGACAAGCTGTTCCTGCCGGGTGTCGGCACCGCGCAGGCGGCGATGGATCAGCTGCGCGAACGCGATCTGATCGAGCTGATCAAGGCCTGCACTCAGCCGGTGCTGGGCATTTGTCTCGGCATGCAACTGCTGGCGACCAGCAGCGAGGAGAACGGCGGCGTGACCACGCTCGGCCTCATCGATACGCCGGTGAAGCAGATGACCGACTTCGGCCTGCCGCTGCCGCACATGGGCTGGAACCAGGTGTCTGCGCAGGCGGGCCACCATCTGTTCCGCGGCATCGATGACGGTGCCTACTTCTATTTCGTTCACAGCTATGCGATGCCGATATGCTCCAGCACCATCGCTCAGGCGAACTACGGCGAGCCCTTCACCGCCGCCGTGCAAAAAGACAACTTCTTCGGCGTGCAGTTTCATCCAGAACGTTCTGGAGCAGCCGGTGCGCAACTGTTGAAAAACTTTCTGGAGATGTAGGCAGCATGATTATTCCGGCTTTGGATTTGATCGACGGCAACGTGGTGCGTTTGCACCAGGGCGATTACGGCCAACAGCGCGACTACGGCAACGATCCGCTGCTGCGCCTGCAGGACTATCAACAACAGGGCGCGCAGGTGCTGCACCTGGTCGATCTGACCGGTGCCAAGGATCCGGCCGCGCGCCAGATCCCGCTGCTGCGCAAGCTGCTGGCGGGGGTTGACGTGCCGGTGCAGGTCGGCGGCGGCATCCGCAACGAGCAGGACGTCAGCGCTCTGCTGGAGGCCGGCGCCACGCGCGTGGTGATCGGCTCCACCGCGGTGAAACAGCCGCAGTTGGTGCAAAGCTGGTTCGAGCGCTATGGCGCCGACGCACTGGTGCTGGCGCTGGACGTGCGCATCGATGCGCAGGGCGTAAAACGCGTGGCCATCAGCGGCTGGCAGGAAGATTCCGACGCCACGCTGGAACAGGTGGTGGAGCAGTTCCTGCCCTACGGCCTGAAGCACGTGCTGTGCACCGACATTTCGCGCGATGGCACGCTGGCCGGCTCCAATGTGGCGCTGTATCAGGAGATTAGCCGCCGCTATCCGCAGGTGGCCTTTCAGGCTTCGGGCGGCATCGGCAATCTGGACGACATCGCCCAGCTGCGCGGCAGCGGCGTTGCCGGCGTGATCGTGGGGCGCGCCCTGCTGGAAGGTAAATTTAGCGTTGAGGAGGCGATCGCATGCTGGCAAAACGGATAATCCCGTGCCTGGATGTTAAAGACGGGCAAGTGGTGAAAGGCGTGCAGTTCCGCAACCACGAAATCATCGGCGACATCGTGCCGCTGGCGCAGCGCTATGCGCAAGAAGGTGCGGACGAGCTGGTATTTTACGATATCACCGCCTCGAGCGACGGCCGGGTGGTGGACAAAAGCTGGGTATCGCGCGTGGCGGAGGTGATTGATATTCCGTTCTGCGTCGCCGGCGGCATTAAAAGCGCCGAGGATGCCAGCCAGATCCTGTCTTTCGGCGCCGACAAGATTTCCATCAACTCCCCGGCGCTGGCCGATCCCGAGCTGATTAGCCGCCTGGCGGATCGCTTCGGCGTGCAGTGCATCGTGGTGGGCATCGATACCTGGTTTGACAGTGAAACCGGCAAGTATCACGTCAACCAATATACCGGCGATGAGAGCCGCACCCGCATCACCCAGTGGGAAACCCTCGACTGGGTGCAGGAAGTGCAGCGCCGCGGCGCCGGTGAGATCGTGCTGAACATGATGAATCAGGACGGCGTGCGCAACGGTTACGATCTGCAGCAACTGCGCCTGGTACGCGAGGCTTGCAAGGTGCCGCTGATCGCCTCCGGCGGCGCGGGCACCATGGAACACTTCCTTGAGGCGTTCCGCGATGCGGACGTCGACGGCGCGCTGGCGGCGTCGGTGTTCCACAAACAAATCATCAATATCGGCGAACTGAAAAGGTTCCTGGTTGAACAAGGCGTGGAGATTCGCGTGTGCTGACAGAACAACAGAGAAACCAGCTGGACTGGGAAAAAACCGACGGCCTGATGCCCGCCATCGTGCAACACGCCGTTTCCGGCGAAGTGCTGATGCTGGGCTACATGACGCCGGAAGCGCTGGCGACCACCGAGCAGAGCGGCAACGTCACCTTCTTCTCACGCACCAAGCAGCGCCTGTGGACTAAGGGTGAAAGCTCCGGCCACTTCCTCAAGGTGGTCAGCATCACGCCGGACTGCGATAACGACACGCTGCTGGTATTGGCCAACCCGATCGGCCCGACCTGCCACCTGGGCAACAGCAGCTGCTTCCACCCGGCCGCCAGCGACTGGACGTTCCTCTATCAGCTGGAACAGCTGCTGGCGGAGCGCAAGCACGCCAGCCCGGACAGCTCGTACACCGCCAGCCTGTACGCCAGCGGCACCAAGCGCATCGCGCAGAAGGTCGGGGAGGAAGGCGTGGAAACCGCGCTGGCCGCCACAGTCAACGATCGCGAAGAGCTGACCAACGAAGCCTCGGACCTGATCTATCACCTGCTGGTGCTGCTGCAGGACCAGGATTTGGATCTGAGCGCGGTGATCGGCCGGCTGCGCGAGCGACATCAGAAATAGTGCACACAGGCTTCCCTGATAATGGGAAGCCTTATATTCGGCTGTTTACTAGCGCGAGAATTTCCTCTGTTTTACTCTCCATTAAGTCTCGGTTACCCCGCGATTCAACGTTGAGGCGAAGCAAAGGTTCGGTGTTTGACGCTCGCAAATTGAACCGCCAGTCGGCAAAGGTCATGCTGATCCCATCCGTCTTATCAACCTCTAAGGCCTGATCTCGATAATGTCGCTCGATCATATCAAGCGCGGATGTCGCAGGAACTCGGACGATGTTAATTTCACCCGAAGAAGGATAGGCACGGATACGTTCCGCAACCAGCTGTTCCAACGAGCGACCTTTCAGAGACATGATCTCGGCGACCATTAACCAAGGGATCATGCCGCTATCGCAGTAATAGAAGTCGCGGAAATAATGGTGGGCACTCATCTCGCCACCATAGACTGCATCTTCAGCCCGCATTCGTTCTTTGATGAAAGCGTGCCCAGTTTTCGACATCACAGGAATACCGCCAGCTTTCTCAACGATCTCCACGGTATTCCAACTTAGTCGCGGATCGTGAACGACTTTCTCTCCTGTCCGCCTGGCTAGAAACGCCTCAGCCAACAAACCGACGATATAGTAGCCCTCAATAAAATTCCCTTTACTATCAAATAAAAAACAGCGATCTGCATCGCCATCGAAGGCGATCCCCATGTCCGCACCATAGCGCAGTATCGCCTCCATCGTGTCTTGACGACGCTCAGGTAAAAGCGGATTAGGAACCCCTCGCGGAAAATTGCCATCAGGTTCATGTTGAATCTTGATGAATTCCAGCGGTACCTTATGCTGCTGAAAACGGAGTTCAATAGCATCTATGACCCGCCCAGCAGTACCATGCCCCGAGTTCACCAACACCTTCAGGGGTTTGAAATGCGCGAAGTCAACAAAAGATAAAATATGATCGACATAACTGTCCAGTGTATCGGTTTGTCGATAGCCGCCGCGAGAATGCTCAGTGTGAGTAAACGTTTCTTTTTCAGCTAACGCCTTGATTTCCCGCAGCCCTGAATCACTGCTGATCGGCCGAGCATCTTTGCACACCAATTTCATGCCGTTGTAATCTTCAGGATTATGACTGCCAGTGACTTCTATACCGCCATCGGCGGCCAAAAAAGCAGTAGCAAAATAGAGTTCCTCTGCCCCGCTCACTCCGATATCAATCACGTTAGCTCCGGCGTCCCGCAAACCTTTAGCCAAAGATTGTTTAAGGCTTTCACTGCTCAAACGGGAGTCATTGCCCAAAACTACGGCTTTAGGATGCAAATATTCACCAAAAGCCCTGCCAATTCGATAAGCGATTTCATCATTCAGTTCATTCCCCAATTGGCCACGAATGTCGTAAGCCTTAAAACAAGTTAACTCAGTCATGTCACATTCTTCTGTTATTTGTACCTTTACGCTCTGTCGCCTTCTTGGAGCTTAATGCGATGGGGTCGCAATTACTGGTACGGCCTTGCTTACATTTATCACTATCTCGCTTATGTGGGAATCTTTGCTATGGGTTCATGCCCGAGATTTTTACACGGGTATCAAAACGGCAGTTTTCGCGCCTTTAGCTCACCCACTAGCTGTTTGACGTCTTGCACTGCTTCACGAGCGGCAACCAATAACGCATCGTCAGTTTGTATTATAACCAAGTTGTTTATTCCTAGCGTGGCGACCAGTTTATTACCTGAAGAAACGTAGTTATTCAATGAGTTAATCGCGATAACATTGCCACGATGGACATTACCTTGAGCATCTTTTTCAGTCAAATCCCATAGAGTTCCCCAAGAGCCGACATCACTCCAACCGATATCAACCGGCATAACTACCGCATCAGCAGTATTCTCCATCACCGCATAATCGATAGACTCACAGGGGCAACGGAGAAACGTTTCTTCGTCAATGTGGATGAAGTTGAGCTCAAGTCGACTGGCTTGCATCGCGAACAGTGACTTTTGAAAAATATCAGGACGAAAGCGATTCAGTTCACACAAATACTTCTTAGCTGTAAACATGAACATGCCGCTATTCCAGCAGTAATCGCCACTTTCTAAGTATGTTTGCGCTTTTTGAAAACCGGGTTTCTCGACAAAACGCTCGACGTTAAAACAGTAAGGGGAGAGCGGCGCTCCACGCTTGATATATCCGTAGCCCGTTTCAGGGTGCTGAGGAATGATACCAAAAGTCACCAAACGGCCGCATAATGAAAACTCGATTGCCCTGTTCAACGCATCATGAAAAGCGCCCAATTGTGTAATCAGGTGATCGGCAGCCAACACCAGCAACATACTATCTGGTTCATTTTGTAGAACATACTGAGCAGCCAAAGCAACCGCGGGCGCTGTATTACGTCCGGCGGGCTCCAGAATGATGCGCGAGTCCAAACAATCGATCTCTTGCAGTTGTTCCGCCACCAAAAAACGGTGCTCTTCATTGCAAATGACAATCGGTGCCGCGATCTCAACCCCTTGTAACCCATCTAAACGCAGTAGCGTTTGCTGCAGCAGACTATGCTTGCTACCGTCAAGCGTAAGAAATTGCTTGGGGAATGCTTCTCTTGATAAAGGCCATAGGCGGCTGCCGTTCCCACCGGCCAGAATGACAGGGATTAAGTTCACCATAAACTAGGATTACCCCAGAAACAGATGCATTGCGCATAGTGATCAGGTTAAGTACCCAATACCTATTGCTAGCAGATTGCCGAAAATTAAGAATTTCCTTATTCTTTACAAGAAAAATCAAACCCCACTATGAACTTAATAGCCTCATAGAAGTTTAGCGGCCTATGTTTCCCCCTATGTTCACAGGTAGTCAAAGAGACAAAAAAACCAAATAAATCAACAAAAAGGCGATTAGCAAAAACGCAGATGGAATGAGCTAAAAAAATCGAGAAACATGATTAGGAATTATATTAGCAAAGATAAGTGTTTCGGCAAGCTGAATCAAAAAAAACACCTTCATCATTCTAAATAATACGATACGGATCTTATTATGAAAAAATAAAAATTAAGAATAGTGCCAGATTAAGGGAAGGGATCGCGCATCCCAGCGTAGAGAGGGCGTTATGCATATTTTTCGATGTCTTGGCAAAAAAAAAGCCGCCTGACGGCGGCTTTTTCAGAAACGAGAAGGGATTACTCCATCCATTCGGTATGGAACACGCCTTCCTTGTCGATACGTTTGTAGGTATGCGCACCGAAGTAGTCGCGCTGCGCCTGGATCAGGTTCGCCGGCAACACCGCAGAACGGTAGCTGTCGTAGTAAGCGATCGCAGCGGAGAAGGTTGGCGTAGGGATACCGTTCTGTACGGCGTAAGCCACCACGTCACGCAGTGCCTGCTGGTACTCGTCGGCGATTTGCTTGAAGTATGGCGCCAGCAGCAGGTTGGCGATATCTGCGTCCGCCGCATAAGCGTCGGTGATCTTCTGCAGGAACTGGGCGCGGATGATACAGCCGGCGCGGAAGATCTTGGCGATTTCGCCGTAGTGCAGATCCCAGTTATTTTCTTTAGACGCAGCTTTCAGCTGAGAGAAGCCCTGCGCGTAGGACACGATCTTGCCCAAATACAGCGCGCGACGCACTTTCTCGATGAATTCGGCTTTGTCGCCGGTGAACGGCGCCACTTTCGGGCCGGTCAGCACTTTAGACGCGGCAACGCGCTGGTCTTTCAGCGAAGACAGGTAGCGTGCGAACACCGACTCGGTGATCAGCGACAGCGGTTCGCCCAGATCCAGCGAGCTCTGGCTGGTCCACTTGCCGGTGCCTTTGTTGGCGGCTTCGTCCAGGATCACATCGACCAGGTATTTACCCTCTTCGTCTTTCTTGGTGAAGATGTCTTTCGTGATGTCGATCAGGTAGCTGTTCAGTTCGCCCTTGTTCCACTCGGCGAAGGTTTCGGCCAACTGCTCGTTGCTCAGATTCAGCGCCTGCTTCAGCAGAGAATAGGCTTCGGCAATCAGCTGCATGTCGCCGTATTCGATGCCGTTGTGCACCATTTTCACATAGTGGCCGGCACCGTCTGCGCCGATGTAGGTCACGCAAGGCTCGCCTTCCGCAACCGCAGCGATTTTCTCCAGGATTGGCGCCACCAGCTCGTAAGCTTCTTTCTGGCCGCCAGGCATGATGGAAGGCCCTTTCAGCGCGCCCTCTTCACCGCCGGAAACGCCGGTGCCGATGAAGTTGAAGCCCTGGTCGGACAGTTCGCGGTTACGACGGATGGTGTCCTGATAGTAGGTGTTGCCGCCGTCGATCAGGATATCGCCCTTGTCCAGGTGCGGAGTCAGCGAGGCAATGGTTTTATCCGTTGCTTCGCCCGCTTTCACCATCAGCAGGATGCGGCGCGGTTTTTCCAGCGATTCAACAAACTCTTCAACGGTGTAATACGGCGCCAGATTCTTGCCCGGGTTCTCAGCGATCACTTCGTCAGTTTTGTCGCCAGAACGGTTGAAAATGGAAACGGTGTAACCACGGCTCTCGATGTTAAGCGCGAGGTTGCGGCCCATTACCGCCATGCCGACAACGCCGATTTGTTGCTTGGACATTTAGGAACTCCTGTCTGAGGATGACCCTGTTGGCAACGCGGGCCAACAGGTTTTGTGATGTGGCACACATGTTAACTCAGGATTGAGCCGGGTGGGTAGTGATTGGTGCGATAGGTGAACCGCGGGAGCGCTTCTTCACCACTTTCCTAAGAGAATCCCCCTACTCCTTTACAGGATTACCCAATAAAATTTAGTTAACCCTTTTATTTCAATGCATTAATACGTTACACAATAAAAATAAGATTTATCGACAATTTAGGTTTTCCTGATTGCGCGATTTCCCATGACTGCTAAAATTGACGGCTTAATTAATGCAATGCGCTTCTGTCCAAGGGGCGAGGACATGCCAGCATTGATATTGTATTGAATTGGAGAATGTAGTGTCCGAGCATCAAGCCATTAACCATACTCCTGCGACCGTCGATGAGCATGTTAACAGTCAAAAAATCGCAGCAGTAATAGTCTCTTATCATCCGGAATTGGGTAATCTCACTACCTTAATCAAAGAACTTAAACGTCAACAGGTTTCCAGCGTTCTCGTTGATAATGGTTCACTAGAAGCATCCGCCGTCGAATCGCTTTCACAGCTCGCCACCGTCGTACGTTTGCCAGAAAACGTCGGTATCGCCAAAGCGCAAAATATCGGCATTCAGTGCGCTCGCGAGAAACATTGTGCCCAACTGATCGTTTTTTTCGATCAAGACAGCCACATTGACGAACATTTTATGACCGGACTACTCAAAGATTATGCCCAGATCTCGGCCACCGAGAGGCTCGCGGCTATCGGTCCGATCTTTACCGATTCGCGCTACGGTTTCCACTATCCATTGATCCGTGTGAACAAACTAGGCTGGCGCAGCAAAGTTCGCCCGCAATTCCAGGACGCACCTTTTGAAGTCAGTATGATCATCTCTTCTGGCTCATTGATCCCCGTAGCGGTCTTGAGCGATGTAGGTGATATGGATGAATCGTTGTTCATTGACTACGTGGATACCGAATGGTGCCTGCGCGCTATCGCCAAAGGTTACAAAGTTTATGCGGCTACCTCGGCCAAGATGTCGCACGCTATCGGTGACAAAGCAATCAAAATACTGGCTTGGCATGTGCCGGTGCACTCGGCTTTCCGCAGATACTACCGATTGCGTAACGGGCTGTTGCTGGCAAGGATGAAACACATCCCGCCATTGATAAAAGTACGTGAAAACGTTTTTAATGCCATCCATCAAGTATTACTGATTGCTACGCAACCGAATAAAAAAACGCATCTGGCAACATGGTGCCGTGCGGTTAAAGACGGAATTAGCTCAAAATGAGTGCAGTTGAAAATAAAGTGCCAGTGGTCGCGTCCATAGTACTGTACAAACACAAGCAAGAGGACATTCAACCCACTATCGACTCTCTGTTAGCCGAGCCGCTGGTAGAAACCATCGTGTTGGTTGACAATGCAGGTAGCGAATGGGCGAGCCAGTTAAACAATCCGAGAATTGCTTATATCAAGTCGGATTTCAATGGTGGCTATGGCCATGGGCACAATCAGGCCATGAATAAGTATCTGAGTAAATGCAAATATTTTATTATCTGCAATCCAGATATCGAGTTTAGCGCAGGCACAGTGAAAAGTTTGTATAATTTTGCGGAAAGCGGCAATCACCGTTTCATTGCACCCAAGATTATTTACCCGAACGGAGAAGCGCAGCGCGTCTGCCGTTTATTGCCGACTCCCGCTCATTTGTTCTTGCGCAGGTTCATGCCTTTTTTATCCAAGTATCTCGATGAGAACTATGAGCTGCAAGATGCCGATTACAACAAAAACTTCTTTGCGCCGACAATTTCTGGCTGCTTTATGTTCGTAGAGTCGCGATTGTTACAGCAATTACAAGGTTTTGATTCACGTTACTTTATGTATCTTGAAGATGTCGACCTCTGCCGCAAAGTGCTTCAATATGAAAAACCTATGTTTTGTTCAGAAGCGACGGTGACACATGCCTTTGCCAAAGGCTCTTACAAGAATCTGAAGTTGATGGGCTACCACATTCGTTCGGCGATTACGTATTTCAATAAATGGGGTTGGTTTTTTGACGCAGAACGCAGAGGCGTGAATAAAACATGTATGAAACAACTGCCAAGGCTTGGAAAACAGGTGAGGGAGAATAAAAATGGGTAATAACGGGATACTGAAGCACTTAACACTCGCCGGTTTTGGTATTGTTTGCCTTGTATGCATTCTGTTGCTTCCCGTGAATGGGGTAAGCAAAATTTTTGCCATCGCCGCGGTCGCAAACTTTGTCTTCTTCACCTATTTTTTCAAAAACATATACAATCCGGCTTCGATCTTCATGAGCATGTTTTTATTCATGATTGGTTGCAGCCAGGCGAAATTGACACTGATCGAGCAAGACGATTTCAGTCACTCAACTTGGATGGCATTATTCGCCGTTATAGCCTGCTTTTATATGGTAGTTGCCACCTTTATACTGCGACGAGGACGCATCACACTCAACCGTGAAACGAACGTTCGCTCAGGAATCGCCGCGCGAACCCTCTTCTGGTCCAATATCATTTGCATCGTGGCCGAAGCGTTTATTTATTGGTATGCCATCCATAAAATTGGCGGCATTCCTTTATTTGACGACAATATCCGCGCGAACATTATGCCCAAAGTAATCAGCAATTATCTGATGACACTTATGGTCATCCCTACTTTCTTTATTATTTTCAATACCATTTACGTTACTGAGTCGAGAAAATACGGATATCTTATTTTCAGCTGCGCATACTTAAGTCTCCTGATGTTATTAGGAGGAAGAATAAATATCTTTATCCCTGTCATCACTAGTTTATTCTATGTACTCATTCAATATTATGTAGCAAAAGAAAATAAATCCGCACTGTTGATTACCGGTATAGTCACATTGTTCTCCGTTGTTCTGTTGATGGTGAGCATGCCATTGATTCGCACCCAAATTTATGTACAGAACCATCAGTCGTCAACAGAGGAAAAAGCACAGACCGGCACGCATTACTATGAGGCCATTTATAACAGCCCAAACACAAGCGCTCAGGAGCATAAAGAGGAAAAAGATTTTAAACCTACGATGAAGTTGCCTCCACAGATGATGTCTATCTGGATTAACCTGAGTACCGAGATGCATGCCTTTAACAAAATGGTCATTTATTTGGATAAAACCCATGATTTCAGAGATGGGCGCATGTTGATGACCGGTACTTTCCGTTTCGCGACCAAAAGTTTCATGCCGGATGAAACACTGGATTTGGTGAAAATGGGAGGATATGACTGGATCAATATCATGACATTTATGCAGAAACCATACATGGACTTTGGCGTCTATGGCATTGGCGGTTTTATGCTGATATTCACCTGGATCGGGATGGCACTATATCAACGGGTACAGCAGAGAAAAACCCTAATTAACACCCTACTCTACAGTTACTTCTGCATGGCCATGCTATTCATGATTTTTGATAACCATTTCTATTATTCAACCATCATCGTCAACATTATCCTGTTGTTATTGTTCAAAGCCTTTATGAGCAGGGATTGGCTGGTAAAACTCAAACTAGCCAAACAATCTACAGAGCTAAAGGCTGCGGTTCATGATTAAGTATCTGAACCAGCCGTTAGTTAAAAACTATGTTTCACTGCTGTTAGTACAGGGAGGGAATTTTATATTCCCTCTTCTGGTATTTCCTCTTGTCGGTAGGAATATCGGTGTCAGTGAGTTTGGCAATATTCTATTCTGCTATATGGTCGCCTTCTATTTTTCCATTTTTGTCGATTACGGATTTAACTTTTCGGCGGTCCGAAGAGTCTCAAAAATGGAAAATCATCACAGCATAGGTGAAAGCTTCTATAGCATTACATGTTCCAAGATTATACTGGCCACCGGCTCACTCGTCATGATGACGTTGATGACCCTGAGTTGGGAGAAACTGAATCTTCTCCGCGATTATATGCTGCTTTCCTCTTTGTTAATCGTAGCATCTATGTTGTCCCCTTATTGGCTATTGCAGGGGGTAGGGAAAACGGCAGCGGGCGCGCTGATCACCTTATTCGCCCGAATTTTCACTTTGCTGGTCTTCCTGTGCTTTCCCATCACACCCTATAGCGCCGTTTTGCTACTGGTACTGCCCAACTTTCTGGCTGCGCTTATTATGCTGCTTTGGGTTTTTTCACGGTATCACATTGGCCAACCGCGATTTTCTTTGCCCAATGTTACGGCAAATCTAAAAGAAGGCTGGCCGGTATTTGTCGCCAACTCAATCACCATGGTGTATTCAGCCAGTAATACGATTCTTTTAGGCATCCTTTCCGGACCTCTTGCCGCCGGGTTATATGGCGCAGCGGAGAGGTTGGTTCGTTCCGGTCTGGCCGTCATGGCTCCACTATGTCAGGCGGCCTACCCTATCGTTTGCAGCTGCCGTGCAGAGCAAACAGCTAAACGAAATAAGATCATTAAACTAGTTTTAGCCGCCAGCTTCGTATTCGGCATTGGCGCCTTCTCGATACTAAATCTGTTTTCCACATCGATTATCACCCTGCTGTTTGGTGAAAAATTCGTTTCCGCTGCCCCCATCCTAGCGGTGTTGTCCATTATGTTATTGGTCATTCCACCAGCCATCGTATTGGCTCAACTGTACTTGTTGGCGAACAATCACGATAAAGTATTGCAGAGAATTTATATTTTCTGTTCTGCAACCCACTGTCTACATATCTATTTCACGACGACGCTTTTCGGCGCACTGGGCGCTTCTTACTCATTAGTCTTCACCGAGCTGTTGGCCACGCTCTTGATTATTTATATGAGCATGAAAATATTCAAAAGAGAAAGGTTGATCGGTTGCGTCTCTTGAGAAGCAAACCAGAAAAAGGCGAACATTCTTTAGATGTTCGCCTTTTTCTTTATCCAGTCGCGGAGAAAATTACCTTTCCCCTAACGCCGGCATAATATTTTTCAGCGCTTGTTGCCAATCGGAAGGCTGAATGCCCAAGCTTTCAATCTTCCCGCAGTCCAGACTCGAGTATGCGGGACGCTTAGCCGGCGTAGGGTACTGATCGGTTGTGATGTCGTTCACCTGCGGCAACTTCATCAACGTCCCTTGCCCTAGCGCCTCCGCAAAAATCGCCTCGGCGAATTCGCTCCAACTCACTTCTTTGTCACCGCAGAAGTGATACACCCCTCCCGCCGCCTCACGCTTCAGCATCTCAATGATCGCCTGCGCAATATCGCCCGCGTACGTCGGGCAACCTCGCTGATCGCTGACAATCCCCAGCTCGTCCCGCTCTTTCGCCAAGCGCAGCATGGTTTTCACAAAATTATTCCCATACTCACTGAACACCCAGGCAGTACGCAGGACTATCGCATCCGGCAGCACTTCGGCCACCGCACGCTCCCCGTCGAGCTTGGTGCTGCCGTAAACCCCCAGAGGGTTGGTCGCGTCATCCTCACGATAGGGCCGGTTAGCCCGACCATCAAAAACATAATCGGTTGAGACGTGGATCAAGCGGCAACCGCTCTCCGCCGCCGCCAATGCCAGATAGCTCGGCCCCTGTTCATTGACCCGCGCCGCCTGCTCCCCGTCGTTTTCCGCCTTGTCCACCGCCGTATACGCCGCGGCGTTCACTATCACATCCGGACAGTAATCCGCGACGACCTGCTTCACTCTAGCCAGATCGCTGATGTCTAGACTGTCACTGTCCGTCGCCAACACCTCCCAGCCGGAAGGCAAACGATCACGAAAACAGCTGCCCAGCTGCCCTTTCGAACCGGTTAACAGCACTTTCATCCTACCAGCTCCCCAAGCAGTTTACCCACCTTGTCCTTCTCCGACAGCAGCGGCTGGGTGACCGGCCACTCGATGCCAACCTGCGGATCGTTCCACAGCAAGCACCCTTCGTGCGCCGGGTTGTAATAATCCGTGCACTTGTATTCAAAATCAGCGACGTCCGTCAGCACCACAAAACCATGGGCCAGGCCCGGCGGCACCCAGAACTGCGTCTTGTTTTCTTCCGACAGGATCACCCCTTCCCAGGCACCGTAGGTCGGCGATTCCGGCCGAATATCGACGGCGACATCGAAGACTTCGCCACGCACCACCCGCACCAGCTTGCCCTGCGGATTGGCCTTCTGGAAGTGCAAACCGCGCAGCACGCCGCGCGATGAACGCGAGTGGTTGTCCTGAACGAAGTCCAAATCAATGCCCAGCATTTCCTGGTAACGCTTTTTCTCAAACGTTTCCAGGAAGAAACCGCGGGTATCGCCAAACACCTTCGGTTGAATAATTTTCACGCCCGCAATTTTGGTATCCGTGACCTGCATGATTATTTCTCCACGATCAGTTGTGACAGATACTGGCCATACAGCGTCTTGCCGAGCAACCGGGCTTCTTCCGCCACCTGCTCACGACTCAGCCACCCCTTGCGGTACGCGATTTCCTCCAGACAGGCCACCTTGAACCCCTGGCGCTTTTCGATGGTGTGGATAAACTGCGACGCTTCAATCAGGCTGTCGTGCGTGCCGGTATCCAGCCAGGCGAAGCCACGCCCCAGCAGCTCAACGTTGAGCGCGCCCTTGTCCAGATACATCTGGTTCAGTGTGGTGATTTCCAGCTCGCCGCGCGCCGACGGTTTCACCTGCTTCGCCATCTCGACCACGTCGCGGTCGTAGAAGTACAGTCCAGTTACCGCCCAGTTCGACTTAGGTACCACTGGCTTCTCTTCCAGCGACAGCGCGCGGAAATTGTCGTCGAACTCCACCACCCCGAAACGCTCCGGATCCATCACTTGGTAACCAAAGACCGTCGCGCCCTGATTACGCTCCACCACGGACTCCAGCTTTTTGCCAAAGCTCTGGCCGAAATAGATGTTGTCCCCCAGCACCAGCGCACAGCTGTCGCCGTTGATAAACTCTTCGCCGATAATGAACGCCTGCGCCAGGCCGTCCGGGCTCGGCTGTACCGCGTAGCTCAGCGACACGCCGAAACGGCTGCCGTCCCCCAGCAGCCGCTGGAAAGACGGCAGGTCTTCCGGGGTGCTGATGATCAAAATGTCACGGATACCGGCCAACATCAGCACCGACAGCGGGTAATACACCATCGGCTTATCGTAAATCGGCAACAGCTGCTTGGATACACCACGGGTGATCGGATACAGGCGCGTACCTGAACCACCGGCTAAAACAATACCTTTCATTTTTATACCTTCGAAATCATTAACGTGTCAGGCCCAGGCGTTCGCCGGCATAGGAGCCGTCCTTCACGCGGCTCCACCAGGCTTCGTTGGCCAGGTACCACTCGACGGTTTTACGAATGCCGCTCTCGAACGTTTCCTGCGGCTTCCAGCCCAGTTCTGCGTCAATTTTTGAAGCGTCGATCGCATAGCGCATATCATGGCCCGGGCGATCGGTCACGAACGTGATCAGCTCTTCGTACCGGCTCAGATTGCCTGGCTTGTTCGGCATCAACTCATCCAACAGTCGGCAAATGGTACGCACCACGTCGATATTTTTGCGTTCGTTATGGCCACCGATATTGTAGGTTTCCCCCACAGTCCCCTCGGTCACTACCTTATACAGCGCACGGGCATGATCTTCGACATACAGCCAGTCGCGCACCTGCGCGCCGTTGCCATATACCGGCAATGCCTTGCCGTCCAGCGCATTCAGTATGGTCAGCGGGATCAGTTTCTCCGGGAAGTGGTAAGGGCCGTAGTTGTTCGAGCAGTTGGTGACCAGGGTCGGTAGGCCGTAGGTGCGCAGCCAGGCGCGCACCAGGTGATCGCTGGAAGCCTTGGAGGCGGAGTATGGGCTGCTTGGTGCGTAGGGAGTCGTTTCGGTGAACAGATCGTCGGTGCCGTGCAAGTCGCCGTAGACCTCATCGGTCGAAATATGGTGGAAGCGGAACGCCTGTTTTTTCGCTTCATCCAGGGTCTGCCAGTAGTGGCGAGCCGCTTCCAGTAGCGTATAGGTGCCGACAATGTTGGTCTCGATAAAGGCCGCAGGACCGTCAATGGAACGGTCGACGTGGCTCTCCGCGGCCAGGTGCATCACAGCGTCCGGTTTAAACGTGGCGAACACACGATCCAGCGCCGGACGGTCGCAAATGTCGACCAGCTCAAACGCGTAGCGGTCGCTCTCGGCGATCGTCGCCAACGACTCCAGATTACCTGCGTAGGTCAGGCTATCCAGCACCAGAACGTGGTCGCTGGTATCATTAATGATATGTCGGGCAACCGCCGACCCAATGAAGCCTGCACCACCGGTAACGATAATTTTCATAAAATCCTCTAAAACAACGCCTAGCTTTGTGAAACGACCCTTTGTATAAATTATGACTTGTCTGCAGAGTAATCTGTCGCCGAATGCGATAACGTACGAATCGGCAAGATAATAGTCTCTTTCTACAGCGAATGGTCAATGCCACACATCATACTAGGGATAAGCATCCCTAGCTACATTCGCCCCGTGAAAACGCACATCGCCTCTTAACTATCGCAACGCAGCAAATCGGGTAAAGACGAGACCTCTGAGACTTTTTCAAAGGCACGCATTCTTCTCAATATGAAATGCCCGAACGCCCTCTATCATGAGTCGCACACCTTAGCCCCGCCGTCGGTTAGAAAGCCATGTGCAGAGAGGCAGCACAGTGCCAAGAATAGATCGATGCGCGCCAACACAGTCGAAAAAGGAAAATGAACAGCAAGAAATAAAAAACGGGCCCTCACCTGAGCAACCCGCATTGTTAATATCCGCTCAAGCACAATGCTAAGCGATACCGATTTTTTTTGAAATCTTAACCGTGGTTGCTATCAACGCTTTCCTAAACGTGGAGTCAATCAAAAACAACGATACCGCATACAGTACGGCGCCAAACACGGCCACGACGATAAGATCGACAACGTTGTCTATATGATTATATTGCTTAATATTCTTACAAAGCACTATAATCCCCCCCGCCATAATCATGGTAGAAAGAGGAATGCGATAAACTTTAAAGAACACATCTTTTAAAGCACCGCCGATCAACCACATCAAGATCCCCATTACCGGGAAGAAATTAATAACATTAGCGATAAAGTATAGCTTAACAAATGTGTCAATATCAAACCTAGCCCCAATAATAAATGCGCCGACCTGCAAGATCGCCCCCAACATACCAAGACGCATGAGGATATCGGTTCGGCCCTTGGCCATAAAAACGGATCCCGTCGTGCTTAATACAGCCTGAATAATTCCAGTTGGAGCAAGCCATAATAGTATTACGGCGGTCATTGACCACTGAGCCCCGAATACCAACTGCACAAACGGCTCGCGCAGCAAGGCTAATCCAGTCATCAGCGGAAAGACAACTAGCAGTATCACATAAACGACATTCAAATAGGTAGCCCGTACCTTGTCGCTATTATCCTGATGCTGACTCAATATAGGGAACAGCGCCCGAGAGGCGACAGTGGTCATGCTTTGTAACGGGAACAACATAATTCTGTATGCCAGCGAATAAGCCCCCAATATTGCTGCGGACATGTAATGCCCGATTATCATGCTATCAGTGTTTCTTGAGAAGTAATTGATAAAATTAAACAGTGTCAAATTCCCGCTAAAACCAATCAGCCCTTTTATTTCCTTAGTATTTATCACGTTATTGAATGAAGGGCGCCATTTTGACGCAAGCCAAAGTTGTACCGACGACATCAGTGACAGAGCCAATATTTGCACTACCAGGCTATAAACGCCGAATCCCTGATAGGCCATAATAATAGCGACAATGACGGCAACCATTGATGAGCTGATCTCAATAGAGGCCACTTTTTTGAATTTAGAGTCGCGCTCCAATAAGGCCATGTGCGCAGAGGCACTGCTTGCCAATGGGAAGCTTATTGCCAAAAGGCAGAGCACTGCAATCAGCCTCGGCTCATGGAATACATACGCTATAACCGGTGAAAATATGACAATAACGCCGGCGATAGTCAAACCCATCAGTATGTTTAACCAGAATATCGCATTGATCGTCTCATTCTGAAGATCTTTCCTTTGGATAATCGCCGCTGCGGTTCCAAGATCCCTGACTAATAACGCAAAGTTTGTCACTACCAACGCCATTGACATCAAGCCATATTCGCTGGGCGGCATGAGTCGCGCTAAAACAACAATATTAAGAACCTGGACACCAATTTTAAACAGCTGCGAAAAAGCAACCCACTTCGCATTAGAGACTAGTCCCATATGACTCCCATCAACCTGACTAAACTAACAAGGAACCTATAGAGATAGGCTCCTTGTTTAAATTTATTTTATGCAATTCTTGCTTTTATCGTACTTTTCAATGCATTCATCCAATCTGAACGTGAAATACCTAAGCTTTCGATTTTCCCGCAGTTCAGGCTCGAGTAGGCGGGTCGTTTAGCTGGCGTCGGGTACTGTTCGGTCGTGATGCCATTCACCCGCGGTGATTTCTCCAGCACGCCCTGCGCCATCGCCTCGCTGAAAATCGCTTCGGCAAATTCGTTCCAGCTCACTTCCCTGTCCCCGCAGTAATGGTAAACCCCGCCTTCTGCCCGGCACTGCAGCAGCCCTATTATCGCCTGCGCAATATCGCCCGCGTACGTCGGGCAACCTCGCTGATCGCTGACAATCCCCAGCTCGTCCCGCTCTTTCGCCAAGCGCAGCATGGTTTTCACAAAATTATTCCCATACTCACTGAACACCCAGGCAGTACGCAGGACTATCGCATCCGGCAGCACTTCGGCCACCGCACGCTCCCCGTCGAGCTTGGTGCTGCCGTAAACCCCCAGAGGGTTGGTCGCGTCATCCTCACGATAGGGCCGGTTAGCCCGACCATCAAAAACATAATCGGTTGAGACGTGGATCAAGCGGCAACCGCTCTCCGCCGCCGCCAATGCCAGATAGCTCGGCCCCTGTTCATTGACCCGCGCCGCCTGCTCCCCGTAGTTTTCCGCCTTGTCCACCGCCGTATACGCCGCGGCGTTCACTATCACATCCGGACAGTAATCCGCGACGACCTGCTTCACTCTAGCCAGATCGCTGATGTCTAGACTGTCACTGTCCGTCGCCAACACCTCCCAGCCGGAAGGCAAACGATCACGAAAACAGCTGCCCAGCTGCCCTTTCGAACCGGTTAACAGCACTTTCATCCTACCAGCTCCCCAAGCAGTTTACCCACCTTGTCCTTCTCCGACAGCAGCGGCTGGGTGACCGGCCACTCGATGCCAACCTGCGGATCGTTCCACAGCAAGCACCCTTCGTGCGCCGGGTTGTAATAATCCGTGCACTTGTATTCAAAATCAGCGACGTCCGTCAGCACCACAAAACCATGGGCCAGGCCCGGCGGCACCCAGAACTGCGTCTTGTTTTCTTCCGACAGGATCACCCCTTCCCAGGCACCGTAGGTCGGCGATTCCGGCCGAATATCGACGGCGACATCGAAGACTTCGCCACGCACCACCCGCACCAGCTTGCCCTGCGGATTGGCCTTCTGGAAGTGCAAACCGCGCAGCACGCCGCGCGATGAACGCGAGTGGTTGTCCTGAACGAAGTCCAAATCAATGCCCAGCATTTCCTGGTAACGCTTTTTCTCAAACGTTTCCAGGAAGAAACCGCGGGTATCGCCAAACACCTTCGGTTGAATAATTTTCACGCCCGCAATTTTGGTATCCGTGACCTGCATGATTATTTCTCCACGATCAGTTGTGACAGATACTGGCCATACAGCGTCTTGCCGAGCAACCGGGCTTCTTCCGCCACCTGCTCACGACTCAGCCACCCCTTGCGGTACGCGATTTCCTCCAGACAGGCCACCTTGAACCCCTGGCGCTTTTCGATGGTGTGGATAAACTGCGACGCTTCAATCAGGCTGTCGTGCGTGCCGGTATCCAGCCAGGCGAAGCCACGCCCCAGCAGCTCAACGTTGAGCGCGCCCTTGTCCAGATACATCTGGTTCAGTGTGGTGATTTCCAGCTCGCCGCGCGCCGACGGTTTCACCTGCTTCGCCATCTCGACCACGTCGCGGTCGTAGAAGTACAGTCCAGTTACCGCCCAGTTCGACTTAGGTACCACTGGCTTCTCTTCCAGCGACAGCGCGCGGAAATTGTCGTCGAACTCCACCACCCCGAAACGCTCCGGATCCATCACTTGGTAACCAAAGACCGTCGCGCCCTGATTACGCTCCACCACGGACTCCAGCTTTTTGCCAAAGCTCTGGCCGAAATAGATGTTGTCCCCCAGCACCAGCGCACAGCTGTCGCCGTTGATAAACTCTTCGCCGATAATGAACGCCTGCGCCAGGCCGTCCGGGCTCGGCTGTACCGCGTAGCTCAGCGACACGCCGAAACGGCTGCCGTCCCCCAGCAGCCGCTGGAAAGACGGCAGGTCTTCCGGGGTGCTGATGATCAAAATGTCACGGATACCGGCCAACATCAGCACCGACAGCGGGTAATACACCATCGGCTTATCGTAAATCGGCAACAGCTGCTTGGATACACCACGGGTGATCGGATACAGGCGCGTACCTGAACCACCGGCTAAAACAATACCTTTCATTTTTATACCTTCGAAATCATTAACGTGTCAGGCCCAGGCGTTCGCCGGCATAGGAGCCGTCCTTCACGCGGCTCCACCAGGCTTCGTTGGCCAGGTACCACTCGACGGTTTTACGAATGCCGCTCTCGAACGTTTCCTGCGGCTTCCAGCCCAGTTCTGCGTCAATTTTTGAAGCGTCGATCGCATAGCGCATATCATGGCCCGGGCGATCGGTCACGAACGTGATCAGCTCTTCGTACCGGCTCAGATTGCCTGGCTTGTTCGGCATCAACTCATCCAACAGTCGGCAAATGGTACGCACCACGTCGATATTTTTGCGTTCGTTATGGCCACCGATATTGTAGGTTTCCCCCACAGTCCCCTCGGTCACTACCTTATACAGCGCACGGGCATGATCTTCGACATACAGCCAGTCGCGCACCTGCGCGCCGTTGCCATATACCGGCAATGCCTTGCCGTCCAGCGCATTCAGTATGGTCAGCGGGATCAGTTTCTCCGGGAAGTGGTAAGGGCCGTAGTTGTTCGAGCAGTTGGTGACCAGGGTCGGTAGGCCGTAGGTGCGCAGCCAGGCGCGCACCAGGTGATCGCTGGAAGCCTTGGAGGCGGAGTATGGGCTGCTTGGTGCGTAGGGAGTCGTTTCGGTGAACAGATCGTCGGTGCCGTGCAAGTCGCCGTAGACCTCATCGGTCGAAATATGGTGGAAGCGGAACGCCTGTTTTTTCGCTTCATCCAGGGTCTGCCAGTAGTGGCGAGCCGCTTCCAGTAGCGTATAGGTGCCGACAATGTTGGTCTCGATAAAGGCCGCAGGACCGTCAATGGAACGGTCGACGTGGCTCTCCGCGGCCAGGTGCATCACAGCGTCCGGTTTAAACGTGGCGAACACACGATCCAGCGCCGGACGGTCGCAAATGTCGACCAGCTCAAACGCGTAGCGGTCGCTCTCGGCGATCGTCGCCAACGACTCCAGATTACCTGCGTAGGTCAGGCTATCCAGCACCAGAACGTGGTCGCTGGTATCATTAATGATATGTCGGGCAACCGCCGACCCAATGAAGCCTGCACCACCGGTAACGATAATTTTCATAAAATCCTCTAAAACAACGCCTAGCTTTGTGGGAAAATTCCCATCTCAATCATGTTGAATCGACATAAGAATTTGCCGTTAATCACGAAACCGCACCCTCCATGAAAACAGTGGCAACGCACTCGGCAAATCTGCCGGTGCGCAGTAACATTTTTTATCCAATTCCCTTCTTTCACAAACGGGCTCATACCACATTGGCGATCAGCGGTACCCTTGCGGATTCTTTTGCTGCCAGTTCCAGGTATCGCGCATCATGGCATCAATGCCGCGCTGAACTTCCCATCCCAACTCTTGTTTCGCCAGGCGCGCATCAGCCCAGAAGGCGGGAAGATCGCCGTCGCGGCGCGGTAAAATTTGATAGGGAACGGCGACGCCGGAGGCTTTTTCAAAGGCTTGCACCATTTCCAAGACGGAATACCCGACGCCGGCCCCCAGGTTATAAGCCTTGAACCCTTCAATCTTAGCCAGATGCCCCATCGCCATAAGGTGGCCTTCCGCCAAATCCATCACATGGATATAATCGCGCACGCCGGTACCATCTTTTGTCGGATAGTCTCCGCCGAACACGCCCAACTTATCCAATTTACCAATCGCCACCTGAGAGATATAAGGCAAAAGATTGTTCGGAATACCGTTCGGATCTTCACCAATCATGCCGGACTCATGTGCACCAACCGGATTGAAATAGCGTAAGGCAATAATGGAAAATTGCGGTTCCGCCTTGGCGAAATCCTGCAAAATTTGCTCAACCATCAGCTTGGAGGTGCCGTATGGACTTGTCGTGCCGCCAATGGGCGTCGTTTCCACATAAGGAACTGGTGAGTGGGCGCCGTAAACCGTCGCCGATGAACTGAAGATAAATTGGTGTACGCCGGCGCGGCGCATTTCTTCCAACAGAACCAGCGTGCCCGCGACATTATTTTGATAATATTCAAGCGGCTTGCGGGTCGACTCCCCTACAGCTTTCAATCCCGCAAAATGGATAACGGCGTTAATCTGCTGCTCGTCAAAAATGCGCCCAAGGCATTCCCGATCTCGAATGTCCCCGCGATAAAATATCGCAGCTTTGCCGGTCAACTGCTCAACGCGATGCAATGACTCTTCGGAAGCGTTACAAAGGTTGTCCAACACGACCACCTCTTCCCCACGCTCTAACAGGGTCAGAACTGTATGCGACCCGATATAACCCGCACCGCCCGTAACCAAAATCGCCATAATCACTCCTCTGATGCTTCGCGTTATACATTAGACATGCCCTCATCGCCCCGCATCTGCTGTTGTATTCTCTATTTGAAGCAAACGTGTTGGCTAAAAACGGCCTTTCAGCCATCAAACCGAGCTCAGGCGGACTGTTTGGAGGCATACGATAACGCATCTGAAGCAACAATGCAGAAGTTGAGCCACATTTCAGAATTATTCTCAAGACAGCGACGGCATGCACTCGTCAGAGCCGCGAACTTCGTCTGACAACGGTAAAAAACAACCCACTGCAAGACGGCGAGGTCCAGAACTCTTCCCCGGGCCAAACGATACGGTCTCCTTGCCAATAATAATGTGGTTTCCACTCTACTTGACACCCACAACATCGGCACGGCGTTATCCTCGTCCAGGGTGTCAAATAGCGCATTATGCTATTTGAGTTTATGGATAGAAAAAACGGTGTGATTATCGAGCGTCTTTGGCCGGAGAGATTTGAATCGCAACCCATCGTATTCGGTAACGAAGATAAAAAAGTGAAGAAATTCACACTTGAGCTACACAACAGTATTTCCGGCAACAGGCAGCACCTTTCCCCAGCCAAAGGTTCCTACGTCTCCATCGCAAGGAGCACCAATGTCTTTATAGAAATTATATTACCGCTCAATACTAAAGAGCTGCAAAATGCATGACTATTGACGCCTTCCCCAAAAGATACTGACTCCAGTTATGAGTTTGGTTCTACCAGTCCAACTTTGCATGTAATAAATGCGGCGCTAAAAATGACGATACCCAAATAATGACAGCAGCACGCGACACGGCTCGCATGACATTGCGTTACACGCAGAATGCACAAGGCAATAAGCTAAAGTAAAAGCTCCATGATCTGATAGGCGAATGCATATTGTCCCAGAGCCTTGAATATGACACCAGTTGGCACATGTAATGACGATGGGGGACATTAACAGCCCCCCCGACATCCTCAGCGTTATTTCAACACCTAACGCTGTCTTGCGAAATACTGCGCCACACGCAGCACATCCTTCTCGTCCAGCGTACCGGAATCGCTCAGCAGGGTAATCCAGGACTTGATGTAGGTGTACTTGGCAGAAGCCAGATCGCGCTGGGCGCTATAGAGTTGCTGTTCGGCGTTGAGCACATCGACGTTGACGCGCTGCCCCGCCAATACGCTCTGCCGAGTCGCCGTCACCTGGGTAGTCGCCGACTTCACCGCCAGCTCGTAGGCCGCCAGCTTGGCGCGGCTGCTGATGCACAGATTGAACTGCTTGCGCAGATCGTTCAGCGTCGAACCCACTTGCGTATCCATCTCGGCCATCGCCTGGCCGTAACGTGCCGCCGCCTGCCGCGTTGAGGCCGCCACGCCGCCGCCGGAGTAAATCGGCAAACTCACCTGTACCCCGATGCTGTCGGTGCGGTATTTCTGGTTAACCGTGTTGTCACTGCTGGAATCGTTCTCCGAATGCGAAGCATAGAGTTGCACGTTCGGCATAAAGCCGGCGCGGTTTCTCTCTACTTCGTATTTCGCCGCATCGACGCCGTGGCGCGAGGCGGCCAATAGAGGGTTATTCTCCAGAGCTATCTTTTGCCACTCTTCGAACTTCGACGGGATCAGCGGCGCCACCTGGAATTTGCCCGGCCGCAAGACCTGCAGCTCATCCAGTTGATTCAGCGGTACCCCGATGATGACTTCCAACTCACGCTGCGCGGCATCCAACGCGTCGCGCGCTTCGATCACCTGCGCTTCAGCCAGGCTGTAGCGTGCCTGCGTTTCGGAAACGTCGGTCAGCGTCCCCTCACCCGCGCTCATCAGCCGATCGTTCAACGCCAACTGCTCTTTATAAGCCGCCTTTTGCGCCTCGGCCAGGGCAATCTGATCTTTGGAATAGGCCACTTCGACATAGGCGCTGACCACTCTCACCGCCAGATCGAGCAGTTTTCCGCGATAGCGTTCGTCCGACATCAGCGTCTGCGCCACGCCGCCTTTATAGCGCGCATAGGCTTCGTAATCGAACAGCGGCTGCGTCAACGTCACCGAGCTGGAATAGCTGCGGTACTGCTGACGCCGCGTCGCTTCCGTAATGTTGCCAAAGAAGTCGCTCTGCGGGTACTTCTGCGTTTGCCAGTTGCGCGGCGAATTCTGGTAGTTCAGTGATACTTTCGGCAGCAACCCGGCCCTGCCGATATTTTCGTTTTCATCTCCCGCTTCTTTCTCTTTTATAGCCGCCCGGAAGGTCGGGTCCTTTTCTAATGCCAGCGAATATGCGTCTAAAATCCCTATCGAATAAACCGGCGCAGACATCGCAAACAATAGGGTGCCGATAACCAGACCGGCAGCCTGTCGTTTTGATTGAATCAAAATTATTCCTCGGTTAATGAAGTATGAGCGCGATCCAAAATAGGTTTAAACAGATAGCTCAGCAGCGAGCGCGACCCCGTTTTCACGAACACCTCCACCGGCATCCCCGGCTTGATGTCCTCACCGCTGAGCATTTTCATGCCCTCCGGCGAGACCGTGACCTGCATCTGGTAGTAAGGTTCACCATTGGTTTTGTCGACCAGACGGTCGGCGGAAACCAAGGTGACCGTTCCCGGAATTTTCGGGGTTTTATTTTGGTTGAAGGCGGTAAACATCAGATCCACCGGCAACCCGTTGTACACCTTGTCGATCAGGTCGACTTTCAGACGAGAATCCACCACCAATGTCGCCTGACTGGGTACCACGTCCATCAGGTGGTCACCCGCTCCCACGACGCCCCCCTGAGTGAAGATATTCAATCCGACCACGGTGCCGTCCACCGGTGAGGTGATGGCGGTGTTGCCCAGATCGAAATCGGCCATTTGCAGCTTGTTACGGAACTCGCTGGCGTCCATTTGGGTTTGCGCCAGCTGCGTTCTGACCTCGCGCTGATAGTCGGCGAAACGCTGATCGATACGCTGTTGAGATTCCTGCAGCTGCTTTTGCAATTGGCCAATTCGCCCGACGGTTTCATCGATGCTGCTGTTCACCTCGGCGAACTGGCGCTGAATTTCCAGATAGCGGTTGCGCGGCAGGTAACCGTCCGCCGCCAGTTGTTTCATGCTGTTCATCTGCTCACGCAGGCTGGAGAGTTGGATCTGTTTGTTGGCGCGCGAATCCTGCAGGCCTTTCAACTGGAAACGGATCCCGTCCATCGACTGCTTGTAACCGTCGATTTCACTCTGCAGCCCTTGGCGGCGGGAGGCGAACAGCTGCGTCTGCAGCGCGATGATCTCCGCGACGCGCGGCTGATCCTTGATCTTGGTGAAGATGGGGGAGAAAGTGACCGTGCTCAGACCATCCCGTTCAGCGAGCAAACGCCCTTCGGTCGCCAGCGTGGTGTAGTACTGATCGCGCAGGGAATCGACCTGCGCCTGCGCCTGCACCTGGCTCAACTGCACCAGGACTTCGCCGGCTTTTACCTTATCGCCGTCTTTCACCACGATATTTTTGATGATGCCGCTGGCCGGCGCCTGCACCGTTTTACGGTTGCCGGAAACGGTTACCGATCCCGGCGAAGCGACCCCTTTATCCAGAGGCGCAAACGCCGCCCAGGCTAAGAAGCCGAACACGCCCACTCCCAGCGCCAACCACCCGAGGCGGGTATAACGACGCTCATCCAGCGGGATCTGTTCTGAGTACGAGTCATTCGGCTCGCCAATATGCGTAGACATACCAACTCCTTTGACTGTCGGCGACGCAACGGCGCCGCCAGACAAGTTCACGGCTTAATTAATTTGAGTTTTAGGAATATCGCCTTCATCCGGCTCGGAGTTCACCGCGCGCACCGCTTGCGGAGGCACCTGCGCTTTTTGCGCATTCGCCAACGCCTGCAGTACTTGCTGCGTAGGGCCAAACGCATTGACGTTCCCGTTAACCAACAGCAACAGCTTGTTGGTCATCGCCAGCAGATTGGTACGGTGAGTAATCAGAATCACCGTCTTATTCCGCTGTTTAAGGAACGTAATGGCCTGGTTCAACGCCCGCTCGCCGGCATCGTCCAGATTGGAGTTGGGTTCATCCAGCACGATAAGAGAAGGATCGCCATACAGCGCGCGCGCCAAACCGATACGCTGTTTCTGACCACCGGAAAGCCCGGCGCCACCGCTGCCGATCACCGAATCATAGCCATTAGGGAAGCGCAGAATCAGCTCATGCACCCCGGCCAACTTGGCGGCCTCGATCACTTTCTCCGAGTCCAGTTCGTTGAAGCGGGCGATGTTCTCTGCGATGCTGCCGGCGAACAGTTCAATATCCTGCGGCAGATAACCGATGAAAGGCCCCAGTTCGTCCTTGTTCCACTGATAGATATCGGCGTTGTCGAGCCGCACAATGCCTTCGCTGACTGGCCAGATACCGACTAACAGGCGCGCCAGCGTTGACTTGCCTGAGGCGCTTGGCCCAATAATCCCCAGCACGTCTCCCGGCTGAATGGCAAAGCTGACGTTATGCAACACCGCGCTTCCCTTCGAACCGGGCGGCGTCGCAGTCACCCCTTCAACAGAGATCACCCCTTCCGGACGCGGCAACGACATGCCGGTACCGCGCGGAGGATGCTGATCCAGCAAGCGTACCAGGCGCTGGTATGCCAGCTTGGCGGAACTCCAACTTTTCCAAACGTTGATCACCTGCTCGATCGGCGCCAGCGTGCGCCCCATCAAAATGGAACCGGCGATCATCATGCCCGGCGTAATGTGCCCATCGATCGCCAGCCAGCCCCCAAGCCCCAAAACCAACGACTGGAGCGACAGACGCACAAACTTGGTGATCGACGTCACCCGCGACGCCCGCTCGCTGGCGATGCGTTGGCTGTTCAGGAAGCGCTGATGCAGACCGAACCAGCGTCCTTTCAGATTAGGCAACATGCCCAGCGCTTCGATCACTTCGGCATTGCGCAGGTTGGTGCTGGCCAGACTGCTGGACATAATAGAAAGGCGGCTGGCATCCGCCAACGGCTTCTTCGACACCACTTCGTTGATCACCGCCAGGGCGATCAACAGCAAGGAACCCACCAGGGCGAACAACCCCAGCCAAGGGTTAAACAGGAAAATCACCAGCAGATAGATCGGGAACCAGGGCGCATCGAAGAAGGCAAATAGCGCGCTTCCGGTCAAAAACTGGCGCACGTTGGTCAGATCGCTCAACATCTGGCCGGCATCGGAAGAGCCGTTCTTTAAATTCGCCTCGTAAGCCGCCGTATAGATGCGCGTATTGAGGCGCATATCCAGCTGGCTGCCGATGCGGATCACCACCATGCTGCGCACGTATTCAAGCAAGGACATCATGCCAAACATACCCAGCATGATCAGCGTCAGCATTAACAGCGTGATTTCATTACGCGAAGGGAGCACCCGGTCATAAACCTGGAGCATGTAAATGGAAGGAACCAGCATTAACAGGTTAATAAACGCCGTGAAAATACCAACGGTCCAGAAGACTTTACTGCGCGTCCGTATAACATCCGCAATTTCGTTGCGCGGGATAAATTGATTCACGTTCTGCCCTTACATCATGTGCACTGTCAGTCCAATCCGCATTGACCCCTCCCCTAAAGAAATTCCTAAAAAAGAATTTACCCCGGGAAGACTCACCCCAAAAAAATGCCCGAGACTGCAGATACTTTCGTTAACTATAGGTTGAGAAAGTGAAAATCAGCAAGGTTGGCCATAAAAAAAAAGACGGTCATCGAGATAGGACAAACCATGTAAAAACAATGGGATACGGGAGAGCAAAAATAAGAGGGGAAGATAACGAAATGGAATAACTTAGAGAGGATGACGCCGCTCACAAAATTAAACATGCGGGGGATTACGCCCCCGCATTATTTAATTCCAAATAGTCCCATGGGGAATTATTGGTTATTGCAACCTTACCCTTAGGCGTAGTGCAGAGTATCCACCAATTGCTGGTGGTTCTGGCCGGTCAGGTAAATCACGGTATCGTTGGCATCCAGCGTGTGGTTATTGTTGTTATCAATAATCACGTAGGAATCGGCCGTGTTGCCGGTGCCGCTGAACACCACCGAAGCCACGCCCACCTTCGCCGTCAGCGAGTTTGGATTGCTCAGGCCCAGGATGCCGCCCAACAGGCCGACAACGCCGGTGGTCAGACCGCCAACCAACGAGCCCAACAGCGCATCCAGCGTATCCGCCGGACGGGTGCCGTAATCCGCTACCGCAGTACCGGTATTGGACAGGGTCAGCCCGGAAGCAGCATCAACGATCTTGTCCTTCGCAGTACTGAAGTCGGTGATGGTGACCCCCGCCTGCGTGTTACTGGATTTCAGATCGTAGATATTCGCCCCGGCACCGCCGGTCAACGTGGTGTTACCCAGCACGTTGAAGCTGTCGGCTGTCGACGTCCCTTCAACCGTCAGTTGATAACCGTTCAGGCCCAAGGTGTTCAACAACGGGGTCAGCAACGCGGTGGTAACCGCGCTCAATGGCAAGGCGTTCAACAGCTGCACGATGATACCGTCACCAGTACCCGCATGGCTTGAATCCAGGTTCAAACCGCCGGTATTGGTCGAAGCGTTAACATCACGCACGTTACTGAAACCGCTGCCCAGCGTCAGATTCAACGCATGATCGCCAGTCACATTAACAGTCTGAACCTGCGCATTGGTACCGGCCAGAGACAGAATGTTGTTAAACGAACCTGTACCGCCGGAAGCCACGTTCACCGTTGTCAGCGCAGTGCCCAGCAGGGCGCTGCTGCTGCTGTTCAGGCTGATGGCGCCGGCATTCACGTTGGCCGAACTCACCGCATCGAAGTTGATGTTGAAGTGATCGGTGGCGTTCTGCACGAAGGTGAAGTTCAGCGTACTGGCGGAGGTCGCGTCCCCTTTCACTTCCAGCTGCGCGGCGTTACCGCCGGCGGCGTTGATGACGTTGACGTTAGCCAGCCCGGAAATCACGAAACCTTGCGCCCCCAGGTTGGTCGCCGCCGCGTTTTGGGTGACCGTACCGCCGGTAGTGCCTTCCACCGTGGACGTGCCGTTGGTCAGGCCGAAGTCGAAGGTGTTGGTTGGCGTAGTGACGGTAGTGGTAGTCGGCGAACCAATCAGCGGTGTGGTCACCAACGTACCGACAGACTTACCGATATAGCCGGTCAGATCAATCTGCTCGAAGTTCGAGAAGTTGTTGGCGTTGCTGGTCACCGTGCTGGTGCGAACGCCCAGGGCGTTCTGGTTGGTTACTACGGTTTTGGTGATGAAGTTGGCAGAGATGGAATCCGTGCCGGTACCGCCGTCAGCCTTGACGGTATTGGCAACGGTGTTCGCACCGCCGGAGACCGCGTTACCCGCCCAGTGCAGGCTGTCGTTGCCGGCGCCGAGGTTAAACTGTGCGGTACCGGTCGCGATATTAGCCGTCGAAGTCACGACCACATTGTCTGAACCGGAGCTGGCGTTCAGAATGACGTTGCCGTTGTTGACAGTCACCGCCACGCCAGGGTTGACGCCGTTATCAGACAGGTTCACCGTTGCTGCGCTGGTGCCGTTGATGGTCAGGTTAGCCAGGTGATCGGCGAACTTCAGGTTGACCAGGCTGGCGGCGTTGGCGTTCAGTTGAACATTCGTCAGTACCGCAGTTTCGGCGTTGCTAATTTGGTGGGAAGCGCCAGTGTTGACAGTGCCTGTCGCGTTGCCGCCAGCAGCCGTTGCAGTCAGAGATGCCGCGGTTTTATAGAGCAGGCTAGTACCGATGTCATATTCGAAGCCATGCTGCTGAGTTACAGTAGTGGCGTCAGTGGCAGTTGAGTTGCGCAGGTCATTAATGATCGCAGTCGTGATCGCACTTTTGTCGGTTAACCCGCTATACAGTGCAATTTGCGCTGGTGTAGCAGCAACACCGTGAACGCCAGTATATACGTGCTGAATGAAGTCAGTGCCGGTCAATTGAGCACCTTTCTTCTGGAACTCAACAGAGGTCAACAGTTTTGTGGTCAGCGAAGTAAAAGTGTTACCGTGCTTACCCAGATAATTGCTCCAGTCGTCCAAGCCTTGCGCATCAACATCGCGCTGAGGTACAGCAAGATAGATGGAAGCAACCTGTTCACGAGCAGCCAAACCAGCCAGTTGGCCGGCACCATCAGGCTGAGTTTCATTCAGGAAGAATTGCTGCGCCGCAGTATCACCGGAACCTACGGTGCCGCGCAATCCAGTAATGATATTGATCAATACATCGCCTTTAGTGCCACCGCCACTGAGAATTGCATTCAGAGCCGAGAACTCACTGCTGCTTGGCGCGCGTTCGTAGGCTTCATTAAAGACCTTATTAATAAAATCGGTATTTGAAAGCGAATTCAGTGCAGCGCGATCGGTCACAAATTTATTGGCAACTTGTGAGAAAGTCTGCGCTGAGGTATTGATCTGCGTCCCCAACGTGATAACCGTGCTGGTAACCGGATCAATACCAGCCAGGTAATAGAGCGCTAATGCATCCGACACGCCAGGACCAGAGCCAGCGGCGCTAGTTCCCGGGAACAGCACGTTGTTGAGTTGAGCATCGAAGTTGCTCTGAGATGCCAGCGTGCCTGTATCAAAACCGCTGTAGTTCAGCAAAGAATTAACGGCACTTGATATGGCATCATTCAAGGTGCTGCCGGCAAGAATCGCCTGCAACTGTGCTGTAGTCGGAGAGTTGCCATAGACTGAAGTATAAATACTCTGCAGTATTTCAACGTCTGTTTTTGATGCATAAAGCGCCTGTCCGGCACTGGAGGATAACAGACTCGAGATGTATGCCTGGGCGGTCGTCTGCCCTTTCTCTATTTGATTACCAACAGTGTCAAACACGCTTGGTGATGCATTTTGCCCAAGCACAGCTAAAAGAAGCGCCGCCGCCTCTTTTTGGTACACGAGAGAAGCCATAATCGTATCCTTAAACAAAATGGTTTTAGCAAGGCAAAATCAAATCTGATTTTAAAACCTGGCGTTAGCTATAAAAGTGTTACCACATAATTGAATCCCGCGCGAAGAAACCCCCTTCCTTCGCACATAAAGAAAAGTTCAAAAAACGCAAGCTGTCAAGGTGATAGGATTTTTATTACCACAAATCAAAATAAAAACAAAAAACAGCAAAAACAATAAGTTAAATAAAATAAAGTGAATCACGTCAAAATTAGATGGCGAATAATTAGCAGAGAGTTGAATCCCATGATTTAATGCAGCCCTTTAGAAAAAATAAAAAACAACAAAATCAAACAATTACAAATGAGCGTAAAAATAGCCAACAGTGAATTTGCACCATTGATTACATTTAATATTCAAGGCTAAAAAAACATTATCAATCAGGTGATTGAGTTTATTAAAGAGAGAGATGGCGTTCAGCAGTAGGTTTTTTATTAGGAATTGAAAAATGTAAAGAAGAAATAAATATAAGAAAGGTGAAAGTATCGGAAGTCAGAGCTGAGGAGGGAGCACGAAAAAGCAGGATAGCTAAGCAGAAAGGAAGAAGTGACAGCGCAGCATTTTATGCTGCGCGTTTAAATAATTATGGTCAGCTTATTTTTTGCCAGCGGTAATATATGGCTTACATCTCGGATGGTAACCTTTGACAAAAGTGGAAATAATATGAATAACCAATGAAAAATCAAGGCGAAGAGTCGCGCTAGCGAGTGACCTGATAAGGCCACTAATATAAGACTTATCAGGGTAGTGCCGTGCCGACAGTATAATGTCATACAGGCGCTCTCTTTTCGTATGTTCGCTTAACGCTCCCTTTTGCAAACGGGACAAAGAATGATTAATAGAAGAAAAGCTCGTAAAGGTAAAAGGGACTCCTTTAGCTAAAAGCTTTCGTACGTTTCTGAATAAACTATAGTCTACGCCATACAATGCGTAATGGATATCAAAAACAGGCACGCAAGCATTTCGGAATTTATCAATAAATTGACGAGTCAAGACTAAACCCGAACCAATGGAGAAAACAGTACCTGCATTAACAGCTCTGAACTCTACGACAGGAATACCATCTTCGACCGGATACTGAACTCTCCCCGACTCAAGAGACCCATCAGTTGCAACGATCTTAGGTACTTCAACGTCATATGAAGCTTCATTGTCAGACAGCCGGGTTATAAAACTTTCAGTCACTTCAGTGTCATCATCTAGAAACACATATCTTTGCGCGTTTGAGTGCGAATCGATAAAATTATTATATGCAATACTAAGTGGCATATTCTCAGTCTTGTTCAGCAACTCAAAAGAGCGAAAACTCTCGTTAAGATCATGATAAAAAAAGTCGCGTTCATTTAGAGCGTCTGGGCCATTATTTATTATAACCAAGTCAAATAAAGAGCAATCGAATTTTAATAACGAAGACAACGTAGTTGAGTCAACTAACTTCTTACCATAAACGATAACTAAAATACAAACTTTCCCCACGACGACCTCCATTATTACCTCTCCAGGCAGAACCATACACCTACCATTCATAATATCAAATCAACTTTCAAGCCATCACAATTTAACTTATAAGTTATCAAACAAAAAGGATAACACTGAATTAAATAGGAGTAACAGCAACTCGATTTTTTGCAATTTACTGTTTGTTAGAATAGAGTTTATCCTTGCTGAAAAATCCACTCACTTTGGTAGACAAAAACTTTTAGCATATTGACGAAATAATCAGTTTATGAAAATAGTCATATAAACCTGGTTAGATGAAAAGAATGCCGCCCTTACAATACGCTTTAGAATAAAGAACGCAACCACACTAATTACCACTCTTACGTATTCATATAAATATAGATCGCTATCTATAGCGGCAAAAACATCTGACTCTTCACCATATATCGCGTAGTAACATATAACAGAGTCTTCACTTCTAGTTTTTTCGCTGACTCATCTAGATTATGCCACGCCCAACACTCATTGGATAATGAGCTGTCTACAAAATGGAAGAAAATAGAACTGACGAGCTTATCCTTGAACTCCTCCAGCAATGGCACAGCCATAACAAAGCCAATAAGTTAACAGCGTGATAACAATGAAGCGCCCTCCCCCCCTCATGCGCCCTCCTCATACGAATCGTATCAAGAGGGTTAAACCTGAAAATTTCGATAGTCTACACATCCATATTTATTAGTCGAACGCTCAGATAGAAGAAAACATTTATTCCTCAACAGTACTCTTATCGTCGTCAGAGATAGATACAACAGCGATACCTAAGCATCTCATCCGACCAAACTATTTATATGTTAAATAATATCATCGAGATACCAACGTTTGATATTAGAGGGCAAAAAGAATAAACTTCTCACGCCCCACAACAGCCCTATATTAATTTAGCACATAGATTAAACAGCAAGAAAAAAATCAACCACATTTTAAAATAATACTTTTCGATGTCATACAAAAACTAGTATGCACCATCTCGTTTTAAAACAACATTTATCGTCTTAAATAAAATCGCTATATCATTCCACAGCGCCCAGTTCTTCACATACCATGCATCAAAATACACACGAGTATCATAATCTATATCATTACGGCCACTAACTTGCCACAACCCCGTCATACCAGGTTTTGCCATGTAGTAATAGTCAACATCGCCAGCATAACGCTCAAGTTCAGCCTCAATAATAGGGCGCGGACCAACCAAACTCATTTCCCCTTTAAAAACATTCCATAATTGAGGTAACTCATCAAGGCTGGTTTTACGGATAAAATCTCCGACTTTAGTAATTCGCGGATCATTTTTTAATTTAAAATCTTTATCCCACTCGGCCTTTGCAACAGGATCTGTTCGCAATAGATCATCTAACACTTCTTGCGAGTTCATTACCATGGAGCGAAACTTAAGGCACTTAAATCTTCTCCCGTTATGACCGACACGTTCATGGCCATAAATAGCCTTGCCGCCATCACGCGAAACTTTATAAGCCAGGAATAATAATACGGGCGACAATATCAACATGATAGAAGCCGAGCCAACAATATCGAAAATACGCTTAATCAGTCGTGATGAGCGCTTGGCCAAATTATTACCCACTCGCAATATCATGACCTCGTGACTAAATATGAACGACATATCAGTGCCATACAAAGGAACACCTCGCAATGTCGGTATAACTGAAACAGAGCGGCAATTATGTTTCGCAAGATTCTTTAACCACCAGTCACGCAATGCATGTTCTTCGAACTCTAACGCTACAATAAACTGTGTACTTTCAACATCGGCGATCTTCCACAGAGCTTCCTCAGAATCAAGCACAGGGATATCGGTGATAACTTCCTCACATGGCGAACCTGTGCAGACAAAAGCAATCACATTAAAACCAAGCACTTCCTCACTCTGTAAAGCGGCGTAAGCCTCTTTTGCGTTTTTGCCGGAACCAATAACAATAGTATCTTTTTTCCACAGATGAAGCTTGTTCAATATTCGCTTTGTAATCGCTCGTCCTAGCGGAATTAGAATCAAAATGAGAACCCACGTAACCAACCAAACCCAGCGAGAGAAGTTCCACTTTGAGAAAGCTACCAGTGAAAGGTCTAAAACAGCAAAAATCAATAATGTCCGAACGACCTCTTTCAGTTCAAACCAAAAAGGTTTTCTATATGTATAATGTCTTAACCTTGACAAAAACCAAGTGATACAAACACCGGATAGAATTAAATGAGCAAAAATCCTTGCAGTGTAAGTTCCATCCGCAGGTAAAACGAGACTATTACCAGTAGAGTGAAAAACAATAAAATAAGCAAGGAAAAGCGAGGTGTTGAAAAATAAAAAATCGGACACAATTAGGGAAACCTTAGGCACAATTGTTTTTAGTACACTTTTATTTTTTGACATTGTGCTTTCCATCCATAAAAATAATATACATATTTACTCCCCATAAACAGTTTATAAAATATCACTTGAATTATATACAAAGACTAGCAATATAAAGGGTAAGTTACTTAAATTGAAAGAGAAGACTGTGGTATAGCCATTCTCTCTACGATGTCAGTATTTGATCTTCTTTAACTCTTGAAAATTTACCCATTTATCTTTTAAGTAAGTGCTAAATTCTTCACGGAACCGATGAGCAGAAAAACGCAATGCATTACAGCGACAGTTTTCAGGTAAGAAGTCATCTCGAATAGACTCAAATTTTTCAACGGCAGACATAATATCTTCAGGTGTTTGTTTATGAAAAAAAACTCCCGTTGCATTCTGCGAACCATAAGGTCTTACTGTTTCTAAGGCCCCGCCACGTCCATAAGCAATGATAGGAGTGCCACAAGCCTGTGCCTCAACAACCACGATACCAAAGTCTTCTTCAGCAGCAAAAACAAATGCCTTAGCTCTTCCCATCAAACCTTGCAAGACATCATCGGGCTGATATCCAAGTACACTTATATTCTCCGAGCTATGCCGCAGAATTTTCTTCATCTCGGGACCATCACCAATAACAATAAGTTTTTTATCTGGCATTCTTCTAAAAGCTTCAACAATGAGGTCAACCCTCTTATAAGGTACTAATCTAGATGCCGTAATGTAGAAATCTTCCTTATGAAGATTTAAAGCAAAGCGTTCGACATGCACCGGTGGATAAATGACGTCAGCATCGCGGCCATAAACCTTCTTTATCCGACGTGCGATAAAATGGGAATTCGCTACCATATGATCTACACCATGCGCAGTTCGGTAGTCCCAAATTCGTATTTTATGCAGAAGCCACTTTACAATCAGTCCTTTCAAACCTTTACTGAGACCAGTCTCTTTTAGATATTGATGTTGAAGATCCCATGCATAACGCATAGGTGAATGCACATAACTTATATGTAATTGATCGGGGCCGGTGAGAACACCTTTAGAAACTGCGTGACTACTAGAGATAATAACATTATGAAAACTAACGTCAATTTGCTCAACAGCAAATGGCATCAAAGGTAGAAAAACTTGATAATTTTTCTTAACAAAAGGAAGCTTTTGGATAAATGTCGTTTTAGCCTTCTTCCCAGAATAGTCATTACGTTCTTCCGCAGATATAAAATCTATCAACGAAAACAACTCAGAAGACGGGTATATTTTAATCAATTCTTTGACGACGCTCTCAGAGCCGGCTGATGTAACGAGCCAATCGGCAACTATTCCAACGCTAAAATCACTACCCAACATTATACGCCTCTAGATATTTCTCTTCTAAATTTATCCGCAGACAAGTCTGTAGCAAAGCAGAAGGCAGTTAATTTAACAAACTTATACGTTATCGATAACATAGCTTAGTTCTCTTGCGGATAGTAGCCAAGAAAATCGTTCAATATTTTTAGTGCCTGCTTCAATAAGAGACTCTCTGAGTTTTGGGTTAAGCAGTACTTTCTCCATAGCTTCAGTTAATGCTTCATTATTTAATGGATCGACAAGAATTGCACTCTCGCCAAGAACTTCAGGTATCGCGGCGGCATTAGAAGCAATCACAGGACAGCCACAGGCTTGAGCTTCTAGCGGCGGCAAACCAAAACCTTCATATAAGGATGGGAAAAGAAAGCAGAATGCGTTGCGATATAGATCCACCAACTCCTCATCAGAAACTCGCCCGACAAAACTGACTTTATTACTGAGATTTTTTTCAAATTCGAGGCGCTGATAGTTAGGATGCGTGCTACCCGCAACAACCATATGCATTTTATACTTTTCAGGTAATTTATTGAATGCGGTAAGTAACCCATTAAAATTTTTGTGGTAATGATGCGAAGACACAGCAAGAAAATACCCCCCCCTAATCTTAGCCTCATGCTTCTCAGAAAACTTTCCACTTACAGCATTATGAATAACATGTATTTTCTCTATAGGAAAACCATACTCCAAACATATTTCACTCTTAGAGAAATCACTAACCGTCAATAGATTTTTACATGTTTTCAACAGCAGTGGCATCAATATTCTATAGTAGTGTCGGAAACTCCACGAGTATGTTTTTGGATATCGCAGATAAGATATGTCATGTAATGTCATTACTTTATTCAGGTATAGCAATGGGGCGGTATTTCCCAAATTAACAAGCAATGGGGATCCTTTTTTCCACAAAAAAAAAGGAAGGTCCCACTGTTCCCAGAGGTGCCCCGAACGACTACCTACTACTTTAACATTTAGACGGGATGCGATATCCACTTGCTTAATATCTCGTGGAGATAAGAATATAACATCATCTCTTAGCCTTGCCAGCTGTAGGCAAAGCTCTGCGGCGAAACGCTGAACTCCCGTTATATCCTGAGTTAAGAACCGGGCGTTGATGTATATCATACACTTTCTCGATAAAAGTAGTTATCAGTTGGCTTAATGTCAGTATTTATACCCAAAACTCCCCCATCAACCTATCCAGACGAGGGCCATAACCAACGCCGAATCCTGCAGCAGGCGTAAATGTAAGCTCACTAAAATAAATACAGCCATTATGAATATACCAATCAACACGTACATAATCGAAATCAGCGGCCAGCAAACAACTCAATCTCAATGCCTCTGATGCCAACTCTTTGTCAATAAAGTAAAAAGATTTCTCTTCACCATTCCCTTTCTTCTTTATTCCAGTTTCGAATGGCTTGTCAAATCCATTAACATAAAAAGTACGCGATAAGTTACCAGTAAATCTTTCATTTATAATTTGAAGAACATAATTAACCTTGCCTGTAAAACCACGAAAGATATGGAACTTATAATCAGTTGGAGCAATAATGCCATCACCTAACAATTTTTCCATCAATATCTTCTTGGGAATGTTTTTATACTGGATTTCTCTTTGAACAGATGAAAAGTCGATTTTCATCCATTCATTACATAGTTTAACTATATCATCTATCTCAGAACCATAATTTGATTTTTTTACAATTCTGTACATCCCCGCACCATGGTTAGGCTTCAGAATAACGTCACAGTGAGGAGCATAGTCAAATAACAGCTCAGGAGAGTCAGTGCAAAATATTAATGGGACGAAGTAATGATCACCGATTTTCTCTCGAACATAATCACGAACTAAGTATTTATCTGAGAGAATAACAAATTTGTCACCACTCATTTTATTTTGCTTTCTAAACAATACCTTTTCGTTAAAGGTTTTTGCATTTTTCAAATTAGGGAAATAACCCAGTTTCAATAAAAAAATGAACCTATCCTGAAGGGGCCAAGGTAAGAACTTAGAAAATAATTTGATATATACACGTCCCCACCCCATCCATTTTATTTTCCATTCAGTTAGCATGTCTATGCAACCCCATTCGCAACTTATCTGCACTTAACATCAAAAAAAGAAGCAATAGTAGTTTCACAAAAGTAAGCGACGGCATCGGATATGGCTGTAATAAAATAGAGGCACTACCAACCAACCAAATGACATTAAAACAAATTGCATTACTGAAGATATTTTCAGTCAGTTTTAAATTAACCTTTATCATTCTAAAGGAGACAACAACTGCAATAGACAACATAAAAATGACACCAAGCAATCCGCTATTTTTTAACTGTGTTAGAAGGGGCGTCTGTATACTTCTTTTATAATGTGAATCTAACTGCATAAGGTCAATTTTTTTTGTCTCTCCTTTATCACCAATACCGGAAGGTGAATAGTAGAGCCCCCCGTAGCCGATGCCTATCAGACTTGCGGGGAAATACTGTCCCGTGTATGTCCAATAATCTATCATTTGACTTGAGCGTGTATTCATCGATTTACTGGAATACAAACTCATCATAGCAGGCAGTGCTATGATAAAGATGAGAAAAGTTACCGCAATTTTTAACCTTGGAAGTTTATTATTAAGAATATTAATGATAATGTCATACAATATAAAAAGCACGGCAAAGGCGAATAAAAACTTGTACATATTAAAATACATTACTGCACCAATAACGATTGTCGCCAAGCAGATTGTGAATTTTTGCGGTGACCTGGAAAAGAATAAAGCGAAAATCATCAGTGAGTAAATAGTAAAATAGTTGTAGATCTTATCCTGATCTATTATGGTAACCCTTACCCCATATCTTTCCCATAGAAAATCATAGTATATATTACTTGCCGCTATACTGGATATGAAATTTATTAAGTCAAAAACGCAAAAGAAAATAAGTACTTTATAAAAACCTAATGACGAAAGCTGTTTAATGCAATTAAAGAAAAGATAAATCAGCACACTAAAATAAATAAATCCACGAAAATAAACAGCTTGCCTTTTAATCTGGCCAAGACCTCCTTGCATGATGTGATTTAAAAACGCAGAAGTTGATATAATACCAATCACGCACCCTTGAATAATAACAACTCCAGTTAGGAAGATGATGAGCTTATACTCATTATGCCGAAACCTGGACCAACAGGAATAAAGAAAGAAGTGTGCGAGCAAAGCAAAAAAAATAGTTACAAAGATAATGTCGACAATCGATATAAAACTAAAGAATTTATAATGATAAATGAAATTTCTAGCTATGGCGATATTATAATCATGGATTGGCATAACCATGATGTTATATGATGAATACGAACAGAGTACGTATAAAGCGAAAAGTATCACTGCATGAAAATTGAAATTATACTTAACTACAATACGATATAAATAGGCAAAGGCAAGGAAAAGACCAAGAAAGAAAACAATGCTATCGTAAACTATAAGGAAATCAGGAAGTTCAGTGATAATTGGTAGTTTCTCTGGCTCGATCATAAGTCGATATATACTCATCTGTTATGTTATAAATATCAAAAAGCTTTATAACATCGGGCTCAATAATAACTTCTGTAGTAGAGTTCAATGCCCACTCAAGATTATTTTCCGTTATCTCTTTGACAGATGGGATTAACTCTAGTAATTCTCCTGCCCCGCCAACTGGGTTAATTAACACGCGTTTTTTGGCTAATGCACTTTCAACAACGACTCGACCAAATGGCTCCCGCCATTGAAAAGGGAAAATGACAATATCTACGTTATTTAAGAAATGTTCGACATTAACGCGTCCCATCTGAATAATATCAGCTGAATGCAACATAACTCGAATCTCATCATTGTCATCAAAACAATCACCTGCAGCGAAAGCTTGTATATTATAACCGGCGTTACGCAATTTAACAATCAAGCGACAAAATACGTCAACCCCTTTTTCTTTTGTTAGCCGTCCGATAAACCCGATACGAATCACATCTGCAGAGGGCGAACATCCAGAATAAACCGATACTGGATTATAAGTATAACCGTTTAATGCATTCTTGAAGAATTTATTCTTTATATGAAAATCCATGATAAAAAAACTAATGCCAATATAATAATTAACTTTTTTACTATAAATTCTCTTTAAAGAGGACCAAAAAAAAACTGACAGCGTATGCGGCTCAATATTTTTTCCTTTGCAATACATCGTCGTATTCGGATGCATTAGATAGTAATCACGCGAAGTATGAACTAGTGTAATCCCCAGAGCGTTAACAACACTCCAAACTGCAACTGAAAATCCAGATAAATTATTTGTATTCACTATATCCGGTTGAAACTCTACCACTTCCTTCCTAAACGGAGTTTTCATTAATAGGTTATAATTATCAATAATGTGCCATAAGAAGCGTAGTAAAACATTCCGCCTCCTGCCACTGAAAGGCCAATATATATTTCTAAGTGGTATGTATACAACCTCGACGCCATTGATTATAGAGAACGACCTTAACGGTTTATCACATAGCGTAATTACCCTAACTTGATGACCTCTTCTAACTAGTTCCTCACTTAGCAATTGAAGAGATATCTCGGCACCTCCCATCTGATAGGGTGCGTATAACGAGCTAACCATCATAATTTTCACGATGACCATCCTAGGAAAAAGCATACATCGTTACTATTAACAGCAGCCCGGAATGGGCTGCTATCATTACACATCTAAATTTACTTCTTCGTTGACTCGTATTCATAATGGTAGTAACCATAACCACCATAATAACTACTCGCTTTCTTTTCAACAGCGTTAAGAATAACGCCTTTGATATTGGTACCATTCTGCTCAAAGCGACGAATACTGACCTCAACTTCTTTTACTGTATTGACACCAAAACGCGCGATCATCAATGCAGTACCCGCATGGTGCCCAATAATAGCAGCATCAGTAACAGCCAGAATTGGAGGCGTATCAACCAATACCATATCATAGTTTTGGCTAGCCCAATCAATCAACTCGCCAAGACCACGCGTCATCAATAGTTCGGAAGGGTTAGGCGGAACTTGACCACGAACAATAATGTCCATACCCTCAACATTGGTTTTCTTGATTGCATTTTCAATTGAAACTTGCTGCGCTAAGATATCAGATAAACCATTACCACCATCAATACCAAGCAACGAGTGAAGATACCCCTTACGCATATCCGCATCTATCACCAGTACTTTTTGCCCTGATTGTGCAATAACTGCGGCCAAGTTGATGCTCACGAATGTCTTACCGATATTCGGGCTTGCCCCGGAGATCATCAGTACGTTATTCTTCGCCTCCATCATGGCAAAGTGGAGGCTGGTGCGTAAACTACGAATAGCTTCGATAGCTAAATCGGCCGGGTTGCCATTAGCCAGTAAACTATCCGAATCAGCATTAACTTTACGCCTTGAGGCCAATCGAACCTGGAGATCTTTCTTTTGTTGCCATTCAGAGAGAGGAATACTGGCATAGACATTAAATCCTTCCTGTTCTAGCTGATCGGGTGATTCAATACCTCTATGCATACGCATTTTTATAACAACGAAAGCGACGGACAGCAAACCACCGAGGAAAATTGCTATTAAAACGATTAATGTCTTTCTTGGTTTAACAGGTCGCGGCTGCGCAACTGCATCATCAACTATGCGAACATTACCGACCGTACTGGCTTTAGTAATACTCAATTCTTGTTGCTTATTAAGCAACTGCATATAGATGACCTTACCCGCATCAACATCGCGCGTTAATCGCAAAATCTCTTGTTGCGTCTGTGGCATTGTAGCAACACGCTTGTTTAACTTCGCCCGTTCTTTCTCTAAGGTAGACCTCTTCTCCATCAAAGCACGATATGCAGGGTGTTCTTTCGTAAACAGTTTCGAAATCTCAGCCTCTTTAAATGTCAGCTCGTTAAGTTGCGATTCTACGGCAACAATACTATCTAGCACCGATTTTGCTTCCAATGATAAATCAACAGAATCGTTCTTCTTCCGATAACTGTTAAGCTTATCTTCGGCATCATCTAGTGATGATCTTACGGCTGGTAACTGTTCTTTAAGAAACTCCAGACTTTTTTCTGCTTCTTCAGATTTACGAGCTACATTCTGCAGAACGTAGTTTTCATCAATGCTGTTCAGTGTTTTTTGTACCAGCGCCTTGCTTTCCCCGGTTAGAGTCAGCTCCAAAACACCAGTTTTCTTACCTCGATCAGTGACCACTAGCGACTTTAAAACACTATTTATCGCAGCTAAACGCGTTTTTTTAGTGATATAGTAAGTAGCTCCTGCTTTTGCCGAGATATTATTAACGACGACCGTTACACCTTGACCAAATGCCAGATCACCAAACTTTCCTTTTAATATTTCACCATCATCATCGCTAAGAGAGAATGATTGATCATCTAAGACGGTAAGTGTTAGTTCTTCACCAAACAATATCTCAGGTACCAACAGTCGTGGCACTTCAATTTCTTGCGGTTTACTGCCCGTTAACCGCGCCCAACCTTTTCCAAAAACAGGAAAGAATTTTCTTTCAACGGAAACGTCGAGCCCCAGATCATCAACAGCTTTGCCTATGATCATCCTTGACTTAATTAACTCAATTTCTGTTGATGATTCGGCCTGAGAGTTTGGAATCATTTGTGAAAGATTATCCAGCAAAGACCCACCAGGTTTTTTCTCAACTTGCACGAGAGAATCAGCCTGGTAAACGGGCGTTGTGAATAACGAATAAATGATGCCGAAAACTGCAAATAATGTAACAATACCAATGATAAGCCATCTATGATCGAGCAATGCCCCAAGCACTTGGGCAATGTTAAAATCATTGCCTTTCGCGTTGGTGGCGCTTTTCTTTGTGGTTATATCTGTCATTATGATCTCTATTAAGGATTCAGTGCTTTAACCCATTTCTGAGCCGAATCAGCAAGTAAACGGTAAACAAACTCAAAGGCTTCATGGCTTTTGCCATATGGATCGGGGATGTCTTTTTGATTCATCCAGTGACCAAATAGCATTGTCTTTCCTCTAACCTCCGGTGCTAACCGAGTGACAGCCTCAATATGGCTCTTTTCCATAACTAAAATCAGCGAGTACTTCCTACACAAATCACGAGTTAACTGTTTGGCAATATGTTCGTCAAGTGATAAACCATGCGCTTGCGCAACGAGACTGGCTGTTGAGTCAGCAGCGCTCCCAACTACGGCCCCCAAACCAGCGGAATCAATGTTTTTAGAAGGTAAAAACTGCTTGAGTAGTCGTTCACCAGTCGGAGAGCGGCATATATTGCCAACGCAAACAACTAAGATAGAATCAAACATATTCATATCCCTGAGGCTTAGTATTAGTACTTGTACGAGGTTTCACTTTGGCTTAAACCATTCATGTCTTTGATGAGTTTACTATATCAAAATCACCATCCCCATGCACAAGCTTTCAGAACTCGTTATCGGCAGCACACTCTAGTAAGAACAGATGATTACATATCATCGGCAGTAAACTCACACATGACGACCTGCACCTACTCTTTCCGTTCTCCAAGGCCAAGCCCATTTCATAGTACACAAGCTGCGTGCCTGCTATCTGTGATTAAAATTAATACAACAAGAGTTTATTTTCAACTGAGAAAGAGTAGTTCTTTATCACCATGCGGCTACCAGGAGGAAAAATTTGCTATTTTAACAATTCGAATGAATACTCATTTCACGGTAAATACTGGCATATCCGAATCATTAGCGATACTATTTAAATAAATATCTGCAGTATGAAGTGCCTCATGAATAGTAACATCCATGTCTAAGTAGCGATATGTTCCCAATCGCCCAACAAAAGTAATGTTCTTTTCTTTCTGAGCCAAAGAAATGTATCCTTCCAACATCTGCATTTCCCCAACCTGCCTAATCGGATAATAAGGAATATCATCCTCAGTACAATATCGACTATATTCTTTGTAACAGACCGAGCCTTGATGTGATTCCCATGGGGAGAAATGTTTATGTTCAGTAATACGGGTATAGGGTACATCTACGCTGCCATAATTCATTACGGCGCAGCCTTGATAATCTCCATCAAATTTAAACTTATCAAAGTCTAGCGTTCTATAACCCAATCTGCCAAGGCTGTACTCATAAAAGGCATCGAGCGGGCCACTATAAAATATATGGTCATAATCTCCGATGCAGGCTTTATCAAAAGGAGTATTCAATTTAACAGTAATATTGTCGTGCTCCGCAATTTTTTTTATCATCGCCGTATAGCCATCTTTTGGCATACCTTGATACTTGTGATTAAAATAATTGTCATCGTAATTGAAACGAATCGGCAAGCGTTTCAGTATCGAGGCTGGCAACTCGGATGGAGACATCCCCCACTGCTTTATCGTATAGCCTTTGAAAAAGGCTTCATATAATTCTTGACCAACAAAGCGCAACGCTTGTTCTTCAAAAGTTTTCGGTTCAACAATTGAACTATCACCTTTACTCTGAATAAGCTCCTTTGCTTCTGAGGGAGAGCACGTTTTATTGAAGAACTGATTTATTGTGTGTAAGTTTATCGGGAGTGAAAAAACCTGCCCATTAACCGTTGACTTTACCCTATTGACATATGGCATCATTACTGCGTATTTAGTGACATAATTCCATACGGTTTCATTATCGGTATGGAAGATATGGGGGCCATAGGTGTGTACCATTACCTCTGTTTCAGCATCTCGCTCGTCAAAACAGTTCCCCCCGATATGAGGGCGCTGATCTATAATAGTGACTCTTAATCCCTTCTCAGCCAATTGGCGCCCAATAACCACACCGGATAGGCCAGCACCAACAAGTAGCACATTTTTCACTGTCATAAATCACCTTCATTATAAATACAACGTATTGAATAAAAAACCTAGTATGTTACGATAGCGCTGATATAACCTTTTCCATTTGTACTTCCCAGACTAGCTCATTCTCGACAAAACAACGCATTTCATTGGGGTCAAAATCCACTCGTTTATACCAATTTAATAATGCGCTGATATCGATAGCTGATTCATCCGGCGGAGCCTGGTAAAAATAGTTGGTTCCTTCAAAGGCGTCATCTTTATGACTTTTAACAAACGGCAGGCCTCGCGCACAGTATTCTTTTGACTTCAAAGAGCAATTATATTCATTATTACTTCGATGACGACCTAATGAATCAACGGCGATGTTTGAGGATTCGAAAATTTTAGTTAATGCATCACCATGTTGTGGCCCATGAAAAATAACATACTTTCTTAAATTAAGTTTATCAACCAAAGCTTTGAGTTCTGTTTCTGCCCCCCCGAAGTCGGAACTCCCGACAATATCAAAGTATACAGCCTTGCTATTGGAGCCATTTTTGTAATATTCCGCCAACCCTGTAATTATTCGATCATAACCATGCCAAAAGGCCAACTGTGCAACACCAATAAGTCTGATAGGCTCATCATGAACCGTCTTGGGAAAACAATTTTTGATCATCGGATTTTGAGAGATATCCACTGAATTGAAAACCCTCAAAGCCTTTACACCCCAGATTTCTTTAGCAAAAGCGCCCATATACACAATTAAATCAATGTTTTTTTTCGAAGTATAGAATTGCCATTTAAATAAAAAATTGTACAACTTTTCTTTGAGGCTTTTTGATTCGTTAAGAAATGGGTACGTCGGCATTTCTAAGACAATTTTTTTAGCCTTTAGCTTTATTTTTTTTATGAAATTACTAAACCCAATACTTCTTATTGTAGGAAATGGCTGTCGAAGATATACCATATGGTAATCATCGTCACGTCCACTTAGATAGTGAATAACCTCGTTGTAAAAAAAAATATTCCTTCGCTTGCTCAACTTTTCCTCATGACATTCACCTGTGATGAGGTTGGTTTTCATCAATCCATAATTAGTCATGGAGAAAATATCCACATCGTACCCTAAGTGAATAAATGCTTTACATTGCGCAAAAATTTTTTTGTTTACACCATTGCTCTTGGCACTCGTGTCCAATAATGTTATGTATGCAATTTTCTTCATCATTAGCCTATACTAGATAACACTTCTTAATTGAACACCTTGAGCAAACGCTCTTCATATCTATCCTCATAGAAGAAATCGATGCTCTCCGCGATTATTTCCGGTGATGGATTTATATCGCCATTAACAACACGCTGCATAAGATTTGCCAAACTATCTACATCACCTACAGGGAACAGATAGCCGTTTCTTCCATCTTCTATAAAATCTCTCGGGCCTGTTTTACAATCAGAACTAATGCAGACAATGCCTCTAGACATCGCCTCACCAATTACTGTGGGCAATCCTTCGAAAGCAGATGCTAATAACAAGGCATTCGGATTACCAGCTAGTCTCCAAGGATCATTAACCCACCCACGTAACAACTCTAATTTTTTATTAGCTGGACTGTTCTCTATATACTTTTCGATTAGATCAGCATCTTCGCCATCACCAATAAATTTTACGCGAAAATCTCCATTTACTTTTTCCGCTGCATCGATTATATCTCTAATCCTCTTCTGACCATCAATTAGTAACCTGCCAATGAAGACAAAGGTTGTAATGTCATTTTTTCTTTTTATTATATCCATTCGAGAGAATGGATTCGGGAAATAAATAACTTTCTCAGGCTCCACGCAGGCCTTTATAAATTCATCATTTATCTCTTTACTTATTCCCAAACAGTAATCGGCTTGTGTTGAATATCTTATATTCCCGAATCCTGATGCTATGGAGAAATGAGGCCAGGAAAGCACTTTATATTTAAGACCAAAGAGATTACGAATCTTATTCGCATAGACAATCTGACCAAATCCAGTGCAGACAACATAATTGGGTCTATATCGAATGAGGACCAAAAATACATACATAGCGTGCAGAATAAAGTCAAGATGCTTTATTCCACTTCGAAACGGGAAGCGAGAACCGTTTATATTATTTATCCATGATTCTTTCCCCGTATAGAAGAATTTTGTTTTTCCATTTATTAAATTACTCTGACCGCCACTGAGAGAAATAATACGTGTTGTGTATTTTTTATTTTTAGATAAAATCGTATTAGTTCGTTCAATAACCTTTTCCATTCCTCCCATACCTGAAACGAATGAAGTCAATATTAATATTTTCTTTTCCATTATCTTCGAGCCCCTTCACGCATCCATTATGTTCCAACTCATCAAATTAGCATTTCTGGTTAGCACCAAAAACCTTGTATATGCTTGGCTACCGATTTAATTGGAACAGCGCAGTAAGTACGTTCACCACTAAATAAAAGTAAACAACTATGTATGCATTCTATTTCCTTGGTGGAAAATTCAATTTAACCACTCACTTCATAGATATTGTCTCTTAATAAGCCCAAAGCCTTTTTTTAAAACATTCTCACCTTCAATATTGGCAACGGCCATTTCTTTTACTTTTAATTTTTCAGCATTTGCCCTGATCCAAACATTAAAGAGCCTCTCTGACATGAAACCAAAAACACGTCTTTGGTAGGCATCATAAGTTTCGTACGGAATCTTATCTTTTAAGGAGAATAGAATCCCGAATAACCATTCGCAGTATTCATCGATAACCTCTTTCCTTGCAATGAACATATTGTAAAGGCTTATTTTTTTACTATTCATTACCGCATCAAAACTCTCAATATACGCAGGCTCATTCTTTTCAACCTCAGCTCTTAATAGTTCAAAATCATTTTCCCCATGAGCTTTAATGTAGTGATCCTTTATTTTTACAATGTAATAGTTTCTTGGCTTTGACACAATCAGATCGAATCCACTTAGTTCGAAGTCGATCTCTTCGCGGCTTAATATTCCGCGACCATTTATTTGAACAGAATTGCTTCCAGATGAAAAATATCGACGGTAGTGGACCAAGCCAACAATATCTTCTCTCGCATTTTTCCATATCCAATAAAGGGCTGTAAGTTCGCAGAAATAGGGATTCAAAGAGCTGATGTTTTCACCGTTTGCATCAGTTAAAATATCAGAATTTACATTTCCCGAACCGACTTTAATCGGTTTGTAAACATTATCTGCCGGGAACTGATAATCCTTATGGGTGACTATATATATGACCATTTTACACCTTTTAAATTCTTAATCACTAAAACGAGAGTTGCGTTTAGCATCCATTCTATTAACTAGCTTACCAAGTCCCCATGACAATGGTATTGCTAATTTTTTTGCCTTTATAATAATAAAGATCAGCTTTTCTAAACGAGTAGCATAGCTGCGCAAGCCCTCAATCAAAGGAAGTTCATTATAGCTTTTCCACATCATTTTCCTTCCTTCAATAAATTTATCTCTATCTTTGATACGATAAACGCTCATAAATGCAGAACGTGAAAGGTTGACAACAGCAGAATTATAATAAATTTCTGCTATATTGTTTTTTCTGCATTCAATCTTCAGATATTTTATTGTTTCAAACATTACCAGTTGCTTAAGTGCCGACTCTGACATCAAAGAATTTGATCGTTTTCTATAGCCATAGAGCGAGTTCTCTATGTGATAAGGTTTTTGGCACAGTGCATTCAGAATAGTTGTACTAACAATATCTTCATAGATAAGCCCAAGTGGATAAACAACGTTTTCATAGAGGTCTCTCTTCGCGGCTCTAGCCCAGGGGTAATTGGGCTTAGATGCTAGCTCTTGCTTAGACATTTCACTGCATATGAATTTCAAATCATTTCTTAAAACGTTGCTTTCTTCTGTCGACTCTCCACGTAATACTTCGAAGTTATAGTATACTAAATCCGCGTTATTCTCTTCGATAGCTTTATTCAAAAAACATAGTAAATTTGGCGATATGATATCATCTGCATCTATGAAAATAATGTATTCCCCAGAGGCCTTTTGCAATCCGAAATTCCTAGCCTCTGACACACCACCATTCTTCTTCTCATAATAATGAAAGTTACTTACCTTCTCATTGATTATAAACGACTCTGCAATATCCCCGGTATTATCTGTCGAACCGTCATTAATGATAATGCATTCGAATGACACACAGCCCTGTTGTTTGGCTATAGAGGCAAGACAGTTTGATAAGTACTCAGAAACATTATATGCAGGTATAATTATGCTAAAAAGTATAGATCCCATGTATTATCCTAATATGTCAGCCAGTTTAAAATATGCCTATTTTATTTAGAATAGTTGGCAAATCATCACTAAGAATAGAGACAAGGTCTCCATAGTAGAAAAACTGGTTACTAACGACATTGATGTATACATACATTAATAATAACAGAGCTACCAAAGAAAGATAAATCATGCATTTTAGCGTGTAATCTTTTATTCCGCCTATTAATAAAATGGCATAAGCAAACGCAAAGATCATTAAATTAAACGCATATCGTGTCGAAATCTCTTCGAACGACGTGCATAGAAAAAACATCAATGCGCCATACATAAAGAAGCCGCGTATATCTTCTAATGTTCTCTTTCTAGACTCGTCTAACTCTAGAAAATATTTTTGGAAAAGATTCCCCCCTTCAATAATCATGATGAAGAAAACTATCGCTCCCAATTTTCGGCCAAAATCACTACCTTCAAACGTTGCATCATTGTCATATACCGCCGCTTTTTCTGATAATAGGCTCCCTGTCGGGAAAAAAGCCACCAACACTGAAAAAAAGTATTTCCCAACAATATAAGTGGCCCCAAATGCAACGAGTGCAAGAGGTGTTGAAACTTTGTGGAAGAAACGTCTTAAAAATATATAAGGGGCATACATTATAAACGAGAAGTGGCTCAGTGCTGCCAAAATTATTAATGCCATACCGTTTCGTATGGTTTTACAAGAGAGTGCACAAATTAAAAAGGATAAGGCTAAAGACTGCCTAAGAATATTCCCGTACAACCCTTGGAAAGTATACTGACAACAGAACATAAACAAAATAATCGCGAAGCTGTTTCCGGTAATTCTATAGAGGCCCACAACAAGTAACGCAAAACTGACGAAATAAAAGAAGGCAAATGCCTCGTTGTTCACTCCGAATAAGTATGCGGAAATGTACATGAATAAATAAGAAATGAAATCCGAGTCCCTGAAACTGGCAACCCACTGAACGATATTTAGCCCATTACCTTCTAGCATCGATACACGGTAATTGACCTTGTCATTCATAATTGGATCAAGTGTCTTTGTGGATATAACAGTGCAAGTTATCAATGTCATTGCAATAAAGAAAAAAAAGTATGCCAAATAGTTTTTTTCTCTGTCACTAGCAATGATATAAAAAGCCATTATCCCGCAAAAGCCAACCATAGTGAGGTAGGGGGCGACAAAGAAACTGCTCATAGCAACCAGCACCAATAAGCAAAGGACCATATTCCTTTTGTTCACCATTTCCGTTAACTCCATATTTTCACCTTTATTTTAAATGGCTCTTTTACTTCTTTACTTATTGGTATTTATATCCGTAATTGTAATATGAGCCTTCAGAGTAACTCTCTGTTGCTTTTTTAACATACCCATTTACAATTAACCCGCTGATACTAACTCCCGATTTTTCAAAACGAGATATTGACATTTCAACTTCTTTCACAGTATTTTTCGCGAATCCAACTACCAACATTGTCGTTCCAGCGTGCCGCCCAATAATAGACGGATCGGTAACGGCCATAATAGGAGGTGTATCAATGATAACAAAATCATACATATTACCTAATGTTGAAACTAAAAGCTCGAAGCGAGCCGTCATCAACAACTCTGAAGGATTTGGAGCTATCTTACCTCTAGGAATTATATCCAATCCTGTGCGCTCGTCATGCTGGATGTATTTACTAACATCAACCTCAGATGACGTAAGGTAGGAGGATAATCCCAACTCGTTTTTCAAAGAAAATAGCTCATGAACATATCCCTTTCTCAAATCAGCATCAAGCAAAAGCACTCGCTTCCCAGACTTCGTGATTAAACTTGATAAATTGGCACTAATAAACGTTTTACCACACCCTGGACTTACACCAGAGATCATTAGTACGTTATTATTAGACTCAATCATTGCAAAATGTAGTGAAGTGCGTAATCCACGAAGTGCTTCGATCGCTAAATCGCTAGGGTCAAAGTCAGCCAGTATTGTGTGCTGGAGAAATATTTTATTATTGCCTTTTCTCTCTTTCTTGATGATTTCACCTTGTATCGATGTAAACGGTATCGTAGCTAGCACACTCACTCCCAGCTGCCCCAATTCTTCGATTTTTTCAACTCGTTTATAAAGGATTGTTTTCAACAATACCAATATAAACGCAAATATGAAACCAAGATAAATAGAGACAAAAATAATCACCTTGCTATTCAGACTTGCAACTCCATTCCTCAACTCTGCGTAGTCAATGATTCTTACATCACCGATAATACTCGCCTTAGTAACTCGTAACTCTTGTTCTTTTTGCAAAAGTAACACGTAGACAGCCTGCCCTACCAGAACGTCGCGACTCAGTCGAATTAGTTGCTGTTGGGTCTCTGGTAAGTTGGCAATACTGTAGTTAATTTTTGAACGCTCTTCTTCTATAGCTTTTTTCTTATCGAGAAGAGCTTTGTATGATGGATATTCCTTCGTGTAAGCTTGCGATACATCAACCTCTTGTATCGTAAGCGCATTTAGTTGAGTGTCTAACGCAACTCCTCGCTTTAATAATTGTTGGGCCTCTAAAGTCATATCAAGAGAGTTACTATTTCTTCTATGTTTATTTAGTGCATCCTCAGCAAGGACTAGATCATTTTTTTTAATAGGCAATTGCATAGACAAAAAATTAAGCCCTTTCTCAGCTTGTGCTGATTTATCCTTTATATTTTGATTAAGATAATTTTTCGCAATTTCATTCAGCGTTGATACTACTTTTTCAGGAACTGTTCCTTGATAGAATACTCTAAAAATACCATTATCCCGTGCGTTACTCACGAAACTGAGGTTAGCTATAACAGAGTTAATTGCTGTTATTTTAGATTTTTTTACTAACTCAAAAGTGTCCCCGACGGTAGCGTTTCCTTTATTTATTAAAACAGAAACACCACCTTCCAAAATAGGATTATTAAACTCTCCTGTTATGACATCACCCTGCTCAGTCATAATTTTATATTTTTTTTGAGAGATAACGTCTAATCGAAGAGTTTTATCCTGAAGGTTCTCCGGAACTTCCAAAACGTGTACAATAATATATTTTTTGTCCCCGGTAACTTTCGAGATCAGCGTGCCAATTACAGGTAAAACCTTTTCTTTAGCATCAATATCAAGTTTTAGCGTCGATACAGCCTCACCAATGACACGTCGAGAAAATAGTAAAGCCATTTCAGCAGCATCCTTTACTTCCTGATCTTGCGTGAAAGCTTCAGAAACGTTCGATACTAAACTGTCAGCGGCGTTTTTTTCAACCTGTATTAACACATCCGCACGGTACATGGGCGTTGCTAGCCATGTGTAACCAATACTCATACCCGCAAATAAGAATACCAGTCCGATAATAAACTTATGATGTTCAAGCAGCACACCAACTAAATGATGCAAATTGCTGTTACTTTGGCCACTATCGCACGGTTCAGTTACGTGTTTTTTTTCAGACATAGTGTTTCCGGTCATTGGCTGGGTACTTCTAACATGTTAAGCGCGCTATGGTTCTAGAGTACTAAATGTGACTCATCGCGGAGAGTTAATATCATGAATGGGTGTAATTATTTTATCTTGACTTCACATAGCTTATTTTAGGATAGCTCAGTAATCAGATACTTTTGGCCTATTAATGTACGTAGTGACCATCTTTCTAATATTAAGATGGCCACCACTTATTTACACGCGAGAGACAGAACTCACATAAACTATGGCCAATTACGGATACGCAGTGAGCCTTCACTGAGGTTGTTAAATCCAACAATAGTTGGTAACAGTTGGTTAATTACGCGGTTCCAACGGGCCAAGGGAGCCGTGGTTACATAAACAATATCGTAAGGTTGCAAGTGGAACTCTGTTCCCATGACCATTGCCGTCGCATCCGATGCATTCAACTGATAGATACTCGCCAGTTTCTGACCTTCCGTTCCGCGTAAAGGCCTGATAACAAATACACCTGTTGCATCGGATACAGCCTGATCCATTCCTTCAGCGTTACCAAGTGCCTCCGTCAACGTCATTCCGCTGCGGTCCATTTTCAATGTGGTTTGCTTTTTCACTTCCCCCATAACGAAAACTTTCAAGTCATCGTTACGTGGCACGTAGAGGATATCACCAGGATAAAGTAAACGGTTTTGCGTCAAATCGCCACGCTGCATCAGTGCCTGCAAGGAAATGCGCTGTTCCTGCCCATTATGAGTCAACACTACATTGCGCCAATCAGCGTTCTCTGCTAAACCACCAGCGGCGTTAATAGCATCCATAACTGTCAAAGGTACGTTCGTGATGGCCTGCTTTCCTGATGTTGCTACCTCACCTGTAACATAAACCTTTTGTGAACGGAAGGCTGCAATGCTGACGTCCACTTGTGGGCTTTCGATATATTGCGCAAGCCTCCCGGCAATATCATTGCGAACCTGACTCATGGTCCTGCCAGCGACTTTTACCTTGCCAATGTAAGGATAGAAAATAGTACCGTCAGAATTGACCCAGTTCCCTGTATCGCTAGCGCTCCGATATTGGCCAGCCGGAGTAGTCAGTTCAGGATGATCCCAAACGGTTACCATCAAGACATCACCGATACCGATACGGTATTCATAGTTCTGTAGTTCACGTTCTAAAGAAGAATTGGGTTGTGCAACAACTGGTTTAGGTCGCATCTTCTCGACCAAACTTGGCGTAAGCGGATAGACATTAACCAGCTTATCGATGTCAAAATCATTATCTTGTTGTTTGACGACCTCTTTGCCACTGGTTGAAAGATGAGAGCCCGGTACGATAGTACAGCCGCTAACCACACCGATAGATACCAAAAGTGGTATCAGTTTCCATTGTTTTTTTGCCATCGAGTTATCATCACTTTCAAAGTAAATATATCTACAAGCTACGTTAGCTGGTCAACCTAGGCTACATCGTCGTATGCGCTTCATAAGCACTGTCATATCTCAGATATTTTGACAGAAAACCATGCTCGTATTGAGCCAGCGTTGAGAATCAGGGCCGTATGATTATGGAGTATTTCCAAAGCTGAGTCCAACGTAGTAAGGAACACTGAGCGTTCCCCTCCATAGCGAAACGCAGAGTGTACAATGTGGTCAAATCGAGCGACCTTACAACGACAGCTGCCTGGCCCAAACGCTAAACGCCTCACCCTGCGTCGGATGACGCAATCCGTAGGTCACGAAAGCATGCAGGTAACCCATTTTTTCACCGCAGTTGAACGATTCACCCACCAACTCCGTCGCCTCAACGGTGTTGTGTTTCAACAATTCGGCGATGGCGTCGGTCAACTGAATTCTGTCCCAGGCGCCAGGTTCGGTTTTCTCCAAGATAGGCCAAATATCTGCCGACAACACATAGCGCCCTACGGCGGAATAATTGGATTTAAGCTGAAGTTCGCGGCTCGGCTTCTCGATGATCGATGTCATTCTGGCGCTTGCGCCCGGACGCAAGACATCAGTCTCGCACTCGACGACCGAATAATCATAGAGCACATGTTCATCTGCGGGCTGCACCAAGACCTGGCTCAACCCGGTTTGTTCAAACCGGGAAATCATGTGCGCCAGGTTGTCTTTCTTGAGATCGGCCTTGGCGTCATCCAACAAAATGTCGGGCAGCAGAACAACGAAAGGTGCTTTGCCGATCAGGGGCTTGGCGCACAGTATCGCATGCCCGAGCCCTTTGGGTTGACCCTGCCGAATGTGCATCAAGGTCACCCCTTTCGGCGTGATGGATTTCACTTCATCAAGCAATTGGCGTTTCACGCGCGCTTCCAACATGGCTTCCAGTTCGAACGACGTGTCAAAGTGGTTTTCGATCGCATTCTTGGAAGAGTGCGTCACCAGAATGATGTCTTTGATCCCGGCAGCTACGCATTCATTAACGATATATTGAATCAGCGGCTTATCGACAATCGGCAACATCTCTTTGGGAATCGCCTTCGTCGCCGGCAGCATATGCATGCCCAAACCGGCAACAGGAATGACAGCCTTTAACTTAGTCATGGTAATCCTCTTCAACATTGCGATTGCACAAGCTCACCGCAGTTATTTATCGTTCAACGCCTGCTTCAGCCATTGGGTAAATCCTGCGCCTTCAGTCTGATGGCGCAACCCATATTGGACGAATGCCTTCATGTAGCCTAATTTGTCGCCGCAGTCATGCGATTTGCCGCTCATATGGAACGCTTCAACGGTTTGTTGCTCCATCAGCATGGCAATGGCGTCCGTCAATTGAATTTCGTCACCAGCGCCCGGCGGCGTTTTTTCCAGCAGCGCCCAGATATCAGCGGCCAGCACGTAGCGACCGACCACGGCCAAGTTAGAAGGAGCTTCTTCGCGCGCGGGTTTTTCCACCACCGCCGTCATAGCGGTGCTTTCGCCCGCCGCCAGCGACGCGCCGCCACAGTCCACGACGCCATATTTCGACACGTCTTGCTCAGGGACAGGTTCCACCATGATTTGGCTATAGCCGGTTTCATCGAAGCGCTGCAGCATTTTAGCCAAGTTCTCTTTGCGCAGGTCCGCCGTAGCATCGTCCAATAAAACATCGGGTAGTAGCACCACAAACGGTTCATCACCTACCATCGGCTTAGCACATAACACCGCATGTCCCAATCCCTTAGCCTGCCCTTGTCGCACTTGCATCACAGTGACATCTGGAGGGCAAATACCTTTGACCTCTTCCAGCAGCTGACGCTTGACGCGCGACTCCAGTACCGCCTCAAGTTCGAATGACGTGTCAAAGTGGTTCTCAATCGCATTCTTTGAGGAGTGCGTAACCAGTACGATATCCTTAATCCCGGCAGCTACACATTCATTTACGATGTACTGAATTAAGGGTTTATCGACAACCGGCAACATTTCTTTAGGAATTGCTTTAGTTGCTGGCAACATCCGCGTCCCCAGTCCAGCAACCGGAATTACAGCCTTAAGTCTCTTTTGCATGTTTTTTATCCACAATCACATTATTCTGTAAAATACGCTAATCCATTGCCCGCTGTTTATGGCCAATAGCAGGCACGCTACCGCCCTTGGCTTCCAGCTACCAATGCGCTGCTTGCAGTGGTTGAAAAAGAAGATACCAATTAACGCACTGATTTATTTAATTTTTTTACACACAATGACTATCAATAGCGTTTGGTTCGTCAAACCATGTAAAGAGGTATTTTTATAACCAAAAGCAGATAATTTAGGCCGTTTATATGGCTAAGATTCTTATACTATTAATCTTTGGACACAAGCCTTAGATACCCTAGCCGTCTCGTTTTCAGAATAAGACTACTAGGGCAGTCCAATTCATAATATGAAAATTGACGAAAACATCAATAACATCATGATATTCATTAAGATATTGAATGTGGGTTATTTTACAGCCAAATGAGGTACGCTATTTCTCCCAGTTCACCGCATGGCCATTTAATTTATTGATATCCCCTATTTCCCTTAAACCTTAACCCGATACTCACCCTAACTCACTCTCACATCTTCGAATTAAAGTTGAATTTTGCCGCCTCAGCGCCCATCATTCCCCTGCGGCATAAGCCGTAGAACTTACAGGTGAAATTGGGCGTATGGAATGGATCGCTGATCCAACAATTTGGGCCGGCCTGGCCACCTTGGTCGTGCTGGAAATCGTTCTGGGTATAGACAACCTTGTCTTCATCGCCATTCTGGCGGATAAACTACCAAAACAACAAAGAGATAAGGCTCGAGTCGTCGGTCTGTTGCTGGCGTTGGTGATGCGTCTGGCGCTGCTCGCCTCCATCTCGTGGCTGGCGACGCTGACCAAGCCGATGTTCATCATTGCGGAGCACCCCTTCAGCGGCCGCGATCTGATCATGCTGGTCGGCGGGATATTCCTGCTGTTCAAAGCCACCATGGAGCTGAACGAGCGGCTGGAAGGCAAGGATGAAGAGCAGCACGGCACACGCAAAGGCGCGCGTTTCTGGCCGGTAGTGGCGCAGATCGTGGTGCTGGACGCCGTCTTCTCACTCGACTCGGTGATCACCGCAGTCGGCATGGTCGACCACCTGGCGGTGATGATGATCGCGGTCTGTATCGCCATCGGCCTGATGCTGCTGGCCAGCAAGCCGTTGACGCGCTTCGTCAACGCTCACCCGACTATCGTCATCCTGTGCCTTAGTTTCCTGCTGATGATCGGCTTCAGCCTGGTGGCGGAGGGCTTCGGCTATCACATTCCGAAAGGCTACCTCTACGCGGCGATCGGCTTCTCTGTGATGATCGAAGCCTTGAACCAACTGGCGCAGTTCAACCGCCGCCGCTTCCTGTCGAAGGTGCGGCCACTGCGCGAACGTACCGCCGAGGCGGTGTTGCGCATGCTGAGCGGTAAACATGAAGAAGCGGAAGTCGACAGCCATTCGGCCAACCTGCTGGCGGACAGCGACAGCGAAAACGGCGAGATCTTTAACCAGCAGGAGCGGCGCATGATCGAACGCGTGCTGGGCATGGCGCAGCGCACGGTCAGCAGCATCATGACCTCGCGTCATGACGTCGAATATCTTGAGCTGAACGATCCGCAGGAAAAGCTGACACAATTGCTGGAACGTAATCAACACACGCGTATCGTGGTGGTGGAAAGCAGCGCCAGCGACGAACCGCTGGGTGTGATCCACACCATCGACGTCCTCAAACAGCAGTTGGCGCAGGCACCGCTGGATCTGCGCGCGCTGATACGCCAACCGCTGATCTTCCCGGAACAGCTCACGCTGTTAAGCGCCCTGGAGCAATTCCGTCAGGCGCAGACGCACTTCGCTTTTGTGGTCGATGAGTTTGGCTCGGTCGAAGGTATCGTCACCCTGACGGACGTGATGGAAACCATTGCCGGCAACCTGCCGGAGGCCGGCGAAGAGGTGGACGCACGCCACGACATTCAGCAAAACGAAGACGGCAGCTGGATTGCCAACGGCTATATGCCGCTGGAGGATCTGGTGTTGTATCTGCCGATGCCGCTGGAAGAAAAGCGCGAATACCACACGCTGGCGGGGCTGCTGATGGAGCATAGCCAGCGCGTGCTGCAAGAAGGCGAGCAAATCAAGATCGGTGACTACCAGTTCGAACCTTTGGAGGTCAACAGCCACCGCATCCTGAAAGTGAAGATCACCCCGCCTCCCCCACCGGAGGACTACGAGGTTTAACATTGAGGCCGGGCATTGCCCGGCCTTTCTTTACTGGGGAACCAGCAGCTCCGTCGCCACGATCACCACCACCAATCCGACAATCACCGGCACCGATGTGCGTTTTACCACGTCAAACGGCGAGATTTTCGCCATGCCGGAAACCGCCACCACCACGCCTGAGACTGGCGACAGCGTGCGGCCGAGGTTAGACGCCTGCAGCATCGGGATCACCAGATAGGCCGGATTCACGCCCATCTGCGCCGCTAGTTTCGGGATCAGTTCGACAAACGCGTAAAACGGCGCATTGCCGGAGCCGGTGGTCATCGCCGCCAGCATGGTGATTACCACCAAGACCAGCATCATGATCAAACCACCGGTGCCGAACGACTGCGCCAGCCCGATCAATCCGCTGATAAAGCCAACGGTGCTCAACCCTTGCGCGAAGACGCCCGCAGCCACCAGCAGCATCACCACGCTGGCGAAAGCGTCCGCCATGCCGCGATAGGCCACTTCCAGGCCGCTGAATACCTGTTTGGCGCTGAAGCTGCGCAGAAACTCGATCGCTGCCGCCAACAGTATGCACCCTACCAGTACGGTTATGATGTGCAGCTCCGGACCCCACTTGCCGTCAAAGATCAACACACCGAGGATAGGCGTAAACGGCAATAGCGCGTAGAACCCCGGTGCATGGGTTTTGATCTCGCTGACGTCCATGATGTGATGCTGTTCATTGCCCTTTCTGTCGAGATAACGCTGCCAGAAAAAGTGCGCCACAGCCATGCAGACGATAGCGGCGATCGAGATCGGCAGCGTGGTTTTGAACGCGAAGTCCACCAGCGGCATCTCCGCCGCCTTGGCCGCCAACACCACGTCGCCGGAGGTTGGCGCCAGAATAATCGCCGCCGGCGAAGCGCAAATGGCTGCCGCCGCGCCACGGCTGATGCCGACGTTCACCATCAACGGGAACAGTGTCGCCATCAGCAATACGCCAAGGCCGGTGGCGGAAGAAACCGCCAGCGACATCAGGCAAGCGACAAAGTACGCCGCCACCATCAGCAGATAAGGCGAGTTGATCATCTGCAAAGGGCGCGAGGCCAGCTTGACGACCACGTCGTTGGCACCGATATGCGTCATGTAGGCGGCAAAGCCGCATAGCATCATGATCATCATGCCCAGATCGCCGCCGCGGCTCATCAGCAAGATCTTGACGTACTCGATCATGTCGGTCGCGCGCCAGCCGGTAGACGCAGCGCCGGACGGCAGCAGCGTTTTCCCCATCAGGGCGCTGATGCCGAGCAGCAGCAGCCCTCCCACCATCAAGACGCCGGTGGCGGAATACCCCTTGATGATGTAACGGCCCACGCCCGCCGCTACTAAGGCGCCAATAAGAAGCTCTATCATGTTTCCTCAACTCGTCATGTTTTCGCGCTCAGGCGCATAGTCATAGCAGAACAGGCCCTTACTTTGCACAAACTGAGCGCGGGCCTTCATGACCTTCATCAAGGTAACGGAGGGAAATATTCACGGGAAATGTCGATATTGATGCGGGCCACAAGACGGCCCGCATCAGGGATGATTAGAGTTTGTCGAGCAGCTTTTTCAGATCCTGGCCTTCGCGCGAATCCTTGTTCTTTTCAGCCCACTTGTTCAGCGCATCCTTGGCCCGATCCTGCAGCGTTTTACGCAGCACCTGATCGACCTGCAATTGATAATTCAGCTGTTGCCACGGCCCGTAGACCCGCAGCGGGATCGGCGTTTTTTGCAGCTGTTCGATCAGCTCGCCGCGCCCTTGCCAACCGCCGGTGACGCGCACGTTAAGCGCCATATCACACTGTTTGCCCGGCATATCGATGCTGCCGGTGCCGGTCAGCGCCAGCAAAGGCGAATCCGCCGTCAGGCCGCTGAGTTTGACCGTGCCCTGGTTCAGGGTAGCCTGCGCCGAAACGCTTTTGACTTCGGTATAGCGCTGATAGCTGTCTTGACCGCGCACGCTGTTGTCATTGCGCGCCACGGCCTGTTGGATCAGCTGCTGGATGTTCAAACCGTGCAGTTGCGCATCCTGCATCGCCAGCTGCGCCGTACCACGCCAGCGGTGCTCAAATGACTGTGAAGAGAGGCGATCGCCGGTCAAATCCCCTTTCATGCTGAACTTGCCGGTCAGCATCTGCGGCATGTCGAAAGCTTTGAGCACCGTGCCCAGCTCAATCTGGTTCAGCGTCGGCTGCACGCTGATGACCGGTTTATTGCCGCGCGCATCCAGCGTTCCCGGCAAGGAGAAATCTCCGCCGGCCAATTGCCCGGCCAGCTTATGCAGCGTCAACAGACCGCGTTGGTTGTCCGCGGTAACGGCCAATTGGGTGACATTCATTCCGCGATAGGTCAACTGCGCCGCTTGCAGGTTCAACTGCGCATTGAAATCGCGCAGCGCCTCTAAATTCTGCTGCCGATCGTCAACCTGGCTCGCGATCACCGGGGCGGCAGTCACGGCCGGTTGCTCGGCAGTATTGCTGCTGGATTGCCAGCCGGAAAGCGCGTCGAGATCGAGGTTAGCCGAATTGAGATTCACCACATAGCCCGGCACCGCCCCCAGCGTGGCGCTGATATCGCCGGCCAACTGGCTGTTGTTGGCGCTGACGTTCAGTTGGCTGACGGCAATCTGCGCCGGCGTCTGTTGATAGACGACCTGGGCATTGCCCTCGCCCTGAATGCCGCCGTTAAGAATGTCCGCCCCGGCCAGTTGATAATTGAACTGGGTCACTTTGGCGCCGATCTGGTGTGGGAACTGCTGCAGGTCGACATCGGCCGCCATGCTGAAGGTCAGGTCACGCTGATCGCGGTTGACCCGGCTGGACAGTTCAAGCTGCGCCTGCCGTTTCGCCGTTTGCTGCAGGGTGAGATTGATGTCCCGAACATTGATTTGATCGTTGTCGGCGCGCTGCCAAATCAGCAGGCTGTCCACGACCCGCAAGTCATCGATATCAAACTTCCAGGCCGCGTCTGCCGCGTCAGTGCCGCTGCCGGCCGGAGCTATCGGCGCATCCACCTGCGAATGTTCTTCACTGTCGGGCGTGAGGCGAATGACGGCGTTTTTCAGCATCACCTGTTTCACAAACAGCTGATGCGACAACAGAGGCAACAGTTTGACATCGAGGCGCATGTTTTCCGCACTGACCACCGGCGCCTTGGCGCCCGGCGCGGTCAGCGTCATGCGCCCGGCCAAAATGCTGAGCTGCGGCCAGATATGCCAACGCAGATCGCCTTCGAGCGTCAGCTGATAACCGCTTTTCTGCTCGACCTTCTTGACCATATAACCGCGAAAATCATTCGGATTCACCAGCAGCACCAGTGCGGACATTCCCGCCACCACTACCACCAGCAAAATCGCCAATGTCGTCAGTAATCTTCTCATGCCACCCTCTTGTCAGCGCCACACCGACGGTGCATCCCGCGCCGTTAGTCCTTGTCGATTCGACTGGCTACTGCGCCCTGCTGATCGCGATATTTAGCATCCTGGCGGCTGTTGTACGGCCGGGCCGCCGGGCCGGACAACGGCTCAAAGCTCAAGGCGCCGATCAGCATCCCCGGCCGCAGCGCCAGCGGCAGCTTGCCGGAGTTGTAAAACTCCAGCACGATGCGCCCATGCCAGCCTGGGTCGATACGGTGCGCGGTGACGTGCACCATCAATCCCAGACGCGCCAGGGAAGAACGGCCGTCGAGCCAACCCACCAGATCGTCCGGCAGCGTCACGGATTCGAACGTCACCGCCAGGGCCAGCTCACCGGGATGGAGGAAAAACGCCTCGCCTTCCGGCAGGACAATTTCGTCGCTCATCACGCGATCCAACGCAGCGCTGACTTCATCTTTCGGCCCGCTGAGATCGATAAAAGGCGCAGTATGGCCACTGAACACGCGGAACTGATTGCCCAAACGGACATCTACTGTGGCCCCGTTGATGCGTTCGAGCGGCGGACGCGGGGAAATCACCAGTTTCTCGCTATCCAGCCAGGCTTCTATATCGCGGTCGCACAGTCTCATGTGTTTCTTCTCCATCAAAACGCGTAACTAAACAAAAATTGCCACACAACGGGCGAAAGGTCTACGCCGGGCTGCAAATAGTTGGCCGTCGGCCGGAAATGCACATTTCCGGCCATTAAGCGGCATTATTCAAAGAATTGGCTGATTTTGGCTTTCAGAATATCGATCGCGATGCGGTTTTTGCCACCGCGCGGGACGATGATATCGGCGTATTGTTTGGAAGGTTCGATAAACTGCAGGAACATCGGGCGCACGGTCTTCTGGTATTGCGCCATCACCGAATCCATCGAGCGGCCGCGCTCGTTGACGTCGCGCTTCATGCGGCGCATCAGGCAGATATCGAGCGGCGTGTCGACAAAGATCGAGAAGTTCATCTCCTGACGCAGACGAATATCCGTCAGCAGCAAGATCCCTTCCAGAATGATCACTTTTTTAGGTTCCAGGTGGACGGTTTCTTTCTTGCGCGTGTGTTCGGTGTAGCTGTACAGCGGCAGTTCGATCGCTTTGCCGGCCTTCAGCATCTGCAGATGCTGGAACAGCAGATTGTGATCCATGGCGCTCGGGTGGTCATAGTTGGTTTTGACCCGTTCTTCCATGGTCAGGTGAGTCTGGTCTTTATAGTAACTGTCTTCTGGGATAACGCCGATGTGCTCATCGCCGACCTGTTCGCGGAGTTCGCGGTACAACGTGCTGGCAATAAGGCTTTTTCCGGAGGCAGATGCGCCAGCTATACCAATAATGACGCACTGATGCGGATTGTCAGTCATAAAATTAAAGACCTGATTTCGTAATGTGAAGGGGGGAACTAAAACGCGACAATTATAGGGAGTCATCGGGGTTTGCGCCAGCATTTAACAATGTCTAAACGCCATCTTTTCCCGTTCTTTTTTAGGCTATACCGGAAATCAAACTCCGCTTTTCAGAACTTTTACTCTACTTATTTTTTATCGTTCGGAGTACTATGCCGCGCTTCCTGCTTAGAAGACCTTTTATCTATAAAGGTCTGAAAGCAACCTAGAATACACCACCGCTCGTTGTTCTCATGAAGGTTTTTTCGTAATGGATTGGTATTCCCTGACCTTTTTCGGCGACAGCATGTTACTGCTGCCTTCCGGAATCATTGTTTTCGCTATCCTGGTGTTTGTCTGCCAGGATTGGAAGCAGACAGCCCAATGGGCGCTGTTGTTCGGTGGCGTAGGCACCATCGTGTGCACATCCAAACTGGCCTTTATGGGCTGGGGAATCGGCATTCGTGAACTGGATTTCACTGGTTTTAGCGGTCATTCCGCACTTTCCGCCAGCATTTGGCCAGTGATGATGTGGCTACTAACCGGTCGCTTCTCCACTGCCGTGCGCAAAACAGCCGTGCTGAGCGGTTACGTGCTGGCGCTGTTGATAGGCTACTCTCGTCTGGCTATACACGTACACTCCGTTTCAGAGGTTGTCAGCGGCCTCGCACTGGGAGTTGCCGCCAGCAGCACATTTTTATGGCTGCAGCGCAACATTGCACCGCCAGCACTGTCATACCGAAAGATCGCAGCCGCCCTGCTGCTTCCTCTGTTGTTGATCAACAACGGCACGATAGCCCCGACCCAGGGACTGCTGGAGTTTATCGCCGTCAACATCGCGCCGATAGATAAGCCTTTTACACGTGAAGATATGCATGCCAACGTGCCCGTCGCTTATAACACCCTCAACTCACGCTCAGCTCAATAAAAAATCCCGGGAGCCCGGGATTTGTCCATGAGCCTCTTGTCAATTACAGCTACAGCGCGCGGAACGCAATCTCCGTCGGGATCGCCTCGCCCTGCCAGTACATCTGCGCGGCTACGCGGCCGGCGAGCTGGCGATACATCTCGGCGAATTCGCTGTCCGGGCGGCTGATCACCGTCGGCGTACCGCGATCCAGGTCTTCACGCAGCGAGATATGCAGCGGCATCTGACCCAACAGACGACTGTGGTATTTCTGCACCAGCTTCTCGGCGCCGCCGGTGCCGAAGATCGGCTCATGGTGGCCGCAGTTGCTGCAGATATGCACGCTCATGTTCTCGACAATGCCCAGCACCGGCACGTGCACTTTTTCGAACATCACTATGCCCTTGGCGGCATCCAGCAAGGCGATATCCTGCGGCGTGGTGACCACCAGCGCGCCGGTCACCGGAATGTTCTGCGACAGCGTCAGCTGGATGTCGCCGGTGCCCGGCGGCATGTCCAGCACCAGGTAATCCAGATCCGGCCACAGCGTATCCTGCAGCAGCTGCATCAGCGCCTTGCTGGCCATCGGGCCGCGCCACACCATGGCGTTGTCGTCGGTCACCAGATAACCGATGGAGTTGGTCGCCAGGCCGTGCGCCATGATTGGCGCCATGTGCTGACCGTCCGGCGAGGTCGGTCGCTCATGTTCGGTGCCCAGCATGTTCGGGATTGACGGGCCGTAAATGTCGGCGTCAAGGATACCGACCTTGGCGCCTTCGGCGGCCAGCGCCAGCGCCAGGTTGACGGCGGTGCTGGATTTCCCCACCCCGCCTTTGCCGGAGCTGACGGCGATGATGTTGCGCACGCCTTTGATCCCGGCCTGGCCGTTGGCGCGTTTCAGCGTCGTGATGTCGTGTTTCAACTTCCAGTCGATGGCGGCGGCGCCGGTCACGCGCAGCAGCTCAGGGCCGACGCTCGCCTGCAGCGCTTCAAAGCCGCTCTGCCAGGCAAACGGCATCGTCAGTTCGATATGCAGTACATCGTCCAATAATGCGCAGTGATGAATAGCCTTCAGCGCAGTCAGGTTGTTTTTCAACGTCGGGTGTTCAAAGGCGGCCAGTACACCGGTCACCAGGGCGCGCAGAACTTCGGGGTTGGTCTGCTCAGGGGATTTTGCGTTCATCCCGGCTCCTTGATTTTGAATGAGTCGCTTCTGGCTAAGCATATCAGAACTGCCCGGTAGCTGGCGCGTATAACCTGTAAGAAACCGCCCTAGCAGCGAAGGGCGCGATCGGTTAACATCGAAGGCCCTTTTATTCATTACAGAAAGCAAGTTCTCACTATGGCTCAAGTCGCGAAAAAATTATTGGTGACGTGCGCGCTACCGTACGCAAATGGTTCCATCCATCTCGGCCACATGCTCGAGCACATCCAGGCGGATATCTGGGTGCGTTACCAACGAATGCGCGGCCACGAAGTGCATTTCATCTGCGCGGACGACGCGCACGGCACGCCGATCATGCTGAAAGCGCAGCAACTGGGCGTCAAACCGGAAGAAATGATCGCGGAGATGAGCCAGGAGCACCAACAGGATTTCGCCGGCTTTGGCATCAGCTATGACAACTACCATTCGACCCATAGCGATGAAAACCGTGAGCTGTCCACCCTGATTTACAGCCGCCTGAAAGAAAACGGTTTTATCAAGAACCGCACCATTTCTCAGCTGTACGATCCGGAGAAAGGCATGTTCCTGCCGGATCGTTTCGTGAAGGGCACCTGCCCGAAATGCAAATCGCCGGATCAGTACGGCGACAACTGCGAAGTGTGCGGCGCCACCTACAGCCCGACGGAACTGATCGATCCGAAGTCCGTGGTTTCCGGCGCGACGCCGGTGATGCGCGACTCCGAACACTTCTTCTTCGATCTGCCGGCCTTCAGCGAAATGCTGCAGGCGTGGACGCGCTCCGGCGCGCTGCAAGAGCAGGTGGCGAACAAAATGCAGGAGTGGTTCGAATCCGGCCTGCAGCAGTGGGACATCTCCCGCGATGCGCCTTACTTCGGCTTTGAAATCCCGGATGCGCCGGGCAAATACTTCTACGTCTGGCTGGACGCGCCGATCGGTTACATGGGTTCCTTCAAGAACCTGTGCGACAAGCGCGGCGATCTGGACTTCGACGAATTCTGGCGCAAAGAGTCCACCACCGAGCTGTATCACTTTATCGGCAAGGACATCGTCTACTTCCACAGCCTGTTCTGGCCGGCGATGCTGGAAGGCAGCAACTTCCGCAAACCGACCAACCTGTTCGTGCACGGCTACGTGACGGTGAACGGCGCCAAGATGTCCAAGTCGCGCGGCACCTTCATCAAGGCCGGCACCTACCTGCAGCATCTGGACGCCGACTGCCTGCGCTATTACTACGCCGCCAAGCTCTCTTCACGCATTGATGACATCGATCTCAATCTGGAAGACTTCGTGCAGCGCGTGAACGCCGATATCGTCAACAAGGTGGTGAATCTGGCTTCACGCAACGCCGGCTTTATCAACAAGCGCTTCGGCGGCAAGCTGGCCGACAGCCTGGCCGATCCGGCGCTGTACCAGACCTTCGTCGACGCGGCGCAGAGCATCGCCGAAGCCTACGCCGGCCGCGAGTTCAGCCGCGCGATCCGCGAGATCATGGCGCTGGCCGATCTGGCCAACCGTTATGTGGATGAGCAGGCACCGTGGGTGGTGGCGAAGGAAGAAGGCCGCGACGCCGATCTGCAGGCCATCTGCTCGATGGGCATCAACCTGTTCCGCGTGTTGATGACTTACCTGAAGCCGGTGCTGCCTTCGCTGACCGAACGCGCCGAAGCGTTCCTCAACGCCGAGCTGAGCTGGGACGCGATCCCGCAGCCGCTGCTGGGTCACCAGGTAAACGCATTCAAAGCGCTGTTCAACCGCATCGATCTGGACAAGGTCAGCGAGATGGTCAACGCCTCGAAGGAAGACATGGCCGCCGCCAAACCGGTGACCGGTCCATTGGCCGACGATCCGATCCAGGAAACCATCACCTTCGACGACTTCGCCAAGGTCGACATGCGCATCGCGCTGATCAAGAGCGCCGACTTCGTCGAGGGCTCCGACAAGCTGCTGAAGCTGCAGCTGGATCTGGGCGGCGAATCGCGCCAGATCTTCTCCGGCATTCGCTCCGCTTACCCGGATCCGAAGGCGCTGGAAGGCCGTCTGACCATCATGGTCGCCAACCTGGCGCCGCGCAAAATGCGCTTCGGCGTGTCAGAAGGCATGGTGATGGCGGCGGGCCCTGGCGGGAAAGAGATCTTCCTGCTGAGCCCGGACAGCGGCGCGCAGCCTGGCATGCAGGTCAAGTAATCGCACTAACGCGCGGTTTCAAGGGTCGAGCTTGCTCGGCCCTTTTTTATTGCCCCAAACTCAGGGTTATAAGCATTAAGAAAAAGTCATAACCGCCCTGATTCCCACACCCGCCGCATCCGGCTATGATGCTCCGAAACAACAAATAGACGTCCAGACAGAAAGACTGCTATAACAGACCTTCACCGGGACCGTTTCCCTGCTTTTTTGGAGCCTATAATAATGAAAAATCTCAAGACTTCGCTACTCGCCCTCAGCCTGTTGTCCGCTCTGCCGCTGCAGGCGGCGGAACAGGCCGCCGTGCCGGTTGCCATCGCTCAGCATCAGGGGCCGGTGCGCATCGCGGTGATCCGTAATCTCGGTTCCGACGACAACACCACGCAATTTCTGGCGGGCGCCATTCAGGAAGGGCGCAAACTGGGCTTCAAGGTGGATACCTTCCTCAGCAACGGCGACGACGCGCGCTTCCAGGACTTCGTCAACCAGGCCATCAGCCAGAAATATGACGGCGTCATTCTCTCGCAGGGGCGAGCCCCCTATTCCACCGATCTGGTCAAACGCCTCGCGGCGGCCGGCATCGCCGTCGCGGCTTTCGATACCGACGTCGGCGGCAGCGTTCCCGGCGTCACCGTCTCGCAGCAGGACGACGCTTCGCTGGCCAACGCCTCCTTCGGCCAGCTGGTGAAAGATTTCAACGGCCAGGCCAACATCATCAAACTCTGGGTGGCCGGCTTCCCGCCGATGGAGCGCCGCCAGGCCGCCTATCAGCAGTTGCTGAAACAGCATCCGGGCATTCATGAGCTGGAATCGATCGGCGCGGTCTCATCCGACGTACAGGGCGATACCGCCAACAAGGTGGGCGCGGTGCTGGCGAAATACCCGAAAGGCAAGATAGACGCCATCTGGGGCACCTGGGATGCCTTTACCCAAGGGGCTTACAAGGCGCTGAAAGAGAACGGACGCACCGAAATCAAACTGTACAGTATCGATATCTCCAACCAGGATCTGCAGCTAATGCGTGAGGCCGACAGCCCGTGGCAGGTCAGCGTCGCGGTGGATCCGAAACTGATCGGCGCGATCAACCTGCGCCTGGTGGCCAACAAAATCGCCGGAGAAAGCACGCCGGACAACTATCAGTTCAAAGCGACGGTCATTCCGCAGGCGCTGTTACTGGCGCAGCCGGGGCCGGTCAACGTCGCCGGCCTGGCGAAGATCATCCCCGGCTGGGGCAGCAGCAGCGATTTCGTTCAGCCGTGGTTCGCCACGCTACAGGCAGAACACGGTAAATAATGCTGTTTTTCACGGGGCTGCCGACGCAGCCTCTGTTTTTCAACTAATTATCGGCCTCCCCCTTCCGTCCCCGCCAAAATGCGCTATGTTATTTGCATCGCCTAATAACTGTATGCATAAACAGGTTTCGAATGAAGGGATTCCCCTCGCAGATTAACGTGCTGCTGGCCAGTTCGCTGGTGCTGACCATCGGTCGCGGCGTCACGCTGCCGTTCATCACCATCTACCTTACCGAGCATTTCCACCTGTTGCCGAAGAGCGTGGGCGTGCTCCTGGGCGTCAGCCTCACCCTCGGCATCATCGCCAGCCTGTACGGCGGCTATCTGGTGGACAAATTCAGCAAAAATCGCCTGATCCTGCTGTCGATTTTATTGTTTTCGCTCAGCTTCTTCGCCATTCCCTGGATCCCGCGCCCCGGCGGCGTGATCGTGGTGCTGGCGATCCTGCACACCTGTTATTCGGTGCTGAGCATCACCATCAAGGCCTGCTTCGCCGACTGGTTGCCGGTCGAGCAGCGCATCAAGGCTTTCTCAATCAACTACACGCTGGTCAACGTCGGCTGGGCGATCGGCTCGGCGCTCGGCGTACTGGTGGCCGGCCTCAACCCGCTGCTGCCGTTTTACCTGTCGGGTGGGTTGGCGCTGGCGACGGTGGCGGCGCTGAGCCTGCGCTTGCGCGGGCGGGAACAGCACGCAGCCCCTATCGCCGCATCAGCCTCACTACCCAACTTCCGCCAGACGCTGACCATCTTGCGCAGCGATCGCCGGCTGATCTACTTCACCCTCGGCAGCACCCTGGGCGCCGTGGTGTTCGGACAGTTCACCGGCTATCTGTCGCAGTACCTGATCACCGTTTCCAGCGCCGAGTTCGCCTACAAAATCATCGGGCTGGTGATGATCGTCAACGCCAGCATCGTCATCGCCCTGCAATACCTGCTCAGTCGCGGCATGCGCCAGGAAAACATGCTGCGCTGGCTGGCGCTGGGCACGCTGTTTTTCATCGTCGGGCTGCTCGGCTTTATGGTCGCCGGCGAGGCGGTCTGGCTGTGGCTGGCGGCGATGGCGGTGTTTACCCTCGGCGAAATCATCGTTATCCCGGTGGAATACATGTTCATCGACTTTATCGCGCCGCCGCACCTGAAAGGCAGCTACTATGGGGTACAGAACCTCAGCGCGCTGGGCGGCGCCATCAACCCAGTGCTGTGCGGGGTGCTGCTCAGCTACGCCGCGCCGCCGTTGATGTTCGTAATGCTGATCGTCGCCGCGCTGCTCAGCCTGCTGTTTTTCTTCCTCGGCCATCGGCTGGCGGAACAGGCGACGGCGGCTGAAGATGCACCTTAATCCGGCGCGCTACACTTAATCCAGGCTGTCAACCCAACGATCGTGCATGGCGGCCATAGCGAGAATTCATGGTGCGATCTGTGGCATGGCTCACAGTTTAATTGTATGATGAATGCATCAGTTAAACGGGAAAAGACAATGGCCAACGTGCTCACACTGTGCTGGAAATACCTCAGGGCCCTGCTCCTCATCTACCTTTGTCTGTTCGTCGGCAACGCGCTGGCGGCGCTGCTGCCGTTCGCCATTCCCGGCAGCATCCTCGGCATGCTGCTGCTGTTCGCCCTGCTTTCCACCCAGATCCTGCCGGCCAAGTGGGTTAAACCCGGCTGCCATTTACTGATCCGCTATATGGTGCTGCTGTTCGTGCCGATCGGCGTCGGGGTCATGAAATACTACGACCAGATCGTGGCGCACCTGGGCCCGCTGGTTATCTCTTGCCTCATCAGCACGCTAATGGTGCTGGTGGTGGTCGGCTATACCTCACATTATTTCCACCGCGAGCGCCGCATCGTCGGTAAGCCCGACGATACGGAGGGCAACCCATGATCCATGAAATCTGGTGGTCGCTGCCGCTGACGCTGGCGGTCTATTTCGCCGCGCGCTGGCTGGCGCGCAAACTGAACATGCCGCTGCTCAACCCGCTGCTGGTGTCCATGGCGGTGATCATCCCGCTGCTGCTGCTCACCGGTATCCCCTATGAGCGCTATTTTCAGGGCAGCAGGATCCTCAACGATCTGCTGCAGCCGGCGGTCGTCGCGCTGGCCTTCCCGCTGTATGAGCAGCTGCACCAAATTCGCGCGCGCTGGAAGTCGATTATCGCGGTGTGCTTCATCGGCAGCCTGACCGCCATGATCAGCGGCGGCGCCATCGCCCTGTGGCTGGGCGCTACGCCGGAAATCGCCGCTTCTATTCTGCCGAAATCGGTCACTACGCCAATCGCCATGGCCGTCGCGGACTCGCTCGGCGGTATTCCGGCGATCAGCGCGGTCTGCGTCATTTTCGTCGGCATCCTCGGCGCCGTGTTCGGCCATACGCTGTTCAACCTGTTGAAAATCACCACCCACTCGGCGCGCGGCCTGGCGATGGGCACCGCATCTCACGCGCTGGGCACCGCGCGCTGCGCGGAGATGGACTACCAGGAAGGTGCCTTCGGCTCGCTGGCGCTGGTGATCTGCGGCATCATCACCTCACTGCTGGCGCCATTTCTGTTCCCGGTGCTGCTGCACCTGTTCGGTTAAACAGGATTAAACTTGCGATACATCTCGCATTTATGTATTTCATTGCATTGATTTCATCAATTAAGAGATATTGGTCACACTTTAATGTTACCGCGCTGCCTAGAATGTTATCCCGTTAACCTGTAGAGAGACCTTCTATGCATCCGCGTTTTCACACCGCTTTCAGCGCACTGCCCGCGACACTGCAATCCGCCCTGCAGCCCTATCTGGACGCGTCCGACTTTCCGGCGATGTTCACGGCCGAGCAAGCGGCGGCGATCCGCTCAGGCTGCGGACTGGACGATGACGCGCTGGCATTCGCTCTGCTGCCGCTGGCGGCGGCCTGCTCGTTAACCCCGATATCGCATTTCCACGTCGGCGCCATCGCGCGCGGGCAGAGCGGCAATCTCTATTTCGGCGCCAATATGGAGTTCAGCGGCGCGCCACTGCAGCAATCCGTGCATGCGGAACAGAGTGCGGTGACGCACGCCTGGCTGCGCGGCGAAAAAGCGCTGGCCTCGGTCACCGTCAACTACACGCCGTGCGGCCACTGCCGCCAGTTTATGAATGAGCTGAACAGCGGCGGCGAGCTGCAAATCCGCCTGCCGGGCCGCGCGCCGGCCACGCTGGCGGACTATCTGCCGGACGCCTTCGGCCCGAAAGATCTGGATGTCGCCTCACTGCTGATGGACGAGGTCGATCACGGCCATCAGCTGGCGTTGAACGATGCGCTGGCGCAAGCGGCGCTGGCGGCGGCCAACCGAAGCCACGCGCCATACAGCCGCGCCCATAGCGGCGTGGCGCTGGAAACGGCAGACGGCAACATCTACGCCGGCCGCTATGCGGAAAACGCCGCCTTCAACCCGAGCCTGCCGCCGCTGCAGGCCGCGCTGATCCTGCTGAACCTCTCCGGCGGCGACTGCCAGAACATCCGCCGCGCCGTGCTGGCCGAACCGCAGGACGCGATCATCAGCCAATGGGACGCCACCCGCGCCACCCTGGCGGCGCTGGGCTGCCAGAACGTCAGCCGCACCGCGTTCTAAGCGCACCACGGCGGAGCCATCCGGTTCCGCCGCTAACAGCCCCGCCCGCCAAATACAATGCCCCGATGCCGCCGCAGACACTTTATTTAGTTAAAAAATCATTTGATTGTCGATAATTACGCCAACCTGGTTCATCATCTGGCAACAAATGCTGTACATCTGCTCTTTATCTTTTAGGATCGTCGGCAATAAAGTTATCTGATACGTGAAGAGTAAAACTGATGGAACTAGAATACGAAAGCAAACGCCCGCTCTACATCCCTTACGCCGGCCCAATTCTGCTGGAATTTCCGCTGCTGAACAAAGGCAGCGCTTTCACCGAGGAAGAACGTAGCCACTTCAACCTGCACGGCCTGCTGCCGGAAGCGGTGGAGACCATCGAAGAACAGGTGGAACGCGCCTACCGTCAGTATCAGGATTTCAAGAACGATAACGATAAGCACATCTACCTGCGCAACATCCAGGACACCAACGAAACCCTATTCTACCGCCTGCTGGACTCGCACCTGAGCGAGATGATGCCGATCATCTACACCCCGACCGTCGGCGAGGCCTGCGAACACTTCTCCGATATCTACCGCCGCGCGCGCGGGCTGTTCATCTCCTACCCGAACCGCGATCGCATCGATGACATGCTGCAAAACGCCACCAAGCAGAACGTCAAGGTGATCGTGGTCACCGACGGTGAGCGCATTCTCGGCCTGGGCGATCAGGGCATCGGCGGCATGGGGATTCCAATTGGCAAGCTGTCGCTGTACACCGCCTGCGGCGGCATCAGCCCGGCCTACACCCTACCGGTGGTGCTGGACGTCGGCACCAACAACCCGCAGCGCCTCAACGATCCGCTGTACATGGGCTGGCGCCATCCACGCATCTCCGGCGAGGAGTACCACGCCTTCGTCGAAGAGTTTATTCAGGCGGTCAAACGCCGCTGGCCGAACGTCCTGCTGCAGTTCGAAGACTTCGCGCAGAACAACGCCACTCCGCTGTTGAACCGCTACCGCGACGAGATCTGCTGCTTTAACGACGACATCCAGGGCACCGCCGCGGTCACCCTCGGCAGCCTGATCGCCGCCAGCCGCGCCGCCGGCAGCCAGCTGCGCGATCAAACCGTCACCTTCCTCGGCGCCGGTTCCGCCGGCTGCGGCATCGCCGAGCAGATCATCGCGCAGATGAAGTCCGAAGGGTTGAGCGAAGACGAAGCGCGCGCCCGCGTATTCATGGTCGACCGTTTCGGCCTGCTGACCGACAAGCTGCCGAACCTGCTCGATTTCCAGAGCAAGCTGGTGCAGAAGAGCGACAATCTCGCCGGCTGGGAAACCGCCAGCGACGCCATTTCGCTGCTGGACGTCGTGCGCAACGCCAAGCCGACCATTCTGATCGGCGTGTCCGGCCAGCCGGGGCTGTTTACCGAAGAGCTGATCCGCGAGATGCATAAGCACTGCGAACGCCCTATCGTGATGCCGCTGTCCAACCCGACCTCACGCGTGGAAGCCCGTCCGGAAGACATCATCAACTGGACCGACGGTGCCGCCCTGGTGGCAACCGGCAGTCCGTTCGCCCCGGTGAGCTATAAAGACCAGCTGTTCCCGATCGCCCAGTGCAACAACTCCTACATCTTCCCGGGCATCGGCCTCGGCGTGCTGGCCTCCGGCGCCACCCGCGTCACTGATTCCATGCTGATGGCCGCCAGCCGCGCGTTGGCGGACTGTTCGCCGCTGGCTACCGACGGCCACGGCGCGCTGCTGCCGAATATCGACGATATTCAGGGCGTGTCGAAGTGCATCGCCATGGAAGTGGGCAAAGCCGCGCAGCTGCAGGGCGTGGCGATCGTCACCTCCGAAGACGCGCTGTCGAAAGCCATCGAGCACAACTTCTGGCGACCGCAGTACCGCAGCTACAAGCGCACCTCGTTCTGATCGGCGCGCTGAAATGACCCAGCCCGGCTCCGCCGGGCTTTTTTGTGCGGTAAAACCGCCGAAAAATGCGGCGGAGCGCGTGCTTCAGGCGGTTCGCGTCTTGCGTCGCCCGGTCAGGTAAAGTAGCCTTGATCCATCTTTTTCAGCCCGGCGCGCGTAAGGCAACAACATGTGGAAACGCCTGATAATCAGCCTGTTCATCATCATTGCGGTGTTGATGGGCTCGGCTATTGCGCTCGATCGCTGGATCAGCTGGAAAACCGCGCCTTACGTCTACGACGAACTGCAGGAATTGCCGCACCGCCAGGTCGGCGTGGTACTCGGCACCGCCAAGTATTACCGCACCGGGGTGATCAACCAGTATTACCGTTACCGCATTCAGGGGGCGATCAACGCCTATAACAGCGGCAAGGTGAAATACCTGCTGCTGAGCGGTGACAACGCCCAGCAAAGCTATAACGAACCGATGACCATGCGGCGCGATCTGATCGCCGCCGGCGTAGCGCCGAGCGATATCGTGCTGGACTATGCCGGCTTCCGCACCCTGGATTCCATCGTGCGCACCCGCAAGGTGTTCGACACCAACGACTTCATCATCATCACCCAACGCTTCCACTGCGAGCGGGCGCTGTTTATCGCCCTGCACATGGGGATTCAAGCGCAGTGCTACGCGGTGCCGTCGCCGAAAGACATGATGACGGTGCGCGCTCGCGAGATCTTCGCCCGCTTGGGCGCACTGACCGATCTGTACATCCTCAAGCGCGAGCCGCGCTTCCTCGGCCCGCTGATCCCGATCTCCGCCATGCACACCGTGCCGGAAGACGCCCAGGGGTATCCCGCCGTCTCGCCGGAACAGTTGGTGGAGCTGGAGCACAAGCTGAAAGAAGAGAAGCAGAAAGCTAAACAGCCCTGACGCGCAATGCCCAACAAGAAAGGCCGGCAATATGCCGGCCTTGTTGTCTGCGAAGCCAAACAGCTACTTCTTCTTGGCGTATTTCAACGAATCCAGCGCCACGGCGAAGATGATGATGCTGCCCTTGATGATGTACTGCCAGTACGGGTTGATGCCGATATAGGTCAAACCGTAGTTGATGACGGTGAAGATGATCACCCCGGTCACCACGCCCCACACCGTACCCACACCGCCGGCGAACGAGACGCCGCCCACCACGCAGGCGGCGATGGCGTCCAGCTCGTACATAAAACCGAGGTTGTTGGTGGCGCTGCCGATGCGCCCCGCTTCCAGCAGGCCGCCAAAGGCGTAAAACACGCCGGACAGCGCATAGATCATGATCAGGTTCAACGGCACGTTGACGCCGGACACCTTGGCCGCTTCCGGGTTGCCGCCGATGGCGAAGATGTTCTTGCCGAAGCGGGTCTTGGTCCACAGGATCCAGACGAATATGATGGCTATTAGCGCATAGAAGGTAATGTACGACAGTTTGAAGTCACCGAAGCGCAAGAAGCCCTGGGCAAAGGTGGAGAACTTCGGATCGAAGCCGGCGACCGGCGAAGCGCCGACCGAGTCGTAATACAGCGAGTTGATGCCGTAGACGATGATCATGGTGCCCAAGGTGGTGATAAACGGCGTCACGTTGAGATAGGCGATAATCAAGCCGTTGACCAGGCCGATCACCGCGCCGACCGCACACACCAGCAGAATAACCAGGGGAATCGACCAGGTTTCTATGTGCGGAAACACTTTGTTGACGTTATCCATCGATTGCAGCAGCGTCGCAGCCACCACCGCTGCCAGCCCCACCTGGCGCCCGGCGGACAGGTCGGTGCCCTGGGTGACGATCAGCCCCGCCACGCCCAGCGCAATGATGATGCGCACCGAAGACTGCGTCAGGATGTTGCTCAGGTTCATCAGGCTGAGGAAGGTGGGGTCCTGAATGATGATGATGGCCAACAGCACCAGCAACACCACGTAAATGCCGCCTTCCTTGAAATAGGTAAATAAGGTTTTTTTATTTAGCGCGTTCATAATTCCGATCCTTAAAGGTGCAGGGAGGCGAGACGTAAGATTTCATTTTGCGAGGTCTGTTTGGTGTTAACGATGCCCGCAACCTGACCATTGCTCATCACCAAAATGCGGTCGGTGATCCCCAACAGCTCCGGCATTTCGGACGAGACGATAATGATCCCCTTGCCCTTCTTCGCCAGCTCGGTCATCAACTGATAGATCTCGAACTTGGCGCCCACGTCGATGCCGCGCGTCGGTTCATCCAGCATCAGGATCTCCGGCTGCGTCAGCAGCCAACGGCCGATGATCACCTTCTGCTGGTTGCCGCCGGACAGCGAACCGATATGGGTGTGATGCCCCGGCGTTTTCACCCGCATGGCGTCGATCACCCACTGGGTGTCGCTCTTCATTCGCGCGTTATCCAGCAGGCCGAGCTTGTTCTTATAATTGCGGATATTGGAGATCAGCGAGTTGAAGCCCACGTCGAGGTAAGCGTAAATCCCGGTGGAACGCCGTTCTTCGGTCACCAACGCAAAGCCGTGGTTGATCGCTTCGTTGGCGCTGTGGTTGTCGATCGCCTTGCCATGTAGCTTGATAGTACCCGCCACCTTTTCGCGAATGCCGAACAGCGTCTCGACGATATCGGTGCGCTTGGCGCCCACCAGCCCGGCGATGCCGAGGATCTCGCCCTGATGCAGATCGAAGGAAACGTCGCGGATCGAGGGCTGGCGCAGCGAAGTCAGATTCTTCACCTCGAGGATCACTTCACCCGGCGTGTTCTGCCTGTCGGGGAAACGTTGGCTCAGCGAGCGGCCGACCATCATGGCGATGATCTTGTCCATATCCAGCCCTTCCAGCGGCTGGGTGGCGATCCACTGGCCATCGCGCAGCACCGTTATCTCGTCGCACAGCTGGAAGATCTCCTCCATCTTGTGCGAGATATAGACAATGCCGCAGCCGCGCTCTTTCAGCTTGCGGATAATGGTGAACAGGTGATTGACCTCTTTCTCCGTCAACGAGGAGGTCGGTTCATCCATGATGACGATCTTGGCGTCGTAGGAGAACGCCTTGGCGATCTCGATCATCTGCATCTGCGACACCGACAGATTACCCACCTTCTCGCGCGGGTTGATGTCGATATCCAGCTCGTCGAAGATCGCCTGGGTGTCTTTGAGCATTTTATCCTGATCGACAAACAGGCCTTTGATCGGGTAGCGCCCCAGCCACATGTTGTCCATCACGGTGCGTTGCAGTACCAGGTTCAGCTCCTGGTGCACCATGGAAACGCCGTGTTCCAGCGCCTCCTTCGAGCTCTTGAAATCGATTTCCCGGCCCTGAAACACGATGCTGCCGCTGTCTTTCTTGTAAATGCCGAACAGGCATTTCAGCAACGTCGATTTCCCCGCCCCGTTCTCCCCCATCAGGGCGTGAATCGAGTGCGGACGGACGCGTAAATTGACATTATCCAAGGCTTTGACACCGGGAAACGACTTACAGATATCCGTCATTTCCAGCAAAAATTCGCGTGAACTATCGGCCATAAATACACCTGGCTTAACGATTTGCAGTCGTAAACATCCCCGCCGGCGGTATCCCTGGTGTTGGCGCCGCAGGCGGGGTCTTAGCGGGATCTCAGCGTTTATTTAACAAACTGAGACAGGTTGTCTTTATCTACGCCGACGTAAGGAATACGCACGACTTTATTTTCGATTTTATATTGGGTGCCTTCGGTGGCCGGTTTGCCCACCGCCAGGTTCTTCGCCAGCTCGAAAGTGGCTTTCGCCTGGTTGTCGGCATCGTTCAACACCGTGCCCGCCATCGCGCCGGATTTCACCAACGCCAACGCTTCAGGCAGCGCATCGACGCCAAACACCGGAATGCTGGTCTTGTTATGCGCTTTCAGCGCTTCCACCGCGCCCATCGCCATGGCGTCGTTGTTGGCGATCACCACTTCAATCTTGTTGGCGTTCGGGCCGGAGAGCCAGGCATCCATCTTGTCTTTCGCCTGTGCGGTGTCCCACATCGCGGTATCCATCTGCAGCTGTTGGGTCTTGATGCCCTTCTCGTTCAGCGTTTTCACCACGTAGGTGGTGCGCGCCTCGGCATCCGGGTGGCCCGGCTCGCCCTTCAGCAACACGTACTGGATCTGGCCGTCTTTGTTCAGATCCCAGGCCGGGTTGGCTTTCCAGTGCTTGGCGATCAGCTCGCCCTGGATCACGCCGGATTCTTTGGAGTCGGTGCCGACGTAATACGCCTTGTCGTAGCTGTCCAGCGCCTTGCGGGAAGGTTCTTTGTTGTAGAACACCACCGGGATATCGTTTGCGCGCGCCTTATCGATAACCACCGGCGCCGCGGCCGGGTCGACCAGGTTGATCGCCAGCGCTTTCACGCCCTTGGCCAACAGCACGTCAATCTGGTCGTTCTGTTTGGACTGGTCGTTCTGCGAGTCATTCATCAGCAGGGTGACGTCCGGCGAGGCCTTGGCGTCTTTTTCGATCGCTTTGCGCACCACCGACATGAAGTTGTCGTCGTATTTGTAAATCGTGACGCCAATACGGGTATCAGCATGGGCTGCGGCGCCAAACATCATGGCTGCGGCCAGGCCGGCCAGGGTGAAAACCTTCTTATTCATTGTCAGTCTCCGGTTCTGTGTAGGGTATTACTCGTCTTTGAGCCAATGGTCACCGGCAGTGCGCACACCCCAGGCCAGGCGATTTCCACTCAACACCTGTCGTCCGTGGATCTTGTTATTTCCGAGAAATGCTGCGTCAGCGCGAGATAAAGGTTACAGCGGCAAGGGCCTTTGCGCCGGAAAACGCCTAGAGCATAGACGGCGTGATGTTAATAATCTGTGAATTTTCTCACAGATTGAAAACGGTTACACAAGACAAAATCGTCAGAGAGTGACCGTCGCCTCACTTTGCCAGGGAGCGACGGAATGGCGGCGCACCAGCGTCGGCATGAACAGATGCTCGGCCTGCGGCTCCGTCAGGCCAGCTGCGCCCTGTAATGCCAGCTCGGTCGCCAACGTGGCCATCGAAACGATCGGGTAACGCACCGTGGTGAGTTTGGGGCTGGTGTAGCGCGCGATGGGAATGTCGTCGAAGCCGATCAGCGAGAAATGCTGCGGCACAGTGATACCGTTTTCTTTCAGTACCGCCATGGCACCGGCGGCCATGGCGTCGTTGTAGGCGAACACCGCGCTTAGCTGTAAGTTGCGCCCCAGCAGCTCCACCATCGCCGCCTCGCCGCCCTGCAGATCCGGCGAACCATAGGCGCGCCAGCTGTCGGGCGTCGCCAGCCCGGCGGCGGCCATCGCCTGTGCGTAACCCTGCTGACGCAGCGGCCCGTCCTCGATCGGGTGGTTGGAACCCAGATAGCCGATGCGCCGATGGCCCTGCGACAGCAACAGGCGTAGCGCCATCTCGGCGCCGCAGACGTTATCCAGCCCAACGCAGCGCGGCTCATAGCCGGGGATAATCCGATTGATCAGCACCATGCCCGGCACCTGCTCCAGAAAGCCGATCAGTTCGGCGTCGCTCAGGGCTTTGGCGTGAACAATCAGGGCGTTACAGCGCTGACGGATCAGCACTTCGATCGCATGGCGCTCTTTGTCCGCCTGATGATAGCTGTTGCCGATCAGCAGATATTTGTGGTGTTTCTGCGCCACCGTGTCTACCGCTTTCACCAGCGCACCGAAGAACGGATCGGACACGTCCATCACCACCACGCCCAAGGTATCGCTGCTTTGGGTCGCCAACGCCTGTGCATTGGCGTTGGGGCGGTAGCCCAACTCCGCCACCGCCTGCAGCACCAGCTCGCGCGTCTCTTTGCTGGTCAACGCGCTATGATTGAGTACCCGGGAGACGGTCGCGACAGAGACCCCGGCGCGTTTCGCCACGTCGCGAATGGTGATCGGATGAACTGGAGGCATGCAGGATCCTGAAATCGGGGTAGTGGCCGGTGGCGCTATCCTACCCCGATTGGCCCGCTGTTCTGCGTGAATTACGTCACAGGAAAGAAAACGTTTACATACATTTTTTTAACCTGCCGGTGGGCGCTCATTTCGGCGCTTTGGTTTCCGCTTCGCCGGCGGCCATCTGCGTCAGCTTGCGCCACAGCCACTCCATCGGTCCCTGGGTGAAATAACGCAGCCACAGTGCGGAAAACGCCAGATTGATCAACCAGACCAGCGGTACAAACGCCAACAGCTGCAGCCGGTCGAACTGCTCATAGAGACCGAAGCGATAAAACAGCGTGGTGCAGATCAGCGTTTGCAACAGGTAGTTGCTCAGCGCCATGCGCCCCACCTGGCTCAGCCAGTGAGCGATGCGCAGGCGCGACAACGCGGGCCAGAAGCCATAGCACAATGCCAGATAGCCCATCGCCTGCAGCGGCGCGCCCAGCTCGCGCGGCACCTGCAGCAGGAAACCGCTCCAGCGATAGTCCCAATGCACCTGCCATTGCAGCGCCACCGCCGGCAGTTGGATCAGCACCGAGAGCGGCAGCAGCCACGCCGCCTGCCGCAGATAATAGCCGGAGGAGTAGCTGCCGCGCAGCCAGCCGCTGCGCATCAGCCCGGCGCCGAACAGCATCAGCCCCGCCAGCTCCCAGCCATACTGCGCGCCGATGGCCAACAGGCTGGAAGAGAGCAGATCGGCGCGGCTGCGCCAGGCTTCGAAACCGCCCTGCAGCTTCCAGAACTTCTCGTACTGTAACTCCGCCACGCCAGGCAGCCAGAAGCCGCCCGGTTCGCCGTGCGAAACAAACCCGAGCAGTAGCAGTACCGCCACGCCGATCAGATACAGCACCACGCCGGTTTTCAGCAGTTGAAAGGTTTCTTTGGCATCGCGGATCAGGCGCCAGCACACCAGGCCGATCAGCCCGTAGGCCAGCAGAATGTCACCGTCCCACAACAAGATCGCGTGCGCGAGGCCAAACAGCACCAGCCACGACAGCCGCGCGCGGATCCAGCTTTTGCCTCGTCGCAACAGCATTTGCAGCCCGGCGCCGAACAGCAGCGCGAACATCGCCAGGAATTTGGCCTGGGCGAAGAGATCGAGCAGCGCCCAGGTCCAGGCGTCGCGTGATGACGGCATACCCAGATAAGCCGGGTTGAGGTAGGCGGCCTTCGGCAAACCGAAGGCGCTGATGTTCAGCAATAAAATGCCGAGGATGGCGATGCCGCGCACGCAGTCCAGCGTGGCGATACGCGGCAGAGGATGACTGTTCATTTTTTATCGCTGTCTTCCGCTCATGAAAAAGGCGCCCGCAGGCGCCTGTTGTCGTCTTGCGGGTCGCCCCGCAACGCCATCACCCCTGGTGATGACGCACCGCGCGCAGGAACTCCTGGCGGGTGTTCTGGCTGGACTTGAACAGCCCCCCCAACGAGGTGGTGGTGGTGGCGCTGGTCGCGTCGCGGATGCCGCGCGCCTTGACACAATAATGGACCGCATCGATCGATACCGCCACGTTATTGGTGCCGAGCAGAGTTTGCAGCGCCACCAGGATCTGCTGGGTCAGGCGCTCTTGCACCTGCGGACGCTGGGAGAAGAACTGCACGATGCGGTTGATCTTCGACAGACCGATCACCGAGTCTTTCGGGATATAGGCCACGGTGGCCTTGCCGTCGATGGTCACGAAGTGGTGTTCACAGGTGCTGGTCAGCGTGATGTCGCGCACCGTCACCATCTCATCCACCTTCATCTTGTTTTCGATGACGGTGATTTTCGGGAAGTTGGCGTAGTCCAGGCCGGAGAAGATCTCGTCGACATACATTTTGGCGATGCGATGCGGCGTTTCCGCCAGGCTATCGTCGGACAGATCGAGATTCAGCAGCTGCATGATTTCGGTCATGTGCTCTTTGATGCGGCGTTTGCGCGTTTCGCGATCCAGCACTTCCCCGCGCAGCGGTGTCTCCAGACCACGCTCTTCCAGCGCCGCATGCACCAGCGCGGCTTCTTTACTTAATGATGTCATGTACTTGTTCTCCTGCGGACGGAACCCGCCGGCGGCCAGGCATGGCGTGCGGCCGACGGATTGCTTGCTCTCGTGACGGCAGAGTTTTCGTGATGGATAACGTGAACCCGGTCAAGATTTTGCCCCCACTGTAGATGAGAGCGCGGCGATTATCCAGTGATTGTGCGTCATCCGCAGGTGAAATATTCGCATTTAGCACAATCAGGCCGGCTGCGGGATTCCACGTTTTTTGTATGGATTTTAATCACCGCGGCGCCGCTTTTTGCGCCAATCGCCGCGCTGGCGTATTGACCACCAATACGCCGGCCGCCAACAGCGCCGCCACCGCCACGTACAACGCCGGCTCCAGCCGATGGGTCAAAGCGGTCGACAGCGCCGACAGCATCGGCCCTACCAGCTGGCCGATCGCATAGCCGGTAGTCAGCAACCCGGCCATGTAGCGCGCATGGCGCGGCGCCAGCTCCCGGCCGTGCTGAAGAGCGAGCTGCACCACGCAGAGAAAACCGCCGCCGGTCAACAACGCCCCGAGCGCCAGACCGGCCACGCCCGGCACCACTTCGGCGCTCAGCACGCCCAGTGCCTGCACCCACAGCGTGATCGCCAATCGGGTCCGAGTGGTCAGGCGGTGGCGGGTCAGAATACCGATGACGATCCCCAGCACCGCCGCGCCGCCGAATACCGGCCAGACGAACTGCGCGAACAGGCTGCCGGGAAAACGCGCCGCCGCCATCTGCGACAAGAACGTCGCCGGCAGGATGTAGCCGAAGCCGGCCAGGCTGTAACTCCACACCAAACGTTTGAGCGCCGGCGTCAACAGCAGCGGCTCCAGGGCTGCGTTCGGGCGGTGCAACTCGCCGGCCCGCGGCAGATAGGCGCTAATCGCTCCTATCAATACCAGCGCCAGCACGCCATACGCCAGCCAGGCCTGCGCCGCCGTCAGCCCCAGCGTGTTGATGCCCACCGCCAGCATGCCGCTGAGGAAGATACCGGCGCCCGGCCCGGCGAACACCGCCGCGCTCAGCGCCGGCCTACCGTAGTGCGCCAACCGCTCGTTGGTCCAGGCCGCCACCAGTACCATCGCCCAGCCGCTGGCCCAACCGATGACGAAGCGCAGCGCGCCGTGCGTCCACGCATCCTGCGCCAGCGCCGACAGCAGCGTCAGCGCCACCGCGCCCCACACGCCGAGCCACAGGCGCCGTTCGACGTGGCGCGTGGCGCGCATCGCATCATAGGCGCCGCACAGGTAGCCCAAATAGTTGATCGCCGCCACCAGCCCGGCACCGGTCAGGCTGAACTGGTGTTCAGCGATCATCAGCGGCACCTGAGGGGTGAAAGCGAAGCGGCCGATGCCCATCGCGACGATCAGCGCGACAAAACCACCCAAGGCAATGCGTAAAGCCATATCGGTATCCAAAAAGGTTAAAAGAAGGTTGCCAGTATCATGCCGCAGTATTAAACTCACAAAAACTGAATAATAGTTATCAAGTTCATCACGAAAAGAGAATGAAATGGATCTGACCCAGCTTCGCATGTTCTGCTGCGTGGCGGAAACCGGCTCGGTCGCCCGCGCCGCCGAGCAGCTGCACCGCGTGCCGTCGAATCTGACCACCCGGCTGCGCCAGCTCGAGCAGGAGCTCGGCGCCGATCTGTTTATCCGTGAAAAGCAGCGTCTGCGCCTGTCGCCGATGGGCCATAACTTTCTGTGTTACGCCAACCGGATTCTGGCGCTGAGCGACGAGGCGATGAGCATCACCCACGCCGGCGAACCGGCGGGCAACTTCGCCCTCGGTTCGATGGAAAGCACCGCCGCCACCCGCCTGCCCTCGCTGTTGGCGGCTTACCACCAGCGCTTCTCGCAGGTTTCACTGTCGCTGACCACCGGCACCTCCGGCGAAATCGCCGATCGGGTGCGCGCCGGCACGTTGGCGGCCGCCCTGGTCGACGGCCCGGTGCCTTATGACGAGTTGAACGGCTGTATCGCCTATCCTGAACATATGGTGGTGATCTCCTGTCTCGATCATGCGCCGATCCACAGCGCCAAAGACGCCAATGGCGAAACGCTGTTCGCCTTTCGCGCCAGCTGCTCCTACCGCCTGCGGCTGGAAGCCTGGTTCAAAAACGAAGGGGCGCGGCCGGGGCAGGTCATGGAGATCCAGTCCTATCACGCGATGCTGGCCTGCGTCGCCAGCGGCGCCGGGTTGGCGATGATCCCGCACTCGGTGCTCAGCCTGCTGCCGGGCCATGAGCGGGTGCGGGTTCACGCCCTCCCGCCGGAAGTGGCCGACACCGCCACCTGGCTGCTGTGGCGCCGCGACGCGTTCGGGCCGAACGTGCGCGCGCTGAAAGAATTGATTATTGAACAGACGGAAACCGCCGCTGTTGATGAAAGCACCCCCAACGATTTATCAGACGTTAGCGATATCGCCTGATTTAAAAAGAAAACTACTGAGGAGACTATGATGGAGATGATCAAAACCCGCGCCGCCGTTGCCTGGGGCCCGAACCAGCCGCTGAAGATTGAGGAAGTCGATCTGATGCCACCGCAAAAAGGCGAAGTGTTGGTGCGGATCGTCGCTACCGGCGTCTGCCATACCGACGCCTACACCCTGTCCGGCAAAGATCCGGAGGGCGTGTTCCCGGCGATCCTCGGCCATGAGGGCGGCGGCGTGGTGGAAGCGGTCGGTGAAGGCGTCACCAGCGTGGCGGTCGGCGACCACGTGATCCCGCTCTACACCCCGGAATGCGGCGAGTGCAAATTCTGTAAATCCGGCAAGACCAACCTGTGCCAGGCGATCCGCGCCACTCAGGGTAAAGGGCTGATGCCGGACGGCACCACCCGCTTCTTCAAGGACGGCAAGCCGATCTTCCACTACATGGGCACGTCCACCTTCTCTGAGTACACCGTGGTGCCGGAAATCTCACTGGCGAAAATCAACAAGGAAGCGCCGCTGGAAGAAGTGTGCCTGCTGGGCTGCGGCGTGACCACCGGCATGGGCGCGGTGATCAACACCGCCAAGGTGCAGCCGGGCGATACCGTGGCGATCTTCGGCCTGGGCGGTATCGGCCTGTCGGCGATCATCGGCGCGCAGATGGCCGGCGCAGGCCGCATCATCGGCATCGATCTCAACACCAGCAAATTCGATCTGGCGCGCAAACTGGGCGCCACCGACCTGATCAACCCGAAAGATTACGACAAGCCGATTCAGGACGTGATCGTCGAACTGACCGATGGCGGGGTCGATTTCTCCTTCGAGTGCATCGGCAACGTTAACGTGATGCGCTCCGCGCTGGAATGCTGCCACAAGGGCTGGGGCGAGTCGGTGATCATCGGCGTCGCAGGCGCCGGTGAAGAGATCGCCACCCGTCCGTTCCAGCTGGTGACCGGCCGCGTCTGGCGCGGTTCGGCGTTCGGCGGCGTCAAGGGCCGTTCGCAGCTGCCGGGCATCGTCGAGCGTTATCTGAACGGCGAGTTCGCGCTGAACGACTTTATCACCCACACCATGGGGCTGGAGCAGATCAACGAAGCGTTCGATTTGATGCACGAAGGCAAATCGATCCGCACCGTTATCCACTTCGACCAATAAGCCAGGAGGCAGAGATGACGTTGTCATTGGAACTTCTCGAAGAGCACCGCATGTTCGGCGGCTGGCAACAGCGTTATCGCCACGCGGCGCAGAGCCTGAATTGCAACATGACATTCAGCATCTACCTGCCGCCGCCGCGCGATGATAACCCGCCGCCGGTACTGTACTGGCTGTCGGGGCTGACCTGCAACGACGAGAACTTCACGTTGAAAGCCGGCGCGCAACGCATCGCCGCCGAGCTGGGTCTGGTGCTGGTGATGCCGGACACCAGCCCGCGCGGCGACGAGGTGCCGAACGACGAAGGCTACGATCTGGGCCAGGGCGCCGGGTTCTACCTGAACGCCACCCAGGCGCCGTGGGATCGTCACTTCCGCATGTACGATTACGTCAGCGCCGAACTGCCGGCGCTGATCGCACAGCACTTCAGCGTCAGCGATCGTCAATCTATCTTCGGTCACTCGATGGGGGGCCACGGCGCGCTGATGATGGCGTTTCGCAATCCGCAGCGCTTCCGCTCGGTGTCGGCGTTCGCGCCGATCGTCAACCCGTGCCAGGTGCCGTGGGGCCGCAAGGCGTTCACCGCCTATCTGGGCAGCGACGAAAGCCAATGGCTGCAGTACGACAGCTGCCATCTGCTGGCCAGCGGCGCGGAGAAAATGCCGGTGCTTATCGACCAGGGCGACGACGACCAGTTCCTGGCCGATCAGCTGCAGCCGGCGCGGTTGGCCGAACTGGCGCGTCAGCGCGACTGGCCGCTGACGCTGCGCATTCAGCCGGGGTACGATCACAGCTACTTCACCATCGCCACCTTCGTGGAAGATCACCTGCGCTTCCACGCCGAGCACCTGTTCCGCTGATAAAAAATCCGGGCGGTTAAACCGCCCGGATTTCTTCAAATACCGTCAAGAAGAAAGTCGATGGCGGCTTTTATCCTGGTCCGATACTGGGAAACATCACAAAACTCGGCCCCCAAAGCCCGAACCGGGATGCTGGCCATTTCATATGTCATCACGGCGTACTCGTTGTCATCAATCAATCGGATCAACGGGATCAAGCGCTCCGGTCGTGTACTCCCCGGGTATTTTTCAACGGGCAACAAAGGGATCACAACCCGACGATTTAATTGCCCAATGATATCGCTCGTCACATCAAGCAGCAGGGGATAAACCGCGCTGTTCCCCCTATTCGCATACACCGTAAATTGCATCGCTAAAACGTCCTGTATTCGTCGCTAAAGCAACCATGCTCATCATTAAATCGGTTAAGCGCTTCAAGCGCCTCTCGGTTTTCTTCCTGCCATTTTATCCTCTCATGCTGACGCAACTCAGCATCTAAAGCAGCAGTTAGCGTCGCACTGAGATTAATCCCCGCCTCACGCGCACGGCTCAACAAACTGCGTTCCAGCGTCATGGTCACACTTTGCGTCGTTCGTTGTTTTACTGGCATCGGCACCTCTCTCACTCATTTTCGTGCAAACAACACGGTTTATCGAACGATAGTAGCATTGAGACGACATTTGAGCCCGTTCAAATATGCGCCATACGTTAAAGCATCACCCCTTCAGCTTCGGATCGAGCGCGTCGCGCAATCCGTCGCCCAACAGGTTGAACGCCAGCACGGTGATGAATATCGCCAGGCTGGGGAAGATCGCCACGTGCGGCGCGATCACCATATCGGCGCGTGCCTCGTTGAGCATCGCCCCCCACTCCGGCGTCGGCGGCTGGGCGCCCAGGCCCAAAAAAGACAGGCTGGCGGCGGTGATGATCGAGGTGCCGATGCGCAGGGTGAAATAGACTACGATCGACGACAACGTGCCCGGCAGAATGTGCCGCAGAATGATGGTCCAGTCCGAAGCGCCGATGCTGCGCGCCGACTCGATATAGGTCAGGTGCTTCAGCACCAGCGTGTTGCCGCGCACCAGGCGAGCAAAGGCCGGAATGCTGAAGATCGCCACCGCGACAATCACGTTGGCCATGCCGCTGCCCATGATCGCCACCACGCCGATCGCCAGCAGAATGCCGGGAAACGCGAACAGCACGTCGCACACGCGCATGGTGAGGCGATCCCACCAGCCCTCATAGTAGCCGGCCAGCAGCCCCAGCAAGGTGCCGATCGCCCCGCCCGCCAGCACTGAGAACACCCCGGCCGCCAGCGAAATGCGCGTGCCCATGAGGATGCGGCTGAAGATATCGCGCCCGAGGGAATCGACACCCAGCCAGTGCATCAGCGAAGGCCCTTCGTTCAGCCGGTCGTAATCGAAATAGTTTTCCGCATCGAACGGCGCCAGATAAGGCGCCAGCAGCGCCGCCGCGATCAGCAGCAACACCAACAGACCGGCGACCAGCGCCGCCCGCTGGCGGCGAAAACGCCGCCAAAACTCGCCCCACGGCGTGCGCACCGCGTTGGGCTCGATAAGCGGCATCACCTTCAGTGCGGCGTTGCGCCGCCAATGCTTAATCATGCCGCATCCTCATTGGTAACGAATCGCCGGGTTGATCGCCGCGTACAGCATATCCACCAGCAGGTTGATCAGGATGAACTCCAGCGAGAACAGCAACACCTCGGCCTGGATCACCGGGTAATCGCGCATTTCCACCGAGTCCACCAGCAACCGCCCCAGCCCCGGCCAGTTGAACACCTTCTCCACCACGATCGAACCGCCGAGCAGGAAGCCGAACTGTAGCCCCATCATGGTCACCACCGGGATCATCGCGTTACGCAGGCCGTGTTTCATCACCACCACGCTTTCCCGCACGCCCTTGGCGCGCGCGGTGCGCATGTAGTCCTCCTGCAGCACCTCGACGAACGAAGCGCGGGTGAAGCGCGCCATCACCGCCGCCACCGCCGCCCCCAGGGTTATCGAAGGCAGAATGTAGTGCCGCCAGCTGTCGGCACCCACCGTCGGCAGCCACCCCAGCTCGACCGAGAACACCTGCATCAACAGCATGCCGAGCGCAAAGGCCGGGAACGAGACCCCCGACACCGCCAGCGTCATGCCGAGACGATCCGGCCAACGGTTGCGCCACACTGCAGACACCACGCCGATCGCCAGACCGAACGCCACCGCCCACAGCATGCTGGCCACGGTCAGCCAGAAGGTCGGCATAAAGCGCGAAGCGATCTCTTCGCTCACCGGCCGTTTGGACACCATCGAGATGCCGAAGTCGCCCCGCAGCGCGTTGACGAAGAAGTGCGCGAACTGCTGCGGCAGCGGCTTATCCAGCCCCAGATCCTTGCGCACCAGCTGCACCACCGCCTCGTCGGCCTCCGGCCCCGCCGCCAGCCGCGCCGGATCGCCCGGCAACAGATGGACGAACAGAAACACCAGCACCGCCACGATCAGCAGCGTCGGGATCAGGCCCAGCAGTCGTTTCAGAAAATAATTGAGCATCTCATTCCTTCCCCCGCCCGCAGCCGCGTGGCCACGGGCGGGGATGGGCGCCTTATTTCAGATCGGCGTTATCAAAGTTGAACGAGGTATCCGGCATCACGTAGAAGCCGCTCAGCTGTTTACTGTTGGCCGACAACAGACGTTCGGTCGCCAGGAAGATCCAAGGCGCGTCGGCCCAGATGCGATCCTGCGCGTCCTGGTACAGTTTCTGTTTCTCGGCGCGATCGGTGGTCGCCAGCGCGTCGGTCAGATCCTTGTCCACCTGCGGGTTGCTGTAGAACGCGGTGTTGAACTGCTTCGGCGGTGCCGCCTGAGTGGAGAACAGCGGCGACAGCGCCCAGTCGGCCTCCCCGGTCGAAGCCGACCAGCCGGTATAGAACATCCGCACGCCGGTGTCTTTCACCCCGACGCTTTCCACCTGCGCCGCGCGCTGCCCGGCGTCCATCGCCGTCACCGTCACTTTCACCCCCACCTGCGCCAGCTGCTGCTGAGTGAACTGCAGCACCTTCTGCGCGGTGCTGTGGTTGTGGGACGACCACAGCGTGGTGGTGAAACCGTTCGGATAGCCGGCCTCTTTGAGCAGCTCACGCGCCTTGGCCGGATCGTACGGCCACGGCTTATAGCGGGCGGCGAAGTCGATCGCCGGCGGCACCGGCCCTTCCGCCGGCACCGCGTAGCCGGCGAACGCTACCTTGATCAGCGCGTCCTTGTTGATGGCGTAGTTCAGCGCCTGACGCACCTTCGGGTTATCGAACGGCTTTTGGGTGACGTTCATGCTGATGTAACGTTGCAGGATCGACGGCGCGGCCACCACGTCCAGCTTGGCGTTGCCTTCCAGCACCTTGGCCTGCTCGTAAGGGATCGGGAAGGCGAAGGTCGCCTCGCCGGTCTGCAACATCGCCGCGCGGGTGTTGTTATCCACCACCGGGCGCCAGGTGATGCTGTCGAGCTTCGGCAGCCCCGGCTGCCAGTAGCCATCGAACTTCTTCACCTTGACGAAATCGGTCTGGTTCCAGGTCTCGAACTGGTACGGCCCGGTGCCGACCGGGTGGAAACCGATCTCCTTGCCGTATTGCTTCAGCGCCGCCGGCGAGATGATCGCCGCCGCCGGGTGCGCCAGATTGTTGACGAACGCCGAGAACGGCGCCTTCAGCACGATTTTCACCGTATTGGCGTCCACCGCCTCGGTTTTGTCGATCATCTTGAACAGGTTGTAGCGCTTGAGGTGGCTGTCCGGGTTGCTGGCGCGGTCGAGGTTAACCTTCACCGCCTCGGCGTTGAACGCGGTGCCGTCGTGGAATTTAATGCCCTGGCGCAGTTTAACGGTGTAGGTCAGGCCGTCTTTGCTGACCTCATAGCTGTCCGCCAGCACGTTCACCAGCTTCATGTCCTTGTCGAAGCCGAACAGCCCCTGATAGAAAGACTTGGCTACCGCCTGCGACAGCGTGTCGTTGGCGTCGTAAGGATCGAGGGTGGTGAAGTTGGACGCCACGGCGATCACCGCGTCCTTGGCCGCCCAGACCGGGCCGGTTCCCGCCGCCAGCAGTACGGCGGCCAACAGCGCATTGCGTTTGAATGTGTGCTTCATGTCGCTTGTCTCTCCTGAGGTCTTTAAAAAGCACCGGCGATCGGGTGGCGGGCGACAAAGTGCCCGGCGCCAACCTGCACCAGCGGTGCGGTAACGGGTTCATCACCCAGCGCGCGTACCGGGCTGGGGATCTCATCGACCGGCAACGGCTGCCGTTTGTGGGCGTGAGCGGGATCGGCCACCGGCACCGCCGCCATCAGCTTGCGGGTGTAGGGATGCTGCGGGTTGTCAAACACCGCCTGCCGCGGGCCGATCTCGACAATTTGCCCGAGGTACATCACCGCCACCCGGTGGCTGATGCGCTCCACCACCGCCATGTCGTGTGAAATGAACAGAAAAGCGATGCCGAACTCGCGCTGCAGATCGAGCAACAGATTGACGATTTGCGCCTGAATCGACACGTCCAGCGCCGAGACCGCCTCGTCGGCGATCACCATTTTCGGGTTCAGCGCCAACGCGCGTGCGATGCAAATGCGCTGGCGTTGGCCACCGGAAAACTCGTGCGGGTAGCGGCGCGCATGCTCCGGCAGCAGGCCGACGCGTTCCAGCAGCCAGGCCACGCGCCGCTCCGCTTCCCGGCCGCGCATCACGTTGTGCACCAGCAGCGGCTCCATGATGGAGAAACCGACCGTCAGGCGCGGATCGAGCGAGGCGTAGGGATCCTGAAAGATGAACTGAATATCGCGCCGCAGGTGCTGCAGCGCCGGCCCCTTCAACTGATCGATTCGCCGCCCGGCGAAGGTGATGGTGCCGCTCTGGCTGTCCACCAGCTTCAGCAAAGAGCGCCCGGTGGTGGACTTGCCGCAGCCGGACTCGCCCACCAGTCCCAGCGTCTCGCCGGGGTAAAGATCGAAACTGACGTTTTCCACCGCGTGTACCCGGCGAGTAACCCGATTGAACAGCCCACCGCGCAGATCAAAACGCGTGACCAGATGCTCCACCTGCAGGATCGGCGCGGCGCTCGGCGGCACGGTATCCTGCGGCACTTCATCGCCCTCGTCACCCGGCAGCGGAAACTTCGCCGGCAGCGGGCAATCGGCCATCGCCCCCAGCTTCGGCACCGCCGCCAACAGCGCCCGCGTGTAGTCCTGCTGCGGCGCGGCGAACAGCTCACGCACCCGATTCTGTTCCACCTGTTCGCCACGGCGCATCACCAGCACCCGGTCGGCGATCTCGGCCACCACGCCCATATCGTGAGTAATGAAGATCACCCCCATCTGCATCTCCCGTTGCAGCACGCGGATCAGCTGCAGGATCTGCGCCTGAATGGTGACGTCGAGGGCGGTGGTGGGTTCATCGGCGATCAGCAGCGCCGGCTTGCAGGAGAGCGCCATGGCGATCATCACCCGCTGGCGCATGCCGCCGGAAAGCTGGTGCGGGTAGCGCCCCAGCACCTCTTTGGCCTCCGGAATACGCACCAGATCGAGCATACGCAGCGCCTCCTGGCGCGCGCTGCGGTGATCCATCCCCTGATGCAGGCGCAGCGATTCAGCGATCTGCTCGCCGACCGGAAACACCGGGTTGAGCGAGGTCATCGGCTCCTGGAAGATCATCGCCATGTCAGCGCCGCGCACCCTGCGCAGCGTGCTCTGCGAGGCGCGCGCCAGATCGAGCAGCGCGCCGTCACGGCGGCGCAGCGTCATGGCGCCGCTGACGATGCGCCCGCCGCCCTGCTCCACCAACCGCATCAGCCCCAGCGAAGTGACCGATTTGCCGGAGCCGGACTCACCGACGATCGCCAGCGTCTCGCCGCGATCGAGATCGAATGACAGGCTGCGCACCGCTTCCACGGCGCCTTCCGATTGAGGAAAACTGATGCTCAGATCGCGCACCGACAGCACACGCTGCGGCGGCAATGACAGCCCGCCGCCGCCGGCGGGCTGGAATGAAACGTCGGTCATGCACCCTCCCGGTGAACGATTAGCGATAAATCCCGACGGACGGCGCATCGCCGACATAGCCAAAACCGCGGTACATCCCCTCGCTGTTGAACGGCAGCGCGATATTGCCGTGGCGATCGACGGCGATCATGCCGCCGCTGCCGCCGAGCGCCGGCAGTTTCTCCATCACCACCCGATCGCTGGCCTCTTGCAAACTGAGGCCGGCGTATTCGATCAGGGCGGAGACGTCATAGGCCGCCACGCCGCGCATGAAGATTTCGCCGGTGCCGGTGCTGGAAACCGCCACCGTGGCATTGTTGGCATAACAGCCGGCGCCGATGATCGGCGTGTCGCCCACTCGGCCGGCCTGTTTGTTGGTCATGCCGCCGGTGGAGGTGGCGGCGGCGAGGTTGCCCAGCGCATCCAGCGCCACTGCGCCGACCGTGCCGAATTTGCGATCGGGATCGAGCGGATCGCCGGCCTGCGCCGCGCCGTCGTGATCGAGCCATACCCGGCCCTGCTCCGCCTGGGCGCGGTGCAGCTGATCAAAGCGTTCCTGAGTGAAGAAGAAATCGGGGGGAACCATTTCCAGGCCGTGGGCGGCGGCGAACTTCTCGGCGCCTTCGGCGGCAAACAGCACGTGTTCGCTATTTTCCAGCACCGCGCGCGCCGCCAGCACCGGGTTGCGAATGCGGCCGACGCCGGCGACGGCGCCAGCATCGCAGGTGCGGCCGTCCATCACGCAGGCATCCAGCTCGTGGGTGCCTTGATGGGTAAACACCGACCCTTTGCCGGCGTTGAACAGCGGGCACTCCTCCAGCAGCCGCACCGCTTCGGTCACCGCGTCCAGCGCGCTGCCGCCCTGCGCCAATATCGCCTGCCCGGCGGCCACGATCTCGGACAACGCCTGAATATACTGCCGTTCCTTTTCCGCACTCAGCGCCGCCCGGGTAATTGCGCCCGCGCCGCCATGAATGGCAATCACTGGTTTGCTCATTTGCCTGACACCCTGTGTTAATCCCGCCGTTGCACAGCGAAAAAGCTGAGCGCGGTATCATTATTATTCAGTCTTTTTCGACTCTATTTGGTCCGACAGTGGAAGTACAGCATAACGTCCACGCCCCGCTTTTAGCGTAGCGCGCTTAGACCGTTTCGCACCTTGAAATAGCTTATTGGAATAAAAACAGCGAGTTATGAAAATCGAAAAACCGCTGACAGCGCGGTTGGGATTAATGGTAATCCCGCATGCGGAAATAGGGGCGTAGCGTAATGAAATAAACGTTCGCGCTGAATAATCATTATTTCGACGCCCGGCCTGCTGTTTTTTCCCCGGTCGGGCGCAGATGATCCGACGATTAAAAACCCGAGCCTGGCTGCTGCAAAAAGGCCTCTTCTTCCGGCGTGCTGGTGCGCCCCAATATCGCGTTGCGATGCGGGTAGCGGCCGAAGCGATCGATAATCGCCTTATGCCGCAGCTCGAACTCCAGCTGGTCGCCGTTATTGAGCTCGGTATATAACACCAGCGCCTGTTGGTGAATCAGCGGCGATTCCGAATGCATGAACGGCAGATAGAGGAAGCCGCGCTGCTCGCGGCTCAGCCGTTCGCACTCGCCGCTGCGGATCGCTTCCTGCGCCAGGACCAGCGCCATGCCGTCGCAGGCGAACGACTGCGGCGTGCCGCGGAACAGGTTGCGGCTGAACTGATCGAGCACGATCACCTCCGCCAAGCGTCCCTCGATGGTGTCGCGCCAGTGCGCCAGCTCCCCCGCCGCCGCCGCCCGCCAGATTTCGCCGAAGCGGCTGTGCAGCAGACGATCGAAGTCGTCGTCCTTTTTGAACCACATGATGGGTTCTATCTCGTCGAACCAGAACTCGATAACCTGTTTATGCATCATGATTCTCCTCTGTTTTCCCCAGTTTATACCCGAACGCCCTCACGACGCAGTGCGAAAGATGGCGGGCATAATCCGTTCTCCCCCCCGGCGTTCTCTGCCATAATAGCCGCACTTTGTCGCTCTTTGAGCGCACCCTGATTACGGAGTTCCTCTTATGGATCATTGCCATACTTCCGATCTCATCTCCCTGGAGCAAGCGCTGGAAAAAATGCTCGGGCAGATCGCCCCGCTGCAGCAAACCGAATCCGTCGCCCTGACCGCCGCCGCCGGCCGCATCACCGCCGCGCCGGTAGTCTCGCCGCTCGACGTGCCGCCGTTCGCCAACTCGGCGATGGACGGCTATGCGGTGCGCCTTGCCGATTTACAGGCCGACGTTCCGCTGCCGGTCGCCGGTAAGGCCTTCGCCGGTGCGCCGTTCGACGGCGAATGGCCGGCCAACAGCTGCGTGCGCATCATGACCGGGGCGCCGATCCCGGCCGGTGCGGAGGCGGTAGTCATGCAGGAACAGGCCGAAGTGAGCGACCAGGGCGTGCGTTTTAGTGCACCGGCAGAAGCAGGCCAGAATATCCGTCTGGCGGGCGAAGACATTCGCCGGGGCGCGAGCGTGTTGCCGGCCGGCGTGAAGCTGGGCGCCGCGCAGCTGCCGCTGTTGGCTTCGCTCGGGGTCGCTGAAGTGCAGGTGATGCGTAAGCTGAAGGTTGCGGTGTTCTCCACCGGCGACGAGCTGCAGCCGGTTGGCCAGCCGCTGCAGGCGGGCCAGATCTACGACACCAACCGCTTCGCGGTGCGCCTGATGCTGGAACAGCTGGGCTGTGAAGTGCTCGATCTCGGCATTATCCGCGACGATCGCGACGCGCTGCGCGCCGCCTTTACACAGGCGGACAGCCAGGCTGACGTGGTGATCAGCAGCGGCGGCGTCTCGGTCGGCGAAGCCGACTACACCAAACAGATGCTCGACGAACTGGGCCAGGTCAGCTTCTGGAAGCTGGCGATCAAACCCGGCAAACCGTTCGCCTTCGGCAAACTGGGCCACGCCTGGTTCTGCGGCCTGCCGGGCAACCCGGTCTCCGCCGCCCTGACCTTCTACCAACTGGTGCAACCGCTGCTGGCGAAGCTGGCCGGCCACAGCGACTGGCGCCTGCCGCCGCGCCTGCGCGCGCGGGTACTGACGCCGCTGAAGAAATCGCCGGGCCGCCTCGACTTCCAGCGCGGCGTGTTCAGCAGCAACGCCGCGGGCGAACTGGAGGTGAGCACCACCGGACACCAGGGTTCGCACGTGTTCAGCTCCTACAGCCAGGGCAACTGTTTCATCGTGCTGGAGCGCGAACGCGGTTCAGTGGCAGCGGGTGAAACGGTGGAGATTGAGCCGTTCAACGCCCTGCTGAGGAGCTGAACATGCTGCCGGAACTGACCGACGCCGAAGCGCTGCGCTACAACCGCCAGATCGTGCTGCGCGGCTTTGACTTCGACGGCCAGGAGAAACTGAAGGCCGCCCGCGTGCTGATCGCCGGGCTGGGCGGGCTGGGCTGCGCCGCCGCGCCTTACCTGGCGGCGGCCGGCGTCGGCCATCTGGTGCTGGTGGATTTCGACACCGTCTCGCTCTCCAACCTGCAGCGCCAGATCCTGCACCGCGACGATCGCATCGGCATGAGCAAGGTCGCCTCGGCCAGGCAGGAACTGAGCGCCATCAACCCGCATATCTGCATCGACGCGATCGACGGTCGTTTGGAAGATGACGCAGTCGCGGCAGAGATCGCCGCCTGCGATCTGGTGCTGGACTGCACCGACAACGTAGCGGCGCGCAATGCGCTGAACCGTCTGTGCCACGCGCAGCGCAAGCCGCTGGTTTCCGGCGCGGCGATCCGCATGGAGGGCCAGCTCAGCGTGTTCACCTATCAGCCGGGCGAACCCTGCTACCGCTGCCTGAGCCGATTGTTCGGCGACAGCGCCCTCACCTGCGTTGAAGCGGGCGTGATGGCGCCGCTGGTCGGCACTATCGGCACTCTGCAGGCGATGGAAGCCATCAAGCTGCTGGCCGACTATGGTCAGCCGCTGCGCGGCAAGCTGTTGATGTTCGATGCGATGAGCATGCAGTTCCGGGAGATGAAACTGCCAAAGGATCCGCACTGCGAGGTGTGCGGCGGGAAATGACGGATAAAAAAAGGGCGGGATAATTCCCGCCCTGATGCGTTGCCGTGAGGATTACACGATACCCTGGCTGCGCAGATAGTCTTCGTAGTTGCCGGTAAAGTCGATCACCTTGTTCGGGGTGATCTCCAGAATGCGCGTCGCCAGCGAGCTGACGAACTCACGGTCGTGGGAGACGAAGATCAGCGTGCCTTCGTACATCTCCAGCGCCATGTTCAGCGATTCGATGGATTCCATATCCAGGTGGTTGGTCGGTTCGTCCATCACCAGAATATTCGGGCGCTGCATCATCAGCTTGCCGAACAGCATGCGGCCCTTCTCGCCACCGGACAACACCTTCACTTTCTTCTTGATGTCGTCCTGGCTGAACAGCAGACGGCCCAGCACGCTGCGCACCGCCTGCTCGTCGTCTTTTTCCTGCTTCCACTGGCTCATCCAGTCGAACACGCTCAGGGTGTCGTCGAACTCGTATTCGTGATCCTGCGCGTAGTAACCGATACGGGCATTTTCCGACCACTTCACGGTGCCACTGTCCGGCTGCGCGTCGCCCACCAGTGTTTTCAGCAGGGTGGTTTTACCGATGCCGTTGGCGCCCAGCACCGCGACCTTCTCCCCCACTTCCACCATCAGGTTTAGCTTGTTGAACAGCGGACCTTCATCGAAGCCCTTGGTGAGCGCCTCCACTTCCAGCGCGTTACGGAACAGCTTCTTGTCCTGCTCGAAACGGATGAACGGGTTCTGACGGCTGGAGGCTTTCACCTCTTCCAGCTGGATCTTGTCGATCTGGCGGGCACGTGAGGTGGCCTGCTTGGATTTGGAGGCGTTGGCGCTGAAGCGGCTGACGAACGATTGCAGCTCATTGATCTGCGCCTTCTTCTTGGCGTTGTCCGCCAGCAGACGCTCACGCGCCTGAGTGGCGGCGGTCATGTATTCGTCGTAGTTGCCCGGATAAACGCGCAGTTCGCCGTAGTCCAGATCCGCCATGTGGGTGCAGACCATGTTCAGGAAGTGACGGTCGTGCGAAATGATGATCATGGTGCTGTTGCGCTCGTTGAGCACGTTTTCCAGCCAGCGAATGGTGTCGATGTCCAGGTTGTTGGTCGGTTCGTCGAGCAGCAGGATTTCCGGATCGGAGAACAGCGCCTGCGCCAGCAACACGCGCAGTTTCCAGCCTGGCGCGATTTCGCTCATCGGACCGTAGTGTTGTTCCACCGGGATGCCAACGCCGAGCAGCAGTTCGCCGGCACGCGCTTCGGCGCTGTAGCCGTCCATTTCGCCGTAGGCCACTTCCAGATCGGCCACTTTATAGCCGTCTTCTTCGCTCATCTCCGCCAAGGCGTAGATGCGGTCGCGCTCTTCCTTCACCGCCCATAGTTCGGTGTGGCCCATGATCACGGTGTCCAGCACGCTGTACTGCTCGAAGGCGAACTGGTCCTGACGCAGTTTACCCAGGCGCTCGTTCGGATCGAGGAACACGTTGCCGCCGCTCGGTGCCAGATCGCCGCCGAGGATTTTCATAAAGGTGGACTTGCCGCAGCCGTTGGCGCCGATCAGGCCGTAACGGTTGCCGCCGCCGAATTTGACAGAGATGTTTTCAAACAGCGGCTTACTGCCGAACTGCATGGTGATGTTGTTAGTGCTTAACACAGCGCTCGCTCTTTATACATAGGGAATGTGATTTGGCGCGCATTATGCCACAACGGGGTGCAGAGATCGCGGGAAGTTTCGGTGACATTTTGAGCGGTTGCGGGCACATCCGCCCGCAGGCGGTTTAGCGGAAAATACCCAGGCGAAACGCCCCAACGAGCGCACCGCCTGATTAGCAAGAATATTTGTGAGTGGCATGGCCGCTCAACGCAGCTGCTGCTCCAGCCACACGCGCATATCCGCCACCACCCGCGTCATCTCGCTGTCGCCGTTCTCGCGCCGCATCACATGGTCCAATGCCGAATAATTAAGGTAGGTGATATTCGTTTTGCCTGCGGCCCGCAGCTCGGCGATCATTTTCCCGACTGCCCCCGGTGAAACGGCGCGATCCCGCTCGCCCTGAACGATCAGCACCGGCGTCTTGATGCTTCGCAGGGTGGCGAGCTGATCGATGCTCAGCATGCCGTGCCACCAGCCATAGCCATGATCGCTGGCGTTCAGGGTGAACGGCGGCGCCGTCAGCACCTGCTGTAAAAATGCGTTCAGCCCGGCTTTCTCTTCCGCCGGCGCGCTGGCGGCGCTGTGGCGCACGTCGTCGATGAACCATCGTCCGCCACCGCTGAACGCCAGGGTGGCGTCAATCCGGCCCGAGGAGGCCGTCACCAGATTGGCGATCACCGCCCCTTCGCTGCCCCCCAGCACCGCAACCTGTCGATAGCCGTTTTGCTTAATCACCGTCTGCAGCACCTGGGTGACATCGCTCACCCGCTGCTGCGGCGTGTCGCGCTGCACGAAAGCGTCCGGACAATCCCACCGCGGCACGTCTTCGCTGTACGGCAACCGGTCGTCGATGCCGTATTTCTCCACCGTCAGCAGGTCTGCGGCCGGTAACACCTGCCGCATTGGCGCGACCAGACGAATATGCCGCACGCTGTTGCAATCCGAGCCTTGCAGGATCACCAGCAGCGCCGGTGACGTCTTCCCTGGCACGGCGGCATCCAGATAGTAACGAATGCTCGATTTGTCTTCCCGCGGCAGCGTCAGCGCCGCAGATTGCGCTATCGCCAGCCCGCTCCACAGCGCCAATACGCTCAGCATGCCTGTCGCCACTCTCATCACGTGCTCCTCTTCCCTGTTGCGTTCGGTTAATTCGTCTTTTCTGGTCTACGCTTCATGCCAACCACTCTGCTGACAGGGAAGCCCTACCATGCCACACCTCTATAACACCGCGCTGTTGATCGGCGCTGCGCTGAGCGCCATCGCCGCCCTGCTGCATATTTGGGTGATCGCCGCCGGGCCGCGCGGCTATCGGCTGTGCGGCGCCGGCGATCGCTTCATTAAGGCGGCGGAAGCCGGTAAAAAGTTCCCGGCCGTCGTCACCGCCGGTATCGCGCTGGTGCTGTTTATTTGGGCTCTGTACGCACTGTCCGGCGCCGGGCTGATCGCGCCGCTGCCGCTGCTGCGGCCCGCGCTGTTTATCATCACCTTTATCTACCTGCTGCGCGGCGTCGCCGGCCCCTTCGCCCTGCGCGATACCGGCCGCAGCCAACGCTTCATCGTCGTCAGCTCGCTGATTTGCCTCGGTTTCGGGCTGGTGCATCTGCTCGGGATGACGCAGCGCTGGAGTGCGTTGGCGTAACGCCCTGTTGCTGCAATACGGCGATAAACGCCTGCGCGGCGGCGCTGCGGTAAGCGCCTTTGCGCTGCAGCAACACCGCCTGCCGGGCCGGCATGGCGTTGGCCAGCACCACCTTTTTCAACTGCCGGTTCTCGCGCGCAATGGCGGCCGGCAGCAGCGTGGCGAGCTGCCCGCGCCGCACGATCTCAAGGATGGCGCCCAGCGCATTGGCCTCCACCGCCACCTGCGGCCGAAAACCGAGCTGCGTGCAGTAGCGATCGATAAACTGCCGCGTGGCGAAGTCGCCGCTCAGCAAGGCCAGCGGCAGATGTTGCCACTCCGCCAGCGCCAGCGGCCGACGCCGCGCCGCCAGGGGATGATCGGCGCCGACCATCAGCTCCAGCGTCTCGCTGAACAACGGCGTGGCTTCCACCTCCACCGACTGCGCCATCTCAAAAGCGATGCCCAGATCCAGTCGATCCTGCGCCAGCAGCGTTTCGATCCGCTCTTGCGCCATTTCCTCAATGCTCAACGTGACTCCCGGATAGCGACGGTAGAACGCATCGATCGCCGGCCCCACCAGATAGGCGGTGAACGTCGGGGTCATCGCCAGCCGCAAATGGCCCCGCTCCAGCGTCGCTACGTCATGGATCGCCCGCGCGCCGGCGTCCAAATCCTGCAGCGCCAGCCGAGCATAGCGCATCCAGGCCTCACCGGCGTCGGTCAGCTGCACCCTTCTGCCGCTGCGATCGAACAGCGGCGCCCCCAGCGCCTCCTCCAGCTGCTTGATCTGCTGCGACAGCGTCGGTTGCGAGACGTGCAGCGCTTCAGCGGCGCGGGTGAAATTGCCCTGTTCGGCAACGGCCAGAAAATATCGAATGTGTCGCAGCAGCATAGCGCCCCAGCTATTAGCAATAACTATAGATATCATTATAAATGGGTCTTAGACCCTATAGCCAGAAGCGTTCATCATGCCGTCATCGCATAACGACACCCCAGGGAGAAAAAGATGAAAGAGGTGATTGAGGGCTTTCTGAAGTTCCAGCGCGAAGCCTTTGTTGAACGCACGGCGCTGTTTCAGCGGCTGGCGACCCGCCAAAACCCGCGCACCCTGTTTATCTCGTGTTCCGACAGCCGTCTGGTGCCGGAGCTGGTCACCCAGCGCGAGCCGGGCGATCTGTTCGTGATCCGCAACGCCGGCAACATCGTGCCTTCCTTCGGCCCCGAACCCGGCGGGGTCTCCGCCTCGGTCGAGTACGCCGTCGCCGCGCTGGGCGTGGAGGATATCGTGATCTGCGGCCATTCCGACTGCGGCGCGATGACCGCCATCGCCACCTGCCAGTGTCTGGATCACCTGCCGACGGTCGCCGGCTGGCTGCGCTACGCCGATTCGGCCAGGGCGGTCAATCAGGCTTATCCGCACGCCACCGATGAGGCGCGGGTCATGTCGATGGTGCGCGAGAACGTCATCGCCCAGCTCAACAACATCAAAACGCACCCTTCCGTCGCCCTGGCGCTGGAGCAGGGCCGCCTGAAGCTGCACGGCTGGGTCTATGACATCGCCAGCGGCGCTATCGAGGCGCTGGACGGTGAAACCCGCCGCTTCGTGCCGCTCGCCACCCATCCCGAGGTGACCGCCACGCCGGCGATCGCCCGTTTTTAAGCCAACAAGGAGCCAATATGACACACTCTCTGCATAACGCCGCCCCGCGCGAAGCGCTTACCGACACCATCATGGCCGCCAAAATCCGCCAGAACCTGACGTTCGAAGCGCTGACCGAAGGCACCGGCCTCAGTCTGGCATTCGTCACCGCCGCGCTGCTCGGGCAGCATGCGCTGCCGGAACCGGCGGCGCGCGCGGTAGCGGCCAAGCTGGGGCTGGACGAAGAGGCGGTGCGGCTGCTGCAAACCATCCCGCTGCGCGGCAGCATCCCCGGCGGCGTGCCGACCGATCCGACCATTTATCGCTTCTATGAAATGCTGCAGGTTTACGGCTCCACGCTGAAAGCGTTGGTGCACGAGCAGTTTGGCGACGGCATCATCAGCGCCATCAACTTCAAGCTGGATATCAAGAAGGTCGCCGATCCGGACGGCGGCGAACGCGCGGTGATCACCCTGGACGGCAAATACCTGCCGACCAAGCCTTTCTAATGGGCCTTTCGCCGGCGGCCCGCGTCGCCGGCGGATTGACAGCCAATCGGTCATTGGCTACAGTAACCGCGCTGAAACGCCGCCCTGGCGTTTTTCACTGCCCGAGGCCTGTATGTTGGAGATTGTAACCACCCGATAGTCGCTTCCTTGCCGTATGGCGAGGGACTCTGACGTATCCGACGCGCGTTTGCGCGGGGATGCGCGTATCTGGGGTTATTACAGGATCTCCCAACATGAACATTTCCAAAGCGGAACAACGCGTGCTGCACGTGTTGGCCAAAGGCGGCTATATCGCCTTCACCCGCAGCGACGCCGGTCACGTCACCCGCGTCGAATGCTACACCCGCGAAGGGCTCGGCCTGGCCGACTGCTCGCTGGCCATTTTCACCAAGCTCAAAACCAAACGCCTGATCCTCTCTCGCCAGGGGCGCCCTTATCGCGTCACCGTCGCCGGGCTCAAGGCCGTGCGCGCGCAGCTGGATAACCGTTAATCATCGATACCGGTCGGGCAGGCTGCCCGGCCGGCACCCCCTTATCCGTATAAGGAAAAGACTATGAGCATCATTTTACGCCACGAAACGCCGGCCGACGTCAGCGCCATCACCACCCTGACCGCCGCCGCGTTCCTGCACGCCGAACACAGCAGCCACACCGAGCAGTTTATCGTCAACGCGCTGCGCGCAGCAGGTGCGCTCACCCTGTCGCTGATCGCCGAACAACATGGCACACCGATCGGGCACGCCTCCCTCTCTCCGGTCGTACTCAGCAACGGCGCCGCCGATTGGTACGGGCTGGCGCCGGTATCGGTACTGCCGGCTTACCAAGGCCAGGGGATCGGCAGCCGCCTGATCCGCCAACTGCTGGCCGAGCTGCAAGCAGAGCGCGCCGCAGGCTGCGTGGTGCTGGGCGATCCGAACTATTACGGCCGTTTCGGCTTCCAGGCGCAGACCGCCCTGACCCTGCCGGGCGTACCGCAAGAGTACTTCCGCGCCGTCGCCTTCCAGGGTGGGCTGCCGCGTGCTGAAGTCGCTTTCCACGCCGCGTTTAACGCCGAAGCCTAACCCTGTTACCGGCGCCATTACGGCGCCGGTTTTCAGTCCTGTTCACCATAGCGTACCACCGTCATTCCTTCCTCTTCCGTCGGAGGAACGAAGTACTGCGCCAGGTGCTCAAACTCCGCTTCGCTCAGGGTAAACGGATGCTCGCCGCGCGCATTCCTCAACGCTATGCGGCTCAGGCACTGCGCATGGCTGACGTCGAGATAGTGCAGGCAGTGCGCGACGCCGGCCTCCTCCGCCAGAGCTTTGGCCCAGCGCCGCCGGTCCGGCGTATTCATCGGGAAATCGAGCGCCACCGACCAGCCGCCGCGCAGCAGTTGAACGATGTGCCCGCCCAGCGCCCGCCACAATCGGGCGGAACAGCGCGCATAGTCTTGCAGGGTGGTCATCTCCTGTTCATACAGCGTCGCCAGCCACGCATCTTCAACCAGCAGCAGCGTTTGCGGCTGCTGCGCCAAACGTTGCGCCAGCGTCGATTTGCCCGCGCCGGCCTTGCCGCACATCAGGTGTAAAACTGCAGGGTGGGTTTTCATAATGTTCTCCGGTCTTTGCCGGAAGGGGATAAAAAAACCCGCCTTGCCGGCGGGTTTTTTATTTGCGACAGACGCGCTATCCCACCCTTCGGAGAAAGGTGATAATAATTTGCGCGAATGGGCGGTAAGATTTGCTCATGTCTAATGAATATGACAATCCAATACCGTTGTCAATCCGGCGTTCTCAGCCCACATTCACGCACAAACTCGGTGAACAACCTCACCTTCCGCTGCAAATGCCGGCGCGTCGGATACACCGCAAACACCTGGTGCGTTTCGGCGGCCATTGCGGGGAACAGCGGCACCAACCGACCGGCGGCGATCTCGGGATCGGCCACGAACGACGGCAGTGAACCGATCCCCAACCCCGCCACCAGCATATCGCGTAACATCAGGCTGTTGTTGGCGGTGAAGCGCGGCGTTAACGCCACGCTCAGGCTGTCGCTGCCGGCGCTAAACTGCCATTGTCCCGGCCTTTCCGCCAAAGAATACGCCAGGCAACTGTGCCGCTGCAGTTCCTCCGGCGCCCGTGGCGCACCGTGCTGCGCCAGATAACCGGGCGCGGCGCAAATCCGTTGCTGTATCTCCCCCAGCGCCTGCGCGCTGAGCGATGAATCCGGCAACCGCCGACGAATGCGCAGTGAGATATCGAAACCGGCTGCCACCACGTCCAACACGCGATCATCCAAAGTCAGTTCTACCTGCAATTGCGGGTAACGCTGCATAAATAGCGGCAACAGCGGCGATAGCACCGTCAGGCCAAACGAGAGCGGCGCATTAACCCGCAGCATGCCGGAAACCTGCTGCGTGCTGGCCGCCACCGTCTGTTCCAGCGCGTCGAATTCGCCGAGCAGCCGGCAGGCTTCCTGGTAATAGAGCTGGCCGGCTTCGGTCAGACTCATGCTGCGAGTGGTGCGCACGATTAACAGCGTACCCAATCGATTTTCCAGCTGCTTAATCTGCTTGCTCAAGGCCGCCGGCGTGATCGCCAGATCCTCCGCCGCCTTATAGAAACTGTTGCGTTCGACCACGCGGCGAAAGGCGCGCATCGTCAGTAGCACATCCATATTATGTCCTACAGGTTAATTATAAATTCAATAAACCACAGATTATTAACCCCATCAACATCAGTAGACTTTATCCAACCGCTTCCCTGAGTGGTAAGTGAACTTAATTTACTGATAATCGTGGAGTTAATAATGAAAAAGACCCTATTCGCCCTGATGTTCGGCCTGAGCGCCGCCACCGCCCCCGTCGTCGCGCTGGCGCAATCCCCTGTCGCCGACAGCCGTCAGGCGGGTTATGTGCAACCGCTGACCGCCGACAACAGCCTGTTGCTGCTGGTCGATCTGCAGGACATGTTCGGCATGACCGTTTCTTCTATCGATCAAACCAACCTGGTGAATAACGCCGCCGGTATCGCCAAGGCCGCCAAGGTATTCAATGTGCCGACCATTCTGGCATCGGCCAATGCCAAAAGCTTCGCCGGACCGGTATTCCAGCAGGTGACGCAGGCGCGCCCAGACCTGCAGGTGTACGATCGCACCGCCATCAATGTCTGGCAGGACCGGCGCGTGGCGGATCTGATCAAGCAATCCGGCCGCAAGAAAATCATCATCGGCGGGCTATGGACCGCCAGCTGCGTGATGCTGCCGGCGCTGTCCGCCCTGGGCGAGGGTTATGAGGTTTATATCCTGTCAGACGTCACCGGCGATATTACGCCAGACACGCAAAACAACGCCATGCAGCGCCTGGTGCAAGCGGGCGCTACCCCCATCAATTGGGTGGCGCTGATGCTGGAATGGCAGCAAGACTGGAGCCGCAAGGCCACGGCGGGAGGCGTATTGCAGATCGCCCGCGACCACGGCGCCGCCTGGGGAATGGGCGCCAGCTACGCCGGAGCGATGAAGGTGGGCAGCGAGGCGAAATAAGTGGATGAAAGCCCGCCGCCGGCGGGCTTTTACTCAGGTGCAGTGATAGCAACGGCTGTCCGGCGGCGCCTGCTCGCGCTGGTCCAGCCCGTAATCCCGCACCACCTCCGCCACCCGCAGCCGATACTGCGCCAACACCTCGCCACGGCCGCGCGCCTGCGCCGCCCGGTGCTGTTCGAGATTGCGCCACTGCTGCACCGCCGCCTCGTCGCGCCAGAAAGAGAGCGACAGCAGGCGCGCAGGTTCCGTCAGGCTTTGGAAGCGCTCGATGGAGATGAATCCGTCGATCTGCGCCAGCAGCGGCTTCAGCTCCGCCGCCAGCGCCAGGTAGGTATCGCGCTGCCCGTCGGCGGCCTGCAGTTCAAAAATCACGGCAATCATCCTCGTCTCCTCTCAACGGTAAAATTCCGGCACGCGCGCATTCAGCGAACGGCGCCACTGCACCGATTTCAACGCCCGCTCATCAATATCCAGCGAACACAGATGCGCAACGCCGCAGCGCGCGATAATCCTCGCCCAACGTTCGCCCGGGCAGCGGTGCGCCCCCGCGCCGAAGGCCAGTTCGCCGTCGGCACCGAGCAGCAGCAAGACGGTCTCCCCCACGCGCAGCGTGCAACCGCCAAGCTGCGTCTCGCGCAAGACGAAACGGCGCGTGTTTTGGATCGGCGGCGTTAGCGCCCGTACCCGATCCAGCGCAATGTCCACTTCACCGTTCTGCCGAGCCAGCCAATACGCCTGTCCGATCCAGCCCGCCGTCGCCTCACAGGCCTGAAACAGCAGGCCGAGCGCATTGGCCAACTCAAGCCGGGCATCGCCAATCTCCCGCTCCAAAGCCTTGCGCAGCACGCCATGCTCCGCCATCAGTTGGGCGCTGAGCCGCTGCGCTGCCGCTATACCCCGCGCCAGCTGCGGCGGTGTGCTGCCAGGTGCGATACAGCGGACGAAGTCCAGACCGTCGTCGATCAGGCATGGCCATTGCGCCCTGGGCACACCCAACAATGCGCCGAGGCTGCAGAGTGGCAATCCGTAGTTAAAGCGAGTGATCGCCGCCGCATCGGGCACCTTTGGCGCTAACCACTCAGCGCATTGTGCAGCGGTTTGCCGAACCAGGGCATCCGAACAGACGGCCAGCGCCCGCTGCAGCGCCGCTTTAAGCGCGTGGTGCTGTTCGCCGTCGCGCATCCGCACCAACCCGGCGAACAGCGGCGCCATCGGCGTCTCCAGCAAGGCCACCGGCACCGGCTCATCGGCCGGCCGAACGCCGAGATCGGCATTGAGCAGCGCTTCCCTCACTAGCTGCGGCGCCGCGGCCACCCAACATTGCCACGCGCTATCCCAGCTCAGGGGCGGCAGAGCGCGATAATGGGCCTGCGGCTCGGCGGCGAGCGCGGCGGCATAAGGACACACGGACATGGTTTTCTCCCTCGTAGCCAGATGGCGATAACCACAGGCTAACGATGGACGCGCCGTCATACTTCGTCTAACCTCGAAGTATGCATAACATCGAGATAGAAGATCGTTTAGCGGCGCTCAGCGCCGCCATCGCAGACCGCACCCGGGCGCGTATGCTGTGCCTGTTGATGGACGGGCGCGCCTACACCGCCACCGAGCTCAGCGCGGCGGTCGAGGTTGCTCCCTCCACCGCCAGCGCGCATCTGGCGAAACTGCTGGAACAGCGGCTGATCGCCTGCCTCAAACAGGGGCGTTACCGCTATTTTCGGCTGGCCGGGCAACCGGTGGCCGCCGCGCTGGAAGGCCTGATGGCACTGACGGGCGTGCCGCGCCCGTCGGTGAAGAGCAGCACGCCGACCTCGCTGCAATATGCCCGCACCTGCTACGACCATATGGCGGGCGAGGTAGCGGTGAAGCTGCACGATCGGCTGCATGCGCTGAACTGGTTGAGTGGCGAGGAAGACTACCGCTTAAGCGACGCCGGTCAGGCCGCGCTGGCGCGGCTGGGCGTCGATTGTTCCCCTGCCCCCACCCGCCGCCGTTTCGCCTGCGGTTGTCTGGACTGGAGCGAACGCCGTGCCCACCTCGGCGGCGCGCTTGGCGCTGCGCTGCTGAACGCCTTTATCAAACGCGGTTGGATGCTGCGCCAACTCGACAGCCGCGAGCTGCAGCTGACCGACGCCGGTAAAAAAGCGCTGGCCGCACATTTTGAACTCACGCTGTAGCTCTGCGTCGGGGTAGTTTTACTGCAATACTCAAGGGGTACGCTTAAACGATCCCGCCAACCCGAGGAGTTTCCATGCTCGATTCCACCCAATTCCCGATCGTCAAACGCTGGCCGGCTCAGCATCCGGAACGGCTGCAGCTCTACTCTCTGCCGACGCCGAACGGCGTCAAAGTGTCCATCATGCTCGAAGAGATCGGCCTGCCCTATGAAGCGCACCTGATCGACATCGGCAACAACGAAACCTGGACGCCGGAATTCCTGGCGCTGAACCCGAACGGCAAGATCCCGGCTATCATCGATCCCGACGGCCCCGATGGCCGGCCGCTGCCGCTGTTCGAATCCGGCGCTATTCTGCTCTACCTGGCGGAAAAGAGCGGCCGCTTTCTGCCGCAGGATCCGGCGCAGCGTTACGAAACCATTCAGTGGGTATTCTTCCAGATGGCGGCGGTCGGCCCGATGTTCGGCCAGCTCGGTTTCTTCCACAAATTCGCCGGGCGCGAATATGAAGACAAGCGGCCGCTGGAGCGTTACAAAAATGAATCGAAACGCCTGCTCGGCGTGTTGGAAACGCGCCTTGAAGGCCGCGACTGGATCATGGGGGCGGACTACAGCATCGCCGATATCTCGCTGCTGGGCTGGGTGCGCAATCTGATCGGCTTCTATGAGGCGCGCGAGCTGGTGGAGTTCGACCGCTTCCCGCGCGTCGCGCAGTGGCTGGAGCGCGGGCTGGCTCGGTCGGCGGTGCAGCGCGGGCTCGCGATCCCGGCGCGCCCAGCCTGAATGCCAAACGGGATGACCGTCAGGTCGTCCCATTTTCGCTGTCATAAAATTGTCATCCCTCTGCTCTACTCTCCTTACGTAACAATTTGATGTTATTTACATTGTTGTATTACGACAAGGAGCTTACCCCATGCAACCTGCTGTATCCCTGATCGCCGGCGCCGTGCTGTCCGCCCTGCTCTGTTCCTCCGCCCTCGCGGCGGAAACCTCGGCCAATGCCGATGGCCTGACCGAGCGCGCCGCGCGCGGCAACCTCGTCGAACCGGGCGGCGCCCGTCGTCTGGCCGGCGATCAGACCGCCGCGCTGAAGGCGTCGCTGTCGGACAAACCGGCGAAAAACGTGATCCTGCTGATCGGCGACGGCATGGGGGATTCCGAGATCACCGCCGCGCGCAACTACGCTGAAGGCGCGGGCGGTTACTTCAAGGGCATCGACGCCCTGCCGCTGACCGGGCAATACACGCATTACTCGCTGGACAAGAAAACCCACAAGCCGGATTACGTGACCGACTCCGCCGCCTCGGCCACCGCCTGGGCCACCGGGGTGAAAACCTATAACGGCGCGCTCGGCGTGGACGTGAACGGCAAAGACCAGCCGACGCTGCTGGAGATCGCCAAAGCGGCCGGCAAGGCCACCGGCAACGTCTCCACCGCCGAACTGCAGGACGCCACGCCGGCGGCGCTGGTGTCGCACGTCACCTCGCGCAAATGCTACGGCCCGGAGGAAACCAGCGAGAAATGCGCCGCTAACGCGTTGGAAAACGGCGGCCGCGGCTCCATCACCGAACAGCTGCTGAAAACCCGCGCCGACGTCACGCTGGGGGGCGGCGCGAAATCCTTCAACCAGCTGGCAAAAAGCGGAGAATGGCAGGGGAAATCGCTGAAAGACCAGGCGGCGGCGCAGGGCTATCAGTGGGTCAGCAACGCGGATGAACTGCAGGCCGTCACCCTGGCCGACCAGCAAAAACCGCTGCTGGGCCTGTTCGCCGACGGCAACATGCCGGTGCGCTGGCTGGGGCCGAAAGCCAGCTACCACGGCAACCTCGACAAACCGGCGGTAACCTGCGAAAACAACCCGGCGCGCACCGCCGCCACGCCAACGCTGGCGGCGATGACCGAAAAAGCGATCGCGCTGCTTAAAGACAACCCGAACGGCTTCTTCCTGCAGGTAGAGGGCGCGTCGATCGATAAGCAGGATCACGCCGCCAACCCATGCGGGCAGATTGGCGAAACCGTCGATTTGGATGAAGCGGTGCAAAAAGCGCTGGCCTTCGCCCGCGCCGACGGCAACACGCTGGTGATCGTCACCGCCGACCACGCGCATTCCAGCCAGATCGTCGCCGCCGACGCCAAAGCGCCGGGCCTGACCCAGACGCTGACCACCAAAGACGGCGCGCCGATGACCCTGAGTTACGGCAACTCGGAAGAGGAGTCGCAGGGGCACACCGGCACCCAGCTGCGCGTTGCGGCCTATGGCCCGCACGCCGCCAACGTGGTGGGCCTGACCGATCAGACCGATCTGTTCTTCACCATGCGCGATGCGATGGGCATCAAGTAACCGCCTTGTGAATCCTGGCCGCCCGCAATGGCGGCCATTTATTATTGGTTACCGATGCGTATTTGCAATTTAACCGCAATTATTGTGTGATAACGAAATAACGTTTAATTGCGCGACAATTAACCCCTGGAAATAACGCGGTTATATAGCCCTTCTGCCCTCTCTGTTTATTCCTGCGACAACAACCGGCCGTTTTTTGCTTATATTCATTTTTTTTAGTTACAAAAGTAGTTTTTAACATTCTCGCAAACAATAATACCCCGCCAGTAACGTGAACCGATCAATTTGCATCCGGACGGCCTGCAATAGTTCACTTTTCGTTAAAAACCCTATTAACAAAAAGGCATTATCGCTGCCTATCGGCTCACGCCGGGCGGTCGGCTTCATTATTTTCCAGGGTAACTCCCGCTAAATTCTTTCACCTGCAATGAGTAGAATTTACACACAAGAGATTTAATTCAATGAGAAAATTACTCGTCCTGATTTTCAGTCTCAGCCTGTTTAGCGTTACGCAGCAGGCGGCGGCTGAAGAGAAGAATAAAACCGTCGACGTGGTGTTGATCGGCGGCGGCATCATGAGCGCCACCTTGGGTACCTATCTGCATGAGCTGGAGCCGACCTGGACCATCGACATGTACGAGCGCATGAACGGTGTGGCGGAAGAGAGCTCCAACGGCTGGAACAACGCCGGTACCGGCCACTCCGCCTTCAGCGAAATGAACTACACGCCGGAAAAAGCCGATGGCACCATCGACATCAGCAAGGCGGTGAAGGTCAACGAGTCTTTCGAAATCTCCCGTCAATTCTGGTCTTATCAGGTGAAAAACGATGTCCTGAAAGATCCGAAATCCTTCATTAACAGCGTACCGCACATGAGCTTCGTGTGGGGCGACGACAACGTCAACTTCCTGCGTAAACGCTACGCGGCGCTGCAGCACAGCACCCTGTTCCGCGGCATGGAATACTCCGAAGATCCTGCGCAAATCAAGCAGTGGGCACCGCTGGTGATGAACGGCCGCGATCCGGCGCAGAAAATCGCCGCCACCCGCATGCCGCTGGGTACCGACGTCAACTTCGGCGTGATCACCCACCAGCTGGTTGACGCGCTGAGCACCAGCGACAAGTTCAAGCTGAACCTGAGCCACGAAGTGCGCGACATCAAGCGCAACGCCGACCAGACCTGGAGCGTGACCGTTGCCGATCTGAACCGCGACGGTAAAGAAACCACCGTTAACGCCAAGTTCGTGTTCATCGGCGCAGGCGGCGCATCCCTGACCCTGCTGCAGAAATCCGGCATCCCTGAAGCCGACGGCTACGGCGGCTTCCCGGTCGGCGGCCAGTTCCTGGTCACCACCAATCCGGAGATCGCCAACCAGCACCTGGCCAAAGTGTACGGCCTGGCCAGCGTAGGTTCGCCGCCGATGTCCGTGCCGCACCTGGATACCCGCATGCTGGACGGCAAGCGCGTGCTGCTGTTCGGGCCGTTCGCCACCTTCTCCAGCAAGTTCCTGAAGAACGGCTCGCTGTTCGACCTGCTGCACTCGCTGAGCACCTCGAACCTGATGCCGATGACCCACGTCGGTCTGGATAACTTCGATCTGGTGAAATACCTGGTCGGCCAGCTGATGATGAACGACGACGATCGCTTCGCCGCGCTGAAAGAGTACTTCCCGGACGCCAAGCAGGAAGACTGGAAGCTGTGGACCGCAGGCCAACGCGTGCAGATCATCAAGAAAGACGCGGATAAAGGCGGCGTGCTGCAGTTCGGCACCGAAGTCGTCAGCTCCGAAGACGGCAGCATCGCCGCTCTGCTGGGCGCTTCGCCGGGCGCTTCCACCGCTGCGCCGATCATGCTGCATCTGATGGAAACCGTGTTCAAAGACAAAGTGGCGACGCCGGAATGGCAGAGCAAGCTGAAAGAGATCATCCCGTCTTACGGCCACAAGCTGAACGGCGATATCGAGATGACCAACAAGATCCGCGGCTACACCAGCAGCGTGCTGGGTCTGAACTACATTGAAGTGAAACCGGAAACCAACTGATTTCCCAATCATTTCTTGCTGAAAAGGCCGCTTTATGCGGCCTTTTTTCTATACCCCTGCCGCTCAAAGAGCATTTTTGGTCACCTTTTTACCCCCGCTTCACCCTTGCGTAACGGCGTGCTCGCGCCTATTATCAAAGTATATTCTTGGATAATTAAGCTAAGTCACTGTGACCTGAATGTCGTTTTTGCGGGAGAACTAAAACCATGGATCGCGTCAATATCATTCACGATTTACTAGACTGGATTGAAACTCATCTGGATCAACCGCTGCTGCTGGACAACGTCGCAGCCAAGTCGGGCTACTCCAAATGGCACCTGCAGCGCATGTTCCGCAGCACCACCGGCCATGCGCTCGGCAGCTATATCCGCGAGCGGCGTCTTTCGCAGGCGGCGCAGGCGCTGCGTTCCAGCCCACGCCCGATCCTGGATATCGCCCTGCAATACCATTTCGACTCTCAGCCTTCGTTCTCACGCGCCTTCAAGAAACAGTTCGGCAAAACCCCAGCGGTCTATCGCCGTACCACCCGCTGGGACGTCGCGGAATGGCCGGCACAGCCGGTAGAAGTGGAGGCCGAACCGCGCCACGATGCTCCTACGTTGCCTCGTTGGTATGCGGGCAAGCCGCCGGAAGGCGTCTGCACCAGTTGGATGGGGCTGCGTTAATCAGCACGGTATAAGGTACAAAAAAGGGGTCAGTTCGCGCGAACTGACCCCTTTTTATTGAAGCGACACCGGATTATTTGAAGGTGACGTCGATATTCGCCGATGCGCTAAATGGCCCAACCTTAGGATTGGTGCTCAACCATTTCAGGCTGGCCAAAAAGTTCTTTTCAACGATGGTGCCGTTTACCAGCCCCAGATCGACCGGGCTGTTCATCATGATCGGCGTATTCGGCGTCGCCGCCTGCGAGATCAAAATACCGAAGCCGCTGTCGCTGGTCGGCAGGATCACGCTGTTATCCTGCAATGGATAGGTGGTGCTGAAGCTGGCCTGCAGCGTTTCCCCTTTGCAGTCTTGACCGGTCGTTGGATCGGACATATTGGCGGCGACCGAGAACGGCACCTGTTTCTCGATTTTACCCACCACCGCATTCTGACGCGGAATGGTGCCAAAGTTCACCGTCGAACCGTTGTTGGCCACCACGGTGATTTTCGGGTTGCAGGAGATAAACTGAATATTACCCAGCCCGGAGATGTAGGCGTTAAAGTTGCTGTTCGGCGTACTGTTCAAGCCGCCGACGCCATCGACCTGAAATACCGAATAGGCGTTATTGTCGTTTATCTTGCCGCCGGCCGGCGGCGCCTTGCCGGTTGCTTTAATATAGATAGCGTAAGACACGGTTACCGTAAGCGACTTAGCCGGAGACTGACAGCGGTTGCCCCAGGGACGGCATTCCGTACCAGGCCCGACATCCTGACGCGCGCCTTTAGTCGGTTTAACATCGATCCCCTGGTAAGTGACGCCCACTTCGATCGAGTTATGGATCTGACTCATGCGAGCTTGCGGATCCCAGTAAAGGTAGGCGTTCTCCCCTTTAGGGTTGTTCCAGTCATCCGTACATTGGAAAGTCGAAGTGAAAAGCTGCGAACGCCACAGCAATGCCCCCGGTGCCGTATTAGCCGTCGACACCTTGATGGCCTTATCCAGCACGATATCCTGACGGATGTTGCCGTTCTGCTTACACGACAGCGCATAGCTGCTCTGCGAAAACGCGCCCAGCGTGACCAGCAGCCCCGCCGCCAATCCGAGATTCTTATGCTTTAACAAAGAAGACATATCCTTTCCTTTTACGGTTTTCCGCAGGTCAGCGAAAGTTCCTGATAACCCATCAGCTGTTCGGTCGCCGCTTTCAATTCCGGCACCACCAGAGAGCAGCTTTCGCCCGCCTCGTTGCCCCATTTCACCAGCAGGCGATCCCCTGCGGAGGCACCTGAAATATAAATATCGCCGTTGGTACCGACGGTACCGTTGTTCTTGCCGTCCGCACTGAAGACGTTGGCGCCAATCGGCGGTACGCTGCCGTCGGCCATCTTGCTGTGCACCAGCAGGCTTTGGCCCGTGTGCGTTTCAAACTTCACGCGGGTGATCGCACCGTAAGTCGGCACCACGTCTCTTGCCGCCATCGGGATATCCAGGCCGTTGCCGATATCTTCGGTGCGCAGCGCCACGCGGTTATGGCGGTATGGCGACGCAGAGGTCATCACCGCGTAACCGAAGCGGTCGATGGCGACGCCCGGTTGGTTTTCGATACGAACGCCCTTGGCGTCTTTGGCTTCCACCAGCACAAACGTATTCTGCAGCGGCTGGGTCAGCGTCACGCCGCCGGAGTGTGCAACGATGCCGCCCGCCACGCCCAACGAAGACTGCTGATAATCTTTGCTGTAGCTATAACCAGCATTGATGTTCCCCATGCTGCCCTGATAACCGACGTTAGCCGAGCTGGTTTGGCCCGAATAACGATCATGACCGCTTTGCACCGCATAGTTCAAGCGGTTGTCATCCAACGCCGTGCCGCTCAGGCCGGCGCTGTAGGTATTGCCGCTCTGCTTGCTGTGGCCGGCGTTGAAGCTGGCGGTCATGTCCGACGAATCCTTGCTGAAGAAGCTGAACGGAATCGATACGGTCAGGTTAACGCTGCGGTCTTTATAGCCGTAGTTGCTGCGGCTGTCCTGATAAAAGACGCCATAGCTGATATTTTTATAGCTGCTGTTGAAGCCGGTTTGTACGGTGCGATCTTCACCGGATCCTCCCCAGTAAGACTGGTTGCTGAGGTTGGCGTACAGCGTCGAACTACCGGCAATGCGCTGATTAACAGACAACTCAACGCGCTGGCGTTTGTTGTTGAAACGACTGGTATAATAGCTGCGGCGACGCGACTCGGCCCAGTCCGGCACGCCCAGATTGCGATCGTTTTGATCGTAATAATCGTTGCGGTAATAGCCGTTCTCATAGCGTTCGCGCTCAGCCACCGCATCGGAGAAGTCATAGTAGCCGGAAGTCGAGTAACGGTAACCGGCAATGCGGAATTCAGTTCCCCAGTCGTTGAGCGACTTGGAATACAGGAAACGGAAACTCTCCCCTTGTTTGTCATCGCCGTTCACCAGGTTGGTGTCGGAATAGGACATATCAAAGGAAACAGCCCCCCAGTTCCCCAGGTTTTTGCCCAGGCCCACCACCGCTGAACGGTAGTTTTCCGCCACCAGCACGCCGCCGTATGGCGTGATGTCATACGCCATGCCGTGCGACAAGGTACCCTGCACAAATTTAGGCTGATAACGGCTGGTGCCGTCGTGGTATTTACCGGCGGTCAGCTGATAGTTCCAAATCCCTTCGCGCAGCATGTTCGGCACGGAGGAGAAAGGCACCACAAAGGAGGTTCTCGAACCATTGGCTTCGATCACCGTCACGTCCAGGTTACCGCTCAGGGTGCTTGGGAAAATGTCCGTCAGTGCAAACGGCCCCGGCGGAACGTTGGTGCTGTAAATGGTATAGCCATTCTGCCGCACTTCAACACGGGCGTTGGTCGTCGCCACGCCGCGCACCACCGGCGCATAGCCGCGCTGGCTTTCCGGCAGCATGTCGTCGGCGCTGGACATCTGCACACCGCGGAACTGAATGCTGTCGAAGACGTTGTTATTGGTGTTGGTCTGGCCGATCACCAGACGGCTGCGCAGAGAAACAATATCCGTTTCCGCCCAGCTGGAAATGTTCTTCCAGTGCGTGCCGGCGCCCGACTGCTGGTTCAGCGTCGAGTTGTTGCGCAGGCGCCAATCGCCAATGTTGAGGCCATTGTTAAGGCTCAGGAAGTAATAGTCAGAAGTCTTGTCGTTCTGGTTATTGCCATAGCGGTTATGGGTGCCGCTAAAGTTATAGTTAACAAAGCCGGCATTGATGCCGCGATCGTAAACTTTCGGGGAAATGGCGCCTTGCGGACGCGGGATCAGAAACACCTGCGGCACTTCCAGATCCATACGTTGTACGGCAGCATCATAGCTCAGCTTGGCGCCGGAGATTTCTTGCGGCAATGCATAGCATTGCGCGGCGCCGGCGGTAGTCAGATCGCCAGGCAGCTTTACGCCGTAATCCTGATAGTCCGCCGCCGTCAGGCAAGGCACGACAGGAGTGTCTTTGGACTCTTTCTTGAACTCGATCTCGCGGTGATCGACACGCTGTCCGTTGAGATAGATATCAAACGGGTATTTACCCGGCAGGATATCATCGCCGCTGGCCAGCGCCGCCACCTGAGCAACGTTGTCATCACCATGGATAAAGGAGGTGTTGAACTGCTCCTCCGCCATGGCCATGTGCGAGAATGAAAATGGCACAGCAGAAAAATAAATTACACCATTAATCAACTTAACCAAACGTTTTGGCGTGAGGGTTGTTATTCTTTTGTGTGCCATTTCTTTCATTCCTTGAAGTGCTTCAATCAATTCAGTGCGACGTTTTTAATCTCGGTGTGACCGCCATAGTCGTTGATATAGGTAAACGACATCGTGTTGGCTGATTGCGCGCCCTGAGGCAGAGAGATGCGCAGGCTGTCGTGTGGTTTGACCATATCGGCGTTCACTTTCCAGCTCTTACCGCCGCTCTTCAGGTTCAATACGCCCAAAGTGACAAACAGCGGGCCATCGTTAGTGACGACCAAATTGCCGCCCTGGCGCGTCCACTTCAGCGCTTCTGCCTGCTGCTGCAGATTGGTCTTCAATGAATCCGGACGATAGAACAGTTTGATGCGGGTACGGATCGCCACTTGCAGCACGTTATCTTGCTTAGGCGTTGGCGGAATTTCCTGTACGTTAACCCAGAGCAGAGATTCTCTGTCCTGCGGCAAACCGCTGCCGGAATAGATAAAACGCAAGATGGCGTCTTTCTTGGCAGCCAGTTTCAAAATGGGTGGCGTCACCACGATTGGCAAATTCTTCGGCATCTGGCTTGCGTCGCCAGTATCCAGCCAGGTTTGCACCATGTAGGTATCGTCGCTGTCATTGCTGATTGAGAGCGATGCGGATTTACTTGCACTGTTATAGATGACACGTGTCGCATCAACCTGGATGCCGGCGAAGGCATTAACAGAAAATGCGAATAAAATACCAGTCAGAATTTTTTTCATCGGAATATCTCAACTCTCAAAATTTAGCCATCCATGGCCAATAACTCTATCTATCCTGCCAGCGAATTATTTGTATTCGATGGTGAAGGTAGCGTTAGAGTTTGCCTGACCGGCAGTTACCAGATCCTGGAAGGATTTGTAACGAGCGCGCAGATTGAAAGTCGCAGCGCCTGGGTTATCGCCATCTGCAGCAACAGTTACAGTAGCTGGGGTCGCCACTTCCTGAGAGATAGGCAGGGTAGAGCCGTTGTTATCCAGAATTTCAACACCAACGCCAGTCGCGCCGCCAGTTACAGCCAACAGCTCTGGGTGCCCAGCTGGAGTGTTACCGTCGAAACGCAGGGTGTAGTTACCCGCTTCACATTTCTCCAGGCTAATATCGAAAGCTTTAGCACCGCTGGTGGAACCGGCAGTTGGGAAAGCGGTGGTAGGATATTTACCCAGGTAAACTTCTTTATTCTGGTCTTTATCAACAACTTTACAGGTGGACTGTACAATTTCACCGGTGAATTTAACGTTGCCGTTTGCTGCCATTGCGTTGGAAGCAGTTGCAGACAATACCAGGGCAGCCAAAGGCAATAATACTTTTTTCATTTCCAGCTCCATAGAACAATAAAATAATCGATTCAGTGGCGGGCTTATATATATATTGCCGCCACTGAGCATACACTCAGCGATAGCACTCCCTTGCTGAAAAGGAGCGTTGCCTCGATGAACTCATTGCCGGACGAAATATAGACTAAGCATATTCTTAATGTTAAATCGTTTAAAACATTCATAAGGCCCCTCTTGATAGGAATAAACTATCGGCGAATACCTATCGATCGATGTTGACGATTCATACGAATAGGAATAATCTGTGTTTGGGAAAGCTGCAGAGTTCAAGATTTTGCGATAAGGCCTGAAAATCAGAATATTATCCCGAATATTTACATTTAGTAACAGATTGCGACGTTTGGACTTTGGCACGAATTACGCGTTAAATGGTCTGTCGACACGCTTCGGCCACTCTGGCGCCTTAAATAAGAAATTTACCAATAACCCCGGAGTAACTTTCTTTTTTATTACTTAAAATCAACAAGTTAAATATCAATCCAAGGATTGGGAAATGAGCGGTTCTTTCAGAGAGAAAAATAACGGCATTAATTATGTTTTTCAGCCAATGTTCGCGAAATCGGGACAATTGCTGGCCGTTGAATGTCTGTCTCGCTTTACGTTTAATAGCGAATATGCCCATTTTTCTCCTGAACAGTTCTTTCGCCACGCCGACAGCGCGACCCGGATTGCGATTTTGATGGATCAGATCAATCTGATCGATAAATACAAACACTGGTTTCATGAAAACCAAGTGATAGCCACTTTGAATGTTGACGATTATTCCCTGCAATCGCTGGCGAATAGTCACTTTGCCGAAAGAATTAATGCTATGCGCTGTATTCATTTCGAGATCAGCGAGAATTCAACCCGGCTGGTGAAAGATCGCGTACACGGCGATCCGTCATTGAATAGTTATTCATTTTGGCTCGATGATTTTGGTTCTGGCTATGCGGGTTTTTCCGCGTTGTACAACAGTCAGTTCCGCTTCGTTAAGCTCGATCGTTTTCTGCTTTGGGACTTTATGAAAAAGTCCGGCGGCGAGGGCTTGATGCGCGCGTTGCTGCGCTTCTTTTACCTTAATCATTACAAGGTAATTATCGAAGGAGTTGAAACTCCCGAACACAAGAAATGGCTGGATGAAATGCCATATTACGCACTGCAGGGAAAGCTGTGGAAGGAATCCAGCATCAAGGATTTGAACTCGCTTCTTACAGCTGAATACTTTTAACTCGGTATTGGTGTTTGCCCTATGTCTAAAAACAACGTTCTTGTGATTAGTGAGTGTAAGTACAGCTATGTTGGCCTGTCGGTGCTGCTGAAGAAACATTACGGCGCCTACGATATCCGCCTGTTTTCCGATTTCATGCACGGCGGCGCCAAAGCAGAGAAGATCACCAAGCACGACATTGCGCTGATTTTCACCTCGCAAAATCTGGAACAGAGCGTCAACGTGATAGAAAGCCTGGTGTCCCTGCACCAGCAGTACAACAGCAAGACGCGCCTGCTGGTGTTCTATGACGACGAACGCGTGGTGAAACTGCTGTCGATCCTGGGGATTTCCGTCGAGTTGGTCTCCACCCGCATTCCGCTTTATTCGCTGCAGGAAAAAATCCAGCGGCTGCTGGAAAGCACAGAACCGGGCGGCATCAAGGTGCAGAAAACCCGCGAGCTCAGCCCGGCGGAAAGCGACGTGATCTTCAATCTGCTGCGCGGCGACAGCCTGCTGCACATTGCGGAAAAGCGCGGTACGCACCCGAAAACCATCTTTTCGCAGAAATACAGCGCGATGAAAAAGCTGCGGCTGCGCAGCATGAGCACCATCTTCGTCGCCGGCAAATAACCTGCCCTGGCTTGTTGCGCGGTGCGCCGCGCGGCAACCCGCCCACTCGCCGCGTTAAATTAATGTAACAACCGGCGACAAAGCAGCAACAGACACACAACATCCTCTCCTGTTGGCTACGATTTGCACACGGACTATCCGTGAGTCATGTCGTGTGGATTAAAATAAACATCAGGAGATGTTATGAAGTCGTCCTTATTCAGCCGCTATACCTGCTTTGTGCTGAGCATCTTGCTCACCCTGGTTTTCTTGATCATGATGCACAACCATCCGTGGTTCTGGCTGCCGGCCCTGGCCTGCGGCTGTCTGATGGTGCTGGGTATCTACGATCTCACGCAACAGCGCCACGCCATCTGCCGCAACTACCCGATCATCGGCCGCCTGCGTTTCTTCTTTGAATTCATCCGCCCGGAGCTGCGCCAGTATTTCCTTGAACAGGATAATGAAGAGATCCCGTTTTCGCGCACCCAGCGCACGCTGGTGTATCGCCGGGCGAAAAACGAGATGGGCGACAAGCCGTTCGGCACCCTGCTGGATGTGTACCAAACCGGCTATGAGTGCATCGGTCACTCCATGCGGCCGGTGGAAGCCGCCGACCCGACCAGCTTCCGCATCACTATCGGCGGCGCCGACTGCCGCCAGCCCTATTCCGCGTCAATCTTCAACATTTCGGCGATGAGCTTCGGCGCGCTCTCCGCCAACGCCATTCGCGCGCTCAATCTCGGCGCGGCCAAGGGCAACTTCTACCACGACACCGGTGAGGGCAGCATCAGCCGCTATCACCGCGAAAACAACGGTGACCTGGTGTGGGAACTGGGCAGCGGCTATTTCGGCTGCCGCACCGCCGACGGTCATTTCGATCCACGCCGCTTTGCTGAACAGGCGCAAAGCCCGCAGGTGAAAATGATTGAAATCAAGCTCAGCCAGGGCGCCAAGCCGGGCCACGGCGGCATTCTGCCGGCGAAAAAGGTGGATGCGGAAATCGCCGCCACCCGCGGCGTGCCGCAAGGCGTCGATTGCATCTCGCCGGCCTCGCACAGCGCCTTCACCACCCCGCTGGAAATGATGCAGTTCATCCAGCAGCTGCGCGAGCTGTCTGGCGGCAAGCCGGTCGGTTTCAAGCTGTGCATCGGCCACCCGTGGGAGTTCGTCGCCATCGTCAAGGCGATGCTGCACACCCGTATCCTGCCGGACTTCATCGTGGTGGACGGCAAGGAAGGCGGCACCGGCGCCGCGCCGCTCGAGCTTTCCAACTATATGGGCATGCCGCTGCGCGAAGGGCTGCTGTTCGTGCATAACACGCTGGTGGGTTGCGGCCTGCGCGACCAAATCAAGATAGGCGCCAGCGGCAAGATCATCAGCGCCTTCGACATCGCCAGCGTGCTGGTGCTCGGCGCAGACTGGGTGAACTCGGCGCGCGGCTTTATGTTCGCCGTCGGCTGCATCCAGTCGCAAAGCTGCCACACCAACCACTGCCCGACCGGCGTAGCGACGCAAGATCCGCTGCGGCAAAAGGCGCTGGTGGTGCCGAACAAGGCGGAGCGCGTCTATCACTTCCATCAAAATACGGTGAAAGCGCTGGCGGACATGCTGGCGGCGGCCGGCGTCAGCCGCCCGGAGCAGCTGACCTCGCACCATATGCTGCGTCGCATCACGCCGACCGAGATCAAGGTATACGCCGATATCTATTACTATCTGGAGCCGGGCGCGCTGCTGCAGCCGGAGATCAAAAGCGAGTTCTACGCCCGCATGTGGCGCATGGCGACGCCCACCAGTTTCGATCAGGCGATCTCGCTGCCGGCGGCATGATGGGATAAGGGATAAAAAAGAGAGTTGCCCCCTCGCCTTGGGGAAGAGCATATGGAGAGGGGTTGCTTGCTACGGCGGCCCTCCCCCTCAACGGCGAGAGGGCGTGTCGGTTACAGCTTGCGCACCGGCGCATCACCGGCGACGTAATAGTCGGCGGTACTGCGCGGCAGCGGCGCGCGCTGGCGAATGCGATCGGCTAACTTCTCTGCGATCATAATGGTGGTGGCGTTCAGGTTACCGGTGATGATCAGCGGCATAATCGACGCATCCACCACCCGCAATCCTTCCATGCCGTGCACCCGGCCCTGGCCGTCGACCACTGCCATCTCATCCTCGCCCATTTTGCACGAACAGGACGGGTGGAAAGCGGTTTCGGCATGCTCGCGCACGAAGGCGTCCAGCTGCTCGTCGGTCTGCACCTCCGGCCCCGGGCTTATTTCGCGGCCGCGGTATTCGTCCAGGGCAGGCTGCGCCATGATCTCGCGCGTGATGCGAATGGCGTCGCGGAACTCCTGCCAATCCTGCTCGGTCGCCATGTAGTTGAACAGAATGCTCGGGTGTTGACGCGGATCTTTCGACTTCACCTGCACCCGGCCGCGGCTCGGCGAACGCATCGAGCCGACGTGCGCCTGGAAACCGTGCTCTTTCACCGCGTTGCTGCCGTTGTAGTTAATCGCCACCGGCAGGAAGTGATACTGAATGTTCGGCCAGGCGAACTCTTCGCGGCTGCGGATGAAGCCGCCGGCCTCGAACTGGTTGCTGGCGCCGATGCCGGTGCCGTTGAACAGCCACTCCGCGCCGATCTTAGGCTGGTTGAACCATTGCAACGCCGGGTACAGCGACACCGGTTTCTTACAGGCGTACTGCAGATACATCTCCAGGTGATCCTGCAGGTTCTCCCCCACGCCCGGCAGATCGTGCACCACCTTGATATCCAGACTGTTCAGCAGCGCCGCCGGGCCGACGCCCGAACGCTGCAGAATCTGCGGCGAGGCGATGGCGCCGGCGCACAGCAGCACTTCGCGGCGCGCTTTGGCGTGGGTCAGCTGATTGCTGTCGCCCTGCAAATAGTTGACGCCCACCGCGCGCTTGCCGTCGAATACGATGTGATCGGTCAGCGCATGGGTGACGATCTTCAGGTTTGGTCGCGAACGCGCCTGATCCAGATAACCGCGAGCGGTGCTGGCGCGGCGCCCTTTCGGCGTCACGGTGCGATCCATCGGGCCGAAGCCTTCCTGCTGGTAACCGTTCAGATCGTCGGTACGCGGATAGCCCGCCTGCACGCCGGCTTCCACCATCGCGTGGAACAGTTCGTTGTTGCCGGCTTTCGGCGTGGTGACGCTCACCGGGCCCTCGCCGCCGTGGTAATCGTTCGGGCCGATATCGCGCGTTTCCGCCTTGCGGAAATACGGCAGGCAGTCCAGATAGGTCCAATCTTCCAGGCCAGGCGCCTTGGCCCAGTTGTCGAAGTCCATCGCGTTGCCGCGAATGTAACACATGCCGTTGATCAGGGACGAACCGCCCAGCCCTTTGCCGCGGCCGCATTCCATCCGGCGATTGTTCATGTGCGGCTCAGGGTCGGTTTCATACGCCCAGTTGTAGCGGCGACCCTGCAGCGGAAACGCCAGCGCGGCCGGCATCTGGGTACGGAAATCCATCCGGTAATCCGGGCCGCCGGCTTCCAGCAGCAGGACGCTGACGTCGGCGTCTTCGGTCAATCGGGTGGCTAACACGTTGCCGGCGGAACCGGCACCGATAATGATGTAGTCAAATTCCATTCATTATCTCCTTACTTTATAGGCCTGCATGAGACGAAAACGCGAAGCGCGGATCCACAACAGGCGGTGTATTTGGCTCTCTGGGGATTGTCGGCCGCAGCCATCCGGCTGCGGCTCGAAAGACGACGGGGATAGTTAAAACACCGAGGCGTAATCGCCCAGCTCAACCTGCACCGATTTGATCTGGGTGTAGTGCTCTAGCGTGGTCAGACCGTTCTCGCGGCCGACGCCGGACTGCTTGTAACCGCCGACCGGCATTTCCGCCGCCGACTCGCCCCAGGTGTTGATCCAGCAAATGCCGGCTTCCAGCTGATGGATCACGCGGTGCGCGCGAGCCAGATCGTTGGTCACCACGCCCGCGGCCAGGCCGAAGGTAGTGTCGTTGGCGCGGCGTACCACTTCCTCTTCGTTCTGGTAACTGAGGATGCTCATCACCGGCCCGAAGATCTCCTCGCGCACGATTTCCATGTCGTCGCGGCAGTCGCTGAACACCGTCGGCGCCACGTAAGCGCCCTTGCCGAACTCGCCGTGGGTGACGCGTTCGCCGCCGCACAGCAGGCGCGCGCCGCTGTTTTTACCGCTCTCGATAAAGCGCAGCACCGACTCCATGTGCGCGAAGCTGACCAGCGGCCCGAAGTTGGTCTGCGGATCGGTCGGATCGCCGAGGCGAATGCGCTTCACGCGCTCGAGGATCTTCGCCTCAAACTGCGCCTGCAGCGCCGCCGGCACGAAGACGCGGGTGCCGTTGGTGCACACCTGGCCGGAGCTGTAGAAGTTGGCCATCATGGCGATATCGGCGGCGCGATCCAGATCGGCGTCGTCGAAAATAATCAGCGGCGACTTGCCGCCCAGCTCCATGGTGACTTCCTTCAGCGTCGACCCCGACGCGTTGGCCATCACCTTCTTGCCGGTTTTCACCCCGCCGGTGAAGGACACTTTGGCGATGCCCGGATGGTCGGTCAGGTACTGCCCCACCTCCGCGCCGCTGCCGGTCACCACGTTGAAAACGCCGTCCGGCAGGCCAGCTTCGGTGTAAATTTCCGCCAGCTTCAGCGCCGTCAGCGACGTGACTTCGCTCGGTTTGAAGATCATCGCGTTGCCCGCCGCCAGCGCCGGCGCGGACTTCCACAGTGCGATTTGAATCGGGTAGTTCCAGGCGCCGATGCCGGCCACCACGCCCAACGGTTCGCGGCGAGTGTAAACGAACGAGGTATCGCGCAGCGGGATCTGTTCGCCTTCGATGGCCGGGATCAGGCCGGCGTAGTACTCCAGCACGTCGGCGCCGGTGACGATGTCCACCGCGGTGGTTTCCGACATCGCTTTGCCGGTATCCAGCGTTTCCAGCGCCGCCAGTTCATCGTTACGCTCGCGCAGAATATCCACCGCGCGACGCAGGATGCGCGAACGCGCCATCGCCGTCATCGCCGCCCACACCTTCTGCCCGCTGGCCGCGCTGGCCACCGCACGATCGACGTCTTCAGCGCCGGCGGACTGGACTTCAGCCAGTACTTCGCCATTCGCCGGGTTAATGGCGTTGAAGGTTTTTCCAGCGGTGCTGTCTACATAGGCGCCATGAATATAGAGCTTCTGCAAGCCAAAACGGGACATAGGATCTCCTTGGGTTATCCTCCAGGCGGCGTTTGCCCCCGGAGTTGGAACGTGATGTATTCGGTCGTGAGCGCCAACGCCTGCGCCTGATTGAACGCCGAACCGCGCAGCGCGCTGCGCAGCCACAGTCCGTCGATCAGCGCCGCCAGCCCCTTGGCCGCCAGGCGTGCCTGCGGCTGCGGCATGACGCGGCGAAACTCGGCGCACAGGTTGGAATAGAGCCGGCGGCCGTTCACCTGTTGCAGCCGATTGAGCTGCGGCTGATGCAAACTGCTGGCCCAAAAGGCCAGCCAGGTCTTCATCGCCGCGCTGTTGATCTGGCTGTCGTCGAAGTTGCCGGCGACAATCGCCTGCAGCCGCGCCGCCGGGCTGTGGTCGGTCAGCGCCTGCAAGCGCAGCTTCACCGCCTCGCCCAGATGGCTGATCAGGTAGCGCATCGTGGCTTCCAGCAGGCCGTTCTTATCCTTGAAATAATGGCTGATGATGCCGTTGGAAACGCCGGCCCGCCGCGCGATCTGCGCAATGGTGGCGTCATGCATTCCCACTTCGTTTACCGCGGCGAGCGTGGCATCAATCAACTGCTGCCTTCTGATTGGCTGCATTCCTACCTTTGGCATATTTCGACTCTCACAAAACCGACTTCGGCCTTATCTCAGCGGGCAAATTTCACTGCCGTTTCGCCCGTGATTCAGGTCATCATGCGGACTATTAAACTTTTTTTTGATTGAACGTTCAATAAAAATTGCATATATTTTATTGCCGCCTGGTTAAAAATTTGTACTATCTGGTTGTGGAACTGGCTGATTTTTGTGAGGTAATTAACGAATCTGACCAAAATCAGTGGCTGTAAGCGGTTCCCGCCGCGAAGCGCTCCGGCGCTTCAGCAACAGGCGAAAGCGGCATCACTCAGGCCATCCCCGTGGGGATGGCCGCCGCCTTCATTCGCCCGTTTTCCGGCGGCGCCAACGCGCCCCAGAATGCGGAGCGGCACGATTTTACTCAGTTCAGAGGATGACGATGACAACACGCGAAACCTCCTCCAAACCGCAGCAGGACCGCCTCAACCCTGTGGTTTTCTTCACCTCGGCGGGGCTGATCCTGGCCTTCTCGCTGATGACCATCTTTTTCACCGACTTCTCCGGGCAGTGGATCACCCGCACGCTGAATTGGGTGTCGACCACCTTCGGTTGGTACTACCTGCTGGCGGCGACGCTGTACATCGTGTTCGTGGTGTTTATCGCCGCCTCGCGCTTCGGTTCGATCAAGCTCGGGCCGGAACAGTCCAAACCGGAGTTCAGCCTGATGAGCTGGGCGGCGATGCTGTTCGCCGCCGGCATCGGTATCGATCTGATGTTCTTCTCGGTCGCCGAGCCGGTGACCCAGTACATGATGCCGCCGGAAGGCGACGCGCAAACGCTGGAGGCGGCGCGCCAGGCGATGGTCTGGACGCTGTTCCACTACGGCCTGACCGGCTGGTCGATGTATGCGCTGATGGGCATCGCCCTCGGCTACTTCAGCTATCGCTACAATCTGCCGCTGACCATCCGTTCGGCGCTGTACCCGATCTTCGGTAAACGCATCAACGGCCCGATCGGCCACAGCGTGGACATCGCCGCGGTGCTCGGCACCATCTTCGGCATCGCCACCACGCTGGGTATCGGCGTGGTGCAGCTCAACTACGGCCTCAAGGTGCTGTTCGAGATCCCGGAAAACCTGACGGTACAGGGCTCGCTGATCCTGCTGTCGGTGATCATGGCCACCATCTCGGTCACTTCGGGCGTCAACAAGGGCATCCGCATCTTGTCCGAGCTGAACGTGCTGCTGGCGCTGGGCCTGATCCTGTTCGTGCTGTTCTTCGGCGACACCGAATTCCTGCTCAATGCGCTGGTGCTCAACGTCGGCGATTACGTCAACCGCTTTATGGGCATGACGCTCAACAGCTTCGCCTTCGATCGGCCGGTGGAGTGGATGAACAACTGGACGTTGTTCTTCTGGGCCTGGTGGGTGGCGTGGTCGCCGTTCGTCGGCCTGTTCCTGGCGCGCATCTCGCGTGGGCGCACCATTCGCCAGTTCGTGGTCGGCACGCTGATTATTCCGTTCGTGTTCACCCTGCTGTGGCTGTCTATCTTCGGCAACAGCGCGCTGTATCAGATCATTCACGGCAACGCCGAATTCGCGCAGGAAGTGATGCAGTTCCCGGAGCGCGGCTTCTACAGCCTGCTGGCGCAATATCCCGGCTTCACCTTCAGCGCCTCGGTGGCCACCATCACCGGCCTGCTGTTCTACGTCACCTCGGCGGACTCCGGCTCGTTGGTGTTGGGCAACTTCACTTCGCGGCTGGCCGACATCAATAATGATGCGCCGAACTGGCTGCGGATTTTCTGGTCGGTAGCCATCGGCCTGCTGACCATCGGCATGCTGATGACCGACGGCGTGCCGGCGCTGCAGAAAACCACGGTGATCATGGGCCTGCCGTTCAGTTTCGTGATCTTCTTCGTGATGGCCGGGCTGTATAAATCGCTGCGGGTGGAAGACTACCGCAAGGCCAGCGCGCTCAGCACCCTGGCGCCGGTGCCGGTCTCCAGCCACGACGTGCTCAACTGGAAACAGCGCCTGTCGCGGGTGATGAACTACCCGGGCACGCAGTACACGCAAAAAATGCTGGATAAGGTCTGCCGCCCGGCGATGCAGGACGTGGCGCGCGAGCTGGCGCTGCGCGGCGCGAAGGTGGAGTTCAGCGAAGTGCCGCCGACCGAAGACGAACGCCTGAATCACCTGGAGCTGCTGGTGCACCTGGGCGAAGAACAGAACTTCATCTATCAGATCTGGCCGATGCGTTACTCGGTGCCGGGCTTCACCTACCGCGCCCGTTCCGGCAAGTCGCACTACTACCGGCTGGAGACCTTCCTGATGGAGGGCACCCAGGGCAACGACCTGATGGACTACAGCAAGGAACAGGTGATTGGCGATATCCTCGACCAGTACGAGAAGCACCTGAACTTCTTGCACATTCATCGCGAAGCGCCGGGGGGCACCCTGACCTTCCCGGATATGTGATAACCGGCGATGGAGAGAGGGCGTAGCCAGGCTACGCCCTTTTTTATGCCTGCTCGGCCGGCAAATCGGCTTTCAGCAGCACCAGGGAGCCGGCCAGCAACACCAGATCCTTGATTAAAAAACTGGTGGCCCCAGCCATGGCCGGGAAACCGCCGGCGGAAGGCTCCCAGGCGCCCGGAGTGGAAAAGATCAGCGTCAGCGTAGTCAGGTAGGTCACCGTCGAACCGATCGCCCCCAGCAGGCCCAGACGCCGCGACCAGAATCCCGCCAGCAGCAATAAACCGAAGCTCCATTCGGCGACGCCCAGCGCATAGCTGGCGCCACGAATGCCGAACGCCTGATGCATCCAACTCAGCAGCGGGCTGTTGCCGATCAGCGGCACCAGCCCCTGCGCCTCGTAATCAAACCACTTGGCGTAGCCGAAGGCGGCGAAGATCACCACCAGCGCCGCGCGCATAAAGATAACGTCCCCGTTCGAGCGCTGAAAGCGCCGCAGCCATGTCGCCTGCATCATCCCCTCTCCTTATGTTGTCCGCGGCCGCAGCGGAACGCCCGCTTCCGGCCGCGGATCGCGGCGGCTTAATGCCCCATCGCGTCCTTTTTCATCTCGTCTTTCTTCATGCCGTCTTTGGCCATACCGTCTTTCGCCATGCCATCCTTTTTCATGGCGTCTTTGGCCATCTTGTCTTTCTTCATGCACTCCTTGCCCATGCAATCTTTCTTCATGCCGTCTTTCGCCATGCCGTCGTGCGACATCTGGCTCATGCCGTCCTTTTTCATCGCGTCTTTGCTCATGCTGTCCGCGGCGTTGGCGCCGGCCACACCCAGCATCAACGCGCTGCACATCATCATTGCGAATAACTTTTTCATGGTATTTCCTTCCGTCATGTCAAAGGCACCGGAGTGCCGGAGAATGGCCGGCGGCCGCCTCAGCTGCCGCCAAACCAGTTGTAACCCTGGTCTTCCCAGTAACCGCCCGGGAAGCGGTTGGTGACCTCGATCACCTGAATGTGTTTCGGATTCTTGTAGCCCAGCTTGGTCGGCATGCGCAGCTTCATCGGGTAGCCATACTTGCGCGGCAAGATCTGGCCGTCATAGGTCAGCGCGATAATCGTCTGCGGATGCAGCGCGGTGGCCATGTCGATGCTGGTGTAGTAGTCGTCGGCGCATTTGAAGCTGACGTAGCGAGCGCTCAGATCCGCGCCGATCGCCTTGAGAAAGGTGGCGAACGGCACGCCGCCCCACTTGCCGATGGCGCTCCAGCCCTCGACGCAGATATGCCGTGTCACCTGGCTGACCTGCGCCATTTGGTGCAGCTGCGGCAGGCTCCAGGCGCGCTTGTCCCGCACCAGCCCGGCCACCTCCAGCCGATAGTCGTCGCCGTTGATATCCGGCGCCTCCTCCTCGGCGTAAAAGGCGTTGAACGGGAACGGCCGGGTGATCATCGATTCCGGGTAGACCGGCGCCAGACGCTCGCCGTTGAACAACCAGCCCTGCACCCGATCGTTGAGACGCGAAATGCGGCTCAGCGCCTGTTCGACATTGGCGTTGTCGCTGAGATCGCAGCCGGTGAGCATGGCGATGCCGCCCAGCGTCAGGCCATTGCGTAGAAAGCGGCGGCGAGACGACGCGGTCAACAAGCGCTGCGCTTCTTTGACGATCGCCTGTCCCTCGCCGATCGTCATGATCGTTTTATCCTTTTCCATCGTGAACTCCTTAACGTCCGCGCAGCATGGCCAGCAGCGTACGGGGCACCAGTGCCACCATCACCAGGTGAATCGCCACGAAGGCCACCAGCGCCGACATGGCGAAAAAGTGGATATAGCGCGCCGCTTCATAGCCGCCGAGCAGCGTGCGCAGCAGCGGAAACTGCACCGACTTCCACAACACCAATCCGGACAACGCGCTCAGCACGCCGATGACCATCACCGACAAATAGGCCACGCGCTGCACCATGTTGTAGTGGCGCAAGTCGGCGTGCTGCAGCCGGCCGCGCAGCGCCGCGCCGAAATCGGCGAGAAACTGCCTCGGGCTGAGCGGCCAATATTTACGCTTGAAACGCCCGCTGGCCAGGTTGATCAGCAGGTAGCACAACCCGTTGACGCCGAACAGCCACATGCCGGCGAAGTGCCACTGCAACGCGCCGCCCAGCCAGCCGCCAAGCGTCAGCTCGTTGAGAAAGCTGAAGTTGAACAGCGGCGAAGCGTTGTAGATGCGCCAGCCACTGGTCACCATGATCAGCATCGCCAGCGCATTGAGCCAATGCGTCAACCGCAGCCACAGCGGATGCACGGTCTGGCGTGGTTCCGGGGTGAGAGTGAGATTCATGGCGATTCCTGCCGACTAATGATGCGATGAACCGAGTATTCCCCGGATTTGTTCCCCAAGACCTCACGCAAAGTTAAATAAAATGTGATAACTCCACCGGTGGGGGTTGTGTAGACTTCAGAGAGAATCGGGCAATCAGCGGTAATGAGAATGGAAAAGCCAAAACGCATTTTGATCGTCGAGGACGATGGCGACATCGCCGAACTGCTGCAGCTGCATTTGCGTGACGAGGGTTACGCCATCAGCCACGCCGCCGACGGCAATCAGGGCATGGCGATGCTGGAACAGGGCGGCTGGGACGCTTTGATCCTCGATCTGATGCTGCCGGGCGTAGACGGATTGGAGATTTGCCGCCGGGCGCGCACCATGACGCGCTACACGCCGATCATCATCACCAGCGCGCGCTCCAGCGAGGTGCATCGCGTGCTGGGGCTGGAGCTGGGCGCCGACGACTATCTGGCCAAACCCTTTTCCATGCTGGAGCTGGTGGCGCGGGTCAAGGCGCTGTTTCGCCGCCAGGAGGCGATGAGCCGCAACCTGCGCATGGACGCCGGCGTGCTCAGCTTCAACGATCTGACCATCGACCCTATCGCCCGCGAGGTGCGCCTGCAGCAGCAGCCGATCGAACTGACGCCGCGCGAATTCGACCTGCTGTATTTTTTCGCCCGCCATCCGGGCCAGGTGTTCTCCCGCCTCAGCCTGTTGAATCAGGTCTGGGGCTATCAGCACGAAGGGTATGAGCACACCGTCAACACCCATATCAACCGGCTGCGCATCAAGATCGAGCGCAACCCGGCGGAACCCGAGCGCATCCTCACGGTGTGGGGCATGGGCTATAAATTCGCGGCCGCGCCGCAAGAGTGAGCCATGAAAAACCTTACGTTAGCGCCACGCCTTACGCTGATCTTCGCACTGCTGATCGTCATCGGCTGCGCCTTTTCCGGCTGGATGCAGGTGCGCAGCAGCACCCAATACAGTCAGGCGGTGATCCAACGCCTGTCCGGCAGCCTGGCGCAGCACATCGCCGACAGCAACCCGCTGCTGGGGGCGAACGGCCCGGATCCGCAGGCGGTGCACACCCTGTTCGATCAGCTGATGGCGGTGAATCCCAGCGTTGAGGTATACCTGCTCGACAAGCAAGGGGCGATTATCGGCAATGCCGCGCCGGCCGGGCACCTGAAACGGCAGCGGGTCGCGCTGGCGCCGCTGCAGGCGCTACTCGATGGCGCGCAGATGCCGGTGTATGGCGACGATCCGCGCAGCGCGGACGGGCGCAAGGTGTTCAGCGTCGCGCCGCTAAAGGTCGACGGCCGAATCGAAGGCTATCTGTATGTAGTCTTGCTCGGGGAGGACTATACCGCGCTGGCCAGCAACGCCCAGTTCAACTCGGCGGTCAGGATGGCGCTGTGGACCTCCGGGGTGATGGTGCTGTTCAGCCTGCTGGCCGGCGGTTTCGCTTTCTACTGGGTCACGCGCCCCATCCGTCGCCTGACCCGGCAGGTCAATGCGCTGGACAACGGCGGCATTGAGGCGGTGCAGGCCTACGCGGCGCAGCCGGCGACGCCGGCCGGACGTGACGAGGTCAGCCAGCTGCAACAGGCCTTCCACCGCATGGCGCAGCGCCTTGCCGAACAGTGGCAAACGCTGGCGCAGCAGGATCGGCTGCGTCGTGAATTCATCGCCAACGTCTCGCACGATCTGCGCACCCCGCTCACCTCGCTGCACGGTTATCTGGAAACGCTGTCGGTCAAGGCCGCCACCCTGAGCGAAGCCGATCGGCGGCGCTATCTGGAGATCGCGCTGGCGCAGAGCCGCAAGGTAGGCAAGCTGGCGCAGGAGCTGTTTGAGCTGGCGCGGCTGGAATACGGCGTGGTGAAACCGCAGAAAGAGCCCTTCTCCCTCAGCGAACTGCTGCAGGACGTATTCCAGAAATTCGAGCTGGCGGCGGAGGCGCGTAACCAGCGGCTGCACGCCGACATCGCTCCCGGCATTCCGCCGGTGTTCGCCGATCTCAGCATGATTGAGCGGGTGCTGACCAACCTGCTGGACAACGCCATTCGCCATACGCCGCCCGGCGGCGATATCGGCGTGCGGCTGTGGCGGCAGGAAGACCAGGTGATGGTGCAGGTCAGCGACAGCGGCCCCGGCATTCCGCAGGCGTTGCGCGCCGATCTGTTTGTACGCCCGTCGATCATCAGCGGCGCCCGGCGCCCTGCCGGCGGGCTGGGGTTGATGATCGTGCGGCGCATTCTGCAGCTGCACGACAGCGACATTCAGCTGATCGAACAAGCGCCAAACGGTGCCTGCTTCCGCTTCGCCATTCCGCCGCGTTAATCGAGGCAGCTGCGGTCTACGCTGATAAATTTGTCGTTATAGATAATGAATTTCTGTCCCTTCAGCCGAATGCCGGGATGGGTCAGCGTATCGCCGGGGCGCAGGTATTCTGTGACGCCCTCTTCATCCGTGCTGTTGCAGCCCGGTTTGAGCAGGAACTTGAAGTAGGTGTTGCCGGTGTTGGTGAGCGTGCCGCGTTGCGCATCGAGCCGATAGGCAAAGTTTATCTGACGCGGGCGCACCACCAGTATGGTGTCCATCACCACGATCGGCTCCAGGTTGACGCCGGCGCCCTGACGCGGCCCCGGCTCGAACAATCGGGTCGGCACTTCGCGAAATGAGACCCGGTAATAACGCTCGCGATTATCCTGCGGCCCGTGATAGAAAAACTTGTAGTACTCCGCCTGCCCGGCCTGCAGCGTCAGCTGACGTGGGGCGAACAGCAGTTCGCCATCCGCCGGCCGGCTGCGCGCCTCGCGCTCTCCCGGCCGATCGATGGCGCGAATGCTCACCTGATACAGGCGCGCGCTGCGGTTGTTATTCAACACTCGCTTGGCGGTGAATGAACGGTCCTGATCCATGGCGAACGTCAGGGTGCCGACATTGATCGCGGCGGCGGTAAAGGGAAAAGACAGACACAGCAATCCTATCAGCACCCGTTTCACACGCTGTCCTCAATTAATGTTGCGCCAGGTGGCTTCGACATGAATTTCACCGGCGGCGCTGACGTCGCCGTACCAACCGTTGCCGTCGACGGTTCTCAGCGAGATCGGATTATTCATCGGAATGCTGAACGTCACGCGGGTCTTGTTCAGCACCCCCACTTCGCCGGAAATATCATTCCACGGGGTGCTGCTCCAGAGCGCGTTGGTCATGTCGTGCCATTGGCCATCGCAGCCGGCGGCGAAGCTCTGCTGGCCGTTGGTGCTGGTGGTGATGCCGAGGGTGGCGGGGAACGGCACCCGTATACTGTTATCCGCAGAGGAAAAAAGACAATAGTTCACCCCGTTGATCGCCTGAGTAGGCCCGGTCGCCATCACCCTCACCTGATCGGCGGCGGTTTTGCCGCTGGTGGTCACGAAATAGCCGAACTCCAGCGCCGGTTCCGCCGGGCCGACATACCCTTCACGGTGTGGGCTGTTGTCGTAGTCATCGGAAATAATGCTGATGCTGAAATCGCGCGGTTTGATAATCAGCTGGTTTGAGGTGGAAAACTCATACCACCCCGACTCCGGCGAGGTGGTGTTCTGAAAGCGGAAATTGATCAGATCGCGGGTGCCGCTGTCGGATATCCCCAGCGCGACCATCTGCTTGAAGAAGTTGCTGGAGAAGAACACATAGACCGCGTTGCTGCTCTTCAGCTCGTTAAAGGTATAGTAGCTGCCGGTGCCCGAGGTATTTTTCCAGGTGTTGCCGTTCAGACTGAACTGCAGATCGGCGGCATTCACCGCTGAAGACAGCGCCGCATGGTTAATCGCCGGAAAAATATGAATCGAGGTATTGCTGACGCTGCCGTCGGTCTGCAAATCGTAGCTGACCATTTTGCACATGATGCCTGAGCGGGCGCCGATGGTCTGGTTCTTGCAATCGGCATTGCCCTCGCCGATGATCGGCACCCCATCGCTGTTGACGAACACTTCCGAGACGGCGTTGGTGTTGATAAAACGCAGGTGCGCCGCCTTGCTGTGCGTGACGGTGCGCTTGTACCAGCTGCCGCTGGCCTGATCCCGACAGCGGCCGCCGGCTGAGGCGTCGTACGCCACCGACGTTTGGCAGCCGTTGATCTGCATGCTGAAAGCTTCGCCCGCCGCCATCTGTTTCAGATACTGATAGAAACTCGGCGACATCATGCCGTGCATCCATTTTGCACCGCCGGTCGTGACCACCGCGCCGTAAAACCCCTTTTCGTCGGTGGTCTGCGGCAGGATCAAACTGGTATCCATATTACAGCCGGCATACCAGTTGATGCAGCGCAAACCGAGGAACGGATTCTTGATCGGCGCATTTTCCAGCCACATGTCATAACGCCAGTTGGCATTCAGCCCGGTGTTGTAGCCATTATCCACATACCCCAGGCTTTGCTGATAGATAGTGCCTGAACCGCCGTATTTCAGCCCGGTCCATTTATTGGCGCCGGTCATGCGCGGATCCAGCCCGCCGGCGGGCGTGACGAAAAAGTTGTCGTCGGCGTTGTTTTCCACGAAGACAAATTTCATGACCGCCGCATCCGGCCAGTTGGTCTGGCTGACCGCCGCCTGCAGCGCAGGGGCCATCAGCGCCAGCAATAACAACAGCGCAACGTTAGCTCTCATGGTCAAACTCCCCGGATGAAACATTGCCCGCATAGGTTTTCAGCCCGGTGCAGATCACGTCGCCGACCCACACTGCGCCTTGCGCCTTGCTCAGATCCAAATCCACTTCGCATGTCTGATTGCCGCTGTGGGTAAAATCGATAACCGGGAATTTCTTGTCGACATCCATGATAAATTCGCCTTTCTCATCGGTGCGGGTGCGGCCGATATGGTTCTTGATATAGGCGTTGGCCAGCAGCGTGCCGTCCTCCGCCTTGATGCGGCCGAATACCGTCACCATCTGTTTGATCTCCGGCGAGATCACCGCCACGTTGCCCGGATACAAAGTGAGCTTGCTCTTACGTTTGGTCACGATGTCGAAACTCTCCGCCGAGTTTTTGTTGTTCATCAACTCAACGTCGTACTGGCCGTAAGGCGACAACGGCAGGTAGTTCTTATTGCCGCTCAGTTTCACCATCCGGCCATCAACCCGCGCGGTCAGCAGACCGTCATTTTCGATGCCGGTGTTGAAGATGATCCCGGCGTTGCCTTCGTTGCGGCCGCTGATGGCGATATCACGCCCTTGCCAGCCTACGCTGCCGCTCGCGGTCAGGCTGCTGTTGACGTAGCCGTCGGCGGAGCTGCTGACGTTGAGCGTGCCGGTGGAATATTTGGTGTCGAAGCGCGCATAGCCGCCGCCGTTAAAGCTATTGTCGCCGCGGGTATCACCGGAAATCGCCCGCGACAGGTTGGCGCCCAGGGTGCGGATCGGCCCGTCCTTGATGTCCTTGCGCGCCGCCAGGTTGGCGGTGGTGTAGCCGTTCTGGTTGGAGACGCCCGCGCTGAGCCAGTTGCCCATCGGCAGTGAAAAATCGAGCGCGATGTATTTGCCGGTATTGGCGTTGCTGCTGCCGTTGTTATAGCGCTGCACGCCCGCACGCACGCCCAGCGTGCCAAAACGGCCGGTAAAGATATTCTGGTAATAGTCGGCGTTGTAATAGTGGCTGTCGTTCTTTTTATCGTCGTTGTAGCTGACGCTCAGGGTGCCCAGCGGAGACCACAGCGCCCCCAGATTGAGGCTGCCGCCAACGGCGCGGTTATAGGCGTCATTTTGCAACAGACGATCGCCAATCTGCGTTTTCTCCTGATTGATCCATACGCTGCTGAAACCGCCGGGCAACGCGGCGCTGACGCTGTTGATCAGGCTCCAGGAGCGATCGGAGGCCGCCATATTTTGCAGGTTGAACTGAATCGACTCGGTCACCGGCAGGCTGATGCGGCTCTCGCCGACGGCGTTACCGTCAAACGAGTACCCCGACAGCGCCCAATTCAGCGTTTGCAGATTGCCGGTCGCCGAAGCGCCAAGCAAATAAGAATCCTTTGCCGGGCGGTGGCGTTCCCGCTCGCCACGCCAGTCGTCCATGCGCAGCATCCCGCCCCAGAATTGCCAGGCCAGCGGCGCATTGACGCCGCGGTTGGGGCTGAACAGTTTATTCACTCGCTGCATGCGTTTATCCACGACTTTGCCGTTGACCACCACCTCCACTTCGACGTCATAAATGCCGTAGGGCAGGCTGCCGGTGTCCACTTCATGGTTGCCCATGGCGAAGTTCTGCACGCTGAGCAGCCGTCCGTCGCGCGACAGATGCACTTCGCCGGCCGATGGGAAAAACACCACGATCGGCGTCAACGATTGGGTGTTATCGAATACCGTCGAATTGGCGCGGTTACCGTATGACAGACCATAAATCTTGCTCGAGTTGAGCGTCGTGACCGGCCCCAGCGACTGCAGGTTCCAACTGTCCAGCATGCCGGCGGCGAAACGGCGGCCGGCGAAATCGCGCTCGTACATCGCTTTGTACAGCGTGGCGTTTTCATCGCCGCTGCCGATACCGTAGATTGAACCGTTCAACTCCACGTGGTGTTCACGCAGCGCAGTGACGCTGTTGAGCGATAAATAGCTGGAGGTATTGCCTTCGCTGGCGCGGGCGCGGTTGTCGTAGACCCCCAGGTTATAATCCAGCGTGCTGCTCACGGCATCTACGCTGGACGCGCCGATATCGCTGGAGCGGCTGCGCAGTACCGTTCCCAAGGCGGATTCCTTGACCACCAGCTGCAGGTTGAGCTGCCGGAAATCCAGCGCCAGCCAGGCGTCGTCCGCGACCCGGATATGCTGCCGGCGATCGAATGGCGCATCCTGCAAAGCCTGCAGCTGAGCGGCGATCGCCGCCGTCAGCCGGGCGCCGTCGTCGTTATCCTCCAGCGTCACCCGACGAATCTTTAGGCTGTCCTGATCCAGGTAGAGAAAGGCGTGGCCGATGCGGCTGTCATCTTTGACGCCATCGCTCTTCTCATAATGCAGCAACAGCGGAATGCTCATCCCCTCGCGCAACGCCAGGCTGAAGGTTTGCGGGATCAGCACGCCGTTAATCTGCGTCAAGCCGGCCGCCATCGCCATACGGCCAGGCAACAGCGTCGGGAGCGCCAGCGCACCGGCAGCCAAAAGCGTTTTCAACAGCACAGCGTTCACATGCCACTCCTTGCGTGATTGTTTTGCATCCATCGTGGATAACGCGCGCATTACTTCACCGGGATAAACTGTTCGCCGTGCCACAGCGCGACACGCCCTTTTTTATCGTTGACGTCAACCTTGCTGAAGGCGCGATCCTTCCCCGGCATCACGAAATAGTTTTCCTTGCAGTCGCTGCCGTCCTGCTTGTTCCTGCAATTGCCGTAGGCCACCACTTTGAACGTGGCATTGCCGGTGTTTTTGATCCGCCCATTGGCGAACTGATAGGCGAAGCGATCCTGCCGGGGCGCCACCACCAAAATGGTGCCGATGCGCGCCGACGTGGTGGCCACGGCATTGCGCCGAGCCGAATTTTGCCCCGCCTCGCTCAGCGCCTGATCAAACCAGATGATGCGGTAATAGCGCTCCTGCGCGTCGTTCGGCCCTTTGTAGTAAAAGCGGATCACATCGCTGGCGTTGGCCGGCAAGATCAGGCTGGCGGGCGACAGCAGCATTTCATCCCGGCTGCTCATCGGGATCACCGTACCGGAGGCCAGGGGGCTGGAAATGCGTTCGATGCTGACGTTGACCAGCCGGCCGCTGTCGGTGGTGTTTTTGATTTCCTTACTCAGACGCGCGCTGTCGCCCGGCATGAAGGAGCTGATCTCACCCACATCGAGAGCCAAAGCCGGCTGCAGCAGCATTAACATCAGGGTGACGGCGAGAGAAAAGCGTGTCATTGCGGTATTCCACTGGCGTTGATGGGCGATAAATAGCAGGAGGTCTCCCCCCTGCCAGATGCAGATCGTTAGGGGATTAGGAAGTCCAGGTCGCGTTGAATTCGACGCTGACATCGCCGCTCCAGATACCTTCCGGCAGCGTGCTGAAATCCGTGACGGCGGTGGTGCCGTTTGACGTCGCGCCGATGATGCTGAAGGTGAACTGATCCTGCGCGCTGGTGCGGCCGGCCTGGTTGTAGGCGTTGGACAAGGCGCTCAGATTGCCGCCCAAAATACCGGCGGTGGTGTCGATCATGGTGGTTTCAGCCGTTTTCCCGACCACCGCACCGTTATAGTTCACCCCGACTTCCAAAGTAGAACCGGAAGTATCCAGCTGAGTCAGCGTATTGGAGACCAGTTTTGAGGTCAGTTTGAAAGCGGTTGCCGTGGTATCGCCTTCCACGGTGACGTCAAACAGGCCTTTCTGGCTGTTGAAACCCTTAATGCCTTCTGCATAGTTGAAGGCCAGGCTGCCAATCGGCGTCACGACCAGTTTGCTGGTGGTGTCTTTCTTGGCGGTTGCAGACCAGGTTGCCAGCGCCTGAGCGGTAACGTCGGCGGCTTGTGCAGTGCTGACCGCTGCAAAGGCGGAAACGATCGCCAGAGCCAGTGTCATTTTCTTCATGGTGTAACTCCCTTCAATGTTGAATATGTTTTCTTTCTTTCGTCCATTCTCAGCCAGCCGTTTGCATCACTGCGTTTAGCCAGTCTGCTTGACGCCACAAGAATATCCCCAGCCGATCAAAAAAGAATCATTAACTATTAAAGTTCAAATATTTAGATTTAAATTCCATAATTAATGTTTTATCTCCCCGTCAATCACATTAAAAAGCGGGTTAAGCATTTGATGAAAGCACAATCACATTGTGGTTTAACCCCATCAGGCGGCGATTATTTAGCCATTTGGCAGCCCTGTCCCTCACTCCCATACCCGCGCAGAATTTCAGCGCCGGCGTTATTCGTTGGGAGGGAAGATTGATGAGATTCACACAGGGGGGGCAGCAGCCAATCAAGATCGGCCGCCGTAGAGAAAAGGTGGCTTTTCGCCACGTTTCAGGAAGGGTATCGGGTTCTCAAGGTAAGAATTAGCCGCATAAAGCCGGCCTGATTGAGACCCAACTTTCGCATAATATTCAGTTTATGGGAGCTTATGGTTTTGTAACTTCGCCGGGTCACATTGGCGATGCTTCTTGGAGAAGCACCGGCAGCCATCATGGCTAAAACGCGCCATTCGCTGTCAGATAATGCGGTGGCCGAATGCGTCAACCGGGCGCGAATATGTGGGGAAAGATAGCCGGAGAACTCACCGGCAGCCGCAATGGCGTCACTCAGACAATGCAAAGGATCATCCTTTGCCACGATAGCTATGCGCGCATCCGTCGCCAACAACGCTAATATGCCGGGGTGTTCTACAGCGGTGAAAATCACCAGGGGAATTTCCGGCCAGACATTTTTTGCCGTCATAACGAACCGTAATACATCATACAAATATTCGCTATGATGATATAACTCCATAATTAGCGCATGAGGCTTTCCCTCTTTCAATGCCCTCTCCAGCGCCGTCAAAGTATCGATAAAATACCTGTCGCTTGATCGGGTAACGAGAAATGCTTTCATTCCTCTTCTCACTAAAAAGTTGGGTTCAAAGAATAGCAACGCATCACCGAAATCGGCTTTAACCATACATAATCACCATAATTAGGTAGTAAGCGGTAGAAAAAAGGAAATACCTCTCGATAAACGCCACACGGCGACTCGCCAAATGAAATCAAACGTTCTATTTCAACGCTGTAATATTTTTGTCATATTCGTCGCCCTTTCAATCGCGTTGAGCAATGGCTTCAATGGTCAATTAATAAACTCGGCATTGTCGCTTTCCAAACCGGAACAGATCTCCATCTTATGTTCACGCAAGATCTTGCAGCGCAGCAGGAATAAACGGGAGATGCCGGAAATGTAAGCCCTGACCTGATTGCTGCGCACCACCAGCAAAAACTCATCGCCGCTGCATTCTCCCGTTTGGTGCGCGGCGTAAGCCAGAATGTCCCGATTCAGGCTGGCGCTGACCGAGCTTGAGGCATCAGGCAGCGACATGAACACCTTACAATTGCCCGACTTTCCCAGGTAGCTCTCCTGCCGGGCCCCCGAACCGCTGAAATAGGTCGTCATCGCAATAGCCACGAAAAGCCCCCCCAGAACCAACGCGCTGATCATCAGCCACCAGCGGCGGGAATAACCAGGTTGAGAGGCGGCCCCATTGATGACGGTTTCGGGCGGCGGATTTACCGCCGCTTCAGGCGCAGATCCCGGCAACATCGCGGCAGGCTCTGCGTCGTTAATATCTTCCGCGTCTTCATAAGACTCGATGGTAATCTCATCACGCAACATAAAACCCACTTTAGGGACCGTAACAATGACCTCATCCTCAACGCCAAGATTTTTAATCACCCGCCGCAATTTGCTGACGCATTGATTAAGATTATTATTGCTGGAAACCATGCCGTAATCGTCCCAGACCTTCTTGAATATCAGTTCACGCCCTACGGCTTCGCCATGGTGGGCAATCAACAGCAGCAGCAACCGTTTGGAAGGACTGGATATGGATATGGGATCGTCAGAAAAATCTGTTGGACTAAGGGTTCTGGTGTCTGCGTCAAAGAGAATATGGTCATTAAATCTATATTTCATTTTATTCACATGTTTTCACTATAGCGATCATTTATAGTTTGGCGTCAAATGTTAATGAAATATTAAATAAATATTTAATCAGGTAATTCGCGAAAATACCCAAGTACAGGCAAGAAAAACCACTCAATTAACGCCACGAAATACGCTTTTTCACCTCACCATCGTTTATATAGGATTTTTCTTGCAAACCATAACCAAAGGTTAACCAATCACCACATCCATTGATATATTGACGCGCCAAAAACCATAAAGTTAGTTTTTTGTATCGCAAATTATCAATTTTAAGGAAAATCATCTCAAAAAAAGACCACCGAACTAAATTTTAATAAAAAAATAATAACAAGTGAATGTTGAGCATAATCACATACTGCAGGCCACCCGCATTAGCCTGATGAATTGACACGCTCGTCACGACGTAAATGTTAAAATTTAGGTTCAGCCAGGGTTGATGGCAAATAATAATGAAAGGGAAAACTTACGAATATCGGCAATGCCTGCCCGCCATATTATTAGCGACGCGAGCCTGAGACACCGTTGTTTGGATTCGTCGCGCGCCGTTGGCCGCTGACGCCCCAACTCGGCCTGGGCGGCTTCCGGTTCATCCGGCGGTGGTGGCTGGCGGCGTGATTTCTCTGGCATACTGAACGCCGTTGTTTTTCATCGCCTTTCACCCCGTGCAGGAGCAGCAACATGACCGTAATCAACACCGCGCCGACGCTTGTCACCGAACGCCTGAGGCTGGACGCGCACACGCTGGACGACTTCGACTCGCTGGCCGCGCTGTGGGCCGATCCGCAGGTCGTGCGCTATATCGGCGGCACGCCGCGCGACCGGGAAGACTCCTGGGGACGTCTGATGCGCTACGTCGGCCACTGGGCGTTGTTAGGCTACGGATATTGGGCGGTGCGCGATAAGCAGAGCGGCGAGTACCTCGGCAGCATCGGCTTCTCCAACTTCCTGCGCGACATCGCCCCGGCGCTCGACGCGCCGGAGATGGGCTGGACGCTGGTGAGCTCGGCGCACGGCAAAGGCTACGCCACCGAGGCGCTGCGGGCGGCGCTGGCCTGGGGTAAAACGCACCTGCCGGGGGAGAAAACCGTCTGCATCATCTCGCCTGAAAACCTGGCTTCGCTGGCGCTGGCGAGAAAGGTCGGCTTCAGCGAAAGCCACCGCAGCGAGTACCATCAAAGCCCGATCGTGGTGATGCATTGTCCGCTTTGAATGCCTAAGCGCGTTGTACCGCCAGCGCCGTCTGCACGAAGTTGTCCCGCAGCGCATCGGCGCGCTGCGGATCCCAGGCGATACCGACCTGCCACTCCGTTTCCTCGCCGCTCAGCGCTAAAATATCGATGCCGGCCGGCGCGATATGCGTGATGCTGTGCGGCAGCAGCGCGACGCCGACGCCGGCGGCGACCAACGCCAGCAGCGTCTGGATATCGCCTGCTTGCTGTACCACGTTCGGCGTCAGGCGGTGAGCGGCGATAAACCGCAGCGACTGATCGCTCAATCCGCGCCCGCGTTTAGGGGTCAACTGCAACAGCGGCAGCTGATTGAAACGCGCCATCAGATCGTCGGCTCGCAGCGCCAGCGCGCCCGGCGCGGCCAGCACCAACCGGTCACAGAGCAACGCCACGCCGCACAGCGGCGTATTGACCGGCAAGCGCACGAATCCCGCCTGCAACTCCCCCTGCAGCAGCAGCTGATACTGCCGCTCCGACGGCATGTCCTCCAGGCCGATGGCCACCTCGGGAAAGCGTTGGCGGAAAGCGGCCACCAGCTGCGGCGCCAGATGAAAGCTGGAGAGGCCAAACCCCAGCGCCAGCCGCCCCGCCTCTCCTGACGCTACCTTTCGCGCGCGCCGCTGAAACTGCTGGTACTGCTCCACCAGCGCCTGTGCCTCCGGGTAAAGCCGCTGCCCGCCGGCGGTGAGCACCGCCCCCTGCCGGCCACGCTCGAACAACCGAACGTCGAGCTGGGTTTCCAGCGCCTGAATTTGCTTGCTCAGCGCCGGTTGGCTGATGCACAGCTGGCTCGCCGCCTGGCGATAGTTGCCCTGTTCGGCCAGTGCCACCAGGGCGCGCAGTTGTTTTATATCCATTCCATCAAGTTATCGAATAGGGAATTTAATTGATTATACAGTAATCAATCTGCCTGCTGTAATCAACGCAGACCCCAACCGGAGAGAGACCATGACCCCTTCATTACGCGCCGCCACGGTGCAATTCCAGCATCGCGCCAACGATAAGAATTACAACCTGTCGATCATCGAGCGCTTTATCGCCCAGGCGGCCGAGCAGCAGATACAGCTGCTGGCCTTCCCGGAAATGTGCATCACCGGCTATTGGCACGTGCGCCATCTGTCCGACGCCGAAGTGCGGGCGCTGGCGGAACCGATGGCGAACAGCCCTTCGCTGGCGCGCATTCGCCCGCAGGCGGAGCGTTACAACATGGCGATTGGCGTCGGGCTGATCGAGCTGGGCGACGACGGCCGCTGTTACAACGCCTACGCCGTTTGCCTGCCGGACGGCGAACTGCACGTGCACCGCAAGCTGCACGCCTTCGAGCACCCGGCCATCGCCAGCGGCAACCGCTATACGGTGTTCGATACGCCCTGGGGCGTGCGCGTGGGCGTGTTGATCTGCTGGGACAATAATCTGGTGGAGAATGTGCGCGCAACGGCGCTGCTGGGAGCGGAGGTGCTGATCGCCCCGCACCAGACCGGCGGCACCCACTCGCGTAGCCCGCACGGCATGAAGCCGATCCCTCAGGCGCTGTGGCAGCGGCGCGCGGAAGATCCGCAGGCGATCGAAGCCGCTTTTCGCGGCGAACACGGCCGCGGCTGGCTGATGCGCTGGCTACCGGCGCGCGCTCACGACAATGGCGTGTTTTTGCTGTTCAGCAACGGCGTGGGCCGCGATGATGATGAGATACGCACCGGCAACGCCATGATCCTCGATCCTTACGGCCGCATCTTGGCAGAGACCTGGGCGGCGGAAGACCGGATGGTCAGCGCAGAACTCGATCTGACGTTGATCCCGCTCAGCACCGGTCGCCGCTGGATTTACGGACGACGCCCCGAGCTGTATGGATTATTGACCGAGCCGCAGGGCTACGAGCGCGATGCCCGCAGCGCAAGGTTCTCGACGCAACCGACGGAGCGCGGCGGCAAGTAACAGATAAAAAAAATCCGCCCGGAGGCGGATTTTTTATCGAGTGCGGCAAAGCTTGCCGCAGGTTCATGCCCGCAGGCACGAACACACTTAGAAGCGGTAGCCTACGCCAACGTTCCAGGTGCCAACGTCAACGCTGCGAATGCGGTTCTGCTCGTAACCAACATCCAGGGCAACGTTCTCGATTGGGTTGAACTGCAGACCGGCACCGTAGGTGAAGCCGTAGTCAGCGGTGTCGTGACGAGAAGTGCCGTTCTGAGCGTTGGTAGTGAATTTACCGTAACCCAGGCCAACCAGACCGTAGATGCTCGCCCAGTCATTGATGCGGTATGCTGGACCGGCAGAGATAGAGTTGTACTGAGCTTTGTTGTAGAAACCGTCCTGAGAACCGTCCTTTTCCAGGTGGGTAAAGGAACCGATTACGCCCAGTGGGTTGTTGTCGAACTCGTAACGGTATTTCAGGTTGAAACCGTCGGCCTTGTTAGCAACGCCTTGGAAATCACCCTGCGCATAGCCAGCGGATACGGTGCTCTGACCAGCGAATGCGGTACCTGCGCTAACTGCTAATACGCAAGCTGCTACTGCGGAAAGACATGCAATTTTTTTCATAACCACCTCAAACGCGTTTTATTATTAAGTACATCCATTTGTTCATGCTTTGAAAATATAACAAAAATTAGCGTGAAACTCTGCCTTGAAATGAGTGTCTAATGCTTTATATCGTGTAACAGAAGATTTCAAGAACAGTGTATCTTCTTCTTTTCGCTCTATTTTCGGCCGTATTCTACGGCTTTCTGTGACAAAAATCACCTATTTAATATCCAGATAATTCTTAAGAAAAAGCGCACTTTTTGACCAAATTCGCCACATCTCATCCGAGGATCGGCGGATTTCACCGCGATACGCGCTTTTCTCAGACAGATTTTCGTCATTTCATTTACACTGCTCACATCCCCGTTTCGACCGTTTTCTCAAGGCTGAGGAACGGCGCATAAAAGGCCCGTTAAGGATGTCGTTATCTACTTCCGGCAGAGCGCCCTCCGCGCTGCTGCCTATCTGTTTATTAATCATCGCCATGGTGTCGATCCAGAGCGGCGCCTCGTTGGCCAAAAGCCTGTTCCCGATCGTGGGCGCGGAAGGCATCACCACGCTGCGACTTTTCCTCGGCACCCTGATTTTGTTCATTATCTTCCGCCCGTGGCGCATGCGCATCACCGCCGGCAGCCGCTTGCCGCTGCTGATTTACGGCCTGTCGCTCGGCGCGATGAACTACTTGTTCTATCTGTCGTTGCGCACGGTGCCGCTCGGCATCGCCGTGGCGCTGGAGTTCACCGGCCCGCTGGCGGTGGCCATGTTTTCGTCGCGGCGACCGATCGACTTCCTGTGGGTGGCACTGGCGATCGCCGGGCTATGGTTCCTGCTGCCGCTCGGCCACGGCGTGGCCGGGATCGATCCGTTCGGCGCCGCCTGCGCGCTCGGGGCCGGCGCCTGCTGGGCGGTCTATATTATCTTCGGTCAGAAGGCCGGCGGCGATCACGGCCCCGGCACGGTGGCACTCGGCTCGCTGATCGCCGCGCTGGTGTTCTGCCCGATCGGCGCGTGGCAAACCGGCGCCGCACTGTTCAACATCGATATTCTGCCGGTGGCGCTGGCGGTGGCGGTTCTCTCCACCGCGCTGCCTTACTCGCTGGAGATTATCGCCCTGCCCAAAATCCCGGCGCGCACCTTCGGCACCCTGATGAGCCTGGAACCGGCGATGGCGGCGCTGTCCGGCATGCTGTTCCTCGGCGAGCACCTGAGTGGCGTGCAATGGCTGGCGCTGGCGGCCATCATCGCCGCCTCCATGGGCTCCACCCTGACCATCCGTCCCAAACCACGCCTCGAAAGCCTTTCCTGAGCGCCTGCTCGCCTGCATACCGCAACGCCGGGAATGCAGGCGGGTTAACTGTTTTCCGCGAGACAAGCCGGCATACTTCCTCTTGGCCTGCACGCAGGCTATTTGGACTTTCGCTCACATGGAGAATAACAGTGATTCACAACAGCCTGTTCAACCCCCGCTTCGGCCGTGGACTCGCGCCGGCGCTGGTTTCAACCCTGACCGAGCTGCGCCGATGCGACCTGCCCGAACTGGCACCGGGACGACACCCGATCGACGGCGACAGCATCTTTATGGACGTGATGACCCTGACCACGGTAGCGGCGGCGGAGAAACAGGCCGAAATGCAGCAGGAGTACATTACTCTGCACCTGCTGATCAGCGGCGAAGAGCGCATCGAATACGGTCTGGCGGGCGACGGACATCGCGAACATCCCCACGCGGAAAACGGCGACCTGCTGTTGCTGGACATCAAACGCCACCCACAAACGCTGCATATGACGCACGGCATGTTCGCGATTTTTTTCCAGATGGAACCATACAAAGCCGGCTGCTTGTGGCAGCAGCCGCAGCAAATTAAGAAAGCGGTGGTGAAAATCCATCACCGACTGCTGCTGTGAGTCTGCCTCAGCGCCCGTAGAAAATCGGCGGTCTGGCGGGGTGAACGCAAGCGCACGAAACGGTGCCCGACATCGTCTCGGGCCATCTCCGCCAGGTATTTTCGCCGGTTTTTGGCATAGGTGCGGATCGTCCAGAGCACAATCGACTCGCGGCTGAAAAAAGTGCGGCGGAAGCTCTCCCGATTGCCGGTGCCCGGCCACAGCTCGCTTTTGCTGGCCGCACGCCGGCACGCGCGGCGCACGGCTTGCCACAGCGTGCGGCAGAAACCGTAGTCCAGCCACAGGATATAGTCGACCTCGCGCCACTTGATTGGCTGCGAACGGCTGTAGTTGCCATCCAGCACCCAACCCTCCCCCGCTTCAGCCAGCGTCTGCTCAACCCGCGCCAGAAACGCGTCATCGGGCGTTCCCTGCCACTCGGGCCACCAATAGAGCCTGTCCAACTCGATATAGGGAACGCCAAGCCGTTCCGCCAGTTGGCGCGCCAGGGTGCTTTTACCGCTGCCGCTGGTGCCGACGACGTTAATTTTCATCACTCGCCAATATAAAGAATGGGGATAATCTCCCTACTGTAACGGCATCAATGGCGGCTATCAATCTGAATCGGCTTAAATTTAACACTACGATAACAAGACGGATATTCCCCTGAGCTCAGTGTGCTCAATGCAAATAAGATAACCCAGAAAAACCGTCACCTGGGTAAATAATAATTACGGCACAGTAAAAATAAAATAACAATAAAATTCAATGCATTAATAAAAAACAAAATCCGAGTCAAAATATTTACACCAGGCTATTCCTATTTGTACAATAGCCATTTTCGTACGGAAAAAATAAATCCTCCTGCTATAATGGATCTCGTAACGAAATAGGACAACGACTAATCAAGAGGATATCTGATATGAGTACCGCTAAACTGGTGAAAACGAAATCTTCTGATCTGCTGTATACCCGTAACGATCTGGACGAAAAAATCAAACTGGCCGCCATTAAGGCGCTGAACCATCAGGTCGTGCAATTCATCGATCTCTCGTTGATCACCAAACAGGCGCATTGGAACATGCGCGGCGCAAACTTCATCGCGGTTCATGAAATGCTGGACGGCTTCCGCACCGCCATCATCGAGCACCAGGACACCTTCGCCGAGCGCGTAGTGCAACTGGGCGGCGTGGCGCTGGGCACGGTCCAGGTCGTTAACGATCGGACGCCGCTGAAAAGCTACCCGACCAATATCCACAGCGTGCAAGAGCACCTGAAAGCGCTGGCCGATCGCTATGGCGCGGTAGCGAACGACATCCGTAAAGCCATTACCGAAGTGGAAGACGAAGACACCGCCGATATGTTCACCGCCGCCTCACGCGATCTGGACAAGTTCCTGTGGTTCATCGAATCCAACATCGAATAACGCCATAAGGCGTTACAGACCGCCTCTCATCGCGGGAAAAACAGGCTGGGCTCTTGCCCGGCCTGTTTTCTTTTGCACGACCGTTGCATTGTACGAAAAACGCCCCATATTAACCCTAAGGTAACCTGGTAAGGAGGTCATGATGGCTAACGGTTGGGCGGCGGACGGCGCCGTACAAGATCAGATCGACTCCACCGTCGACGACGCGGTGCAGCGCGCGCGTGGTGCGCTCGGGCACGGCGAAAGCGAACGCTATTGTCAGGAGTGTGGGGAAGCGATCCCCGAAGCGCGCCGCAAGGCGCTAGCCGGCGTGCGTTTTTGCCTGGCCTGCCAGGCCGAGCAGGACAAAAAACACGCGGCCAACGGCCTGTACAACCGGCGCGGCAGCAAAGACAGCCAGTTGCGCTAGCATTATCTGCTCCCCTTTTCCCCCTCTCGCGGCCCCGCTTGCACCGTCAGTGCTTCATGAAAGTTAGAGTTAGTTATCAATATTGAAGCAAAAAGGTTAAAGATCGGTTGTTTCACAGCCAAAATTTGGTTAATGATAGCCCCGTGCACCAAGATAATTCTTACGCACCATTTCGGTGCCTCATTGTGGTGCATAACCATAACAATTCGCCTGACCGGCACAACATCACGCAATAACTCTTTGTTTTTATAGTAGTTGAAAACATGGCACGATTTTTTCATGGCACCAACTGCAATATAAAAAATGGGTAATCCGCAACCTGTACAGGAATTCCTCTCATGAAGTCGATTTTTAAAGTCTCCCTGGCCGCACTCTCTCTGGCCTTTGCCGTAAGTTCCCACGCAGCAGACAAACTGGTGGTCGCCACCGACACCGCTTTCGTTCCTTTTGAGTTCAAGCAAGGCGACAAATACGTCGGCTTCGACATCGATCTGTGGGCCGCCGTCGCCAAAGAGCTGAAGCTGGACTACACCCTGAAGCCAATGGACTTCGGCGGCATCATTCCGGCGCTGCAGACCAAAAACGTCGATCTGGCGTTGGCCGGCATCACCATCACCGATGAACGCAAGAAAGCCATCGACTTCTCCGACGGCTACTACAAAAGCGGCCTGCTGGTGATGGTCAATGCCGACAACAACAGCGTGAAGAGCATCGACGATCTCAACGGTAAAGTGGTGGCGGTGAAGAGCGGCACCGGCTCGGTGGACTACGCCAAGCAGCACATCAAAACCAAGGACCTGCGTCAGTTCCCTAACATCGACAACGCCTACATGGAGCTGGGCACCAAGCGCGCCGATGCGGTGCTGCACGACACGCCAAACATCCTATACTTCATTAAGACGGCCGGCGCCGGCAAGTTCAAAACCGTAGGCGATTCGCTGGAAGCACAGCAGTATGGCATCGCCTTCCCTAAAGGCAGCGACGCGCTGCGCGAGAAGGTGAACGGCGCGCTGAAAACCCTGCGCGAGAACGGCACCTATAACGAGATCTACAAGAAGTGGTTCGGCACCGAACCTAAGTAAGCTGTGAATTTCGCAAGTTATTAACTTAAGCACAGGGGGTCGCTTAACCCCCTGCGCTTTGTTGTATCTGATGCCCACGTTTGGGATCACCGGGAGAAATATCATGCAGTTCGACTGGAGCGCCATCTGGCCCGCCATTCCTATCTTGTTAGAGGGCGCCAAAATGACCCTGTGGATTTCGGTCCTCGGTCTGATTGGCGGCCTGATCATCGGCCTCGTCGCCGGCTTTGCCCGCACCTACGGCGGTTGGATCGCCAACCACATCGCGTTGGTGTTTATCGAAGTGATCCGCGGCACGCCGATCGTGGTGCAGGTGATGTTCATCTACTTCGCCCTGCCTATGGCATTTAGCGACTTGCGCATCGACCCGTTCACTGCGGCGGTGGTGACCATCATGATCAACTCCGGCGCCTACATCGCGGAAATCACCCGCGGCGCGGTGCTGTCGATTCATAACGGTTTCCGCGAAGCCGGCCTGGCGCTCGGCCTGTCGCGCCGCGAAACCATCCGCTATGTCATTATGCCGCTGGCGCTGCGCCGCATGCTGCCGCCGCTGGGCAACCAGTGGATCATCAGCATCAAAGACACCTCGCTGTTCATCGTGATCGGCGTGGCGGAGCTGACCCGTCAGGGTCAAGAAATTATTGCCGGTAACTTCCGCGCGCTGGAAATCTGGAGCGCCGTGGCGGTTATCTATCTGATTATTACCCTGGTGCTGAGCTTCGTGCTGCGTCGTCTGGAAAGAAGGATGAAAATCCTGTGATTGAATTTAAAAACGTCTCCAAGCATTTTGGCCAAACCCAGGTGCTGCACAACATCGATTTGAAGATCGACAAAGGCGAAGTGGTGGTGATCATCGGGCCGTCCGGCTCCGGCAAATCCACCCTGCTGCGCTGCATCAACAAACTGGAAGAGGTCACCAGCGGCGATCTGATCGTCGACGGCCTGAAAGCCAACGATCCGAAAGTGGACGACCGGCTGATCCGCCAGGAAGCCGGCATGGTGTTCCAGCAGTTCTACCTGTTCCCGCACCTGACGGCGCTGGAAAACGTCGCCTTCGGCCCGATTCGCGTGCGTGGCGCGAAGAAGTCCGATGCGGAAAAACTGGCGCGCGAGCTGCTGGCCAAGGTCGGTCTGGCGGAACGCGCCCATCACTACCCGTCCGAATTGTCGGGCGGCCAGCAGCAGCGTGTGGCGATCGCGCGCGCGCTGGCGGTGAAGCCGAAAATGATGCTGTTCGACGAGCCGACCTCCGCGCTCGATCCGGAGCTGCGCCACGAAGTGCTGAAGGTGATGCAGGATCTGGCCGAGGAAGGCATGACGATGGTCATCGTCACCCACGAAGTCGGCTTTGCCGAAAAAGTGGCGTCGCGCCTGATCTTTATCGACAAGGGCCGGATTGCCGAAGACGGCAATCCGCACGATCTTATCAACCATCCGCCGAGCCCGCGCCTGCGGGAGTTCCTGCAACACGTATCCTGATCCCGGCGGATTAATGGCGGGCGCGCCGCGCGCCCGCCGCTTTCATTCCGCACGCTCTCCCACGCATCATCGCGCTTCCTTTCCTACTATATTCATTGTTTTCATCGTATTGCTCTGACATCCGCCGATCACAGAACGCCAAAGAGAGGAACAATGCCGCCAAACGCATACTCCCGACGAGGTTCTCATCTGCGAGAACATCTGCTTTTCCTGCTGCTGTCGCTGACCCTGAGCGTCTTCGCTCCACCGGCCCTGGCACAAAATGCGCCGCCCGCCCCCGCCGACAAGAGCGAGCAGCAGAAGGCCGCCTATGCCGCGCTGGCCGATCTGCTGCAAGACGACCAGGCGCGCGCGGCCCTCATCAACCATCTGAAACAGGCCGCCGGTGACGCCCCCGCCGCCGCGCCGGCCGCCCAGGAGGCATCGACGCCGGCCACGCTGAGCGACAGCTTGAACTCGCTGGCGCAGGAAGGCATCGGCACCTTTAACCAGAAGCTCGGCGCGCTGCAAAAGCTGATCGATTCCGGCCCGAAGCGCGTTTTCAATCCCGCCGGCTTTTTCCGCGCGCTGGGCTACTTTCTGCTGACGGTGGCGGTCACCTTTGCCCTGTTCCATCTGATCCGGCGGCTGATCGCGCCGCTGTACAAACGCATGGGCAGTTGGGGACACAACGCGCGGCTGCAGCGCGGCCCATGGTATAAGCGCCCCGCCGCCATTCTCGGCGCTTTCGCCATCGATCTGCTGGTGCTGCTGCTGGCGCTGGCGGCGGGCAACCTGTTCGCCCGCCACGTCCACGCCGACAGCGCCACCATTTTGCGGCTGCAGACCCTGTTTCTCAGCGCTTTCGCGGTGATTGAATTCTTCAAAGCGGTGCTGCGGCTGATTTTCGCTCCCGGCTTCGACTATCTGCGCCCCTTTCCTTTCAGCGATCAGAGCGCGCGCTACTGGAACACCCGTCTCGCCTGGCTCAGCGGCCTGATCGGCTATGGCCTGATGGTAATGGTGCCGGTGGTGGCGGTACAGATCAGCTACCCGGCCGCCGCCGCCGTCAACCTGGTGGTGATGCTGGCGCTGACGCTGTACGCCATCTGGCTAATCCTACATAACCGCAAGCCGATACAGCAACAGATCAATCTGCTGGCCGAGCGGTCGATGGCGTTTTTCAGCGTGATCCTGCGCGGCCTGGGGCATATCTGGCACCTGCTGGCGATCGCCTATTTTCTGGTGTTGTTCGTGCTGTCGCAGTTCGACATCGGCAACAGCCTGCGCTTTATGATGAGCGCCACGGTGAAAAGCCTGCTGGTGATCGGCGTCGGCGCCCTGCTGTCCGGCATGCTGACCCGCTGGATTTTTCGCCGCATTTCGCTGCCGACCGACGTCAATCTGCGCTACCCGATGCTCGAGCGGCGCATCAATTCCTATATCCCCAACGGGCTGAAGATACTGCGGGTGATGGTAGTGCTGGCGGTGACGCTGTTCCTGCTCGACGCCTGGCACCTGATCAACCTGTACCAGTGGGCGGGCAGCGAAAATGGCCAGCGGGCGCTCGGCGGGCTGGTGCATATCCTGCTGATCCTGCTGATCGCCGTGTTCAGCTGGACGCTGATGGCCAGCATGATCGAGCATCGCCTGGCGCTGGAGCTGAGCAACGGCGTGCGGCCGAGCGCGCGCGAACGCACGCTGTTGACGCTGTTTCGCAACGTGCTGGCTATCGTTATCAGCACCATCACCGTGATGATCGTGCTGTCGCAGGTAGGGCTCAATATCGCGCCGCTGCTGGCGGGCGCCGGCGCGCTGGGGCTGGCCATCAGCTTCGGTGCCCAGACGCTGGTGAAAGACGTGATCACCGGCGTGTTCATCCAGTTCGAAAACGGCATGAACACCGGCGAATACGTCACCGTCAGCGGCATCACCGGCACCGTGGAGCGCATGACCATCCGCTCGATCGGCCTGCGCGACGACTACGGCGTCTATCACATCGTGCCGTACTCGTCGATCGCCACGCTGGCCAACTATGCCCGTGAGTTCGGGGTATACCGCGCCAACTACACCGTCAGCCGCGACGAGGACATCGATCGGGTCAACGAGGTGTTGCATCAGGCCATCGCGGCGCTGAAGCAGGATGAACAGGTGAAGCATTTCCTGATTGGCGAGCCGGTCTTCAACGGCGTGGTGGCGCTGGGCGATCGCTCGTTCACCACCCGCGTGACGGTGCGCACGCAGGCGCTGAAACAGTGGGTGGTGCAATACGCCCTCGATCGGCTGGTGAAAATCCATTTCGATCGGGCCGGCATCGGCATGCCGCAACAGGCGATGCAGATCTCGCGCGCGCCGCAGCCGCATGAAGAACAGACACCGCCCGCGGCTCCCGGCGGTTAGCGCCCTCTGCCGCAGGGCTGGGCGGCCAGGAAGGCCGCCACGTCCTGCCGGTAGGCATCGTATTGCACCGAGCGCGGGGCAAACAGGCCAACCGCGTTGATCAGCCACGGATGGCGGGCGAACAGCGGCTTGACCATCACGTGATCGGCCTCGTCGATGCGCGTCACCGTCAGCAGCGAGGCGGGGATCCTCTGCCGGTACACCCGCTCGGTTTCGTCCGCGTCCACGTTGACGTCACGGCCGCCCAGAATCAGGTGCACCGGCGTGTTGAAATACCCCAGTCCCGCCGTCGCGTCGCTGGCCATGTTGGCACGAATAAAGCGCCAGCGGTCGGCGCTCAATGGGGCGCCGCCGTCATGGTCACGGCGGTACTGCGCGTAGCCGTCCGGCTGTTCGAGCAGCGTTTGGATATGGCGCCAGTGCGCCTCGCGCGCCTGGATCAGCGCCTCATCATCCCCTGCCGCCGCCATCGCCGCCCGGGTGTTATAACGCCCCTGCCGCAGCCAGTTGATCGCCGGCGAGAGCGCAAGCGTGAAAGCAATGTCAGGCCGCAAGCGTGCCACCTCCGGCATCACCCAACCCGCCTGGCTGGCGCCCCACAGCCCCACGCAGCGCGCATCGAAACGCCCGTCCCGCCGGGCCCAATCGATGATATCGGCGGTTTCCCGCGCGCGATCCGCCATGGTCTGATGCAGCCAGTTGCCGCCGGAACCGCCAATGCCCGGCTTATCGAAGGATAAAACCGCGTAGCCCTGCTGCGCCATCGTCTCCCAAATGGCGTAGTAACCTTCGTCGCGACTGGCGTTGGCCGGCCCATCACCGTGCACGAACACCACGACGCCGGGTTTGACTGGCGCATGCTGCGGCAGCACCAGCGTGCCGGTCAACCGATTGCCGCCGGCGGTCACCGTCACAGGCTCGGTGACGAAGCGAAAATCATTGACGTAAATTATCCAGCCAAGCACCGCCAGGAGCAGCGCCACGATGAACAGCCCTATTTTTCGCACCTCGCCTCCCCGCAGCGTCTCTCCATCAATACCCAGTCGGCCTGGCCGAACAGCAGCCCCAGCGAAGCGTAGTGCTCTTCACGCCGCACCTGAAAACCGCAGCGCTGATACAAACGCTGCGCATCGACGTTGCACCGGCTGACGTGCAAACTCAGACGCCGGCCCGCGCCCGGTCCGGCGGCATAGTCGTTCATCCACTGCAGCAGTCGCTTGCCTACCCCTTTACCGCGCTGACTCTCCGCCACCGCCAGGTAAGAGAGATACAGCTCATCGGCCGCCGGAGTATGCTGCAATACCGCAATTTGCAGATACATGCGCCAAACGTTCAGCCAACCGTAGCGGCGGCATAGCCGCCAAATCGGCAATGCGCGCGGGCGCGGCCCGGCGTCGCCCTCTGCCGCGGCCGCATTGAGGGCAAAGGCCGCCACCACCTGCTCATCCTGTTTCACCACGAAGCTGCGCTCCCGGCTGCCGCTTTGCTTCCAGCTCCACAACCGATAAAACAGACGCCACTGCCGGCGGGCGCTCAAACGGCGCGCACGCTGGAACTTGTCGCAGAACGCGGCGTAGATCAACGCCGCCGTTTGCAGGCGGTCAGCATCGCGATACGGCTCAATGTGCAGCATACCAACCTCGACTAAGGATTCCGGTAGAGCAGCTGTTCCAACAGCCGCACCGGCGTGGTCTCCTCCGGGGAAGGCGACGCAAAGATCGCCTGCCGCCAGGCCTGACTTTCGATCACGTCCAGCACCAGTTGCGCGAGCGCTAACGGCGCGACCGCCGGTGCGATCTCGCCGGTTTGCTGAGCCTCGGCGATCGTCGTCGCCAGCGCCTCAATCAGCTGCCGCTGGTTGGCGCTGAACGGCTCGGCCAACGCCGGGTTACGCCCCACTTCGGCCACGATCTCAGCCGACAGCTGTACATTGCCGGGGGCAGAGACAAAGGCGTGATAGGCGGTAAAAAAGGCCGACAGCGCCTGTTTCGGCCGTTTTCTGTCCCCCTGCAATCCGGCGGCGAGTTCGGTGAATACGTCGTTCTCAAGCAGCGCAATTTCGCCGATCAGCGCTTCCTTGCCGGTAAAGTGGTTATAGAGGTTGCCGACGCTGACGCCCGCCGCCTGTGCGATATCCCGCATGCTGGTCTGGTGAAATCCCTTATCGGTAAAGCTGTGCAGCGCGGCGTCGACAATCTTTTCTCGGTTTCCCATCGGCAGCTCCGAAACGGTGAAAGGGGCGCCTGGCGCCACAAATGAATATAAATTAATGAACGAACGTTCGTTCACTTTTAAGCATAGCATAGAATGGCAACGTTGAACCGCAGCTCAACGGCGCAGAGATCGGAGGGAGGGGACAAATGCCGCCCCGTTTTCAGGGGCGGCGTCCGGCAAACTCAGTGCAGCGCGTCGCCCTGCTTCACCGAAGTAAACGCCTGCATCAGCTTCACGACGTCATGCATGCCGATGTTGACCTGGTTAATCACTTCTCCGGCGTCATGGGTCAATGCCACACCGCCGCCGGCCTGTTCCACGCAGGTCGCCATGCCGGCGATCGCCGCCGCCACGCCTTGCTGGATAGACTTGGTCATGCGTTCGATCTCGGTCGCCGCCTTGCGCGATTGTTCCGCCAGCGTGCGTACCTCGTTGGCCACCACCGCAAAGCCGCGCCCGTGCTCACCGGCGTGGGCGGCTTCGATGGAGGCGTTAATCGCCAGCAGGTTGGTTTGGGCGGCAATTTTACGAATGGCTTCGACGATGGTGCCAATCTGCTGAGAGCATTGGCCCAGTTCGGTGATCACCGCCGACGTTTCACGCGCCGCCGCTTCAACCTGCTGCATGCCCTGCACCGCCTGCTGCACGATCGCCGCGCCCTGCGCCGCCTGCCGATCGGTATCGAGCGACAGGTGATGGGCGCTGCGCACCATTTCTTCTTCATGCTGCTGCTGTTGCATCAGCCGGGTGATGTCCTGAGCAATCTTCACCACCTTCACCACCTGACCTTCGTTGTCGAGGATCGGGTTATAGCTGGCCTCCAGCCATACCCGCTCACCGCGCCGATTGATGCGTTCAAAACGCCCGGTGATAAACTCGCCGCGCGCCAGACGCTGCCAGTGCCGCCGATAGTCGTCGGAAGCGACGAACTCCGGCAGGCACAGCACCGCATGCGACTGCCCACGCGCCTCGTCCAGCCGATAACCCATCAGCGCCAGCATATTGTCGTTGGCGCTGACAATGGTGCCCTGCGGCGTAAAAGAGATCATCGCCATCGATCGATTCAGCGCCGCCAGCAGGCTGCGATGTTCCTGCGCCTGGGTCACTCGCTCGGTCACTTCGCTGGCGATCTTGACGATTTCCACCACCTTACCTTGTTTATTCAGTACCGGCGCGTAAGTGCCCTGCAGCCATACCGCCTCGCCGTTTTTCGCGATGCGCTTTATGGTGTCCGTGATGGGTTGCCCCTGATTCAGCGTCTCCCAATGTTTGCGATACAGCGGGCTGGCGACATAGTTCGGATCGCAGAAAATACGGTGATGCTGGCCTATCACGTCATCACGCTGAAATCCCAGCGTGCTGAGAAAGAGATCGTTGGCGCGCAATACCCTGCCCTCTGGCGAGAATACGATCATTGGCACGGCGTGTTCTATCGCGCTCAGTTCGGCGCCGGTGTGGGTAGTTAACTGACTGAATCGTAACAGCATAAGGTGTAGTCCTTGTGGCAGATGATGGCGCTTTTCTTATTTTCCTGGCCACATGCCGCGCCCACACGCAGACGTGCCATTGCGGAAGGAGCGGGCAACGCCGATCCTTCTGGTTATTGCTATTAACCGGATTAAATTTATTTATTCAGTAAAGTAATTATTCGATTTTAAATAAACCAACAGACTAAGATTTTTATTATTAAACTCGTATTGAGAATAACGTAAGCCATGAAAATTGAAAGGTAAAATGCGGATTTTTGTCGGCGCCGACAGGATAGCCGGCGCCGGAAGGATTAACGCCAGTGTTCGGCCGCCCAGGCGGCCTGTTGCTCGACGTCATGGAAGGTCCAGGCGACGAAGCGGCTGATCTTCTGCCCTTGCGCCATCTCGATGGTGCGCACCTCGGCCGCGCCCGCCACCTTCAGCGCATGGTAGATGGCCGGCAGCGTAGTGTTCTTTGAGATAAGCGAGGTGAACCACAGGCAGTTGTTGGCCTTGCCGACGCTCTCTTCCACCATCTTGCGCACAAAGGCCTCTTCGCCGCCTTCGCACCACAGCTCGTTGTTCTTGCCGCCGAAGTTTTGTACCGGCTTGTCGGCCACTTCCCCTTTGCCCAACTTATGCAGCTTGCGGCGGGTGCTGGCGCGCGCTTCCTGTTCAGAGGCATGGAACGGCGGGTTGCACAGGGTGGCGTCGAATTTCTCGGCCGCGCCGATAATGCCGGTAAAAATAAGCTCCGGCTGTTTCTGCAGCCGCAGACGCACGCTGTTGCGCAGCGTCGGGTTCATCTCGACGATCATTTTGGCCGAGTTGAGCGACACCGGATCGATTTCGGATCCGGTGAAACGCCAACCGTATTCGCGCAGGCCGACGATCGGGTAGATGCAGTTGGCGCCGACGCCGACGTCGAGGATCGCCACGCCCTTGCCGCGTGGGATCTCACCGCCGTTGCTGGTCGCCAACAGGTCCGCCAGGTGATGCAGATAGTCGGCGCGGCCGGGGATCGGCGGGCACAGGTAATCAGCCGGAATATCCCAGTGTTCGATGCCGTAAAAGTGTTGCAGCAACGCACGGTTGAGCATTTTCACCGCCGCCGGATCGGCGAAGTCCACCGAGACATCGCCCCAGGCGTTCGGTTTTACGAACGGCGCCAGCGCCGGGCAGCTGGCGATCAGCGCCGGGAAGTCGTAGCGCGAACGATGACGGTTGCGCGGATGCAGGCCGCTTTTCTGCTGCGGGAAGGTTTTCTTTTTTTCCACCGTGACGGGCTCTCTTGAAGGTATTTCCGGCGCGTAAGATAACACATCCGGCCCGCAATGGCGCAGCGGCGGGAAACCCGGCACAATGAAAGCTTCATCGATTGCCACAGGGTCCCCCATGAGCCGTGAATCTCGTTATTATTATGAACCCGCCGCCGGCCACGGCCTGCCGCACGATCCGCTGAACGCTATCGTCGGCCCGCGTCCGATCGGCTGGATATCTTCCCGCAGCGCCGCCGGCCAGCGCAATCTGGCGCCCTACAGCTTTTTCAACTGCTTCAACTACCGTCCGCCGATCATCGGTTTCGCCAGCACCGGCTGGAAAGACAGCGTAGCGAATATCGTGGAAACCGGCGAGTTCGTCTGGAACCTGGCGACGCGCCCGCTGGCGGAAGCGATGAACAACAGTGCCATCAACCTGCCGCGCGGCGAGGACGAATTCGCCTTCGCCGGCGTTACGCCGCTGCCCGGGCGGCGGGTCAAAGCCGAACGCGTGGCGGAAAGCCCGGTGAACTTCGAATGCCGGTTGACCCAGTGCATTCAGCTGCAAACCGCCGATGGCGCACAGGTGGAAACCTGGCTGGTGTTGGGCGAAGTGGTGGCGGTGCATCTCGACCCGGCGCTGCTGGACGAACACGGCGTGTATCAGACCGCCGCCGCCGAACCTATCCTGCGCGCCGGCGGCCCGACCGCCTACTACGGCATTTCGGAACAGCACCGGTTCGACCTGACGCGCCCGATGCGCTGATCGTCTCCCCCGTTTATGCAGAAGATGAACGGGGGAATTAACAATCAAAAAATCTGAATAAAACCATCAACACTCTCCGATTTCATCCCGCCTGTCACTGCGCAATAATCTTCCCATCGAAAGGCAAACCCCTTTCTCCCTAATTCACTTTGACAGGAATGACCAACATGAAAACCATCAAAACTTTTGCTGCCGCTATCGCCCTGGCTACCGTTTCTTTCACCACTTTCGCCGCTGAACACCTCAGCGCCCAGGATGCCGCCCAATTCGAAAAAGCCGGCGTGATCGTCGCCAGCGGCGCGACCGACCTGAGCAGCCTGACCTCTCAGCTGGCCGCCAAAGCCGATGCCGCAGGCGCCAAGGCTTTCACCATCACCTCTACCAGCGGCAATAACCTGATGCACGCGACCGCGGTTATCTACAAATAATCCTTGCCCCAGTCGTCAGAAAGCCCGTCGGATATGACTCCGATGGGCTTTTTTTATGTTCGCGTGCGTCGGCGCTGAATGGGTACGACAGCGCGCGCCTAGCCGTCCACGCTATCGGCAACCCACGCGCAAACGAGCCGGGTCATGTTGCCGAAAATCGGCAGAAACCCTGTATTCAATGGGGTTTGCAGGGTGGCTTGAGCACACATTTTTTACCTAGCCATTGCTGGACTAACGGGAAAGGATGATTAATCATGTTACGCAGACTACAGATGCAGAGAGCGTTGTATGCAACATATCATTGAAGGTTTCCTCAGTTTCCAGAAAGAGATTTTCCCGCAGCGTAAGGAACTGTTTCGCAGCCTTGCCTCCAGCCAGAATCCTAAAGCGCTTTTCATCTCCTGTTCTGACAGCCGTCTGGTGCCCGAGCTGGTGACCCAGCAAGAACCGGGGCAACTTTTCGTTATCCGCAACGCAGGCAACATCGTCCCTTCCTTTGGCCCGGAGCCGGGCGGGGTATCCGCGACCATCGAGTATGCCGTTGTGGCGCTGGGCGTGACTGATATCGTTATCTGCGGCCACTCAAACTGCGGCGCCATGAAAGCCATCGCTTCCTGTCAGTGCCTCGATCCGATGCCGGCCGTGGCCCACTGGCTGCACTATGCCGATGCGGCAAAAGCGGTGGTCGAGAAGAAAACCTGGAATAGCGAAACAGACAAAGTTAACGCTATGGTTGAAGAGAACGTTATAGCTCAGCTAAATAATATCAAAACCCATCCTTCTGTGGCTGTGGGTCTGCGCAACAGCGGGCTGCGCCTGCACGGCTGGGTCTATGACATCGAAAGCGGCGAAATTCGTACGCTGGATAGAAACACCAAGAGCTTCGTGTCTCTGGCGGATAATCCCGACGTCTATTTCGAATAACATAGCGTCCGGTTTAGCCATTAAATAAAATCCACGCCGCGGCGTGGATTTTATTATCCGCCTTAAGCCAAGCGCGCCTCTATCGCCGCGGCGAAGTCGCGGCACATTCGTTCGTCACCGTCGGCGTTATCCGCCAATACCGTCTCGCCGTCCACCACCCGAATATGCGCCTGCAAATCGAAATCCGCCGGCGGCTGCGGGCGCTCGGCGGCGGCGGCCATCGTCTGCTGCGCTTCCCGCCACGCCTGCGCTACCGTCTGATTGCAGGCCTGCGCCAGAGAGTCCGGGTTGAACCCTTCGCCGGTCAGGCTGCGCAGCGTGTCGTCATGGCTGACGCTGTTGCCCGGCAACCAATAGTGCCGCGCCAGATCCGGGCCGATGGCCGGGTTGTCCGTCAGGTAACCGTCGCGCTGCAGGAAGAACTGGCGGGTTTGTTCCACCGCCATCATCGCCAACAGATAGCCCTGGTAAGAACAGGCTGACTCCAGCGACAGCAGATGCGGGATCGCCAGCGTCGGGCGCGGGCTACCGCTGATGCCGAGGATTTTTTGCTCGATCTCGCGCGCCAGCGCGGTGATGGCTTCCGGCGTGCGCTGCGCGTCATCCCATTGATACAGCGCCCATTCGAAGTACGGCACCAGCAGAATATGGCGTTCATTGAACGCGCGCATCGGCTGACGCGCCGCAATGCCGGCCTCGATCAACGCATCGGGCACCGCTTCGCCGGCGGCGTTTTTCGCATAGCGTTTCAGCCAGTCGGCGTCGTCGAGCAGGCTGTCGCAGAACATCGACTGGGTTTCGGCATAGGCCATCGAGGTCGGCGGGAACTCCTGCGAGAAGCACGGCGCATTCTGGCGAATATTGGCGAAGTGCGCCGCATGGCCGCCCTCGTGGAACAGGGTGTTGAGCCCGTAGGCACCGCTGCCTACCTGCCCCGGCTGCGCCAGGCTGGTGAAGTTGATGCGCGCCGGCACCCATTCCCCCTGGCGCACAAACGGCGGCACCGGGCCATGCATAAAGCCATTCTCATACTTGCCTTTGCGCACCAGCAGATCGAGGTTCATCTCCGCGCCGCCAAAACCGATGTGCAGGCGTTTGAAGCTGTCGACCCAGCGTTCCAACGAACGGGAAAACGGGAAATAAGGATCCAGTTGGCGGGTGACGTCGCCGGCGCTGGCGAAGCGCACGTTCCACGGTTCCAGCGCCTGGCTGCCCTTCTCGGCCGCCAGCTGCTGCAGGCTGCGCGCGTTGGCCTCGCGGGTTTCCCGCTCGAAGCGATCCAGAATGGCGAACAGCTGCTCCGGCGTCATGCGCTCGGTTTTGTTCACCTTGTAGTCGAAATAGTTGCGATAGCCCATCTGGCGCGCAAAGCGGTTGCGCAGGCCAATCAGCTCCGGCAAGCCGTTATGCAGCAACCATTGCTCCAGATCGCGCAGCGCCTGCTGCGAGCTGCGGCGATACTCTTCGTTCGGGTTGGTCGCCTGATTGGTCAGCAGCTCGCCGAGCGAAGCCGCCACGCGCTGGCCGTCGGCGTTCAGATGGGTGACCTGATAGCCCTTGCGGCGCGAGTAGAGATCGGACTCGGCGTGGATGATCTGATCCAACAGCGCCTGCGCCTGAGGATCTTCGATGGCGTTGCAGTCGAAAAAGCGCAGCCAACCCTGCAGGCCGTGGATCAGCGCATCGCGCTGCGCCTCCTGCGGCAGCGCCTCCAGCCCGGCCAGCAGAGTGCGGATCTCCCCGAGCCGGCGCGGTTCGGCGATAAAGCGCTTATAGGCGCTTTCGGCGGCGGAAAAGCGCGCCGAGACGTCTTCGCCGCCGGTGCCCATGTAGTTTTGCCAGAACAGCTCTTCTTTGGCGCGGTGAACGTCGAGGTAATCCTGGTTCAATTGATTGAAGTAATCGAGAGCCTGTTGCATAACCGTCCTTCTCAGCCGATGAGGAAATATCCCAGTATAGTCTCGCCTAGGCCTGATGCAGGCGCCGCAGCCCCTGCTCCAGCGTCTCGCTTTCGCCGGTGGCCACCAGACAACAGGCGATCTGCCGCTGAATGGCCAGCGGGATCGCCACCTCGCCGGCTAGGCAGCGCTCGGTCCAGCGCGCGGTGGTTTCCGCGTCTTTCGCCGCCGGCAAGAGCGGCGTTTCATCCTGCAAGGTGCGTTCCAGCAAGATGCGCTGTTCGCCGCCGACGATATGGTGAATTTGCGGGCAGCGCAGCGGGTTGGCGTAAGCTTCGCCTTCCGTGCCGTGCATCAGCAGCCCGCGGGCGCCGATCTGGCGGAAAAACGACGCCACCCGGCCGACATACTCCGGGTGTGAAACGCTGGCGAGACGCAGCGCATCCTGTTCGCCGAACGGCGTCGCCAGCTTGGCCAACGTATGGGCGCTGTTGCGCACCCCCATGCGCCAACGCAACCCGAGCTGCCGCGCCAGCGGCGCCGACAGCGTGGAAACCGGCATGAATACCGCCTCGCCGCTATCGAGACGCCGCTGGGCGTGATCGGCCTGTTCTGACCACGGCAGCCCAAGCGCGCGGAAAATCTCGGCGCTGGTCACGCGGGTGCTGTCGTCCAGCACGCCGTGCACCACCACCGGCAGGCCCACCTTCGCGAGCAGCAGCGCCAGCAACGGCGTCAGATTGGCCTGCTTACGCGCGCCGTTGTAGCTCGGCAACACCACCGGCAATGGCCGCCCCTGCGGCGCCTGCAGCGGCAGCACCTGCTGCTGCATCGCCTGGTAGAAGCCCAGCATCTCCTCTTCGGCTTCGCCCTTGATGCGCAGCGCGATCAGAATGCCGCCCAGCTCCAGCTCGGGGACCTCCCCGGCCAGCATCGCCTGATACAGCTGAAAAGCGGTCTGCCGGTCCAGGTCGCGCGCATGGTTTTTGCCGCGGCCTATTTCTTTGATAATTTTGGTGTAATCCATCCGAAGGTTCCCTCAGCTCACTCTTCGGTTAGCATACCCTATCCGCGCCGCCGCTCAACCTCCGCCGCCAGCCGCCGCTGCGCTTCATCGCCGTCGCGCAGCCCGGCGATCACCCCGTCGGCATCGTCGGCGCTGCGGTTTTGGCTCATCTTCCATTTGCCTTCGCGCCGGGTGACGGCGATCTCAATACCGACGATGCCTTTAAGCTGTGCGGCGATGTAGTTGGCCGGCGCATCGTCGAGCCGCCAGGATTCAGGACGCCGCCCTTCCTGCTGCGCGGTCAGATCGATCAGTTGCCGGCGCAGCCAGGCCGGGTCGTCCGTCACCGTCGGCACGCCATACAGCTGCACGACGCTGTAGTTCCAGGTCGGCACCACCTTGCCGCTCTGGCGCTTGCTCGGGTACCAGCCGGGCGACACATAGCCCTCCACGCCCTGAAAGATCACCAGACATTCGGCCACCTGTTGCAATCGCCGCCAGTGTTCGTTGGCGCGCGACAGGTGCCCCCGCAGCCGGAGCTGCCCTTGCTCGACATCAGTCACAAACGGCAGTGGATCGGCCGTCAACCCCTGTTCGCCGTGGCTGACCAGCAGCCCGAGCGGATGGGCGCGCACCAGCGCCAGTTGGGTATCGAGATCGTCTTCGCGAAATGCGGCGGGTTGAAACATCAGTGTGGCTCCTTATCGCTCTCTCATGATGACGACAGTAAAGCACCCGCCGGCGGCCTACTTAAGATCCGCTTTCCGGCTATTTCGGTTGATCCGGTTTAATAACAGCAGGGCGACGCCCATCGCCAACAGATTAAACACCATGGCGCCGGCGAATGCCTGGGCGTAGCGCTCCGCCGCGCCGCCGCTCGCCAACAGCGGCACGAAGCCGACGCCGCTGACCACGATGCCCAGCGCCCCCCCCACCTGCTGCACGGTGGCAACCAGACCCGCCGCCATGCCCGCCTGCCGCTCCTGCGCCAAACCGAGCACCAGATTCAGCAGCGGCGTCATGCTCAGCGCCTGGCCGAATCCCAGTACCACCAACCCTGGCAGCAACCGCAGGGGATGCGCCAGCGCCGCCCCCCACAGCGCCTGCGCCATCAATAGTGCCAACCCGACGGCGTAAATCGCCACGCCCGCGCTCAGCACATCGTTACCCCAACGCAGCGCCAGCCGGGGCGCCAGCATCGAGGCCAGCATAAAGGCCGCGCTGGCCGGGGCGAACAGGCTGCCCGCCTGAAAAGGCGTCAGCCCCGCCCCCGCCTGCAGCAGCAGCGCGAAGCACAAGAAAAACGAGGAGGCGGTGGCATAAATCGCCAACACCACCGCCATGCCCGGTGCGAAGCCCGCCTGGCGGAACAGCGCCGGATCGAGCACCGCATCGCCACCGCGCTTTGCCAGGCGGCGTTCCCAACGCAGGAAACCCCACAGCGTCAGCAGCGCCAATGCCAGCATCGGCGCGATCCACCACGGCCAACCGCGCGCCGGCCCTTCCAGCAATGGCAGCAGCAACAGCGACAGGCCGGCCGCCGCCAGCAGCAGGCCAACGCCGTCTAACCGCTGCGCCTGCGCCACCCGCGATTCGGGAATGCGGCGCGTCGCGCACAGCGCCAGCGCGCCGATCGGCAGATTGATCAGGAAGATCATGCGCCAGCCGCTGCCGAACAGATTGGCCTCGATAATGAAACCCCCGAGGATCTGGCCGAAGATCGCCGCCAATCCCAGCGTCATCCCCAGCCAGGCGAAAGCGCGCCGCCGCTGTTGCGGCGGGTACAGCACCCGCATCAGGGCGTAGATCTGCGGGAACAGCAGCGCCGCCGCCGCGCCTTGCAGAACACGGGCGGCGATCAGCAGGCTGAGCGACCCCGCCAGCCCGCACAACAGGGAACTCAGCGTGAATCCCAGCATGCCGAGGCTGAACAGACGCCGACGCCCGAAGCGATCCCCCAGGCGTCCGCCGGCGATCAGCAGTACCCCAAACGCCAGCTCATAACCGGCGACGATCAAACCGATAGCGGCGAAATCGGCGGCGAACTGTTGCTGGATCACCGGCGCCGCCACATTGACCACAAACAGATCGAACACCGTGACAAAACCGCCCAACAGCAGTACCGGCAGGCCGGGCAATCCCCGCCGTTCACCAGATAATGAATGTTCCATACCACCTCCAGAGATTATGATGGCCGCAGTATGGAACAGGGTTTAAACTGTTACTATATAGCCAGTTATACTATTACTAACAGCAACAGGACGGCCGCCATGCCCCCACGCACCCTGGAACGCACCCGCCACGAACTGGCGGATTTTCTGCGTCAAAAACGAGAACAGCTGTCGCCGCAGGCGGTCGGTTTGCCGAGCGGCAGCCGCCGCCGCACGCCGGGATTGCGGCGTGAGGAGGTCGCGGCGCTGGCCGGCGTCGGCCTCACCTGGTACACCTGGCTGGAGCAAGGCAGGGAAATCAATGCCTCGGTGGCGTTTTTGGAAAATCTGGCGCGGGTGCTGCAGCTCGATGCCGCCGGCCGCTACCACCTGTTCTTATTGGCGCATCAGCGGCCACCGGTGCCGGTCGGACATCAGTGGTGCCAGGTTTCGCCGTTGGTGCGGGGGCTGTTGGACGATCTGGCGCTGCGGCCAGCCTACGTCATGAACCTCAGTTGGGACATCATCGCCTGGAACCCGGCGGCGCAGCGGCTGTTCGCCATCGACGAGCGCCCGGCGCAAGAGCGCAACATGTTGTGGATGCTGTTTGCCGATCCGCAGCTCAATGCGCGCCTGCTGGAGTGGCGGGCGCAGGCGCCGCAGATCCTGGCCAGTTTCCGGCGCGACTATGCCCGTGCGCCGGAGGATGAGGTGATGCGTCAACGGGTGCAGGCGCTGGAGCGGGTATCGCCGCAGTTCCGCCAGCTCTGGCGGCAGCATGACATTCACGGGCGTTGCCAGGGGCGGCGCAGCTTCACCCTCCCGGAAATCGGCCCGGTCACCTTTGACCATGCCTCTTTCATCGTCGACGAAGAGAATCACCTGCGGCTGGTGATGTACAGCGCGCTGCCGGACGAACCGGCCAGCGCGGCGTTTGAAGCGCTGCTGCGCGAGGGTTAACGACGACTGTCGAAAATGAGTTTGCAGGCCAGCCCGGCGAATACCCCGCTCAGCAGGTAGTTCGGCCAACGGGCGCTGAAACGGCGGCCGGCAAAGCGGCTTTTCATGCCGCTGACCGCCAGGATCACCCCGCCGTTAATCAGCAAGCCCACCAGATTCAACACCGTCGCCAGCGCCAGCATCTGCCCCACCACCGAGCCGGCACGCGGATCGATAAACTGCGGGAACAACGCCAGCACGAACAGCGCCATTTTCGGGTTGAGAATGTTGGTGAACAATCCCTGACGGAAAATGCGCGCCGTCGGCACCGCCTGCAACCCGGAAGAAGCCTGCAGACTGCTGCCGGATCGCAGCGTTTTCCACGCCAGATAGAGCAGATAGGCGGCACCCAGCATCCTCACCGCGTCGTAGGCCAGCGGCACGGCGACGAACAGTTGCGACAACCCCAGCGCCGCCGCCAGCGCGTGGCAGTACGTGCCGAGCTGGATGCCCGCCAGCGAAGCGAAACCGGCGCGCCGCCCCTGGCTGACGCTGCGCGAAGCGATCAGCAGCATATCCGGACCGGGGGTGAGCGCCAGCGCCACGCAGGCGCCGGAAAACAACAGCAGCGTTGCGGCATCAATCATGAATCACCTGATAAGAAAACGGACGGGAATGGAGCATTCATCATAGCGGCGCCGACATGGCTTGTCAGCGCCGCTCGCGTCAGATCACCCACAAATCCAGGTACTCGTTGACCGGCATCTGCGCCAGCCGCTGCCGATCCAGCGACACCTCGAGAATGCGCTGCTGCTGCAGAGCCGGGAACTGGCGCGCCAGGTTGATTTTGAACTTCTCGATCAGCAGCGGGATGCCCTCTTCGCGCCGCCGCGCATGGCCGATGGGGTACTCCACCGCCACTTCATCCAGACGGCTGCCGTCGGTGAACTCTATCGTCAGCGCATTGGCGATCGAGCGTTTTTCCGGATCGTGATAATCGCGGGTGAAGGCGGGATCTTCATGGCAGTGGATCTTGCCGCGCAACGCGTCGATGCGCGGATCCTCGGCCACCCGTTCCTCGTAATCGGCCGCCGTCAGCCGCCCGAACAGCAGCGGGATCGCCACCATATACTGAATGCAGTGATCGCGATCCGCCGGATTATCCAGCGGCCCTTGCTTGTCGATAATGCGCAGGCAGGCCTCGTGGGTGCGGATGCTCACTCTGGCGATGTCGGCGGCGGTTTTGCCGGCGGCCTGCATCTGGCGATGCAGCGTCATCGCCGCCTCCACGGCGGTCTGGGCATGGAACTCCGCCGGGAACGAAATTTTAAACAGCACGTTCTCCATCACGTACGCGCCGTACGGCCGCTGGAAGCGGAAGGGTTTGCCGTTGAAAGAAACGTCGTAGAACCCCCAGGTCGGCGCCGTCAGCGCCGAGGGATAACCCATCTCGCCGGTGGCGGCCATCAGCGCCAACCGCACCGCGCGAGAGGTCGCATCCCCCGCCGCCCAGGATTTACGGGTGCCGGCGTTCGGCGCGTGGCGATAGGTGCGCAGCGACTGCCCGTCCACCCACGCCAGCGACACCGCGTTCAGGATCTCCGCGCGGCTCAGGCCGAGCATCTGCGCCACCACCGCGGTGGATGCCACTTTCACCAGCACCACGTGATCCAGCCCCACCCGGTTGAAGGCGTTTTCCAACGCCAGGCACCCCTGGATCTCGTGCGCCTTGATCATGGCGATCAGTACCTGTCGCATGGTCAGCGGCGCTTTGCCCGCCGCCACCGCCTGGCGAGAGAGCCAGTCGGCCATCGCCAGGATCCCGCCCAGGTTATCCGACGGGTGGCCCCATTCCGCCGCCAGCCAGGTGTCGTTGAAGTCGAGCCAGCGGATCATGGCGCCGATATTGAACGCCGCCTGCACCGGATCCAGCTGGAAGCGGGTGCCCGGCACCCGACTGCCGTTCAGCACCTCGGCGCCTGGCACCACCGGCCCCATCAGTTTCTTGCAGGCCGGGTAGCTCAGCGCCTCCAGCCCGCAGCCGAGGGTATCGAGCAGGCAATAGTGGGCGGTGCGGTACGCCGCCGGGGTATCGACGGCCTCTTTCATCACATAATCGACGATATCGACCATTTCGCGATCGAACGGCGGGCGGCGGGTATTGGCAGACTCAAGCATCATGATTCCCAAAGGCTCCATAGTGAAAATGACACGATAACGATCGGCGCTCAGCGCTGATCCAGCGGTACGAACGCCCGCGCTTCCGGCCCGGTATAGTTGGCGGACGGACGAATGATTTTGTTGTCCTGCCGTTGCTCGATGATGTGCGCCGACCAGCCGCTGACGCGCGCCATGACAAACAGCGGCGTGAACATTTCGGTGGGCACGCCCAGCTGGTAATAAGACACCGCCGAGAACCAGTCGAGGTTGGGGAACATCTTTTTGGTGTCGCGCATCACGCTCTCCAGCCGGTCGGCGATGTCATACAGCTTCATCGCGCCCGCTTCCTGCGACAGGCGCAGCGCGATCTCTTTGATCACCTGATGGCGCGGATCGGAGACGGTGTACACCGGATGCCCGAAACCGATCACCACCTCTTTGTTATCGATGCGACGGCGAATGTCGCTTTCCGCTTCGTCCGGCGTTTCATAGCGCTGCTGGATCTCCAGCGACACCTCGTTGGCGCCGCCGTGCTTCGGCCCGCGCAGCGCGCCAATGGCGCCGACGATCGCCGAATAGATATCGGATCCGGTGCCGGCGATCACCCGGCCGGCGAAGGTCGAGGCGTTGAACTCATGCTCGGCGTAGAGGATCAATGAGGCGTGCATCGCCTGCTCCCAGCTGGCGGAAGGCGCTTCGCCGTGCAGCAGGTGCAGGAAGTGGCCGCCGATGGAGTCATCGTCGGTCTCCGGCTGAATGCGTTCGCCGTTGTGGCTGTAGTGATACCAGTAGAGCAGCATCGATCCCAGCGACGCCAGCAGCCGGTCGGCGATGTCGCGCGCGCCGGCCGCGCCGTGCTGCTCTTTTTCCGGCAGGGTGCAGCCAAGGGCCGAAACGCCGGTGCGCATCACGTCCATCGGGTGAGACGCCGCCGGCAGGGCCTCCAGCACCGTGCGCACGCTGGCCGGCAGGCCGCGCAGCGCTTTCAAGCGATGTTTATAGGCATGAAGTTCGTCGCGGTTGGGCAGCTTGCCGTGGATCAGCAGGTGAGCCACCTCTTCAAACTCGCAGTGGCGCGCGAGATCGAGAATGTCGTAACCGCGATAGTGCAGATCGTTGCCGCTGCGCCCTACGGAGCACAGCGCGGTATTCCCGGCGGGCACGCCGGATAACGCCACGGATTTTTTCGGCTTATCGCCAGTCGGGCTTTGCGGAGGGATCGCTTGGCTCATACTGTCCTCATTTGGCTATTGCGTGAATGGCGCTTATTCGTCGCGCTGGCGCGCGAACAGAGCGTCGAGTTTCTCTTCGAACAAATAGTAGTTGATGCTTTCATACAGCTCGTTGCGGGTCTGCATGGTGTCGATGACGTTTTTCTGCGTGCCCTCCTCGCGCAGGGCGCGGTACACCCGCTCCGCCGCCCGATTCATCGCCCGGAAAGCCGACAGCGGATACAGCGCCATATCCACCTGCGCGCTGCGCAGCTCATCGGTGGTGAACAGCGGCGTCGCGCCGAACTCGGTGATGTTGGCGAGGATCGGCACCCCGGTCGCTTCGGCGAAACGGCGGTACATGCCCAGTTCGGTAATCGCCTCCGGGAACAACATGTCGGCCCCGGCCGCCACGTAGGCCTGAGCACGCTCGATGGCCGCCTCCAGCCCCTCTACCGCCAGCGCGTCGGTGCGCGCCATGATCACGAAGTCCGGATCGCTGCGCGCATCCACCGCCGCTTTGATGCGATCCACCATCTCTTCGGTGGAAACGATGGCCTTATTGGGCCGATGGCCGCAGCGTTTGGCGCCGACCTGATCTTCAATATGCAGCGCCGCCGCCCCGGCCTTGCTCACCGAGCGCACCGTGCGGGCGACGTTGAACGCCGAAGCGCCGAAGCCGCTGTCGACATCCACCAGCAGCGGCAGCGGGCAGACGTCGGTGATGCGGCGAATGTCGGTCAGCACATCGTCCAGCGTCGAAATGCCCAGGTCCGGCAACCCCAACGAACCGGCCGCCACGCCGCCGCCGGAAAGGTAGATGGCCTGGAATCCGGCCCGCTGGGCCAGCAGGGCATGGTTGGCGTTGATCGCACCGGCAATTTGCAGGGGTTTTTCGTTACTCAGGGCCTGACGAAAGGCGAGCCCGGGTGAGCGCAGCGTCATGACGTTCTCTCCGATTAGCTAGATGAAACAGACAGAGCAAGGGGCGGGCCAGGTTGCACTTCGGTGAGGGAAAAAATTAAAAACGATAAAAATAAGTGAGTTATAAAATCCGCGTCGCCATTGGCCAGGCCAAGCGATAAAAAACGTTTCAGTTAACGTTTCAATCGCTGTTTCACGCGGCATATTTGAAACATGACTGAAACAAGGCTACACCTACTGCAGCCACTTTCATTCGGTAACAGACTATGAGCGATCACATCACGCCACCCCGGACGCCGGACAAACCGGTGATCTGGACCGTTTCCATCACCCGTCTGTTCGACCTGTTCAGAGATATCAGCCTCGAGTTCGACCACCTGGCGACCATCACCCCGATCCGCCTCGGCTTTGAGGAGGCGGTGCAGCATATTCGCGCTCGCCTGGCGACCGAGCCTTGCGACGCCATCATCGCCGCCGGCTCCAACGGTGCCTACCTGAAAAGCCGCCTGTCGGTGCCGGTCATTTTGGTCAAACCCGGCGGCTTCGATCTGCTGCAGGCGCTGAGCAAGGCGCGCAGAACCGCCGATCGGATCGGCGTCATCACCTACAAAACGCCGCTGCCCGCGCTGATGGAGTTCCAGCAAACCTTCGATTTGCCGCTGGAGCAGCGCAGCTACGTGACCGAAGAGGACGCCCGCGGCCAGATCGCCGAGCTGAAAGCCGCCGGCATTCAGGCCGTGGTCGGCGCGGGCCTCATCAGCGATCTGGCGGAAGAAGCCGGGCTCACCGCCATTTTTCTCTATTCCGCCGCCACCCTGCGCGCCGCCTTCAGCGATGCGCTGGACGTGACGCGCCTGATGCTGGGCAACGCCAAACGCGGCGACTACGCCGCGCGCAATACCCTGCAGCCGCGCTATGGGCTGGGCGATTTGCAGGGCGACTCCCCGCAGATGGAGCAGGCGCGGCGCACCATCATGCTGTACGCCCGCTCGCCGGCGGCGGTGTTGATCGAAGGAGAAACCGGCACCGGCAAAGAGCTGGCGGCGCAGGCGATCCACCGGGAATATTTTTCCCGGCGCGGTGCGCCGTCCAGAGGCGCAACGCCGCCGTTCGTCGCCATCAACTGCGGCGCCATCGCCGAATCGCTGCTGGAGGCAGAACTGTTCGGCTATGAGGAAGGCGCCTTTACCGGCTCACGGCGCGGCGGCCGACGCGGGCTGCTGGAAACCGCCAACGGCGGCACCCTGTTTCTGGATGAGATCGGCGAAATGCCGCTGCATCTGCAGACCCGGCTGCTGCGCGCGCTGGAAGAGAAAACCGTCACCCGGGTCGGCGGGCAACAGCCGGTGGCGGTCGATTTTCGCGTCATCAGCGCCACTCACAACCGGCTGGAACAGGCGATTCAGCTGGGCGAATTTCGTGCCGACCTGTTCTACCGCCTGAGCGCCCTGCGGCTGCAGTTGCCGCCACTGCGGACGCGCGGCGACGATATCGCGATGCTGGCGGAACACTTTCTGAAACAGTCGCTGGCGGCGCTCGACGTGCCGCTGAGCGAGCCGCTGCGCACCGCCATGGCCGGCTGTTACGCCGCGCTCAGTCACTACGCCTGGCCCGGCAACCTGCGCGAGCTGCGCAACATGATGGAACGTTTGGCGCTGATGCTGAGCACCGGCGCCGCGCCAAGCGGTGAAACGCTGCAGTGGCTGCTGCCGGAACTGGCGGCGCCAACCTCGCCCGAGGCGCCAGAGCCGCCCCTTTCCGCCCAAGCAGCGCTGGCGCAATGCGGCGGCGACCACGCCGCCGCCGCCCGATTGCTCGGGATCAGCCGCACCACTTTATGGCGTCGGCTGAAAAAACCGAACTGAGCATCAGCTGCCACGCCGGCTGGCCGGCAGCGGCGTCAATCGCGGCCGCCGTTCGCCCAGCAGGTTCATGCCCGCCGCCGCCAGCAGGATAATCGCCGCGCCCAGCAGCTGCCACACCGCCAGCCGGTGGCCAAAGGCCAGCCGATCCACCAGCATGGCAGCGATCGGATAGATGAACGACAGCGAGCCGATCAGGTTGGTCGGCAGCTTCTGCAGAGCTCCGTACATCAACACGTACATCAGGCCGGTGTGCAGCACGCCGAGCGTCGCCAGCATTCCCCACTGCCCAGCGCTTACCGAGGTATGAAAATCCACCCACGGCAGCAGCATCACCGCTCCCACCGCCACCTGAATCAACGCAATAAGGTGCGGCGGCGTGCCTTTCAGCCGCTTGGCCGCCAGCGCCATCAGGGCGTAGAAAAACGCCGCGCCGAGCGCCAGCGCAATGCCCGCCAGATAATGGCTCTGTCCCCCCGCCTGCCGTGGCTGCGCCAGCACCACCAGCATCATGCCGCCAAACGCCAGCCCCAGCCATAACAGCTTGCGGGCGGTCAGCCGTTCCCCCAGAAACAGCGCCCCCAGCCCCACCAGCATAAACGGCTGGGTGTTGTACACCGCGGTGGCGATGGAGATAGACGCATAGGCATAGGCGGCGAACAGCAGCAGCCAGTTGATCACCAGCGCGACGCCGCCGGCGATCGCCAGCAGCAGCGTGGCGCGCGTCAGCGCATCGCGTCGCAGCTGCCCCAATACGCCGCACACCGCCAGCAGCACCAGCGCCCCTACCGCGCAGCGCCAAAACACCACGTTGACCACCGGCTGGCCGGACATCAGCACAAACCAGCCGATGGAGCCGGAAATCAACATCGCCGCCGTCATCTCCAGCGATCCGCGTTTTATCTCTGCATTCATGGTGCGTTTCTCCAAATCGGTCCAGAGACATAGCTTGCGGCTTTGCGGGGCGGCTTTCCATGGCATAAAAAAGGCAGATATGCTTAACTGCCTTTTTATCGTAGCTATAATCAAGAAAATACCTAACGGAGGCGTTATGGATGATATCGATCGCCAGATCCTGACTCTTTTGGCGCAGGACGCGCGCGCGTCGTTGAAGACGCTGAGCGCGCAGGTGGGGCTGTCGTCGCCGAGCACTTCGGAAAGGCTGCGGCGGCTGGAGGAAAGCGGCGTGATCCAGGGCTATACCCTGAACGTCAATCTGCAGGCGGTGGGCTACGCCTTCGAGTCGCTGGTGCGCATCAAGCCGCTGCCGGGCATGCTGAAGAAGGTCGAACAGCTGATTCAGGCGATCCCGGAAGTGGTCGAATGCGACAAGGTAACCGGCGAAGACTGCTTTATCGTGCGGCTGGTGGCGCACTCGATGGAGCAGCTCGACCACACCCTCGATCGGCTGGCCGAGCATGCGCAGAGCAACACCTCAATCGTGAAAACCACGCCGGTTAAACGCCGCCTGCCGCCGCTGCTCTGATTAACGCCGACGCTTGCGGGCGAACGGGTTGCCGCGCTTCTTCTCTTTTTTGGCCGCGTCGGCGGCGGATTTCAGCGCCGCCAGATGCGCCTTGTCGGCCTCCGGCACCGCGCGCTGTTCGATCGGGAATACCGGCAGCGACGCCAGCAGCCGCGAACCGTAATTTTTGGTCAGCAGCCGGCGATCGTAGATTACGATCTCGCCGTAGCATTGGTTGCTGCGGATCAGACGGCCGACCTGTTGGATCAGGTTGAACGAGGCGCTCGGCAGGCTCTGCACCTCGAACGGGTAACGCTTCAGCGATTTCAGCCACTCGCCCTCGGTGATGATCACCGGGCTGTCGATCGGCGGGAACGCGATTTTGTGAATATGCACCTGGGTCAGCAGCTCGCCTTTCAAATCCAGCCCTTCGGCGAACGATTGCAGCCCCACCAGCACGCTGGCGACGCCCTTCTCCACCCGCTTGCGGTGCTCTTCCACCAGCCGGTAGCGCGGCTGGTCGCCCTGCACCAGCAGCATCAGCCGCAGATCGGTCACGTAGCTGAGGAAGGTCTGCATCGCCCGGTGGCTGCTGAACAGGATCAGCATACCTTTGTGCTTGCCGCTCGCCTGCTCGGCGCGGAAAAATCGCGCCATCTCCTCGAGGTGCTCCGCTTCGTTGGCGAGCGCCGGTTCATAACGCATCTGCGGAATGACAATCTTGCCCTGCTCGACGTGATTGAACGGCGAAGCGAGCGTTTCGAAGCGATCGCCGGCCTTCTCGCTCAGCCCGCTCATCTCCTGCAAACGCGCGAAGCTGTTCAGCGAACGCAGCGTGGCCGAGGTGACCACCACGTGCGGCACCTTGCGCCACAGCAGCTTCTCCAGCTGATCGCTGACGCGAATGCCGACGCAGTGCAGATACAGATGGGTGACGTTATCGCGCAGCTCGCGCGTGACCCATTTGGAGATCGGCGCGTTCGACGACTTGTCGAGCGCCGCCAGCCGCCACAGCTTGCTCATCGCCTCCAGATAGCCCAGCGTGCGGCTCATCTGCAGGATGGCGCGATGCAGGCGCATGATATCGTGCTTGCCGGTCTGCTCAGTGAGATCGTTAAGCACGAACTCCGCCAGCCCACGCAATGCATCGGTCAGTTTGAACAGCCGAGCGCAGCTCTCCACCATCTCCGCCGGCAGCTCGCCCATTTCAAAACGGTGCTCGGCCGCCACGCTGTCGCCGGGCAGGTAGGCGCTGACCTGATGCTCGAAGATCTGCACCAGTTCGCGCAGCTCTTCGCAATGGTTCTTCAGCCGCTCGCTGTTGCTCAGCCCCGGCGGGTTCTTCGGCCGGTACTGCGTCATGCACTGCTCGACCTGGCGCACGATCATGTCCAGCTGCAGGTTGGTCGACAGCGCGGTGATTTCCCCGTCGATCTCCAGCGCGTCGCGCGCCACCTCCGGCAAATGGTGGCCTTCGTCCAGCACCAGCAGCAGTTCTTTCGGGTTTGGCAGCACCGATTCCGTCTCCAGCGCCGCCATCACCAGGGCGTGGTTGGCCACCACCACGTCGGCGCTTTCGATCTCTTTGCGGGCGATATAGAACGGGCATTCGCGGATGTAGTGGCAGTTGCGCCCCAGACAGTTGGCCTTGTCGGTGCTCAGCTTGGCCCACAGCGGATCGTCGATGCTCTGCTGATAGTGATCGCGCAGCCCGTCCCACTCGAAGCGGGCCAACGCCTTGGTCAACTTCTGGCACAGCGCCTGCTCTTCACCGCTGGACGGCGCCAGCTCGTCGTCGAGAAATAGCGTCAGATCGCCCTGTTGGCTGACGTCGGTGCTCATCGCCGCCAGGTTGCGCGGGCACACGTAGCGCCCACGGCCAAAGGCGCCGGTAAATTTCAGATCGGGGATAATCTTCTTCAGCAGCGGCAAATCTTTGCTGTAGATCTGGTCCTGCAACGCCACGTTGGCGGTGCTCACCACCAGCGGCTTGCTCTCCGCCCGCCCGACGGCGATGCCCGGGATCAGGTAAGACAGCGTTTTGCCGACGCCGGTCGGCGCCTCGATCGCCAGATGGCGCGGGTAGTCGCCGGCCAGCGTCTTCGCCACCTCGGCGATCATCTGGCGCTGGGGCGCGCGGGAAATAAAATCCGGTATTTGCTGCTGCAGGGCTTTGTACCACTGGCCAATCTGATCTTTAACTGCGGAGGAGAGCGCCATTCAACTCTTATCTAAACGAAATGATGGCGCTATTGTCCCACAGACCGCCGGCGACGTCAGCCCGAGTTACGCCTGCGGATCGATCATCGAAGCGCGCCCGGCGCCGAACGACCACTCGTCCCGCTGGGTGGTGGTGATCACCACCATCACATCCTCAGGATTCAGCCGCAGGTTTTCCGCCAGCAGCGCCGCCAGCCGCCCGTAGAAGCGTCGCTTGGTGTCGGTGTCGCGCGGCCCACCGAGATAATCGCGATCGTAGATAAGTTCGCCGGGGCGGTATTGATCGATAACCTGAAACCTGTCCGCCGGCGGCACCTCGAAGGCTTCCACCAGCGCCTGATGCAGGCTGTCGGACAAGGCTTGCAGATAGTCGGCGGACTTGCCCTGATGCAGGGCGATGCGGCTAAACGGCATGGTTGTCCTCCTGTTCCAGCTCGCGCAGGCGCGCTACGGCCGACGCCGCCGCGGGCCAGCCGGCGTAGAACGCCAGATGGGTGATGAGCTCGGCCAGCTGCTGATGCGCCACGCCGTTGCGCTGCGCCAGCTGCAGGTGAAACGGCAGCTGTTCCACGCGGTTAAGCGCCACCAGCGCGGCGACGGTGATCAGGCTGCGTTCGCGCGGGCTCAGCGCCGGCCGCTGCCAAACATCGTCAAACAAGACGCTGTCGCTGAGCTGCGCCAGCTTGGGGGCGATATCGCCGAACGCCTGTTGCCCGGCCTGGGATTTTGATGGCATCACACTCTCCTGTCAGTTGCGGATAGCCTTACGCTACCCGCCGCCGCAGCGAGTGAAAATCGGGATTTTCGGCAGGCTCGGTTCAGAAAAACGGGAGGGTTCCCCGCCGGCGGCGGGGAGGATTTTACGATACCAGCGGGGCAACGCCGTCGAAATGGGCACTCAGCAGCGCGTTCAGCTCCGGCCGCTGCTCCACCCGCTCGGCGATGGCGTACAGCCGCGGGCAGTGTTGCCGGAACCACGCACGGCCCGGCCGCCAGTTGCACATCACCGCCACGTACAGATCCAACGCGCTGAAGCTTTTGCCGAGAAACCACGGGCCCGCTGTGCCGGCGGCGGCGTTCAGCTGCTGCAATAAGCGCTCGCGATACGCCATTACCGCGTTTTTCAGCTGTTCCGCCCCCGCCGCCTGCGGCTGCCAGCGCTGCGGATGGTCGGCATAGGTGAAGGTGGGGTAAATCTCCGCGTTGATGAACAACAGCCAGCGCAGAAAACGCGGCAACAGCGGCGAACCGCCAGGGGGTGCCAGCTCGGCGTGCGGCGCGCGATCGTGCAACAGCAGAATAATCGCCGCGCTCTCCGTCATCACTTCGTCATTGGGCAACACTAAGGTGGGCACCTGGCCGAGCGGGTTCAGGGCGAACAGACGCTCCCGCTCCGGGCCGTCCTGCGTGTAATCCACTTCCTCATAGCCCCACGGGAAAGCGGTCAACACCAACGCGGCGGCCACGATCGTCGAGCCACAGCCCTGCGTACCGAACAACGTATAAGTATCGTGCATGATTCCTCCTGCAGCGAAACAAGGTATCGGTAACTGTAGACCAGCCGCTGACCGTCGGCTGAAGAAAAAATTCACCCTTTGCGCGACTTTTTTAATCGTTCGACATGAAAATGAATTTTTTGTCATAAATAGATCACATTACTACGGTAAAAATTCTCCGCCGCCAACAGTCAGGCGGCACAGTAAAACAGCAATACAACTGATGATAAGCGTCTTTTAATCGAATAAAGCAGGGTAACCCATGAAACGTAATCTTCTGGCCGTTATTATTCCGGCACTTTTACTTGCGCAAGCGGCACAGGCAGCAGAAATCTACAATAAAGACGGCAACAAACTCGATTTTTACGGTCGTGTGAAAGCCCTGCATTATTTCTCCGATGATGCCGGCAACGACGGTGATAAAACCTACGTTCGTATCGGCTTTAAAGGTGCTACCCAGATTAATGACATGCTGACCGGTTACGGCCAGTGGGAATATCAGATCGCCGCCAACCATTCTGAATCCGACGGCACCAAAGACACTAAAACGCGTCTGGGCTTCGCCGGTCTGAAATATAAAGACTTCGGGTCTTTCGACTACGGTCGCAACTACGGCATTATTTACGACGTCGGCGCCTGGACGGATATGCTGCCTGAATTCGGCGACGACGCTTACGTCAAAACCGACAACTTCATGAACGGCCGCACCAACGGCGTCGCCACCTACCGTAATAACAACTTCTTCGGCCTGGTCGACGGTCTGAAATTCGCCGTGCAGTACCAGGGCAAAAACGAAAACGACGGCCGCTCCGCCAGCAAGGCGAACGGCGACGGCTGGGGCCTTTCCTCCAGCTATGAAATCATCGACGGTCTGAGCGTGGGCGCCGCCTATGCCTCTTCCAACCGTACCGCCAGCCAGAAAGCGGGCACCTTCGGTAAAGGCGACAAGGCCGATATCTGGGCCGCCGGTCTGAAATACGACAATAACGATGTCTACCTGGCCGCGACCTACTCGGAAAGCCGCAACATCGCGCCTATTTCCGGCACCGCCACCATCAATAACCGTTCCACCTCCGTCAGCGGCTTCGCCAATAAAGCCGAAGGCCTGGAACTGGTTGCACAATATCAGTTCGATTTCGGTCTGCGTCCATCGCTGGGTTACGTTCAGCAGAAGGGTAAAGATATTGAAGGCATCGGCGATACCGACCTGGTGAAATATATCGACGTGGGCGCGTATTACTATTTCAACAAGAACATGTCGACCTATGTCGATTATAAAATCAACCAGCTCGACAGCAATAACAAGCTGGGTCTGAAAGACGACAACGTGATTGCCGTCGCCCTGACCTACCAGTTCTGATGTGATGAATGAATAACCACCACTGCAAACTTTAGCGTCACTTGATACCCAGAGTTTTATTTCGCCGGGCGGCTGCGTCCGGCTTTTTTGTTTTTATTTTCCCGCCAACGAATCCCCCGGCTTGCCTTGCCAAACAAACGGGTCTACATGTATAGCTTTCCCCCCGAGCAGAATCAGCCATGCATAACGACGGACGCTTCGATTACCACAACGCCTTGCGCTACAGCAGCGACGAACTGGCCAACATCCTCAACCACTGTTTTGAAAACTACATCGTGCGCTTCGTTGTCGACGGGCCGACCTTCGCCGCCCGCTTCGGCGCCGAAGACCTCAGCCTGAACGACAGCCTGATCGTCACCCATCGCCATGAACCGGTGGCGGTAGCGCTGATCGCCCGCCGCGGCCAGCACAGCCGGGTGGCGGCCTTTTCCGTGCGCCCGGAGATGCGCGGTCAGGGGTTGGGCAAGGCGCTGATGCGGCGGCTGGTGGCGGATGCCCGCCAGCGCGGCGATCGGCGGCTGTCGCTGGAGGTGATCGAAGGCAACGACGCCGCGCTGGCGCTGTATCATGGCGCCGGGCTGCGCATCGTGCGCACCCTGACCGGCCACCAGGCGCCGGCGGAAGTGCCGCCTGGCACGGCGACTCTGCAGGCGGTCGATCCGTTGACCGTCAGCCATCGCCTGACGGCGGAAGGCGCCACCGACCTGCCCTGGCTGATCGCCCCCGAATCGCTGTTCAAACTGCCGGGCAAACCGCAAGCCTATACGCTCAATCGTCAGGCTTACGCCGTGGTGATGCCCGGCGCCGAGCACTGCTGGCTGCGCCTGATCTACGTGCCGCCGCAGCAACGCGGCCAGGGGCATGCCCGCACCTTGCTGGCCGCGCTGCAGGCGCAGTTCGCCCCTTTGCCGCTGACCGCCAACGTCTTTGTGCCGGAGGTGGCCGCCCCCTTCTTTACGCATCTTGGCTGGCGGCAGGATCCTCTGCGTCAGTTCGAGATGGATATGCTGCTGGACAGTCCACAATAAAAAGCGAGAGATAACGATGGCAGGAAAACAGGTACGAAAACTCACCCTCGGCGCGGCGATTGGCGTCGCGCTGCTGACATTGGCCAGTTGCGCGCAGCCGCCGCGCACCGATGCGCAGGCCCAGCAGCGGCTGGCGGATCAATCGGTGCTGGCGGTGAACTGGTTCCAGCAGTCCGGCGAATACCAGGCGCTGGCGCATCAGGCGTTCAACAGCGCGCAGCGCGCCTTCGATCAGGCCAGAGCAGCACCGGATCGCAAAAAGGCGGTGGTGGTCGATCTGGATGAAACCATGCTGGACAACAGCGCCTACTCCGGCTGGCAGGCGCAGCAGGGCCGGCCGTACGACGGCGCCACCTGGGCCCAATGGACGCGAGCCGAACAGGCCCGCGCGGTGCCGGGCGCGGTGTCGTTCGCCCGCTACGTCAACGGCCATCAGGGGACGATGTTCTACGTCTCGAACCGCAAACAGAGCGAATATGCCGCCACGGTGGCCAACATGCAGAAACTCGGTTTCACCGGCATGTCGGAAAAAACCGTGCTGCTCAGCACCGACACGTCCAATAAGCAGGCGCGCTTCGACGCCATCAAACAAGCCGGTTATGACATCGTGGTGTACGCGGGCGACAACCTGAACGACTTCGGCGCCGCGACTTACCACCAGGATAACGCGCAGCGCCGGGCGTTCGTCAGCGAGAACCAGAGTAAGTTCGGCACCGAATTCATCGTGCTGCCCAACCCGATGTACGGCGATTGGGAAAGCGGCCTGGCCCGCGACTACAACAAGCTGACGCCGCAGCAAAAATTGCAGGTGCGCCAGCAGGCGATCAACGCCTGGAGCGGGCGCTAACCCTCACAGCAGTTTGTACATATAGCAGGTGGCTTCCAACGCCCCGCCGTCGCTGGCGCGGGCGTATTGCGGAATGTCGCCCGCCGCCTCGAACCCCAATTGGCGGTATAACCCCTGCGCCGCGCTGCCGCTCAGGGTGTCCAGCACCAACAGGCTGCGTTGATGGTGCGCCGCCAGCGCCTGCACTTCCTGCATCAGCAGCCGCGCGACGCCCTGCCGCCGCGCCTGCGGGTGCACCATCAGCTTGACCACTTCCGCCCGGTGGCGGCCGTTGTCCGGCATCGCCAGCAGCAGCTGCACGGTGCCGACCGGCCGGCCGTGCGCGAGCGCCACCAGCATCGCGCGTTCTCCCCGCGCCAGGGCCGGCAGCAGCCCCTGCCAAAACGCCTGCGCCTGTTCTAGCGTAAAGGGCATGACGAAACCGATGCTGGCGCCGTGCGCTACGCTGGCGTGCAGCATCTCGGCCAAGTCGGCAATGGCGCTTTGCGCCGCGCCGGCGTCCCACTGTTGCAGTTCAATCATGATTAGGGCCTGCAGATAACGAGCGTGTAATGGGCCGGCTCAGCGCCGGGGACATGGAAACGGGAGGCGCCGAACAGGCGATAGCGCAGACAGTCGCCGGGCGACAGCCGGAAAACGCGCCCTTCCAGCGTCAGTTCCAGTTGCCCGGACAGCAGCCAGAGGTGATGCTCCAGCGCCGGAATCGACGGCAGGTCGTAATCGATCTGCGCGCCGGCATCGAGCCGGGCTTCGATAAACTCGGCCTTATACAGCGCGGCGGGAGGAGAAACGGCGCGGCGCTGAAAACCGCTGGCGCGATCGACCCACACCGGCTGTTGCTGCAGCCGCAGCAGCTCCGGCGGTTCGTCTTCGATTTCACTCAGCAGGCGCGACATGGTCAGCCCGTAGGCGGCGCACAGCCGGTTCAGCAACGACGCCGTCGGGCTGGTTTCTGCGCGCTCTACCCGCGAGAGGGTCGCCCGGCTAAGATCGGTGCGCTGCGCCAGCACCTCCAGCGACCACCCTCGTTGCTGACGCAAATCCGCCAGCCGTTGCGCCAACCTCAGGTCGGCATGATCCAGACCGTTATCCACCGTTCATACTCCGCGTCAAAATCCCATATAAGAGAAATAATCTCAAATTAGAGATATGGCAAGCGGATTTTAAAAAACGCCGCGCAGCGCGATGAAAATCAGCATGCTCAGCAACACCACCGCCAGCATGTTGCGCAGGAAAAATGCCAGTATTACCGCAAACACCGCGCCCCACAGGTAAGGATTGTCCGGCGCGGCTCGCAGCTGGTCGCCGCTGAAGGCGACAATCGGCCCGCAAATCGCCGTCAGCACCGCCGGTACGGAAAAACTCAACAGGGTCTTAACGCGCGGCGACAGGCGCAGCGGCAACCCCGGAGCCAGAAAACAGTAGCGGTTGAAGAACACCACCAGCCCCATCAAGGCGATCGTCAGCCAGATCATCCGCGCCCCCCGCTGCACAGCAGCCCGACCAGCATCGCCGCCACGGTGGCGATCACCAATGCGCCCGGCGTCTGAAAATGGTGCAGCACGATGGAAAGCAGCAGCGCGGTCAGCACGCAGGCCAACACCGGCAGGCTGCGCACCAGCGGCACCACGATGGCGATAAAGGTGGCGGCGATGGAAAAGTCCAGCCCGTAACCGTCCAGATCCCCGGCGCTGCCGGCGGCCACAATGCCGAGCAGCGTGGAGAGGAACCAGCACAAATAGAAGGTCAGCCCGGCACCCAGCGCATACCAGCGGTTAAAACGCGCCGGCGTCTGTTCGCCGGTCAGCGCGAACAGCTCATCGGTGAGCAAGAACCCCAGCGCCAGCCGCCAGCACAGCGGCAGCGGCGCGATGCGCTCGCGCAACCGCAGCGCGTAAAGAAAATGCTGGGCGGTGACGAAAAAGGTCGATAACAAGATCGCCAGCAGCCCGGCGCCGCCCTTGATCATGCCCATCGCCACCAGCTGCGACGCGCCGGCGAACACGATGGCCGACATGCCCAGCCCCTGCGCCGGCGTCAGGCCGCTTTGCATCGCCATCGATCCGGCCAGTACGCCCCACGGCACCACCGCCAGGCACAGCGGCAAGATCGCCGCCCCGCCCTGCAGCGCAGGACGCAGGCGGGCGGACGGCGGTGTGATGAGGGGGATTGAATCAGTCATGCGCTTCTCCTTGGGTTGAAGAAGCCAGCTTACGGCGCGCGTGCACACGGGTATTGCACCCGATTGCCCGGCTATTTCAGCGATTTGACGTAGTCGCCCGGCGTAACGCCCATCGATTTGCGGAAATGGCGGTGGAAATGGCTTTGATCGTGAAAACCGCAGCTCAGCGCGCTGTCCAGCACGCTGCTGCCGGCCTTCAGCATGCCGCGCGCCTTGCGCAACCGCGCCTGAATTTGATAGGCATGCGGCGGCAGACCGGTGGCCTGCTGAAACTGTCGCAGCAGGTAATAAGGGCTGAGCGCCACGCGCTCCGCCAGCTCCAGCAGCGAAATGTCCGCCTCGGGAAAATCGTCGAGAAAGGCTTTCACCCGCGCCACCTGGCTTTGCGCCCGGCTCTGCGGCGCAGGGTCGATGCGGCTTTTGCCGTGCCGCAGCATCAGCCAGGTCAGCGCCGAGAACACCATGGTCTCTTTCATCAGCCGGTTCTCATCGCTGCGCAGCAGGCTGAACGCCATCCGCAGCTGACCGGCCAGGCCGATGTCATGCACCACCGGGTTGGGGAAATAAGGCGTCGCGCCGGCGCCGGTTTTCAGATCGCGCGACAAAAAGGCCAGCAGCTCCGGCGTCGGATACATCGCCTGATATGACCAGCCCTCTTCGGTGGCGGAACTGCCGGTGTGGATGTCGTCGGCGTTGACCAGAATAATGCTGCCCAGTGGCGCCACGTGTTCACCGCCGGTGCGGTAGAAGCGCTGGGCGCCGTCGTCGATGACGCCCACGCAAAAGCCTTCATGGCTATGGCGCGAGAAGGTCTGGCGGCGGTAGGTGGCCTGCAGCACTTCCAGCCCGCCGAGATCGTCGACGTGCATGAAATGGGCCTGTTCCCGGGATGCTTTACGTGCTGCGCCTTCCGCCTTCATCTTGCCTACCTCCGCTGAATGAGAGGCATTCTAGCACTCGCGCGAGGACGGGTTTTGTACAAAATTGCCCGTCTTGGCGCTCGGTGGTGCAATCGCCGCGCAGCGCCAGGCGCTGAATACCGCCAGCAGCGGCGCCAGCGCGAATGCCAGGAACAGCCAACGCGCCGCCGACGCCGCACCCGCCGCGCCCCCCGGATCGTTCAACCCCGCCAGGTTGGCTATCATCCCGGCCAGCGCCGCGCCGAATGCGGTGGCGAACAGCTGCACCGTGGTGATCGAGGCGCCGGCGATATCTTTGTCCGCTTCGGGCGCCACCTGCAAAATGCGCGTCAGCAGGTGCGGCCAGCCTAAGCCGATGCCGAACCCCACCAGCGACAGCGCAATGACGAGCGCCGTCAGCGCCTGCCAGTGGCCGCCGGACGGCACCGGCATCAGCAGCGCCAGCGCCAACAGCCCCACCAGCACGAACAGCGGCCCGCTGACGATCGCCCGGCGAATGCCCGCCCCGCGCCAGCCGGAGCTGAGGATCTCGGACAGCGTCCAGCCGGCGGCCATGGTGGCGGCGATATAACCGGAGATCAGCGGCGACTGGCCGTGCAGCAGCTGCAGGAAATACGGCACGAAGATTTCGCTGGTCATGCCGATCGTCAACAACGTGATCGTGATGTAGAGCGCCGCCAGCGATGAACCGCGCCGCAGCGCGCCGTGCGGCAACAGGCGGGCGCGCGAGTGCGCTTCGCGTTTCAGCAGCCAGGCCATCAGCGCTAACGAGAGCGCGATGCCCGCCAGGTTGATCCAGGCGCTGTGCGCCAGGCTGCCGGCGGACACCACCAGCACCGCCACGGTCAGCAACAGCAGCTGTGCGGTCGGCAATGGCGCGGCCGCCTGCTGCGCCTTGCCCTTGGGCAGGATCACAAAGGTAAACGCGGCGTACAGCACCATGATCGGCAGCAGAATGCCGAAGGCCCAGCGCCAGGCGTGCAGCTCGGCGAAAATGCCGCCCACCGCCGGCCCCACCAGGGTGGCGATGCCCCACATCGCCGAGATGAGCGCCATGATGCGCGGCCACAGCCGCTGCTCGAACACCAGGTTGATCATCGCGTAAGAGAGCGCAAAGATCAGCCCGCCGCCGAAGCCCTGCACCGTGCGGCCGATCAGCATCACCGGCATGCTCGGCGCCAGCGCACACAGGGCCGCCCCGGCGAGGAAGAACAGCGAAGCCACCAGATAGGCGCTGCGCGCGCCGTAACCGCTGAGCAAGCGGGCCGACAACGCGGAGCCGAGGATCGACGCCACCACGAACAGCGTAGTGTTCCAGGCATAGAGATCCAGCCCGCCGATATCCTGCACCACCGAGGGCAGAATGGTGGTGGCGACCAGAATATTGATGGCATGCAGCGCTACGCCGAGCGAAAGCGCGATCGCACTGGCCGCATTTTTGCCGGAGAAAAGGTCGCTCCAGCGGCTATCGTCATGGGTTATCACGGTTGTCGTCCTGTTTTCAGAGGAATGGCATTGAGTTGGTCATGAGATTGCGTTAAATTTAACAAGAGTTATCTTGGAATAAGTTAGGGCGAGGCGGAGAAATATGTCAAGAATAAACTTGGAAAATGGCGGAGGCACCGCACAATCGGTCAGTGACCGATTGCTGACGCTATTGAAAACCCGCGGCCCGCAGCAAGCTTCTGATGCAGGAAAGGTGCTCGGCACCACCGGTGAGGCGGCCCGCCAGCAGTTCGTCAAGCTGGCGAAAGAGGGACTGGTCGAAGCGGTGGCGGAAACGCGCGGCGTGGGCCGCCCGGTGCAGCTGTGGCATTTGACCTCGGCCGGCAACGCGCGCTTTCCCGATACCCATGCGGACCTGACGGTGCAGCTGCTGCGCACCGTGCGCGACAAGCTGGGCGAACAGGCGATCGACGTGCTGATCGAGACCCGCGAGCAGGAAAACCGCATCAACTACAAACAGGCGATGATCGGCGCCGCTGACCTGGAAGAGCGCGTGGCGCGCCTGACCGAAATCCGCTGCCGCGAAGGCTATATGGCCGAATGGGGCCGCGAAGAGGACGGTTCCTACCTGCTGGTAGAGAACCACTGCCCGATCTGCGCCGCCGCCACCGTCTGCCAGGGCTTCTGCCGGGCGGAACTGAGCATCTTCACCGAAGTGCTGCAGGCCCAGGTGGAACGTGCCGAGCACATTCTGGCCGGCTCGCGCCGCTGCGCCTACCGGATTTCTCTCCTGTAACGCCGATTTTTGCCCCGGTTTTCAACCGGTACAGATTATTCTGCTTGTGCACCCTGCACCTTCCCTTCTAAGGTTTAATTAACGAACATTCAGGCAAACGGCGGGCCTCGCGCCCGCTCTGGCAAATCCGTCGGCGCGTTTAGCGCGCAGCGGCAGAGTAACCCCACGGGAGTTGAACGATGAAGAAGCCGCATGCCGGATTCTGGCTGGCGACGCTGGGACTGGGCGTCTGCTGGCTGCTGGCGCTGCTGACTCGCGATCGGCTCAACGGCATACTGCTGGCCGGCGCGGCGCTGGCATTGATCTTTACCCCCGCAGCCCGCCGCAAAGGCGCGGCCCTGACCGCCTTGGGCGGTATCGGCATGGATGGGCTGTGGAGCTACAGCGGCGTGCTGCACTACAGCGGGCAACACGGCCTGCCGCTCTGGACCATCGCGCTGTGGATCGGCTTCGGCTGCTGGTGGTATTGGCTGCTGGACGTGGTCAGAGCGGCGCCCTGGCCGCTGGCGGTGTTGGGCGCCGCCGTCGGCCCCTTCGCTTACGCCGTGTCCTGGAAGCTGGACGCCTTGCTGCCCGGCGTGCCGCCGGAGTTCATGCTGCTGCTGTTGGCCATCGGCTGGTCGATTTACCTGCCGGCAGTCAGCTGGCTGCAGTGGAAACAGCAGAACCATTGAACGGCTTTCGGCAGCCGGAAAAATAATGCCGGAGGCCATTGCTTATCGGTTGCCCGATCGGGTTTACTGAGCGTTCTAATAATAATCATCCCTGCAAAATACAATCCTATGCTTAGCCAACAAAGCCGTAGCGTCCTGCCGTTGATCGGGGCGTTGTTCACGTTATATATCGTTTGGGGTTCCACCTATTTCGTCATTCGTCTCGGCGTCGCGCAGTGGCCGCCGCTGATGATGGCCGGCATTCGCTTTCTGACAGCCGGCATCGTGCTGTTCGGTTTCCTGGCCTGGCGCGGTCACGCGCTGCCGACGCCGAAGCAGTGGCTGGCCGCCGGCGTCATCGGCATTCTGCTGCTGGCGGTGGGCAACGGCCTGGTGACGGTGGCGGAACACCAACACGTGCCCTCCGGCATCGCGGCGGTGATGGTGGCGACGGTACCGCTGTTCACCCTCTGCTTCAGCCTGCTGTGGGGCATGCGCAACACCAAACTGGAATGGGCCGGCATCGCGCTCGGGTTAGTGGGCATCGTGCTGCTTAACACCGGCAACAACCTGGTGGGCAACCCGACCGGCGCGCTGCTGATCTTGCTGGCGTCGGCCAGCTGGGCCTTTGGGTCGGTATTGGGATCGCGCATCTCGCTGCCGGCCGGGCCGATGGCCGGTGCGGCGGAGATGCTGGTGGCCGGCGTAGTGTTATTGGTCGCCAGCCAACTGAGCGGCGAGCACCTGACTCAGATACCGAGCGCCAGCGGCTTTCTGGCGCTGGGGTATCTGATCGTCTTCGGCTCGATGCTGGCGATCAGCGCCTATATGTTCTTATTGAAGAACGTGCGCCCGGCGGTCGCCACCAGCTATGCCTACGTCAACCCGGTGGTGGCGGTGCTGCTCGGCATCGGTTTTGCCGGCGAATCACTGGCGCCGCGCGAGTGGCTGGCGCTGGTGATCATCGTGGCGGCGGTGGTGCTGGTGACGCTGGGAAAATACCTGTTCGCCCGCCCGGCCCGCGTGCAGGCCATCGACAGCGAACGGTAGCGATCACAAAGGGCGGTCTGCGGGCCGCCGTTAAAAACGATTCTTGTTTCACCCGGCGAAGGGGCTATAATTCCCGCTGTTCCAAGCAACCTGCGAAATTATTCCTATGCTGAAAAAAGCGTTCGTCATCGTCATCGCCCTGTGCGCCTTCGGTTCTCTGGGCGGCGTGTTCCTCGCCGGGCTGAACATCTACACCCGTTCCACCACCCCGCACGAAGAAAGCGCGCCTGCCGGGGACGCCGCCGCCACGCCGGCGCAAACCGAAACCCTTCAGGCCAAGTGATCGTCCATCCAACGCTGGCAGCGCTGCTGTAAGAAGCGCTGCAGCTGCCTGACGCGCTCCGAGATCTGCGAGCGATGCGGGCAGACCAGATTGATCGGCACCGCGTCGCTGCGCCATTCCGGCAACAGTTGCACCAGCCGCCCGGCGCGAATGTCGGCCGCCACGTCGATCGCCGACTTGCGCACCACGCCGTGCCCGGCCAGTGCCCAGCGCCGCGCCACCTCGCCGTCATCGGTAAAATAGCTGCCGTTCAGCGGCACTTCGACCAGCTCCTCACCGCGCCACAGCCGCCATTCCACCTGCCGTTTGCCGCTGGGTTGATACACCAGAATGCTGTGCCTGGCCAAATCGGCCGGCGTTTGCGGCTCGCCGTGCCGCCGTAGGTAATCCGGGCTGGCGCAGATCAACCGCCGATGCTGTGGCAAGATCGGCAGCGCCACCAGCGAAGAGTCGGCCAGCGATCCGAAACGCAACGCCACGTCCACCGGCTCGCGAAACAGGTCGGCCTGCCGATCGTTGATCAGGAGCTGCAGTTGAATATGCGGGTGCTGAAGCCGAAACTCATCCAGCCAGCCGAGCAGCAGATTGCGACCGAAATCCGACGGCGCGGAAATCTGCAGCACCCCGGACAGCCCTTGATGCTTCTCGCGGATCGCCTGCTCTCCTTCGGCCAACGCACCCAACGCCAGGCGCGCGCTGTCGAGATAGCGCGCCCCCTCCTCCGTCAGCCTCAGGCTGCGCGTTGAACGCACCAACAGCCGCGCGCCCAGCTGCTGCTCCAGCCTTTTCACCGCAATGCTGGCCGCCGCCGGCGTCATATCCAACGCGCGCGCGGCAGCGGAAAAACTGCCGCCGTCCACCGTGCGGACAAACACCTCGAGATCGACAAATGAGGTCATCAGCCCCCCCTCCTTTAGCGCCATCGATTATTAATATTAATTTACAAGTGTTTGCTATTAGGCGGGGTTTTTTCATCATTTTCAATCAGGAAAGATAGATCACATTGAAACTTACCCTAAAAGAGGCCTTAACATGACGATTCCCGATTCCCCCCTGAAACAACAAAAGCTGGTGATCCTGGGCGGCACCAGCGGCATTGGTGCCGCGGTGGCCTACGCGGCGGCGGCGCGCGGCGCTGAAGTGGTGCTGGCTTCGCGCCGCCTTCCCCACGCCGGGGAGAAAAACGGCGCGCTGCGCCTGATGCAGGCCGATCTGTCCGATGAAGCGTCGCTGCAGGCGCTGTTTGCCGCCGTCGGTGCTTTCGACCATCTGGTGATCACCGCCGGGCCGCTGGTGCAGGCGAAACCGCTGGCGGAGACCGCCCTTGAACAGGCGCAGGCCGACTTCAACGTCAAATTCTGGGGCAGTTTACGCGCGGTGCAGGCCGCGCTGCCGACGCTGGCGCCGCAGGGCTCCATCACCCTGACCTCCGGCCAGCTGTCGCGTAAATACCTCGGCGGCCAGCTGGTCAAAACCGCCATCAACGCCGCGCTGGAAGCGGCCGGCAAGCAGCTGGCGAAGGAGCTGGCGCCGCGGCGGGTGAACGTGGTCAGCCCCGGCATCACCGCCACAGAAGCCTACGACGGCATGAGCGCCGCACAGCGTCAGGCGCTGTTCGAACGGGTTGGCGGCAGTCTGCCTGTCGGTCGCATCGGCCAGCCGGCCGACGTCGCGGCGGGTTACCTGCTGGCGATGGAGAACGGCTTCGTCACCGGCAGCGTGATCGACATCGACGGCGGCGGCCTGTTGTAACGGCGGCTAGAGCGCCGTCACGCCCTGTGCGGCTGCCTGCTGTTCCAGCACGGTGATAATCTGGTAGGCCGAACGCGGCACCAGGCTGAAATCGCCGATCAGCAGGCGGTCGCTGACCGCCTCATCCAGCATCGCTCGGGCGCCGGCGCGCAGGATGTCCAGCTGCTCCGGCGGCGTGCCCGCGGCGGTGATCAGCGGCAAACCCGGCACCGCCGCCGTGCGGCCGATGATTTTCAGCCCTTCCAACGCCTGCGGCTGTGCGCGGCGCAGCAGTTCCATGCTGATGGAATCGATGGCGGCGATATCGGCCTGCCCGCTGCGGATCAGCTTCAGCGACTGATAATGCGCGCCGGAGGCGATAGCCGCGCCGAAGAATTTCCCGTCCTGCGCCAGCGGCGCGATCAGCGCGCGCAGGCCGTTGTAACCGGACTGGGAATCGGTACTGTTATAGGCCGCCGTCCGGCCGCGAAAATCCGCCAGCCGCTCGCCGGGATCGTCGGCGCGCACCACCAGCCAACTGCGATAATTCGGCCCGTCGCACCCTTCAACCCGGTAATGGTAAGTGCCGATCAGCTGCACCTGCGGCAGGCTGCTGACCAACGGATAACCGCAGGTCTGGCTGAGCAGCAGATCCTCGCGCCGCCAGTGCTGCGCCAGATCGTCCGGCCAGCTGAGCCGCTCCGGCGCGGCCGGCAACCCCAGCCGCAGCAGTTTGTCGCGCAGGACTTGCCAGAAGGATTCGGCCTGCTCCCGGCCAACGCCGTACATCGGTAGAGACACCTGCATCATTTCCCCCTTACCCCGCCGGAGTGGTCGCCAGCGTCTGCTGACGCCAGGCGGTGAGATAACGCACCCAACGTTCAAACAGCATATCGGTGATAATAGCCAACAACGCCACTACCGCCGCGCCCTGGATCACATAGGCGGTGTTAAACCCGCTCAGGCCGATGATGATCGGCGAACCGAGCGTCTTGGTGCCGACGGTGGAAGCGATGGCCGCCGTGCCGATATTGATGATCACCGAGGTGCGGATCCCGGCGACGATCACCGGCGCCGCCAGCGGCAGTTCCACCCGCCACAGAATTTGCCAGGCGCTCATCCCTACGCCGCGGGCGATCTCGCGCGTGGCGGGCGGCACCGATTCGATGCCCGCCAGCGTGCCCTGCAGGATCGGCAGCAGGCCGTACAGCACCAGCGCGATGATCGCCGGCTGTTCGCTGAAGCCCATCACCGGCACCGCTACCGCCAGCACCGCCACCGGCGGAAAGGTCTGCCCCACCGCCACCACCGTTTCCACCAGCGAACGAAACTCCCGGCCGCTGCGCCGGGTCACGGCGACACCGGCCGCCACGCCGATCGCCACCGCGATCAGGCTGGAGATCGCCACCAGCAGCAGGTGCGCAGCCACCAGCGCGATGAAGCTGTCTTGCTGGTAAATTGGCCGATCCAGGTCGGGGAACCAGGCGGCGAACAGACCGCGTAAATGATCCATGCCAAATACCAGCGCCAACAGCAGCGCCAGCGTCCAGAGCAGCGGATCGCGCAGCAGGCGCCCGATGCGCCCGCTCATGACAGCGCCTGCCCGGCGATCAGATCGTTGAAGTGCAAGACCCCCAACGCTTCGCCCCGTTCATCCACCACCGGCAGGCAGTCGCTGCCGCGCGCCACAAAGACCGACAGCGCCTCGCGCAGGCTCAGGGTGGCGGCGATAGGCTCGCCCGCGGCGACGCCGGGCCGCACCCGCTCCGCCACCGTCCCCAGCGACAGCAGTTTGATGCCGCGATCGCTGCGCCCGAAAAAGTCACGCACGAAGTCGTTGGCCGGCGCGGTCAGCAATTCCAGCGGCGTACCCTGTTGTACCACCCGCCCCTGGTCGAGCAGCACCAGACGATCCGCCAGGCCCAGCGCTTCGTCGATGTCGTGCGTCACCAGTACGATGGTGCGGCCGGAGAGCTGATGAATGCGGGCGATCTCCGCCTGCAACGCCGCACGGGTGACCGGATCCAGCGCGCCGAACGGTTCATCCATCAGCAGCACCTCGGGATCGGCCGCCAGCGCGCGCGCCACCCCCACCCGCTGCTGCTGCCCGCCGGAAAGCTGATGCGGATAGCGGCGGCGAAACAGATCCGGCTCCAGATGCAACAGCTCCAGCAGTTCAGTAACCCGATCGCGAATGCGCGCGCGCGGCCATTTCAGCAACTGCGGCACGGTAGCGATGTTCTCCTCCACCGTCCAGTGCGGAAACAGGCCGATCGATTGGATCGCGTAACCCATGCGCCGCCGCAGATCCTGCGGTTTAAACGACTGGATCTCTTCGCCGGCAAAGAAAATCTTGCCCCGATCGTGTTCGATCAGGCGGTTGATCATTTTTAACGTGGTGGACTTGCCGGAGCCCGAGGTGCCGATCAACACGGTGAATTCGCCCTCGGCGATGTGCAACGTGAGATCGTCCACCGCCGGCTTGCCCTGAAAAATTTTGCTGACTTGCTCAAAGTGAATCATCGGCGCGATACGTCCAGGATTGAAACCCAAAATTTAAACAGCGAATCGACGATGACCGCCATCATGACCACCGGGATCACCCCCAGCAGAACCAGATCCAGCGCGCTGCTGAGCAGCCCCTGAAATACGATGGCGCCAAAACCGCCGGCACCGATCAGCGCCGCCACCACCGCCATGCCGACGGTCTGCACCGCCAGAATACGCACGCCGGTCAGGAACAGCGGCAGCGCCAACGGCAGCTGCACGCGCAGGAAGATCTGCCCGCGCGTCAACCCCATGCCGGTAGCGGACTCAATCACGCCGGCCGGCACGCTTTGCAGCCCCGCCACCACGCTGCGCACCAGCGGCAACAGCGCGTACAGCACCAGCGCCACGATCGCCGGCGCCATGCCGATACCGCTGACGCCGTGTTCCGCCAGCCAGGGCACCGCCACCGCCAGCCCCGCCAGCGGCGCGATCAGCAGGCCGAACAGCGCGATCGACGGCACGGTCTGGATAATGTTCAACACGGAGAAGATCGGCCGCTGCCAGCGCTCGGAACGAAAGCACAGCACCCCGAGCGGCACACCGATCGCCAGCGCCGGCGCCATCGTCGCCAGCAAAATGGTCAGGTGCTGCAACAGCGCGGCGTCAAACACCTCCTGCCGATTATGGTACTCCTTCAGCAGCGACAGCTGATCGAGCTGATGGCCGAACAGCAGCAGCGCCGGCGGCACCAGCACCAGCGCGTTGCCGAGCATCCGCCGCAGGTGCGATGCCGTGAGACGCGCCATGGCGTCGGCAGCGATCAGCAGGCTCAGCGCCATCGTCAACCAGCAGCCGCTGCCCCAGGAGGTGCGAGCCAGCCGCGATCCCTCCTGCGCCAGACGCCCGGCGGCCTGGCCGCTGATCCAGAACGCCAGCGTCAGTACACCACAGGCGGCCAACGCCGCCAGCAGCGCACGCCCCCGCGTCGGCGGCAGCAGGCTGAGGATCGCCAATGTCGCCAGCGGCAACAGCAGCCACAGCGCCGGGCCGTGCAGCAGGGAGTACAAGGAAAGGCTTTTACCCGACAACAGACGATTGGGGGCGTAACTGAGGAACGGCAGGCCGAAGGCGGCCAGCAGCAACAGCATGAACAGCGTCAACAAGACGCGATGTTTTACGGCGATAATCAAAGAAACTCTCCGGCTCCATCGGTTCACCCCCTCTCCCGGCGACAGAGGGGGCACCTCGGCGTTATCCCTTAACAAACCCTTTCTCTTTCAGGTAAGCGGCCGCCACCTGTTTGGCGTCCTGCCCTTCCACGGCGATCTGTGCATTGAGCTTTTGCAGCGTCGGCCCGTCCAGCGAGGCGAACACCGGTTTCAGCAACTCGGGCAGGTTGGCGTGTTCTTTCAACGCCGCCTCGCGCACGATCGGCGCCGGCGCGTAGATAGGCTGTACGCCTTTCGGGTCCGCCAGCGTCTGCAGCCCCAACGCCGCTACCGGGCCATCGGTGCCGTAGGCCATCGCCGCGTTGACGCCGGAGGTCTGCTCGGCCGCCGCCTTGATGGTTACCGCTGTGTCGCCGCCGGCCAATGACAACAGCTGATCCTGATTCAGCTTGAAGCCGTAGGCGCTTTGGAATGCCGGCAGCGCATCCGGCCGCTCGATAAACTCCGCCGAGGCCGCCAGCTTGAACTTGCCGCCGCCGTTGATCCACTTGCCGAGATCCGCCAGCGTTTTGAGATGGTTGGCGTCCGCCACGTCCTGACGAATGGCGATGGTCCAGGTGTTGTTGGCCGGCGCCGCATCGAGCCAGACGATTTTGTTTTTGTCGTAGTCGAGCTGTTTCACCTTCTCGAAACCGGCCTGGGCGTTCTTCCACGCCGGATCTTTCTCATCAGAGAAGAAAAACGCGCCGTTGCCGGTGTATTCCGGGTAGATGTCGATCTCGCCGGAGGTGATGGCGCCACGCAGCACCTTGGTGGTGCCGAGCTGCAGCTTGTTGGTGGTTTTGATGCCATTGGCTTCCAGCACCTGCACGATGATGTTGCCGAGCAGCGAACCTTCGGTATCGATCTTGGAGCCGACGCGCACCGAGTCGGCCGCCTGCACCAGACCGCTGGTGGCCAGCAGCGTCAGTGCGACGGCAAAGGAACGTCCGCGTGATAAGGTGATTGCCATACTTTTCCTCTGGTTATACGTTTTCCGGCTCATGGGCCAGTTCGGTTGGAAAATCCTGAGAAACGCGCTTCCAGCGCGCAATAAATTTTTTCTTCGGCAGGGCATCGCGTTCCTCACGCCGTTCACCGGCGCTCAGCGGATGCACGCCGACGTCGATCGGCGTCAGCGCGTAATCGCGCAGCCACTCACCATAACCCTGCGCGACGAATCCCTGGCTGCGGCGCTGATACGCCTCGCGTTCCGCCAGATAGACTTCGCGCAGGCCATACCAGGGCAGACCGGGCAGATCGTGATGCACTAAATGGTAGTTCAGATTGAGAAACAGCAGCCGCCACGGCCAGCCCGCCTCATTAATAATAGAACGTGCCTGCGGTGCGTCCACGGCGCGATGCTCAAAAAACGATCTTACCTTGGTCAGCGCCAGCGCCGGGTAGCTGATGGCCAACAGATAAAACGCCGCGCCGATGCCCTGCATCTGCAGCCAGTGCAGCAGCACCGCCAACAGCGACAGATGCGTCAGCCACATCGCCCAGGCGCGCAGATCGCCCGCCGCAAGCGTCTTCACGGCGCCGAACAGCGTGGCGACGATATCCAGCGCCGGGCCGAACAACACTCGGCCAATCAGCGTATTGCGCACGGCGGCCAGCCGCGGCAACAGGCGAGGATAGCGCCGCCACTGCGCGGCGCTGAAATAGTAGCTCTCGGGATCTTCGTGCGGGTCGGTCAGGTGATCGTTGCGGTGATGGCGCAGATGCGAATCGCGATACAGCCCATAGGGATACCACACCGCCAGCGGCAACAGGCCGAACAGCTGATTGACGCGCGGCCAGCGCGTCGGATGGCCGTGGATCAGCTCATGCTGCAACGACAGGTACCAGGTGGTCAGCAGGACAAGCGCCGGTGCGCCGAGCCACGGGCCCAACGCCTGCCAATAGTGCGCCACGCCGAACCAGCCGCCATACACTGCCGCCATCATTCCCCAGGTGGGCAGCTCCAGCCGCCAATACCAGCGCCGATGAAGCCGCCGGATGCGTTCGCGCTGTTCGGGATGCAAATAGTGGGCGTGGGACATGCTGCGGCTCGCGGTTGAGGATTTTCCCCCAGTATCCGTGAGCCGTAACGGCGTTCAAAATAACGAAAATGGCAAAGCTAAGTGAAAATTCAGCGGGTTGCGTACTCGGCCTGCGGTTCGCACGCCACCGGGAAATTCACCGAGTTGGCGATAAAGCACAGGTGATGCGCCTTCTCGTGCAGCTGTTGCGCCAGCTGCAGATCGTCGCCGTCGCGCACCGTGACCTGCGGCCGCAGCGTCACCGAGGTGAAAAAGCCGCCGCGCGCCGCATCTTCACGCATCACCCCGACGGCGTTGTCCTGATAGGCCAGCACGGAAATGCCCGAGGTAGCGCACAGATGCAGATACCATAATTTGTGACAGGCGCTGAGCGAAGCCACCAGCAAATCCTCCGGATTCCAGCGCGCCGCGTCACCGCGAAAGGCCGGATCGGCTGAACCGGCGATGTCTGCCTTGCCCGCGGCGCCGATCAGGTGATCGCGCCCATAGGCGCGGTAATCCTCGGTGCCTGCCCCCAAATTCCCCTGCCAGGTGACCGCCACCTGATAATGATGCTCGCCTTTCATGCCTTTTTCTCCCGTTGACCGGCCAATGAAAAATCGCCTTGCTGCATGTCCGGGGAACACTATTGGCGGAAAAGCGCGAAGATGCAAACGGCGAAACGAGAAAAAACGGGCCGCGCAAGCGGCCCGTCGGTCATAGGCTTTCAGGGAACAAAATCGAGCACCACGGCGTTGAACAGCGCGTATTCGGTCGCGCTGGCCATCGGCGGAAACTGCGCCTGCTGCACCGCCGCGCTGGCCGCCGCGCACAGGGGCGCATCGCCTCTTACGATCTTGCTGCTCGCCAGCTTGCCGTTCGGCAGCAGACGAATGCCGATGGTGCAACGTTGCCCGCGCGCGTGCTCCGGCAAACGCAGTTCGCGGCTCACCGCGTTATGTACCCGCACCGGATAGCTGAGCGGCGTCGTGGCCAACGCTTCAGCCTGCGGCGCCGGTAACGGTATGCCGGCCTGACGCCCGGCGCTCGTACCGCAACCGCTCAACAGCAGCAGCGCCAACAGACTTAGTCTCTTTTTCATTCCCTATGTCCTTATCGGGTTGTTGATCCTTATATGACGGCGCTTACTGCGCCGAAGGGTAGGCCTCGCCGTCATCCGCGTAGCGCTGCAGCCGTTCGCGCCACCATTTGGCCGCCAGGCCGCTGGCGCTTTCCCGCCAACCGAAATAGGCGACGTCGCTGCAGCGTTCAGACTCGACGCGTTTCGCCACCAGTTCGCCGCTGTTCAGGTAAGGTTCCGCCAAGGAACGCGGCAGATAGCCGCAGCCCAGCCCGGCCAGCTGCGCCTGCAGCTTGGCGTCGAAGCCGAACACCGTCAGCGTATCCTGCTCTTCCAGCAGGTTCAGGCTCTGCGGCGCGTTGACCCGCGAAGTGTCGCGCACCACCACCGCCCGGTGCTGACGGATTTCGTCCTTCGGCAAGGGTTCCGGCAATGCCGCCAGCGGATGCTGCGGCGCGACGGCGAACACGTAATCCAGCTGCCCCAGCCTGCTGAACGCATAGCCCACCCGCGACGGCGGCTCGCAGATGGCGCCGATGATAATGTCGGCGCAACCGTAGACCAGCGACTCCCAGGAGCCGGCCAGCACCTCGTGGCTGAAGCGCAGACGGGTATGGTGATGCTGTTGGTAGAACTCGTCGATCAGCGGCAACAGGCGGGCAAACGGGAAAGAGGCGTCAATCCCGAGCGTGATCTCGCTTTCCCAGCCGTTTTCGACATAGCGCGCCTGTTGTTCCAGATCCTGCGCCGCCCGCAGCAGCACCCGCCCCTTTTCCAGCATCAGCTTGCCGGTATCGGTGAACTTTGCCCGATGCCCGGAGCGATCGAGCAGGGTGATGTCGAGATCGTTCTCCAGCTTTTGCACCATATAGCTCAGTGCTGAAGGGGTTTTAAACAGTGCGGCGGCCGCGGCGGCGAAAGATCCGTGCCGGTCCAGCGCGTCCAAAATCAGCAGCGCTTCCAGGTTTAATCTCATGCTTTCTCCCGTGTATAAAAAAACTTAACAAGTCGGCAAAAATTCTGCGGTATCTTTGAAATCGCCCTCTGCCTACCATGGGTTTTATCGGCGTTACACTCATCAGATGTTCAACCGAAATATCACTGGGAAGGTAAATTATGTCCAAGTTTCAACTGCTTGATAAAGACAATTCCGCACTGATTTTTATCGACCATCAACCACAAATGGCCTTCGGCGTGGCTAATATTGATCGTCAGCAACTGAAAAACAACGTTGTTGGTTTGGCGAAGGCAGGCAAGATTTTCAACGTCCCCACCCTTTTCACCTCGGTCGAAACCGAAAGCTTCAGCGGCTACATCTGGCCGGAACTGCTGGCGGTACACCCTGAAATCACCCCGATTGAACGCACCTCGATGAACTCCTGGGAAGACGCGGCCTTCGTCAAAGCAGTGGAAGCCACCGGCCGCAAAAAGCTGGTGATCTCCGCGCTGTGGACCGAAGTGTGCCTGACCTTCCCGGCGCTGATGGCGTTGGAAGCCGGCTATGAAGTGTATGTGGTGACCGACACCTCCGGCGGCACGTCCGTCGATGCGCACGAACGTTCGATTGACCGCATGGTGCAGGCCGGCGCCGTGCCGGTCACCTGGCAGCAGGTGCTGCTGGAATACCAACGCGACTGGGCGCGCAAAGACACCTACGACGCGGTGATGGCGCTGGTGCGCGAACACAGCGGCGCGTACGGCATGGGCGTCGACTACGCTTACACCATGGTGCACCACGCACCGGCGCGCACGGTGAAATAATCCCCCCTTGCCCCGGCCCTGTGCCGGGGTATTTTCAGGAGTTGGTTTTATGGCCCATCCGCAGCATGTCACGCTGGTGATCACCCACCGTTTGGCGCCGGGGAACGAGCAAGCCTATGAGGCCTGGCTGAACCGCATCATGCCGGATGCCGCAAGCTTCACCGGCCATCTGGGCGTCAACGTTATCCGCCCTTCCGGCGATGAACAGGCCTATACGGTGTTGGTGCGCTTCGACAATCTCGACAACCTGTACCGCTGGATCCACTCGCCGCTGCGCAAGCAATACATCGAAGAGGTCGCCCCGCTGCTGCTGGAGAACGACCATATCGAGATCCGCCCCGGCGCGGAGTTCTGGTTTACCCCGCCCAACCCCAGCGTGCGCCAGCCGCCTCAGTGGAAGCAATTCATCATCACCCTGCTGGTGATCTTTCCATCCACCAATCTGGTGCCCTGGTTTTGGGGGCTGGTGCTGCCGCAGCTGGACGGCACGCTGCTCGGCCATTTTCTCAATGACGCCACCGTGGTCGCCCTGGTGGTGTACCTGTGGATGCCTATCGTGACTCGCGTTTTTCATCAATGGCTGACCCGCCGCTAGGCGGTTCGCCGGGAGAATGTTATGAACCACCACGCTTCATTGATCATCACCAACGGCAAGTTTCACACCGTCGATCGCCAAAATCCAACCGCACAGGCGGTCGCCATCCGCGACGGCAAGTTTCTGGCGGTCGGCAGCGAAGGCGAAGTCATGCAACACGCCGGGCCGGAAACCCAGGTGATCGACCTGCACGGCCACACCGCCATTCCAGGCCTGAACGACTCGCACCTGCACCTGATCCGCGGCGGCCTGAACTACAACCTTGAGCTGCGCTGGGAAGGCGTGCCTTCGCTGGCCGACGCCCTGCGCATGTTGAAAGAGCAGGCGCTGCGCACGCCAAGCCCGCAGTGGGTGCGGGTGGTCGGCGGCTGGACCGAATTCCAGTTCGCCGAACGCCGCATGCCGACGCTGGACGAGATCAACCAGGCGGCGCCGGACACGCCGGTGTTCATTCTGCACCTCTACGATCGCGCGCTGCTCAACCGCGCGGCGCTGAAGGTGGTCGGCTACACCAAAGACACGCCGAACCCGCCGGGCGGCGAGATCCAACGCGACGCCAACGGCAACCCGACCGGCATGCTGATCGCCAAACCCAACGCCATGATCCTGTACGCTACGCTGGCAAAAGGGCCGAAGCTGCCGCTGGAGCAGCAGGTCAACTCCACCCGCCAGTTTATGCGCGAGCTGAACCGTCTCGGCCTCACCAGCGCCATCGACGCCGGCGGCGGCTTCCAGAACTACCCGGAGGACTATCAGGTGATCGCCGAGCTGCACGAGAAAAAGCAGCTGACCATCCGCATCGCCTATAACCTGTTCACCCAGCGGCCGAAGCAGGAGCTGGAAGACTTCGAGCTGTGGACCGATATGCTCAAGCCGGGTCAGGGCACCGACTTTTACCGCCATAACGGCGCCGGCGAGATGCTGGTGTTTTCCGCCGCCGACTTCGAAGACTTCCTGCAGCCGCGCCCGGATCTGCCGCCGGGCACCGAAGACGAGCTGGAGCGGGTGGTGCGCCATCTGGTCGAGCACCGCTGGCCGTTCCGCCTGCACGCCACCTATGACGAATCCATCAGCCGCATGCTGGACGTGTTCGAGAAGGTGAACCGCGACATTCCGTTCAACGGACTGCACTGGCTGTTCGATCACGCCGAGACCATTACCGAACGCAACATCGAGCGGGTCAAGGCGCTGGGCGGCGGCATTGCGGTGCAGCACCGCATGGCGTTCCAGGGTGAGTATTTCGCCGACCGCTACAGCATCGAAGCCACCAAACATACGCCGCCGGTGGCGAAAATGCTGGCGGCCGAGCTGCCGGTCGGGCTGGGCACCGACGCCACCCGCGTCGCCAGCTACAACCCGTGGACGGCGCTGTACTGGCTGGTTTCCGGCCGCACCGTCGGCGGCATGGCGATGTACGACGACAGCGCCCGGCTGGATCGCGAAACGGCACTGATGCTGTGGACGCAGGGCAGCGCCTGGTTCTCCACCGAACAGGGCAAGAAAGGCCAGATCAAGGTCGGTCAGTTGGCGGATTTGGCGGTGCTGTCGCAGGACTACTTCAGCGTGCCGGAAGAGCAGATCAAAGGCATCGAATCGGTCATGACGGTGGTGGATGGCAAAGTGGTCTACGCCGCCGGCAGCTTCTCGCCGCTGGCGCCGCCACCGCTGCCGGTGTTGCCGGACTGGTCGCCGGTCACCCAGGTGCCGGGCCATTACCGCTCCGCGCCGCCGTCGGCGGCGGCCCGCGTCGGGGTATTGAGCCAGGCGCATCAATGCTGCGGCCCGTGCGGCGTGCACGCACACCAGCATGACATCGCTCGCCGCTCCAGCATCCCGGTGTCGGATGAGAATGCCTTCTGGGGCGCGTTCGGCTGTTCGTGTTTCTCGTTCTAAGTCATCAAGCCAATAACTTATTATAAAATTAACTTAATAAGGCATTAAGCTAACAACATAATAAATTAATGGCGCTGTCCACGGGAGAGCGCCATTTCATTTTCAATCGCGGTTGATCTCCAGCCAGCGCCGCTGTTCGGCGGAGGCAGCTATCGCATCCAGCACGCAGGACACCTTCCACCCCTCTTCAAAGTCGGGCCACATGCGGTCGCCTGCGGCGATGCCGTTGACCAGATCGCGGATCTCCACCGTCTTCTGATCGTTAAAACCGATGCCGTGCCCGGCGCTGATGCAAAACGCCGCGTAGTCCGGGTGCTTTGGCCCCACCAGCAGCGTCTTGAACCCCTGCCGCTCCGCCGGTTCATCGTGCCGATACAGCTTCAGCTCCGCCATCCGCTCCTGGGTATAGCTCAGCGTGCCTTTGGTGCCGGTGACCACATAGGTCAACCCCATCTTGCGCCCGCAGGCGATGCGCGAAGTTTCGATAGTGCCCATCGCGCCGCCGGCGAAACGCAGCAGCGCACTGGCCTGGTCTTCGTTTTCCACCGGGTGCAGGCGCGTCGGGTCTTGCGGATCCGGGCGCTGTTTGATCACGGTCTGCATATCGCCGGAAACCGCCACGATATCGCCCACCAGGTAGTGCGCCATATTGACGATGTGCGCCGCCAGATCCCCGAGCGCACCCAGCCCGGCGCTGGCGCGGCGGCAGTGCCAGTCGATCGGCGTGCGTGGGTCGGCCAGGTAATCCTCATTGTGGGTGCCGTAAAAATGCACCACCTCACCGATTTCGCCGTTGGCGATAATTTCGCGCGCCAGTTGGCTGGTGGGGTTTTTCATGTAGTTAAAACCGACCAGCGTTTTCACGCCCTTGGCGCGCGCGGCCTGCACCATCTCCGCCGCGTCGGCGGCGTCCAGCGCCAGCGGCTTTTCCGAATACACGTGCTTGCCGTGACGTATCGCCTCCAGCGCCATCTCTTTGTGCAAGAAATTGGGCGCGCAGATGTCCACCACGTCGATCGCCGGATCGGCCACCAGCTGCCGCCAGTCGCCGGTCGAGCGCGCAAAACCGAATTCGGCGGCGCGCTGCGCCGCCAGCTCGGGCGTCACCTCCGCCAGCATCTCCAGCACCAGTTCCCCCTTGAGGGGGAATACCGTGGCGGCCTGCGCATAGGCGATAGCGTGACAACGCCCGATATAGCCGGTGCCGATTAACCCAACGCGTACCTGTTTCATCATTCTCTCCCGTGACAGAAATCCTGCGTAGAACCAGGCGCCGCTCAATGAAATGCGCCGGTTGATAACGGGTTTATATGGAATATAAATTTCAATAACAAGCACACGGGAAAATAAAGTTCATATTCGTGATGACGTTCATGAAACCTTGACGGGATGATGCAACGGAGAAAGTCCGGACACGGCAGGTCGTATCCGGACGAGATAAAATGAACCATTTATTTCATATCACGGTAAACCGTTGGCGCCGTGCCGCACGTAGCCGGGACGTTGCAGCAGGCGCTGCTGATAGTCCGCCAGCGCCGCATAATGCGGCCGCTCGAACGGCGTCATCAACCAACGGTTCAGCGACAACCCCAGCACCACGTCCGCCAACGTAAAAACGGCGCCGGCGGCGTAAGGGCCGCACTGCGCCAGATGTGCGTCCAACAAGCCCATCAGCCGGTTCCATTCGCACTCGGCGGCGGCCAGGCTGGCGGCATCCTGATAATCCGCATGCCCGCGCACCCGCGACATGAACACATAGCGCCAGGCACCGTTCAGATCGGTGGCCTGCCAATCCATCCACATCTCTACCGCCGCCCGCACACCGGGTGCCTGCGGCAGCAGATCTTGCCGTCCTTCCCGCCCCGCCAGATAGCGGCAAATGGTGTTCGACTCCCACAGCACTCGGGCGCCGTCGATCAGCACCGGCACCAGGCCGTTGGGATTGAGCGCCAAAAACTCGGGTTCCTGCGTGGAGCGAAAGCCGCTGCCCCACTCCTCCCGTTCCAGCGGCAGCGCCAGCTCATGGCAGGTCCACAACACCTTGCGCACGTTGATCGATGAAGCCTTACCCAATAATTTCAGCATCCGCTTTCCTCACCCTCTCCAGAAAGGCTTGTCCCCTTCGCGGCGCGCATCCGCTCGCGTCAGGCCGATATCCGCCAGTTGCCTGTCGTTCAGCAGCAGCAACTCTCTTCGCGTCCGCTGGCGCAGTTGATACAAACGCCAGCGGGATAGCCATGTTCGCCGCGGCATGGCGGCTTTTACGATAGACAAGACGGTCATCACGTTCTCCTGGGCAACTGACTCTGCCGTCATGATGCTGTGCGAGCAAAAAACAATACAGATTCACGTCAGCGTTATTTTTTTCATACAGCCATACCCAAAAACAGGCTGAATGCTTTACTTTGAAAGCATCTGTACCGGTTTTTACGGCATTCAACTCAACGAGAGGCATCTGTATGACACGCTATGCCGCCCTGGCCGCCATTCTTAGCCAGCGCATCCAGCAAGGACTGTATCCGGCCGGCGACCGCCTGCCTTCGGTGCGCACGCTGAGCCAGGAGCACGGCGTCAGCATCAGTACGGTGCAACAAGCCTATCGGCTGCTGGAGGAACAGCGCCTGGTGGAAGCGCGGCCGAAGTCGGGTTACTTCGTGCACGCGCGCCGCGCGCAGGCCGAGCTGCCTGCCATGACGGCGCCGGTGCAGCGGCCGGTGGATATTTCACAATGGGAACAGGTGCTGGAACTGGTGCGCAGCCGGCCGCGCGAAGGCCTGATTCAGCTAGGCCGCGGCATGCCGGATATCGCCGAACCGACGATGAAACCGCTGATCGTCGCCCTGCGCAACGCCGCCCGCCACGGCGATTTGCGCAGCCTGTATTACGACAGCATTCAGGGCGTGGCCGCGCTGCGCGAACAGGTCGCTCGCCTGCTGCTGGATTCGGGCTGCCAAATCGGCCCCGATCAGCTGCTGATCACCACCGGCTGCCAGGAAGCGATCTCCGCCGGGCTGCGCGCCGTTTGCCAACCCGGCGACATCGTGGCGGTCGACTCGCCCTGTTTCCACGGCACCATGCAGACACTCAAAGGCCTGGGCATCAAGGCGCTGGAAATCCCCACCGATCCGCTCAGCGGCGTCAGCCTGGCAGCGCTGGAAATGGCGCTGGAGCAGTGGCCGGTCAAGGCTATCCTGCTGACGCCCAACTGCAACAACCCGCTGGGCTACATCATGCCCGACGCCCACAAACAGCGGTTGCTGACGCTGGCGCAGCGCCACGACGCGGCGATCATCGAGGATGACGTTTACGGCGACATCGCCTATCACTACCCACGGCCGCGCACCATCAAGTCGTTCGACGAAGATGGCCGCGTGCTGCTGTGCAGCTCGTTTTCCAAAACGCTGGCGCCGGGGCTGCGCGTGGGCTGGATCGCGCCCGGCCGCTACCTGGAGCGGGTGCTGCATATGAAATTCATCGGCTCCGGCGCCACCGCCACCCAGCCGCAGCTGGCGATCGCCGAGTTTATTCGCGGCGGGCACTATCTGCAGCACCTGCGGCGCATGCGCGCCCGTTACCGGCAGAACCGCGATCGGATGACCGATCTGATCCTGAAATACTTCCCGGCAGGCACCCGCGTCAGCCGCCCGCGCGGCGGCTTTATGCTGTGGATCGAGCTGGATGAGGCGTTCGACACCCTGCGCCTCAACCGTCATCTCGAGCAGCAGGGCGTGCAGATCGCCGTCGGCAGCATCTTTTCCGCCGCCGGCAAATACCGCAACTGCCTGCGCATCAACTATGCGCCGGCGCTGACGCCGGAGATAGAGCAAGCGGTGCAGAAGGTCGGCGCCACCATCCAGGCGCTGATGCCGGCCGACAGTTTGGCGCAATCGGATTAAATCTTGACGCGATCGGATTATCGCTGCGCGGCCCGGCGCTCTAAAGTGGCATCACACCCACTCGCAATCAGGAAGGTCATGATGTCTCAGTCACAGGTATGGTTAATCACCGGCAGCTCCCGCGGCTTGGGCCAACAGCTGGCGCAGGCGGTGCTGGCCGCCGGACACCGTCTGGTCGCCACCGCCCGTCAGGCGCAACAGCTGCAGCCGCTGGTGGAACGCTACGGCGATCGGGTCGCCACGGTCGCGCTCGACGTCACCGACGCCAGCGCCGCCGAACGCGCGGTGCGCACGGCGATCGAACGCTTCGGCCGGCTGGACGTGCTGGTCAACAACGCCGGCTACGGCAATATCGCGCCGATAGAAGAAGCCGATGAGGCGGACTTCCGCGCGCAGCTCGAGACCAACTTTTTCGGCGTGTTCAACGTCACCCGCGCGGCGTTGCCGATATTGCGCCGGCAGGGCAGCGGCCATATCATCCAGATCGCCACCATCGGCGCTCGCCTCGGCATTGCCGGTCTCAGCGCCTACCATACCGCCAAGTGGGCGGTCGAAGGTTTCTCCGAATCGCTGGCCAAAGAGATCGCGCCGTTCGGCGTTAAGGTGACGATGGTCGAGCCCGGAGGCTTCCGCACCGATTGGGCCGGTTCTTCAATGACCATTGCGCCGATCGGCGAAGCCTATCAGCCGACGCTGGGTCCGATGCTGGCCTTCCTGCAGCAGCATAACGGCAGCCAAACCGGCGATCCGGCCAAGGCGGCGCAGGCGATCCTGCAGTTGGCGGCGCTGGAAGCCCCTCCGCTGCGCCTGCTGCTCGGCAGCGACGCGGTGCATATGGCAGCGCAGATCCTGGCCGAACGTCAGGCGGAAGACACGGCATTCCGCGCTCTCAGCCTGAGCACCGACCACGACGACAGCTCGCCGGATCACGCCGCGATGGCGGCGGTGGTGACGGGAAAACCCTAAGGAGCCCGCATTGAGCAGCGATCAAATTCCGGTCTCCAGCGCACTGGCGGTACGCCTGGCGGCGCTGGGCGTCGATATCGAGCAGCTCGGCCGATTGGCCGGGTTGCCCGCCGGGCTGTTCGGCGAACGGCGCGACAAGGTGAAACTCACCACGCAGCAATTTTTCTCCGTCTGGCGCACCCTGCCGCAGCTGAGCGACGACCCGGGTTTCGGTCTGCGCCTCGGCGGCGATGTGGCGCCGGAACACTATGACATCGCTTCGGTCGCCGCGCTGCATTCCGCGACGCTGGGCGAAGCGCTGCAAAAGATCGCGCGCTACAAACGGCTGGTCTGCCCGGAGGAGCTGATGCTGGTGGAAGACGGCGACAGCATGCGCCTGCACACTCGCTGGACCATGAGCGAAGGCCATGCGCCGGCGATGCTGATCGACGCCATGTTCGCCGCCATCACCACCCTGTGTCGACGCGGCACCGGCTTGCCCCTGCAGCCGCTGGCGATCGAATTGACCCGGCGAGCGGATGCCGCCTCCCCGCTGGCGCGCTATTTCGGTTGCCCGGTGGCATTCAACGCCCCGCTGGACGTGCTGGTGTTCGATCGCGCGTTGATGCGTCAACCCTTCGTCACCTATAACCAGGACATGCTGGCGGTGCTGCTGCCGGGGCTGGAGGCGGAGCTGGCCCGCTCTTTGGCGGAACACGATCTGCCGACGCAGGTGATGGCGATCCTCGGGCGCAGCATGCGCGGCCAACGCCCCAGCGTCAACAGCGTGGCCGCTGAGCTCTATCTCAGCCCGCGCACGCTGCAGCGCCGCCTGCAACAGCACGGCTACAGCTACCAGCAGCTGTTGGACAAAACCCGCCACCGCACCGCCTGTCGGCTGTTGGCGGACACCGATCTCGAGCCGGGAGAAATCGCCTTTGTACTGGGATTTGAAGAACTGAATTCGTTCAGCCGCGCGTTCATGCAGTGGGAGGCGCTGACGCCCAGCCGCTGGCGCACGCAGCGCGCCGCCGGCCAACGGGAGAACAGAACATGAAAGTGATTATTTTTGGCGCCAGCGGCATGGTGGGCCAGGGCGCACTGCGGGAATGCCTGCGCGATCCGCAGGTCAGCGAAGTACTCAGCATCGGCCGAAGCCCGTTGGCCCAGAGCCACGCCAAACTGCGTCAGCTCACCCTGCCCGACCTGCGCAACCTGTCTTCGCTGGAGCCGCAGCTCGCCGGCTACGACGCCTGTTTCTTCTGCCTGGGAACGTCGTCCGCCGGCCTGAGCGAGGCCGAGTATCGCGCGGTGACTTACGATCTGACGCTGGCCGCCGCCCGCCCGTTGGCGATGCTGAACCCGACGATGGTCTTTATTTACGTCTCCGGCCTCGGCACCGACAGCAGCGAACGCGGCCGCAGCATGTGGGCCAGGGTCAAGGGCGCTACCGAAAACGCCTTGCTGACGCTGCCGTTCCACGCGGTGATGTTCCGCCCTGGCGCCATTGTGCCGCTGCACGGCATTCGCTCCAAAACCCGCCTCTACGATCTGGCCTATCGGCTGTTCAAACCGCTGTGGCTTAGCGCTTTGCGGCTGCTTCCCGCTCAGGTGACCACCACCGAGCGGGTTGGGCTGGCGATGCTGGCGGTGGCGCGCCGGGAAACCGACTTACGCATCCTGGAGCCGGCGCAGATCAACCGAGTGGCGGCGTCCTGAAACAACGGGGTTAACCGCCCTGCCGCCAATACTCCGCCACCCGGCGGCGCAGATGTTCGATACCCTGCGGATGGTGAATAAACTGCTCCACCGGCATCATCCGCCAACGCTGCCCCTCGTCGCCAAAGCGAATCGCGGCGATCTGCGCCGGAGTGATCATCCCGGCCATAAACCAGGTCGGCGAACCGCCGGGCGAAATGCCGTCGTAGCGCCGCCGCCAGACGATCTGCCGTTCGGCGATCGATACGCCGAACTCTTCCCGCGTCTCCCGCTGCACGCACTGCAGCGGCGTTTCGCCGTTTTCCCGCCCGCCGCCGGGCAGATCCCACAGGCCGGGCCACGGAATGCCCGGCTTATCGTCCCGTTGGTAAACCAGCAGGAAACCGTCGCACAGCAGCGCGATCTTGGCTCCGCCAAACGCCCGTTCCGTCATATTTTCTCCTCACCCCGTCCATCCCCTGTCACTGAACATCATACTTCATCCCCGCGCGGCCTGGTGTATAGTGAAAACCCGTTTTCACAACAGGCGAACAATGACGATGAACTCTCCGTTTCTGGTGACTCCCCAATGGCTTGCGCAACATATCAACGATGAAAATCTGGTCGTTCTCGACGTGCGAATGTCGCCGGTCGGGCTGACGCCGAAAAAAGACATGCTTGCCGAGTTCGAACGCGGCCATATCCCCGGCGCGGTCTACTTCGACATCGACGAGGTGGCGGACAAGAACACCACGCTGCCGCACATGTTGCCAACGGCGGCGGAATTCGGCGCAGCGGCGGGCAAGCTGGGCATCAGCGAGCGCGACACCCTGGTGATTTACGACGAAGGCAACCAGTTCTCCGCGCCGCGCGGCTGGTGGACTTTCCGCAATTTCGGCGCCCAGCGCGTTTACGTGCTGGACGAAGGGCTGAACGGCTGGACCGCGCTGGGGCAAGCGCTGGAAACCGGCCCGGTGCAGCCTGAGCCGCAGACCTTCAACGCCCGCTTCAACGCCGAAGCGGTAGTGGATATGCGGCAAGTGGAGCAGGCGTTAGGCACGCCGGTGCAAATTCTCGACGCGCGCGCCGCGCCGCGCTTTTATGCCGAAGCGCCAGAGCCGCGCCCCGGCCTGCATCGCGGCCACATTCCCGGCAGCATCAATATTCCGTACGGCGAGCTGCTGGAGAACGGCCGTTTCAAATCGCTGGCAGCGCTGCGCCAAACCTTCAGCGACAAGGGCGTGGACATCAACGGCCCGATCATCACCAGCTGCGGCTCCGGCGTAACGGCGGCGGTGCTGGCGTTCGGCCTGCTGTCGCTCGGCGCTCCGCAGGTCAAACTGTATGACGGCGCCTGGAGCGAATGGGGCCAACTGAGCGGCAAGCAGCCGATCGCCAAAGATTAAGATTCGATCCGCTCGACCACGATCTGCGCCAGCCGCTGCACGGCGGCAGAAGGCTGATCCTCGGCGCGGTGCAGCACCACGCCGAGCTGGCCCAGAGCGGGCAGCAAATCGGGCGCCAGCGGCGTCAGGCCGGGCGGCAAACCGGCAGCCGCCCGCACCGTGACGCCCAACCCGGCGTTCACCGCCGCCCACACGCCATTCAGGCTGCGGCTGGTAAAGGCGATGCGCCAGGGGATGCCGGCGCGATCCAGCGCCTGCGTCGCCGCGCTGCGCATCAGGCAGGGCGCGTCGAACATCACCAGCGGCAGCGGCTCATCCCCTTCTCGCCAGGGCGCCAGCGCGAAGCCGGGCGAGGCGATCCAGTGCAGTTGCCGCTGCCCCAGCGCCTGATGAAACGGCGTGCTCAAACCGCCATCCCACGCCAGCGACAGATCCAGTTGGCCTTTCAGCACCCAGTCGATCAACTCGGCATTGCGGGCGATGCGCGCCTCGATACGCACCTTCGGATTGGCGCGCGCGAAGCTGCCCAACACCTGCGGCAGAAACGTCTCGCCGAAATCTTCCTGCAGCCCCAGCCGCACCGTGCCCTGCAGATCCAATCCTCGCACCGCGGCGGCGGCCTCATCATTGAGCTCCAGCAGACGGCGCGCGTAACCGAGCAGGGTCTCCCCCGCCTCAGTCATCACCATGCCGCGTCCGGCCTTGCGCAGGATCGGCGCGCCGACCTGCTGCTCCAGCTTTTTCAGGTGGGCGCTGACCGCCGACGTCGAACGCCCCAGCCGTTCCGCCGCCTTGGCGAAGCTGCCCAGCTCGACGCCGGTGACGAAGCTGCGTAAATCCTCGAGATCGAAGGTAATTCGTCCCATGCTGACCGTCCTGATTTTCTGAACCATCAATCAAAATAATACCGATTTTACTGATAAAGATGGCGTGTCACGCTCTCCGGGTCAATGTCTTTCAGGAGAATCCTTATGCTCGCGATGCAATACCGTTTCACCCTGCCCGCCGACTACGATATGGCGATCGTTCGCCGCCGCATTGCCGATTTCGGCCACCTGCTCGACGCCTGCCCGCAGCTGATCGTCAAAGCCTATCTGTACGCGCAGCGCAGCGAAGGCAGCGCCGAGAATCTCTACGCTCCTTTTTACCTGTGGAACAGCAGCGCCGGCATGAGCGACTTCCTGGCCGGCGAAGGCTTCAGGGGCCTCAGCCAGGCGTTCGGCTGGCCGCGCGTCAGCCACTGGCTGCCGTGGCTGACGCATTTCGATCGCCTTCATCTGGCCGAGGCCGCTTGGGCGACCCGTCAGGAACAGGCCATCGCCCCCTACAGCGATCTGCCTGCATTGCGTCGCCAACTGCAGGCGGCCCCCGGCGCGCTGGCCTCCATCGTGGCGTTCGATCCCGCCGAGTGGCGGTTAGTACGGCTGGATATCTGGCGTGAAGCGCCGCAGGCGCGGCCGCAAAACAGCCAGCTGTTCCGCGTCGGCCATCTGTCCGCTCCCTTTGACCACACTGCGCCGCGGGTTGACAGTTAAATATGATATTGATAATCATTATCAATACTAAACACTCATTTGCGGTTCGCGGGATGCGGGCCGCTCTCCGGGGTCAACCGCCATGTCGTCATCACCGATCACACCTTACGCCACCGCCTGCTGCATCGTGGGAGGCGGCCCCGCCGGGCTGATGCTCGGCTATCTGCTGGCGCGGGCGGGGATCGACGTGACGGTGCTGGAGAAGCACGCCGACTTCCTGCGCGATTTTCGCGGTGACACCATTCATCCCTCGACGCTGGAAGTCATGCATCAGCTGGGCCTACTCGATGAACTGTTGACGCTGCCGCACCAGCGCGCGGAATCCCTGCACGCCGAAGTCGCCGGGCGCGACATCAAGCTGGCGGATTTCACCCGCCTGCCGACGCGCTGCAAATTTATCGCCTTTATGCCGCAGTGGGAGTTCCTCAATTTTTTGGCACAGCAGGCCGCCGCTTTTCCCAATTTCAGATTGTTGACCTCAACGCAGGTTCATGAGCTGCTGTATGACCGCGGCCAGGTATGCGGCGTACTGGCCGACACGCCGGAAGGCCCGATCCGCGTGCGCAGCCAGTTGGTGATCGGCACCGACGGCCGCAACTCGGTGGTGCGTGAGCAGGCGGCGCTCAGCAGCCGATCCTTCGGTGCCCCGCGCGACGTCTTGTGGATGAAGCTCAGCAAGCAGCCGGGCGATCCGGCCTGGTCAATGGGCCACACCGGGCCAAAGCAGAACTTCATCATGATCGATCGCGGTGACTACTGGCAGTGCGGCTACTCGATCGACAAAGGCAGCTTCGACGCGATCCGCCGCAACGGGCTGGAGAAATTTTTGCTGCACCTCGCCGAGGTGGCGCCATTCCAGGACGATCGCCTGCAGGAGATCGTCGAGTGGGATCAGCTGAAACTGCTGAGCATCCGCATCGATCGTCTGGATCGCTGGGCCAAACCGGGCGTGCTGTGCATCGGCGACGCCGCGCACGCCATGTCACCGATCGGTGGCGTGGGCGTCAATCTGGCGATTCAGGACGCGGTAGCCGCCGCCAACGCCCTGATACCGCCGCTGCGCCAACATCGGCTGCAGCTGAAACATTTGCTGAGCGTGCAGCGCCGGCGTGAGTTCCCCACCCGGGCGATCCAGTTTTTGCAGATCAAAATGAGCCAGCGCAAGCCGGGTCAGCGTCGCGCCGCCGGCGGTTCGCGCCTGATCGCTCGCGTCGGCAACAGCCGTTGGCTGCCACGCCTGTTCGGTCGCATCATCGGCCTGGGCTTTCGCCGCGAAACGCCGCGACATCTTGAAAATTAAGCCGCTATACTCATCGGTTCTCGCTTCGATGAGGTTCACTCATGTTCACCGTCCGTCAGGCATTGGTAGAAGATTTAACCCAGGTGCGCGATATCGGCATCAGCACCTATCGTTCGCACTTCGGTGAGCTGTGGCACTACCCGCACGAGCTGGAGGCCTTTCTGGCCGAGGATTTTTCCGTCTCCGCGCTGGAACGGACGCTGCGCGATCCCGACGTGTGCTGGCTGTTGGCCTATGAGAATGATGCCCTCGTCGGCTATGCGCGGGTGAACTTCGACAGCCTGCTGGCACCAACCGAACAAATCGGCGCAGAGCTGCAGAAAATCTATTTCCTGCCGGGCCACGCCGGCAACGGCTATGGCCAGCGCCTGTTCGAACAGGTGCAGCGGCGGGCCATCGAGCGCCGGCAAAAAACGCTGTGGCTGGAGGTGCTGCAACGCAACACCGGCGCCCAACGTTTTTATCAGCGTCAGGGATTGAGCATTTGTGGCGAGACCTGCTACACCAGCGCCCAAGGCTCGATAGGCATCTGGTATATGAGCAAGGCGCTGTAACCGCGCCCCGCTCCGCCGCCGTTTAGCGCGGCTCCCGCTGCAGCATCAGGAACAGCAAGGCAAACGCATTGGGCGCCAGGTAGATCAGCGCCCCCAGTTGCACCGCCAGCGGGTTCTCTTTGGCTTGCCAGGCCATAAACCAGTCGCCGGCGACCACCATAAAGCCGACGCCCCACACCGCGATCGCGCAAAGCGCCCCCAGCATCGCCCAGGCTTTACCCTTGGCGAAAGCGGCGTAAGGGTCTTTCAATCGCCCGACCATCAGCACCACGCCGGCCGTCGCCAGCAACCCGGCCAGCGTTTCCAGCGCGGTGATGACCGCCAACCCCAACATGCAGGCCCAGTCGGCGGTGACGGCGCGCCACATCAGCCCCGGCGTCTGATAGGTATCTTGCATGGCGAGCAGCGGCCCCACCGCATTGCGCGCGGTGCCGGCGAAGTCCGCCGTATTGTTCAACAGGCTGAACAGCCCCCACAGGGCCGGAAACAGGGACAGGACGATGCAAGCGAGGCGTGACACAGTGATTTCGTTCATGATGATGTTAGCTATCCATGGCAAGGGATTAATAAAAAACGCCTTTTAGATTAGTCCATAACATCCGCAAGGAGAAACAGCTGCACGACTTTCAGACATGCGGCTCCCTTTGCCTCGTTCAAATCGCCACCAGCCCACGTACGCCGTCCTGTTCCATATTGCTGCCGGCGCCGCGCTGCACGATGCTGCCGCGCGACATCACCAGATAGCTGTCCGCCAGATCGGCGGCAAAGTCATAGAACTGTTCCACCAGCAGGATCGCCATATCGCCGCGCGCCGCCAGCTGCTTGATCACCGCACCGATCTCCTTGATCACCGACGGTTGGATCCCTTCCGTCGGCTCGTCGAGGATCAACAACTGCGGCCGGCAGGCCAGCGCCCGGCCGATCGCCAGCTGCTGTTGCTGCCCGCCGGAGAGATCGCCGCCGCGCCGATCCTTCATCTGCCTCAGTACCGGAAACAGGTCATAGATCGGATCCGGCACCGTGCGCGCGGCGCCGCCGGAGAAGCGCGCCAGCCCCATCAGCAGATTTTCTTCCACCGTCAGACGCGGGAAGATTTCCCGCCCCTGCGGCACATAGGCGATGCCCGCCTGCACCCGCTGGTGCGGCTTTTTACCGGTGATGGTTTCGCCCTGCCAACGGACGCTGCCGCTGCGCGCCGGGATCAGCCCCATCAGGCATTTCAGCAGCGTGGTCTTGCCCACGCCGTTGCGCCCCAGCAGGCAGGTCACTTCGCCGATGCGCGCCTCAAACGACAGGCCGCGCAGAATGTGGCTGCCGCCGTAATACTGATTCAATTCCTCTACCTGCAGCATGATTACGCCTCCTCAGCGCCCCAGATATACCTCAATCACCCGTTCATCGGCCTGCACCTGCGCCAGCGATCCTTCCGCCAGCACCTGTCCCTGATGCAACACCGTCACGCGATCGGCGATGGTCTCCACAAACCCCATGTCGTGCTCCACCACCATCAGCGAATGCTTGCCCGCCAGCTCGCGGAACAGTTCGGCGGTGTAGTCGGTTTCGGCGTCGGTCATGCCGGCCGCCGGTTCGTCGAGCAGCAGCAGGTGCGGCTCCTGTACCAGCAGCATGCCGATCTCGAGAAACTGTTTCTGCCCGTGGGACAGCAACCCGGCGGGCCGGTGGCGCTCATGCCCCAGCCGCAGGGTTTTCAGCATCTCGTCGATGCGGTCGCGCTGCTCGCTGCTCAGGCGGGCGCGCAGGCAGGCCCACACCGACTTACGGGTTTTCTGCGCGATCTCCAGGTTTTCGAACACCGTCAGCGCCTCGAACACCGTCGGCTTTTGAAACTTGCGGCCAATGCCGGCGTGGGCGATCTGCATCGGTGCCAGCCGGGTCAGATCGACGGTCTGGTCGTAAAACACCCTGCCGCTGTCCGGCCGGGTCTTGCCGGTGATCACATCCATCAGCGTAGTCTTGCCGGCCCCGTTGGGGCCGATCACGCAGCGCAGTTCGCCGACGCCAATGCGCAGCGACAGATCGGTCAGCGCGCGAAAACCGTCGAAGCTGACGTTGATGTTGTCGAGCTGCAGCACCGGATCGGTTTGCTGCCGATATTTATCCGCCGGTAGCGGATGGGTAAATAGCTCGTCGGTCACTTGCATCGCCTTCATGAGCTTTTCCTCCGCCGCAGCAGGCCGATCACCCCTTTGGGCAGAAACAGCGTAACGACGATAAACATCAGGCCGAGGAACAGCTGCCAGTATTCGGGAATGGCCATGGTGAACCAGCTCTTGGCGCCGTTGACGATGCCGGCGCCGAGCAGCGGCCCCACCAGCGTGCCGCGCCCGCCAAGCGCCACCCAGATGGCGGCCTCGATCGAGTTGGTCGGCGACATTTCGCCGGGGTTGATGATGCCGACCTGCGGCACATAGAGCGCGCCGGCCAGCCCGCACAGCACCGCCGACAGCGTCCAGACGAACAGCTTGAAGCCCTTCGGATCGTAGCCGCAGAAAGTCAGGCGGTTTTCCGCATCGCGCACCGCAGTCAGCACCCGGCCGAACTTGCTGCGCGCCAGCGCAAAGCCGATGGCCAGGCTGGCGACCAGCAGCAGCACCGTCGCCAGAAACAGCGCCACCCGCGTGCCGGCGGCGGTGATGGGAAAGCCGAGCAGCGTGGTGAAACCGGTAAAGCCGTTATTGCCGCCGAAACCGGTCTCATTGCGAAAGAACAGCAGCATGCCGGCATAGGTCAGCGCCTGGGTCATGATCGAGAAATACACCCCTTTGATTTTCGAGCGGAAGGCGAAGTAGCCGAACAGAAAGGCCAGCAGGCCCGGCACCAGCACGATCAGACACAGCGCCCAGGCGAAATGCTGGGTGCCGCTCCAGAACCACGGCAGCTCAGTCCAGGATAGGAACGCCATAAACGCCGGCAGCCCGTCGCCCGCCGCCTGCCGCATCAGGTACATGCCCATGGCGTAGCCGCCGAGCGCGAAGAACAGCCCGTGGCCGAGCGACAACAGCCCGGCATAGCCCCACACCAGATCGAGCGCCACCGCCACCACCGCGTAGCACAGGATCTTGCCCGTCAGCGTCAGGGTATAGGTGGACACTGCCAGCGGATGATCCGCCGGCAACAGCGTCATGAACGGCATGACCAGCAGCGCCAGCAACGCCAGCGCGCCGATGCTCAACGCCAGCCGAGGCGCTTTCTGCACGCCGGTTACGGTCAATGGTTGGCTCATCAGTCAATCACCCTGCCCTTAAGGGCGAATAGCCCCTGCGGACGCTTTTGAATAAACAGAACGATCAGCACCAGGATCAGGATCTTGCCCAGCACGGCGCCGATCTGCGGCTCGAGGATCTTGTTGACGATGCCGAGGCCAAAGGCCGCCGCTACCGTCCCCGCCAGCTGGCCGACGCCGCCGAGCACCACCACCAGGAACGAATCGATGATGTAGCCTTGCCCCAGCTCCGGCCCGACGTTGCCCAGCTGCGACAGCGCCACCCCGCCGAGCCCGGCGATGCCGGATCCCAACCCGAAAGCCAGCATGTCCACCCGCCCGGTGGGCACACCGCAGCAGGCGGCCATCGCGCGGTTTTGCGTCACCGCGCGCACGTTCATGCCGAGGCGGGTCTTATTCAAGAGCAGCCAGGTCAACGCCAGCACCAAGAGCACGAACGCGATCACCGCGATGCGGTTCCACGGCAGCACCAGGTTCGGCAACAGCTGCACGCCGCCCGACAGCCACGCCGGGTTGGCGACCTCGACGTTCTGCGCGCCGAACAGCACTCGCACCAGCTGGATCAGCACCAGGCTGATGCCCCAGGTAGCCAGCAGGGTTTCCAGCGGCCGGCCGTACAGGTGGCGGATCACCGTGCGCTCCAGCAGCATGCCGATCCCGGCGGTGATGCCGAACGCCACCGGCAGCGCCGCCAGCGGATAGAGCGCCAGCCACTGCGGCGACCACTGCTGAAACAGCCCCTGCACCAGGTAAGCGGAATAGGCGCCGAGCATCAGCATTTCGCCGTGCGCCATATTGATGACGCCGAGCAGGCCGTAGGTGATCGCCAGGCCGAGCGCCGCCAGCAGCAGGATCGAACCGAGCGACAGGCCGCTGAACGCCTGGCCGAGCAGATCGCCGATCATCAGACGGTGCTGCACGCGCTGCAGGCTGCGTTGCGCCTCGGCGCGCACCGCGGCGTCCGGTTCGTGGGCAGCATCGGTCAACGCTTGCAGCCGCGCGCGGGTTTCCGGCTCGCCCGATTCGCCCAGCAGCCGCACCGCATTGAAACGCACCTGCGGGCTGGCGTCGGTCAATTGCAGGTTGGCTAGCGCAATGCTCAGCGCGTCGTGCACCTGCGGGTCTTTCTCCTGCGCCAGCCGCCGGGTCAACAGCGGCAACTGCTCGCCCTGCGCCTCACGCTGCAGCGCGGTCGCCGCCTGCAGCCGCACCGCCGCATCCGTGCTGACCAATCGCTGCGCCGACAACGCGTTGGCGATCAGAATGCGCAGCCGGTTGTTCAGCCACACCTTCTTCGGTTCGCCAACCGGAGCCGCCTCACCTTCAAGCGGCAGATAGCGGTCGCCCTGGCGGATAAAGGCGCGCTTCGCCCCGTCGATCGCCACGGTTTCCTGCTGCAGCCCCTGCAGCAACGGCAGGCGCGCGGCGTCCGGCTCGGCCGCCCACGCCTGCAGCAGTTTGGCCTGCTGTGCACGGTTGGCCGCCGCAAACTCATCGGCCGGCCCAGCCTGCGCCAGCAGGGGCCAGGCGCACAGCAGCCACAGCCCGGCGCGCAGAGAGGATAAAAACGGAGATTGCATCAGCTGCCTCTTCTGTTGGGCCGGCGGGCGTTGGGCCGCGCCGGCGCTGAGTGACGTTACTTGCCGCCTTTCACCGGGTAATCCGGTTTTTTGTCGTTGCCGGCGATATACGGGCTCCACGGCTGCGCGCGCACCGGCGCTTCGGTCTGCCACACCACGTTGAACTGGCCGTTGCCCTCGATCTCGCCGATCATCACCGGCTTGTGCAGGTGATGGTTGGTTTTGTCCATGGTCAGCGTGAAGCCCGACGGCGCGGCGAAGGTTTGCCCGGCCATCGCCGCGCGCACCTTATCGACGTCGGTGGTGCCGGCCTTTTGCACCGCCTGCGCCCACATATGCAGGCCGACGTAAGTGGCCTCCATCGGGTCGTTGGTCACCGCAGTGGCGTAATTCGGCAGGTTGTGCGCCTTGGCGTAGGCTTTCCACTGGCTGACAAACTGTTTATTGGTCGGGTTATCCAGCGATTCGAAGTAGTTCCAGGCCGCCAGGTTGCCCACCAGCGGTTTGGTGTCGATACCACGAAGCTCTTCCTCGCCGACCGAGAAGGCGATCACCGGCACGTCGGTGGCCTTGACGCCCTGGTTGGCCAGCTCTTTGTAGAACGGCACGTTGGAATCGCCGTTGATGGTGGAGATCACCGCGGTGTTGCCGCCGGCGGCGAATTTCTTGATGTTGGCGACGATGGTCTGATAATCGCTGTAGCCGAACGGCGTGTAGACCTCTTCGATATCCTTGTCCTGCACCCCCTTGCTGTGCAGGAAAGCGCGCAGGATCTTGTTGGTGGTGCGCGGATAGACGTAATCAGTGCCCAACAGGAAGAAGCGTTTGGCGCTGCCGCCGTCCTCGCTCAGCAGGTATTCCACCGCCGGGATCGCCTGCTGATTCGGCGCCGCGCCGGTGTAGAACACGTTCGGCGACATCTCTTCGCCTTCGTACTGCACCGGGTAGAACAGCAGCCCGTTCAGCTCCTCAAACACCGGCAGCACCGACTTGCGCGACACCGAAGTCCAGCAGCCGAACACCGCCGCCACCTTGTCCTGGCTCAGCAGCTGGCGCGCCTTTTCGGCGAACAGCGGCCAGTTGGAAGCCGGATCCACCACCACCGGCTCCAGCTTTTTGCCGAGCACCCCGCCTTTGGCGTTGATCTCGTCGATGGTCATCAGCGCCACATCCTTCAGCGGCGTCTCGGAAATCGCCATGGTGCCGGAGAGCGAACTCAGAATGCCGACCTTGATGGTGTCGGCGGCCTGCGCGCTCCAGGCCAGGCCCAGGCCGACAGCGGCGGCGGACAGCGCAAAAGCTTTGATAAAACGACGACGTTGCATAGTTCAAACTCCTGATGTGTGTGAAATCAAAATCGTTACGCCGAGCGCGCAGGCTGCTGAGCCCGCGCCTGGTGCAACATGTGCAGCGTTATTTTTCGTACCTCTGCCTTGCTGACGGCGATATGCTCGCCGAGCAGCGTTTGCGCCTCCCCGCTTCGCCGCTGCAGGATCGCCTGCAAAATGGCGGCGTGTTCGCGGTAGGTGGCGTCCACCCGCGCCTGCTGGGTGAAATCCAGCCGGCGAATGATGCGGATCTTTTCGGTCAGTTCGCGGTGAATGCGCGCCATTTCGCCGTTGCCCGCCGCGGCCACCAACGCCTGATGAAACTGCTCATCGTGCTGCGACACCGCCTTGCCGTCCGCCAGTCGCGGCGCTTCGGCCCAAAAATGGCTCAGCGCCGCCAGCGCGCCCTGCGTTTCCCCGGCCGGGCCTTCGCACAGCCGTTTCACCGCCTCTTGTTCCAGCACGATGCGCAGATCGTACAGCTCTTCGAAGTAGGCGAAGTCGAACGGCCGCACCTGCCAGCCGCTGCGAAACAGCACCTCGACATAGCCTTCACGCTCCAGCCGAAACAGCGCCTGGCGCACCGGCGTGCGGCTGGCCGCCATGCGCTGCGCCACCTCGCTTTCGCTGAAGCGATCGCCCGGCAGCAGACGAAACTCGAAGATGTCGGCCTTGAGCTGCAGATAAATGCGCTCCGCCAGCCCCTCCGGGCGCGCCTTGTGCTCTCCGTTGGTGATTTGCATCATCGATCCTCCGTTCAAACCGCCTTTTCCAGCCACAGCAGGGCGTCGCCCGGCCCGACCGGCCGCCCCTGCCGGCAGCTGATGCGCTTAACGATCCCGGCGCGCGGCGCGGTGACCGCCAGCTCCATCTTCATCGCCTCGACCACGATCAGCGGCTGCCCGGCCGCCACCGCCTGCCCCGGCTCCACCAGGATCTTCCACACGCTGCCGTTCAGATCGGCGCTGACCAGATCGCCGTCGATGGCGTCTTCTTCCACCGGCGGCAACAGCTGCGCCTCGGCCTCATCGTCATCGCTGCGCCAGCGCGCCACTTCGGCGCTGAACGCCTGTTGCTGACGATGCTGGAAATCGGCAATCGCCCCGGCGTTGTCGGCCAGGAAATGGGTGTATGCGGCGAAGTCGAACTCGCTCTCTTCGATGCGCACCTGCATGCGCCCTTCGCGGAACGCTTCGCGCTGCTCGTCCAACTCTTGCTCGCTGACCGGGTAGAAGCGCACCTGATCGAAGAAGCGCAGCAGCCAGGGTTCACCGGCGGTGAACTGCGAGTTTTTGAGGAATTTGTTCCAGATCGGCAGCGTGCGCCCGACCAACTGGTAACCGCCCGGCGAATCCATGCCGTAGATGCACATGTACATGCCGCCGATTCCGACCGTCCCTTCGGCGGTGTGGGTGCGCGCCGGGTTGTATTTGGAACTCAGCAGGCGATGGCGCGGATCGAGCGGCACCGCGCAGGGCGCACCGAGGTACACATCCCCCAGCCCGAGGATCAGGTAGCTGGCGTCGAACAGAATGTCGCGCACCTGCTCGCGTCGGCTCAGGCCGTTGATGCGCTGAATGAAATCGACGTTGTTCGGCAGCCAGGGCGCCGAGGCGCGCACCGTCTGCTGATAGCGATCCACCGCCCCCAGCGTGGCCGAATCCTCGAGCGCCATCGGCAGCCAGACGGTGCGCGTCGGCACCTTCAGCCGGCTGACGTCCCCCAGCGCCCGTTCGCGCGCCAGCAGGCGCTGCAACAGGTCGGCCTGGCTTATCTGCCGGCTGTCGTAGCGGATCTGCAGCGAACGCACGCCCGGCGCCAGCTCCGCCACGCCCGGGATCGCCTCCTGGCGCAGCGACTGCATCAGCAGATGAATGCGCAGGCGCAGCGCCAGATCGAGCACGTTGTCGCCGTACTCCATCAGGATGTAGCCGTCCCCCGCCTGACGATACGCCACCGCCGGGCGCCCCTCCGCCGCCGGCAGCGCCGCCAGCACCGCGGCGGAAACGGTATCCGCCGGGGCCAGATCCGGCGGTGGCAGGGTGATGGCCTTCACCGCCGCCAGCGCTTCGATGCTGCCAAGCTGCGCCTGCTCCAGCGACTGCGCCTGCCGGAAGCCGATCGGATGGAAACGGATGCGGTCGCCCGGCTTCACCTGCCCCACTTTCCACAGTTCGGCCTTGGCGATGGTCACCGGGCAAACGAAGCCACCGAGGCTGGGCCCGTCGCGGGTCAGGATCACCGGGAAGTCGCCGGTGAAGTTGATCGCGCCGATGGCGTACTCGCAGTCGTGCACGTTGGAAGGATGCAAACCGGCTTCGCCGCCGTCCTCCCGCGCCCACTCGGGCTTCGGCCCCGCCAGGCGCACGCCGAGGCGGTTGGAGTTGTAATGCACCTGCCAGTCGGTGGCGAAGAAGGCCTCTATCGATTCGGTGGTGAAAAAGTCCGGCGCGCCGTGCGGCCCATACAGCACGCCGATGTGCCATTGATCGCCGTAGTGCGGGATCAGGCTGTCGTCCATCGCCTGCGGCGCGGCGATCGGCGCCGGGGTGGTGCTGGCCGCCAGCGCCGGTTGAGCGATCGCCAGCATGTCCGCCACGCGCAAGGTGCGCCCGGCGTGGCCGCCGAACTGCCCGAGCGCGAAGGTAGAGCGGCTGCCGAGATATACCGGCACGTCGAAGCCGTTACGCACTGCCAGATAGGTGCGGCAGCCGTGCGTAGCGCGCCCCAGCGTCAGCACCTGCCCGGCCCGCACCGTAATCGGCCGCCAGTAAGCGACCGCTTCGCCGTCCAGATCGGCCGGGCAGCTGGCGCCCGTCAGCGCGATGGTGGCGTCGCAGTGAAAACGCAGCGTCGGCCCCTGCAGGGTAAATTCCAGCCCGGCGGCCGCCGGATGGTTGCCGACGATGCGGTTGGCCAGCCGGAACGCGAAGTCGTCCATCGGCCCGGACGGCGGCACGCCGATATCCCAATAGCCGAGGCGGCCGGGATAGTCCTGCACGCTGCTGTAGGTGCCGGGTTGCAGCACTTCGAGGCAGTGCGGCTGGAAACGCACATCGTCCAGCAGGCGCGTCCAGACGTCGCCGCGCTGAAATTGCGGCGTGGCGATCACCTGCCGCAGATAGTCGAGGTTGGTGGCGATGCCGTGCAGACGGGTCGCCGCCAGCGCCACGCGCAGTTTTTCCAGCGCCTGCGCCCGATCGGCGCCGTGGACGATCAGCTTGGCGATCATCGGGTCGTAAAACGCAGAGACTTCGCTGCCGGTCGCCACCCAGCCGTCGAGGCGCACGTCGGTCGGGAAATGCACCTCGGTCAACACGCCGGGGCTGGGCTGGAAGTTTTTCAGCGGATCTTCGGCATAGAGGCGCACCTCAATCGCCGCGCCCTGCGGCGCGCGGTGCAATGCCGCCCAATCCAGCGCGTCGCCCGCCGCCACCTGCAACATGCATTCGATCAGATCCAGACCGGTGACCATCTCGGTAACCGGGTGCTCTACCTGTAAGCGGGTGTTCACTTCCAGGAAATAAAACTCGTCGCGTGCGGCGTCGTAAATGAATTCCACCGTGCCGGCGCTGCGGTAATTCACCGACTCGCCCAGCGCCACCGCCGCCCGATGCAGCGCCTGGCGGGTCGCCGCCGGCAGGTGCGGCGCCGGGGTTTCTTCCACCACCTTTTGGTTGCGGCGCTGCAGCGAGCAGTCGCGCTCGCCGAGCGCCACCACCCGCCCCTGGCCGTCGCCGAAAATCTGCACCTCGACGTGGCGCGCCCGATCGACGAAGCGTTCGATAAAGGCGCCGGCGTCGCGGAAGAACTGCTCCCCCAGCCGTTTGACGCTATCGTACGCGTCGCGCAGCGCCGCCTCGTCGTCACAGCGCGTCAGGCCGATGCCGCCACCGCCGGCGGTGCTTTTCAGCATCACCGGATAGCCGATGCGCGCAGCGGCGGCAACCGCCTGCTCAACGTTCTCCAGCAAGCCGGTGCCCGGCGTCATCGGCACTCCGGCCAACGCCGCCAGCTCGCGCGCCCGGTGCTTGAGGCCGAACTCGCGGATCTGCGCCGCCGTCGGGCCGATAAAGGCGATGCCCGCCGCCTCGCAGGCTTCGGCAAACTCGGCGCTCTCGGACAAAAAGCCGTAGCCGGGATAGATCGCCTGCGCGCCGGTGGCGGTGGCCGCCGCAAGGATCTTGTCGATGCGCAGGTAGCTGTCGGCGGCCTTGTCGCCGCCGAGCGCCACCGCCCTGTCGGCTTCGGTGACATGCGGCGCATTGCGGTCGGCATCTGAATAGACCGCCACGCTGGTTATGCCCAGGCGTTTCAGGGTGCGAATGGCGCGGCAGGCGATTTCGCCGCGGTTAGCGATCAGTACGGTAGTAAACATGTTTATGCCCCCTTAACGCTGGCGAGATAGTTACGCCAGCCGCCAAACTCAGTGATATCCGTGGCGCCTTCCAACGCCCAGGCTTCGCAGATAAACCCCTTCACCCGCCGGCCGTCCGCCAGCAGCAGCGTGCCGATGCCCAATGGCGCCGGGATTTCCGCTACAAACTCGCCGAAACGGGCCAGCGGGATGTCCCACAGCTCAAGGTGGATCGCCGCCCCCTGTGCCGTGCGCGCCAGCCCCGGCTTTGGCGGCTCGGTATCGGCCAGCGCGTAGAGGCGGTAACAGGGAGCGGTAACGGTTTGCTCTACCCGCACCGCGTCGCGCTGCGTCAGCTGGACGTTGAGCGGCATGCCGCTGAGGTGAGCGCCTACTACCGCCAGACGCACATGCCCTGTGGACGGCGCCGACGCAGGCTGCGGCGGCAATACCCGGCCGATAGCGCCGAGCGGCAAGGCGCTTTGCCGTTGCCAACGCAGGCCAAACGCTGCCAGCGCCCGGTCATGCCAGGCGGGCGCAATCAGGGTGATGCCCGCCGGCAGCCCGTCTTCGCGCAGCGGCCCCGGCAGCGCCAGCGCGCTCAGATCGGCCAGGTTGGTGAAATTGGTGTAAGTGCCGAATTGCGAGTTGAACAGCACCGGCTCTTGCGCCATCTCCGCCAGGGTGCGGATAGTGGGCGCGGTCGGCACCACCAGCGCGTCGAACGGCGCCAGCCGCTGGGCGATTTGCCGCGCCAATTCGGCGCGCAGGTATTCCGCCTTGTAGGCGTCGCAGGCGCTGTAGCTCAGGCCGTTGCCGACGATGCCGCGCACCACCGGATCGATGGCCTGCGGGTTCGCTTCCAGCACCTGCTCAATGGCCACGGTGCGCTCCGCTACCCAGGGGCCGTAATACAGCTGTTCCGCCAGGGTGCGAAACGGCGCGAAATCGAGGGGCTCCAGCGTGGCGCCGCCCGCCTGCAGCTGCGCCAGCGCACGATGAAACGCCCGCTCGGCCTGCACGTCGCCGAAAAACTCCAGCTGGGCGGGAACGGCGAAACGCGGCGCGGCGGGAATATCCGCCGGCGCGGTATGCGGATCGGCGCGGGAATACGGATCTGCCGCGTCAAAGCCGCTCGCCAGCTCCGCCACCTGCGCCGCATCGGCCACCGTCAGCGCGAAGATCGAAACGGTGTCGTTCAACCGGCAGGCCGGCACCACGCCGCGGTTGGACAACCGCCCCTTGGTCGGCTTCAGCCCGACGATGTTGTTGAACCCGGCGGGTACGCGCCCCGAACCGGCGGTATCGGTGCCCAGCGCGAACGGCACCAGGCCGCGCGCCACCACCGAAGCGGAGCCGGAGCTGGAACCGCCGCTGACGTAGCGGCTGTCGAAGCTGTTGACCACCGCGCCATAAGGTGAGCGGGTGCCCACCAACCCGGTAGCAAACTGGTCGAGGTTGGTTTTACCGAGGGCGATCGCCCCGGCGGCGCGCAGCCTGGCGACCACGGTGGCGTCCGCCGCGGCCTGATAGGTGAACGACGGGCAAGCGGCGCTGGTCGGCCAGCCGCCGACGTCGATATTGTCTTTGATGGCAAAGGGTACGCCGAACAGCGGCAAGCAACTGAGATCGCCGGCGACCGCCTCTAGCCTCTGCGCCAGCTGCCGATACTGCTGCTCGCGCTGCGCCGACGTGGCAAAATACAGCCAGGCGTTATCGTCCGGCTTCAGGCTGGCGATCAGCCTTTCGATCGTCGCACTGACGCAGGCGAGGCGCTCGCCCGCCGGACGGGTTTGATAATGGTGCTGCCATTCACTGAGGGTAAAACCGCACGCTTCAACAGGTTCGCTCATCGGCTGAATTCCATCTGGTACACAAGATGGGATTCAACAGAGCAACCGGCGTGCCAGTTTTTAATCTCATGATTTCAATAAATTATAATTAAAACTTATGACAGCCCCGGCGAACGGGCTGCACCAGCGGCGCGCAACGGGAGAACAAAAAGAGTGCAATAAGGCAATGTGCAGAGGAAAACCGGGGCGGCGAAACTCACCGCCCCGGAAGGACTATGTGGAATCAGTCGTTGATGCGTTTCAAACCGACCGGCGTAATGCAGTAGGTCTGTTGCTTGCCCTTCTCCGCCAGCCGCACGTGCTGCATCTCGTTGACGATCGCCAGACGGTTGTCCGGCTCTTCATGCCGCAGATGGATCACCTCGCCGCCATAGCCCGACAGCGGCAGCACCCAGGTTTTGGCCGGTTGATTCTGGCTGCCGATGATGTCGTAGCTGAGCAAGGTACTACCGTCCGCATCCGTCACGCTGAGGAAGGCGTAGCTGTCGGCAAAGTAGTGGTGAGCAATCCCCGCCGCCAACGTTACGGTCACGGTTTTCTTCACCAGATCGACGGCACAGGTTAGAAACTGGCGATCGCCGATCCCTTTGGCAGCCACGGTAAACGCATTGCCGACGTTGGCGCCCGGCGGCGTATTGTCGGCAGGCAGGCAATCCCGATAGGTCGCCAACAGTGACTCGCGCTGCGGCTCGGCGAAGGCGCCGATCGCCAGATAAATATCGTCCTTGAACGACGACGGCGCGTAATAGGCTGGCAACAGGCGGCGTAAACGCTGCGCAGCCTGTTCCAGACGCGTCAGCAGCGCTTGTTCAGGATCGCCGGACAGTGCCGGGTTTTTCAGCCCGCTTTTTTCGATACGCAGCACGTTGGTTTTGTTTTTGTTATCGATAACTCCGGTCGCCGCCGGATTCAGGCGCACCCGGCTCGGCTCCACATGGTAAATTTCGATATCATCACCCTCGGCAAACGGCAGCTCGTCATGACTTAAGGTAGCCTGAGTGCCCTGAATCTCCTTGCTGAAGCGCACCGCGCCCTGTCGATCGCGCAGCGTCACCCGGGCATAGGTTTCACCCGGGAAGTAGGAGTGCGGCGTGGTGCTGGTCACGTCAACCACCACCGCCCCTTTGGCGCGATCGACGACCACGGTGGCGAAGACCGCATCGCTCAGGCCCAACAGATTGATCTCCTGTGAAACGATCGGCGAAGCAGCTTTACGCACGAAGCGAAGCGTCACCGCGTTTTTCCCCTGCTTCACCGTCAGGTAACCCGCCGTTGGCCGGTATTTGCGATCTTTGCCGGTCGGCAACCGCAGGGTGTACACGCCGATCGGCAACGCAGCCAGGGTCAGGGTCGGCGCGTCGATACGGACCTTGTGGGCATAGCGCGCCCCTTCCATCAGGATCAAATCCTCACCGTAGATCTGCGCAAAATCATCGATATCCAGACTCAGGGTGACATCGCCTTTCAGGCCGCTCGCCTTGAGCTGATAAGAATCGACCAGGCGCAGGGAGGAATCCAGCTTCAGCTGCGCCTGCATCGCCGGCAAACTCTGCGCATCCACCAGTTGATACAGCGGATATACCGCCTTGGCGTGGCTGAACGCGTTGAGATCGCGCTGCGTTTGCGTGATCACGCCGCCGGTCAACTCGACGAACGGCGTCACGTCGATCTGCTCGCTGGCCGCGGCGAAGCTTGCCGACAGCAGATCCAGCAAGGCATGTTCTGACGGCACGAAGCCCGGCGTATTGCAGCTTTGGCGATACTGCTGATTAAAGTGCGTGAAGGCGTTCTTGCCAGCCTTGTCGACCATCAGCATCGCGAAGAACAGCTTGGAGCGCAGATCCCACTGGTTGAGCGGCGTGCCTTGAGCGATCAGATCGACGATTTTCTTCTCGACGCCGGCCGCGTTGCCGTAGTTATACAGCCACCCCTCCCGGTACTTGCGTTCCCCCAGCATCACGTCCTGATAGCAAGCGGCATAAATATTGTTCCACATCTCACCGGTGGAGAAATATTTATCGCCCATAAAGTGCCCCTGATAGCCGTGCGCGATCTCATGCAGGCTGCCCCAGTTGCTGTCTTGTGGCGTCAGCCAGAAGCTGCTGACCGAGTCGCTGGTTTCCGCCGTCCAACGGCCGCCGTAATACGCGGCGCCGGCGCCGTGTTTATCGGCCTTCATAAAATAGCGGTTGTGAATATTGCGATCGGATTCGTGTTCAGCCTCGAACGAGACGCCGGTCAGCGCATTGTAGAAAGTGAAAATGCGGTCGTAGTAGGCGATCAGCCCGTCGATGTTTTTCGCTTCGCCCAGCGACTTCAGCGCCGGTTTACTGATTTTCGGCACCAGCAATACGGCGTATTCCGCATCGATCAGGGCAAACTCGGCGTCCCGATCGTCCCAACGGGCAAAGAATGCGGCTTCGTTTTCGCCACGGCGATAAACCGGCAGCGCTTTCGCCGTGTCCGGATAGTCGAACTCCAGTACCGGTTCGCCCTGCCCGTACGGCGTATCGATAAAGGGTACCGAGACAGCATTGACCTGGGCCTCGACCCAGCTCGCGCCGACGCTGAATTCAGCCTCCGTTTTGCTGTCGTCATTCAGCAAGCGCAGCGTTAACTTGCCGGTAAACGCCGCGTTGGTCTGCCGCACGCGCAGCACCTGCCCGGCGGCGAGAATGATGCCCAGGTGCTGGCGATCGTGGTCGATGCCCTTGCTCATGCCTGCCGCATCCAGCCAGACCGGCCGGGTCAATGTGTAGAGTGATTGGGTTTTCGTGATGGTTGGCATCCTGCTTTCCTCATGGTTAGGGGATTGAATTGACCATGAAAAAGTAACCGGATAGGCGGCGCGCCCTCCATCGATGACGGATGGCTGAGGGCCTGTACAACAACGGCAGGCGGGAGAGAGATAATAAAAAAGGCGCAACCTTGCGATTGCGCCTGATGCTCGGTGAACGCTGCGCGTTACTCGCCGCGAACGCGCTGCGCCAGCCCTTTGAGGAAGTAGCGCAGCATCTGATCGCCGCATGGGCGGTAGTTCTTGGTGCCCTCTTTGCGGAACAGCGCGCTCAGTTCCGGCTTGGAGATGCGGAAATCCACCGCGGTGAAGATCTGGTGCATGTCGGTGTCTTTCAGCTCGAACGCCACGCGCAGCTTTTTCAGCACCAGGTTATTGGTGATCGGCAGTTCAACCGCCGGCGCCGGGAACTTGTCGTCCTTGCCGCGTTTGAAGAACACCAGGCCGTTGAGGAAGTGCGCCATCACTTCGTCCGGGCACTTCTCGTAGCCCGGCTCGCCTTCTTTGATCACGTAAGCGTCCATCGCCGACACCGCCACTTCGAAATCGTCCAGTTTGATAATCTCGACCATTTTGGCGTTGTTAATGCTCAGCATATAGCGCACGCTGCGCAGCACGTCGTTGTTCATCATGGGATTGCATTGCCTTTACTTGTCTAACGGGGACGTGCGCACATTGCGAAACGAAATGACTGCCACACACCTTGAATGTGCGGCAGTATAGGGATCGGCAAGGGGTTTCTCAATCGATTTGGCTTTTTTGCTGATACAGCGGGATATCTTCGCCGATAATGTACTTGTTGCGCAGCAGCGAAGAGACCTTATCCATGATCATCACCACCACCACCAGGATCAGGGTGATGAACATCACCACGTCCCAGTTCCACAGCCGCATGTTCTCCGCATACACCAGGCCGATGCCGCCGGCGCCGACGAAGCCCAGCACCGCCGCAGAGCGAGTGTTGGATTCGATCTGGTACAGGCTGAGCGCCAGAAAGGTGGGGAACGATTGGGTGAAAATGCCGTAGCGGTGCTTCTGCAACCCGTTGGCGCCCACCGCCGTCAGGCCGCGGCTCGGGGACTTGTCCACCGCCTCGTGCCCTTCCGCGTACAGTTTGCCCAGCAGCCCGACGTCCTGCATCACGATAGCCAACACCCCGGCCAGCGGCCCCATGCCGACGGCGCGCACGAAGATCAGCCCCCAGATAGCCATGTCGATGCCGCGCAGCACGTCGAGCAAGCGGCGCACCAGCACCGAAACTGGCCGCAGCAGCGGCGTCGACATCACGTTGCGCGCGGCGAAGAACGACAGCGGCAGCGCGATCAGCGACGCGGTGATCGTCCCGGCGAACACGATGGCGATGGTGATGCCAATCTGCTGGAAGTAGTACATGAACGGCCAGTTGACGAAATCGTGCCAGACGAACATGCGCAGGAAATAGCGCCCCAGCTGCTGGCAGCCGTTGATAAACTGCGGCCAGCTAATGCCGAAGACCAGGAAGAAGAACACGTAGTACAGCACGATCGCCAGCGCGATCAGGCCGACGGTGCGCAGGTAGCGCCCCTGCTGCGCGAAGATCGCCGGATGCTGCTGTTTTAGCTGGCGCAGCGTTTCCGCCGACGCCGGAGTGCCCGCTGTCATTTTGCCCCCTCCACCACGCGCTTGCGCAGTTCGCCCGACACATAGTCGAGCACGGAAACCACCACGATGATCAGCAGCAGCGTCATGCTGACCTGATCGTAGCGGTCGAGTTTAATGTTGGTCATCAGCTCCTGGCCGATGCCGCCCGCGCCCACCAGCCCCAAAATGGTCGACTGGCGGAAGTTGATCTCCAGCCGCATGAAGCTGTAGGAGAGAAACACCGGCTTCACCTGCGGCCACAGGCCGAAGCGCATGCGCTGCAGCGGCGTCGCGCCGCAGGCCGCCAGCCCGCGCACCGGTTTGTTGGAGGCGGTTTCGATCGATTCGTAGAACAGCTTGGTCAGGCTGCCGATGGTGTGCAGCGCCAGCGCCAGGAAGCCGGGAATGGCGCCGATGCCGAACGCCATCACGAACATCACCGCCCACGCCAGCTCCGGCATGGTGCGCAAGAACGCCACCAGCGTGCGGATCGCCAGCCGCACCGAGGCCGGAGTATAGGTGTTGCCGGCCGCCAGGAACGCCAGCACGGTCGCCACCAGCACCGAGAAAATGGTCGCCGCCAGCGCCAGCTGCAGGGTCTCCCAAATCAGCGGCAGCTGAATGTTCAGGCGGTAACCCCAATAGGCCAGCGAGCCTTCGGTGCGCCCGTCGGCGAACAGCAGGTGCCAGTGCAGCGTCGGAATGGTTTCGGCCAGGTAGTCGAAGAAGTGCGGAATAGACACCCAGACAGTGTGCAGGTTGAACTCGGCGAGGTTGCCGGCGCCCAGGTACAACACCACCAGCCCGAGCGACCACAACAGCGCTTCGCGCTTTTGCTTGCTGCGGATCCGTTGGTAATAGTGTGCGAAATCGGTATTCAAAACAGGTCTTCCATCTTTATGGAACAAGGGGTTCAGCACGCTGAACCCCTTCATTCGGACGGCCGAGGCAGCCGGGAATTAACGATCGCCTTTGGTCAGCTCGCGCTTCATATCGATGATGTTCTGGTATTCCGCCAGGGTGGTGTCGCCGATGTGCTGCTTGCCGCCCATCGCTTTGATAAAGCACTGGTGATCGTCTTTATCCAGCTTCTTGATGGCGGTGACCACTTTGGCCTTGAAGTCGGCCGGCAGCGAGTTGCTCACCAGGATCGGGCCGTTCGGGATCAGCGGCGACTGCCAGATGATGCGGATCTGTTTCATCAGGTCCGGGTGATCCATGCGGATCATGCGGGTGAACGCGCCGCTGGTGTAGCCGGTGTTGTAATCGCCGATCATCGACGCCCAGGTTACCGCGCCTTCGAACTGGCCGTTCAGCACGCCGAGGATGTCCTGCTCGTGGCCGCCGGAGAAGGTGACGCTGGAGAAGGTGTTGTTGTATTTGTTGTCGACCGTGCCACCGAACAGCTTTTTAAACGCCTGGTTCGGGATCAGGAAGCCGGAGGTGGAGTCCGGATCGGCGAAGCCGATGGCCTTGCCCTTCAGGTCTTCCAGCTTCTGGTACGGGCTGCCGGCCTTCACCACCACGACCGAGTGGTAGCCGCGCGACTGGTCGACGTCGTCGACCGCAATGCCGACGATGTCCACCGCTTTCGGATCCTTGATGTAGACCGAAGCGAACGAGGACGGCGACATGCTCAGCACCAGATCAATCTTGCCGCCCAGCAGGCCCTGGATCACGCCGGAATAGTCGGACGAGTTGCGCAGCTTGGTATCGACGTTCAGCTCTTTATCCAGGAACTGCTTCACGCACTGGTTATCGCCGATCTGCTGGGTGGCGTTCTGGCCGCCGAGAATGCCCAGGTTCAGCTCTTTCGGCGCATCCGCTGCGGCAGCATTAAAGACCATCATCGCGCCGGCCATCAGGGTGGTCAGACTCAATACTTTTTTCATTAGGTGTGCCTTGTGTGTAAAGGGTAAAGGTCAAAAGTGCTTCAATGGATCTGATTGGCTTCTTCGCCATACAGCTGGTGCAGGATCCGTTCGTTCAGTTGCGAAGGATGCCCGTCAAACACGATCTTCCCGTGGGCGATGCCGATCACCCGCGAGCAATACTCTTTCACCAGTTCGACCGAGTGCAGGTTCACCATCACCGCGATGCCGTCTTCGCTGATTTTCTGCAGCGCGTCCATGATGCGGCGGGTGTTTTTCGGATCGAGCGACGCCACCGGCTCATCGGCCAGCAGGATTTGCGGGTTTTGCATCAGCGCACGGCAGATGGCGACGCGCTGCATCTGGCCGCCGGAGAGGTGCTCGGCGCGCTGCAGCGCATGCGGCAGCATGTTGAGCCACTGCAACAGCTCGATGGCGCGAGCGCGGTCGGCGTCATCGAACAGTTTGAAGAAGGATTTCAGGGTAGACGTGTGGCTCAGACGACCCAGCAGCACGTTGGTCATCACGTCCAGCCGCGGCACCAGGCAGAAGTCCTGGAAGATCATGCCGCAGCGCGCGCGCCACTGGCGCATCTGGCGGCCGGCAAGCTGGGCGATATCCTGCGCCACGCCATCGTCTTCGAAGTGCAGCATCTCGCCGCAGCTGGAAGGGATGGTGCCGTTCAGGGTGTGCAGCAGCGTGGACTTGCCCGCGCCGGAACGGCCGATCACCGCCACGAACTCGCCGGCGTGCAGATCGAAGTTGATGTCATCCAGCACACGCTGCTGCGCTTTGTAGGCCTTGCCGAGTCCCTTTACCGATAACACTTTGCGGGATGCGGCGGCGTGCTGCCCTGGGAAGTCGTGCTGTGCCAATTTTAACAGTGCCTGAGCCATATGATTTCTCTGGTTTCAGTGGCTAATCATTATGGGCACCTATTAACGAATAAGTTTATGACAGTGGGATGATGGTTTTATGGCCGGGGCGTGACGCGTGACGCCCCGGCGTGCGCATCATTCCAGGCTAAAGAAGTCCAGCCCCAGCGCCGCCTTGACCTGCTGCAGCGTCTGCTGGCTGACCTGATGCGCGCGGCGGGTGCCGTGCTGCAGGATGCGCGTCAGCTCGCCTTTATCGGCGATGAATTCGGCGCGGCGGGTGCGGATCGGCTCGAGCAGGCTCTGCAGGCAATCCTCCAGCAGCCGTTTGATTTTCACGTCCCCCAACCCGCCGCGGCGGTAATGCGCCTTCAGATCCGCCACCAGCGCGGCGTCGTCGCAGAAGGCGTCCAGGTAGGTGAACACCATGTTGCCCTCCACCCGGCCGGGATCGCTGACGTTGAGATGACCGGGATCGGTGAACATGCTCATCACCGCCTTGTGCACCTCGTCGGCGCTGGCGCCAAGCTGGATGGCGTTGCCGCGCGATTTCGACATCTTGCCCTGCCCGTCCAGCCCCGGCAGACGCCCGACGTTGCTCAGCAGCGGCTGGCACTCCGTCAGTACCGGTTGGCCGACGATATGGTTGAAACGCCGCACGATCTCGTTGGTTTGCTCCAGCATCGGCAGCTGATCCTCGCCGACCGGCACGTGGGTGGCGCCAAAGGCGGTGATGTCCGCCGCCTGGCTGACCGGATAGATCAAAAAGCCGGCCGGCAGGCTGCGGGCGAAATCCTTCTCGGCGATTTCATTTTTCACCGTCGGGTTGCGTTCCAGCCGCGCCACGCTGACCAGGTTGAGATAGTACATCGTCAGCTCGGCCAACGCCGGCAGCGCCGACTGCAGGCAGATCGTGGTCTTGTGCGGATCGATGCCCACCGCCAGATAGTCGGCCACTACGTTGAGCACGTTGGCGCTGATTTTTTGCGGGTTGTTGCCGTTGTCGGTCAGGCCCTGCAGATCCGCCACCATCACCGTTTGGTTATGCTGGTGCTGCAGTTCGACGCGCTGGCGCAGCGAGCCGACGAAGTGGCCTAAATGCAGTGGGCCGGTGGCGCGATCGCCGGTAAGAATGGTGTAACTCATGGCAGTGCTCCTGAAGGTCAGTACACCGCCGGATCAACGCCACAAAAAATAATGCCGCCAAACCGGCGGCATTAAAAAGAGATGTGGATACTCGTGCCGCCTCAGAAAAGGCGCCACCATGACTGATTGTGGGTGGAAGGCATCGATATATTCATGCCATCAAGGTATACCCGCAGCGGCAGCACGTCAATAGCCCGCCGCCGGTGCGTAAGACGGCGTTACACTCCGGCATTTGCGTTCCTGGCCCGGCGCGCTAGGGTAAAACCTTCAACCTGAAAAAGGAGCGCATGATGAAGATCGGATTTGCCGGACTGGGTGGGATGGGCAGCGCCATGGCGGCCAACCTGTTGCAGGCGGGCCTCGCATTAACGGTATGGAACCGCTCGCCGCAGGCGGCGCAGCCGCTGGTCAGCGCCGGCGCGCGGCAGGCCGAGCGGCCGGAACAGTTGGCCGATGCCGATGTGCTGATCACCATGCTGGCCGACGACGCCGCCACGCAGCAGGTGGTGGTGGGCAGCGGGTTGCTGCAACGAATGAAACCGGGCGCGTTGCATATCAATATGGCGACCATCTCGGTCGAACTCGCCAAACGCCTGACGGCGCTGCATGCGGAACACGGCATCGGCTATCTCGCCGCGCCGGTGCTGGGCCGGGTCGACGTGGCCGCCGCCGGCAAGCTGAATATTCTGGCGGCCGGCGAGAGCGAGCTGCTGAAGAAAGCGCAGCCGCTGTTCGATGCCCTCGGCCAGAAAACCTGGCACTTCGGCGCCGATCCTGCGCAGGCCAACGTGGTCAAGATCGCCACCAACTTTACCTTGGCCAGCGCCATTGAAGCGATGGCGGAAGGCAGTGCGCTGGTGCGCAACTATGGCGTGTCCGGCACCGACTATCTGCAGATGCTGAGCAGCACCGTCTTCGCCGCCCCGGCCTATCAGGGCTATGGCGCGCTGATCGCCGCCGAGAAGTATTCCCCGGCTGGATTCCGGCTGGCGCTGGGGCTGAAGGACGTCGGGTTGGCGCTGGCCGCCGGCGCCGACAGCCATACGCCGATGCCGTTCGCCGGGGTGCTGAAAGACAACTTCCTCGACGCGATGGCGCAGGGGGATGCGGATCTGGATTGGGCGGCGCTGGCCAAGGTGGCGGCGCGGCGGGCAGGACTGAAATAACGAACGGGGGCCGAGGCCCCCATTTTTCCGTTCTCAGAACACGATGTCCACCGCAGGCACGGCGCGGATCGGCACGCCGAAGCTGTCGATATTCGACAGCGTCTCGTTATGGTGGGTGCGGATCAGCAGGCCGTCGGCATAGGATTTGTCGTGGCAGGTATGAGCATCCGCCGCCAGCGTCACCGGATAACCGCGCGCCGCCGCGCTACGCACCGTGGTATCGATGCAAAACGGCGTGGAGTAGCCGCACACCACCAGCTGCGAAACGCCGTTGGCGATCAGCAATGCGCCCAGCGAGGTGCGCAGGAAGGAGTCCGGCGTGGTTTTCTCCACCCGGTGGTCGCCCGGCGCCACCGTCAACGCCGCAAGCACTTGCCAGGCGGCGCTGCCGTGCGGCAGTTCGTCGTCCGGCGTGTGGTGCTGAATCACGACAACCGGCGCGCCGGCCCGACGGGCGCGCTCGCTCAGCAGATTGATGCGCGCAACGGTGCCCGTGGCATCCGCCGGCGGCGGCGTAAACAACCCTTCCTGCACATCGATAATCAACAGCGCGGCGGTCATGGCAGCTCCTGAAGAGTCAATCGCATCAGCACACCGGCTGGCGCGGGCGGAAAATATGGTCGACGCCCTGCTCGCGCAGCCGGTTCACCAGATCGTGCCCGCCGTTCGGCGTGGCGTGCGCCAGTTGGCGTTCGGCGGTAAACACCGGGCTGGCCCAGAACAGGTTCACCGGGTCGCCGTACTGCGGCGGCAAAGCCAGGTGCGCGTTATATGGGTAGAAGGACGACGATAAAATATAGCCCTCGTAGCCCAGCGGCGCCACGTCCGACTCCAGCGTATGCCCTTCGCCGATCCAGGTTAGCCGCGCCCACGGCGCGTGCGCGAAACCGGCCAGCGCGCTGGCCATCTGCACCGCGTTGTCTTCGGTCATGTATTGACTGTCGATGGCGATCGCCATCTCCATGCGGCGATAGCGCGAAGCCTCGTCGTTGAACAGGATCTCCACCCACGGCATCGGCCGGATGCTGACCCCCATGGTGAGAAAGTAATAAATGCCGTCGCGCTCGTGCTGGGTGATGGCCATCGGCGGCCACTTGCCCTGATCGATGGCGTAGTATTTTACCGAGGGGCCGAAATGCTGCTCATAGCGCGCCTGAAAATCGCGCTGCATCTTCGGCCACGGATTGCCCTCTTCACGCTGCCAGCTGCGCCAGAATTGGCGGGTGCTCTCCGCCTGCGCATATTGCGTGTTGGTCGAGGCCGAACCGAGCGGATAGGCCAACGGGCTCTCCTTGATGCAGCTGGCGGAATAGCACACCGAATGGTCGATATACAGGCTCCAGCCGGGGATCACCGCCAGCAGTTGGCCGTAATACCACAGGGCTGCGCCGTCGTCGCTTTCGCTCCACACCACCATCAACCCTTCCGGGTTCAGCGGCGCTTCCCCTTCCAGGTTGCGGCAAAACTCCGCCGCCAACATCGGCGGCTGCCCTTGCTCCAGCGCGGCGCGATCTTCCTGCAGCGGCGCGGCGGCCAGATTGCGCAGCCAGCAGGCACGCACCTGATAGCGATCGCTGTAGGCTTCGGCGGGATAGATGTAAAAATAGGCTGCCCGGTGATCTTGCTGAACCACCGCGACCAGCGTCTGGTTCTCATTGCTGACTTCAGCAAGTACGTATGATTCGTTCATATCACCTCAATAGGGTCAGGGCGCGGCAGAATCGGCTGCGCGCCAAAAATGGAATGTGGCTTTGCCCCCAAGTGTAAAACGCATTACTGGCCGGATCACCCGTAAAAGTCTCAAAAGCGGCCGTAAACGAAGATAAACAAAGACTAATTATAGCGGCTGTGGCTTATGACGGCTGAGTAATGCGCCGCACCGCGCGCTGATAGGAGCCGTTGCGCATCGACGCGCCCAGCACCTTGCCGAGGCCTGCGGCGCCCGTTCGCACCAGCCGCCGCCGCAGCGCGCCCGGCTGAAAACCGAACTGCCGCTGCGCCCAATCGGGCAACAGATCGATGCCCGCCTGCATCACCACCCTGCCGAGCGGGCGCGCCAATGCGCTCGGCGCCGGCGCCTTCAGCAGAATGCGTGCCACCTCTTGAGTCCGTTCGTCGCACACCAACTGCGGCCGCATCGTCTGCAGGTACTCTTCGACCTCCGCGCAGGACTGGGGGATGGCGGTCGCCCCCAACGCAGCGGCTATCCGCGCCGCTTCGCGATAGTATTGATCCTGTAAATCGCGGGAAAGATGGGGATTGCGGTAGCGCAGGTGGCTGGCCAGAAAACGGCTGCTCTCCGCCACGTGAACCCAGGTGAGCAGCGCCGGATCGCTGGCGGCATAAGGCGTGCCGTCGCTGCCGACGCCGGTCACCCGCAGATGGATGGCTTTGACTTTGGCGATCAGCCGCTCCGCCTCGGCGGTCGGGCCAAAGGTGGTGACCGACACGAACTGGCTGGTGCGGCGCAGGCGGCCAATCATATCTTCGCGGAAGTTGGAGTGATCCCACACCCCGGCCAGCGCCAGCGGGTGCAGCATTTGCAGCAGCAAGGCGCTGACGCCGCCACACAGCATCGGGGTGAAATCGCGGTGTACCTGCCAGATGACCGACTGCGGGCCGAACAATCCCGGATCGCCCGGCGGGTTCTCGAAGTCGACGCCGCCGAGCGCCAGCCCGGTCAGGCTGAGCACCTGTTTTTCTATCGCTGCGCGTACCGCTTCCATCCTGCCGCCCTCTTGCTGGTTCAGCGGCCAGTGTATCATGCGGCGAACGCCTCATTGCGCCATGGGCGGTTGAAAGCATTAACTTGCTGAATTACAGTTGTTATACCGCTTGCAAGAAGGCGGGCTTATTCGATCCACTGCAGAGGCGCTTTGCAGGGCGTTAACCCACGTTAATTCGGCACTAACCCCACAAAACCTCTATCTAGTTTCTTTTCCTTCAACTTAGATAGCAGAGAGTTCGATGATTACCATCAGAGCACGCGCGGCGGAAGACAACGCGCAATTGGCAGATATCTGGCTGCGTTCGGTGCGCGCCACCCACCATTTTTTAACCGAAGACAACATCGCGCAGTTGTTCCCGCTGGTGTTGAATGACTACCTGCCCGCGGTCAACGTCTGGGTGGCCGAAGACCAACCGGGGCATCCCTGCGGCTTTATCGGCCTGAACGGCAACAAGGTGGAGATGCTGTTTATCGATGCCGATCAGCGCGGCCAAGGCGTGGGCAAAGCGCTGTTGACCCACGCGGAAACGCTGCACGATGAGCTGCAGCTGGACGTGAACGAGCAAAATCCGCAGGCCAGCGGCTTTTACCGCCACTATGGGTTTGTCATCACCGGCCGCTCGCCGCTCGACGGCCAGGGCAACCCGTTCCCGCTGCTGCACATGAAGCTGGACAAACGCTAGCCCGCCATCGCCGGCCGCCCTGCGGCCGGTTTTTCCCCTCCACGTTTCGCCCGCCGTTATATATATCAAACAAGAATAAGTAATAGATTTTACATTCTTCCTGTCACTATAAACCCTCGGTAGGATTGCCCGGTATTCACCCGCAACAGCGGTTCCGTCCGCCACTTCCCGCCGGGCTGTGCCCCGCCGATAAGCCGAACGATCCCTGTCCGGCGCAACGCGTTCCGGACGGAATGCTGTGATGTATCGATAAGGATTCGCTTCGCTATGATCGTTCTTTCGAACGTTTGCAAAACTTTTGACAGCACTCAGGGCCCCGTCGTGGCGGTAGACGACGTCAGTCTGGCGGTAGACGCCGGGCAAATTTACGGCATCATCGGCTACAGCGGCGCCGGTAAAAGCACGCTGATCCGCCTGCTCAACGGGTTGGAAACACCGACCCGCGGCCGCATTGAGGTGGGCGGTTTCGACATCGCCCGCGCCAAAGGCAGCCATCTGCGCCAGGCGCGGCTGAAAATCAGCATGGTGTTTCAGCACTTCAACCTGCTGTGGTCGCGTACCGTCAGCCAGAACATCGCGTTTTCCATGCAGATCGCCGGCGTGCCCAAGGCGCGGATTGCGCCGCGCGTGGCGGAGTTGATCGCGCTGGTCGGCCTGCAGGGGCGCGAAGACGCCTACCCGTCGCAGCTCAGCGGCGGCCAAAAACAGCGCGTCGGCATCGCCCGCGCGCTGGCAAATAATCCGAGCGTGCTGCTGTGCGACGAGGCCACCTCGGCCCTCGATCCGCAGACCACCGACGCCATTCTCGATCTGCTGCTGGACATCAATCGCCAGCTGAAACTGACCATCGTGCTGATCACCCACGAGATGCATGTGGTGCGCAAGATCTGTCACCGCGTGGCGGTGATGGAGAACGGCCGCATCGTCGAAGAAGGCCCGGTGCTCGACGTCTTCACCCGACCGCAGCAGCCGATCACCCGGCAGTTCGTCAAACAGGTGTCGCAATATGCGGACGCCGAAGAGAGCTTCAACCCACGGCTCACCGCCCACCTGCCGGGCGCGATCTTCAAGCTGACCTTCGTCGGCGTGCAAACCCACCAGGCGGTGATTTCCGAGGTGATCCGACGCTACGCCCTGACCGTCAACATTCTGCACGGCAAGATCAGCCACACCCTCAACGGTTCGTACGGCGAACTGTACATCCACGCCGAAGGCAACGAACAACAGGTCGCCGACATGCTCAAGTTGCTGAACGAAAGAAACATCGCCGTCGAGGTTATCCAACATGATTGAATCCCTGTTCCCCCACCTGCGTCTGGATCAACTGTGGGACGCCACCTGGGAAACGCTGTACATGACCGGTCTCGCCGGTTTGGCCACGCTGGTGCTGGGTATGGTGCTCGGCGTGCTGCTGTTTTTAACCTCGAAAGGGCAGCTGTTGCAGAACCGAGCGGTCTACTCGCTGATCTCCGTGCTGGTCAACGTCTTCCGTTCCATTCCGTTCATCATTCTGATCGTACTGCTGATTCCGTTCACCAAGTCGCTGATCGGCACCATTCTCGGCGCCGACGCCGCCCTGCCGGCGCTGATCGTCGGTGCGGCGCCGTTCTACGCCCGGCTGGTGGAGATTGCGCTGCGCGAGGTCGACAAAGGGGTGATCGAGGCGGCGCGCTCGATGGGTGCCAAAAACCGCACCCTGATTTTCCGCGTCTTGCTGCCGGAGAGCTCGCCGGCGCTGGTTTCCGGCATCACCGTCACTCTGATCGCGCTGGTGAGCTACACCGCGATGGCCGGGGTGATCGGTGCCGGCGGCCTGGGCAACCTGGCCTATCTGGAAGGATTCCAACGCAACCACAGTGACGTGACGCTGGTGGCGACGCTGACGATTCTGCTGATCGTTTTCGTCATTCAGTTCATTGGCGACACCCTGACAAGAACGCTCGACAAACGTTAATTAACCAAGGAAAACGATGATGAAAAAGCACCTACTGATGTTGGCTTTCGCCTCCGTCGCCACCCTCGCCTCCTATGGCGCCGCCGCGGCGACCAAGCTGGTGGTCGGCGCCTCCAACGTGCCGCACGCCGAAATCCTCGAACAGGCCAAACCGATACTGGCGAAGGAAGGCATCGATCTGCAGATCAAGCGCTTTCAGGATTACATTCTGCCGAACACCGCCCTGGCCAGCCACGACATCGACGCCAACTACTTCCAGCACGTGCCTTACCTGAACTCGGTGCTGAAAGACCATGCCGATGACAAGAGCTACGACTTCGTCAGTGCCGGCGCGATCCATATCGAGCCTATCGGCATCTACTCGAAGAAGTACAAAAGCCTGAAAGATCTGCCGGACAACGGCAAAATCATCATGCGCGACGCGGTGGCGGAAGAAGGCCGTATCCTGTCAATCTTTGAACAGCAAGGCGTGATCAAGCTGAAACCGGGGGTGAGCAAGGTGGATGCGCGCATCGCCGACGTGGTGGAAAACCCGAAACACCTGAAGTTCCAGGCCAACGTTGAGGGCGCGCTGCTGCCGCAGATGTACAACAACGACGAAGGCGACGCGGTGGTGATCAACGCCAACTACGCCATCGACGCCGGGTTGAATCCCACCAAAGACCCGATCGCGGTCGAAAGCGGCGAAAACAACCCGTACGCCAACATCATCACCGTGCATAAAGCCGACGTGAACAAACCGGAGATCGTGGCGCTGGTGAAGGTGCTGCACTCCAAGCCGATTCAGGACTTTATTCGCGAGAAGTACCAGGGCGCGGTGATCCCGGTCAATCAGTAATGCTTTACGGTGCCCGGTGAAAACCGGGCCCGTTATTACACCTTATTGCCTATCTGGCTGAGCCGCGGCCACACCAGCATCAGCGCCTCGAGCAACCGCAACAGATCGCCCCGGTTTGCCCCTTCGCGCGCCTGCACCGACATGCCTTCAATGGTGCAAATCACGTATTTCGCCAGCAGCGCGGTGTCGGTTTTCGCCAGCAGTTCGCCTTGTTGCACCTTGCGATCGAAGCAGGCTTTCAGCGCCGCTTCCTGCGCATGATGTTTCTTGCGCAGCATCTGGGCGACGTCGTCGGAAGCGGACGATAGCGCGGCGGAGGCACACACCATAAAGCAGCCTGACGGCGTATCGGGGTCGGTAAACACTTCGACGGAAGAACGCACGTAGGCCTCGACGATCTCGGCCACCGGCAACGCCTGTTCCAACAGTTGGTTGGTGCAGGCGGTATATTTTTGCAGATAGCGCTCCACCGCCGCGCGGAACATCCCTTCCTTGTTGCCGAACTCCGCATACAGCGTCGGTGCTTTGGCGCCGGTCACTTCCACCAGATCGGCCAGCGAAGTGGCTTCATAACCGTGCCGCCAGAACAGATCGAGCGCGCTTTCCAGCGCCCGGTCGCGATCAAATTGTTTCGGTCTGCCACGGCTTTTCTTGCCGCAAACCGCTTCATTGATGCTCATCGCTCCTCTCCTATCCCGCTCCACGGCAGGGTTAGCACAAATAACTTAACGATCATTATAAAAAAATATTGCGCCCGCGTCGAGAACCGATTAGCATTTAGTTATCGATCGTTAAGAAAAATTAGCGAACCGGATTAACACTCTCTATTCACCGTTATCGGAAAGGAATTAACATCATGAAAAACTTAAAATTAACTCTAGCAGCCCTCGCTCTGGCCAGCGTTTCCTTCGGCAGCTTCGCCGCTGATTTAGTCAGCAGCCAACCGGCCGACCAGCAGAAAGTGGGCGTCATCACCGTCAGCGGCGCATCCGATCTGACCTCACTGGAAAGCAGCCTGGCTGCGAAAGCCGATCAGGCCGGTGCAAAATCCTTCCGCATCATCGGCGCCGGTGGTAACAACCAGCTGCACGGCACTGCTGAAATCTATCAATAACAAAGCATTACACTCACGGACTGCACGACTTTCTGCTCACCGCGCCAGGGCGTAAGAAAAAAATTAATTAACGAGCGTTAAAAAATACTTGCAATCCGTCAAACCGGCATCTAACATTAAATTATCGATCGTTAATTAATTTAACGACCTTACCAAACAAACATTGTAAAGAACACAGATAGGAAATAAGACCATGAAAAACCTGAAAATTACCATCGCCGCCATCGCACTGGCCTCCGTCTCCTTCGGCAGCTTCGCCGCCGAACTGGTCAACGCTCAACCGGCCGATCTGCAAAAAGCCGGCGTCGTCACCGTCAGCGGGGCATCCGACCTGAGCAGCCTGGAGAACAAACTGGCGGCCAAAGCCGACGCGGCGGGCGCAAAATCCTTCCAGATCATCGCGACCACCGGTGACAACAAGCTGCACGGCACCGCGATCATCTACAATTAATTGCCAGACCGGCAATCGTGCAAAAGGGCGGCTTAGGCCGCCTTTTGTTTGTTTTGACGCCAACATTCTGTTGTAAGCTGTAGCCACCTTTTCTTGCTGAGCCGAGCAACGCCATGACTCCCCTGCTGTTCCACAAATATCACGGGCTGGGCAACGACTACCTGGTGTGTCACCGTGCGGTCGCCGACCGCTTGAATCAGGAGCAAATTCGTCTGCTGTGCCATCCGCATTACGGCGTCGGTTCCGACGGCCTGCTGATCGACAGCGGCGACGCCGTCAATCCCACCCTGCGCATCATCAACCCGGACGGATCCGAAGCGGAGAAAAGCGGCAACGGTCTGCGCATCTACGCGCGCTATTTGTTCGACATCGGCCGCATAGGGCATCAACCGTTTCTGGTGCACACCGCCGGCGGCGACGTGCGCTGCCAGGTAGCGGAAGACCCGCATCAGATCACCGTGGAGATGGGGCGCGCCAATTTCAGCCCGGCGGCCCTGCCGGCGTTGATCGATCTGCCGGAGGCGCTGAACTACCCGTTGCCGCTGGAGGAAGAGACCTTGAGGGTGTCGCTGGTGTCGATGGGCAACCCGCACTGCGTGGTGCCGGTTGAAAAACTGGATCTGGCACAGGTGCGCCGGCTAGGGCCGCAGATTGAACGCCATCCGCTGTTCCCGAAACGCACCAATGTACAACTGGTGGAAGTGGTCGATCGCCAGACGCTGCGCATCGGCATCTGGGAGCGCGGCGCCGGTTTCACCCTGGCCTCCGGCAGCAGCAGCTGCGCCGCCGCCAGTGTGATGCGCAAGCTGGGACGAGTCGACGATCGGGTCAGCGTACGGATGCCGGGCGGCGAGCTGCAGATCGCCTTCAGCGGCGACTTTCAGGTCAGCATGCGCGGGCCGGTGCATAAAATCGCCACTCTGACGCTGGACGAAGATTGTTTTGCCGGCGGCGCGGGGTTGTTTACGGGATCCACCCCAGCAGCCTGAACCACAAATAGTCCAACGGCACCAGCAGCGCGAAGCTGAGCAGCGCCAGCAACAGGCACAGCTTCAGCCCCTCGCGCGCCGGCACTTTGCCCATCCCCATCGCCACCACGATCGGCGCAGCCTGATACGGCAGCAGCGGCGTGGCGTAACCGATCACCTGGGTCATCAACACCGTCAGCAGCGGTAAACCGCTGCCCGCCGACAGCGCCTCCGCCAGCGGGGTAAACAGCGCCGGCACGCCATTGGCGGTCACCACGAAATTGAGCAATGCGGTGATCCCCACCAACGCGCCGAACGCGGTGAACGGCTTGCCGTGCAGATCCGGTATCGCCGTCAACAGCACGCCGCCCAGCCGATCGCCAAGACCCGAATGGCTGACCAGCGCGGTCAGGCCCAAGATCCCCGCGACATAGATGCAGGTGCGCACGTTGACCCCGACGGCGAACTGCTCGCCGTTGAGAAAACCGATGCGCGGCAGCAGGCAGCAACACGCCGCCGCCAACCCCACCCAGGCGGGAGCGATGCCGTGCCAGCTGTCGGTCATCCACAGCAGCACCGTGACGCCCAACAGCGCGATCAGCCGCCATTCGGCGGCGCTGAGCGGAGGTTGCGCCGCCATGGCCGCCACCGGCTGCGGCCGGGCGCGAAACAGGCCGCAAATGCACAGCGTCAGCAGCGCGCCTTTGGCTACCCCGAGAACCGGGGCGTGCAGCAGCAGATAAGTGAGATAAGCGAAGTGGCTGCCGTAGGCATTTTCCGCCGCGCCGCTCATCACCAGGTTGGGCACGTTGGCCGGCAGAATGCTGGCGGAGAGCTGGAAGGTGCCGAACCCCACCGCCAGCGCCAAACCGATACGGCCGCGTGACCCTTCCGCCAGCCCGGCGCGCTCGGCCAACGCCATGACGATCGGCATCAGCAGCGTGATGCGCCCCATATTGGAAGGCATGACAAACGCCAACGCATAGCTTATCGCCACTACGCCGCCCACCAGGCGGAGCCAGGAACCGGACAGATGCGGCAAGAGTCGGTTGGCCAGGCGATCCGCCAGCCCGGTGCTGCGGATGGCGGTGCCCAGTACGAAGCCACTGAGCACCAGCCAGAATGCGGAAGACGCAAAACCGGAAAAGGTCACCGCGGCGGGCGCCAGCTGCAACACCATCACCGCCGCGAAGAACAGCAGCGCGACCACATACTCCGGTAAACGGGCGCTGGCCCAGAGCACAATGACCACCAGCGTAACCAGCGCAGACAGCGCCATCGGATCCCCCAACATCCTTCTCCTCCCTGATAAAACGTTATGATTGTTATCAAACGGTTAACAGGGTGACACAAGGCGCGGGCGCTAACCTTGAAACCGCTCACATATCGTCGTTCTGCAGATTTTTCAGCATGCACACGTTGCAACCGTGGTGGCCGGTATTGCCGCGCCGCTCCGTCAGCAGCGTGAAACCGAGCGCGTAGTACAACCCGATCGCCTCTTTCAACTGCTCGGTGGTTTCCAGGTAACAGTAGCGATAACCCGCCGCCCGCGCCGCCTTCAGCGCCTGCACCACCATATGGCGCGCCATGCCCAATCCGCGCGCGCCGGGTTTGAAGAACAGTTTCTGCAGTTCGCAATAGCCGGGCTCTTCGCCGGCCAGCGGTGCCATGCCGACGCCGCCCACCACCTGCCCGTCCCGCTCCAGCACCCAATAGCGGCCGCCGTTGTCGCGATACAGGCCGGTCAACCGATCGAGATCCGGATCGTGCAGGCTGACCCCCTCCATCTTGTCCATGCCGTACTCGCGAAACACGCCGCGAATGATCGCCGCCATCGCCGCATCGTCGCGCGCGGCGATCGGCCGTACCCGCAGGTTGGCGTCGCGCTGTTTGCGCGCGCTGCGCAGCGCCGCGGTCATCTTTTTCATCGCCGCAGTGGTGCTCGCCAGCTCATCGTCGTCCAACTGCGCCAGCGCCGCCTGCATAAAACCGTCGGCGTCGTTCTCGATGCCGGCCAGCGTCTTGCCGCCCGGTTTACTCAACCGATGGAGGCTGTGCCGCTTGTCATCCGGATGATCCACCGTCTCTATCACGCCGGCGGCGACCAGGCTGCGCAACGCCCGGCTGGCGCTGGCCTTGTCAATGCACAATCGGGCCGCCAACTCCGTGACGCCGAGCGGCTGCTCGCTGACTTCGATCATCAGATGGATCTGCAGCGGCGAAAAGCGCGAGCCGTTGCTCTGCTTGTTCAACATGCCGAATTCTCTGACCAAACTGCGCGCCAATGCTCTGAAATCCCTGATGTTCACGGCGTTATGCTCCTCTGTGCTCTCTCGTTCGCTCTGCGTTGCGACAGATTATTGGTTGATAGTGTTACCTAATTTAGAACATAACGATAACGCATAAATAATTGCGAATGAATAACCAACGGCGTGAGCGGATATGTCAAAACATTTCATTAAACAGAATTTTAAACTTATAAATAACGATAAATTGAATTTAAATATTAAATAATCAATTAAAATTGAAATAAAAATCAAATAAAAAAGGGCGCAAAAACAACAAGAATAGAGACAACAAAGAAAACAAAACATATCCAATTGAAAAATAATAATAAAAATGAATAATCAAAAAGATTGATAGCGACAACTTCACCGCTATCTCGTTAAGGTCGGTTACATATTTCCTTCCGCCCCCGCTCTTCTCTCTGCGTCATTTACCCTTTTGCCAAAAGTAGCCCATGCTTTTAACTGCTCCTCTCCTTCTGGCTAACCGGGACGCTGGCTCATGACGCAAAAAACCACCCTGCTGCAATTTTTCCACTGGTATTACCCCGACGGCGGCAAACTGTGGCGGGAGGCCGCCGAACGCGCCCCGCACCTCGCCGAACTGGGCATCACCACCCTGTGGCTGCCGCCCGCCTATAAGGGCGCTTCCGGCGGCTACTCCGTCGGCTACGATACTTACGATCTGTTCGACCTGGGCGAATTTGACCAGAAAGGCAGCGTGGCCACCAAATACGGCGACAGGGCGGCGCTCGAACATGCCGCCACTACCCTGCGCGAACACGGCGTGGGGGTGATCTACGACGTGGTGTTCAACCACAAGCTCGGCGCGGACGAAAAAGAACGGGTGCACGTGTTCAAAGTGGATGCCAACAACCGCAATGACATCGACGACCAGGGCTTCGACGCGCTGGCCTATACCCGCTTCACCTTCCCCGGCCGCCAGGGCATGCACTCCGAATTCATCTGGGATTACAAATGCTTCGGCGGCGTCGACTACGTTGAGCAACCGGACGACAAAGGGGTATTCAAAATCGCCAACGACTATGGCGACGACGGTTGGAACGATCAGGTCGACGACGAGAAAGGCAACTACGACTATCTGATGGGCGCCGACGTCGAGTTCCGCAACGCCGCCGTGACGGAGGAGCTCAAATACTGGGCGCGCTGGCTGCTGGACAGCCTGCCGTGCGACGGCTTCCGCCTCGACGCCGCCAAACACATTCCCGCCTGGTTTTTCAAAGAGTGGGCGGATCACGTGCGCGGCAGTGCGCAACGCGACCTGTTTATCGTTGCCGAATACTGGTCGCACGATCTCAGCGCGCTGCAACAATACATCGAGTTGGTGGACGGTAAGGTGATGCTGTTCGACGTGGCGCTGCACCTGAAGTTTCATCAGGCGTCGAAACAGGGCGACGGCTTCGACATGGCACAGATCTTCACCGATACCCTGACCGCCGCCGATCCGGCCCATGCGGTGACGCTGGTCGCCAACCATGACACCCAGCCACTGCAGTCGCTGGAAGCGCCGGTGGAACCCTGGTTCAAACCGCTGGCCTACGCGCTGATCCTGTTGCGCGAACAGGGCGTGCCCTGCGTGTTTTACCCAGACCTGTATGGCGCCAGCTACCGCGACAAAGGGCGCGACGGCGGCGAATACCAAATAGACATGCCGGCGATCCCGGAGCTGGAGAAACTGATCGCCGCTCGCCAGCGCTTCGCCAACGGCCCACAAACCGACTACTTCGACGACAGCCACTGCGTGGCCTTCAGCCGCGCCGGCACCGCCGAGGCCCCCGGCTGCGTGGTGGTGCTGACCAACGGCGGCGAGAGCGGCAAGACGGTCGCGCTCGGCGCCGATCTGGCGCACACCGCCTGGCGCGATTTCCTCGGCAACCGCCAGGAAGAAATCACTACCGACGATCAGGGCAGCGCCCATTTCCCGGTCAATGCCGGCAGCGTCAGCGTTTGGGTGCCGGCCGCCAGCCTGTGAGCGCCCGCCGCCGCGTAATGATGACGCGGCGGCAAAACTAATGTTTGCCTTTCGGGTCTAACTTACGCTATCAACTGCGCAAGCCATTCACACCGGAGCCTAAATAGGGTACAAGGCTGCATGAAAATTCCAAAACGACTCCAGCCGCTGGTTGATGACGGGTTAATCGACGAAGTCATCCGCCGGTTGAAAAGCGGCAAAGAAGCCGACGTGTTTATCGTGCGCTGCGGCGATGAGATCCGCTGCGCCAAAGTGTACAAAGAGGCCGAGAAGCGCAACTTCAAGCAGGCCGTTCACTATCAGGAAGGGCGCAAGGTGCGCAACAGCCGCGACGCGCGCGCCATGAGCAAAGGCTCCAAATTCGGCCGCCAGCAGCAAGAGGAAGCCTGGCAAAACACCGAAGTGGACGCGCTGTATCTGCTGGCCAAGGCCGGAGTGCGGGTGCCGCAGCCGGATATCTGCCTGGACGGCGTGCTGCTGATGGAGCTGATCACCGACGAAGAAGGCCTGGTGGCGCCGCGCCTGAGCGATGTCACCCTGACGCCGGAACAGGCGCGCGCCGATCACGCCCTGATGATGAACTACGCGGTGCGCATGCTGTGCGCCGGGCTGGTGCACGGCGACCTGTCGGAATTCAACGTGCTGATGGATAAAGACGGGCCGGTGATCATCGATCTGCCGCAGGTGGTGGACGCCGCCGCCAACAACCACGCCAAAAGCATGTTCGAACGCGATATCGGCAATCTGGCGGAGTATTACGGCCAGTTCGCACCGGAGCTGCGCGACAGCCAATACGCCAAAGAGATCTGGGCGCTGTATCAGGAAGGCAACCTGACGCCGGACAGCGTGCTCAGCGGCCGGTTCAGCGAAATCCAGAAGCGCGCCGACGTCGGCTCGGTGCTGGAAGAGATCCAGGCCGCCAGCGAGGAGCACCAACGCCGGATGATGGCGCGCAATACGGAAGAGTAACGCGCCGCGCTATTCGACGCGAAACACGTCAGGCCGCTGCGGCGTCGCCGCCTCGTGATAGATATCCCCCAGATAGCCGGCGATCTCCTCTTCGCGCAGTTCGGCCGGCAGCACGATATCGTAGTTGGGGGAATACTTGCGCTCCGGCAGCGTCACGCGGAACAACCGCCATTCGTCCCCGATGCGCTTCACGCCCACCAGGCGGCCGAACACGTTAAAAATCATCATCCGCCATTCCCCCTCTCGTCGCTTTCAGGCTATAACACTGTGATGCCGCCGCAGTGAAAAGGAAAGCGTATGAGTGAAAAAACGCCGCAGTTCTGGCGCGATCCGCAGTTGCCGTTTGTCGAAGCACGCGCCATCGAGGATGGCCGCCAGGTGTGCTACAGCCTGCACAGCCACGAATTCTTTTCCATCGGCGCCATCACCGGCGGCATCAGCACCTATGTCAACGGCGAGCGGCGCATGCAGGTCGGCGCCGGCGATCTGGTGATCATCAACCCGCAGCAGGCGCATGCCTGCAACCCGATAGCCGACCGCCGTTGGTCGTACATCATGTTCTATCTCGATCTCGCCTGGATCGGCGCGCTGCAGCAGGAACTGCTCGGCGGCGACGGCGACCGTTTTGTCCCCTTTAGCCAACCGCTTAGCCGCGATCCAGAGCTGTTCAGCGGCCTGAAGCGGCTGTACGCGCTACTGACGGCTCCGCAGTGCGGCGCGCTGGAAAAGCAGATCGCCATGGTGGAGTATTTCAGCGCCCTGCTGCGCGCGCTGGGCGACATCCGCCATCCCGAAACAACGCCGCATCCCCGGCTGGAAGCGGCGGCGGCGTTCATCGACGCGCACTGCACACAGGCACTGACGCTGGAAGACATTTGCCGCGCCGCCGCCCTGTCGCCCTCTTACCTGATCCGCGCCTTCCGCCAGCGTTACGGCATGACGCCGCACGCCTATCTGGTCAATCGCCGCGTGCAGCACGGCCACCGCCTGTTGAAAAGCGGCCTGCCGATCGCCGCCGCCGCCAGCGAAAGCGGTTTTGCCGATCAGGCGCACTTTCAGCGCACCTTCAAACAGCTGTTGGCCGCCACGCCGGGCCAGTATCAAAAACCCTCAGCCAGCAGATAGCAGGCGCTGGCCGCCAACAGCAGCGCCATCGCACGGTTGAAACGCTGCACGTTGCGCGCCTGCCTGAGCAGGCCGCGCAGCATCGCGCCGACATAGGCCCAGCAGGCCACCGAGGCATAGCAAATCACAAAGTAGAGCCCGGCGAACTGCCACAGCAGCAGCCAATCGCCGTCGCCGACAAAGGCGCCGAGGCTGGCCACCGACGCCAGCCACGCCTTGGGGTTCAGCCATTGCATCAGCGCACCGTAGCGCCAGGAAGGCGGCCGTGCCGCGCCGCGGCCCAAATTGCCATCATCAAACGCCAGGCGATAAGCCATAAACAGCAGGAAGGCCACACCGGCCCACTGGATCAAGCGGGTCAACGCCGGCCACAGGATCAGCAGCTGGTGCATGCCCAATCCCAGCAGCACCAACAACAGGGTAAACCCCAGCGTGGCGCCGAACACGTGACGCTGAGTCGCGCCAAAGCCGAATTGCGCCCCGGCGCTCAATGCGACGATGTTGACCGGGCCGGGGGTGATGGAGGCCGCCAGCGCAAACGCGGCCATAGAGAGGTAAATGTTCATGATAGGCACCTGAGAAAATATTCACAGGCACCAGAGTGCCGGGCCGCACCGACCCGGTATTGAACAGAATTGCCCTGTTCGGTTTAACGCGCGATCGCCGCCCGGCGGCGCGGTAGCCCGAAGGTATTGACCGCCATGCCGGCCAGCACCAGCAATGCGCCGCCGAACTGAGCCGGCGACAGCGCTTCGTCCAGCAGTAACCAGGCGGCGAACAGCCCGACCAGCGGCACCAGCAGCGTCAGCGGTGCAACGCGCCAGGTCTCGTAGCGCCCCAGCAGGCTGCCCCACACCGAATAACCGAACAGCGTGGCGGCGAACGCCAGGTAGGCAACCGCCAGCCAGGTGCCGAGCTGCACATGGCTCAGGCTGCTCAGCACCGCCTGCGGGCCGTCGAACAGCCAGCTGCAGGCCAGGAACGGCACCACCGGGATCGGCGCGCTCCACACCACCAGCGATAAGATATTACGCTGCGGGAAACCGGCCAGGATCTTCTTGTTGGTCAGGTTGCCCAGCGCCCAGGAAAACGCCGCCGCCAGGGTCAGCAACAGGCCCGCCAGAGGCACCGCGCCGCTGCCCGGCTTATGCAGGCTGGCCTGCGCCAGCACCAGCATGCCGCCGCTGGCGATAGCGATGCCGACGAAATGATTGACGCGCAGCTTGTCGCCCATCAGCACGACCCCCAGCAGCAGGGTGAAGAACACCTGCGCCTGCAGCACCAGCGAAGCCAATCCCGCCGGCATGCCCACCTTGATGGCGACGAACAGAAAAGCGAACTGCGCGAAGCTCATGGTCATGCCGTACAGCAACAGCCATTTCCACGGAATGGTCGGGCGCGGGATAAAGAAGATCGCCGGCAACGCCACCAGCAAAAAACGCATTCCGGCCAGCAGAAACGGCGGCATGCCCTGTAAACCGAACTTGATCACGACGAAATTCACGCCCCAGATCACCACCACCAACAGCGCCAACAGCCGATCGCGCAATGTCATCCTCGCCCCGCTTATCCCATTGAAAATTCGCTTTAGCTTGCAGGTTACAGCCAAACCGGGCGTATGGACACCGGCAAAATCCGTCGATTATTCCGGCATCAGGCCGATAAAGGTGGTTTTCTTGCGCGGACCGGTCATCAGCGCTTCCAGCTTCTCCACGCACTGCAGATAGTGCGGAGTCTGCTTGTGCGCCGCCACCGCCTGCTCGTCGCGATAGGCTTCGTAGATGTAAAACCGCGTTGGAATATGCTCATCCTGCAGCACGTCGAAGCGCAGATTGCCCGGCTCTTCGATCGCCCCCAGGTGATTGGCGCGGAAAACCTCGACAAATTCGTCGATCTTGTCCTGTTTAACGTTGATCTCAACCAATGTGACGTGCATGACAGCTCCTTGTTTAAACGGCGCGCCGTAACATGGCGCTTTCCAACCATAGGTTCATTCCCGTCGATTGCCCTGCCGCAACGGCAATTTTGCCGCCTGGCTCACAAATCGCACCGGCGGTGCCCATACCTTCCCCGGCGGGGCAAGGCGGCGGCATCTATAGTTAACACTCCTCCCCCTGAGAGCATAGGCTATGGATAACTACTTGATGGCGCTGGACGCAGGAACAGGCAGTATTCGCGCGGTGATCTTCGATTTGGCGGGCAATCAGATCGCGCACGGCCAGGCGGAGTGGCAGCATCTGGCGGTGCCGGGCGTGCCCGGCTCGATGGAGTTCGACCTCAGCCGCAACTGGCAGCTGGCCTGTCAGTGCATCCGCCAGGCGATGCAACGCGCGGGATTGAGCGCTCAGGCGATCCGCGCGGTGGCCTGCTGCTCGATGCGTGAAGGCATCGTTCTGTACGATCGCAACGGCGTGCCGATCTGGGCCTGCGCCAACGTCGATGCGCGCGCCAGCCACGAAGTCAGCGAGCTGAAAGAGCTGCACAACCACGGTTTCGAACGCGAGGTGTATCACTATTCCGGCCAGACGCTGGCGTTGAGCGCCATGCCGCGCCTGCTGTGGCTGGCGCACCATCGGCCGGATATCTACCGCCAGGCGGCGACGCTGACCATGATCAGCGACTGGTTGGCCAACATGCTGAGCGGCGAGCTGGCGGTCGATCCTTCCAACGCCGGCACCACCGGCATGCTGGATCTGACCAGCCGAGACTGGCGGCCGGCGCTGCTCGATATGGCCGGCCTGCGCGCCGACATGCTGTCGCCGGTGAAAGAGACCGGCAGCGTGCTGGGGCGCGTCACCGAACAGGCCGCGCAGGAGAGCGGGCTGCTGCTCGGCACCCCGGTGGTGATGGGCGGCGGCGACGTGCAACTCGGCAGTCTGGGGCTTGGCATCGTGCGTGCCGGGCAAACGGCGGTGCTCGGCGGCACCTTCTGGCAGCAAATCGTTAACCTGCCGGAGCCGGCCATCGATCCGGAGATGAATATCCGCATCAATCCTCACGTCATTCCCGGCATGGCGCAGGCGGAATCCATCAGCTTCTTTACCGGCCTGACCATGCGTTGGTTCCGCGACGCGTTCTGCGCCGAAGAGAAGCTGCTGGCGGAGCGGTTGGGCGTCGACGCCTACAGCCTGCTGGAAGAGATGGCGGCCAGGGTGCCGCCGGGCGCCTACGGCGTGATGCCAATCTTTTCCGACGCTATGCATTTCAAAACCTGGTATCACGCCGCGCCGTCGTTCATCAACCTGTCGATCGATCCGGAACGCTGCAACAAACAGACGCTGTTCCGCGCGCTGGAAGAGAACGCCGCCATCGTCTCCGCCTGCAATCTGGAGCAGATCGCCGCCTTCTCCGGCGTGCAGGCCCGCTCGCTGGTGTTCGCCGGCGGCGGTGCGAAGGGCAAACTGTGGAGTCAGATCCTCAGCGACGTCACCGGGCTGACGGTACGGGTACCGGTGGTGAAAGAGGCCACCGCGCTGGGCTGCGCCATCGCCGCCGGCGTCGGCGCCGGGCTGTACGAATCGCTGGCCGAAACCGGCGAGCGCCTGGTGCGCTGGGAGCGCGAACATCAGCCGGACATGACCAACCACGCCTTGTATCAGGAGCAGAAGGAAAACTGGCGGCAGGTTTACGCCGATCAGCTGACGCTGGTGGATAACGGCCTGACCACCTCCATGTGGAAAGCGCCGGGGCTTTAAAACGCAAACGGGCGCCGCCAGGCGCCCGTTTGCCCGAGAGTCAGGCTTAAGCCAGCGTTTCCGGCAACACCAACCCGCCGTCAACGACGATCGTCTGCCCGGTAATGTAACCGGCGTCTTCAGACGCCAGGAAACAGACCGCCGCCGCAATATCATCCACGGAGCCCAGCCGTTTCAGTGGAATGGTTCTTTCTATATCCGCGATATACTCCTCCCCCATTTCACTCAGTCCTTCCGTCAGGACGTTGCCCGGCAATACGGCGTTGACGGTGATCTGGTCAGCGGCAAACTCAAGCGCCGCAGAGCGCATAAAGCCCAGCTGCGCCGCTTTACTTGACGCATAATGCGCCCAGCCGGGATAGCCCGTTAAAGGGCCGGTGATCGACGAAGTCAGCACAATCCGCCCGCAGGCGGATTGTTTCAGCCAAGGATACGCCGCCTGCACGCTGAAGAAGGTGCCTTTACTGTTAATAGCGTGAACGTCGTCCCATTGCTGCTCCGTCATCTGATTGAGCGGTACGGAAGGAAAAACACCGGCATTGCAGCACAACACATCCAGGCCGCCATTATGTGCCGCGAAGCGCTCTACGGTCGCGTTGAGTTTGTTGGCGTCGCGGACATCGCAGGCGTACCCTTGCAGCGTCAGTCCCATGCCCTGCGCCTTGTCTTGCGCAGCGGCGATTCTCTCTTCACCGCGCCCCACAATCCCCACCTGAGCGCCTTTTTTGGCGAAATAAAGCGCAATGCCCAACCCGATGCCGCCGCTCCCGCCGGTCACCAACACCTTTCTGCCTGCCATGTTTCCCTCCATTAAAAACAACCTCATTCATCGTTGATAAAATGAAAAAGCAATTAACCCTAGAGTCGAATAGCCGAGAAGTCAAAAATGCAGAAAAAAATAAGTAATAATTACAATTATTTATATTACTCGGCAAATTATTGACATTGATTGAATGCCAATGAAAGGAGAGCGCCATGCCCGCTTTATAAAGACAGGTTCATTGACCGCTTTTCTTCCAGCAACTTGTCGATCACATCCGGTTCCGCCAGCGTAGAGGTATCGCCATGATTATCGGTATCGCCAATGGCGATATTACGCAGGATGCGACGCATGATTTTGCCGGAACGCGTCTTGGGTAACGCATCCGTCCAGTGCAGCACGTCAGGCACGGCGATAGCGCCGATCTCCTGGCGCACCCAGTTGCGTACCTCGGCATACAGCTCAGGCGTCGGCGCCTCGCCGCGGTTCAACATGACATAGGCGTAAATCGACTGCCCCTTGATGTGATGAGGAATGCCGACCACCGCCGCTTCGGCGATCTTCGGGTGCGACACCAGCGCGGACTCGATTTCGGCGGTCCCCATGCGGTGGCCGGAAACGTTCAGCACATCGTCGACGCGGCCGGTTATCCAGTAATCGCCGTCCTCATCGCGACGAGCGCCGTCGCCGCTGAAGTACATGCCTTTAAACGTCGAGAAATAGGCCTGTTCGAAACGTTCATGCTCGCCAATCAACGTACGCGCCTGGCCCGGCCAGGAGTCGAGGATCACCAGGTTGCCCTCACATTCCCCCTCCAATAGCCTGCCGCTGCCATCGACCAGCGCCGGCCGCACGCCGAAAAATGGCCGCGTGGCGGAGCCGGCCTTCAGCTCCGTCACGCCCGGTAGCGGCGTCAGCATGGCGCCGCCGGTTTCAGTTTGCCACCAGGTATCGACAATCGGGCATTTGCCATTGCCGATAGCGCGGTGATACCAGGCCCAGGCTTCCGGGTTGATAGGCTCGCCGGCCGTGCCCATGATGCGCAGCGAATCGCGGCGGGTGCCCTCGGTCGCCCTGTCGCCTTCAGCCATCAGCGCGCGAATGGCGGTCGGCGCGGTGTACAAAATGTTGACCCGGTGCTTATCGATCACCTGCGCCAGGCGATTGGCGCCCGGATAGCCGGGCACGCCCTCAAACATCACCGTGATGGCGCCGCAGGCCAACGGGCCATACAGCAAATAGCTGTGGGTGATCGCCCACCCCATATCGGCGGTGCACCAGAAAACATCGCCATCATGATAGTCGAACACATATTTAAAGCTCAGGGCGGCGTACACCAGATAGCCGCCGGTCGTGTGCAACACCCCTTTGGGTTTGCCGGTCGAGCCGGAGGTATACATGATAAACAGCGGATCTTCGGCGTTCATCTCTTCCGGCGCGCACTCGGCGGCGGCGTCTTGCATCAGCTCATGCCACCAGCAGTCGCGGCCTTCCTGCCAGCCGATCAACGAGCCGATGCGTTGCAGCACCACCACCTTGCTCACGCTGCTCACCCCCGGTTTTTTCAACGCCTCATCGACGTTTTGCTTCAGCGGCACGCGGCGACCGGCGCGCACCCCTTCATCGGCGGTGATCACCAGTTTCGCGCTGGAACCGATAATGCGCCCGGCTACCGCCTCCGGCGAGAAGCCGCCGAAGATCACCGAATGCACGGCACCGATGCGCGCGCAGGCCAGCATCGCAATTGCCGTTTCCGGCACCGTCGGCATGTAGATGGCCACCACGTTGCCTTTGTTAACCCCGAGTGTTTTCAGCACGTTGGCGAAGCGGCAAACGTCGTGATGCAACTGCCGGTAAGTGAATGTCCGGGATTGCGCCGGATCGTCGCCCTCCCAGATGAGAGCGGGCCGATCGCCGCGCTTCGCCAGATGGCGATCCAGGCAGTTGGCTGACACATTCAGCGTGCCGTCCTCAAACCAACGGATGCTGACGCGCCCTGGTTCAAACGAGGTGTTTTTTACCTGAGTATAGGGCCTGATCCAATCCAGAATTTTGCCATGCTCCCTCCAGAAGGCCTCCGGCTCCTGGATTGAACGCCGGTAGTATTGTTCGTATTGTGCCCGATTGATCAGCGCGTTTTGTGCAACGGTGACGGGAACTGCGCGTTTATGCGGCCGCTTCATAGGCCGTTACTCAGATCGACGGCGATTCTTTTATCTTTTTTGCTTTCCAACCAGCGATCGGTATCCAGCAGCCAAAGTTCGGTAATATCCAGCTCATAAAAACGCCGCGATCCCTGCCGGGCGAACTCAGACAAAGGCGGCATCCATTGCGTTCGAATAGACTCGTCCGGGAATTTTTGACATGAAAAATAACGATAAACCTCGTCCGTTTCATTTTCAGACACTTCCCTCGACACGCCAATAAACTGCACGCCATCGATCCCTAATGGAGACTCTACGGGCAAGTCAGCGAGATAAAGAGCGCCGCTGACTCTGTTATCATGGCGCAGGTTTTCAGAATGCCTGGCATGTCGCTCCGAACACCAGATTATTTTCAGCGGTATGCGGTTTACCACATAGCTGAGCGTCGCAGCCCAAACAGAACCATCTAAAGAACGGCTGGCAAGCGTGAAAAATTGAGCGTGCTTTAATAAGAAAAGACTTCTCTCTTTAATTGACATCGACATAATGCCTCCAAATAAAACCCAATAACAAATTTGTAAGAGGTGAGATTTTATATAGCACTGACAATGAAATGTAAAAATCAACGTTGCGAATCATAGAAAATCAAAGCACGCCATTTAATCTGACGGAAGTATTATGCTGATTGGCAAGTCATTTTCTTGTATTCTCTAAATGCATCCACAATTCGTTCGAGAGCATGATTGCTGAGATTGGCATTTGCCGTCAATCTTACTTTCCCTTTATTTTTCGTTGTCGCCGGATAGCAAAAGATTGTCGCCAATATTCCGTTGCTCTCCAGATGGTTTTTCAGCGACATCACTTCTTTCTCTGAACCGATCTCCAATGAAATGATTTGCTCGCTGCCGCCGGAGACGTCATATCCCAAATCGTCCAATGTGGAGCGAAGATATTTCGAATGGGCATGCAACTTCTCTCTTTTCTTGTCCGCCGCTTTAATATATTCAATGGCATCCATAAACCATTTCAAATCATAGTTCATGACGGAGGAACTGAACAATGACGGGTGCGATTCAAGCTGGAAATAGTCTTTGAAAATGGTCGGGCATGTGATTAATCCGCCCCGGCCGGCAAAGGTTTTAGCCAGACTGGCCGTGATAAAATCGACTTTATCCGTCAACCCTTGCTCATAAACGACACCGCGTCCTTGCGGGCCGTGCGTGCCCGCAGAGTGAGATTCATCGACGACCAGCACACAGCCGGTTTCCTCCGCCAATGAGACAAAATCCGCGATGGGGCACATGCTCCCATTGGAGCTGTATACCGTATCCACGACAACGATGCCGGGGCCATGGCGAGCGATTTTTTTTCTGGCGCTTTCGGCGCTGTTATGAGCGAAAGGATGGGATGTCGCGCCGGCCAGGCGCACGCCGTCATGCAGTGACATATGCGCCAGAATATCGATATAGACCGGCGTATCCTCGTTGGCGATAGCCTGGATCAGCCCGGTGTTGGCGGCATAGCCGGATTGGCACATGATGCTGTCTTCCGTGCCGAAAAACTCGGTGAACGCCCGTTCAACTTCCGCCTGATAGCTGGTTTCATTGAGCAACACGGACGACATGATTTTCTCCCCCGTCCTGTCTCTTTTGTTGCTGAGGTGAAGCTTTTCTTCGTCACAAAGCCCCAGATAATCATTGGAGCAAAGTATCACATCATTATCATCTTTCGGATTAACTTTAAATAAATTAACCCCACCCCATTCGGTATTGAATCTATGTTGAAAACGCTCATGAATTCTTTTACTTAAGAAATTAGGAACCTCTTTTCTCTTCATATTGCATTTCTCCAGGTAGGTTGGTCGAGAACTGCGTACATTTTATATACGCAAGGAACTTTGCCTCGTCAAGTTTGCGACAAGCCTCAACACAATTAACATTAACCACAAAATAATTTAAAGTTTAATCATTTTCATACCTTTCCTTTAACGGCACTTTATAAAAAATAAAATACATTTTTAGCAAACCTCCGACATAATCCGTATGTTCCCATCAACGCAAACCACCTGTTAATAACAATGGGACTCTTAACGTTTACTTTTTACAGATGTTTTCCGACCTAAGTCCAATCATTGATTACTCACATGATATAAAAACTGGAGTGCAAAATGTCTAAAACGTTTAACAATGTCATAGAACAGTTTATTAATCAGTCCATTAAATCTCCAAATAATATCGCGATAGCTTATGGCGACATGCAAATGACCTATCAGCAATTGAACCGAGAAAGCGATCGATTATGCAGCCGACTGAAGCAGGCGGAAATAGGGCCAGGCCATTGTATTCCTTTAATTGTCCAACGCACGCCGGAGTTTATTATCGGCATGCTGGGCATAGCTAAAGCGGGAGCCGCTTATATCCCCATCGATGTTCACAACCCGGAAAAGCGCATTGCGCAAATTGTTGGGCAAAGCCATTCGCCGGCGGTACTGATAGGAAGCAGCGCATTTTCTTATCTTGCTGAAACAACGGGGCTGCAGGTGATTGCCATTGATAAGCCAAGTCAAGAGCCTATCTCCGCACCGCCCCCCTCTTCCCTGCCTGAGCCAAGCAACATTGCCTATGTGATCTTTACCTCCGGCACGACGGGCAAGCCGAAAGGCGTCATGATCACTCACGCTGCGTTGCACAACCTGGTGAACTGGCACAACGCGAATTTCGCCGTGGATCAACACTGCCGCAGCACGCTGATCGCCGGCATAGGATTCGATGTCGCCCAGTGGGAAGTGTGGTCTCCACTGATCTGCGGCGCCACGCTGGTACTGCCGGATAGCGAAGAAACACGCCTGAGCCCCACAGCGCTGCTCGATTTTTTTGCTCGCCGCCGCCTGACTCATGCTTTTGTTCCGACGGTACTCGTGCCGGAGATTGTCAGCGCCCCGCAGCCGCCCGAACTCTCGCTGCGTTATCTGTTTACTGCCGGCGAAAAGCTGAACCCCGTCAGCCTGTCGCAGATCGATTACCCGCTGGTAGATTATTACGGCCCTACCGAGGCGACCATTTTCACCACCTGCAACCCAGTCGCCTGCGCCAGCACCAACCCTGTGGCTAGCATCGGCATGCCGATCGCGGGTGCAGAAGCGTTTATTTTGGATGACAACCTGCAGCCGCTCAAGGATGGCGAACCCGGTGAGCTGTTTATCGGCGGTCCCGGTTTGGCCGTCGGCTATTTAGGCGATGCTGAAATGACGAACCAACGCTTCATCCCTTCACCGTTTACGCCGGGTACACGCCTTTACCGCAGCGGCGATCGCGCCTGTCGACTGCCGGACGGGCGGATACAATATCTGGGCCGACTCGACGACCAGGTTAAAATTCGCGGCAACCGCATAGAGCTGGGGGAAATTGAAAGCGTCCTGCTGCGACACCCGCAGGTGAAAAGCGCCGTTGCGCTGGTGCAAGACGAGCCCGATCTAGAAAAACGCATACTGGCGTTTGTCAGTTCGCACGCCGCTGATTCTTATGAGCTCCAGGAATCGCTGCGGCGACATCTCGGCGACGCACTGCCGGCTTACTTCATGCCTTCGGCGATGATCGTGTTGCCGCGTCTGCCGCTGACGATAAACAATAAGGTGGATAAGCATGCCCTGCTGACCCACCACCAGCGACAATGCACCGAATCCGCCTTGCATAAATCGTCCTTTACCCCTCGTGAAGCGCCTCTGGCCGAAATCTGGCAGGCACTTCTGGGCGTTTTACCTGGGCCGAACGACAACTTCGTTCATTCAGGCGGCCACTCTCTGACGGCGGCAAAAATGGCGGTCGCGATTTCAGAGAGAACAGGTGTTCGCACCTATGTGCACGATATCTACGATCACCCGACCATTCGCCTATTAGCCGAAGCGCTTGAGCAGCGCAGCCAGACTATTTCGCCGAGCAGCGCGGCCGAACCGCTGCGCATTCTGCAAGACGATATTTTCCTGCCGGACGATCTTCACATCGATCCCCGTTTCGACGAACGCCAAATTACCGCGCCACGTTGCATTCTGCTGACGGGTACCACTGGTTTTGTCGGTAGCCACCTTATGGCCGACCTGCTACGCAGCACCGAAGCGAAGATTTATTGCTTGATCCGCGGCCCAGATGCGCATACTGCGCGGCAGCGGCTGCTGCAGGCACTCGCGCACTACCGCATTGCGCTGACAGAGGATCAGCTCGCGCGAACCTTGCCGCTCTGCGGCGATATTGCGCAACCGCAGTTAGGCCTCACGACGGCGGAATATCAACGGTTAAGTCAGGAGACCGACATCGTTTATCACTCTGCCGGTGCGGTAAACTTTATCCAGCCTTACTCTTACCTGAAGCATATTAACGTGCAGGGGGTGCGGGAGATTATTCGCTTTGCGGCGCAGGGGCGCACCAAACCGCTGATGCTGCTCTCCTCCATTGCCGTCTACAGCTGGAAGCCGCCGCATTCCGAACGGTGGATCATGCATGAAGATGACGATATCGATTTGAATCTGCCGGAGGTGCTGACCGATATTGGCTACGTGCGCAGCAAATGGGTCATGGAGAAAGTCGCCAATCTGGCGGCCGCCCGCGGCCTGCCGATGATGACTTTCCGGCTGGGCTATGCGACCAACCACAGCGGAACGGGCGTCAGCGCAGACTATCAGTGGTGGGGAAACCTGGTTAAGACCTGCCTGGATTGCGGCATCGTCCCCACGCTGCACGAGTTTCGCGAAGGATTGACCACCGTCGATTACATCACCAGCGTGATTGCCCATATCAGCCGGAATCCTCAGGCGTTAGGGCATAAATTCCATCTGACCCCCGAGCCCGAAGACAGCCTGACGATGGATGCGTTTTTCGGCCTGCTGGAGCAGCATTTTGGCTTCAGCTTCCAACGCCAACCACTGGCTGAGTGGTTTGAACATTGGGAAGCTGACCCCGAATCACCGCTTTATCCTTTGTTGAGCCTGATGAAGGACAATGCCACCGGGGGGCAATCGACGGCGGAGCTGTATCAAAACACCTACCAGTGGGACAAACGCAACGTGAAGAAATTTTTGCAAGGCAGTGCGATTCAGGAAGCGCAATTTACCCGTGAAGTGCTGGCGCGCTATTTGCGACAGTCGATCGGTTATCGAGGAAGCAATGTGAACTGACCGGCGATAAAACCGGTGCGGGCGGGATCCGCCATTGTTGTCCCGTCCGCTCATCTCGATGACGGCCTGAGCCGAACACGATTATTCCCCCTCAGAAACAGTGTAACCACCGTGAATGGATTTATCCGCCGCTCTCACCTGCCGTAAATTGTGATTTCGGTCACGCTGCGCCCCTCGTGCGGCCTGCGCATTCACCTGAGAAGAGCGGCATTATGCTGAATCATAAAGATAACCCTGCATCATCCCCGTGGTTGGCGATCTTCTCGCTGACGGTTGCCTGTTTTGTCATGGTCACCACCGAGTTTCTGCCGATCGGTCTGCTGACCAACATCGCCCCCTCGCTCGGCGTCAGTACCGGCAGCGCCGGGCTGATGGTCACCATGCCCGGCATCGTGGCGGCGGTGGCCGCCCCCGCATTGAGCCTGATGTCCGGCCGCCTGGATCGGCGTTTATTGATGCTGGGGCTGTCGTTGCTGCTGGTGGTATCCAATCTGGTGGCGGCGCTGGCCGTCAACTTTCCGATGATGTTGCTCGGCCGCGTGCTGCTGGGCGTCTGCGTCGGCGGCTTCTGGTCGTTCGCCGCCAACTATGGCCGCCATCTGGTGCCGGAAGCCAGCCAGGGGCGAGCCACCGCGCTGATCCTCAGCGGCGTTTCGGTCGGCGCGGTGTGCGGCGTGCCGATCGGCGCACTGGTCGGCGATCTGTTCGGCTGGCGCGCCGCCTTCTTCGGCGGCGCGGCGCTGGCGGTCGGCGTACTGTTGGCGCAACTGCGCTTACTGACGTCGGTGCCGCCGTCCCGGCCGGTCACGCCGCGCGATCTGGTGCTGCCGCTGCGCCTGCCGATGGCGCGCATCGGCCTTATCGCCATCGTGCTGCTGTTCATCGGCCACTTCGCCGCCTATACCTATCTGCGCCCCCTGCTGCAGCAGGTGTTTGTGCTCAGCCCGTCGGCCATCTCGCTGCAGCTGTTGGCCTATGGCGCCGTCGGCCTGCTGGGCACGTTCCTCGGCGAACGCCTGGGGGAATACAGCCTGCGCGCCACCTTTATCCTGATCGCCGCCATGTTGGCGGGCATCCTGATCGTCTCACCGCTGCTCAGCGGCCTCGGCGGCGCCACGCTGATGGTGATGGTCTGGGGACTGGCCTTTGGCGCCGTGCCGGTGTGCGCCACCAACTGGATGTTCGCCGCGGTGCCGCAGGCGCCGGAGGCTGGCCAGGCGCTGCTGGTGTGCGTCGTCCAAATCGCGCTGGCCTCCGGCGCATTGCTGGGCGGCGAGGTGGTGGACTGGCAGGGCGTCAGCAGCGCCATGCTGTTCGGCGGCGCGCTGATCCTCTCCGCCGCGCTGGTGTTCGGTCTCAGCTTGCGCGCCGGCGTGATTGGCGCTAAACAGTGTTAATCATTATTTACCCGCATAAACACGCGCCGGCGGCAGCCGGCGCACTACGCTGAGAGCCTATGGACCATCATTTACTCGCCATACGGGTGTTCAACCGCGTGGTGGAAACCGGCGGCTTTACCCGCGCCGCCGAGTCGCTGGGCATGCCGAAAGCCACGGTCACCAAGCTGATCCAGAGCCTGGAAGATCACCTGCAGACCAAGCTGTTCCAGCGCACCACCCGCAGCGTGTCGGTCACCCGTGAGGGCGAATGCTATTACCAGCGCACGGTGAAATGGCTGGCGGATCTGGAGCAGATGGAAGGCTGCCTGACCGAATCGCAAAGTTCTCCGCAGGGCGTGCTGCGCATCGATACCGGCGGCGGCACCGCCCGCCGGCTGCTGCTGCCCGCCCTTCCCGACTTTCTGGCGCGCTACCCGCAGATACAGATCGATCTGAGCGTCGGCGATCGCGTTATCGATCTTATCAGCGACAGCGCCGACTGCGTGATCCGCAGCGGCCCGCTGGCCGACTCCAGCCTGATCGCGCGGCGCCTGTTCGATCTGGACTGGGTCAGCTGCGCCACCCCAGACTACCTGGCGCGCCACGGCACGCCCCGCCACCCGTGCGATCTGGAACAGGGTTTTCCGATGGTGCACTATCGCCACCCGCTCAACGACCGCATCCATCCACAGCGCTACGTCGAACGCGGCAAAGAGATCGCCATCCAACAACGCTACCCGGTCAGCATCAATGAAGGCAACGCGCTGCTGGCGGCGAGCCTGGCCGGCCTGGGCATCATCCAGACTTATCGTTTTATGGCGCAGCCGCACCTCGATGCCGGCGAGCTGGTCAGCCTGCTGCACGACTGGCAGCCGCCGCCGGAACAGATGTATGTCGTCTATCCGTCCAATCGCCACCTCAGCGGCAAGCTGCGGGCGTTTATCGACTGGGCGATGGAGACGTTTCATTAACCGATCGCCCCGGCTATAGTGGCTTCTCTTACGGACAATAAAAACGGGCAAACCATGCATATCGAACCGCTGCTCGCACATCGTCAGCGCATTGACGAACTGGCCGAATTACTGCATCAGGAATGGGGCGCCTTTGCACAGTGGAGCAACCGCGACGCCATCAGCCGGCGTCTGGCTGAGCGAAGTCTTCACCCACCCGCAGCACCGCGGTCAAGGCATCGCCCGCAGTCTGATCGCGCGCTGCATTGAGCACGGCCGAAGCCAAGGCATCGACGAGCTCTATCTGTACACGCCCGACCAGCAGGCGCTGTATCAAAAGCTCGGCTGGCGCCCTCTGGAGCAGCGCCGGGTCGCCGGTGAAACCGTCACGGTGATGAGCCGCACGTTGTAGCCGCATGCAGTGTGGTATTATTTACCGCATATTGATTCCCGACGGACAACCACCATGGCCTACATCCCCAAAAACTATGCGAAGCTGGAAACCGGCTACCGCGAAAAAGCGCTGAAACTGTTCCCCTGGGTGTGCGGGCGCTGCTCGCGTGAGTTCGTGTATTCCAACCTGCGCGAACTGACGGTGCACCATATCGATCACGATCACAGCAACAACCCGGAAGACGGCAGCAACTGGGAGATGCTGTGCCTGTATTGTCACGACCATGAACACTCGAAATACACCGAGGCCGATCAATACGGTTCCACGGTAGTGGCGGGTGAAGACGCCCAGAAAGATATCGGCGTCGCCACCCACAATCCGTTCGCCAATCTGAAGGCGATGATGAAGAAGTAATGCCGAAAACAGCTTAATAAGAAAATAACTTATTAAGCTGTTAAATTAATATCCTCTTATCCGCTCCGCGACTTCCCAGAGAATTCCTACTTACCCACCCGGGCAATTCACCGCAAAATAAGCTGCGCAGTTAACGACATACTGGCTTGGCAAGCCGCCGCAGTTGGTGCATATTGTTCGCGAGTTGTTCTTGTTAACCTGTTTGATTATCAACCTAATAAGCGCATTAACTTAATAAGTTATCAGCTTAATAACTTGAGAGATGGCAGCATGATTGTTCTGATTGGCTCGCAAAAAGGCGGCGTCGGCAAGTCGACGAAAGCGGTGAATATCGCCGGGTATCTGATTCTTAAGCAAGGCAAGACGGCGATCATCGTCGATGCCGACGACCAGAAATCGATCATGACCTGGTACAACGACCGTCAGAACGTCGAAGGATTGCCGCATATTCCGGTGGTGGCCGCATCGGGCAAAATCAAGGAAACGCTGCTGGAGCTCGATCGCCATTACGACTACGTGATCGTCGACACCGCCGGCCGCGACAGCGCCGAACTGCGCTCCGGCCTGCTGGCCGCCGACCTGTTCCTCTCGCCGCTGCGCCCTTCGCAGATGGATCTCGACACCATCGGCTATCTGTCGGAGATGTTCTCCACCGCGCAGGAATATAACGAGAAGGTTAAAGGTTATATCGTGCTGAACATGTGCCCGACCAATATCTTTATTAATGAAGCCAACGAAGCGGCGCAGGTACTGAGCGAATACCCGGAATTCACCCTGGTGGGCAACCGCCTGTGCGACCGCAAAATTTATCGCGACGCCTGGGGCGAAGCCATCACCGTGCATGAGGCGAACAACGAAAAGGCGCAGGCCGAGATCGAATGCCTGGTGAAAGAGGTGATCCTGTGAAGAAGCGCACCCCCACCCACCGCATGTCGGAAGACGAATTCATCAACAGCGCCACCTCGCACACGTTGCCGGTCGCGGCGCCCGCGCCGGAAACCAAGCCGGCCGGCCGCAAACGCACCTACAAAGCGATTTCCGTCAGCCTGACGGACAACCACATCGAAGCTATCGATGAGGTGATCGTGCAGGCGGCGCGCAGCGGCATCGTGCGCATCACCCGCTCAGACATCATCAAGCTGGCGATCGACGGGTTGGCAGAAAAAAGCGAAGCGCAACTGCTGGCATTGCTGAAAAAGCTCTGACCGCACGGCAGCCGCCGGCTGACCACGCCGGTGGGCCGTTAAACGGATGAAAACCGGCGCGGGAACGGCATAGTACGATAGGTTTTGCCTGTAGCCTTATGCAGCGCGCTGGCCATCGCCGGGGCGACCACCGCAGTCGACACTTCCCCGCATCCCTGCGGCGCACGCGCGCTGTCGAGCACGACCACTTCCACCCTCGGCATTTCAGCGAGCGCAAGCAGCGGATAACGATCGAAATTCCCTTCCACCACGCCGCCCCGTTCGAAATGCAGTTCGCTGTGCAGACAGGTGGTCAACGCGAAACCGATGCCCCCCTCTACGTTGGCGCGCACCAGATTCGGGTTTATCACTTTGCCGCAGTCAATCGCACATATCGCACGGAGCACCCGCAGTCGCCCTTCCTGAATGGCGATTTCAATCACCAAACCGACGTAGGTGGTGAAAGCGTTATTGCGGCCGACCCAAATATTGCACGACATACCGCGATAAACGCCCGGCGGCGGTTCGTGCTGCCAACCTGCCGCCGCCGCGGTAGCGTCCAGTACACGCAACGCTTCCGGGTTGTCCTGCAACAGATGCCGCCGATATTGGTACTCATCCCGGTTGGCCTTATAGCTGAGTTCGCTGATGAAGCTTTCCAAAAAAAACAGGCTGGCGACGCTGCCGACGCCGCGCAGATAGCTCAGGGAGATCGGCTGTTCGACGATGCCGGCCTCTACCTTCAGGTGAGGGATGCGATATGGCGTGCTGTAAACGCACTCCACCATACTTTCATCCCATCCACCGGCCTCGTTTACCGTTTCGCGCCGCATTTGCCAGAAGAGCGACTGCCCGGCATAGCGCGCCCACAATGCCTGCGGGTAGCCGTTTTCATCCAACAGCGCCCGATAATGGCTGATGCAGGCCGGACGATAGTATTCATGCCGCATGTCGATCTCGCGCGGATAGATCACTTTGACCGGTTTTCCTACCGCCCGTGAGGCGGCGGTAGCATGCATCACGGCATCCGGCAGATATTTGCGCCCAAAGCTGCCACCCAGGTAGGTCGTATTCACCACCACATCCGACGGCGTCAGCCCAAACATTTTCGCCAGAACGTTGCGCACCATATCCTGTCCCTGGAAAGGGCCCCAGGTTTCGATACGGCCCTCGCCGTAATGACTGGTGGCGTTGCAAGGCTCCATAGTGGCATGCGCCACATAAGGCGCGCTGTAACGAGCCTCATGCAGGCACGCCCCCCGCTCAGCGTCGTGGATCAACGCCAACGCCTCACCGCGATCGACCGCCGACACCAAGGTATCGCCGTCCAGCATCGCCAGATTCTCCGCCGCAATCACATTGTCGGTCAGCGCTTGTCCTGCCCCCGGCAACCAGTCGACCTCCAGCAAATCCGCCGCCTTTTTGGCCTGCCAGTAGCTCGCCGCCACCACGATCACCGTATTGAGCGACATATCGTGATCCAAACCGACCATATTGTTCATCGACCACTGCCGGGTCAGCACCAGATCCACCACGCCCGGCATGGCCCGAACCTGTCGTTCATTACGCACGGCAACCAGCTTTCCGCTGAGGTCGGGCACCATCCAGGGAACGCCGATCAGCATCTCAGGCAGGTCGATATCAATACCGTAAATCGCGCTGCCGTCCACTTTTTCCGGCGTATCGACCCGCAATAGCGGCTGACCAATAAAGCCATCCCGCTCTTGCGCCTCGCTCTTCAATCCCGGCTGCGGATCCAACGGCAGCTCGGCGGCATAGCGCACCAGATCGCCATAGGCGACCTTGCGTTGCCCGCCCTCTTCAATCACCCAGCCTTTCTCCGTGCGGCACTGCTGCGGTGAGAGCGCAAAATGTTTTGCGCCGGCACGCAGAAAGAAATCTCTCGCCTGCGCGCCGGCCAACCGGGCGCGCTGATAAAATTTGGTCATTGAGGTTGAGGCGGCGACAAACTGTGCAAAAGCCTCGCCCCCGGCAACCTGACGGTAGGCGTCACGACCGGTGACGAATTTCACCGTCACCTGCGCCCAATCGGCATCCATCTCCGCCGCCACCACCTCGGCCAAGCCGGTATAGATCCCCTGCCCGACCTCGCATTGCGACACGCCGATGACGATGCGCCCTTCACGATCGATCCAGATCCAATCGTTCAATTCATACTGGTTGTCCGGAGGCGCCGCGTCCTGCGAAACCACGGCCGCCACGCTGCGCGTCGATATCGGCAACAGCATGGCGGCCACCGCCAACGCGCTGCCTTTAATCAAGGTTCTGCGGGTGATCGCCATGCTTAGGGTTCTCCCTTGTCGGCGGCGCGATGCACCGCCGCGCGGATACGGTAGTAGGTGGCGCAGCGGCACAGATTGGTCAGGCCCGTATCTATCAGCCGGTCGTCCGGCTTCGGGTGCTCCGCCAGCAGCGCGCTGACCGCCATGATCATGCCCGATTGGCAGTAGCCGCACTGCGGCACATCCTCCGCAATCCAGGCCTGCTGCACCGGATGACTGCGATCGGTGGACAACCCTTCGATGGTGGTCACCTGCCGATCGCGCACCAATTGCAGCGGATAGCAACATGAACGCACTGCCTTACCGTCGACATGTACCGTACAGGCGCCACAGGCGCCGATACCGCAGCCGAACTTGGTGCCGGTTAACTTAAAATGTTCCCGAATCACCCACAGCAGCGGCGTATCCGGCTCGCCGTTAAATTCGACCGCCTGGCCGTTCAGATTGAACTTCATGCCATCCTCTCCCCAATCAATGCTTCATCCGACGCTTCACCCACGTCCCGATGCCGATCAATACCAGCAACACACCGCCCCAGAACAAATAAGGCAATGACGCGATCAACCACGGTTTTTCACCGCCCGCCCGCTGCCGAGCCACTTGCTCCGGCGTTATCCTGACCGCCGGATTGCCGAATTGCTGCAATACGTAATTACCCACCTCGGCCAGTTGCCGGTCATCCAGGCTATCGGCGAATCCCGGCATCCAGGTTTTCAGCGTCTCCCCCTGACGCTGCACGCCATGCAGCATCACCATGATCAGGTTATTGGCCTGTTCGTTGCCTACGGTGGAGTTGTGAGTCAAAGAAGGAAAATGGCCGTCGTAGGCGCCTTCGCCGCCCAGGCGATGGCAGCTGGCGCAGGCAGCGGCATACAACGCCTGCCCGGCTGCGCGGCCTTCACCGCCTCCCTGATAGTCATAGGCCGCTTTCGTTCCTTGCACGGTGACGATCGGCGGCGTCTGTTTAAGCCAGTCGGCGATGGCGTCGAGATCGTCGTCACTCAGGAAACGCAGACTATGCTCCACCGCTTCCGCCATGCCGCCGGCCGCCTGGGCTTTGTCATTGCGCCCGGTGCGCAGATACTGCACCAATTCTTTCTGGCTCCAGCCGCCGATGCCGCTGACGGGATCCGAGGTGATATTCGGCGCGATCCAACCGCCGGCCTCCCCTCCAGCCAGATAGCGATCGCGGCGTTCCGCCATCAGCCCGTTACGCGGGCTGTGACACGCCGAGCAATGCCCCAAAACATCTACCAGATAGCGACCACGCGCCTTCTTCTGCTCTTCATCGATGGGCGTTTTTTCCAGAAACAGCCAGTTCCAGCCGTGAATCGCATAACGCCAGGAAAAAGGGAACGCCAGTTGGCTCTCAGGCACCGCACGATCGACCGGGGCAACCCCGGCCATAAAATAGCGATACAGCGCGTGCAGATCGTCATCGCTCAATCCCCGATAAGCGGTATAGGGCATGGCGGGATACAAGGGTTGGCCGTCCCGCCGGATACCCTGCGTCAACGCGCGGCGAAACTCTTGCTCACTGTAGTCGCCAATGCCGGTCCCCTTGGCGGGCGTGATATTGCTGGCGATGATATCGCCCATCGGCGAAGCGATGGCATAACCGCCGACATAGGGGGCGTCCTGTTGGGCGCTGCCGCGGTGACAAGCCGCGCAATCTGCGGCGATAGCCAGATATTTTCCGCGTGCGATGAGCTGTTGGTCATTGTGGCTGGCGAAGACCGGGCAGGAAAAGATCCCCAACACGATAACGCACAGCTGTCGTGCTCTCCGCCAGCGGCCGTTCACGCTTCACCCTCCGGTTTCATCGCATCCGCTCGTTCCTCCGCCAACAGCGCAAACTCGTCCGGCAACAGATTTTCCTGATCGAGCATCGCGACCGCGTTATGCTTGATGCCAAACAATACGCGGTAAAAAGCCTCCAGATCGCCGGCCGAAATGCCGTTAAGCAATTTTTGGCGCGCTTGTTGGCTGGAATGATCCAACTGCGCCAGCATCTCCTGCCCGGCCTCGGTCATTCTCACCCCTTTGGCGCGTTTATCTTCGGACAGGGCATCGCGAGCGATAAGCCGGTTTTTTTCCAGAAACAGCAGCGCGCGCGACATCGTCGAGACTTCGGCGTTCAAATGCTGCGAAACGTCTTTCAACGTGCAGCCATCACCCAGATCGGCAATCGCACTCAGCGCCAGCCAATGCGGGCGCGTCAGATTGGTCATTTTCACCGACTGGTCCATCGCCGTGCGCCATAGACGGTTGGTGACATCCAGATGGATGCCCAGTGCAGCAGGAAGTTTACGTGGTTGAGACATATCGGATGGCTCTCGATTATTTATTTGCTTGTGCAAACAAATAGTAGATCGAACGTTCTGATGGGATCAAGCAGATGTCGCAGAATAAAATAAAATGTAATTAATACAGATCGATATAACGTATTTTAACGGATTCACTCCCCGACAACGGGGAGCGATAAGAAAAACTCAGTTCCCCGCCACCGCGCAGTGGTAGTCCTGAATTTCACCGGCCGAGCCCAGATTCAGGTCGGTCAGCTTCAAACGGTTCGCCAACAGCAGCATCTCGCCCTGTGGGCTGACCGCCAGCGCCAGGCCATAGTTACCGATGCTGTCACCCTGTTCGACCACATAGTTGTTCAGCAAACGGAAAGGATCTTCCTGGGTTAAATCGGTGCCCGCCAATTTTCTGGCCAGGTATTGATGGCCGACCAATTTCACCGCCAGCGGCCGCCACTGTTGATCTAATTGCTGCGCCTGCTCACCCAACGCGTTATAGACATCCTGGCGCAAACAGGCAACGTGAATATGCAGCTGATCCTGAGAGCGACCATATTTCGAATTGACCGCCAGAGACATCCACGCATCTTTTAACGGTTTACCCAGCTCGCCGGATATATGTTCACGGTTATTCCAGGCCTGAGCGAAATAAGGCGGCGCGTGCTCCGTCTGCAATGCCGGGCTCTCGATACCGCTGACCTTTTCAGTCGGCATCACCAGATCGTGGTAAGGGCCTTTGCTATCCTTGAACAGCACATAACCCTCGGTTAAATCAACCTTTAAGCAGGGCGCCGGATCGTTGTTTTGCTGCTGATTAGGCACGCACTGTTGGCTGACGATTTGCCACAGCGCATTCGGATTGCCGCGCCCGAAGAACCACCACAGCACTGCCGCCAGCAGCAAAATGGCAAGCAAAATAATTAATAGTCTGAAAAGTCTTTTCATCGCGACGTCCTGTTTATCTATTCCATACCGAAAGGAGCGCCAGCATAAACCAAGGCGCTTATCGTCACCAGAATATTATCCTTAGCGTCACCTTTCATTGACGTCTTGTTATCAAGAGAAATTAAAAATAAGGGTTTACCTAAGTAATTTAAGGTAAATTAATACCGTAGGTTGAATATGAGTGTGATATAAGCAGCCGAACTCTCTTTATATAAGGAACCGACAAGATGCCAACGATGGGCAAATCCCTGCATTATCTCGACGTGGGCTCAGGCTTTCCGTTGCTGCTGGGCCACAGCTATCTGTTCGATCTGAACATGTGGACACCGCAGTTCGAGGCGCTGGCCAAACGTTACCGCCTGATCGTGCCTGATCTGTGGGGCCACGGCGACTCCCCGGCGCTGCCGCCTGGGCGAAACAGCCTGTCGGATATCGCCGCCGATCATTTGGCGCTGATGGATCATTTGGATATCGCAGAGTTCGGCATCGTCGGCCTGTCCGTCGGCGGCATGTGGGGCGCGGAACTGGCGGCGCTGGCACCGGAGCGGGTGAAAGTGTTGGCGCTGCTGGACAGCTACCTGGGCGACGAAACGCCGGAGGCACGGCAGCGCTATATGGGCATGCTGGCCGCCGTGGAACAGGCCGGTGCCATCACGTCGCCTCTGCTGGAATATATCGCCGCGCAGTTCTATTCCGACGAGGTGCCCGATGCGCTGTCACAGCCATTGCTGGCCCATCTGCAGAACCTGCCCGCCGATCGGCTGCGCGACAGCATCGTGCCGCTGGGCCGGATGATCTTCGGTCGCCCCGACAAGCTGGCGCTGCTGGAAAACATCACCGCCGCCAGTATCGTCATCACCGGCGCGCAGGATAAACCGCGTCCACCGACGGAAGGCCAGCGCATGGCGGATCTTCTCGGCTGTCGGCATGTGCTGATCCCCAACGCCGGCCATATCAGCAACAAAGAAAACCCGACGGCGGTCAACGAAACGCTGCTGGCGTTTTTAGCTGAAAACACCACTCCGCTGTTTTGGTGAGATTCTCCGGGCCGTCAGGCCCGGCGAGTCATGCCTGACGCCGCATAAACCCGTGCCGGCTCAATATTTCCTGCCCCTGTTCGCTCAAGATAAATGCGGCCAACCGCTGCGCTTCTTCATCCAGCAGGCATAGGCCGTAATCCGCCTCGATGTCCAGCGGCGGCGGCAACGTTCGCACCACCAACGTCGGGTAGGCCGCCAACGCCGGGGCATAGCTGGCGTAGCCGAGAAAAATGTCCGCCTGCCCGCTGGCTATCAGATACTCCGCCGCCAGTCGGCCCGCCGGTACCGGTGCGGAATCTATCCCGCCAACCAGCGGCAACGCCCGCCGGCGCAGCGCTTCTCCTTGCCCCGGCCAGGATTGTTCACAGCGTTCGAAAAGCCGCTGCGCATAATCGCCGGAGGGATCGGCTCCCGGCGTCGAGGTGGCAAGCCGCCAGCGCGGATCGCACAACACCTCAGGTAGCGGACGCTCGGTTAATGCCGGCACGTTGCGCACCGTGGCGCATAGCCGATTGTGCGCAAAAATCTGCACCGCGCCCGCGATACCGAGATCCGCCAACCTTTGCGGATGCGCCACGTTGGCCGAGGCGAACAGCTGCGGCCGCTCACCGTTCTCTATCCGTTGGCGCAATAGCCCCGCCGGGCCGAATTCCGCCGAGACCTTTTGCCCGGTGTCGCGCTGAAACGCCGACAGCAGCGGCGCAAACGCCAGCCGCAGGCTGCCGGCGGCAAACAGCAGGATATCACTCATCATGTCGCTCCAATTGGCTGCGATACAACGGCACCAGCGTCGCGTAACGGCGGCCCGCCACCGTCAACGGCACCCGTTCGATCGCCAGTTCAAACAAGGGCGACAGGGATTGCGCCGTTAACACCTCGCGGCAGGCACCGAGCTGGCTACGCCCTTCCTTGCCCAGCAGCAAAGCCCGATCGGCCACCGCATGAGCATGGTTGGGCTGATGGGTGGAGAACGCCACCGCCAACTGCTGCTCCCGCGCCAGGCGCGCCATCAGGCTCAACACCCGATCCTGGTAATGCAGATCCAGCGCCGAAGTCGGTTCATCCAAAATCAACACCTCGCAGCGCATCGCCAACGCGCGGGCGATCATCGCTAATTGACGTTGACCGCCAGATAGGCTGCCGAATTCTCGCGCCGCCAGCTCTTGTAAACCCAACGTTTGCAACGCTTCTCTCGCCAGTCGATGATCTTTGGCTGACGGTGAACGGAACAGGCCGACATGGCGCGCCCGCCCCATCAATACGATATCCAGCACCCGATAGGCAAACGGCGGCGAAAAGTGCTGCGGGACAAAGCCAATCTCACCGTAGCGCTCAATCTCGCCGGATTGCGGCGTCAGGCTGCCTAACAACAGCTGCAGCAGCGTGCTCTTGCCGCACCCATTGGGGCCCAATACCGCCAGCACTTCGCCGCGCCGCAGCTGAATGTCCAGGTGTTGGAACAGCGGTGCCTCACCCGGCCAGGCGAAGCTCACCCCCCTGGCGGCCAATAAGGTGTCAGTCATGCCAGCCTCTCACTTGCGCGCGGCGCAGCAGCAGCGCGAACAGCGGCGCGCCAATCAGCGCGGTCAGAATGCCCAGCGGGATTTCACCGCTGCTCAGCGTGCGCGCCAAATCGTCGATCAACAGCATGTACAGGGCACCCAGGCAAAGCGAAGCCGGCAGCAGACGCCGGTGATCCGGCCCCACCAGCCGCCTCGCCACGTGCGGTATCACCAGACCGACCCAACCGATGCTGCCGCTGACCGCCACCTGGGCGGCCACAATGGCGGCGCACAGCGTCAAAATCAGCCAGCGGGTACGCTCAACGTTGATGCCCAATGCACCGGCATCCTCATCGCCCAACGACAGCAGATTGATGCGCCAACGCAGCGCCAGCAGCAAACCGCCGGCCAACAGCAAAGGCACAAACAGCATCAACAGCTTTTGCCGATCGGCGGTGGCAAAGCTGCCGAGCAGCCAGAACACGATACTCGGCAGCTTTTCTTCGGTATCCGCCAGATATTGCATCAGGCTGACGCAGGCGGAGAAAAAGCCGCTGAGGATCACCCCCGCCAGTACCAAAGAGAGAATATTGCGCCGCGCAATGGCGCTGGTGAGAGTGAAAATCAGCAGCAGCGCCGCCATGCCGAAAACAAAAGCCGACAACAGCAGCGCCGCCAACGGCAGGCTGAGCAGGATAGCCAGCGTGCCGCCAAAGGCGGCGCCGGACGACACGCCGATAATATGCGGATCGACCAGCGGGTTGCGAAAGACACCCTGCAAAGTCGCGCCGCACAGGGCCAGCGCCGCGCCGGCGCCCATCGCCAACAGCACCCGCGGCACGCGCACCCCGAGGATCACCTGGCGCTGAATGGCGTCGATGCCTGCATAATGCTGCCCAGTGAACGGCTCCAGCAGGATCATCAGGCTGTGCGTCATCGGCACCTGAAAGCGGCCGACGCCGAGCGAAAACAGCGCGCAGCACAGCGTCAGCAGCGCCAGCCAGCCCAGCCTCATTGCCCGCTCTGGCAGCAGGTGGCGCGATAATAGCGTTGATAATAAGCGTCGACCCGTTGCTGCAGATTGATATCGGCAAAACGCTGCGGGTAAAGCTTTTTCGCCATCCACAATTCACCCAGCGCCATTGCCTCCGGCATCGGATATCCCCAGGCCTTGGCGTACTCCGGCATCAGGTAGACCCGCTTATTCTTCACCGCGTCGATCGGCTGCCACTGCGGCGCCGTCAGGATCTGTTTCACCACGTCCGGGTAACGCTCCTGCACGAAGATCACCGCCGGATCCCAGCGCAATACATCTTCGATAGAGACCTGCTTAAACCCCTGAATATCTTTCGCCGCCACATTGAGCGCACCGGCGTGCCGCATCATCAGCCCGGTATATTTACCGGCGCCGTAGGTGGTGAGATCGGGGTTGGCCATATACACCCGCACCCGCTGGTCTTCCGGCAGATCGCGCAGCCGTTCGGCGACCAACGCGCGCTGTTGAATGACGTCCTTGATCAGCGCTTCAGCCTGAGGCTGCCGCTCCATCACCTCGCCAATCAGGCGAATTCCGTCCTGCAGGCCCAACGTATAGGCCCGATCCTCATCGCTCAGCTGTGGATTCATTTTGCCCGCCTGATCGGCCGCTTCGCGACGCAGCGAGATCGCCACCACCGGAATCCCCGCCCGTTCGATCTGCGCAATCATTTCCGGCGGCGCATAGTTGGCCACGAACACCACCTGCGGATGCAGGCCGAGCAGGCTTTCGATATTCACCGAAGTCAGGTCGCCCGGCATCGGCAAGGTTGCCAACGTCGGCGCCAGCCGCAGGTAGTTTGGCCCCAGCTGCTTTTTCCAACTGCTGAGCACGCCGACCACCTGCGGCATCGCATCAAGCTGCACCAGCAGGTTCAGCGTCTGATGTTGCAGCACCACGGCGCGGGTGATGTGATCGGGCAGCGTGACCTGGCGGTTGAGCTGATCGGTGACCTGGCGATCCGCCAGGGCGGCGGTGGAAAACAACGCAAGCACCAACAGCAGGCGCGGGAGAGAGTTAAACATGGCAGTGACCGGTTGACTATCGTTATATAGCTAATGATATAGCGATGAGCATGGCGAAACAATCAGCGAGATCAAGCCTCACGCCATGTGTGCAGGAAGAAAAGTGAGGGGGAACATTGACTAAAGCAGCGCTCCGCCGTAACGCCGGCGGAGCCTGAGAGCGCAAAGAATGCGTGAAAAACGCTTATTGGCCGATAGAGGTCAGCCCCTGACGAATGCCTTCGTCAGCCTGTTGGCACCACGCCTGCAGACCCTGTGGCGCTTCCTTTTCCAACGCAACCACTTTGCCGTCGTCGTTCAGCACATTGCCTTCACGGCCCATCGCTTCACGCTTGTCGCCATCGCGGGTGTCGACACCGCCGGGAATGGCGGCCACGTAGGCCACCATTTTCTTGGCGTTGTCGATGCTGTCCGCTTTCAGGAAACCTTTATCGACGCAGTAAGACATCAGCCCGCTGGTATTACGCGTAATGTCATAGACGTTTTTCAATGCGGCAGGGTCCATCCCTTCGGCGTTAGCGGTGTTGAACAGGCCCAGGGTCGCGGCAATCACGCCGGTCAGAATAGTTTTTTTCATTGTTAACTCGTTTTAATAATGAAGTATTTAAGTTTGAATTATTCACAAAAAGAATGTGAATACCGGTACGGTATAACGACGGTCTAGATTAACACAACCCTAACGCGTTAATAACTGTGATTAAGTTAACCTCTGATAAAATAAAAACGCATGATTGGGTAATAATCCCCGGCTCTGCGCTATTTCTCTCTCGTCAGGCATTATCGTTAAAAATACGAATAATAAATAATTTCATGAAGAGATTATTTTCAACGAAAGCGTTCGTCTCCGCGCCGCGCTTTGCGAAAACCACTGGCATGGCATAGCCTGTTAGAACGCCCCATGGCACAGTGAGAGAGGGCTCACATGCAACAGGCCATCCTACCGCCGCAATGCGACAACCAGAGCATTCTCGATATCACGATGAATTTATATCTTTATCCGGCGGTGCTTATCGCGCATCGCCTGGGTATATTTGAGTTTATCGCTGAATATCCCCGCACGTTAACAGACATTTGTTTCACAGCGCATCTGGAGAGACGACCGGCTGAAGCCTTGATGACGGCGTTGCAATCTTTAAAATTAATTATCCCCATCGGCGGAAAATTGACTCTCGCACCCGAAACCGAAAGCTTTCTGCTAAAAAAGAGCCCTCATTACTTTGGTTACTATTGGGATTTACTGTATGAAAACAGTGAAACCTTCTCGTTAAAAAATATGGAGTGCGCCATTCGGAAAAACACCTCACAGGCCTATGGCGAACCAGAAGTCTTCGCCACGCACGAGTTCGATGCGGAAAAAGCGCGCCAATTCACGCGCGCCATGCACAGCCTGAGCATCGGTTCCGCTTGCGTTTGGCCGACGCGGCTTCCTTTGGCAGCGCATCGCGTGGCGTTGGATATCGGCGGCGCTTCCGGCGCACACGCCATCGGCCTGGTAATTCATTGGCCCGAGCTGATGGGTATCGTGTTCGACCTGCAGGAAATAGGCCCACTGGCGGACGACTACGCCCGGCAATACGGTTTAAGCTCGCGTATCACCAGCTGCTGCGGCGACATGTGGCAAGATCCTTATCCCGCCGCCGATCTGCATGTGTATTCCAATGTTTTCCACGACTGGAGGCCGGATAAAAACCGTTTTCTGGCGCAGAAAAGCTACGACGCGCTGCCCGTCGGCGGGAGAATAGTGATACACGAGGCGCTATTCGACGACGACGGCGGCCCGCCAACTCTCGCCGGTTACAATCTTCTGATGCTCAGTTGGACGACGCAGGGCCGCCAATACTCCGGCAGGGAAATCAGCGACCTGCTGCGCGACGTCGGCTTCACTACGCCGCAGGTGATACCGTCGCTCGGCTACTACAGCATCGTAACGGCGCAAAAACCCCAGGCTTAGCGGTTCACCGAGCGCGCCATGCGGCTGTAGGTGTGGCGCACGCCGCGGATCGCCACGCTGTAGGCGAAGATGTTTTCCGGCAGCGCCAGCCCCAGATAGCCGGTATCGCCGATATGGTGCAGATCCGCCCCGGCCATTTTGCTCATCAGCGCGATCTGCCGCACGGTCTGCACGTCGGCGCCCTCTTGTGAGGTGCCGATCGCCGTCATCGCCAGCGCGCCCTGCCGCTGGGCAAAAGCGATCAACGCCGCGACTTTCTCCTGCGACATGCCGGGAATGGTGCCCGGCGCCGGCAACAACACGATGTCCGCGCCGTTCTCCACGAACAGCGCGATATCCTGCTCGCCGATCAGCTGGCTGCCGCTTTCGCGCACGATGCCGGCGCCGTGCATCTTGCCGGTCACCAGCACCATCTCGTCGCCCACTTCGTCGCGGATCGCTTTCAGCGCGGCGGCGATCGCCTGATTGCTGACGCCGTTGTTCGGGTTGCCGGTCAGCACCACCATGCGCGCGCCGAGCTGATACAGCTTGCGCGCATTCTCGGCGGTGGCGGCGCGGCCCACCGTCATCTGCCAGAAATCGTTATGTTCGGTGGCGAAGGCCGGATCGACGGCCTCCAGATTCACCCCGATAACCCGCCCGGTCAGCCGCTGCAGCGTGCGCAGCGCCTCCTGCGGCGGCACGTCGGCGGGCAGGCCCGCGATGTGTGGCTGATCGACGTCGAACAGGTTCAACAGCAGCAGGTCGGCGCCCTGGCTGGCCGCCAGTTCGGCGTTGGTGACGTTATTGAGCAGCGGCTGAGTGACCGCAATGGTTTCGCTGACCAGAATGCGTCCTTCACTGGCGCGGATGGCATAGAGCAGATCGGCTTTGCCGATATCGGCCAGATCGCTGGCGCTGCAGTCCAGATAACGTTTCATGAGACAGGCTCCGATGACGTTGGCGGGAATGGATGGTGCCCCTCTCCCACCGCAGTGAAAGAGGGGGAAGACTTACTTCAGCGTAAAGCTTTGCGCCTGCACGTTGTCGGAATCCAGGCCAACGAACACGTTGAATTTACCCGGCTCCGCCTCCCACTTCAGGCTGGCGTTGTAGAACTTCAGGTCTTCTTCGCTAATCGGCAGCTCAACCTGTTGCGACTGACCGGCCTTCAGCGTCACTTTCTTGAAGTTGCGCAGCTCCTTCACCGGCCGGCTGACCGAGGCGGTCACGTCCTGCAGGTACAGCTGCACCACCGTGGCGCCGTCGTACTTGCCGGTATTCTTCAGCGTGACGCTGGCAGTTAGTTTGCCGTTGCGCGCCATCGTCGGGCTGGACAATTTCAGATCCGACAGGCTGAAGGTGGTGTAGCTCAGGCCGTAACCGAACGGATACAGCGGGCCGTTAGGCGAATCGAAGTAGCGCGAGGTGTACTTACCGGGGTTCTCCTTGCCGAACGGCCGGCCGGTGTTCAGGTGGTTGTAGTACATCGGGATCTGGCCGACCGAGCGCGGGAAGGTCATCGGCAGCTTGCCCGACGGGTTGTAGTCGCCGAACAGCACATCAGCCACCGCGTTGCCGCCTTCGGTACCGCTGTACCAGGTTTCCAGCATGGCGTCCGCCTGCTCGCTCTCCCAACTCAGCGCCAGCGGCCGGCCGTTCATCAGCACCAGCACCAGCGGCTTGCCGGTGGCTTTCAACGCGGCGATCAGATCGCGCTGGCTCTGCGGAATCGTAATGTCGGCGCGGCTGGAGGCCTCATGCGCCATGCCCTGCGATTCGCCCACCACCGCCACCACCACGTCGGCCTTGTTCGCCGCCTGCACCGCTTCGTCGATCATCTGCTGCGGCGAACGGGTGTCGAACGCCACCGCCGGTTCATACTCGTTGAGATAGTCGATGATGCCTTTATCCTGCGTGACGTTGGCGCCCTTGGCGTAAAGAATGCGCGCCTTGTCGCCCACCGCCCGCTCCAGCCCTTCGCGCAGGGTGACCGACTGCTTGACCACCCCGGCAGCCGACCAGCTGCCCATCACGTCGCGCTGGCTGTCGGCCATCGGCCCGACCAGCGCAATGGTCGCCTGCTTGCTCAACGGCAGCGTCTGCTTATCGTTCTTCAGCAGCACCATCGTCTTGCGCGCCACCACCCGCGCTTCGGCGCGGTGCAGGCGGCTTTCGGCGTTGGTGTCCTGCGGATCGGAACCCACCGGCCCCAGATGCACATACGGATCCTTGAACAGCCCCATGTCGTACTTGGTGTTCAGCACGTCGCGGCAGGCGCGATCGATGTCGCTTTCAGGCACCAGCCCGTCTTTCACCAGACCCGGCAGGTATTTGTCGTAAAACTCGTCGCTCATGCTCATATCGACGCCGGAGGTGATCGCCAGGCGCACCGCGTCACGCGCGTCGGCGGCCACGCCGTGTTTAATCAGCTCTTTAATTGCGCCATGGTCGCTGATGGTGATGCCTTTAAAGCCCCACTGGTCGCGCAACAGATCTTTCAGCAGCCACGGGTTAGCGGTGGCCGGCACGCCGTTCACCGAGTTGAGCGACACCATCACCCCGCCGCTGCCGGCATCCACCGCCGCTTTGTAAGGCGGCAGATAGTCCTGATGCATGCGCAGCGGGCTCATGTCGACGGTGTTGTAATCGCGGCCGCCTTCGACGGCGCCGTACAACGCAAAGTGCTTGACGCTGGCCATCACCGAACCGGGCTTGGCCGGATCGCCGTTCTGGAAACCGTCGACCATCACTTTGGCGATTTTCGATACCAGCCAGGTGTCTTCGCCGAAGCCTTCGGAGACCCTGCCCCAGCGCGGATCGCGGGTGATATCGACCATCGGCGCGAAGGTCATGTTGAGGCCGTCGTCGCTGGCCTCCTGCGCCGCCACCCGGGCACTGAGCGCAATGGCCTCCAGATCGAAGCTGGCCGCCAGCCCCAGGCTGATCGGGAACACCGTGCGCTGGCCGTGCACTACGTCATAGGCGAAGAACAGCGGAATTTTCAGGCGGCTGAGCTGCATCGCCTGATCCTGCATCACCCGGATATCCGGCCGGGTGACGGTATTGAAGATGGCGCCGATCTGCCCGTTGCGGATGCCCTCGCGGATCGCTTCTTTCGGGTTATCCGGCCCGACGCTGATCAGCCGCAGCTGGCCGATCTTCTCTTCCAGCGTCATCTGCTTCATCAAATGGGACACGAAGGCGTCGCGCTGCTGGGCGTGAATGCCCTGCGCTATCGGCGTTTCCTGCGCAAAAGCCGGGCTGAGGGCCAGACCGGACAACATACTCACCACACAAAGCCATTTCATCTTGTTTTATCTCAGGCGTGTTTCCGCCGCCAACGCCGCGGAGTTTAATCGGAGTGAAGAAACAGTTTGCCACACTCTGTTTCATCGCCAAGGGAATTCGCATCGGTAATGTTTACAAAGCATTACAGGTTATCGGCAGGTAATTCTGTAACCGGGCGCGGCTGCCGGCGGCCTCAACCGTCAGAAAATCGATAAGCTGTGTCAACGCCGGCGGCGCCACCGTGCGTTCAGGATAGACCAAATAATAGGCCGCGCCGCTGCTGACGCAGAGCGGGAACGGCGTGACGATGCGTTGCGCCTGAATATCCTCCTCCAGCAGGCACAGATCGCCGATGGCGATGCCGAACCCCTGCAGCGCGGCGCTCATCGCCAGATCGAGGGTATCGAAATGCTGAGCCTTGCCGGACGGCAGCGCATCGGCGCCCGCCGCCTTCAGCCAGCGCAGCCAGTCGCGCCGATCGCGCGTCGGGTGCAGCAGGGTTTGGTCCGTCAAATCCGCCAGCCGGGGCGTCGGCGGCAGAAACGTCGGCGTGCAGACCGGCGTGAGAATTTCATCGAACAGCAGGTGCGCGGTCAGCTTTTTACCCGGCGGCCGGCCGAACACCACCGCGGCGTCAAACTGCTCGGTACTGAAATCCAGGCCGTGCGACACCGAGGCGGTCAGCTCGATGTGCATGTCCGGCCGTTCATTCTGCAGGCGAATGATACGCGGCAACACCCAGCGCATGGCGCAGGTCGGGCATTTGATGCGCAGCGCCCCCGGCGCGGCGGCGGCCCGCGTCAGGGCTTCATCCAACTGCCCCAGCGCCTGCTGCACTGGCGCCAGCAGCTGCGCGCCCTGCGGCGTCAGCGCCAGACCGCGCGCCTGGCGGCTGAACAGCGGATAGCCCAGGCGCTGCTCCAGCCCGAGGATTTGCCGGCTGACCGCCCCCTGCGTCAGGTGCAGCTGCCGGGCGGCATGGGTAAAGTTGAGGCGTTGCGCCACCACCACAAAGGTTTTCAACACGTCGAGCGACGGCAGGGATATCGGCATAGCGTGCCTCGATTAGCCATGATCTGAATGCATGGCAAGTATGACAAACTTTCCCTTGTCCGCCTACGCCGGCTGATGCTTAATCGCTCAACACTTCCCTGTTTGCCTGGAGCCCATCATGCAGAGCGCCTGCTCTTCCCGCTCGAAGCTGCCGGACGTCGGCACCACCATTTTCACCGTCATTGGCCAACTCAGCGCCGAACATCAGGCCCTCAATCTGTCGCAGGGCGCGCCCAACTTCGCCGGTGATCCGCAACTGATCGAGGCAACGGCGCAAGCCATGCGCGCAGGTCATAACCAATACGCGCCGATGAGCGGCGTGGCGGCGTTACGTGCTGCCCTGGCGGAAAAAGCTGAACGATTGTACGGCGCGCGCTATGACGCCGACGAAGAAATCACGGTGATCGCCAGCGCCAGCGAAGGGCTGTACTCGGCGATCAGCGCGCTGGTGCACCCCGGCGACGAGGTGATCTATTTCGAACCGGCATTCGACAGCTATGCGCCGATCGTTCGCCTGCAGGGCGCCACGCCGGTGGCGATCAAGCTGTCGCTGCAGGACTTTCGCGTCGACTGGGACGAAGTGGCCGCCGCCATCAACGGCAAAACGCGCATGATCATCGTCAACACGCCGCACAACCCGACCGGCGCGGTGTTTGACGAGCACGACATCGAACGCCTGACCGCCCTGACCCGCGACACCGACATCGTGATCCTGTCCGACGAGGTCTACGAGCACGTGGTGTTCGACGGCGATATTCACCACAGCATGGCGCGCTACCCGCAGCTGGCGGAACGCAGCGTGATCGTGTCGTCGTTCGGTAAAACCTACCACGTCACCGGCTGGCGCGTCGGCTATTGTCTGGCGCCGGCGGCGTTGATGGACGAGATCCGCAAGGTGCACCAGTTCATGGTGTTCTCCGCCGATACGCCGATGCAGCACGCCTTTGCCGCCGCGCTCGCCAACCCACAGAGCTACCTGGGGCTGGCAGCGTTTTACCAACAAAAACGCGATCTGCTGGCCAGCGCCCTGCAGGATTCGCGCTTTGAGCTGCTGCCCAGCCGCGGCAGCTTCTTCATGCTGGCCCGCTTTAGCGGCTTCAGTCACGAAAGCGACAATGATTTCGCCGTGCGCTTGATCCGCGAAGCGAAGGTGGCGACGATCCCGCTGTCGGCGTTCTACAGCGACGGTACCGATACCGGCCTAATCCGGCTGAGTTTTTCCAAAGATAACGAGACCCTGTTGGAAGGCGCGCGCCGCCTGAGCCAGGTGTAATTTTTTGTCCGACCATGGGAAAGGGGCACTGCCTATGAAAGCTCTGAAAACGCTGTTCGCCGCCGGATGCCTGCTGGCCGCCGGCGCTTCGTCGGCGGCGGAAAACAGCCTGCGCTTCGGCGTGGAAGCACTGTATCCGCCGTTCGAATCCAAATCCGCCAGCGGCAAACTGGAAGGATTCGACATTGAACTGGGCGACGCGGTGTGCGCCGCCGCACAGTTGCAATGCAGCTGGGTGGAAACCTCGTTCGACAGCCTGATCCCGGCGCTGCAGGCACGCAAATTCGACGCCATCAACTCGGCGATGAACGTGACCGAACAGCGGCGTCAGGCGATCGCCTTTACCGACGCCATCTATCAGGTGCCGAACCGCCTGATCGCCAAAGCGGGCAGCGGCCTGCTGCCGGACGCCAAAACGCTGGCGGGCAAACACGTGGGCGTGCTGCAAGGATCGATTCAGGAGATCTACGCCAAAACCCATTGGGCGCCGGCGGGTGTGGACGTGGTGTCGTATCAGGATCAGAATCAGGTTTATCTCGATCTGGCGGCCGGTCGGCTCGATGCCACGCTGGTAATGGCACCGTCGGGGCAAAGCGGCTTCCTGTCGCAGCCGGATGGCAAGGGCTTCGCCTTCGTCGGCGCGGCGGTGCACGACGACAAGATCCTCGGTGAAGGCATCGCCTTCGGCCTGCGCAAAGGGGATGAGGCGCTGAAGAAAAAACTGGACGCCGCCATCGCCAAAGTGAAACAGCAAGGCACGGTGGCGGCGCTGTCGAAGAAGTATTTCGGCGATATCGACGTGACGGTGAAGTGATGGACGGGGGCGGCACCGCCGCCCCCAGCGCGTTTAGCGATCGAACACTGAGCTGTTCAGCGCGCGATCCTGCTGATGACGCTCCAGCGCCAATTCGATCAGACGCGTGATCAGCGCCTGATAGCTGACGCCGCTGGCGGCCCACAGCTTGGGATACATGCTGATGTTAGTGAAGCCCGGCAGCGTGTTGATTTCGTTGATTACCACCTGGTTGTCCGGCGTCAGGAACACATCCACCCGCGCCAACCCGAAGCACTCCAGCGCGCGGAACGCCTTCAGCGCCACTTCGCGAATGTGGTCGCTCACTTCCGGCGCGATTGCCGCCGGCACCACCACCTGAGCACCCTGCTCATTGATGTATTTGGTGTCGTAGGAGTAGAAGGCGTCGCTCAGCACGATCTCGCCGCACACGCTGGCCTGCGGGTCGTCGTTGCCCAGCACCGCACACTCGATCTCGCGGCCGACGATCGCCGACTCCACCAGCACCTTGTGATCGAAACTGAAGGCCAACGCCACCGCCGCATTGAACTCGGCGCGGTTTTCCACCTTACTGACCCCGACCGACGAGCCCTGGTTGGCCGGCTTGACGAACAGCGGCAGGCCGAGGCGCTCGCTCAGTTGCTCAAACGTAAACCCGGCGCGGTTGGCGCGCGTCAGGGTGACGAACGGCGCCACCGCCAGCCCGGCGTCGCGCAGCAGGCGTTTGGTCACGTCTTTATCCATACTGACCGCCGAGCCGAGCACCCCGGCGCCGACGAACGGCATATTGGCCATGCGCAGCAGCCCCTGCAGCGAGCCGTCCTCCCCCAGCGTGCCGTGCACGATCGGGAAGATGACGTCTAGCTGGCCCAGCGCGCCGGCGCTGCCCGCTTCGATCAGTTGCTGCTTTTCCTGGCCCGGGATCAGCGCCACGTTCTTGTTCGAGCGGTTCAGCGCGATCAGCGCCGGGTTTTCGGCGTTAAGCAGGTAGTTGGAGGCATCGTTGATGTGCCACTGCCCCTGTTTGTCGATCCCCAGCAGCGTGACATCGAACTTCTCTTTGTCGATTGCATCCACAATGTTTTTGGCCGACTGCAGCGACACCTCATGCTCCGCCGATTTACCGCCAAAAATCACCCCAACACGTAGTTTAGTCACGCCTTAAATCCTTCTGAAAAATCATGGCAAAAAAGTCGTTCATCACAATAAACGCATTGCCTGGCGGCGGCAATCGTTGTTGCCAGAATCTTCTTACGCCACAGAATGCCACATCGCCACCATCCTAAACGTATACACTTCATATATTGTTCACTTAGGGAGACGCCGATGGGCATCGTAAAAATTTCAGACGCGCTGCATGACGATCTGCGCCTCGCCAGCCTGACCATGACGCGTTCGATCAACGCGCAGGCCGAGTACTGGATCAAGATCGGGATGCTGGCGGAGTTCCATCCGGAGCTGACCTACCCGCAACTGGTAAAAAAAATGATGAAAGATAACGCGCTGACGCTGAAGGAGATTGTCGGGTGAAACAGATTGTGATTAAAACGCCGGAAGAGATTGCCAAAATGCGCCATTCCGGCGCTCTGCTGGCTAAAGTGTTCGCTATGCTCGATGAGGTGATTGTCGAAGGCATCTCCACCATGGAGATCAACGACCGCGCCGAGGCGTTTATCGTCGAAGAATTGAAGTCGCGCCCGGCCAGCAAGGGGCAGTATGATTTCCCCTATGTGCTCAACACCTCAGTCGACGACGTGGTATGCCACGGGGTGCCGTCGGCCAGCAAAATCCTGCGTTCCGGCATGATCGTCAACGTGGACATCACGCTGGAAAACGGCGGCTACATCGCCGACTCCAGCAAGATGTACTGCATCGGCCAGGTGACGCCGCTGGCCAAACGGCTGGTGAACAACGTCTATGAGTGGATGTGGCAAGGCATTCGCGCGGTAAAACCGGGCGCTACTCTGGGGGATATCGGCCACGCCATCCAGCGGCACGCCGAACAGGCCGGCTATAGCATCGTACGGGAATATTGCGGCCACGGCATCGGTCGCGACATGCACGAAGAGCCGGCGGTGTTGCACTACGGCCAACCCGGCAGCGGTATGGTGCTGCAGGAAGGCATGGTGTTCACCATCGAGCCGATGATCAACCAGGGCGATCGCCGCATCAAGCAGAAGAAAGACGGTTGGACGGTGGTGACGCGCGACAAAAAATTGTCGGCGCAGTGGGAGCACACCGTGGCGGTCACCGCCGACGGCGTGGAGATCCTGACGCTGCGCGACGAAGAGCGTCAGGCCGGCTATACAGAACGCTACTAAGTCAATAAGCCATTAGCTTATGAACGTAGTACGCCAGCATAGCGAACCCGACTGCACTCACGCCCTTTCTTCTGCCGAGGTTTGTCCAGAAGAAAGGGATACGCCGAACGACGCGGCCTTTACACCTGAAGGCTGCGTTGTTGATTGGGTACAGCGATCAATATGATCGAGTTTGCGATGCTGGAAAACACCAACAGTATAATCAGCATATTTACTGCGCTCACGCCAAGCATTCCCATAATCCAGATGTAGCCTGCAGAAAACGCGATCTGGCAAATCGCCAGTACGGAGCTCGCCAAGCCGGCATTTTGTTTAAACGGCTTAAGCGCCTGGCTCATTAAGACCCCAAACCCCATAGCGAAACTCACGCCAATCATGGCGAATCCAACGAGATTTAAATAGGTGCTCAGGTAGAGCGCCTGCGTAAAGAAAAATACGCAGGCACAGGTTAAAAACAACATCTGAGACAGAAAAAGAACCGTTGTTTGGCCCAACCGAGAAAGCAAGTAAGGCATTAAAAATGAAGTGATCATGCTAAAGCTTGCAAGCACAGCCATCGATATAGAGTATTGCGCGGTAGAAAACCCCATTTGGGTTATTAAAATAATTGGCGAGGTATTCACATAGGTCAAGATCGCTGTGATTGACAGGCAGGTTATGAATAAACGGCTTATAAATAATGATGAGAGCAGACTTTCACCACTGAGGTCTGTTGTTTGATGTGCGTCTTTATTCTTATGGTAGGTTTCATCAAGCCAGACTAAACAGACAAAACATGATATTCCGGCGAAAATGGCCATACCGGTGAAGAGGCTTGGCCATTTGAAATTCATTAACAGTAAATACCCCAGCACAGGGGCGATAACGGGAACAATGCAGGTAATGCCGTTAATCACGGAGAGCACTTTTGAACGCTTATCATCGTCCAGAGCATCCCTCAGAATAGCAAAAGTGACGACATAACAGAAACCGGCACCGACGCCTTGCCAAAACCGAGCAAAAAGAAACTGATCGGCCGTGATAGTCAAGGCTGCGCCATATGAAGCACAGGAAAAAATAAGCGCACCCAATAACGCAATGGGTTTTCGACCAAACCGATCGGAGACTATCCCCGCGATAATCATGGTTGATGCCATACCCGCCAAATAAATTGAAAATGCGGTATGCAGGTCGACGGCAGAAGCATTCAGATCCCTGGCAATATCAGGTAAGCCTACAAGATATAAGTCCACACCCAAAGGATAAATTAAAATTAACATAAGACAGCATGTAAGACATTTACGCATACAGAGTTCCTGACAGTTCCAGAGCATAAAAATATAAATAAAACTAATTAAGAAAGAGTCACTAAACCAGAAAAGCCCAATTAAAGACTACGCATACCTTGTTGTATCACTCCCCTGACAGCGGTGTGTTTTTTATTTTTATGATAAAAATCATAGCTATATGATCACCTGAAGTTTTTTTGATTTGTGCAAGATCCATCGCGGTAGTGAGCATGGTTTTATTTACAAGATAAATCAAGGGCTTTTTAATTACATGCAGGTATTATTGATTTGTAAATTATATCCATCACTATGGTTAAGTATGAATATAAAAAATAACTTTACATTACGTTATGTATTTGTATAATTTTTTCGTGATTTGTAATTAAAAAAATCATTTTATTTACAATTTACCGTGCTCTTAAGCGAGATAGGGATATTGTTATGCCAGGATGGATGATGGCTTTGACTGTGTGAGGGGAATTATCTGCCTCATGGCTTTTACTGCAAACCATCTTTTTTTATTTTCGTCATTGAATATATAACCGGCTATCAATCTCGCATGGCAATTCAAAGTACGCATATTCAATGCAGTACAGTTTTTATAATACAGAATTTATATGGTGTTAAATAATAGTGCATAAATATTTTTATTGTTAAGTCACCTCAAAGGAGATAATGTGTGAGGCATTTATCACGGAATGTCAAATTGTCATCGTTAGGGCTAACGCTTGATTTATCTAATTTTAACCTTAAAGATATAATCACAAAAAGTAAGTTCACGATTTACAATCAAGAAATCAGTCCGTATATAGTAAAAAGCATCGCAGAGGAAAATATTCGCAAGCAGCTAGCCAATGACTACAATGTTTACTCCGAATTGTCATGGTTTTCTGAAAGACAAAAATACGGATATTTATTAATGCGTAATTGTTTTTCGACCGAAGCACTCCCCCCTACCCCATGCAATGATGAAGCACCTGATACAAGTTTATGGATTGAACCCGCGTCAACGTTAATGGCCATGCTAGGTGTTACTGGACACACCGTTTCTTCTTACCTGAATGAAATGCAAGGCCGGTTGGCACATATGGTTATGCCTGCAAAAAACAACGAAAAGTCTTGGGTTCGCTCCACAAAGTCGTTATCTCCACATACTGAGGTCGTCAATGGCCACTGGTCGGAAATGCTGCCTGACGATACCCAAAATCAAATTATTGCTCCTGAGGTGTTTGCACTGGCGTGTTTGAGAAACCCGATTAAAGCGGCAACAACAATTTGGTCATTGGATGACATTCTTAACAATTTAAGTTATGCAACCATAGAACAACTAATGCGCCCTGAATATATCGCCAATAGCCAATCCAGTTTTGACGTTGACTCAAAAATAGAGAATGTCAGTGTTATTGGTGATATCAACGGCAGACTGGTGATTAGATACAGCAATTCTAAACTTGTCGGGATCAACGATGCTGCTAATGAAGCATTGGAAAAACTAAGAAAGCACCTGTCTGATCCTCAATATATCAACAAAGTTGTTTTGCAGCCTGGGGACATCCTCATCATTAACAACAGAATCGCCCTGCATGGGAGAGATAACCTTTCCGGTTCGGCAAATTATGACGGAAATGATCGCTGGTTGATTAGAATGTATGGTTTTTCACATAATTCGTGGAAAAAACTCAAACACCTCCCGGAAAAACAACACGTTGTTTTGGCTTGATTGATAAGGATTAATTAGAATGTTTTCACCATTAGTGGGCAGTGACAGACTTTTAGATGCAAACGGGCACCCTATTCAATTTAGAAAGGGAAAAGGATACCGAATCGAAGATACTCGCGGCAATGAGTATCTGGATTTCGTTTTAGGCATAGGCCCCGTTATATTGGGACACAGCCATCCTGGTTTTAATAAAAAATTGAGTGATGCTCTCTGTTTGGGATTGTCTTTCCCTGGGTTCGGCGAGGTACACAGCCTGCTATCCGACCTGTTTGAAAGTGTCTATGTCGGCTCCAAAGTTATCTCCTTATTTAAAACCAGCTCTGAGGCCGTAACGGCATCGTTCCGCTGCGCAATGATGGAAACCGAGCGTAAAAAGATCCTGAGGTGCGGTTTCTTGGGATGGCATGACGCCCAGCTCTATATGTCGCCGAGCTGGCATGAAGCCTTGGGCAGCGCCAAAAGAAACGATTTACGTTATGTAAAAGGCATGCGCGGTGTCACTGGTGAAGAGGCCGTTTTCAACTGGATTAATGGCGACCTGTCTGAGTTGGATAAACTGCTTCAGGAACATGGAAACGACATTGCCATATTTGCACTGGACGTGTATCAACTGGCGTTCTTCCCCGAAGAGAAGATTAAGTCTGCAATAGAAATGTGCAAGACTTATGGCATAAAAATACTGTTGGATGAAACGAAAACAGCGGGAAGAACCAACCCTGGCGGTTACTTGGCGAACCATCCAGATTTCGATCCTGATTATGTGGTATTAGGTAAGGCGATAGGAAATGGCTTGCCTCTTGCTGTTCTGATCGGGAAACCTGACAGCATTGCCATCTACCGCGAAGCGCGTATTGGTGGAACACACACCAAAGAAATACTTTCCCCCCATGCGGCCCTTGCCGTGGCGGAAATCATGAAAGAGTGCGATGGCTATAATCTGATTTCACAAGCCGGTGGAGCCATCGTGACGACGTTGAATTCCGCCTTTAAAGAAGCCGGAACCGATAATCTATTGATCGCTAAACCACTTTTCAATAACGCCCTTTTTGATCTGGTGTTTAGTCAAGAGCTGGTCAATGACGTTATGTTGAGGGGCCGCTTGAAGAGTGAGCTTATGCGGAATGGTTTGCTGATTATGGAGGGGCACAACTCCTTTGTCAGTCTGGCTCATAGTAACCTGAATCATGACGAGCTATTTTCACTGGCCCATAAAGCGGCAAAAAACTGGCTAGCCGCCATGTAGTTAACGCCTTAGTCGCTAAGCATCGGCTATTTCCCCCTGTTTAAGACATCTATTATGATGCATTTTAATGTTTTATTGGTGACATCATTTTAATTCAAAGTGAGCTTGACGCTATGAAAAATGAAATTTACAGTTTATTGAAAAACTACCAAACCGACTATGAGAAAGAGCAAGAGCACAAGCTGAATATGTTGAGTATTCTGCAAAGCCGAGATGATGTATTATTTGAAACCTCTAAATTTGGGCATTTTACGGCATCCGCCTGGGTATTAAATCATGATAAGACTAAAGTATTGCTGACACTGCATGCAAAGTTAAATCGATGGTTCCAACTGGGTGGGCACATCGAGCGCAGCGATAAAACATTTTTAGACGCCTGCCTAAGAGAGGCGCAGGAAGAAAGCGGTATCCAGAACATAGCGGCTGACGGGGCCTTTGTGATTGATATCGACATACATTCAATACCTGAAAACCCTAAAACCGCAGCCCATCTTCATTATGATATCACCCTGTGTTTGATCGCAGATAAACACGCCGAAACCGCGCTTTCCAAAGAATCGACGAAATTGGAATGGATACCCATTAGTGAAGTCAAATCCATCACCGACGATCCTGCCGTGGTACGCATGGCAGAAAAAACCATGCTGTTATCTTAGCCAATCGGTATATTTTGGGGCGTCAGGCCCCTTTTTCGCCTTTCGTGGTATTTCTCAAGTGCCTTTTCGAGGGCACTTTTACGGGCCGCGTTACCACTAACTAATTGATATGGAATGGAATAGTGAGAAAATTGGAATTCAGCGGTTTATTACAAAAAGTTAAAGAGATCGCCTTGTCCTCCTTCTCAATAATTGAAGGCAAAAAAAATGAAGTGACGTTTTTTGAAAAGAAGGATTTCAGCATTGTCAGTGAGGCCGATATTGAAACTGAGGCGTATATAAGGGAGAGACTACAGGCATTAACCCCTGATATCCCCGTTTATGGCGAGGAGTTAGGCTGTGAGATTGCCAATGACTGTCAGTTATATTGGCTGATAGATCCCATAGACGGCACGACCTGGTATAAGTTAGGCATCCCGGTATATGGCTCTCTCATTGCTTTAGTCAAAGAAGGAGAGCCGGTGATTGGCACCATAGGTTTACCTGCAATCAATACCTTAGTGTATGCCGGTAAAAATGAAGGGTGCTTTATCCATACGGGTGACAATAGTGTCAGGAGATTGTTCACTGATGCGGATCGGGCCGAAGCGATACGGGTAGAACAAGCGACAATAACGGCATCAGGCATCCATGGCACCTCGACATGGCTTGAGAACGGCGACACCCCCTGGAATCTCATTGCTGTGCTAGAAAGTGCGAAACTGTTTAAGTTCTCAGGGGATTGTATCCAGCATGTATCCGTATTCAATGGTTCGTCGGATGCGGCGATTGATACGATAATGAAACCTTGGGACAGTGCGGCCATCATTATTTGTGCCAGAGAAGCCGGCTTCACCGTTATGGATCTCAATGGCAACCAGCAAGGAATATTAACAAGCGGTAATTTGTTAACGGCCAAAAATGCACATTTGGCCAAAGATCTCATTAATCTGTTACAGGCTTGAGCAGCAGGTTCCCCGCAGAACCCCGATTTTGCGCACGCCCTGCGGGGATCCCACCCAGGAACGATATCGCCGCTCTCCTACGCCAAACTAACGTTGCTGATAAGCAATCTGACCGCCGACCAAAAGTAAAAACGCTTCCCCTGAAGCGCCGCCATTGACATATTATTGCCATACGCCACTTCGGCGCCGTAGCTAAAACAGCGGAGATGACAGGGAGACAGGCAGCATGCAGTCAGGCAATCAGGCATTTCTCAACCAGCTTAAAGACCTCGTCGGCGGCCCGCAGCTGTTGACCGGCGATCGCAACACCGAACGGTATCGCAAGGGCTTCCGCTCCGGCGAAGGCCAGGCGCTGGCGGTGGTGTTTCCCACCAGCCTGCTGCAGCTGTGGCGCATTCTGCAGGCCTGCGTGGCCGCCGACAAAATCGTCATCATGCAGGCCGCCAACACCGGCCTGACCGAAGGTTCAACCCCCAGCGGCAACGACTATGATCGCGATATCGTCATCGTCAGCACCCTGCGCCTCGATCATATTCAGGTGCTGGATAACGGTAAGCAGGTGGTTGGTTTTCCCGGCAGCACCCTGCATCACCTCGAAAAATTGCTCAAGCCTTACGGCCGCGAGCCGCATTCGGTTATTGGCTCCTCCTGTATCGGCGCGTCGGTGATCGGCGGCGTGTGCAACAACTCCGGCGGCTCGCTGGTGAAACGCGGCCCGGCCTATACCGAAATGGCGCTGTACGCTCAGCTGGGTGAAGACGGCCAGCTGCGCCTGGTGAACCATCTGGGCATCCGCCTCGGCGACACGCCTGAAGAGATCCTCACCCGGCTGGAAAAAGGTGATTACCGCCCGGAGGACGTCGAATTCGGCGAGCTGCGCGCCTCGGATAACGAGTACGCCAGCCGGGTGCGCGACGTCGACGCCGACACCCCTTCCCGCTTCAACGCCGATAAACGCCGTCTGTACGAGGCCTCCGGCTGCGCCGGCAAGCTGGCGGTGTTCGCGGTGCGGCTCGACACCTTCGAGAAGGAAGGCAAAGAGCAGGTGTTCTATATCGGCACCAACGACACCGCGGTGCTGACCGAACTGCGCCGCCACATGCTGAGCCGGTTCGACAACCTGCCGGTAGCCGGTGAATACATGCACCGCGATATCTTCGACATCGCCGAGGTCTACGGCAAAGACACCTTTATGATGATCGACAAGCTCGGCACCGATCAGATGCCGCGCTTCTTCACCCTGAAAGGCCGCATGGACGCCAGCCTCAACAAGCTGCCGCTGCTGCCGCACAACCTGACCGACCGGCTGATGCAGGGCCTGAGCCATCTGGCGCCGAGCCACCTGCCGAAACGCATGAAGGAATACCGTGAACGTTTCGAACACCATCTGCTGCTGAAGATGGCCGGCCCCGGCGTGGAAGAGGCCCAGCGCTACCTGACCGACTATTTCGCCCAGGCCGAAGGCGCCTTCTTCGCCTGCACGCCTGACGAGGGCAAAAAGGCTTTCCTGCACCGCTTCGCCGCCGCCGGCGCCGCCGTGCGCTACCACGCGGTGCACGCCGACAAGGTGGAGGATATTCTGGCGCTGGACATCGCCCTGCGCCGCAACGACACCGACTGGTTCGAAACGCTGCCGCCGGAAATCGACAGTCAGTTGGTGCATAAGCTGTATTACGGCCACTTTATGTGCCACGTCTTCCACCAGGACTACGTGGTGAAAAAAGGCGTGGACAGCCATGCACTGAAAGAAAAGATGCTCGAGATCCTCAACCGGCGCGGCGCCGAGTACCCGGCGGAGCATAACGTCGGCCACCTGTACCATGCCAAACCGGATCTGCAGGCGTTCTACCGCGCTGCCGATCCGACCAACAGCTTCAACCCCGGCATCGGCAAAACCAGCAAACGCAAAGGTTGGGCCGAAGGCCCCCGCTAAACGGCGTACCCCGGCCTGCCGCCGCACCCGGCGCGGGCCTTCGATAAACAACGTTACCTGCGCAGGGTGGCGCTCACCGCTCTGCACGCAGCAGCAAGGAGACGATGAACGCGCCCCCCAGCCCCGCCGTAATGATGCCGATGGGCAGTTCCTGATTGGGGATCAGGCTGCGGCTGAGCATGTCGCCGCCGGTCAGCAGCATCGCCCCCAGCAGGCCGCACATCGGCACGGACAAACGGTGGCGCACGCCCACCAGGCGCCGGGCCAGATAAGGCACCATCAGCCCGACAAAACCGATCACCCCCGTCAGCGATACGAGGAACGCCGTAGACAGCGCGCAGCACAGAAAGGTCTCGGTGCGCAGGCGCGCCACGTTGACCCCCATCGAGTGGGCGGTTTGCTCGCCCGCCAGCAGCGAGTCCAGCGCCCGCCAACGCAGCGCCGTAAACCCGGCCAGCAGCACGAAACTCGCCAGCGGAATGACCAGGTTATCCCAACGCGCCAGCCCCAATCCGCCGAGCGACCAGAACAACACCGAGCCGGCCGCTCGCTGATCGCCGGAAAACACCAGGTAGCTGGTGAGCGCGCTGAACAAAAACGAGACCGCCAGGCCGCAGACGATGAGCTGATCGGCGCGCCTGACCCGGCTGACGCGAAACAGGATCATCACCGCCATCGCGGACAGAATGCCGCCGACGAAAGCGGACAGCGGCAACGTCAGCGCGCCCAGCGCATCGCCGAAGCGCGTGATGACCAGCACCGCCCCGGCGGAGGCGCCGGAGGAGAGCCCAAACAGAAAAGGATCGGCCAGTTCGTTGCGGGTGGTGGTCTGCAGCAGTGCACCGGTCATCGCCAGCCCGGCGCCGGTCAGCGCCGCCAACAGGGCCCTGGGCACGCGCAACTGCACGACGATGGTGTCCAACATGCCGGAGAGGGGCGCAGATGAAAACCCCAATGCCGCCATCGTTTGCCGCCATGACAGTACGACGCTGCCCAGCTGCAGGCTCCAGATCATTAACCCGCACAATGCCAACGACGCCAACGGCGCGAGCAGCATAAACCGCCCGGTCGGCGAGTTCATTCGCTAGCCGGCGCGTACAGCGCCCGTGCCAGCTTTTCAACCGCGCCGATGTTGGCCAGCCCCGGGGTCAGCTCCGCATACTGCAGTTTCAGATAACGATGATGCTGTACCGCGGGCGTCAATTTCATCAACGGATGAGACTCGAGGAAACGCCGCAGCGCATCGGCGCCTGACCCGGTCTGATAATCCAGCAGAATGATGAAGTCGGGCTCTGCCGCCGCCACCGCCTCCCAGGACGCCGTCGTCCAGCTCGCCGGCAAACCGTCCATCACGTTGCGGCCCCCCGCCGCCTCGATGATCGCCGTCGGCATGGCGTATCTGCCGCTGGTGAAAGGTTTCTCCTCTCCCGAGTCATAGACGAACACCTTGAGCGGCGCCTGCCCCGCCGGCCTGGCGGGAAGCGCAGCTAACCGGCGCTGCCAGCCCTCAACCAACGCGGCGGCCTCTCGCTGCTTGCCGAAAATCTTGCCGAGCTTCAGCTCGTCGTCATACAGCAGGTTCATATCGGCCTTCTGCGGCCGGCCACCGGCCTGTACGCAGCTCTCGCTCAGCACCAGCGTTTTGATGCCGAACGGGGCGAGCTTCTCCGGCGTGACGTCGCCGCCGATCTTCATGCCGTAATTCCAGCCGGCGAAGAAGAAATCCGGCTGCGCCGCCAGCAACGTTTCCAAAGCGGGATATTTCGGTGCCAGTTCGGGAATCGCGCCCATCGCGGCCTTGAAGCCAGGCGTCAGTTTGTACCAACCGGTGATGCCGGTCAGCCCGACGATCCGATCCTGCAGGTGGAGCGCAAAGGCCATCTCAGCCATGTTGATATCGTTGATAACGGCGCGCTGCGGTGCCTGGTTAAAGGTGACCGGCGTACCGCAGCTGTCTACGGTGACGGGAAAACTTTCGGCCGCCGCCGACCTGGCGGTCAACAGCATAAGCAGGATGAATACGCGTGTGTTCATGTTTCTCTCTGGTTTATCAAGCGCAATGGGGAACGTCAAAAATACGCAGCGTTTTCCCGCTGACGGGATGCGCTACATTGAAACTTTGCATGCCGAACACCGGCAAAATCACCGGCGTTTGCAACACCGCCTCGGGCGAACCGCAGGCCACCTGGCGGCTTTCGTTGAGCACCAGGATCCGATCGGCAAACGCCTCCGCCACGGGCAGATCGTGCAGCACCGCAATCACGGCAATATCTTTATTTTTTACTAACGACAGCAGCGCCGAGCGCCCGGGCGGATCGAGGTGATTGGTCGGTTCATCCAGCAGCAACAGGTCGGGAGACTGCGCCAACGCCCGGGCCAGCGCAGCGCGCTGACGCTGGCCGCCCGAGAGCCGCCCCAGCGGGTGGCGCCTGAGCGGCCCCAGCCCGGTTTCTTCGATGGCCTGGTCAACGATGCGCTTCGCCGCCGCCGGTTGCTCACCAAATGGCAAACGCCCTAAGGCGACATAATCCTCAAGCGACAGCCTTAGATCCGGCAGATCGTTTTGCGCCAGAAAGGCGATGCTTTTGGCGCGCTCCGCCGCCGGCCAGTTTGACAAGGCGCGCCCGCGCCAGTAAATGCCGCCGCTGTCCGGCCGCGTTTCGCCGATCAGGGTGCGTAACAGGCTCGACTTGCCGCTGCCGTTGGGGCCGATCACCGCCAGCTTCTCACCGGAGCGGAGCGCGAAATGAATGTTGTCGAGTATCAATGCCCCACCGTGGCCGGCCAGGCTCACTCCATCAACGTGGAGGATGTCGTGAATTGGGTTCATCATGCACTATTTGTTATATTATAACATATCATTATTTCTATCACGATTGCCCGCCCTCTGCAAAAGCGAATCGCAACGTCTCTTGCCATACGCACTCAACGCGCAAGCCGGAACAGGGTATCCACTCCGCTGCGGCTTGCTTTTGCATCAAAATTGCGCCGTTAAAGCAACATAACATATCCTTTAATTAATGATAATGATTTTCATTATCATTAAAGTACCTGCGATTTACGATTGCGTCCCACGGCGAACTTGGTTATGTTTGAAACGGTTAATTTCATTCCCGATGTTCAGGAAGCTAGATGACTCACTTTGCGCACAGCACAGATCCCACCAACGCGACCGCCCCGGCCGTCGTTTTGCTGTGTGCTTCCTCCGCTCCACCCGCCGTTTCCTCTGTCGTTTCAGCGGTTGCCGCTTACCCGCCACGCATTGTGGTCGTGCGCTAAGCCAAACCGACTTTTTACCTCCGGCTTATGTTGATCTGTTGCGTTCAGGCGTAGACCGCCGCGCGCGCCGGAGCCTGTAATTTTCACGACAGGTGAAATTGATATGCGATTACCTTCTCTCTGGGCCAATGCCGGCCTGGCTACGCTGTTCGTCCTGCTTTGGAGCAGCGGCGCTATTTTCTCCCGTTGGGGGTTGGAACACGCTTCCGCCTTCGCTTTTCTGTTCTTCCGCTGCGCCATCGCACTGGCGGTGCTGTTGGCTATCGGCCTGTGGCGGCGCCAGTGCCTGCCCGCCCCCGGCACCCGTCGACGCATCGCGCTGATCGGCGTGCTGATGATCGGCGGCTATCAGATCTGTTATCTGCTGGCGCTGGAACAGGGCATTACGCCCGGGGTGCTGGCGACGCTGCTCGGCGTACAGCCGATCCTCACCCAGTTCATCACCGAACGGCGTTGTGCCGGGCTGCGCGCCTGCGGGTTGGCGCTGGCGTTGGCCGGGCTGACGCTGGTGGTGTACCAAAGCCTGATGGTGGCCAACTTCTCGCCGAGCGGCATGCTGTTCGCCTTTATCGCTCTGGGCTGCATGACCGCCGGCACCCTGCTGCAAAAGGGCATGGCCCAGCCGCCGCTGGCGGTCTTGCCGCTGCAGTATGCTATGGGTCTGTTGATGTGTGCGTTGGCGCTGCCGTTTGAGCCGCTGCGGGTCGAATGGCGGCCTGAGTTCGTGCTGCCGCTGCTGTGGATGGCGGTGGTGATCTCGGTGCTGGCGACTTTCCTGCTGTATCGCCTGATCCAGCGCGGCAACCTGGTGCAGGTCACCAGCCTGTTCTATCTGATCCCGGCGGTCACCGCCCTGCTGGATTACCTGCTGCTCGGCCACGCGTTAGCCGCGCTGAGCCTGCTGGGCATGGCGGGCATCGTGCTCGGCGTGATGCTGGTTTTCCGCCGCGCATAAAAGCAAAAGCCCCCGCGCCGTTCCACCGGCGCGGGGGCGACAACAACTACCGTTAACTCAGAACAACCAGGAACCGTACCCCCACAGCAGCACCGTCACCCCAAGCAGCAGCTCGAGCAGCAGGATGCCGATAGCGAAGGTCGAGCTGGAGAAGATGAACCCTTCCTTACTGTCGATATTCAGGAAGTGCGGGATCCCCAGATTCAGCAGATAGCCCGAATAGCACAGGCCGATAATGCCGACAAACAGACACAGCCAGACAACCGGATAAAGCGCCACCACCCCGCTGAGGAACATCGGGGTCGCCACGTAGCCGGCGAACACCATGCAGCGGTGCAGACTTGGGCGCGATTCATAACGCCGCGCCATCCAGTGAATGACTTTCCCCATGGCCGCTACGCCCGCCAGCATCAGCAGGTAGAACGCCACGGCGGTATAAAACGCGGTAAACATGTCGAGCCTGATGGCATGTCCCTCGCCGGAGAGCCAGCCCAACTGGGTGGTGCCGATAAAGGCGCAGACCACCGGGATTGCTGCCAAGAGCAACACGTGATGGGTGTATAGGTGCGAGACGCTTTCATTCTCGCTTTTGATCTGTTCGAACTCGGCGCTGGGATGCGCCAGAAGTCCCCAAACATGACTGACCATGAGACACCTCCTATCTCGCCGTAGGCCGCGATCGGCGAACGAATTCCACACCTCCGACGGACAGCTACCCGTGCGAGGATTGCGGCCACGGGGCTCTCTCCCCTGTACTAATTATAGTCTTTCGGCGAAAAAACGTGCAGAAAGCGCAACGCCGCGGCGCTTTGTCTTATACTCCCCCCATCAAACCCAGACTGAGAGGAAGGTTATGCCATCCGTTATCACCATCCGCCAGGCGGGGATCGTCGACGTCGACGCCGGGCGTAACGTCACCGTTGTCGAGCCCTGCAATCTGTACGGCTGCCGGCTCGGCGACGATGTCTTCGTCGGCCCGTTCGTCGAGATCCAGCGCTACGTCAGCATTGGCGCGCGCAGTAAAATTCAGTCGCACAGCTTTATCTGCGAATACGTCACGCTCGGCGAAGAGTGCTTTGTCGGCCACGGCGTCACCTTCGCCAACGATCTGTTCAAAGACGGTGCGCCCAATGCCGATCCGGCCAGCTGGGGACGCACGCGCATCGGCGATCGGGTGTCCATCGGCTCCGGCGCCACGGTCTTGGCGGTGGAGATCTGCAGTGGCGCGGTGATCGGCGCCGGGGCGGTCGTGACCCGCGATATCACCCGCAAGGGGATCTATGCCGGCAACCCGGCGCGCCTGCTGCGGGAGCTGCCGTCATGAACCCGGCCATCCGCATCACGGCCATTGAGGCGTTGCCCGCCGATTATTTGGCCTGCGGCGATTTCAGCTTTACCGTCGCCAGCTACGCCCTGCCGCAGTTCGACAGCCCGGTCGACAGCTGGCCAACCCGCCCGGTCGCGCCGTTTCGCAAACAGTATCCGCTGGCGCCGCTCGTCAACGACGACAGCGTCACCTTCCTGGCGTATCGCCAGAACGAAGCCGTTGGCCATATCACGCTGAGCAAAAACTGGAACGGTTACACCCTGATCGATGAGATCGCCGTCAGCGCTCACGCGCGCCGTCAGGGCATCGCCGGGGCGCTGCTGGACTGCGCCAAACAGTGGGCACGGCTGCAGGAAACCTCAGGTATGATGCTCGAAACGCAGAACAACAATCTGGCGGCCTGCCGCTGCTACCAGCATTACGGGTTTATCCTCGGCGGCATCGATCGTTTACTGTATCGCGCCGAGCCGGAGATCGCCGATCACGAGATCGCACTGTTCTGGTATTTGCCGTTCAATAACGAAATCGGTTACTGATTTATCGGGCCTCATTGAGGTTATGTTTACTTTTTAACCCCTACCATCGGATGAGAACTGTTATCACTTACTATGATAAGCCAGCGACACCCATGGAGGGCCGTATGAACAAGAACAAGGTTGTTTTACTGATGTTAGCTATCGCCATGAGCGGATGCGCCGAGCGCCCCACCCCGGCAACGCCGCCGCCCGACGTCACCGTTGCGCCGCCGAGCGTGCAGCCGGAGATGGACGCCAGCACCCGCAGCAAGCTGCGTGAGATCCTCGCGCTGCGCGCCGGTTGGCCCGCCGCTCAGCCACATGGCCGCACCGTCGATTTGATTTCGCGCGAGTTTCTCGGCACCCCCTATCTCGCCAATCGCCTGATCGGCTCGCAGAACACGCCCGAGCAGCTGGTGATCGACTTCCGCGGGCTGGATTGCTTCACCTACATCGATTATGTGGAAGCGCTCAGCACCGCCCGCAGCGAGGGCGAGTTCGTACAGCGGCTGATAGATATCCGCTACGTCGACGGCAAAATCGCCTTCCCGCAGCGCAAACACTTCTTCACCGACTGGGCGCAGCGGCCGCACAAGGTGGCCGAAGACATCACCGCGCAGCTCAGCCCGCACGCCGTCACCCTCGTGAAAACCCTCAACCAGAAGGCAGACGGCAGCAGCTACCTGCCCGGTTTGCCCAACGTACAGCGCAGCGTGACCTATATCCCCAGCGACAACGTCGACGACAAGGTGCTGGCCCAGCTGCGCACCGGCGATTATATCGGCATTTACACCAACCTGGACGGGCTGGATGTCACCCACACCGGCATCTACGTGATGACCGACAACGGCCCGGTGCTGCGCAACGCCTCCTCGCGCAAGGCCAACATGCAGGTGGTCGATTCGCCCTTTATAGATTACGTGATGGCTACGCCGGGCATCGTGGTGCTGCGTTCGCTCAGCCGATAATCCCCCCGCCGCATAACGGCTATAAGCTATAGCCGTTTATGCTGAACGAGCGTTTGACTTCATCGGCAGTTCAGGCTTAGCTGTAAGAACAAAAAACAACTGATTTTATTGTTCTTTTCAGGGAGACTTCGATGACCTTACGCTGGCGTATCACCCCTCTGGCGGCGACCTTCGCCGCCGTATTGGCGCTTCAGGGCTGCGATCAAAAAACCGACCAAAACCATATCAAAGTCGGCGTCATCAACGGCGCGGAACAGGACGTGGCGGAGGTCGCCAGACAGGTGGCGAAAGAAAAATACGGGCTGGAGGTCGAGCTGGTGGGTTTTAGCGGTTCGCTGCTGCCGAACGACGCCACCGACAAAGGCGAACTGGACGCCAACGTGTTCCAGCACCGCCCGTTCCTCGAACAGCAAAACAAAGATCACGGCTATAAGCTGGTAGCGGTCGGCAACACCTTCGTCTTCCCGATGGCCGGCTACTCCAAAAAGATAAAATCGCTCAAAGAGCTGCCGGACGGCGCGGTGATCGCTATTCCGCTCGATCCGACCAACCTGGGGCGCGCCCTGCTGCTGCTGGAAAAAACCGGCCTGATTACCCTGAAACAAGGCAAGGGGCTGCTGCCCACCGCCCTGGATATCAGTGCCAACCCGCATCATTACCAGATCATGGAGCTGGAAGGCGCGCAGCTGCCGCACGTGCTGGACGATCCGAAGGTCACCGTCGCCGTTATCAGCACCACCTACATCAATCAAACCGGCCTGACGCCGACCAAAGACGGCATTTTCATCGAGGATAAAAACTCGCCGTACACCAACATCATCGTCACCCGCGAAGACAATAAGGACGCGCCGAACGTGCAGAACTTCATCAAGGCCTATGAGTCGGACGAAGTGGCCAAGGCCGCCGAGAAAATCTTCAACGGCGGCGCGGTGAAAGGCTGGTAAATTCGGCCACCATCAAGGCGGATTCTGCGTACGAATCCGCAATTTTTCACTTTCATTTGCCGTTTCCTTACGCCACACCTTTCTCTCAACGCAAAACGCCCGCATGCTCATTCCTCCATAACACGGATTGTTCGCAACAAAGGAGTGTATCGATGCCGATCAAATTTTCCCCCAAGGTCGGGGAAATTCTTGAGTGCAACTATGGCAACTACCCACTATCACTCTGCCAACCGCATGAAGCCGGCTTTTATGATGGCTACATTCCGCCAGAAATGGTGAAGAACCGTTTAGTTGTTGTGTTAAATGGCAAAATTAACGGTAATGCCTGCATTATCGTACCGCTGTCGACCACCAGAGATTCGAATAAGATCCAACAAGGGTTGCACATAGAGATCACACGAGAACTCATCGAAGATATGAGATTCTTTCATCCGCAAACGCGTTGGGCAAAGGGCGATCTGGTGCAGCAAGTCAGCCGTCAACGGCTGAGCAGAGCCCGTAAAGAGAGAGGTTTTCTTACCCAGTGTCTGTCACGCGAGCTTGTTGCTGACATCCAACGCGCCGTCATTAAGTCGATCAATGCCCGCAATATGCTGTTCTGACCAGTACGCTGTTGTTGACAAAACAGACAAATCAGGTGAAATTGTCGCCGTAGCCGATAAAGGCCCTTATGCTATACCCTCCCTTTCAGGGTCCTGCGAAGCCCAGCCACCAAGCTGGGCTTTTGCCTATCAAGCGCCCACTGATTTCTTATCTTTCCGCTCTTGCCCCCTCAGCCTTTCTACCCTGACCGATACGCGGCGAACGTTCCCATAGGGTTGTCTTATCTCACCATAACAAAACCCGATTTACCCCGACGGCGGGCGGCGCGCATAATGCCGTTTATCCGCTGATTTTCAAGGTAAACAGACTTGCCATGACGCTCTTAGCCCCCGCACTCAGCCTCCTCGACGCCACGCCGGACGATATGGTCGCCGTGCTGCGTATTTACACCCACCACGTGCTGACAGGCGCGGCTTCGTTTGAAGAACAGCCGCCGACGTTGGCGGAAATGCAGCTGCGGCTGAGCAAGGTGCAGGAAGCCGGCCTGCCCTGGCTGGTGGCGAAAAGCGAAGGCCGTATTGTGGGCTACTGCTATGCCACGCCTTATCGCCCCCGGCCGGCTTACCGCTTTACCGTAGAAGACTCGGTATACATCGCCGAGGGGCAACAGGGTAAAGGCGTCGGCAAAACACTTCTGAGCGCGCTGATCGCCCGCTGCGAGCAAGGCCCCTGGCGCCAGATGCTGGCAATCGTCGGCGACTCCGCCGCCAACCGCGGCTCGCTGGCGCTGCACCAGTCGCTCGGCTTCACCAGCGTCGGGACGTTAAAAGCGGTGGGGTTCAAGCTGGGGGAGTGGCGCGACACCCACATCATGCAGCGCGCGCTGGGCGCGGGTGATAAACAGCATCCCTGAATGCGTGGCGACGCGCGATGGGGAGATAGCGTCTATAGTGAAGAATGATTTCATTGAGTTAGCGCCAACCGCGCGCCACATTTAACGGGTAAGGGAGAATCAAATGAAAATTATTCTGTGGCTTGTCGCCATCATCTTTATCGTGGGTTTGTTGACGATTACCGGCGTTCTCAAACTGATTTTTTAAAACGCCTCGCCCCTCCCGGGGCGAGACTTTTCATCATGCCTTGAAACGCGCGCGCGCTGCGCCCAGCGCCGACACCACCGCCAGCACTACGCCGCCGGCCACCAGACCGAACGCCACGTTCAACAGCGCCGGAACCACACCCTGCAGAATATGGCCAAACGTCGGCACCACGGTGGTGTACGAGGCCCAGTCTTCGAACAGATGATGTACCGGCGGCAAACCGTGGGTCAGGATGCCGCCGCCGACCATAAACATGGCGACGGTGCCGACGATCGACAGCGTTTTCATCAAATAAGGCGCGGCGCGCACGATGCCGCCGCCGAGGGAGCGCGCCAACGCGCTGCCTTTGCGGCTCAGATACAACCCCAGATCGTCCAGCCTGACGATGCCGGCGACGATGCCGTACACGCCGAGCGTCATCACGACGGCGATGCCGCACAAGACGATCACCTGCTGGCTGAAGGTGGCGCCGGCGACGGTGCCCAGCGTGATGGCGATAATCTCGGCGGAGAGCACAAAGTCGGTACGTATCGCCCCTTTCACCTTGCGCTTCTCATAAGCTGCAGCGTCCTCATTGGCGCCGGGCCCGTCGGATTTATCTTCCTGCGCCGGCTTGCCGGGGCTCAGGCTGTGGAACACCTTTTCGAACCCTTCGTAGCATAGGTAGGCGCCGCCCACCATCAGCAACGGCGTAATCGCCCAGGGCGCGAAGGCGCTGATCAAGAGTGCCAACGGCACCAGGATCGCCTTGTTGATCAGCGACCCTTTGGCAACGCTCCATACCACCGGCAGCTCGCGATCGGCTTTAACGCCGGTCACCTGCTGCGCGTTGAGCGCCAGATCGTCCCCCAGCACACCGGCGGTTTTTTTGGCCGCCATCTTGGTCATTAAAGAGACATCGTCCAGCAACGAAGCGATGTCGTCGATAAGGGTAAGTAAGCTACTTCCTGCCAAAATGATTCATCCTTTTCACATTCACTATCCGTTTAGCATAGCGGTAAAGCCTGATGAAAGGATATGGGAGGATATCGGAAAACGCCGGGCGGGCGCTTGCCGCCCGGCGCCGGCGTTACAGCGCTACGCTGCCCAGAATGAAGGTGACGGTAATGACCGACAGCAGCGTCGTCCAGGTGATGATGGAAGCCATCGCTTCATGGTCGCCCCCCATTTGCCGCGCCAGAATATAGGCGTTGCCGGCGCAAGGCACAGCGGAATAGAGAATGGCGATGCTGGCGGGCACGCCGGTGGCGCCAAAATAGTGCACCAGCGCGATGGTAATCAGCGGCATGGCCACCAATTTCAGCACGGTCGCATAAGAGATGGAAACCAATTTGCGGATATGCATGCTGACGATCAACCCTGCACCGACCGACATCAGGCTCAGCGGCGTGGCGGCGTTGGAGAGATAAACGAACAGCTGTTTTAGCGCACCGGTGATATGCAGGTTGCACAGATTCATCAACACCCCGAACAACGCGCCGATGATCAGCGGGTTCTTCGTCAGCGCCAGCAGCGCGCCGCTCAGGCTTTTCTTACTGCCGGTGCCGTAGTGGTTCATCACCAACACGCTCATGATGTTGGTCAGAATGATCATGTACGCCACGAAGAAGCCGGACAGCGCCACCCCCTCACTGCCGAACAGCGATTGCGACAGCGCGATGAATACATAAGAGTTATACCTGACTCCCCCCTGAAAAATGGAGGTAAACAGATCCGCCGATGTATTGAAAAACAGCTTGCCAACGAAAATAATCAACGCAATGGCCAATGTGGAAATAATGGTCGCCACAACGGGATAGAAGCTGTCCGCGCCGCTAAAGTCCGCTTCGCTGATATCCAATATCAACAGCGCCGGAAAAAACAGGTAATAAACGAATTTGTCAGAAAAGCCCCAAAAAACGGCGACATCTTTAACATAAAGCTTTGACAAATAGCCCAGCACAATTAACAAAAAAATCGGCAATATAGAAAGAAAAACGTTCAGCATGAATAATAACCTTAAATCGAGAAAATACGCTCTTCAACCTGATTGAGGTTGCGGTGATTCCACAAGCTTGCCGAAATGAAGACCCGTTGCACCCAGCGCAACGGCGTATCTTTTTCATCGAAGGAAGGCGTAAACTTATCGCGCGAATGCAATGCAAAGCGATTGTCGATGTAAACCAAATCGCCCGGGCAAATATCGATGCCGATGGCGTTTTCTTTCACCAGACCATAGAAACGTTCCAGCGCGGCTTCCGCCCGTGGCGTGCTGGCCGCAATCATGCCGGGATAGAAGACCGCGCTCACATCTGGCAACACGTGGTTTTGCGAGATCAGCGGCACCAGCGCGGTTTCTTCACGCCCGGCCTGAGTGGATTGGCGCCAGCGGTACGGCAGCTTGATGCTGTACAGCGGGCTGGCCAGCGTTTCGACGTCCTCGCGGCTCAGTTGAGCGATCGCCAGACGCGAGTCGGAGATGCGCGTCATCGGGCTGTGCGGATCGCGGCGCACGCCGGCCAACAGCAGGCCCATCGGCGAAACGTTGAACTGCTCCAGGTGTTTCAGGGCCGCATTTTCAATATGGAAGTCCAGTTCAACATCGAATCCCAGGCCGGTATATTCTTTTTTAGCTTCGCGTTTGGGGATCAGATTATTGATCAGTTCTTTCCCTTCGAAATACATCGAATAAGGTTCGCCGATGAGCGAAGAGATACCGACCAACAGGTTTTCGCTGATATTACCGGATTTAGCCGAAGGCGTATATTGGTTCGGACAAGGGGAAAAGAACACTTCTTTATCCACCGGCACATTTTTTAAAATAAGATAAGGCCGTGGTTTGATCGACGCCTTTTGCTGGCTTAATGCGGCGCTTAATCTGTGGGGCAAATGGGTGATCATGGTCGAGCGTATGGCGTGAATATAAGCATCGCCGCCGGCGGGATCGTAAGCAATTCTATCTAATGCCGAAAATAACTCGTTTCGTTCCTGATCCGTCAATTGAAAGACGTTTTGGTAATCCATCCTGAGCATTCCTTGACAATAAGAATATCATTAGCAAGCCTAATGAAAGCGGCGGGATGTTAACATTTTGCATTCAAAATCATAAAGATTTATTAACCAGTTTCGTGATCTCAATCACTACTCCTCCGTCCAGTTAATGACGGAGAAGAAGTGTGTAATAAACAAGCAGTTAAATAGGTGCGTCGCAATCGGAGGCGATCGTGAACGCACGCGAAATATGTTGAAGGACCGGGCGATGGGCATCAAATACGCACGATAAATGCGTACTGCCCTCAAGCAAACCAAATGCCACATACACGCTGCCATGCTGTTCGACAAAGCGCTGCATCGATTGCGCATTGAACAACTCGTCCTGGGCTGCCGCCAGCAGCAAAGTCGGTAATCGCAACGCCGCCAATTGCTTTGCCGGGGCGCGCGGCGTCAACGCGTTAGCCATATTGACACTGTATTGGCAGACAAAATCGAGGGAGGTGGCCAGCACGGCCGGGGGAAAATTCAGGCTGACCGCCCGAGATTGCCCGAACCATCGCCCACCGCTGAGCGCATTGGCCACAAAGGGCCATTGGCGCACCTGAGCAAAACGGGCCGCCGCCGTCAGATCGCGGGCTATCCCGGAAAATGGCCCCAGCTCAGGCGCCAGCATGATCAGGCTATCCGCCTGCTGCTCGCAAGGATAACGGGTCAAGTAGTTGAGCAACATCCCGGCGCCGCTGGAATGACCAAGCAGGTGCCTGCGCGCCAACGGAAAACGCAGGCGCATTTCCGCCAGGATGACATCGACATCGCGCCAAATACGCTCAGGCCGCTCAACCGTTCCCCGCTCTCCGGCGGAATCGCCATGTCCGCGAATATCGACCAGGCACACCGCGAGCGTTGGCTCGGCCGCCAACTGGCGCGCCAGGACGTCATACCCGGCAGCGCTGTTAACCCCGCCGCCGTGATACACCACCATCACGTCTTCACTCGCGGCAGTTTGCCGATACAGGCGATAGCTCAATCCCTCAACGCGACCGGACGACATCTCCACGTGCCCGCCCGGCCACTCGCCGTAAGACTTCGCTTGCTCAACATAGCGGTCAAAATCAATCAAAGCGCACCTTTCCATGAATGTTGTCGGTATTGCCCACGGCAGAATTCCCTGCCACCACGGGGGTAAGCATATGAAACAACTGCAGGCACTACCATGCCTTTTGCACGCCCCTGGCGTCAGGGCAGATCGCCCGCCGGCACATTGAGCTGCCAGGAGAGGCCGAAACGATCATTCAGCCAACCGAAACGGGCACTGAAGCCGTAATCATCGAGCGGCATCAGCACCTTGCCGCCTTCCGCCAGGCGGTGAAAGGCCTGTTCAAGCGCCTCTTCGTTAGGCAAGTTGATGAACAGCGACACCGCCGGGGTGAAGCTGAAGTCATGGCTGATCGGGCTGTCGATAAACACCAGGTTCTGCCGGTCGAAATCGATGGTGGCATGCTTGATCAACCGCCGGCCGTCCGGCGTCGGGTCGTAATGCTGCACCTGCATGAGCCGAAAACGCTCGAACACCTGGCTGTAGAGGTCGATCGCCTGTTGCGCCTCTCCCTGGAACATGACAAAAGTCGACACCTGACTCATAACATCCCCTCCGACAAACGTTGTGGTATTAATGGAGGATAGCGGATTACCGCTGAAGCGGCGGAAAGGAGCAACCATGAGCATCATTCATCGTCTGGCGCAGCCGGACGATCTCAACGGCCTGTTGGCCCTGTATCGCGAGCTGCGTCCGCAGGACGCGCCGCTGCGCACCGACGATGCGCGCCGTGCCCTGCAGCGCCTGCTGGACGATCCGGCGATCCGTCTGGTGGTGGCGGCAAAGGAAGAACAACCGATCGCCACCTGCATGATGGCGCTGATCCCAGGGCTGGCGCACCAGGCACAGCCGTTCGGCGTCATCGAACACGTGGTGACGGCGGAGCCCTATCGCGGCCACGGCGTGGCGCTCGCCATGATTGAATACGCGCTGCAGCTGGCCTGGCGCAAGGGCTGTTACAAGGTGATGCTGCTGTCGGGGCAGCAACGCACCGGCGCGCACCAGCTTTATCTCAAAGCCGGGTTCGACGGCGATCGCGAGCGGGGATTTGTCATCAGGCGGCCCGAGGGCCGATAGCGGCCTGCCGCCAACGGGCAGGCCGCCAGGCGGGTCATTCGGTGGCGTTTTTCGCCAGGCTGGCGTCTTTTTGGCGGCGATAGTCGCGGGCGGCGGCCGGGATCGGCGTCACCTTGCCGGTCTCAATCCAGCTGCGCAGCCGGTTGGCGTCGGCGAAGTGGGTATATTTGCCGAAGGCGTCCAGCACCACCAGCGACACAGAACGGTTGCCGATCACGGTGCGCATCGCCAGGCAGTGGCCCGCCTGATTGGTGAAACCGGTCTTGGTCAGCTGAATGTTCCATTTCGGGTTGTACACCAGGTGGTTGGTGTTGCGGAACGGCAGCGTGTAGTTGGGATCCTTGAAGCTGGCCATGCGCTCGGTGGTGGTGCTGAGCTGGCCGATCAACGGATATTGCTTGGTGGCGATCAGCAGCTTGGTCAGATCGCGCGCCGTCGACACGTTGTGGATAGAGAGCCCGGTCGGTTCGACGTAATGGGTATTGGTCATGCCGAGCGCCCTGGCCTTGGCGTTCATCGCTTTGATAAAGGCGTTGTAGCCGCCCGGATAGTGGTGCGCCAGGCTGGCGGCGGCGCGGTTTTCCGACGACATCAGCGCCAGCAGCAGCATATCCTTGCGGCTGATTTCGCTGTTCAGCCGCACCCGCGAATAAACCCCTTTCATCTCCGGCGTCTGGTGGATATCCACCGACAACATCTCGTCGAGCGGCAGGTGTGCGTCCAGCGTGACCATGGCGGTCATCAGCTTGGTAATCGAGGCGATCGGCACCACTTCATCCGGGTTGCGCGCATACATCACTTTATGGGTTTGCATATCGACGACCATCGCGCTGCCGGAAGCCAGCTCCGGCTGGGTGGCGTGCAGAGCGGCGGCGTTGTCGCTGGCCAGCGCGCGCGGCGCAAAGCCTGCGCCCGCCTGCAAAGCGAGCAGGGTCAGAACCAAAACACGTATTTTCACAGGCATTACTCTGAAATGGGGGCTTGAACTCTGCGAATTATATGTGAGGGTGCGGTGCTTGGCACTGGGATTGTAGGGCGGATTTGTGACAAATTCTGTCGGCCGAAAAACGGCACAGCCCGCGGGCGCCCTGGGATGAGCGCCCGCGTAGAAAAAGTTACAGCGCCGGCTGCCACGCCGACTGCGGCAGCAGGTACAGCCCCGGCGTTTGCCGCGCCCCTGCACCGACGATATGGCCGATGCCGGCCGCCATCACCGCCAACGTCACGTCGAAGGCGTTGAGGCTATCGCCGTAGCCGGCGGTCAGGTTGAACATCGAACCGTTGGCCAGCAAATAGACCGTCTTCTCATTGAGTTGGTAAGCGTTCACATAAGGCATCGGCTCGTGGTGCGGCAGGCCTTTGAGGAAGCCGACGTCGATCTCTTCCGCCACGTGGCCGACGTTGAGGATAAACACGCCGTCCTGCGCCTGCTGCAGATGCTGCGCCGAGAGCACGTTCTTCGCGCCGGTCGCCGTGGCGATAACGTCCGCCTGAGCGACCGCGCTCGCCAGATCCACCACCTGCCAGCCGTCATAACGCGCCTGCAGCGCGCGCGCCGGGTCGATTTCCGCCACCATCACCTGGCCGCCGTAAGCCCTGGCCGCCGCCGCCGTTCCCTGCCCGACCAGGCCGTAGCCGATCACCAGCACGCGCTTTTCGTGCAGCGTCAAATGGGTGGTCTGGAAGAAGGTGTGCCAGGCGGTCAGCCCAACCATGTGCCGGTTATGCAACCCCTCTTTCACCGGCAGATCGTCCCAGTTGAAGATCGGGTAACGCGGCGCCACGCCGTTTAACCGGCTGATGCCCGATCCGGTGGCTTCCAGCCCGGCGACGATCTGCGGGCCGTTCGGCGATTGGTGCAGACGGGTGGTCAGATCCGCCCCCATTTCGCACAGGTGGGTCGGCTGCCAGTCCAGCGCGCGATCGAAAGATTCCGACCACTCGCTGGCGTTCATGTCGCGCCAGGCATAGGCCTGCGCCCCCCGCCGTTCCAGCCAGGCCACCACGTCGTTCTGCACCGTGGTGGGATTGCAGGTAGTCAGGAAGATCGCCGCGCCCTTATCCAGCAGGCCGGCCACCAGCGGCGCCATTTTCAGATCCAGGTGCATATTGCACGCCAGCCGCACCCCGTGCAGGTCCGGCAGTGCCGCCACCGCCGCCCGGGTGCGCGGCATATGGCGCATCGCCCAGTTCAATTCACTGTCAAAATCCTGATACATCCGTTGCTCCTCTGGTGTGCTCCGCCGCCAGGCGTGGCAAAAAAGTTATCCCGCGCGGCCGAGCCGGCGGATCGCCTGCGGCGACAGGCCAAATACGCGGATAAACGCCCGCCTCATGCGTTCCGGATCGCTGAACCCCACCGAACGGGCGATCGCTTCCAGCGGCTCGGCACCCTCTTCGATGCGCACCCTGGCCGCCTCGACCCGCAGCTGCTCGATCACCTTGGCCGGCGTCTGCCCGGTTTCAGCGCGGAACAACCGGCCGAACTGCCGCTCGCTCAGGCAGGCGGCGTCGGCCAGATCCGCCACCGACAGCGGCAGATGCAAGTGCTCGCGCGCGTACGACAGCGCGGCGCGCATGCGATCCGACGGCGGATTCAACGCCAGCAACAGCGAATATTGCGACTGCCCGCCGGGGCGACGGTGGTACACCACCAGTTGCCGCGCCACGCCCGCCGCTATCGTAGCGCCGAGATCGTCCTCGATCAGCGCCAGCGCCAGATCGATGCCGGCGCTGATGCCCGCCGAAGTCCAGATATCGCCGTCACGGATGAAAATGCGGTTGCTGTCGACGCGAATGCGCGGGTAGTTCTGCTGCAAGCGCGCCGCGTGATACCAGTGGGTGGTGGCACGTTTGCCGTCCAGCAAACCGCAGGCCGCCAGAATAAACGCCCCGGTGCACACGCTGGCGATGCGCCGCGCTCGCCGGCTGTGGGCCGTCAGGAACGCTGCCAACGCCGGTGACTGCGCCGCCATCACATTGCCGCTGCCGCCGGCCACCACCAGCGTATCAAAACGCTCGTCGCCGCACGGCTGCGTGGCGATCGCCACCCCGGCCGAGCTGGCGACCATGCCGCCCTGCGGCGAGATCGCCACACAGCGGTAAGCCGGCGGGTCAGTGAACTGGTTGACGTTATCGAACGCCGCCAGCGGCCCGGCAAAATCCAGCAGGTTAAAACCGGGAAAAACCACAAAACCGATCGTTTTCATGATGGCGCTTTTTGAGGGTTATCTGTCATATCAGCCAAAAACAGGGCGGCTATTATGACCCAGGTCCAACGATAAAAATGAGGCGAATATCATGTCTGAACCATTAGTGATTGTATTTCCCATCTATCAAGGCGTCACTCAGCTCGACTTTACCGGCCCGCTGCAGTTTTTGCGCCACATGCCGGGCGCGGAAATCATCGTCGCCTCGGTAGACGGCGCGGATGTCGAGTCTGAAGGCTTGCACTTCACCCAGCTGCGCCCGCTGCCGGAGATCGCGCGCTGCGACGTGCTGTGCGTGCCGGGCGGCAGCGGCTGCACGCAGGCGCTGCAGGATCAGGCGTTCATGCAGCAGATCCGTCGCCTGGGCGCCGATGCCCGCTACCTGACCTCGGTATGCACCGGTTCGCTGATCCTGGCCGCCGCCGGTCTGCTGCAAGGCAAACGCGCCGCCTGCCACTGGTCGATGCGCGACAGCCTGAAGCTGTTCGGTGCCGTGCCGAGCGCAGCGCGCGTGGAACGCGACGGCCACGTGATCAGCGGCGGCGGCGTCACCGCCGGTATCGACTTCGCGCTGGCGCTGATCGCCGAACTGCACGGCGAAGACACCGCCCAGATGATCCAGCTCTACCTGGAATACGCCCCGGCGCCACCGTTCGCGGGCGGCACGCCGGAGCTGGCCCCGCCGCATATTTACGCCAGAGTGCAGGCGCAGATGGCGGAAAGCCTGCAGCGGCGCAGAGCATTGGTGGCCCAGATCGCCCAAGGCTAGCGATCGGGCGTATACTTGCCCTTATGCGTCAGTCACATAAGGAGTAAGGAATGACCGATTTGGCCCACTACATTACGGACTACGGCTACTGGGCGTTGTTTATCGGCTGCCTGGCTGAGGGGGAGACCATCACGCTGCTGGGCGGCATCGCCGCCCACGAAGGGCTGCTGCACTGGCCGTGGGTGATTGCGGTGGTGGCGCTCGGCGGCACGCTGGGGGATCAGCTGCTGTTCTTCACCGGCCGCCGGTTCGAAGGCCGGGTGATCTCACGCCTTAAAGGGCAGGAAAAGCGCATCGCGCGCGCCAGAAAGCTGATCGCCCGCCACCCGATGCTGTTCGTTATCGGGGTGCGCTTTATGTACGGTTTCCGCATCATCGGCCCGGTGCTGATCGGCGCCAGCCGCCTGCCGCCCTCGCGCTTCGTGCCGCTTAACATCCTCGGCGCCATTCTCTGGGCGACGATCTTCGTCATGCTCGGCTATTTTGGCGGCCAGGCGATCGAAAGCTTCGTTACCGGCTTCGACAAAAAACTCTCCAGCCTGCTGTTTGTCGCGCTGGCGATCGCCGCCATTCTGCTGGTGCGCTTCTGGTGGCGCAAACGCCACGCGGAGTGAGCAAGCGCACCCGGCGTCAGCTTTTCTGCGGCGCCTCGCGCATCAGCGCCACCAGCTCGCGCGCCGCCTTGTCCAGCGGGCGGTTCTTCTGCCAGATCAAATGCATCGGCAAGCGCAGCTCGTTCTTGGTATTTTTGAATTTCAGCCGCATCAGCCGGCCCTGCGCCAGCAGCGGCTCGGCCAGCGACAGCGGGAAATTCCCCCACCCCAGCCCCGCTTCCACCATATTCAGCGCCATCGGCAGGCTATCGGTGCGCCAGTAAGCCTCCGCCACCTGCGGACGCAGATCGCCGATCGGCAGGTCACGGCTGGCCACCATGATCTGCCGCACGTTGACCAGATCCTCGAGAAACAGCTCGCCCGCAGCGCCGTCCAGCGCCGGATGCTGCGGCGACAACATCGCCACCAGCGATTCCGCGCCGACGAAGTGGAACTGTTCCGCGCTGTTGACGTTCAGCCCGCCGAACGCCAGGCAAACGCCGATGCGCCCCTGGTGCAACATGTGCAACACGTCGTCCTGCGGCGCGCTGAGCACTTCGATGTTCAGCAGCGGATAACGCTGCGACAGCGTTTTCACCGCCGCCAGCAGGCCGGCGCCGTTGATATCCGACGCCACGCCGATCGAAAGCGTGCTTTCCAGCCCCTGGGACAGTTCGATGGCGTGCACCTGCAGCTGCTTGAGCTGCCCGGCGATCAGTCGGGCATGCGGCGCCAGGGCCAGGGCCAGCGCGGTCGGCGTCGGTTCGCGGTGAGAACGGTCGAACAAGGCAAAACCGAGCTCCGCCTCCATGTTGGCGATGCCCATGCTGACGGCGGAAGGCACGCGCCGCAGCGCGCGGGCGGCGGCGGAAAACGAACCGCGATCGAGCACCGCCAGAAACAGCTCGATGTTGTCGCTGGAAAAATTCATCGTTTAATCTATCAGTAAAACTGACAGCTCCTGACTTTTTCTATCAATGTGATTGACGTTATCTTAGCCGCCGTCGCCGCAGAGGCAACTAAAAACAGATCGGGAGAAAACAATGCAGGGCGTCAAACGCAAACTGGTGTATGTCACCGCTTATGAAATCATCGGCATGACGATCTCGGCGCTGGGGCTGGCGCTGCTGTCGGGCCACGCGCCGACCAGCACCGGACCGCTGGCGGTGGTGATCACCACTATCGCCGTCAGCTGGAACTTCATTTACAACTACTTATTCGAGTGGTGGGAGAGCCGCCAGGCATCGCGCGCCCGCACCCTCAAGCGCCGCATTTTGCACGCGGTCGGGTTTCAGCTGACGCTGGTGGTGTATCTGATCCCGCTGATCGCCTGGTGGATGGGCATCACGCTGTGGCAAGCGCTGCTGCTGGATATGGCGCTCATCGTCATCATTCCTTGCTACACCTTCCTGTTTAACTGGGCGTTCGACAAGCTATTCGGCCTGCCGGCTTCGGCTTTGCCGGCCGGTGAATCCGCCTGAGAATAACCCTCGTCCTATTCGCCTGCGCACGCTCATCGCTGCGCAGGCGCCACCGCTTTATTTTTCCCCCCCTTCTCCTCCGAGCCAAATAACCGCCAAATCCCTTTAATTTGCGAGGTAATTATTATTCTGTGATTTCAATCACTTTTATCGTTCGATATTTCCGTGTTGATAATGAGACTCATCTTACTGAATAATATGCGCTTTTGTTTTCAGTTTAAAAAACAAACACACTTGATCACTATTTGCACACAGGTTTTTTTGCCACATTTAACGGGAAACGGTAGCATGCCACGCCGTTATTTAACGGCGGCTGTATACACAATAAACAGCGGAATGATGCCACGACCTCATTCTCATTACGATTGCTGATGGCAATCGATTGCTCTGCAGCTCAGGGCGGAGTTAATCACAGACAGGTAAACAGGACGGATAATGCACTCACAAAACAAGTCGGCGGATGACAAACACGCCGCCAGAAGACGCTGGCTGGACTCCCATGAATCCGGTTACCACAAAAGCATGGGTAAGCGGCAGATCCAAATGATCGCCATCGGCGGTTCGATCGGCACCGGGTTGTTCCTCGGTACCGGCGGCCGTCTCGAGCTGGCCGGGCCGGCCCTGGCGCTGGTCTATCTGGTCTGCGGGATCTTCTCTTTCTTCATTCTGCGCGCGTTGGGCGAACTGGTGCTGCATCGGCCTTCCAGCGGCAGCTTCGTTTCTTACGCCCGCGAGTTTCTCGGCGAAAAAGCCTCTTACGTCGCCGGCTGGATGTACTTCCTCAACTGGGCGATGACCGGCATTGTCGACATCACCGCGGTGGCGCTGTACATGCACTACTGGGGCACCTTCGCCGACGTGCCGCAATGGCTGTTCGCCCTCGGCGCGCTCGGCATCGTCGCCACCATGAACATGATCGGCGTGAAATGGTTCGCCGAAATGGAGTTCTGGTTCGCGCTGATCAAAGTGGCCGCCATCGCGCTGTTCCTGATTGTGGGTGTGGTGTTCCTCGGTACCGGCACTCCGGTGGCGGGCAATACCACCGGTCTGCATCTGATCACCGAAAACGGCGGCATGTTCCCGCACGGCCTGCTGCCCGCGCTGGTGCTGGTGCAAGGGGTGATCTTCGCCTTCGCCGGCATTGAGCTGATCGGCACTGCCGCCGGCGAGTGTAAGGATCCTGCCAAAATGATGCCCAAAGCGATCAACAGCGTGATCTGGCGCATCGGTCTGTTCTACGTCGGCTCCGTGGTACTGCTGGTGCTGCTGCTGCCGTGGAATGCCTATCAGGCCGGCCAAAGCCCGTTCGTCACCTTCTTCAGCAAGCTGGGCGTGCCTTATATCGGCACCGTGATGAACATCGTGGTATTGACCGCCGCGCTCTCCAGCCTCAACTCCGGCCTCTACTCCACCGGCCGCATCCTGCGCTCGCTGGCGATGGGCGGCTCCGCGCCGAAGCTGATGGCCAAGATGAGCAGCCAACAGGTGCCTTACGCCGGCATTCTGGTCACCTGCGGCATCTACGTGATCGGCGTGGTGCTCAACTATCTGGTGCCGTCGCGGGTATTCGAGATCGTGCTGAACATCGCTTCGCTGGGCATTATCGCCTCCTGGGCGTTTATCATCGTTTGCCAGATGCGCCTGCGCAAAGCCATCCGCGAAGGCCGCGCTCAGCCTGTCTCGTTCAGAATGCCGGGCGCGCCGTTCACCTCCTGGCTGACGCTGGCGTTCCTGCTGACCGTGGTGGTGATGATGGCGTTCGACTACCCGAACGGCACCTGGACCATCGCCACCATTCCGGTGTTGGCGGTGCTGCTGACGCTGGGCTGGTTCGGCCTGCGCAAACGGGCGCAGGAAGTGAAACTGGAACAGCAGGCTCACGAAGAACAGAACCAACGCTAAATCGACAAGCCGCCCTCCGGGGCGGTTTTTTTATCCGTTATAACCGGCCGTAAAACGTCATTCGAGCGCTTTCCGACAGCATCACGCCCGGCTGCGCATTGTAGGCCAGCACCACCAGCATGCGCGTAGCGTCGCCTTCGGTCGGCGTCACCCGGTGCAGGGCATTGCGCCCGCGAAACAGCACCAGATCCCCCTCCTCGATCGCCAGCCGCTTGGCTGCTCGTTCCCCGTCCAGCACCTGCGCAACCCCGGCATAGTTCATCTCGCCGCGGTCGGCGTCGCGCAGCTTCTCCACATATTCGAAACGCCCGCCCGCCGCCGGTTTCTGGATCAGCAGCGTGATGGCGAACGACGAGTTATCGAAGTGCCAACCCAACTCCTGGCCGGCGCGCGCGTAATGCAGGTTGATCGACGACAGCCGATCGGCGTAGGGATAGAGCTGCGCCTCATCCAGCACCGCACAAAGGAACTCGCGAAACGCCGGGGCGTCGTACAGCGCGCGCAGCGGCGACTGGGGCGGAATATCCTCGTCGGTAATGCAGCCCTTGGACGACACCACCAGCCGGTTGCGCGCGTGATCGGCCGGCAGCGCGTCGTCCTGCGGCCGCAGATACACGTTGTGCTTGCTGGTGGCGTAAAACGCCGCATGGTGCTGTTCGGCGCCTTCCAGCCGCACCGTCGCCAGCGCGGCGTCGCGCAAAAATCCCGGCAGCACCAGCGCGCCTGCGCTCTCCAGCGTTTGCCTGCAGCGGGCGCGAAACGCGGCGTCGCCAATGGGATGGGCGGACAGATCGATAATATCGGCAAGTTGCGGCATGACGTTCCCCTCGAGTGCGATAGCCGGATGCCTCTCACTGTAGCGAATGGCGCATTGCCGCCATAACAAAAATACGTTATGGATAAGTTAACCAATTCTTAGCGATAACCCTGCCCATGCACTCACCGTCTCGTGCGCGCCTGCCCAAACTGAGCGCCATTCTGGCGTTCGAAACCGCCGCCCGCACCGGCAGTCTGGCCCGCGCGGCGGATGCGCTGGCATTGACCGCCGCCGCCGTCAGCCAGCAGATCCGCCAGCTCGAACAGCATCTGGGCATCACGCTGTTCATCCGCGCCAAAAGCGGCGTCACGCTGACCGAACAGGGCGCGGACTACCTGGCATATGTTCAGGAAGCGTTTGAAACGCTGCGCGTGGCGCAGCAGCACGTCGAACGCCAGCGCGGCAAGCAGGCGCTGACGGTGTTCGCCCTGCCGGCGTTGGCCTCCAAGTGGCTGAACCCGGCGCTGGACGCCTGGCTGGCGCAATACCCCGACGGCGATCTGCGGCTGCACGCCACCCATGCGCCGGTCGATTTCGCCCATTCGACGGCGGACTTCGCCCTATGCTTCGGCGATCAGGATTACCCGCTGCTGGAAAAGGCGCGGCTGTTTCAGGATCGGGTACAGCCGGTGTGCAGCCCGGCGCTGCGCGATCGCGGCGACTGGACGCAGCAGCCGCTTCTCCACGTTGACTGGGGCAAGGAGAGCCAGTTTCTGCCGGGATGGCACGAGTGGTTCACCGCCGCCGATCGCATGCCGCCGCCACGGCGCGGGCTGACCTATAACCTGACTTCACTGGCCATCGACGCCGCCGTGCAAGGGCGCGGGGTGCTGCTCGGCCAGCGGCGGCTGATCGCCCGCGAACTGGCGGCAGGCCGGCTGGTCACGTTGGCCGAACCGGCGCTGCCGCTCAGCAAACCCTACTACGTGGTTTACCCGGCGCGCACGCTGGAAAAGCCCGGCGCGGCGGCGTTTCTGGCCTGGCTGCAGACGCTGGCTCAGCACGCAGTATAACCGCCGTCGATACTGTAGAACGCGCCGGTGGTGAAACTGCTGTGATCCGAAAGCAGAAAGGCCACCGTTTTCGCCACCTCTTCCCGCGTCGCCATTCTCCCCATCGGGTGCGAAGCGGCCATCTGCGCCCGCGCCGACGCTGGCAGTGCCCCCATCGCCGGCGTATCCACATAGCCCGGCCCGACGGCGTTGACGCGTACGCCGCGCGTGGCGAATTCCAGCGCCGCCGAGCGCGTCAAGCCCAGCACCCCATGTTTGGCGGCAGTATAGGGCGCGATCCCGGCAATGCCCACCACCCCGTTGGCGGAAGAGAGGTTCACCACCGCCCCGCCGCCGCCGGCGACGATCGCCGGCAGGCCGTACTTCATGCCGAAAAACGTGCCGCTCAGGCAGGTGGCGATCACCTCATGCCAATCGTCGACCGCGTACCGATCGATACCCACCTCGTGCGGGCCGGTGATCCCGGCGTTGTTGACCAGCAGATGCAGCGCGCCGTAGCGCCGCACCGTCTCTTCAATGCCCTGCTGCACCGACGGCGCATCGCGCACGTCCATCCGCAACGTCATCACGCGTCGACCGTCGGGATCGAGCCGCGCGGCGGCGGCGGCGAGAGGCGCGGCGTGGCGGCTGGTCATCACCACCGTGGCTCCGCGCCGAAACAGCTCGGCGGCGATCGCTTCGCCGATGCCGGTGGAAGCGCCGGTCACCAGAGCCACCCGATGTTTGAAATCTTGCATAGCCGTTCTCCTGCAATGTTGAACTCCGGGGAACAGGCTAGCGCCGACCAGTGACAGTTTGCGGCAGCAGCGACAGCGCAGCACGGAATGCGCTCACAAAAGCCGCAAAGCCCGCTATTTTATGCCTACTTTTTCTCATGCGAGACACCCTGTGGATACACAAAGCTACCTGCAGCATATCGGCTTTACCGGCGGCGCCCGCCCTGACCTCCCCACGCTGCAACAGCTGCACCATCGCCACATGCTGAGCGTCCCGTTCGAGAACCTGAGCATTATTTATCATCAGGGCATTCAGCTGGCGCCGGAGGCGCTGTTCAGCAAGGTGGTCGAGCGTAACCGCGGCGGTTTCTGTTATGAGTTGAACACGCTGTTCGCCCTGCTGCTGCGAGAGCTCGGCTTCAAGGTGAGCTTCATCTCCGGCGAGATCCGCGCGCGCGACGGCCATTTCGGCCCGCGCTACGACCATCTGGCGCTGCGGGTGGATCTGGCGGACCAGGCCTGGCTGGTGGACGTCGGTTTCGGCGATTCCTTCCTGACGCCGCTGAAGATCGTCGTCGCCGAGCCGCAACCGCAGGCCAGCGGCACCTTCCACCTGGAGCGGGAAGGCGAGTATTACCTGCTGGAGCGCCGCAACGGCGACCAGCGTTCGCATGCCAAAACGCTGTATCGCTTTACCGTTCAGCCGCGCGAATTGCATGAGTTCGACGAGATGTGCCACTTCCACAGCACCTCGCCGCAATCGCACTTCACCCAACGCCTGGTATGTTCACGGCCGACGGACCACGGCCGGGTCACCCTCAGCGACATGAAGCTGATCGTGACCGAAGATCACCAGCGCCACGAAACGACGTTGCATTCTGAAGAGGAACGCCGCGCCGCGCTGTGGCAGCATTTCGCCATCGATGTGGATCGTTAACGGCGCCGGCGGCGCCCTTTTATTACGATTCTGTTACATCGATTGCATAACCGCGCTTGGCTGATTGCCAGCCCCGCGGCGGCAGGCATCATAGGGTCATGATTCGGCAGCAGAGTGCGAAAAATGATCCGTGTGATACTGGTGGATGACCATGTGGTGGTGCGCTCAGGCTTTGCCCAGTTGCTCAGCCTCGAGGACGATCTCGACGTGGTGGGGCAATACAGCAGCGCGGCGGCGGCCTGGCCGGCATTGCTGCGCGAAGACGTCAGCGTCGCGGTGATGGACATCGCCATGCCGGATGAAAACGGCCTGAGCCTGTTGAAGCGCCTGCGGGCGCACAAACCGCAGTTCCGCGCGATCATCCTCAGCATCTATGACTCTCCCACCTTCGTGCAGAGCGCGCTGGATGCCGGCGCCAGCGGCTATCTGACCAAACGCTGCGGGCCGGAAGAACTGGTGCAGGCGGTACGCTCCGTCGATATGGGCGGCCATTACCTGTGCGCCGACGCGCTGCGGGCGCTGCGCGGCGGCGAGCAACCGAACACGGCGCTGGAAGCCTTGACTCCGCGCGAGCGCGAAATTTTCGATCTGCTGGTCAGAGGCGACAGCGTAAAGGAGATCGCTTTCAAGCTCGAGCTCAGTCATAAAACGGTGCATGTACATCGCGCCAACGTCCTGGGCAAGCTGCAGTGCAGCAGCACCATCGAGCTGGTGCATTTCGCCCTCGACCATCAGCTGCTGGCGGGGCATTGATGTCGCCCCGCTTCCGCCCCTGGGTTATCTCGCTGTTTATCCTGTTGGCCTGGGGCAGCGGCTGGCTGATGCTGTGGACACTCGGTTTCTATCTGACCCACAACGGCAATCAGGCAGTGCTGTTTTTGCCGCACGGCGTCTATCTCGCGCTGCTGATCCTGCTGGCGCGTCGCTATTGGCCCGCCCTGATAGCGCCACCGATGCTGCTGCTGTTCTGGCTGCACGGCGAACGCCTGCTGAGCGGCTACGGTCTGCTGGCCGCGCCGTTTATCACCCTGATCCCGGCGGCGCTCGCGCAACGAGTCTGGCGCCGTTTTCCGCTCTACTGGCAGCGGCTGACGCTGCTGCTGGCTGCGGTGACCGCCGCCTCGCTGCTCAATACCGCCCTGCTTACGCCATTAGTGCCAAGCCCGGCGATGCTGCTCGGCCTGGCGTCGTTTACCGGCGGCGTCTTGCTGACCCCGTTCGTCTACCTGATCTTTGAATTTCTGCGCCAGCAGCACCGTTACCATCTGCTGGGGCTGGACACCACCAACCCGCCGCTACGCGCGTCCTTAATCATCTGGTGCAGCCTGTTTTTCGTTATCGGCATCGGCACGCAGATGGTGCTGTCGCCGGAAATCGAACGCCTGCTGCTGATCGTGGTGTTTCTGCCGAATGTGGTGATGGCGTGGAAGTTCGGCTGGCAGGGCGGCGTATTGTCCGGCCTGCTCGGCAGCATGATGATCACCCTCGCCCGGCAGGTCGGCGGAGGGTTCGGCAATCTGGTCGAGCTGGAGATCTTTCTGGCAACGCAGGCGCTGCTCGGCATCGGCCTGGGCATCGCCATCAGCCGCCAGCAGCACCTGGCGCAAAACCTGCACCACTATCGCCGCCGCCTGGAAGAGGAGCTGGCGGCGCGGCGGGCGCTGACCGAAAAACTGATCCACGCCGAAGAAGACACGCGGAAAAATCTGGCGCGCGAGCTGCACGATGAAATCGGCCAGAACATCACCGCGATTCAAATCCAGTCGCAGCTGGTCAAACGGGCGCGCGATGCGGTGCAAACCCAGGCCGCCGCGAACCAGATAGCCGATCTCGCCCGGCGCATTCATCACTCCACGCGCCAGCTGCTGCGCCAGCTGCGCCCGCCCGCGCTGGACGAGCTGGCGTTCAAAGAGGCGCTGCACCACCTGCTGAACGAATTCGCCTTTGCCGAACGGGGCATCCGTTGCCGTTTCGACTACCGGCTGACCGACACGCCCGCCGGCGAGACGGTGCGTTTCACCCTCTACCGGCTGCTGCAAGAGCTGCTCAACAACGTGTGTAAACACGCCAAGGCCAGCGAGGTCGTCATCGTCCTGTATCAACAAGGCGCGCTTTTGCACCTCGAGGTGCGGGACAACGGCGTCGGCATCCGTGCAAACCCGATGCCCGGCTTCGGCATTCAGGGGATGCGCGAACGGGTCAGCGCACTCGGCGGCGAACTGACGCTGGAAACGCAGCGCGGCACGCGGGTAATTGTTAACCTGCCCACAAATTTGCCACAAAGCGCCGGCTAACTAGGAAAAAGTCTTAGCCACTCCGGACTTTCTCTCATCCCCTTTCCCTTTCACCTTCTTATAGTCAGCACCAGGGAGGCGGCTATGCAGGCACGCTCGGCATCTGAAATCGATCACCGTTACCGCGCGCTGCGCCCGCGACTGCTGCTGTACATGGTCATCGGGTACGCCGCCTTTTACCTGACGCGCAAAAGCGTGAATTACGTGCTGCCGGCGCTGCAAACGGATTTGGGGCTGGATAAAGGGGACATCGGCCTGCTCGGCTCGCTGTTTTACCTGAGCTACGGCCTGTCGAAATTCGCCGCCGGACTGTGGCACGACGGCCACGGACAGCGCAGGTTTATGGGGATCGGCCTGTTCGCCACCGGCCTGCTGAACCTGGTGTTCGCCTTCGGCGAATCGCTGCCGCTGCTGCTGGTGGTCTGGGCGCTGAACGGCTTCTTTCAGGGCTGGGGCTGGCCGCCCTGCGCGCGGCTGTTGACCCACTGGTATTCGCGCAACGAGCGCGGCTTCTGGTGGGGCTGCTGGAATATGTCGATCAACCTCGGCGGCGCGTTAGTGCCGCTGATCAGTGCCTTCGCCGCCCAACGCTGGGGCTGGCAGGCGGCGATGCTGATCCCGGGGGCCGTCAGCATGGTGTTGGGCATCTGGCTCACGCGGCGGCTGAAAGGCACGCCGCAGGAAGAAGGCCTGCCGTCGGTCGGCCAATGGCGTCACGATCCGCTGGAGCTGCGTCAGGAACAGCAAAGCCCGCCGATGGGACTGTGGCGGATGTTACGCACCACGATGCTGAAGAACCCGATGATCTGGCTGCTGGGCGTCTCTTACGTGCTGGTCTACCTGATCCGCATCGCCTTGAACGACTGGGGCAATCTCTGGCTGACGGAAAGCCACGGCGTCAACCTGCTCAGCGCCAACGCGACGGTGATGCTGTTCGAGGCAGGCGGTCTGCTCGGCGCGCTGTTCGCCGGCTGGGGCTCGGATTTGCTGTTCGGCGGGCAGCGCGCGCCGATGATTTTGCTGTTCACGCTCGTGCTGATGGTTTCCGTCGCCGCGCTGTGGCTGGCGCCGGTGCACCACTACGCGCTGCTGGCGGGCTGTTTCTTTACGGTGGGCTTTTTTGTCTTCGGCCCACAGATGCTGATTGGCCTCGCCGCCGTGGAATGCGGGCACAAAGGCGCGGCCGGCTCCATCACCGGTTTTCTCGGCCTGTTCGCCTATCTGGGGGCCGCACTGGCGGGCTGGCCACTGTCGCAGGTCATCGAAGGCTACGGCTGGTCAGGCATGTTCAGTTTGCTGTCGATCGCCGCCGTTCTTATGGGTTTATTGCTGATGCCGCTGTTGATGGCGAGCGTTACCACCTCTACCGAGAGAAGGATAAAACAATGAAAAAAACGTGGGTCACTACCCTGATAGCTTCCGGCATCGCGCTGGCGACGTTGAGCGGCGCCGCGCACGCCAAGGGCCGCCTGGTAGTCTACTGCAGCGCCACCAATGAAATGTGCGAAGCGGAAACCAAAGCCTTCGGCGAGAAATATGACGTGAAAACCTCGTTCATCCGCAACGGCTCCGGCAGCACGCTGGCGAAAGTGGACGCCGAGAAGAAAAACCCGCAGGCGGACGTCTGGTATGGCGGTACGCTCGATCCGCAATCCCAGGCCGGTGAAATGGGGCTGCTGCAGCCGTACAAATCGCCGAACCTCGAACAGGTGATGACGCAATTCCGCGACCCGGCGAAGCTGAAAGGCAACTACTCTTCGGCGGTCTACGTCGGCATCCTCGGCTTCGGCGTCAATACCCAACGCCTGAAAGAGAAAAACCTGCCGGTGCCCAAGTGCTGGAAAGACCTGACCAAACCGGAATACAAAGGCGAGATTCAAATCGCCGATCCGCAGAGCTCCGGCACCGCCTACACTGCGCTGGCGACCTTTGCCCAGCTGTGGGGAGACGACCAGGCCTTCGATTACCTCAAGCAGTTGAACGCCAACGTCTCGCAGTATACCAAGTCCGGCATTGCCCCGGCGCGCAACGCCGCCCGCGGTGAAACGGCGATCGGCATCGGTTTCCTGCATGACTACTCGCTCGAAAAAGAACAGGGCGCGCCGCTTGAGCTGATCTCGCCTTGTGAAGGCACCGGCTACGAAATCGGCGGCGTCAGCATCCTCAAAGGCGCGCGCAACCTCGACAACGCCAAGCTGTTCGTTGATTGGGTGCTGTCGAAAGAGGCGCAGGAGCTGGCGTGGAAGAAAGGCAAGTCCTATCAGATCCTGACCAACACTACCGCCGATACCTCGCCGAACTCGCTGAAGCTCGACGATCTGAAGCTGATCAACTACGACATGGACAAGTACGGCTCGACCGAGGTCCGCAAGGCGCTGATCAACAAGTGGGTCAGCGAAGTCAAGATGGGTAAATAAGCCCACATTCTGCGCCTGTTGCCGGGTAAGCCTCATACCTTACCCGGCCTGAACATCCGGGAAACTTATGTCACATACACATGCACTCCATCTCGTGAATAAACGAGATGCGATATCCCTTTGGGTCTTGCTTGGCTGGCTGGCGTTCGCCCTGCTGCCGAGCTGGAGCCTGGATTACGGCCTGCTGGAGTCCACCGGCGAAGAGATCCTCGCGGCCTACGGCTGGTCAAATCGCAATATCAGTTGGCTTTGGTGCCTGTTGCCGAGCCTGTTGCTGCTGCGTCCCCAAGCCGCGGCGGGCGGTGAACGGCGGCGGCACGCGTTCGATGCCGGCTGGGCGCTGCTGTGCATGGTCTTTATCGTCGTCAGCGCCACGCTGGCGGGACGCGGTTTAGGCTACGCCACCCTGGTGCAGTTTATCGCGCTGGGCGCCATCATGACGCTGGCGCTGACCCGCCTCGAATGGCTGGGCGGCGACCGTTTCGTTATCGGCGCGCTGGTCACCATCGTGGCGCTGATCGGCGTCTTCATCGTTTGGCCGAGCATCGCGATTTTCATTCCGATGTTCACCGACCAGACGGGCGCCTTCGCGCCGCTGGCGTTTATGAACGTGCTGTCGCAGGCGCATATCGTTCAGGTGATCCTCAACTCCATCGCCCTGTCGATCGCGGTCGGCGCCGGCTGTACCTTCTTCGGCCTGGTGCTGGCGATTTACACCACCCGCATCGCCAGGCGCAGCGCCATTATCGGCCGCATCTTCTCCATCTTGCCCATCGTCACGCCACCGTTCGTCGTCGGCCTGGGCGTGACGTTGATGATGGGACGCTCCGGCTACGTCACCGAGTGGATGGTGGCCTGGTTCGGCCTGACCAACACCAACTGGCTGTACGGCTTTACCGGCATCTGGCTGGCGCAGGTGCTGGCGTTCACGCCGATGGCGTTCATGATCCTCGACGGCGCGATCAAGACCATTCATCCTTCGCTGGAAGAGGCCTCCTACACCCTGCGCGCCAGCCGTTGGCAAACTTTTAACGGCGTGTTCGTGCCGCTGCTGAAACCGGCGCTGGCCAACGCGTTTCTGATCGTGGTGGTGCAATCGCTGGCCGACTTCAGCAACCCGCTGGTGCTCGGCGGCAACTTCGACGTGCTGGCGACGCAAATCTATTTCTACATCACCGGCTCGCAGCTCGACTATCAGGCCGCCAGCACCCTCGGCGCCTTCCTGCTGCTGTTCTCGCTGCTGGTGTTCTGCATTCAGTACCTGTGGATCGGCAAGCGTTCCTACGTCACCGTGTCCGGCAAATCCTATCGCGGCGACGTGCAGCCGCTGCCGGTCACGCTGGTCTGGAGCGTGATGGCGTTGCTGGCAGTGTGGGTAGCCTTTAACGCCCTGCTCTACGGCAGCATTTTCTACGGCAGTTTCACCGTCAACTGGGGCGTGGATTACACGCTGACGCTGGATAACTTCATCAAGCTGTTCGGTCAGGGCATGAGCGACGGCGCGTGGCCTTCGCTGCTCGATACGCTGCTGTACGCCGGGATCGCCGCGCCGATCACCGCCGCGTTCGGCCTGCTGATCGCCTGGATCGTGGTGCGCCAGCAGTTCAGGGGCAAAAAGACCATCGAGTTCACCACCATGCTGTGCTTTGCGGTGCCGGGCACCGTGGCGGGCGTCTCTTACATTCTCGCCTTCAACAGCGCGCCGGTGTACCTCACCGGAACGGCCGCCATCGTGATTATCTCGATGGTGATGCGCAACGTGCCGGTGGGGATTCGCGCCGGGATCGCCGGACTGGGCCAGATAGACAAATCGCTGGACGAAGCCTCGCTCAGCCTGCGCGCCGGCTCGCTGCGCACCATCACGCACATCCTGCTGCCGCTGCTGCGCCCGGCGATCCTGTCGGCGCTGATCTACAGCTTCGTGCGCGCCATCACCACCGTCAGCGCCATCGTCTTCCTGGTGACGCCCGATACCCGCGTGGCCACCGCCTATATCCTCAACCGCGTAGAAGACGGCGAATACGGGGTAGCGATCGCCTACGGTTCAATTCTGATCGTGGTGATGCTGGCGATTATTTTCCTCTTTGACTGGCTGATCGGCGAGGCTCGCATCTCCCGTTCAAAAGCCAAAAACCAGGCGTAATGGAGCGCACTATGAGTCAGAAAAATTTCGTTGAACTGCGCAACGTCTCCAAACGGTTCGGCAGCAACACGGTTATCGATAACATCACGCTCACCATCCCGCGGGGGCAAATGGTGACGCTGCTCGGCCCTTCAGGCTGCGGCAAGACCACCATTTTGCGCCTGGTCGCCGGGCTGGAGAAACCGAGCGACGGGCAGATCTTCATCGATGGCGAAGACGTCACCCATCGTTCCATCCAGCAGCGCGATATCTGCATGGTGTTCCAGTCTTACGCCCTGTTCCCGCATATGTCGCTGGGGGAAAACGTCGGCTATGGGCTGAAGATGCTCGGCATTCCGCGCGCCGAAGTGAAAGCGCGCGTGCAGGAAGCGCTGGCGATGGTGGATCTGGCGGGGTTCGACGATCGCTACGTCGATCAGATCTCCGGCGGCCAACAACAGCGCGTGGCGCTGGCGCGTGCGCTGATCCTCAAGCCGAAAGTGCTGCTGTTCGATGAGCCATTGAGCAACCTCGACGCCAACCTGCGCCGCAGCATGCGCGAAAAGATCCGCGAGTTGCAGAAGCAGTTTGATATCACGTCGCTGTACGTCACCCACGATCAGAGCGAGGCCTTTGCGGTCTCAGACACCGTGCTGGTGATGAACAAGGGGCATATCATGCAGATCGGTTCGCCGCAGGATCTCTATCGGCAGCCCGCGTCGCGCTTTATGGCGAGCTTTATGGGGGACGCCAACCTGTTCCCGGCCAGCTTCGGCGCCGATCATGTCGATATCAGCGGCTATCGCCTGCCGCGCCCCGCGCACTTTGCCGCCGAGGGCGCCGGCACGGTGGGTGTGCGGCCGGAAGCGATCACGCTGAGCGAGCACGGCGAGGAAAGCCAGCGCTGCGTGATCCAGCATGTCGCTTACATGGGGCCGCAGTATGAAGTAACGGTGGCGTGGCATGGGCAGCAGATTTTGCTGCAGGTTAACGCCACCCGTCTGCAGCCCAACGTCGGCGAGCACTATTATCTGGAAATACACCCCTACGGCATGTTTATGCTGGCGGATGCGGCATAATAAACATCACTCTTAAGCGTTAGAATAACGGTCATTCCGCATGGAATGGCCGGAAATAACCGACAAAAAAACCGTATTTATCTATTTTTACAATTCCACCCAAGTCCTTGTTCAACCGATAAATAAATATCACATCGTCCATTAAAAAATAACCACCAGGGCCACCAAGGGTGATATTTTTATTTAGATGGGGTAAGCTTAATCCCGCAGTCGAAATTATTTAACGGCCAACTCAAGGAGAAATTCATGAGCAACAATGCAAACGCACAGGCGCAGCTGGATAATTTACGTAACGTCGCTTCCCAGCTGAAGGAAATGCGCCACTATGCGCAGTCGAATACCGAAACGCTCTCCGCACACTGGCTGGCCTTCGATCAGGGGGAATGCAAAAATAAGGCATTCGCCGAAGCCATCAACGACCTGTTGAATAAACAGGGCGCCTGCCTGGAAGGGCTGGAAAAAACCATTCAGGATATCGAGATAGAATTAAACCGCCTCGATAAAGCCGCCTGATAATGCCGATTATAAATAAACCCGCCGCGTGCGGGTTTATTTTTAGCTGCGACAGATGACTCGCGCAATATCCCCGGATGTCGTCAGCGCACGTATTTCGCTGAACAGTTCGGTGGCTTCGTCATATTCTTTACGCAAATACCCCAGCCACTGTTTGATGCGCGCCACGTGATAGAGGCCGGTGTCGCCCTGTTTTTCCAGATGGGCGTATTTTTGCAGCAGTTCGACCACCTGCGGCCAGGGCATGCGCGGTTCGTTATACTTCACCACCCGGCTCAGGTTCGGCACGTTGAGCGCGCCGCGCCCTAGCATGATCGCGTCGCAACCGGTCGCCTGCAGGCAATCCTGCGCGCTCTGGTAATCCCAGATCTCGCCGTTGGCGACAACCGGGATGCTGAGCCGCTGACGGATCTCGCCGATCGCCGCCCAGTTGATGCGATCCGCCTTGTAGCCATCCTCTTTGGTACGGCCGTGCACCGTCAGCTCGCTGGCGCCCGCCTGCTGCACCGCATCGGCGATTTCAAAACTGCGGTTGGAAGAGTCCCAGCCCAGACGCACCTTCACCGTGACCGGCAGATGGGCCGGCACCGCCGCGCGCATCGCTTTGGCGCCCTGGTAGATCAGTTCCGGATCTTTGAGCAGCGTCGCCCCGCCGCCGCTGCCGTTCACCAGCTTGGACGGGCAGCCGCAGTTGAGATCGACGCCGTAAGAGCCCAGTTCCACTGCACGCGCGGCGTTCTCCGCCAGCCACTGCGGGTACTGCCCCAGCAGCTGTACGCGCACCTGTGTGCCCGACGGCGTGCGGCTGGCATGACGCAGCTCCGGGCACAGCCGGTAGAATGACTTGGCCGGCAGCAGCTGATCGACCACGCGCAAAAATTCGGTGATGCACAGATCGTAGTCGTTCACTTCAGTGAGTAACTCACGCACCAAAGAATCGAGAACGCCCTCCATCGGAGCCAATAATACGCGCATGACCAATCCCAGCTAAAAAAAGACCCGCAATGATACGGGTGAATGCCCGCGCCAGACAAGCCTCAGCGGGCATTAAAAATGCCGTCAGCCCAGCCGGCGGATCGGTTGGCCGGCGAGGAACGCCGCGATATCCTCGACCGCCTCGGTGAAGTAGGCGCGGTAGTTGTCGTCCGCCACGTAACCCACATGCGGCGTCGCCAGCACGTTGGGCAGCTGGCGAAACACGTCGTCGGCCGGCAACGGCTCCGTCTCGAACACGTCCAGCCCGGCGCCGGCGATCTTCCGCTGTTGCAGGGCGTCCGCCAGTGCCGCCTGATCGACGATACCCGCACGCGAGGTGTTGATCAGGTAGGCGGTGGGTTTCATCGCCGCCAATTCATCACGCCCCACCAACCCGCGGCTGCGATCGCTCAGCACCAGGTGAATGGAGACAAAGTCGCTCTGTTCGAACAGCGCCCGTTTGGACGGTGCCAGCAGGACACCCTCTTGCGCCGCCCGCTCCGCCGTCAGGTTCTGGCTCCAGGCCAGCACCCGCATGCCAAACGCCTGCGCTACCTTGGCCATCTGGCCGCCGATCTTGCCCAGCCCCAGCAGCCCCAGCGTTTTTCCTTGCAGCGTGACGCCTAAGCCCAGCTGCCACGGGCCGTTGTTCCGCAGCCCGACGCTTTCCGGCACGATATGCTTCGCCAGCCCGAGCAGCAGCGCCCAGGTCAGCTCCATCGGCGCGGCCGACCCGCTGGCGGTGCCGCACACCACCACGCCCCGCTCGGCGGCGGCGGCCAGATCGATAGAGGCGTTGCGCATGCCGGAGGTGATCAGCAGCTTCAGCTTCGGCAGCCGCGCCAACAGCGAGGCGGTCATCGGGGTGCGCTCGCGCATGATGACCAGAATGTCGCACTCCTGCAGATGCACCGCCAGCTCCGCTTCATCGGTAAAGTGCGAGCTGATGGCCGACACCTCCACCCGATCGGCCAGCGCCGACCAGTCCGCCATTTTGAGCGCCACCTGTTGGTAATCATCGAGAATTGCGCACTTCAATTTCATCTCCGTCTCCTGGAATTAGGTTTAGCCACCGTCCAGCCTAGTACGAAAATGCCGTTCCGCCAGGCAAAAAAAAAGCCGCCCGTATCGGCGGCTTACTCTTTGAGCAATCAGGCTTATTCGGCCGGTTTGCGGCTGCGCGGGCGGCGCGAAGATGGCGCGCCGGAACGACGCTGGCCATCACCCTGCGGGCGGGCGTTACCGTTGCCGTTGCCACGGTTTTCACGCTGGCCGCCGTTACCGTTGCCACTGCGCTGACCGCCGCCGTTACCGGAACGCTGGCCGCCGCCGTTGCCGCGCGGTGCACCGCGCCCGCCACCCTGACGGCCGTTGATGATCGGCTCGGCCTTGATGGTCGGATCCGGATCGTAACCCGGCAGCGCGATACGTGGAATTTCACGCTTCAGCAGACGTTCGATGTCGCGCAGCAGTTTGTGTTCATCCACGCACACCAGCGAGATAGCTTCACCGGTACGCTCCGCGCGGCCGGTGCGGCCAATGCGGTGTACGTAGTCTTCCGGCACGTTAGGCAGCTCGTAGTTCACCACATGCGGCAGCTGGTCGATATCCAGACCGCGCGCCGCAATGTCGGTCGCTACCAGCACGCGAATGCGGCCGTCTTTGAAGTCGGCGAGCGCGCGGGTACGGGCACCCTGGCTCTTGTTGCCGTGGATCGCCGCGGCGGTGATGCCGTCTTTGTTCAGCTGTTCCGCCAGGTGGTTGGCGCCGTGCTTGGTGCGGGTGAACACCAGCACCTGTTTCCAATCGCCTTCGCCGATCATCTGCGACAGCAGTTCCCGCTTACGCTTCTTGTCGACGAAATGCACGCTCTGCTCGATCTGCTCGGACGCGGTGTTGCGGCGCGCCACTTCCACCGAAGCCGGGTTGTGCAGCAGCTTGTTGGCCAGCGCCTTGATGTCGTCGGAGAAGGTCGCGGAGAACAGCAGGTTCTGGCGCTTGGCCGGCAGCTTGGCCAGCACGCGGCGAATGTCGTGGATAAAGCCCATGTCCAACATGCGATCCGCTTCGTCCAGCACCAGAATTTCAATTTTGGACAGGTCAACCGCGTTCTGATGCTCCAGATCCAGCAGACGGCCCGGTGTCGCCACCAGGATGTCGACGCCGCCGCGCAGCTTCATCATCTGCGGGTTGATGCTCACGCCGCCAAACACCACCAGCGAACGCAGGCGCAGGTGTTTGCTGTAGGCATCGACGTTTTCGCCGATCTGCGCCGCCAGCTCACGGGTTGGCGTCAGGATCAGCGCGCGCACCGGGCGGCGGCCTTTGACCGGATGGTCATGCTTGCTCAGCAGCTGCAACAACGGCAGGGTAAAACCGGCGGTTTTACCGGTGCCGGTCTGGGCGCTGGCCATCAGGTCACGACCTTCCAGCACGACAGGGATAGCCTGACGCTGAATTGGCGTCGGTTCGCGATAGCCCTGTTCTTCAACAGCGCGCACAATTTCAGCACTTAAGCCGAGGGTTTCAAATGACATAAAGAGAAAAACTCCAGATCCCCCCTAACCTAACGGTGTTCGGTGCAGTTTCCTGGGAGGATGATCAGACGGGGCATTAAGCATGACCACGAGGGATTGGCACAAACTGCAGTGCACCAGGCGGCGATTGTAACAGAAGTCGCGCAATAAAAAGCACTTTTACGCGTAGAAAGCACAATCTGCCGTAAATTCAGCATTGTCTGAGACCGATCACATAACTCATTGTGGTTAGCGGTTGCGTTTTAGACAATCTGGCATAAAGTTAATCATATGATTGATTAACTTTGAGCGTGACCCATGCCAGCTTCCGTACCTCATCAGGCCGCCGGCCGGGCGCGCGGCGAGCAAACGCGCCGGCAGCTGCTCGCCGCGGCGACTGAACTGTTCGGCGAATACGGCCTGCAGGGCGCCACCACGCGCGATATCGCTCAGCGCGCCGGCCAGAACATCGCCGCCATCACCTATTACTTCAGTTCCAAAGAGGGGCTGTATCTGGCCGTTGCGCAGTCGCTCGCCGATTTCATCCAGCAGGCGTTCGCCCCGCTGGCCGAAGAAGCCGATCGCTTTGGGCAAGAAGCCCCCGAACACCACACACCCGACGCCGCGCTGCGCTTGCTGCAACGCGGACTGCTGGCCTTCAGCGCGCTGATGACTCAACCGCACACGCTGAACCTGAGCAAAATCATGTCGCGCGAACAGCTCGCCCCGACCGACGCTTACCCGCTGATCCACAGCCAGGTGATCGCGCCGATGCACGAGCGGCTGTGCCGCCTGCTGTCTGCCGCGACCGGCATTGACGAGCACGCCACTCGCCTGGTGCTGCATACCCACGCGCTGATCGGCGAGGTGCTGTCGTTCCGCGTTGCGCGAGAGACCATCCGTCGTCAGGCTGGCTGGCAAGAGATTGGTGAAAGTGAAGCCGCGCAGATCGCGGCGGTGCTGAGCGAGCATATCGAGATTTTGGTTATTGGGCTGCGCCAACGCCATGGCGCGTAAATTCAGGCAGGGAGTGTTATGAACAAAAAACGCAGTGCCTTGATCGTGTTGTTAATTTTGCTGATCGCGGCCGCCGCTTACGCGGTCTGGCATTACCAACAGCAGCAGGATAAGCCGCTGACGCTGTACGGCAACGTCGATATCCGCACGGTCAACCTCGGTTTTCGCGTCGACGGCCGCCTGGCGTCGCTGACGGTGGATGAAGGCGATGCCGTTCAGCCGGGCCAGCTGCTCGGCAAGCTGGACGATGCCCCCTACCGCAACGCGCTGCAGCAGGCCGAGGCCAACGTCGGCAGCGCGCGCGCCAAACTGTCGCTGCTGCAGGCCGGCTATCGCACTGAAGAGATCGCCCAGGTACAGTCAGAAATGGCGCAACGTCAGTCCGCCTTCGCCTACGCCGACAGCTTCCTGAAGCGCCAGCAAGGGCTGTGGGCGAAAAACGCCACGTCCGCCGACGCGCTGGAGGATGCGCGCACCGCCCGCAATCAGGCGCAGGCCAACCTGCAGGCGGCGAAGGACAAGCTGTCGCAATACCGCAGCGGCAATCGCCCGCAAGAGATTGAACAGGCCAAGGCCGACGTGGCGCAGAGCGAAGCGGCGCTGGCGCAGGCGCAATTGAACCTGCAAGACGCCACGTTGGTCTCCCCGTCCGCCGGCACGGTGCTGACCCGCGCGGTGGAGCCGGGCACCATGCTCGGCGCCGGCGGTACGGTGTTCACCCTGTCGCTGACCCGGCCGGTGTGGGTGCGCGCCTACGTCAACGAGACCAGCCTGAACCAGGCGGTGCCCGGCACCGAGCTGGAAATTTACACCGACGGCCGGCCCGACAAGCCTTACCACGGCAAGATCGGTTTCGTCTCGCCGACCGCGGAATTCACGCCGAAAAGCGTTGAAACGCCGGATCTGCGCACCGATCTGGTGTACCGCCTGCGGGTGATCGTCACCGACGCCGACGATGCGCTGCGCCAGGGCATGCCGGTTACCCTGCGCTTCGCCAAACCCTGAGGCCGGCCATGGAACAGGCGCACACCATCGAACTGGAAGGGTTGGAAAAACGCTTCCCGTCGCTTGAAAAACCGGCGGTCGCCAGCCTGACCACCACCCTGCGCAGCGGCGCGGTCATCGGGCTGGTCGGGCCGGACGGCGCCGGCAAAACCACCCTGCTGCGCATGCTGGCCGGGCTGCTGCAGCCCAGCAGCGGCAAATTGCGGGTCGCCGGGCTGGATCCGATCGCCCAGGATCGCCAACTGCACGCGATCCTCGGCTACATGCCGCAGAAGTTCGGGCTGTATGAGGATCTGACGGTGATGGAGAACCTGACGCTGTACGCCGATCTGCGCGGCGTTACCGGCGATCTTCGCCGCCAGACCTTCGAACGGCTGTTGAAATTTACCGATCTGACGCGTTTCACCGAGCGCCTGGCGGGCAAGCTGTCCGGCGGCATGAAACAGAAGCTCGGCCTGGCCTGCACGCTGGTAGGCGAGCCTCAGGTGCTGTTGCTGGACGAGCCGGGCGTCGGCGTCGATCCGATCTCGCGCCGCGAGCTGTGGCGCATGGTGCACGAACTGGCCAACGACGGCATGTTGATCCTGTGGAGCACCTCCTATCTCGATGAGGCCGAGCAGTGTCGCGAGGTGCTGCTGCTCAACGAGGGCGAACTGCTGTTCAGCGGTGCGCCGCAGGATCTGACCCAACGCATGGCCGGGCGCACGGTGTTGATCGCCGCGCCGCCCGGCAGTCATCGCGCCTTGCTGCAGCGGGCGATCTGCCTGCCGTCGGTCACCGACGGGGTGATCCAGGGAAAATCTCTGCGCCTGATCCTGAAGGAGGGCGAGGATCACCGCCAACTGCTGCAGGCGCTGGATCTGCCGGACGCCGAACTCGACGAGGCGGATCCACGCTTCGAAGATGCGTTTATCGATCTGCTCGGCGGCGGCCCCAACCACCGCTCGGCGCTGGCGGAGATCATGCCGACCGTCAACGGTGAAAGCGGCGAAACCGTGATCGAAGCGGTGCAGCTGACCAAAAAATTCGGCGACTTCGCCGCCACCGATCACGTCGACTTTCAGGTGCGGCGCGGTGAAATTTTCGGCCTGCTCGGCCCGAACGGCGCCGGTAAGTCCACCACCTTTAAAATGATGTGCGGTCTGCTGGTGCCGTCCGAAGGTAAGGCGCTGGTGCTGGGGATGGATCTGAAGATCAGCTCCGGCAAGGCGCGCCAACGGCTCGGCTACATGGCGCAGAAATTCTCGCTGTACGGCAACCTGACGGTGGCGCAGAACCTGAAATTCTTCTCCGGCGTCTACGGCCTGAGCGGCAAGGCGCAACGCGATAAAATCGATGAAATGTCCCGCGCCTTTAACTTCGCGCCGATCCTCGCTCAAACGCCGGACGCGCTGCCGCTCGGCTTCAAGCAACGCCTGGCGCTGGCCTGCGCGCTGATGCACGAACCGGACATTCTGTTCCTCGACGAACCGACTTCCGGCGTCGATCCGCTGACGCGACGCGAGTTCTGGTTGCACATCAACGGCATGGTCGACAAAGGCGTCACGGTGATGGTGACCACCCACTTTATGGACGAGGCGGAGTACTGCGACCGCATCGGCCTGGTGTACCGCGGCAAGATCATCGCCGCCGGCACCCCGGACGACCTCAAACTGCAAGTGGCGCGCGACGATAATCCCAATCCTTCAATGGAACAGGCATTTATCGAGCTGGTACAGGGCTACGACAAGGAGGAAACGCGGTGAGCGACAACCGATCCCCAATCGACGGCGGCGGCTTCTCCTGGCGCCGGCTGCGCGCGCTGTGCCTGAAGGAGACGCGGCAAATACTGCGTGATCCCAGCAGCGGCCTGATCGCCTTCGTCATCCCGCTGATGTTGCTGTTTATCTTCGGCTACGGCATCAATCTCGACTCCAGCAAACTGCATCTGGGTATCTTGATGGAGCAACAGAGTGAAGACGCGCGCGATCTGGCCCATGCCTTCGCCGGCTCGCCCTATATCGAACCAACCATCAGCGATAACCGCCAGCAGCTGATTCAGCAAATGCAGGCCGGCACGATCCGCGGTCTGGTGGTGATCCCGGTGGATTTCGACCAGCGCATGGCGCGCCCGCATGACAGCGCACCGATCCAAGTGATCACCGACGGCAGCGAACCGAACACCGCCAACTTTGTGCAGGGCTACGCCCAAGGCGTTTGGCAAGTCTGGCAGCAGCAGCGCGCCGCCGATAGCGGGAGCAGCGACAAGCCGCTGATCGACGTGCAAATGCGTTACTGGTTCAACCCGGCGGCCATCAGCCGGCACTACATCATTCCCGGTGCCATCACCATCATCATGACGGTGATCGGCGCCATCCTCACTTCGCTGGTGATCGCCCGCGAGTGGGAGCGCGGCACCATGGAAGCCTTGCTGTCCACCCAGGTGACCCGCAGCGAACTGCTGCTCTCGAAGCTTATTCCCTACTATTTCCTCGGCATGTTCGCCATGGCGCTGTGCATGGCGGTGGCAGTCTGGGTGCTCGGCGTTCCCTACCGCGGATCGCTGCCCATTCTGCTGCTGATAAGCAGCCTGTTCCTCGCCAGCACCCTCGGCATGGGCCTGCTGATCTCCACCCTCACCCGCAATCAGTTCAACGCGGCGATGGTGGCGCTGAACGCCGCCTTCCTGCCTTCGATCATGCTGTCGGGCTTTATCTTCCAGATCGACAGCATGCCGGCCATCGTGCGCGCGGTGACCTACATCATTCCGGCGCGCTACTTCGTCAGCACGCTGCAAACGCTGTTTTTGGCGGGTAACGTCGGCACCGTGCTGGCGATCAATCTGCTGTTCCTGATCGCTTCCGCCGTGGTGTTCATCGGCCTGACGGCCTGGAAAACCCAGCGCCGGCTGGATTGAGGAGAAAGAGCGATGTTTCATCGTCTGTTGACGCTCATCATCAAGGAAATGCAGGCGCTGCTGCGCGATCCGCAAACCCGCGCCATTTTAATCATGCCGGTGATCCTGCAGGTGCTGCTGTTCCCGTTCGCCGCGACGCTGGAAGTCACCAACGCCACCATCGCGGTCTACAGCGAGGACAGCGGCCAGTCCTCGGTGGAGTTGACCCAACGCTTCGCCAAGGCCAAGGCCTTTCAACACGTGCTGTTGCTGCGCAGCCCGCAGGAGATAAAAGCTACCATTGATAACCAACGGGCGCTGCTGCTGATCCGCTTCCCGGCGCAGTTCTCGCGCGATATCGCCGCCGGCAACACCGCGCCGCTGCAACTGCTGCTCGACGGGCGCAACTCCAACAGCGCGCAAATCGCCGCCAACTACGTACAGCAGATCGTGCAGGAATATCAGAACGAGCTGCTCGGCAGCCGCGCCAAACCCAACAACAGCGAGCTGGTGGTACGCAACTGGTATAACCCGAATCTGGACTACAAATGGTTCGTGGTGCCGTCGCTGATCGCCATGATCACTACCATCGGCGTGCTGATCGTCACCTCGCTATCGGTGGCGCGCGAACGTGAACAGGGCACGCTGGAACAGCTGCTGGTCTCACCGCTTACCACCTGGCAAATCTTTATCGGCAAGGCGGTGCCGGCGCAGATCGTCGCGATGTTCCAGGCTTCAATCGTGCTGCTGATCGGCATTTTCCTGTACCGGATCCCATTCGCCGGATCGCTGCTGTTGTTCTACGCCACCATGTTGATCTACGGGCTGTCGCTGGTGGGATTCGGCCTGCTGATTTCGTCACTGTGCGCCACTCAGCAGCAGGCATTCATCGGGGTGTTCGTGTTCATGATGCCGGCGATCCTGCTCTCGGGTTACGTCTCGCCGGTGGAGAACATGCCGGTATGGCTGCAGGATCTGACTTGGGTGAACCCGATACGCCACTTCACCGACATCACCAAGCAGATCTACCTGAAGGACGCCAGCTTCGACATCATCTGGCACAGCCTGTGGCCGCTGCTGGTGATCACCGCCACCACCGGCAGCGCCGCCTATGCGCTGTTCCGTCGCAAAATCGCATAAAAAAAAGCTCTGCATGTCACATGCAGAGCTTTTTGATCGCCAGATACCCTATAGTTTGAAAAACAAAGGATTTAGCGACGGTTGCCGAAGATACGCAGCAACATCAGGAACAGGTTGATGAAGTCGAGATACAGCGTCAGCGCGCCAACGATGGCGTACTTGCGGAAGCCGTCTTTATCATCGGCATTCAGCTGCTCGCCCATCGCCTTGAGTTTTTGCGTGTCGTAGGCGGTCAGGCCGACAAACACCACCACCCCGATGTAGGTAATCGCCCACATCAGCGCGGTGCTCTTCAGCCAGATGTTCACCAGCGAGGCCAGCACGATGCCGATCAGCGCCATGAACAGCATGCTGCCGAAGCCGCTCAGATCGCGTTTGGTGGTGTAGCCGTACAGGCTCATGGCGCCGAACATGCCGGCGGTAACCACGAAGGTGCTGGCGATCGAGCTGTAGGTGTAAGCGATGAAGATGCTCGACAGCGTCAGCCCGGTCAGCGCCGAGTACAGCATGAACAGAGAAGTAGCCACCGTGCCGCTCAGGCGATTGACCATGCCGGAAATCACAAACACCAGCGCTAATTGAGCAATGATCAGACCGAAGAAGGTGATCTGGCTGGAGAAGATGAAGTTGAGGATCGCGGGCGTGTTGGCCGCATACCAGGAAACGAACGCCGTCAGCAGCAGACCGCAGGTCATCCAGCCGTAAACCTGCGCCATGTAGGCCTGAATGCCGCTGTTGGCACGTTCGACGATTGAACCATTAGAGCGTGGATATCGGTCCATGACGGTTACCTTTTGCGTTGTAAACAAGATTCCGAAGCCCCGCGAGCGGGGCTTCGCCTGCTATAAGCGTACCACAGAATATGCCGCGCGAAAGCGGCAAAGGTATTGATTTGTTTCCGCTGTTGACGCGCTATTTAGCCGCTTTTTGCCAGCGCTGCGCCGCCTGACGATCGCTGTCGCGGGCGTCCACCCAACGATCGCCCTGGCCGGTGGCTTCGCGCTTCCAGAACGGCGCGCGGGTCTTCAGGTAGTCCATGATGAACTCGCTGGCGGCGAACGCCATGCTGCGGTGCGCGCCGGTCACGCCGACGAACACGATCTCGTCGCCGGGATACAGCGCGCCGACGCGGTGGATCACCGTCACGCGCTGCAGCGGCCAACGGCTGCGCGCCTCGGCCACGATCTCCGCCAGCGCCTTCTCGGTCATGCCGGGGTAGTGTTCCAGCGTCAGCGCGCTGACGTCGTCACCCAGATTATGGTTGCGCACCTTGCCAGTGAAGGTCACCACCGCGCCGTCGGCGTCGCACTGCGCCAGCCACTGATACTCGTCGCCGACGTTGAACGGCGCTTCGCCCACGCGAATGCGGGTGTTTTCCATGTTTACCCCCCGGTGACCGGCGGGAAGAAAGCCACTTCATCGCCGGCGCGCAGCGGATGGTCCGCCGCCACCAGCGACTGATTGACCGCCGCCAGCAGCTTGCCGGACTCCAGCGCCAACGCCCAGCGATCGCCGCGCGCACACAGCGCCTGACGCAACGCCTCAACGGTGGGATAATCCGCCGGCATCGACAGACCGCCGGTGCCCACCAATTCGCGCACCTGCGCGAAGAAAAGAATATCGATCATGCGTTCACCTTAAAATCGCCGGATTTGCCGCCGCTTTTCGCCAGCAGGCGCACCGGGCCGATCACCATGTCTTTCTGCACCGCTTTGCACATGTCATAGATGGTCAATGCCGCTACCGAGGCGGCGGTCAGCGCCTCCATCTCGACGCCGGTTTTGCCGGTCAGCCGGCAGCAGGTTTCGATGCGCACCCGGTTGTGCTGCGTCTGCGCCTCCAGCTGCACTTCGACCTTGCTCAGCATCAGTGGATGGCACAGCGGGATCAGCTCCCAGGTGCGCTTGGCCGCCTGAATACCGGCGATGCGCGCCGTGGCGAACACGTCGCCCTTGTGATGGCTACCGTCGACGATCATCGCCAGCGTGGCGGGCAGCATCTCGACGAAGGCTTCGGCGCGCGCCTCGCGCACCGTTTCCGCCTTGGCGGAAACGTCGACCATATGGGCTTCGCCGGCGGCGTTAATGTGGGTTAGCTGTGTCATGACTCAGGGCTTCTTCAAATGGGGCTGGAAGTTGCACGGCCGATGGCGCGCGTCCAACTGCTCTTCGATAATCCGCTCCCAGGCGGTGCGGCAGGCGCGGGTAGATCCCGGCATGGCGAAAATCACCGTGCGGTTGGCCAGGCCGGCCAGCGCGCGCGACTGGATCGTCGCGGTGCCGATCTCTTCGTACGACACCATGCGGAACAGTTCGCCGAACCCCTCCACCTCTCTGTCGAACAGCGGCAACAGCGCTTCCGGCGTGTTGTCGCGGGCGGTAAAACCGGTGCCGCCGGTGATCAGCACCGCCTGCACGTTGTCATCGGCGATCCAGGCGGAAACCCGCGCGCGGATCTGGTAAATGTCATCTTTGACGATGGCGCGATCCACCACCTGATGGCCGGCTTCCTGCGCCGCTTCCTGCAGGTATTGGCCGGAGGTATCCTCCGCCGCGCCGCGACTGTCGGACACGGTCAGTATGGCGATGTGCGCCGCAATAAATTCGCTGCTCGCATGGCTCATGGTTCAATAAGCTCCTATTGGCTGTCAGCCGCCGATAAACGACAGGTTCTGGGTAATCCCGCTGTTGCCCTGATGCAGGAAATGGGTCTGCTTCTTGCTCAGCAGCCCGCGCTGGATGCGCGCCTTCAGCGCGTCGAGCTGGCCGTCGTCCGCCAGCAGATCGCGCAGGGGCACGCCCTGCTCGCCGAACAGGCACAGGTGCAGATTGCCGATGGAAGAAACGCGCAGTCGGTTGCAGCTGGCGCAGAAGTCTTTTTCGTACGGCATGATAAGCCCCACCTCGCCCTGATAGTCCGGGTGGCTGAACACCTGCGCCGGGCCATCGCTGCGGCCGCGCGCCTGGCGCTGCCAGCCCTGCTGCTCCAGCTGCTGGCGAATCACTTCGCCGGAGACGTGGTGTTTGCGAAACAGCTCGCCGCCCTCGCCGGTTTACATCAGTTCGATAAAGCGCAGCTGAATCGGCCGATCCTTGATCCAGGTGAGAAAGGCGCCGAGCTGCTGGTGGTTAACGTCGCGCATCAGCACCGCGTTGACCTTGACCTTGCTGAAACCGGCGCTAAAGGCGGCGTCGATACCGTCCATCACCTGGCGGAACTTATCCTGACCGGTAATGGCGTGAAACTGGCGCGGATCCAGGCTGTCGACGCTGACGTTGATCGCCGTCAGACCGGCGTCACGCCAGGCGGCGACGTCGCGCGCCAGCCGGTAGCCGTTGGTGGTGACCGCCAGCGTGCGAATGGCCGGGTTTTCCCGCACGGCGGCGATGATCTCGGTAAAATCGCGGCGTAGCGAAGGCTCGCCGCCGGTCAGGCGCACCTTTTCGGTGCCCAGTTCGGCGAACGCGCGGCTGACGCGGCGGATTTCATCCAGCGACAGGAAGCTTTTCGGGCTGCCGCTCGGCTTGTAGCCATCGGGCAGACAATAGGTGCAACGAAAATTGCACACGTCGGTGATCGACAAGCGCAGGTAATAGAACTTGCGCTCATAAGCATCAATGAGTTGCGGTACCATAACACCTTTCCAAAGTCGGGAGATGCGAGCGTTTCCGCTCTGCACCCTGGTGGCTGACTTCGCCACGGCCCAGGCGCCATATCGTTCATGATGAACAACGTAGGCGCAGGGGCTAGGAGTTTGATTTCTCTTTCCGCTACCTTAAGTAGCCGGAACGAAACCGTGGTTTTCAACAGAATTCTAGCGCTAATCGGTAACGATAGCCAACGCGTAAATTCGCTATATAATTGTCTATACAGCGTTTTTAGACGCCGCGTATTCTGGCAAACCATGATAAACATCGCTTGCGCGGACGAATTGACCGGAATCACGCAAATGACACTCTTATCGCGTTTTTACGCCGGATCCGCTACCTTATGCGGGCAGTTCAGCCTCTTTGTAAGGAAATTTATGCTCAATCGTACCCTGGCCGATCTCGACCGCGTGGTGGCGTTAGGCGGCGGACACGGCCTGGGCCGTGTCATGTCGGCCCTGTCGTCCTTAGGCTCACGCCTGACCGGCATCGTCACCACCACCGACAACGGCGGCTCCACCGGCCGTATCCGTCGTTCGGAAGGCGGCATTGCCTGGGGCGATACCCGTAACTGTCTCAACCAGCTGATCACCGAACCGAGCGTCGCCTCGGCGATGTTCGAATACCGCTTCAGCGGCAACGGCGAACTGGCCGGCCACAACCTCGGCAACCTGATGTTGAAAGCGCTGGATCACCTGAGCGTGCGCCCGCTGGAGGCGATCAACCTGGTGCGCAGCCTGCTGAAGGTGGACGCCGCGCTGATCCCGATGTCGGAACAGCCGGTGGATTTGATGGCGCACGATCACGAAGGCAACCATGTTTACGGTGAAGTGAATGTCGATCAGCTGACCCATATGCCGCAGGAGCTGATGCTGTCGCCGCCGGTCAACGCCACGCGCGAAGCGCTGGACGCCATCGCGCAGGCCGACGTGATCCTGATCGGGCCAGGCAGTTTTCTCACCAGCCTGATGCCGCTGCTGCTGCTGGACGATCTCACCCAGGCGCTGCGCCGCAGCAGCGCCAGCATGATCTATATCGGCAACCTCGGCCGCGAGCTGAGCGTGGCCGCCGCGGCGCTGTCGTTAAAGGATAAGCTGACGCTGATGGAAGATAAGATCGGCCGCCCTATGATCGACGCGCTGATCGTCGGCCCGGCGGTGGACGCCAGTGAAGTGCAAGATCGGGTGGTGATTCAACAGCCGCTGGAAGCGAGCGACATCCCCTACCGCCACGATCGCCAGCTGCTGCGTCAGGCGCTGGATCAAGCGCTGGTGGAGCTGGCCGCCCGCCGCTGACCGAATTTAGCCGTCGCGCCCGCGCAGCCAGGGGTTATCGCTGGCCGGGGCGGGATGCCTGACCATATCGATATACAAATCTTCCACCTCTTTGCGCGCCCAGGGCGTACGGCGCAAAAACTTCAGGCTGGACTTGATGCTCGGATCGCTGCGGAAACAGTTGATGCGAATGCGCTCGCCCAGCTCGGACCAACCGTAGTGATCCACCAGTTTATTCAGCAGTTGCTCCAGCGTTATGCCGTGCAGCGGATCTTTAGACTGGTGTTGGTTCATGTTCGGTACTCTCGCGGTCAGATCGGGCCGCACACCATAACAGCTTTGACGCGGCCGACAAGGAATTTTGACGCCCGCAGCGCAGGCGCCGCCAAACGATCAGGAAATCGCGATGAACTGCTCGCGCAGCTGATGGATTTCGTCGCGCAACGCCGCCGCCTGTTCGAACTCCAGGTTCTGCGCGTGAGTGTACATCTGCGCCTCCAGATCGCGGATCTTCTGATCCAACGCTTTCGGCGTAAGGTTCTGAAGCTGAGCGCCGCTTTCCGCCGCCTTGCCCTTGCCTTTGCCCTTGGCGCGGTTGACCGGTTGGCCGATCTGCAGGATATCGCCGATCTTCTTGTTCAGCCCCTGCGGCACGATGCCGTTGGCTTCGTTGTACGCCTGCTGCTTGGCGCGGCGCCGCTCGGTTTCGCCGATCGCCTTGGCCATTGAATCGGTGATGCGATCGCCATACAGGATCGCTTTGCCGTTCAGGTTACGCGCCGCGCGGCCGATGGTCTGGATCAGCGAACGCTCGGAGCGCAGGAAGCCTTCCTTGTCGGCGTCCAGAATCGCCACCAGCGACACCTCAGGCATGTCGAGCCCCTCACGCAACAGGTTGATGCCCACCAGCACGTCAAACTCGCCCAGACGCAGATCGCGGATGATTTCGACCCGTTCCACGGTATCGATGTCCGAGTGCAGATAGCGCACGCGCTCGCCATGCTCTTCCAGGTATTCGGTCAGATCTTCCGCCATGCGTTTGGTCAGGGTGGTCACCAGCACGCGCTCGTTGATCGCCGCGCGCTTGCGGATCTCGGAGAGCAGATCGTCCACCTGGGTGGCGACCGGCCGCACCTCGACGATCGGATCCAGCAACCCGGTCGGACGCACCACCTGATCGATCAGATCGCCGCCGGATTTCTCCAGCTCATATTTGCCCGGCGTCGCGGAGACATAGATGGTCTGCGGTGCCAGCGCCTCGAACTCCTCGAAGCGCAGCGGGCGGTTATCCAGCGCCGACGGCAGGCGGAAACCGTATTCCACCAGCGTTTCCTTACGCGCGCGGTCGCCCTTGAACATCGCGCCGATCTGCGGAATGGTGACGTGGGATTCGTCGACCACCAGCAGGCCGTCCGCCGGCAGGTAATCGAACAGCGTCGGCGGCGGTTCACCCTCGGCGCGGCCGGACAGGTAGCGCGAATAGTTTTCGATGCCCGAGCAGTAACCCAGTTCGTTCATCATCTCCAGATCGAACTGGGTGCGCTGCGTCAGGCGCTGCTCTTCCAGCAGCTTGTTGTTGGCCAGCAACACCTTGCGGCGGTCCGCCAGATCGACCTTGATCTCTTCCATCGCCTGCATGATCCGCTCGCGCGGCGTGACGTAGTGCGACTTAGGGTAAATGGTAAAACGCGGCACCACCTGCTCGATCTGCCCGGTCAGCGGATCGAACAGCGACAGCCGTTCCACTTCTTCGTCGAACAGCTCGACGCGCAGCGCCAGCTCGTCCGATTCCGCCGGGTAAATGTCGATCACCTCGCCGCGCACGCGGAAGGTGGCGCGCTGGAAGGCCTGATCGTTGCGGGAATACTGCAGCTCCGCCAGCCGGCGCAAAATGGAGCGTTGATCGATGATCATGCCCTGGGTCAGATGCAGCATCATCTTCAGGTAAAGATCCGGATCCCCCAGGCCGTAGATCGCCGACACCGACGCCACCACCACCACGTCGCGCCGTTCGAGCAGCGCCTTGGTGGCGGAAAGACGCATCTGCTCGATGTGCTCGTTCACCGACGCGTCTTTTTCAATGAAGGTGTCGGAGCTCGGCACGTAGGCTTCCGGCTGGTAGTAGTCGTAGTAGGAGACGAAGTACTCCACCGCATTCTCCGGGAAAAACTCTTTCATCTCGCCGTACAGCTGCGCCGCCAACGTCTTGTTCGGCGCCAGCACCATGGTCGGCCGATTTAAATCGGCTATCACGTTGGCGATGGTGAAGGTCTTGCCCGAACCGGTGACCCCCAGCAGCGTCTGGTGCGCCAGGCCGTCTTCCAGCCCCTCTTCCAGCTTGCGGATGGCTTCCGGCTGATCGCCGGCCGGTTTGAATTCAGAATGCAGTTTGAACAGTTTACTCATGGCTCGGCTACCCTGTGGAGATGCGCGCGCTCAGGCGGCCAGCCGGCTCTGCGCCGGGCATGGCCCCTAATTATGGAAAGTGTCGGCGATTTGCGCCAGTGCCCATGATACTGGATATAAAACCAGCTTCAAGCGGATTCGTCGCTGCGCCCGGCGTGGCGAGCGCGTCATTGCACCGTGGCGTTACAGTCGGGTGACATTTTTATTGTCAATAACAGATTTATCCCCAGAACTTGCCGCAAATTAACTTATTGATAGCACCGCGGCGAAAAATCATACATAGAAGCGCGAACAATACCCTTGCGTCTTGATTTTAATTAACCTATTGATATTTAATTAATTTAATAAAAAGACGAGAATGCGGACAAAGCGAACAGAACCCGCGTCCGCTCTCGCTTTACAGCGTTTTTCTAAATCTAATACACAAGGTTATCCACAGGAATAGTGGATAACTCTCACCGCCCCGCCCGTGGCGGGAGTTACAGAAAGAAAGCTTTTCGCCCTTTACACTCGCCAAAATGCCTTTTTTAGTTATTTTTTCATAAAAATATCGCTTTGTTTATGCCGATTAATACTAAAAATCCCCATTGCCAAAATCGCATTGTCCCCTTTCGCCCCGATCGTTCTTGACGGCGGCGCAACGCCTTGCACCACGCCCACCTCGGGGAGCACCACAAGAGTGCAAAAAACGTTCGGGTTAACTTCCCCGCGTATTTTCGAGCCGCCGCGGCGCCGCCCGCCAGGCCCGACCGGCGGTTAACAAGACGATAACAACCTGCCATTTTCATCCGACGAAAAAACTGGCCTGGGAGTTGCTTTATCTTTCTGCGTGCACACCGGACGCGGCAGCATAATGCGCTGCCCAGTGCCCCATCCCGGCGTCGCACTATCCTTCGTAAAAGCGCGAGAACGACACCAAGTCGTCATAAGCGTCGCTTTTCACGACATATTGACTGTCATTCCGTCCACCGCTAACCGTGTTCGGGCATCGGACGGACGGCATTTTGTTCCAGGCATTGCCACACTCGGGAAATCAGCCGCAAAAGCGGCCTTTGCAGCAACCCGCCAACGGGTGGAATGGGCGTCGATGAGGAGAATGCCAAATGCTGAGCCTGAGATCGGTCAATCAATTTTACGGGCAGAACCACATCCTGTGGGACATCAATCTGGAGCTGCCGCGCGGCCAGTGCACCGTGCTGCTCGGGCGCAACGGCGTGGGCAAAACCACGCTGGTCAACTGTATCGTGGGGCACTTGCCGGTGGTGAGCGGCAGCATGACCTGGCAGCCGGCGGATGAGCCGCCGCAAAACCTGCTGTTGCAGCCGATGGAGCGCCGGGCCGCGCTGGGCATCAGCCACGTGCCCCAGGGGCGGCAACTCTTCTCGCAGCTGAGCGTGGAGGAGAATCTGCAGGTGGCGCAGATGGCCGTGCGCGGCGCTCCTCGCCGCATTCCGCCGCTGATCTACAGCCTGTTCCCCAACTTGCGCCAGATGCGCGCCCGCCGCGCCGGCGATCTGTGCGCAGGCGCCCAACGCCAGCTGGCCATCGGCCGTGCGTTGGCCCAGGAACCGGCGCTGCTGATCCTCGACGAACCGACGGCGGGCGTGCCGCCTTCGATCGCCGCCGACATCGGCAACGTGATCCGCAGGCTCAACTATGAGTTAGGCATGACCATTTTGTTGGTAGAACATCAGCTGCCGTTCGTGCGCCGGGTGGCGGATCGCTTTTGCCTGCTGGATAGCGGGCGCACGGTGGCGCACGGCGCGCTGGCGCAGCTGGATGAGGCGCTGATCGGCGTCGGTCTGGCGGGACAGGACGGAGGATGAGGGAGCGAGGCTCCCTCATTGAGAGTTTATAACAGGCTGATATCCAGATATTGTCCCAACGGCGCCCGTTCGGCCTGCGGCAGGTGCGGGATTTCGCCCAGCAGCGGCGCCGGCAGCATGCGGCGCAGCGTGGCCAGGTATTCCTGATGCCGTCGCCCCGGCGGTGCCACGTCGTTGGCGATCCAACCGGCCAGCGTCAGCCCCGCCTGTTGCACCGCCTGCGCCGTCAATACCGCATGGTTGATGCAGCCCAGTTTGATGCCCACCACCAGGATCACCGGCAGTTGCTCCTGCTGTACCCAGTCGGCGAAGGTGTACTGCGCCGACAACGGAGTAAACCACCCGCCGGCGCCCTCGACCAATACCCAGTCGGCGCGCTGTTCCAGCCGGCGCAGGCCGTCGGACAGCCGCGCCGCGTCGATCGGCCGGCCTTCATCGGCGCTAACGATATGCGGCGAAGTCGGTTCGGCAAAAACGTAAGGGTTCACTTCGTCGTACCCCAGCGCCACGCCGCTGTTGGCCTGCAGCGCCAGCGCGTCGCCGTTGCGCAGCCCCTCGGCGGTCATCTCGCTGCCCGAGGCCACCGGCTTATAGCCGGCGCTGCGGTAGCCCGCCAGATTGGCGGCCTGCAGCAAGGCGCTGCTGGCGACAGTTTTCCCGACCTCGGTGTCGGTGCCGGTCACGAACCAACGTTTAATCACGATAAATCACTCCATAGGCCAGATGATAGCTGAGCGGGAACTGCCCCTGCCGGCACGGGTAAGCCGCCTGCAAAGCGGCGAGACGGCCGCGCGACATCAGGCCGCCCTCGCGTCCCTGGTGCAGATGCGTCGCCCCGATGCCCTTAAGCGAACGCATCAGCGTCATCACGTCCGGGTAATTCAGGGTGCGCAGCTCCGTCACCAGCTCGTGTCGATAGTCGGCGCAGGCGGCGCGGATCTGCGCCAGCGGCAGGAAGGCGTTCACGTGGCGCTCACCATCCACCTGTTGCCAGGCGTCCCCCAACTCCTGCAGCGATCCCGCCGCCAGCGTGGAGAACAGGATCACGCCGCCGGGCCGGGTGACGCGATACAGCTCCGCCAACGCCGCGGGCAGATCGCTGCACCACTGCACCACCAGGCTGCTGAAACAGATGTCCATCGCCGCGTCGGGCAACGGCACCTGCTCGATATCGCCCAGCAGATAATGGTGCGCCGCCTGTTGCTGGCGGGCGAATGCCAACATCCCTGGTGCCAGATCGAGCGCCGTCACCTGCTTGCCGCGCTCGCGCCACCGGCGGCTGAAATAGCCGGTGCCGCAGCCGGCGTCCAGCAGCCGTTCGCCCGGATGAGCGCTGCCCATCTCCAGTAAGCGCTCGCCAACGTCACGCTGCAGCGCGGCGGCGGCGTCGTAGCTGCCAGCCGCGCGGCTGAAAGCCGAGGCGACCGCCTGTTTGTTCACCCTGTCATTGGCTGACGTCATGCAATACCTCCAGCAGACGATCGATATCCTGCGGCTGATGCGCCGCCGTCAGGGTAATGCGCAGCCGCGCGCCGCCCGGCGGCACCGTCGGCGGACGAATGGCGCTCACCCACAATCCGCGCTCGCGCAGCCTTGTCGCCAAATCGAGCGTGCGCTGATTGTCCCCTACCAGCAGCGGCTGGATGGCGGTGTCGGAGTCCGTCAGGGTCAGCGCCAGCGGCGCCGCCCCCTGGCGGAAGCGCCGAATGTTGTCCTGCAGTCGGGCGCGCAGTTCATCGCCCTCTCGAATGCAGGCCAGCGCCGCCTGCAGCGCGCAGGCCTGCGCCGGCGGCATCGCGGTGCTGTAAATCAGATGGCGGGCGAACTGCAGCAGGTACTCGGCGGTCGCCTCATCGCACAGCACCGCCGCGCCGCTGACGCCGAACGCCTTGCCAAAGGTCGCCACCAACAGTTCAGGGCGCACGCCCTGCTGCCAGCAGCTGCCGCGGCCTTGCTCGCCGCGCACGCCGACGCCGTGGGCATCGTCCACCATCAGCCAGGCGCCCGCCGCACGGGTTAAACGATGCAGTTCCGCCAACGGCGCGCCGTCGCCGTCCATGCTGAACACCCCTTCGGTCACCGCCAGTCGCTGCCCGTCGCAGGGTTTGGCCAACAGATCCGCCAATACCTGCGGCTGATTGTGCTGGAAGCGGCGCAGCTCGGCCGGCGACTGCGCCGCCGCCTCCAGCAGCGAGGCGTGGCTGAGACGATCGGCCAAAATGCGATCGCCTTTCTGCATCAGCGCCGCCAACACCGCCTGATTGGCGGCATAGCCGGAAATGAACAGCAGCGCGCGCGGATAACCGAGCCACTCCGCCAGTTGCTCTTCCAGCGCCTGATGCGCCGCGCAAAAGCCGGTAACGTGGCCCGAACCGCCGCTGCCGACGCCGTAATGCTGCGCGCCCTGCTGCCAGGCGGCGATCACCCGCGCATCCTGGCTCAGCCCCAGATAGTCATTGCCGGAGAAATTCAGGTAGAGACGATCACCAAGCCGGATCTGGCGGCCATTGCCGCCCTCGGTGGCCTGTCGGCGACGGTAGGCGGCGTTCAAACGCCGCTCCGCCAGCGCCTGCTCGATACGTTGTGACCAGCTCATCACGGCGCCGCGTTGTAAAACTCGGCGGTATCGGCATTCAGCAGCTGCTTAGCCAGCACCTGCTGTTGCTGGTTGTCGCCGTGTTCGGTGGCGGTCTGCTGCGGGTTCAACCCCAGCTTGCGGAACAGCTGCAGGTCTTTGTCTTCTTCCGGGTTCGGCGTGGTCAGCAGCTTGCAGCCGTAGAAGATCGAGTTGGCGCCGGCCATGAAGCACATCGCCTGCGTCTGTTCATTCATCTGTTCACGACCGGCGGAGAGACGGACATAAGAGGCCGGCATCATGATGCGCGCGACTGCGATGGTACGGATGAAATCGAATGGATCGACATCGTCGTTATCCGCCAGCGGCGTACCTTTCACCTTCACCAGCATGTTGATCGGCACGCTCTCCGGCGGCTTAGGCAGGTTGGCCAGCTGCACCAGCAGCCCGGCGCGGTCGCGCACCGTTTCTCCCAGCCCGACGATGCCGCCGGAACAGACTTTGATGCCGGCGTCGCGCACCTTGTCGAGCGTATCCAAACGTTCCTGGTAGCTGCGGGTGGTGATGATGCTGCCGTAGAACTCCGGCGAGGTGTCGAGATTATGGTTGTAGTAATCCAGCCCGGCCTCCGCCAACCGCTCGGCCTGGGTGCCATCCAGCGTACCCAGCGTCATGCAGGTTTCCATGCCCATCGCTTTCACGCCCTGCACCATCTGCTGCAGATAAGGCATGTCGCGCTCGTGCGGGTTCTTCCACGCCGCGCCCATGCAAAAACGGGTCGAGCCGTTCGCCTTGGCCTTGCGCGCCGATTCCAGCACCTGCTCGACCTGCATCAACCGCTCCGACTCCAGGCCGGTTTTGTAGCGCGAGCTCTGCGGGCAGTATTTGCAGTCTTCCGGGCAGGCGCCGGTCTTGATCGACAACAGCGTGCTGACCTGCACCTGACGCGGGTCGAAGTGCTGGCGGTGTACGGTTTGCGCTTCGAACAGCAGTTCAAGCAGAGGTTTATCAAACAGGGCCTGGGCTTGCCCTACTGTCCAGTGAATGCGGTCGGCCATCATGGCGTCTCCAAATCGAAAAAGTGTCGCCAGTTTAAATATTGTGGATATACTGTCAACCAATCTTAATTCAATTTGGTTTACAAGTATGTCCGTGACCGCTTCCGACCTGGCGTTCGACCAACGTCATATCTGGCACCCCTACACCTCCATGAGCCGCCCGCTGCCCTGTTATCCGATCGAGTCGGCCAGCGGCGTCGAGCTACAGCTGGCCGACGGCCGGCGTCTGGTGGACGGCATGTCCTCCTGGTGGGCGGCGATCCACGGTTACAACCATCCGCACCTGAATCAGGCCGCCAGCCAGCAGCTGGAAAAGATGTCGCACGTGATGTTCGGCGGTATTACCCATCCGGCCGCCATCTCGCTGTGCCGCCGGTTAGTGGATATGACGCCGGAAGCGTTGCAGTGCGTGTTCCTGGCGGATTCCGGTTCGGTGGCGGTAGAAGTGTCGCTGAAGATGGCGCTGCAGTACTGGCAGGCGCGCGGCGAACGGCGGCAGCGCATCCTGACGCTGCGCCACGGCTATCACGGCGATACCTTCGGCGCAATGTCGGTCTGCGATCCGGACAACTCGATGCATAGCCTCTATCAGGGCTATCTGGCACCGCATCTGTTCGCCACCGCGCCGCAGTGCCGCTTCGACGAAGAATGGCGTGAAGAGGACATCGCCCCGTTCGCCGCGCTGCTGGAGCAGCACGCCGGTGAGGTGGCGGCGGTGATCCTGGAGCCGGTGGTGCAAGGCGCCGGCGGCATGCGCATCTACCACCCAACCTACCTCAAGCGGGTACGCGAGCTGTGCGATCGCCATCAGGTGCTGCTGATCGCCGACGAGATCGCTACCGGCTTCGGCCGCACCGGCAAGCTATTCGCCTGCGAACACGCGCAGGTGGTGCCGGACATTCTCTGCCTGGGCAAGGCGCTGACCGGCGGTTACATGACCCTCTCCGCCACCCTGACCACCCGCCACGTGGCGGAGACCATCAGCAACGGCGCAGCCGGTTGCTTCATGCACGGGCCGACCTTTATGGGCAACCCGCTGGCCTGCGCGGTGGCGGACGCCAGCATGGCGCTGCTGGCGGAAAATCGCTGGCAGGCACAGGTGAGCGCCATCGAAGCCCAGCTGAAGCAGGAACTGCTGCCGTTAGCGGCGCTGCCGAAGGTGGCGGACGTGCGGGTGCTGGGGGCGATTGGGGTGGTGGAGATGCGCGAACCGGTGGATGTCGCCGAACTGCAGCGCGGTTTCGTCGAGCGCGGGGTGTGGATCCGGCCGTTCGGCAAACTGATTTACCTGATGCCGCCTTACATCATCGAAGCGGAACAGCTCAGCCGCCTGACCGCCGCCGTGGCCGCCGCCGCGCGCTGAACCCTACCAATGCTGGTCCAGATAGCGGGCCAGCAGCCCCAGGCACAGCAGCCACAGTAAAATGATCATCGCCGCCGCCATGCGGCCGGTGGGATTATCGACGCGCTGTTGCGCCTTCTCGCGCAGCTCGGCCATCAGCGGCTTGGGGATCAGGCGCACCGCCAGCATGATGCCCAACGGCACGATGATCACATCATCCAGATAGCCCAATACCGGAATGAAGTCCGGGATCAGATCGATCGGCGAGATCGCATAGCCGGCCACCAGCAGCGCGATCAGCTTGGCGTACCACGGGGTGCGGCGATCGCGGGCCGCCAGCCACAGCGCATAGATATCGCGCTTGATGCTTTTGGCCCAACGGCGCAGCCAGCCAAACCACGGCGTGCGTTTTTTCAGTGAAATCATGGTTATTTCATATAGGAACGTAAGACGGTCATCAATTGCTCGATGTCTTGCTCACGCTGCTGCGGCGTGGCGTCCGCAGCAGCCAAGTGTTCGCGCACGTGCCCTTCCAGCACCTGCGCCATCAAACCGTTGACCGCGCCGCGCACCGCCGCAATCTGCTGCAGAATAGCAGAACACTCACCGCCGCTTTCCAGCGCGCGCTCCAGCGCTTCGGCCTGCCCTTTAATGCGGCGCACCCGCGCCAACAGCTTCTTTTGATCTCTGATGGTATGACTCATCATTTCCGCCTGATTGTTATTTACTATACTGGGGTATAGTATATTTCAGCACACTACCTTTTGCTGAGGAACTTCACCATGACTTCTCACGCGCCCGCTTTGCGCCGCGAGCACAGCCACGTTTTTGACGATGGTAACCCATTGGCTGAAAGAAACACCAGATGGGCGGTAATACTCACCGCCAGTATGATGGTCATCGAGATAGCCGGGGGCTGGCTGTTTAACTCGATGGCATTGCTGGCCGACGGTTGGCACATGAGCTCGCACGCGCTGGCTCTGGGCCTGTCGGTGCTGGCTTACGGCGCCGCACGACGGCTGGCTAAAGATCGCCGCTTCAGCCTCGGCACCTGGAAGATAGAAGTGCTGGCCGGCTACACCAGCGCGGTGTTGTTGGTGCTGGTGGCAGCGCTGATGCTGTTCCAGTCTGCGCAGAGGCTGATGAATCCCAGCCCGATTCATTACAACGAAGCCATCGCCATCGGTACGATCGGGCTGGCCGTCAATCTGCTTTGCGCCTGGCTGTTGCGCGGCGGCGGCCACCACCATCATCACGGGGATGACCACGATGACCATCATCATGACCTCAACCTGCGTTCCGCTTATATCCACGTCATCGCCGACGCGGCCACTTCGGTACTGGCGATCGTCGCACTGTTCGGCGGCAAGCTTTGGGGCGCCGTTTGGCTCGATCCTCTGATGGGCATCGTCGGCGCGATGATGGTTGCCGCCTGGGCCTATAGCCTGATGCGCGATAGCGGGAAGATTTTGCTGGATGCCGAAATGGACGCTCCCGTTGCACAAGAGATTCGTCAAACGCTGGCCACCTCCGGCCACTCGCTCACGCTGACCGATTTGCATTTAGGCCGTATCGGCAAAGGAAAATATCATTGCGTCATCGCCCTGAGCAGCGCCGATCGCGCCCTCACCGCCGACAGGATACGTCGACTGTTGGCCGTTCATCCCGAACTGGTGCATGTCACCGTCGAGATCAACCGCCCGCCGCTGGCGCAAGGGGTTGTATTGTTCCACCAAAAAGATCTAGCTTAAGGGCTCTGCTTTTATCGCAACTGGGAGTCACTATGGCTTTTCGTTTGTACAGCAACGATCTGCAGGACGGCGGCAAGCTGCCGCAGCAGCAGGTTTTCAACGGCATGGGCTACCACGGCGATAACCTGTCGCCCCACCTGGCCTGGGACGGCGTGCCGGCCGGCACCAAGAGCTTCGTGATCGCCGTTTACGATCCCGATGCCCCGACCGGCTCCGGCTGGTGGCACTGGGTGGTGGCCAACATTCCCGCCGACGTGCGCGAGCTGCCACAGGGCGCGGGCTCAGGCAAAGCGCCGCTGCCCGCCGGCGCGTTGCAGACCCGCACCGACTTCGGTTCGGCCGGTTACGGCGGCGCGGCGCCGCCAGCGGGCGAGAGCCACCGCTATCAGTTCACCGTGCATGCGTTGGACGTGGAGCACATTGACGTGGATGAGGGTTCCAGCGGCGCGCTGGTGGGCTTCAACGTCCATTTCCACAGTCTCGGCAGCGCCACGCTGACGGTGATGTTCAACTGATCCCCCGCCAATAAAAAAGCGCGGTCAACCGCACCGCGCTTTCCACTCGAGTCTGGCCGACAAATTACTTCGCCAGCACGCTCACCCACATCGGGCCTTTGCCCACCGGATAACGCGCCAGCGTGGTCAGCTCGCCGCTGCTCTGGTCAATCTCATGCACCGCGATGTGATCGGATTTCTGGCCGGACGAAATCACGAAGCGACCACTGTGATCGATATTGAAACCACGCGGCTGCGTTTCAGTCGGATGATAGCCGACCAGGCTCAGCGTGCCGCCGTCTTCGGAAACGCTGAAGATGGTCAGAATGCTGGCGGTGCGATCGCTGGTGTACAGGAAGCGGCCGTTCGGCGTGATATGAATGTCCGCCGCCCAGCGGGTGCCGTCGAAATCGCTCGGCATGATGTCCAGCGTCTGCGTCACGCTGTACTTGCCGCCGTTTTCCGAAATGGCCAGCACGTCTACCGTGCCATTCAGCTCATTGACGCAGTAGGCGAACTTGTCGTTGTGGTGGAACGCCATATGGCGCGGACCGGCGCCGGCGGCGATATCCACCGCGTCCTGCGCGTGCGGCGTCAGCTGCCCGGCCAGGCTCAGATTGAACAGGCGGATGCGGTCTTCTTTCAGGCACGGCACCAGCACCAGCTGGTTGGTCGGATCGATGTTCGCCGAGTGTGGCGCGTTCAGGCCGTCGATCTGCTGGATCGGCGCCGTTACCACGCCGTCGTGGCCGATCGGGCTGATGCTGGCGCAGTTGCCGCTGTAGGAGGCGGAGAACAGGTAACGCCCCTGCAAATCGGTGGAGATATGGGTCGGGCTGCCCGGCAGCGGCGCCATGCCGGCCTGCTGCAGCGTGCCGTCCGCCTCGATGCGGTAGCTGACGATGCCGAACGCCGGACGCACGCCGACGTACAGGTGGGTCTTGTCCGGATGAAGGGTCATCGGCTGCACCTGGCCCGGCACGTCAACGGTTTGCAGCAGCGTCAGCGCGCCGGCGTCGTCCAACTGCCAGACGTGGATCTGCTGGCTCTCCGGGCTGGCGACATAAACGATTTGCTTCATGTGTTCTCCTTGCAAAGGGTAAAAGAGGAACCGGTTTCAGGCCGTTCGATTGCCCCTAGCTTACCGCACATCCGTCGCATGGCAACCCTGCTTAGCACCGGAAGCTCACGCGGTTTTCTCCGTTGGCTATCCGGTGTACCATCGGATTAATTTTATGGCTAACGATAACGAGAACCCTATGAGCTACCGCGTCATCGCCCTCGACCTTGACGGCACCCTGTTGGACAACCAAAAACGCATCTTACCGCAGTCGCTGGAAGCGCTGGCGCAGGCGCGCGCCGCCGGCGTCCAGGTGGTGGTAGTCACCGGCCGCCACCACGTCGCCATCCATCCGTTTTACCAGGCGCTGCAGATAGATACCCCGGCCATCTGCTGCAACGGCACCTACCTGTATGATTTTCAGCAGAAAAAGGTGCTGGCTGCCGATCCGCTGGCGAAAGATCAGGCCAAGCAGGTGCTGCAGATGCTCAAGCAGACCGACATTCACGGGCTGATGTACGTCGACGACGCCATGCTGTATCAGGAACCGAGCGGCCACGTGACCCGATCGCTGGCCTGGGCCGAGACACTGCCGGCGGCACAGCGCCCGACGCTGTTGCAGGTCGGCAGTCTGGCGCAGGCGGCCGACGACGCGCAGGCGATCTGGAAATTCGCCACCTCGCATGCCGATATCCCCGCGCTGCGCGAGTTTGCCGACACGGTGGAGAAAGAGCTGGGGTTGGCGTGCGAATGGTCCTGGCACGATCAGGTGGATATCGCCAAAGGCGGCAACAGCAAAGGCAAGCGCCTGCGCCAATGGGTAGAGTCACAGGGATTGAGCATGGATCAGGTGGTGGCGTTCGGCGACAACTACAACGACATCAGCATGCTGGAAGCGGTTGGGTTGGGGGTGGCGATGGGCAACGCCGATGACGCCATCAAGGAACGCGCCGATCTGGTGATCGCCGATAACCTGCAGCCGGGCATTGCCGAGGTGATCCGCACCCGCGTGCTGTAATCTTTTCGCCCTCCCGTCGGGAGGGCCTGCCTTAGCGGCTCTCGCGGCTGATGGATACGCTCTTCACCTGCGCATACAACCACTGCCCAGGGCGGATCGCCAGTTCATCGCGCGCCCACGGCGTAATTCGCGCCCACAGCACGTGTTCGCCGACCGCCAGTTTCACTTCCACCTGCCCGTCCACGTCCAGACACTCGCTCACCTTGGCCGGCAACACATTGCGAATGCTGCTGTTGACCGGCGGTTGCAGCACCAGCGAAACGTCGGCGGCGTTGATGCGGATGCGCAGTTGGGTGCCCAATTCGGCGTCGATGCCGCTGACCCACAGCCGCTGATCGCCAAGCGCCAACGCCGTCATGGCATAACGTTGATGATGCTCGATCACGCTGACGCGCAGCACGCTGCTCTGATCTTCACGCTGCAGCCACGGCCGCAGCGCACTGCTGGCCCAGACTTCTTCCAGCCCGCCGAATGCGCGCACTTCGCCGCGATCCAGCACCATCACCTGCTCGGCCAGGCGCAGGATCTCGTCCAGGCTGTGGCTGACGTAAAGGATGGGGATGTTGACGTCCTGCGCCAACCGCTCCAGATACGGCAATAGCTCGCGCTTGCGCGGCAGATCGAGCGAGGCCAGCGGTTCGTCCATCAGCAGCAGTTCCGGCGCGGTCAGCAGCGCTCGGCCGATCGCCACCCGCTGCTTTTCACCGCCGGAGAGCGTCAGCGGCAGCCGGTTCAACAACGGCCCGATGCCCAGCAGCTCGACAATGGTGTTGAACTGCGCGCGCATGCCGGCCGCCATGCCGTACTGCAGGTTGCCGCGCACCCGATAATGCGGAAACAGCCGCGCATCCTGAAACACGTAGCCGATACGGCGCTTTTCCGGCGGCAGGCACTGGCCGGTGGCGGTATCCGCCAACGTGCGGCCGTTGAGCACGATGCGCCCCTGCTGCAGGCGAGTCAGGCCGCCGATGGCGTTGATCAGGGAGGTTTTGCCCGCGCCGGACAGGCCGAAAATCGCGGTGATGCCCTGCGCCGGTAAATCGGCGCGGACGTTGAGATTGAGATCGCCCAGCTGCTGCGAGAAATCCAGCTCCAGCATTTACACCCCCATCCGTTTGCGGCCCCAGCGGGCCAGCCATTCGGACACCATCAGCGAAGCCAGCGACAGCACGATGGCGATCGCACACAGGCGCGCGGCGGCGGCCTCCGCCCCCGGCGTTTCGATCAGCGTATACATCGCCAGCGGAATGGTGCGGGTTTCCCCGGGAATGTTGGAGACGAAAGTGATGGTGGCGCCGAACTCCCCCAGCGAGCGGGCGAAGGCCAGCACCACGCCGACAATGACGCCGGGCAGCGACAGCGGCAGCGTGATGGTGAAAAACACCCGCCACGGGTTGGCGCCCAGCGTGCGCGCCGCCTGCTCCAGCCGGGTATCCACCGCCTCCAGCGCCAGCCGGATGGCGCGCACCATCAGCGGAAACGCCACCACCGCCGACGCCAGCGCGGCGCCGCGCCAGCTGAAACTGAAGCTGAAACCGAACCAGTCGTACAGCCACTCGCCGATAACGCCGCGCCGCCCCATGGCGATCAACAGCAAATAGCCGACCACCACCGGCGGCAGCACCAGCGGCAGGTGAATGACGCCGTCCAGCAGCGCCTTGCCGGGGAAGCGGCAACGCACCAGCATCCAGGCCATCAGAATGCCGAACGGCAGGCTGCAGACCACCGCCAAACCGGATACTTTCAGGCTCAGCTCAACCGCCTGCCACTCGTACTCACTCAAAATCATTTACGCGGGGTGAATCCATAATGTTCGAAAATAGCGGCCGCTTCCGGGCTCTTCAGATAGGTATAGAAAGCGCTGACCGTCGGATTTTGACGATCTTTCACAATCGCCATCGGATATTCAACCGGTTTGTGGCTGTCTTCCGGGAAGACGCCCACCACTTTCACCTTGTCGCTGGCGACCGCGTCGGAGCCGTAGACGATGCCGAGCGGCGCTTCACCGCGCTCCACCAGCGCCATGGCGCTGCGCACGTTGTTGGCGCGCGCCAGTTTCGGCTCCAATGCGCTCCAGGCGCCCAGGTGTTCCAGCGCTTCCTTAGCGTAGATGCCGGCCGGCACATGATCCGGATCGCCCACCGCCAGGCGGCCGCCGTTGAGCAGCTTGGCCCAGTCGGTCTGCTTGTCGATGGCGATCTTATCTTGCTTATCGCTCTTGGCGGCGATCAGCACCAGTTCGTTGCCCAGCAGCGTGTAACGCGTGTCTTTCACCATCTGCTGCTTGTCGATGGCGTAATCCATCCACTGTTGGTCGGCGGAGATGAACAAATCGGCCGGGGCGCCCTGCTCAATTTGGCGCGCCAGCGTCGAGGACGAAGCGAAGGAGGAAACCACCTGCACGTCCTTGCCTTTTTGATACTGGGTGGCGATGTCTTGCAGCGCATTGGTCAGCGACGCGGCGGCGAACACGGTGATCTTTTCCGCCGCCGCAGCTTGAGCCATCAGACCCGATGCCAGAACGATCCCGCCAACCCATTTAGTCCATTGCTGTTTCATTGTTTTTCTCCGCAAGTTAACGTGCATTATCACTCTTCGTTATATAAAAAATAATATAACGTTGCGCGAAAGCTTGTCATGCGGTTTATCGGCAAAGCGTGAGATAACTTGAGGAATGCCCGCCGGGGGATGCCGGCGGGTATCGGGATGGGGAACGGTTAGTGCTGGGTGCGGTTTTCTTTCGAACGCCCCACTTTGGAGAAGACGTTGAACACTTCGCCAAAACCGTAGATCAGGCCGAGAATCAGCGCCATCACCACCGGCACCATCACCACGGCAAACAACAGACTTTTCAATAATTCCAACATGATAGCCTCGCTTAACTGCCCATTGAGCGGCAAATGCCTTTCACCGCATAAGGGTTATTCTAACCCAAAAAATCGACAAAACCGGAGTTATTTTAGCCAGCGGGGTGAAATTGTGATCGGCCAAACGTGCCCTTTCAGCCTCCCTCATCCCGGCGCGGGGTAATAGATCAACGGCGGCGCATAGCCGGCGGGCACCGCCAGCCTGGCTTCCACACCGTATACCGCGCGAATGTTCTCCGGCGTCAACGCCTGCCGCGGCGCGCCCGCCGCACAGACCCCGCCCCGCTGCAGCAGCGCGACCCGATCGCAATAACAGGCCGCCAGATTAAGATCGTGCAGCGTCACCACCACGCTGAGTTTCAGCCGCCGCAGCAAGGCCATAAACTGCTGCTGATGGGCGATATCCAGATGATTGGCGGGCTCGTCCAGCAGCAGCCATGGCGTTTGCTGCGCCAGTGCGCGCGCCAGATGCACCCGCTGCCGTTCGCCGCCGGACAGCCGCTGCCAATCGCGATCGGCCAGGTGGCTGATGCCCACTTGCTCCATCGCCTGTTCGGCGAGGCGGCGATCCTCGGCGCCGAAACCGCGCCAGCGGCCGGTATGGGCCAGGCGCCCCAGCAGCACCGCCTCCTTCACCGGCAGCGCGAAGCCGCCGGGGGCGGATTGCTCGAGAAAGGCGATGCGCCTGGCGCGCTCCCGCCCGGAAAACGCGGTAATTTCGCGCCCTTCCAGCCAAACGCGGCCCCCGGCGGCGGGCTGCAGCCCGGCCAGCAGCTTGAGCAGCGTGGATTTACCGCTGCCGTTGACGCCGAGCACGCCGGTGACCTCACCGGGCAAGGCGCAGAAACTGAGATTTTCCAGCACCGTGCGGGCGCCCGTTCGCCAGCTCACCGCCTCGGCGCACAGGCCAGAGCGCGTTTTTTCAATCGTCATGCATTGACCTTCCGATACAGCAACAGCAGGAATACCGGCACCCCCAGCAGTGCGGTCAGCACCCCGACCGGCAGCTCGCGCGGAGCAAACAACGTTCTGGCCAGCGTGTCCGCCGCCACGGCGAACAGCGCGCCGCACAGCGCACTGGCTGGCAACAACAGCCGATGCCGCGAACCGACCAGCCGCCGGGCGACGTGCGGCACCGTCAGCCCGATAAATCCCACCGCGCCGCTGAACGCGACGATCGCCGCCGTCAGCGCGCTGGTCGCCACATACAGCAGCAGCTTCAACGGAACTACCGCCACGCCCAGCGAAGCGGCGGTCACACCGCCGAAAGCCAGCGCGTCCAGCTCACCCGCCCGCAGCCAACAAAGCAGCAGCACCGCCGCCAACGCCAGCCCGCACAGCCCGACCTGCGGCCAGCGCGCGTCGCTGAACGATCCCAGCAGCCAGAACATCACGCCGCGCGTGGCGTTGGCGTCCGCCTGCCAGAGGGTGATCAGCGAAGTCAGCGCGGAGAGCAGCTGCGTCACCGCCACTCCGGCCAGAATAAACAGCGTGGACTCCCCCTGCAGCGAACGCCCGGCCAGCAGCATCACCAACGCAAACGCTCCCAGCGCGCCGATAAACGCGCCGCCGGACACCGACAGCAGGCCGCCCCCCAGCCCCAATACCAACACCGTTACCGCCCCCACACCGGCGCCGGAGGAGATCCCCAGCACCCAGGGATCGGCCAGCGGGTTGCGGGTCAGCGACTGCAGCACGGTACCCGCCAACGCCAGCCCGGCGCCGGCCAGCGCCGCCAGCAGCGCGCGCGGTATGCGCAGCGACCAGATGATGCGCTGATACACTTCGGCATCGGTCGCCGCGCCGCCGCTGATGCCGAATACGTCGCGCCACGCGATCGGCGCAGGCCCCGACAAGGTGGCCCCCAGCAGGGCCAGCGGCAACGCCGCCGCCAGCAGCAACAGCCACGCCGCCTCACGACCGGGCAGTAACCGCAGGCTCATGCTATTTCCAGCCTGCAATCACATAGTCGTCCAACAGCTGCCATACCGTCCCCACCTCGCTGAAACCGGCCTGTCTGAGGGCCGCAAGCTGGAAGCCCACCGGCGTCGGCGGCGGCACAGGACGACTGGCGAACAGCGCTTCGCGCTCGGCCTGATAAGCGGCCAAGGCCGGCGATTGCAGCGCACCGGCGAACCAACGATCCCAATCCTCGACGCCGTTGTCCCAGGCGCGCTGTTGGGTCTGCTCATCATGCCGCTCCGCCAACGCTTTCAGCCGCGGATGGCGATGGTCATAGCGCTGATGATCGGCATTGAGGAACACGCCGCCGTCGGCCAGCAGCCCGGCGACGTTGCGGAACAGCGCCAGCTGCTGTTCCGGCATCAGCCAGTGCAGCGCCGTGCTGGACACCGCCGCCTGCGGCGCGGGGCCGGACAACGCGGAAAAACAGGCAGGATCCGCCAGATCGGCCTGCAGAATGCGGATCCGATCGCCGTACGCCGCCAACGCGCCGCGCGCCACCGCCAGCAGCAGCGGATCGAGATCGATGGCGGTGACCCTGGCCTGCGGAAAGCGCTGCAAAATGCGCAGGCTTAGCGACCCCGGGCCGCAGGCCAGATCCACCACGTGAAAATCCTGGCCGGCGGCCAGCGCCAGCACGTCCAGCTGGGCGTTAAAACGCGCTTCGCGTTCGGCGATGTAGGCCGCCTGCTGGCGATCCCAGGAGTCCAGCAGCGAAGAGAATGAAACGGCAGTCATATCAAGGTTCCTTGTTGGAAAAAGTCGGCGCCTGCGGCGGCAACGCCGCCAGGCCCCGAATCAAACGGCCCAGCGCCGCCACGGTGCGGGCGGAAGGGTCCATGTCGTAACCGGGAAGGATCACGTAGCGCCGCTGACGCACGGCGCGCAGCCTGGCGGTCAGCGGGTGATGTTCCAGAAACGCGATCTTGTCGGCCGCGCTGTCGCCGAGGCCGCCGCGTGGCAGATCGCCAAGCACGATCGCATCCGGATCGCGCGCGGCGATGACCTCCCAGGACACCGTCGGCCACAGCTCGGGCAGATCGCCGAACAGGTTCTCGCTGCCGACGCTGCGGCTCAGCAAGCCTGGCGCACCGCAGCAGCCGGCCACATAGGGCGTCTGCGCGCCGGCATACCACCACAGCAGCCGCAAATGCGGCAGCTGTGCGCGCTGCGCCTCAAGCGCTCTCAGCTGCCCGCGCAGCTGCGCGATCAGCGCTTCACCGGCGCGGCTGGCGTTGAAAATGCGCGCCAGCTCCCGCAGCTCGGTGAAAATGTCTTCGAACGTCAACACGGCGGCGATCGCGCTTTGCTGGCCGCTGCAGGCGCCGGGAGAGAGATAGGTGCCGATGCCCCATTCCGCCAGCCGCGTCCGATCGGGCGTTTCCGGGCTGTGCAGCCAGTAATAGCTGGCCGAATAGACAAAATCCGGCCGCATCAGCAGCAACGCTTCCGCCGTGGGCGGCGCCGGGCTGATGGGCGCCCGCAACGCATCGGCCGACACCGTCGGCGCGGGATCGCGCGCGCGGTCATACCCGACCACGCCGATCGCCCGGCCAGCCAGCCCCAGCGCCAGCAGGTTTTCCAGCGCCGGGTTGGCGTAAACCAGCACCCGCTGCGGCACCTGCGGGTAATCGCGCATTGCTCCGCAATTGTGCAGGCTGACGGCATCGGCGGGCAGCGAAACGCCCCACATCAAGCCCAGGGCATACAGCAGCGAGTAAAACGAATGTTTCACGCCGTCAGAACCTGACCGACACGAAGGTTTCATAGCTGCGCGGCGGCGCGATCAGCGCCTGATCCGGGTAGGTGCGCTGATAGGCGTACAGCTGGTTGGTGGCATTGCGAATGCGAAAACCGACATCGACGATCGGCGTAAGCTGATAGTCCGCCGCCAGATCGAGCGTGGTGTACGCGCGCATCTTGCGCTGATTGGCGTCGTCGTTGTAACTGCTGCCGACGTAGCGCAGCGAAGAAGCCAACCCCAGGCGCGCCGTCGCCTGATAATGCACGCTGAGATTGGCGGTCCAGTCCGGGATATAGGCCGGGCGATTGCCGTTGTAGCTGCGCAGCGGGCTACCGCCGCGATAATCGTCGTAGCGAGCGTGGGTGTAGGCGGCGTTGCCGGCCAACTCCCAGCGCTCGTCGGGGCGCAGCACCACGCCAAGCTCGATGCCGCGCGACGTCTGCCTGCCTACCGCGTTCAACGCATCCGGCCGCTGCGCGTCGGGCACAAACAGGTTGTCCTTGCGCAGTTCGTACAGCGCCAGCGTCGCCTCGCCCTTGTTACCCCAAAACTGCCCTTTGGCGCCGGCCTCCCACTGGCGCGCACGCGTCAGCGGCAGGTCGGTCTGCGTTGGGCTGAGGAAGAACAGATCGTTGCCTGGCTCCTGCCCGGTGGTGTAGTTGGCGTAGAGCCTGAGGTTATCGGTCAATGCATAGCTGGGGCCCAGGCTCCAGGTGCTGAACACGTAGGTATGCGCGCGGCTCTCTTCCTGCGGCCCCTGGAAGCGCCAGTCCATGTTCATATGGTTGTAGCGCAGCTGGCCCAGCAACGCTAAACGCTCGGTCAGGCTGAAGCGATCCTCGAGAAAGGCGGCGTACTGGTTCTGGGTGACGTGGCGCACCGGCGCGCGTTGGCGGTCAGTACCCTGAGCGAACGGCTCTCTGGGCGGCGCGCCGAGCGGCACATCTTCCGAGCCGGGGAAGCCGTTGGAGTAGTACTGGAAATGCCGCTTGCTCAGGTCGAAGCCGACCAGCAACCGGTTATCGAAACCGGCGATGGCGCGGTCGAACACCAGCGAACTGCGGTTGCCGATCAGATCGTCGTCATGCGCCAGGGCGCCGAAGGAGTCGCGGTTGACGTCGCCGGGCCGGGCCGCCGCCGCGACGCGAAAACGCTCGACGTTGTGCCATTCGCGAAAGCCGCTGTAGTAATAGAATTGGTTATGCCATTCCACTTCGGGCGTCATAAACCAGTCCAGACCGGCCTGAAATGCGGTGGCGTTGCTCTGGATGCGGCTGTCGGTCAGGTTGTTGTAATTGATGTCGCGCAGCTCGCCGGCGATGCGCCCGTCCAGCAGCGGCGTGCCGTAATAAGGGTTGTTGGTACGATTGAGCATGCGGTCCAGGCTCAGCGTCAACAGCGCATCGTCCGTCAGCTTAAACAGCAACGAGCCGGAAACCCGTTTCTGCCGATCGCGTTCGTCCTGCACGTTGCTACCGCTGTCGTTGCCGCTGACGTCCAGCCGGTACGCCACCGCATCGTCCACCAGCGCACCGCCGGCTCCCAGATGCAAGCGCTGGCTGCGGTAGCTGCCGAGGCCATAATCGAGCTCGAACGGCTGGCGGCTGAAGGTCGGCCGCCGCGAGATCAGGTTGATGCTGCCGCCCGCGGCGCTCAGGCCGTTCAGCGCCGATCCCGGCCCGCGCAGCACCTCGATGCTGTCGTAATGCGCCGGATCGCCCAGCTGCAGCGTGCTGCCGGGCATTTCTACGCCGTTATACAGCCAGGCGATCGGCCGGAAACCACGGGCGGAAAAGTTATTGGATAACGTCGGCGAGGCCACGCCGGACAGGCCGGTGGCGTGCTCGACGGCGGCGGCCAGCGAGCGGTCGCCCCGCTGTTGGATCGCCCGCGCGCTGATGATGTCGACGCTGCGCGGCGTCTCCTGAGCGGTCAGCCCAAGCTGCGACGCGCTGCGGCTCACGGCGTTCAACGCATCGTAGCGCCCGGCGGGGGACGCCGCCTCCACGGTGAGATGTTCTTCGCATCCCGTGGCATTGCGGGCTTTATCGCAGTCGGCGGCGAAAGCCGACGGCGCCGCCAAGGCGCTGCCGACCCATGCGGCGGCAAGGCATAAAGATTTTCTGGGCGCGCTAAGACGCCGGCGTGTCGTACTCATGTGGAGCATCCCTGTGGTGAAATAAAAACCGGCCGCAGCCGGCGTAAAGCCTTATCGTTTTTCTGTTATGTTATATTATAACAATAAAGCAATACCAGTCTTTATTACCTCGCTCTCCAACGCACTGCGTTTGGCGCTTTGCCACCAAATCGGCGACAATAAGATTTTTGCCGCCGACAGGATGCGCTATGCAGGCCGAAATTCTTCTGACTCTCAAACTCCAGCAAAAGCTGTTCGCCGATCCGCGCCGCATCGCGCTGCTGAAACAGGTGCAGCACACCGGCTCCATCAGCCAGGGCGCCAAGCTGGCGGGCATCAGCTACAAAAGCGCCTGGGACGCCATCAATGAAATGAATCAGCTGGCGGAACAAACGGTGGTGGACCGCGCCACCGGCGGGAAAGGCGGTGGCGGCGCGCAGCTGACGCACTATGGCCAGCGGCTGATCCAACTGTATGACCTGCTGGGCCAGGTGCAGCAAAAAGCCTTCGACGTGTTGCAGCAGGACGATCTGCCGCTCGACAGCCTGCTGGCGGCCATCTCGCGCTTTTCGCTGCAAACCAGCGCGCGCAATCAGTTTTTCGGCACCGTGATCGAACGCGATCATCAGCAGGTGCAGCAGCATCTGGCGATTTTGTTGAACGACGGCAGCACCCGTCTGACGGCGGCCATAACCCAGCAAAGCGCCGACCGGCTGCAGCTGGCGCCCGGCAAAGAGGTGCTGGCGCTGATCAAGGCGCCCTGGGTGCGATTAAGCGTCGATGCGGCCGATAACGCCGACGCGGATAACGCCCTCGCGGGCGTGGTAGCCGCCATTCAGCCGGGCGCCGAACACAGCGAGGTGCTGGTGACGCTGGCGGGCGGCGAAACCCTGTGCGCCACGCTGACGACGACGGAGCTGCAGCGTCTGCGGCTGAGCGTCGGCGACGCCGTACACGCCCTGTTCAACGCCGATCGCGTGATTGTCGCCACGTTGTGTTAAGCGCAACGTAACGTTGCGTTTTTGTTGATTGACATCCCCCTGCAATGCGCCTATTTCTAAGGCAAATAATTGCAAAAAAAGGAACAGGTGATGTCGTCGTTGCACATTTCGCAAGGTTCATTCCGCTTAAGCGATACCCGCATCCTGACGCTGGACGCGCTGGCGATCCAGGCCGGCGACAGCTGGGCCTTCGTCGGCGCCAACGGCAGCGGCAAATCCGCCCTGGCGCGCGCGCTGGCTGACGAACTGGTTCTGCTGAGCGGCGAGCGCCGCAGCGATTTTCAACATGCGGTGCGCCTTTCCTTCGAGCAGTTGCAGAAAATGGTCAGCGACGAATGGCAACGCAACAACACCGACCTGCTCAGCGCGGACGAAGACGACACCGGCCGCACAGCGGCGGAGATCATTCAGGAAGAGGTGAAAGACGCCGCGCGCTGTGAGCGGCTGGCCGCGCAGTTCGGCATCACCGGCCTGCTGACGCGCCGCTTCAAATACCTGTCTACCGGCGAAACGCGCAAGACCCTGCTGTGCCGGGCGCTGATGCCCGAGCCCGACCTGCTGATCCTCGACGAACCCTTCGACGGACTGGACGTGCACTCACGCGCGCAGCTCGCCGCGCTGCTGAGCGAGCTTTCCGCCCAGGGCCAAACCCTGGTGCTGGTGCTCAACCGTTTTGACGAGATACCGGACTTTGTCCAGCAGGTAGGCGTGCTGGCTGACTGCACCCTGACCAGCCGCGGGCCACGCCGGCAGGTGATGGCGGATGCGCTGGTGGCACAGCTGGCGCACAGCGAAAATCTCAGCGGGCTGGCCCTGCCGGAGACCGAGGATCCGACACAGAAAATCGCCCTGCCGACGGATCGTCCGCTGATCGTCCTGCGCGACGGCGTGGTCAGTTATGACGATCGGCCGATCCTCAACCACCTCAATTGGCAGGTTAATCCCGGCGAACACTGGCAGATCGTCGGCCCGAACGGTGCCGGCAAATCCACCCTGCTCAGTTTGATCACCGGCGATCATCCGCAGGGTTACAGCAACGATCTGACGCTGTTCGGCCGCCGGCGCGGCAGCGGGGAAACCATCTGGGAAATCAAACGCCATATCGGCTATGTCAGCAGCAGCCTGCACCTGGATTATCGCGTCAACACCAGCGTGCGCAACGTGGTGCTGTCAGGGTTCTTCGATTCGATCGGCATTTATCAGGCGGCTTCGGATCGTCAGCGGCAACTGACCGAACAATGGCTGGCGCTGCTCGGGCTCGACGGCGCCCACGGTGACGCCCCGTTCCACAGCCTTTCCTGGGGCCAACAGCGGCTGGCGCTGATCGCCCGCGCGCTGGTGAAGCATCCGGCGCTGCTGATCCTCGACGAGCCGCTGCAAGGCTTGGATCCACTCAATCGCCAACTGGTGCGCCGCTTCATCGATGTGCTGATCGGCCAGGGCGCCACCCAGCTGCTGTTCGTCTCGCACCATGCCGAAGACGCGCCGCAGTGCATCACTCATCGCCTCAGCTTCGTGCCCGATGGCGAGGGCGGCTACGGCTACCAACATCAGCGGCTGGTGGCAGCCTCCATCTAGAACGTGGCGGAAACATATCCGGCAACACTTCACCGCAGCACATCACATTTGGCCTTTTATCATAGAAAGAAAGAAGGCCATTTTCTGGAGACGCCATGTCCGCTGCGTTGATTATCATCGACCTGATCGAGGATCTGATCGGGCCCAAAGGGCGCGCCAACCACTGCCGCGAACAGGTGGCGGCGACCCACCTGCTCGCCAACGTCAATGCCGCCGCGGCCTATGCCCGGGTGCGAAAAATCCCGGTGATTTGGGTGCGGGTGGGATTCGCCGACGATTATCACGACATTCCGCCCCACTCGCCGCTGTTCAACCATCTCAAACAGATCGGCGCGCTGCGGTTAAACAGCCCGGGCTGCCGCTGGTCGCCCGAACTGCATCAGGAAGAGAGCGATCTGCAGTTTGAAAAAACGGCGGTGAGCGCTTTCTCCGGTAACAATTTGTTAGCCTGGCTGCGCCAGCATCGGTGCCATCATCTGCTGCTGGCGGGCGTCAGCACGCCGCTCGCCATCGAGAGCACTGCGCGTCAGGCGCACGACGCCGGTTTCCAGGTGACCGTGCTGCAAGACCTGTGCGCGGCCCCCACGCAGGAGATCCACCAGCAAAGCCTCGATACCTTGCAAAACCTGGCCGAGATCACCCGTTCGCAGGCCTGGATGAAAGGCTAACCCGCGTTGTCGCCGGTCGTGTGGGCCGGCAACATGCACAAATCCATCACTACCCCGACCTTTAGCGTCATTCTGGTGTGCTACTATCCGCTTTAGCGCTCAATTTCGCCATCATCGCACGCCGCAAAGGCGCTGAGCGCCGTGTACATATTTTAAAGGGACATATTATGTGGGGCGTTCTGGCTGCTTCGTTATTTTTCTTGCCGTATAACCGGCTGATAGCCTGGGTGATCCTGGCCGCCTCGGCGGGCATGGGGCTTTATCATGGGGTGCTGACGCCGCTCAGCCTGAGTTATCTGCTGGCGATCGTGGCGCTGGCGGGGTTTCGTCACCATTTTCGCGCGCAACGCAATCTGGCAATCGCGCTGGAAGGGTTGGTGGTCGCCGGCTGCGTGGCGCTGTTCTTGCATCTGGTACCGGGCATCCACAACCAGCTGATGATCGACGGCGAAAAAGCCGGCCCGCTCAGCGCGCCGTTCACCATGTATTACAACTTCGATAAGGCAATGGTGCCTTTCCTGCTGTTCGCCTGCTTGCCAACGCTGTTCAGAACCGATAAAGCGGAAAAAAACGCCGCCTCGGGTTCCTGGATTGCATTGATCGTCAGCGTACCGGCGCTGTTGCTGTTGGCCGTAGCGCTAGGCGGTTTAAAAATCGAACTGCATGCGCCCGCCTGGATCCTGCCGTTCGTGATGGCGAACCTGTTCTTCGTCTGCATGGCCGAAGAAGCGCTGTTTCGCGGCTACCTGCAGCAACGTCTCAGCCAATGGCTCGGCGCCTGGCCGGCGCTGATCGCCGCCGCCCTGGTGTTCGGCGCCGCGCATCTGGCCGGCGGCATGCTGATGGTGATCTTCGCCACCCTGGCCGGGTTGATCTACGGCCTGGCGTGGATGTGGAGCGGCCGCCTGTGGGTGCCGATTCTGTTCCACTTCGGGCTTAACCTGACTCACCTGCTGTTCTTCACCTACCCGCTGTATCAGCACCCTTAACGCCCGACGCCGGCAGAGATCTCCTTTCTGCCGGCCAAGCGGGTGAAAACGCTATCATCAACATCGCACCACAACGTCTCGAGCCACTCAACAATCAGCCTCTGTCCGCAAGTCGGGTGCTTTCCGTCGAAGTGTAAACGATTCCATTTTTCGCGTTAGATCACCTTTTTGTCGCCGTAGCCATGCTATCTTTTTGCGCATTGTCCTCTCCCTGTTCAGCAACGGGCGTATCAAGACGGCAGTTGGAAGCGATTACACCCTCGTCGACGCCAAGAAAGGAACCGTATGACGGAATTCAACCCTATCGATCATCCACACCGCCGCTACAACCCGCTGAGCGGCCAGTGGGTGCTGGTCTCACCGCACCGTGCCAAACGCCCCTGGCAAGGCCAGCAGGAGGCAGTCCCCGCGGAAACGCTGCCGGCGCACGATCCAGACTGCTTCCTGTGTCCGGGCAACGCACGCGTCACCGGCGATCGCAATCCGGATTACCGCGGTACCTACGTCTTCACCAACGATTTCGCCGCGCTGATGAGCGATACGCCGCCAGCGCCCGACAGCCAGGATCCGCTGATGCGCAGCCAGAGCGCGCGCGGCGTCAGCCGGGTGATCTGCTTCTCTCCCGATCACAGCAAGACCCTGCCCGAATTGACGCTGCCGGCGCTGGAGCAGGTGGTCGCCGCCTGGCAGGCGCAAACCGCTGAGCTGGGCAAACACTATCCCTGGGTGCAGCTGTTTGAAAACAAAGGCGCGGCGATGGGCTGCTCCAACCCGCACCCGCACGGGCAGGTCTGGGCCAACAGTTTCCTGCCGAACGAGGCCGAGCGCGAAGATCGCCTGCAGCACGACTATTTCCAGCAATACGCTTCCCCACTGCTGTTGGACTATGCGCAGCGCGAGCTGGCCGCAGGCGAACGCATCGTGGTGAACACCGAACACTGGTTGGCGGTAGTGCCCTACTGGGCCGCCTGGCCGTTTGAAACGCTGCTGCTGCCGAAGGCGGCGGTGCAGCGCATCACCGCTCTCAGCGCGGCGCAAAGCCAAGATCTGGCGCTGGCGCTCAAGAAGCTGACCAGCCGTTACGACAACCTGTTCCAGTGCTCCTTCCCCTATTCGATGGGATGGCACGGTGCGCCGTTCAACGGCGCCGACAACCGGTACTGGCAGCTGCACGCCCATTTCTACCCGCCGCTGCTGCGTTCAGCCAGCGTGCGCAAATTTATGGTCGGTTACGAGATGCTGGCGGAAACCCAGCGCGACCTGACCGCCGAACAGGCCGCAGCGCGTCTGCGCGCCGTCAGCGATATTCATTACCGTGAAGCCGGAGCCCAAGCATGAGCCTGAAACCGCTTACCCATTCCCTGTTTACCGAACACTTCGGCTACGCGCCGGCGTTGACCATCCAGGCGCCGGGGCGGGTGAACCTGATCGGCGAGCATACCGATTACAACGACGGCTTCGTGCTGCCTTGCGCCATCGATTACCAAACCGTCATCGCCTGCGCCAAGCGCGACGACCGCCAGATCCGGGTGCTGGCCGCCGATTACCAGAATCAGCAGGATCAATTCTCGCTCGACGATCCGATCGTCAGCCATCCCGATCAGCGCTGGTCTGACTATGTGCGCGGCGTGGTGAAGCATCTTCAGCGCCGCAGCGCCGACTTCGGCGGCGCGGATCTGGTGATCGCCGGCAATGTGCCGCAGGGCGCGGGGCTCAGCTCCTCCGCCGCGCTGGAAGTCGCGGTGGGTCAGGCGCTGCAGGCGCTTTATCAGCTGCCGTTGGACGGCGTAGCGTTGGCGTTGAACGGTCAGGAAGCGGAGAACCAGTTCGTCGGCTGCAACTGCGGCATCATGGACCAGCTGATCTCCGCGCTCGGCCGGCGCGGCAGCGCCCTGCTGATCGACTGCCGCTCGCTGGAAACCCGTGCGGTGCCGATGCCGGACAACGTCGCGGTGGTGATCATCAACTCCAATGTGCAACGCGGGCTGGTGGACAGCGAGTACAACACCCGCCGCAAACAGTGTGAAGAAGCAGCGCGTTTCTTTGGCGTCAAGGCGCTGCGCGACGTCAGCCCCGAACAGTTCGAAGCGCGTCAACATCAGCTGGATCCGCTGGTGGCCAAACGCGCGCGCCATGTCATCAGCGAGAATGCCCGCACGCTGGCGGCGGCCGACGCGCTGGCGGCCGGCGATCTGCAACGCATGGGGCGGCTGATGGCGGAGTCTCACGCCTCAATGCGCGACGACTTTGAAATCACCGTGCCACCTATCGATAAGCTGGTCGAGATCGTCAAAGCGACGATCGGCCCGCGCGGCGGCGTACGCATGACCGGCGGCGGCTTTGGCGGTTGCATCGTCGCGCTGATGCCGCAGGATCTCGTGGAGACGGTGCGTGCCGCCGTGGCGCACGAGTATCCGCGGCAAACCGGCGGGCTGCGGGAAACGTTCTATGTTTGCCAGGCTTCGCAAGGCGCTGGCCCATGCTGACGGCAACGGCGGCAGCCGCCCCCGATGGGCAGCCTTACCAACTGACGCGGTTGCAAAACGCCGGCGGCATGACGGTGACGCTGATGGACTGGGGCGCCACCTGGTTGTCCGCCGTCTTGCCGCTCAAATCCGGTGAAAAGCGCGAGCTGTTGCTGGGTTGCCGCAGTCCGGCGGACTACCAACGACAGGGCGCCTATCTGGGCGCCACCGTCGGCCGTTACGCCAACCGCATCGCCAACGCCAGTCTGTCCATCGGCGGGAAACCCCATGCGCTGGCCGCCAATCAGGGCGCCCACCAGCTGCACGGCGGCCCCGACGGTTTTCATGCCCGCCGTTGGCGCCGGGTGCAGCATGATGCGCAGCAGGTCTGCTATGCGCTGCATTCAGCGGATGGCGATCAGGGCTTCCCCGGCAACCTCGACGTGCAGGTTTGCTACCGCCTGACTCACGACAATCGTTTAGAAATCAGCTATCTGGCGCAGGTCGATCGCCCCTGCCCGGTCAACCTGACCAACCACGCCTATTTCAACCTGGACGGCGCCGACGCCGACGCCCGCGCCCAGCGGCTGCAGCTGTTCGCCGATCGCTATCTGTCCGTCGACGCCGAGGGCATTCCCTGCGCCGGGCTGACGGCGGTGGACGGCAGCGGCATGGACTTTCGCCAGCCGAAAACGCTGCTGCAGGATTTTCTGCGCGATCGCGACCAGCAGCGGGTCAAAGGTTACGATCACGCATTTCTGCTGCACCGTACCTGCGGCGCGCTGGAGTGCCCGGCGGCCCATTTATGGTCCGCCGACGGGCAAGTGCAGATGAGCGTGTTTACCGACGCGCCCGCGCTGCAACTCTACAGCGGTAATTATCTGGCGGGCACGCCGGCGCGCGACGGCGGCAGCTACGCCAACCACGCCGGCCTGGCGCTGGAAAGCGAATTTTTGCCGGACAGCCCGCACCATCCTGAATGGCCGCAGCCGGACTGCTGGCTGCAACCGGGGAACCGCTACCGCAGCGCCACGCATTATCAGTTTTATCCTATCTGACCCGCCACGCCCCTCGCCGTGCGGCCGGGGGCGATTTGTTATAAATGCTTACCTTTTAGCGCTCTCCCCCCGCCGGCACCCACCTTTCCTTATTCCAAAGTGCGCACTACACTCAGGCTACCGTGATAAGCACAACACCTTGTGCAACGTCACAATTTTCGGCCGATGGCGGCCAATCAATAGCTGAAGGAACACCTATGCGTCTGATTACTGCACTCCCATTGCTGGCGGGCTTAATGTTGAGCACCAATCTGATGGCGGCCGACGCGACGACGGCGACGAAAACGCCTTCGCCGGCGCAGGCGGCCCAGCAGAAACGCATGACCGATTGCAACCAGCAAGCATCCACCAAGTCGCTGAAAGGCGCGGATCGCTCTACCTTTATGAGCACCTGCCTGAAATCTGAAGGCACCGCCGCGACGGGCAAAACCCTGACGCCGCAGCAGCAGAAAATGAAAACCTGCAACGCCGACGCCAAGACCAAGAATCTGAAGGGCGACGCGCGTAAAACCTTCATGAGCAACTGCCTGAAAAAATCGGCCTGATTTACCCCACGCCACGGCGCGCACGAAGCGATTTCGGCGCGCCGTTTCTCCCTCGCAGCGCCAGCCTGAACGATTCAGCTTTTTCCTTTCGCCAGCCCTTACTTTGCGGCAAGAAATTGGCTATGGTTAGACACTATCGATTGCCGAGCCCCGGCCCGCGGCAATATAATGATTTTCGTTATCATTGAAATGTCAGATTATTAAGGAGTTAAGCTATGGCTGTAACTAAGCTGGTTCTGGTGCGTCACGGCGAAAGCCAGTGGAACCAAGAAAACCGCTTCACCGGTTGGTATGATGTTGATCTGTCCGACAAGGGCCGTACCGAAGCGAAAGCAGCAGGCAAGCTGTTGAAAGATGAAGGCTTCACTTTTGACTTCGCTTACACCTCCGTACTGAAGCGCGCGATCCACACCCTGTGGAACATCCTCGACGAGCTGGATCAGGCCTGGTTGCCGACCGAAAAATCCTGGAAGCTGAACGAACGTCACTACGGGGCGCTGCAGGGTCTGAACAAAGCGGAAACCGCTGAGAAATACGGCGACGAGCAGGTGAAACAATGGCGTCGCGGCTTCGCGGTGACCCCGCCGGAGCTGACCAAAGAAGACGAACGTTACCCTGGCCACGATCCGCGCTACGCTTCGCTGACCGAGCAAGAGCTGCCGCTGACCGAAAGCCTGGCGCTGACCATCGATCGCGTTATTCCTTACTGGGACGAAGAGATCCTGCCACGCATCAAGAGCGGCGAGCGCGTGATCGTTGCGGCGCACGGCAACTCGCTGCGCGCGCTGGTGAAATACCTGGATAACCTGAGCGAAGACGAAATCCTCGAGCTGAACATCCCAACCGGCGTGCCGTTGGTGTATGAGTTCGACGAGAACTTCAAACCAATCAAACGTTACTACCTGGGCAACGCCGACGAGATCGCTGCAAAAGCGGCGGCCGTAGCGAACCAGGGCAAAGCGAAGTAATTTCGCCCGTTCCCGGTAACGAAAAAGCCCCCGGTTTTCACCGGGGGCTTTTTTATTTCTGCTGCTGCGCCATCGCCTCGTTCACCGCCTCCAGCCGCTCCTGCATCGCCGGATGAGTGCTGAGCCAGGCCGGCAGCGCCCAGCCATCGTTCGTTTCTCGTTCAGGCGCCTGCGCCAATGCGCGGTAGATTGCCGCCATTTCCGCCAGCGAACGCCCCTGCCGCTGCATTTGCGCGATGGCGAAGCCATCCGCCTCGCGCTCCATCCCGCGGGAAAACTGCATCTCATTCACGAAGGACGCGGACTGCAGCAGCGTGTCGCCAATGCCGCTGACGTCGCCGGTCATCCACATCAGCGTCAACGCCACCAGTGACGAGCGCACCAGCATGCGCATCGAGTGGCGATGGGCATGATGCCCCATTTCGTGCAGCATCACCGCCGCCAGCCCATCGTCGTTTTTCGACAACGCAACCAGCCCATCGCTGATCACCAGCGTGCCGTCCGGCAACATAAAGGCGTTTGGCGCACCGGGCGCCGCCATCAGTTTCAGCGACAGCGGCGTACGCTCCTGGCGCATTTCGACCGGCATCACCTGCCGGAACAGTTGCTGCAACGCCCGTTGCCGCTCGGCCGGAAGTGCAGAGGGCTTGAAGCCGCTCTGGCTCAAAAACGTCTGCGTGTGTTCGCCCAGCGTCTGTTCCACCGAGGTGGGGATACGCATGGCGATCTCACTGCTCGCCCACGGCAGCACCACGTAAACGTAAGCCACGACCGCCAGCAGCGTCATCAGCAGCGCCAGCGCGACGCCGCGTTTGTGGCGCTCCAGGCGATGCACCCAACCCGGCGAACGGCGCTGATAAAACCAGCGGCGGAAGGCCGCGTCGTCGTCCGGCACAAACCGCCCGCCGCCCTTGAAGGTCAGCATCAAGGGAATCGTGCCCAGCGCGTCAGAAACGGCGATATCCGCCAAGGGAATGTAGCGCTGCTCATCCTGCCGCTGCAGCATTACGCCCTCGCCGCTTTCGTTCACCAGCAGGCGGGCCGCTTCGCGCGCGGCCCGCCCCGGCAACTGGTAGGCGCCCTCGAGGATCATCGGCGCCTCAGAAACTGCCGCCCAGATCCAGCGCCTGCACCGCCTCTTCGGCCACCGCGCTGTTGGCGGTTTCCTGATGCGCCGTGATGTCCAGCAACGCCAGATCGCCTTCAACCGCCGTGCATTCCGCCAGATAACGGGCGTGGCGCACTTCCGCCACCGGCACCGCGAAACCGAGCGAGAACAGGGTGATCAGGGTATTGGTGATCAGCAGCCCCATATACGGCAGCGTTTGCATGGAAGAACGCAGTTTGATGTTGCCGTTCAACGCCGTCTGGTTAAACAGATAGTTGCGTTGGGCGACAACCTGATAGCTGCCGGCGATCAAGGCACCAATCAGCAGCACCACCATCATCAGCAGCAGGCTGCCAATATTCTCCAGCACCAGCAAATCGGCAGTTTCATTCGTCAATATACCCATCAATACCATTTGGTACAGAGACAGGATGAACGACCCCATGCACACCAGCGCTGCCAACATGAACGGCAGGAAAATGAGCAGGCCGATCAAGGCAAATTTGATAAAGGCCGACTTTTTCAGCTCGGCAATAAACGGCGTGCGGCCGAAGAACAGATTATTGATGTACAGATCGTGCTGCAGCGCGCTAATAATACCGTTGACGGCGGCGAATGCCGGCACGGCCAACAGCAGCGTCAACACCAGCATCAGACTGATAGCGTTGATGCTGTCAAAACCGCTGCCAATGCTGAGTAAAATGATTAAGCCGACATAAAGCCCGATAATCAGCAATAGCGGACAGAACAGTAACGCCCAATAAGCGCGCCCGGTGCGACAGACATAATTAAAACGCACGCCGCGATAGCTCGACATAATCGCATTGTAGCGCCAGCTGCGGATAACGATCCACGGCAGCAGGGCAAGCAGCACCAGCAAAGCCAGCAGCCCCAGCAGTGGCGTCACCGCCAGCAGGATATAAAACACGATGATGCCGCCGATCACCAACAGCCGCCCTTTCAGAATTTGCAGCGGTTGCGCATGGTAATCGAAACGATCGCCGTCCAATTCCGTGTTGCCGTAGAAATAACGACGGCGACGCACCGTCGCCCAGGCGGAATAGATGCCCAGGGTCACGATGGTCAATAATGCGTTGACCAACCAAATAGCGAAGTACTCGCCACCTTTCCCATGGAATTTAATTCTGTGCAGCCCCAGCGACTGCGAGGTATTGCTTGTCATAATTCTTTCGTCCTGAAAGTAATAGGTCATGCCGCTCCCCACTTATTAGTCATGTGGGGTTTGCGGAATAAAAAAGCGTCTTATATAAGCACAATGCCGCGAGCAGTGACAATGACTCTTTTATTAAATAGGAATAATGCGAAGGCGGCTGCTTAATGATTTAATTGGCCTGTTAACTGTAAGCCTTAAATTAGCCGGCGGCAGGGAGGAACACAGTGGCTGGAAAAAACAAGGGCCCGCGGCCGGGCCCTTCTCATATTGGCGATTAACCGCGGCGCGTTTTCACCGCCGCCGCCAGATCGCGCAGCACGGTTTCGGTGTCCTGCCAGCCGATGCAGCCGTCGGTTACGCTCTTGCCGTAAACCAGCGGTTCGCCGCTTTCGAGGTTCTGGTTGCCTTCCACCAGGTGGCTTTCGATCATCACGCCGATAATCGCTTTTTCACCGCCGCCAATCTGCCCGCAAACGTCCGCGCTCACGTCCATCTGCTTTTTGAACTGTTTGCTGCTGTTGGCGTGGCTGAAGTCGATCATCACCTGCGCCGGCAGCCCGGCCTTGCTCAGGCCGGCTTTGACGTCTTTCACATGCGCCGCGCTGTAGTTCGGCTCTTTGCCGCCACGCAGGATAATGTGGCAGTCGCCGTTACCGCTGGTGTTAACGATCGCCGAGTGGCCCCACTTGGTTACCGACAGGAAGCAGTGCGGCGCGCCGGCGGCGTTGATGGCGTCGATCGCCACCTTGATGGTGCCGTCGGTACCGTTCTTGAAGCCGACCGGGCAAGAGAGGCCGGAGGCCAGTTCGCGGTGCACCTGCGACTCCGTGGTGCGCGCGCCGATGGCGCCCCAGCTCATCAGATCCGCCAGATACTGCGGCGTGATCATGTCGAGGAATTCGCCGGCGGCCGGCAGGCCGCTGTCGTTGATTTCCACCAGCAGTTTGCGCGCCAGGCGCAGGCCGTCGTTGATGTTGAAGCTGTTGTCCATCTGCGGATCGTTGATCAAGCCTTTCCAACCCACGGTGGTGCGCGGTTTTTCGAAGTACACGCGCATCACCACTTCCAGCTCGCCCTTCAGCTCTTCACGCAGCGCCAGCAGACGCCCCGCGTACTCTTTGGCGGCTTGGGTATCATGGATAGAGCAAGGGCCAATCACCACCAGCAGGCGATCGTCGCTGCCGCGTAGGATATTGTGAATTGCGCTGCGGGCCTGGGACACCGTCTTTGCCGCGCGTTCAGTGGCCGGGAATTTCTCCAGCAAAGCCACCGGCGGCAGGAGTTCCTTAATATCATTAATGCGTAAATCGTCGTTTTGGTAATTCATAGCTTTTCCATTCGGTATCGTGGGGTCTTTCGCAGTGCGTAACGGTGTAGATCCCAACAATCTAGCCTGTGAGAATGACGCTGTAAATCACCTTTGCCCCCCGCCGCTGGAACCGCCAAATTAACAGCAGATTGTGCTGTTTCATCAGGGGAGCGCAGAGCCTCCTTTTTCGCTATGCTAGCGATCGGAATATAAAGTGACCCGAGTTAAACATGCCCTCTCTGTTATTAGTTGATGACCACCCGGTGGTCCATGTCGCACTGGAAGCGGCGCTAATGAAATCAGCCCGCGCCTACCGCCTGCAGGCGGCGCAGGACGACGTTCAGGCGCTGGCCCTGCTGGCCGAGACCGCTTTCGGCCTGGTGATCCTGGATATCGGCCTGCCGCAGGTCGACGGGCTGCAGCTGTTGAAAAAAATCCGCCGCCGCTACCCGCAGCAGCCGATCCTGATCTACACCGCGCAGGAAGCCGAGGTCTATGCGCGCATGGCCCATGCCGCCGGCGCCAACGGTTTCGTCAATAAAGGCAGCTCGCTGGCGCACCTGGTACAGGCGATCGAGCAGGTGCTGGACGGAGAAACCAGCTTCCCCGCCGCCGCGCTGACCGAAGAAGCGCCGACGGCGGACGGCGGGCAGCTCACGCCCAAGGAGCTCGAGGTGCTGGGTTTGCTGAGCCAGGGACTGTCCAACCTGCAGATCGCCGATCGGCTGCACATCAGCAACAAGACCGTCAGCACCCACAAGAAAAATATCCAGCGCAAAACCGGCGCCGGCAACCTGCTGGAACTGGCGGCGGTGTTTAAAGAGCTGGCGCCATGATGCGCCGCGCCCTGCTGCTGCTGTTGCTGTGGTGCGGCCTGGCGCAGGCGGCGGAACCGGTGCGCTATCAGCTGGTCAGCAACCTGAATACCCCCGAGAACATGCTGATCGTCGGCGAGAAGAACCCCTGGCGCGATCGTACGCTGCGCGTCGGCATCATCAGCGAGAACACCAGCCCGTACAACATCATCGTGGACGACGATCTGTACGGGCTGAACGCCGACTACCTCGGCTATATCCAGCAGGTGACCGGCATCCGCTTCGCCATTTACGGCTTCGCCGACCTGACGCAGCTGGAGCAGGCGCTGCACGACGGTAAGGTCGATCTGCTGTACGGCATCCCGCAAAGTGAAGCGCTGCACGGCCTGGAAATCTCCCAGCCCTATTACGTCAGCAACCTGCGCGTATTGCGCGATCGCAGCAACGATCGGCCGGTGATGCTCAATTCCGCCAACGCCCGCGTCGCGATCGGCGCGCTGACCGACATGCAGTCCGGCGGCGCCCTGCAGGCGGTGGCGTCGCAGATCCAGCGCTACGACAACAACCTGCAGGCGGTCTATTCGCTGCTCAACGGCAGCAGCGACTACTTTATCGCCGACGAGGCCAGCGCCAGCTTTATCATCGACCAGCTGCAGCTCGGCCAGCTCTATCAGATTGAAAGCAACGAGAACCTGGGCAATCTGTCCTTCGTGTTCGCCGCCGCCGACCCACGGCTGATAGACACGTTGGACACCGCCATCGCCGACGCGCCGATGGAACTGATGAACGCCCTGCAGAGCCGCTGGAGCAAAAAGATCCCCAGCTACCTCGACACTGGCAATGCCGATCTGACAACGATGGAGAAAAACTGGGTGGCGAGCCACCGCGTGGTTTACTACGCCGCCATCGAGAACAACTTCCCGTTCGCCTATCGAGGTTCCGACGGCCAGCCGCGCGGCTACGCCATCGATATTCTCAACATCATCGCGCAAAACACCGGGCTGCGTTTCGCGCCGCTGTGGGCGCGCAACGCCGAGCAAGCCGATCAGCTGGTGCAGTCCGGCCAGGCCAGCTTCCGCGCCGCCCTGCCGCTGGCGCGCGGCGTCAAGGCGCGCTACGGCGCCAGCATGCCCATCCACCGTTCGCTGTGGGGCGTTTACGTCGGCCAGTACGCCAACGGCATCTCGACCTGGAACGATCTGGCCGGTAAGCGCATCGGCGTGCTGCAGGGCGATTTGGCTCAGGGGCTGGTGCCGGAACGGGAACAGACCATCAGCTTCGCCGACAGCAAATCCATGTATGACGCGCTGGCCAACGGTCAGCTGGATGCGTTGGTGGATAACGTCATCTCCGCCAACTTTTTGGCGCTGTCGCGCTATTCCGGCGCCATCAAGCTGGCCTTCGCCGCCAACAACATTCCCTATCCGGTGGCCTTCGGCGTGCGCCGCGATCAGCCGCTGCTGTTGGCGATCCTCGATAAGAACCTGATGCAGATCCCGGCGGACACTCTGCAATCGCTGCGCGACGAATGGATCGTCGATCGCAGCAACCTGATAGACGCGGTGAACGACAACCGCATGCCGCCGCAAACCACCTGGCTGCTGGCGCTGCTGGCCGCCGCCACCGTGCTGCTGCTGGCGCTGACGCTGCGCCGTTTCATGCTGCAGCGCCGAGAAAAACGCGAACGCGAAGAGCTTGAGCAGGCGCGCCGCCGCGCCGAAGCGGAAAACCGCATGAAGAGCAAATTCCTCGCCACCGTCAGCCACGAACTGCGTACGCCGATGCACGCCATTCTCGGCCTGCTGGAGCTGGAACTCAAACGCCAGCCGGCGCCGGAAGGCCTGCCGGTGATTTACAGTTCGGCCTCTTCGCTGCTCAACCTGCTCAACGACCTGCAGGATCACGCCCGGCTGGAAACCGGTTCGCTGACGCTGGCGCCGAAACCGGTGGCGCTGCGCCCTTGGGTCGCGCGCATTGACGCTCTCTACCGGCCGCTGATCGGCGAACGGCCGCTGACGTTGAGCGTGGTGGCGGATCCGGCGCTGCCGGAGGCGGTGGTCATTGATGGTGAGCGTTTACTTCAGGTAGCTAACAACCTGATAAACAACGCGATAAAGTTTACGCCACGCGGTGCCATTCAGGTCGGCGTCGGCTGGCGCGCGCAGGATGAGCTGCGGGGGGAATTGCATCTGACGGTGAACGACAGCGGCTGCGGCATCGCCGCCGATGAGCTCGGCAAGCTGTTCCAACCGTTTTACCGCGCGCGCGGCGCGCAGCGCATCTCGGTGCAAGGCACGGGCCTGGGGCTATCGATCTGCAAGGAGATCGTCGAGCAGATGGGTGGCCGCATCGAGCTGCAATCGCAGCCTGGCATCGGCACCCGCGTCGAGGTAGCGATACCGGTTGAGCTGAGCGGCGCGTCGCCGGTTGTCGCCCCGGAGGAGCGGCCCCTCGCCCTACCGTCTTCCTCGTTGCGTACCGCGTTGATCGACGATCACCCCACCAATCTGTTGCTGATGGAGCGCCAGTTGCGCCATTTCGGGCTGCAGCCCGCCCGCTTTGAGCAAGGTTATGCGCTGCTGAAGGCCCAGCGTCGTCAGCCGTTCGATCTGTTGTTTATCGACTATAACATGCCGCGCCCCGACGGCCTGACGCTCGCCAGGCTGATCCGGCGCGACGAACAGCGGCTGCAACGCGCGCCTTGCCGCATCGTGCTCTGTTCGGCGGATGTGCAGGAGTTCACCCGCATCCCACCTGCGCTGGTGGCGATCGACCACTTCCTGACCAAGCCGATTTCACTGGCGGCGATCGGCCAGATACTGACTCAGCAACCGCAGGTTCAGGAGGAAAAGTCAGTCCTTACTGACTTACGGCAAACGCTGGCAGAGATGGCGGGTGGCGATCGCACCATGATGCAGCGGCTGGCGCAGACGCTCAGCGATACGCTGCGGCAAGACCGCCAGCGGCTCGCAGGCGCCGTCGCCGCAAACGACTGGCAGCACCTGGAGCAAGCGGCACACCGCATCAAGGGCAGCCTGCTGATGCTGCAGCTACCGGAAGCCGCGCAGCTGTGCCAGCAGCTGGTGGAAACCGCACGCCGGGGCGAGCTTGCCGGCGCCGCTTATACTAAATTAGAGGCGTTAGTGGCGCAGATATTGCCGGAGCTGGATGCCCTGCTCACTGCCGTCCCCTCTTTCGCTATGCATAAGGATGAATAATGTCGGACACTCCACACCAACACCTGCCGAAAGACAGTAATAGTAAACGCCTACTGACCGCTTTTTTAGTCACCGCCGTCTTTATGGTGGCCGAAGTGATTGGCGGTCTCTGGTCAGGCTCGCTGGCGCTGTTGGCCGACGCCGGCCACATGCTGACCGATGCCGCCGCGCTGCTGGTGGCGCTGATGGCGGTGCACTTCTCCCAACGCAAACCCAACGCGCGCCACACCTTCGGTTATCTGCGTCTGACTACGCTGGCGGCCTTCCTCAACGCCGCGGCGCTGCTGGTGATCGTGGTATTCATCCTGTGGGAAGCGATACAGCGTTTCTTTGAACCGCAGCCGGTGATGGGTACCCCGATGCTGATCATCGCCATAGCGGGGCTGCTGGCTAACCTGTTCGCCTTCTGGCTGCTGCATCGCGGCAGCGAAGAGAAGAACATCAACGTGCGCGCCGCCGCGCTGCATGTGCTGGGCGATCTGCTCGGCTCGGTGGGCGCCATCGCCGCCGCCATCGTTATTCTCGCCACCGGCTGGACGCCGATTGACCCGATCCTGTCGGTACTGGTCTCCTGTCTGGTGCTGCGCAGCGCCTGGCGGCTGCTGAAAGAAAGCTTCCACGAGCTGCTGGAAGGCACGCCGCAGGAGGTCGATATCGCCAAGCTGCAAAAAGATCTGTGCCTGAACATCCCGGAAGTGCGCAACATCCATCACGTGCACGTCTGGCAGATCGGCGAACAGAAGCTGATGACTCTGCATGCACAGGTGATCCCGCCGCATGACCACGATGGGCTGTTGCAACGCATTCAGGCTTATCTGTTGGAGCACTACAAGATTGGCCACGTGACCATTCAGATGGAATACCGGCACTGCGAGACGCCGGACTGCGGCATCAACCGGGCGCCGGAGCCGAGTGAACACTCACATGCCGAAGCGCACTCCCACCTGGGACATCGCCATTAAGCCAAGAGGGCGCCATCACGGCGCCCTCTGCGTTGTCAGGAAGCGGAAGACAACGGATTGGAATGATTGCGCCCGGCGCTCTTGATCCACAGCCAGGAGCCGTTCAGGGCGATCAGCGTCAGAATGACATACTCGAGCGCCATCGCGTACACGCCCTGGTAGGCGAAAATCGCCACGCTGATAACATCGATAACCACCCACAGCAGCCAGTTTTCTACATACTTGCGCGTCATCAGGATCATCGCCACGATGGACAGCACCATCATTGCCGAATCCCAGAACGGGAACGCATCCGGTTGCAGCTCAGGCATCTGTACGTTCAGCCCCAGCCCTTGCATCACCGCCACCGCAATCTGCGTCAGCCAGGCGAACACGCGGTCAATGTTGAAGGTCATCAGGCCGATGCCGATGACGCAAATCGCCGCCCAAGCCAACGCTTTCGGCAGCGGTAACCAACGGATCTGCAGCTCGGCCTGGTTATCCTGGGTTTGGCGGCTCCAGGCATACCAACCGTAAATATTGGCGCCGAAGAAAAACAGCTGCAGCAGCAGGCTGGCGTACAGCTGGATCTGGAAGAAAATCACCGCGAACAGCGTGACGTTGATCAGACCGAACAGGTAGTTGATGATCTTTTCCTTGCTGGCGTACCAGATGCACAGCAATCCGAACAGCGTGCCGATGGCTTCGATCCACGACAGATCGTAACCGCCTGCGCCAAGCGGAATATGCACCAAAATATTGCTGGTACTGAAGAAGCTCATGAGGTCATCCTTTTAAACGGTTAAGCGTTGCCTTTAACCTGCATCTTAAGCTGAGCGGCGAAATCCAGCATGCGGTTCAGCGGCACCAGCGCCTTTTCACGCAGCGCGGCGGCCACGTGGATCTCATGCTGTGCGCCCCCCTGCTCCAACCCTTCGGCAATCGCCTTCAGGCCATTCATCGCCATCCACGGGCAATGTGCGCAGCTGCGGCAGGTCGCGCCTTCTCCGGCGGTCGGTGCCTCGAATAGCTCCTTATCCGGACAGGCCTGCTGCATCTTATAGAAGATACCGCGATCGGTGGCGACGATCAGCTGTTGATGCGGCAATGTTTTCGCCGCCTGAATCAACTGGCTGGTCGATCCCACCGCATCCGCCAGCTCGACCACCGCCTGAGGCGATTCGGGATGCACCAGGATGGCCGCCTGCGGATAGAGCGCCTTCATGCGCCGCAGCGCCTGGGTCTTAAACTCGTCATGGACAATGCAAGCGCCTTGCCAGCACAACACGTCGGCGCCGGTCTGCTTTTGCACATAGCTGCCGAGATGGCGATCCGGCGCCCAGATGATCTTCTCGCCCAGGCTATCCAGATGCTCGATCAGTTCGACGGCGATACTGGAGGTCACCACCCAGTCGGCGCGCGCTTTGACCGCCGCCGAGGTGTTCGCATAGACCACCACGGTGCGATCGGGATGACTGTCGCAAAACGCATGGAACTCTTCTTCCGGGCAGCCCAAGTCCAGCGAGCATTCGGCAAACAGGGTCGGCATCAGCACCTGCTTTTCCGGGCTGAGGATCTTGGCGGTTTCCCCCATGAAACGCACGCCGGCCACCAACAACGTGGAAGCCGGATGGGCGCTGCCGAAGCGCGCCATTTCCAGAGAGTCCGCCACGCAGCCGCCGGTTTCTTCCGCCAGCGCCTGAATTTCCGGATCGGTATAATAATGGGCGACCATTACCGCGTTGCGCTGCTTGAGCAGGGTTTTGATCTTCTCGCGATAAAAGGCTTTTTCCGCTACGTCCAGCGGTACCGGTTTCGGCGGGAAGGGATACACCGCCGCGTTGACATCAAACATTTCACTCATCGCTGCAATCTCATGCTAGGCTAGGCGCCTGCCGCGTGAATATCTCCTGCCGCAACGCCCTTCGTTTTATATACTAAACAAAATACCTAAAATCGCGCGAAAAGTCCGCTGATATTTTCATATTTGCGCATTCAGTGTTTAATAGATTAAAAAACATAGACGTTAACCACGCAAATCGCTGCAGATAATGCCCCGGTGAGAACGTATAGCGTTCAGAGAAGGACGAGATGCAGAACGTTGCGGTGTTGAAACGAGAAAGCAGAAGATTCGGGTGCGGGATTACAGATGCGAAAAAAGCGCCAAAAGGCGCTTTTTCCTGAATTGGTGGGTCGTGCAGGATTGATTCGGCCTGTGGCCTCACCCTACGGGCAACGCTGCGCGTTGTCGTATCGCTATGCGATGCTCGAACCTGAACGCAGGATCTCACCCGCACGACTCAGTGAGCCATGTCAGTAAGAGGATAAAGGCAGAGTCAGGTGGCGCAGATGCGAAAAAAGCGCCAAAAGGCGCTTTTTTCTGAATTGGTGGGTCGTGCAGGATTGATTCGGCCTGTGGCCTCACCCTACGGGCAACGCTGCGCGTTGTCGTATCGCTACGCGATGCTCGAACCTGAACGCAGGATCTCACCCGCACGACTCAGCGGGCCATGTCAGTAAGAGGATAAGGCAGAGTCAGGTGGCGCAGATGCGAAAAAAGCGCCAAAAGGCGCTTTTTCCTGAATTGGTGGGTCGTGCAGGATTCGAACCTGCGACCAATTGATTAAAAGTCAACTGCTCTACCAACTGAGCTAACGACCCGCAGTGTGGTGGGTGATGACGGGCTCGAACCGCCGACCCCCTCCGTGTAAAGGAGATGCTCTACCAACTGAGCTAATCACCCACTGCTGTGGTACTGCTATTTTTCACATCTTACTCTATTAAAGAGTGGTGGGTCGTGCAGGATAACTCGGCCTTTGGCCTCGCCCTTCGGGCCATCACCGGAGTGATGTTGTCTCGTTTTGCGAGACTCGAACCTCTACGGCTATCCGTCTATTTCATAGACGGCCCCTTCGGGCCAGCGCAAGCGCTGTTCAAAAGCGTAAACGCTTTTGTCTCATCCTGACGATTTAACACCTTACTCTATTAAAGAGTGGTGGGTCGTGCAGGATTCGAACCTGCGACCAATTGATTAAAAGTCAACTGCTCTACCAACTGAGCTAACGACCCACTGATGTGGTTTACTGCTGATGGCGAATAGGTTACAAACAACCGACTCGCGGAAAACAAGGATGGGGATGTTCAGGACAACTCGACGGGTACTCGACTCGGACCTTTACTTTGCCACATCAAACCGATTCTGAAGCTGCCATTCTCGAAGAATGGTGGGTCGTGCAGGATAACTCGGCCTTTGGCCTCGCCCTTGCGGGCCATCACCGGAGTGATGTTGTCTCGCTATGCGAGACTCGAACCTTTACGGTTCTCATCCTTTACGATTCTCTATCACAGCCATTCTCGAAGAATGGTGGGTCGTGCAGGATTCGAACCTGCGACCAATTGATTAAAAGTCAACTGCTCTACCAACTGAGCTAACGACCCATAACAGTGGTGGGTGATGACGGGCTCGAACCGCCGACCCCCTCCGTGTAAAGGAGATGCTCTACCAACTGAGCTAATCACCCACTGTTGTGGTTACTGCTACTTCAGAAATTGGTGGGTCGTGCAGGATTCGAACCTGCGACCAATTGATTAAAAGTCAACTGCTCTACCAACTGAGCTAACGACCCAATTTCCCTGCCGCTTTAACATCTTGCAAGATGTCTTGGCAACGGCGGCATATATTACTAATTTATCTTGGCAGCGCAACCTAAATTTTTTACTGATGCGTTCAACTGCTTGTTCTTCACGCGAATGAGCCCAGAAATCGGTCAAATCGACTAACTTCTGGGCTCATTTTTCTGACTATTAACCGCCTACGCGACTTTTCGCCTGTTTGGCCGCCGCACTGGTTGGGTATTGTTTAATCACCTGCTGGAACACGGCTTTGGCTTTATCGGCCTGCCCTTTCTCCTGCATGATGATACCCACCTTGTACATGGCGTCCGGCGCCTTCGGTGATTTAGCGTAATTCTTCACCACCACCGCAAAATAGTAGGCCGCGTCGTCTTTTTTACCCTTGTTGTAGAACAACTGACCCAGCCAATAGTTGGCGTTGGGCTGATAGGTAGACTTCGGGTACTGTTTTACGAAGGACTGAAAGGCGGAAATCGCCTGGTCATACTGTTTTTTTTCCAGCGCCAGAGAAACAGCGGCGTTGTAGTCGCTGTTCTCATCACCACCGCTCGGCGTCGCAGAAGCGGCCGCAGGCGTGCTGCCGCCCGCATCGGAAGATGCGCCTGCGGCTGCCCCACCGGCAGTGCCCGCCGCCGCAGAGGCGCTCTGAGCGCCGCTCTGGCCGAGGCTATCCATCTGTTGATAGATTTGCTTCTGGCGTTCAACGACCTGATTCAACTGATACTGGCTTTCCTGGATTTGCCCACGGAGAGAATCAATGTCGCGTTGGTTATCAGAGAGTTGTTGCTGGAGTTGGTTTAAAAGCTGGCCTTGAGCATTGCTGATACGCTCAAGTGAAGTGACGCGGTCTTCGACCGAGCCGGAGCCGACATTACTGATTGGCGCTTGGGCAGTAGCGGCCCAGGGGGCCGCTACGCCAACCAGTAACGACAGACTCAACAGGTGACGTCTGAAGTTACTGTTCATGCGATTCTCTTAGTAAACCAGAACGGCACGACGGTTTTTAGCATAAGCCGCTTCGTCGTGGCCCAGTACTGCTGGTTTTTCTTTACCGTAAGAAACGATAGAGATCTGGTCAGCGGAAACGCCTTTACCTTGCAGGTACATTTTAACGGCGTTAGCACGGCGCTCACCCAGAGCGATGTTGTATTCCGGCGTGCCGCGTTCGTCAGCGTGGCCTTCAACGGTCACTTTGTAGGACGGGTTGTTACGCAGGAATGCAGCGTGCGCGTCCAGCATCTGAGCGAATTCGGAGCTTACGTCATACTTGTCCAGACCGAAGTAAACGATGTTGTTCTTCTGCAGTTCTTGCATCTGCAGACGAGCTTGTTCTTCGGAAGACAGGTTGCTGCTGCCGTTTTCCATACCAGTGCCAGCGCCCATACCAGATTGGTCGTTGTTTGCGCTTTTGTTAGAACTACAAGCTGCTACAGCCAGAACTGGCAGTGCCAGCAGAAGCCCTTTCAGCACTTTGTTCAGTTGCATTTCTTTGATCCTTTTATAGTTTGCCATACATATTTACACATGCATCACAGATACGGCGACCAGGCAGGGAATTTGACCTGTCCATCAGTTGCCGGAAGACGCGCTTTGAAACGCCCATCAGTTGACACCAACTGCAACACGGAGCCCATACCTTGCGTGGAGCTATAGATCACCATGGTGCCGTTTGGCGCAATACTAGGCGTTTCATCCAGGAAGGTGCCGGTCAAAACCTGAACGGCGCCCGATCCAAGATCTTGTTTGGCGATGTGTTGTGCACCACTGTTGGTGCTCACCATCACCAGGAATTTACCATCGGAGCTGACTTCAGAATCCTGGTTCTGAGAGCCTTCCCACGTCAGACGCTGTGCGGCACCGCCGCTGGCGCTGATTTTATAAATCTGCGGACGCCCGCCCTGGTCGGAGGTAAACGCCAGAGACTGGCCATCCGGGAACCAGGTCGGTTCGGTGTTGTTGTTGCGGCCATCGGTCAACTGCGTGATCTGGCCGGAGCCGAGGTTCATCACGTACAGGTTCAGGCTGCCGCTCTTGGACAACGCGAAGGCCAGCTTGCTGCCGTCCGGCGAGAACGCCGGCGCACCGTTGTGGCGCGGGAACGAAGCGATCTGGCGGATAGCGCCGTTAGCCAGGGTCTGCACCACCAGCGCGGAACGGCCGCTCTCGAAGGTCACGTAAGCCAGTTTGCTGCCGTCCGGCGACCAGGCCGGTGACATCAGCGGCTCAGGCGAACGGTGCACCGTGAACTGGTTGTAACCGTCGTAATCCGCTACGCGCAGCTCGTACGGGAATTTCCCGCCGTTGGTCTGTACGACATAGGCGATACGGGTGCGGAATGCGCCCTTGATGCCGGTCAGCTTCTCGAACACTTCATCGCTGGCGGTATGAGCAGAATAACGCAACCACTGTTTGGTCACTTTATACTGATTCTGCGCCAATACGGTGCCCGGCGAACCCGAGGTGTCCACCAGTTGGTAGGAGATCAGGTAGCTGCCGTCGGCGCCAGGTTGAACCTGGCCGACAACCACGGCGTCGATGCCCAATGCAGTCCAGGCCGCCGGCGTCACTTCAGACGCGGAGGTCGGTTGCTGCGGCATGCGCGCCACGTCGATCGGGTTGAATTTGCCGCTGTTGCGCAGATCCGCACCGACAATCTTGCCGATATCTTCCGGCGGCGTGCCTGGGCCCGCCCATTTAAACGGCACCACGCCAATCGGGCGAGCGGAGTCGACCCCTTGGGTGATTTCAATGCGAACTTCCGCGTGCAGCACGGACGCCCACAGAATTAAAAAACCTAGCGCTACTCGAAATGCCTGCTTCATCTCATCTCCCTTATCCAGGCGGGATGCCTGCGATAAATTAGCAGAATTTTAACAAACCAACTCACGTAAAACTACATAATCCCTGTTGGTTACCTTAGTACATCCCTGTGATATCACTCACTCAATCAACCGTTATTGCGGCTTGAATTCAAGTATAGAATTCTTAAAGTGCTGATAAACGGCATCGCTCGGCGGCTTCGGTATGTGTGCCAACTTGGCGGCAGACACCGCTGCTTGACACAGAGCAGGATCGCCCCCTGCCGCTTGTACGCTTATCAGCAGGCCGTCCGGCGCCAGCTTGATACGCAGGTCGCAGGTTTTGCCGGCGAACGAACTGGCGTCATAGAACTTGCTCTGAATCGCCCCTTGAATCTGCCCCATATAACCGCTGATATCCGCCCCGCTGGCGCCTGCCGCCTTGGCATTGCCCTGCCCGGCCGGTTTACCATCACCTTTCGATTTGGCACCGCCGCCCTTCGGCGCGTTCTTGCCGTCCGCCAGGCCGCCAAACAGATCGCTAACTTCATCCGATTGTTTCGCAGCCTCAGCGGCGGCCTTCTTCTTAGCATCCGCAGCGGCTTTTTTGGCAGCAGCCGCTTTCTCGGCCGCAGCTTTCTTCTCTGCCTCGGCGGCGGCCTTCTTCTCGGCTTCCGCTGCGGCTTTTTTCTCGGCTTCAGCGGCCGCTTTCTTCTCTGCGGCCTCTGCTGCTTTTTGCTCTGCGGCGGCGGCCGCGGCTTTCTTCGCCTCTTCCGCCTGTTTCTTGGCGGCGGCAGCGGCGGCCGCTTCTTTCTTGGCTTCCGCTTCAGCTTTCTTCTGCGCGTCCGCCTGCGCCTTCGCTATCTTTTCCGCTTCGGCTTTCGCCTTGGCGGCGGCGGCTTCGGCGACCTTCTGTTGCTCTTTGGCCTTGGCTGCGGCGGCTTCCGCCGCTTTTTGCTGCTCGGCAGCCTGTTTCTGCTGCTCCGCCGCCTTCTGCTGTTGTTCAGCCTGCGCCTTGGCGTCCTGCGCGGCTTTCTCCTGCGCCGCCAAACGCTCTTTCTCCAGCTCTTTCAGGCGCTGCTGTTGCTCCGCCTGCTTCTGCTGAAGCTCTTCGGCCTGTTGCTCCGCTTTTTTCTGGCGCTGCTTTTCGGCACGCTGCGCATCGTTGCTCTGCTGCTGCTGGCGGTTGTACTGCTCCACCACCGCGCCGGGATCGACCATCACCGCACCCACCACGGTGCCATCGCCACCGCCGCCGGCGCCCATGTCGACCTTTTCCTGCAGCGATCCCCAAATCAGCAGGGCAATCAATATGAAGTGCAGAACGACCGAAACAATAACGGCGCGGTTCAGCTTATCGTTTTGCTCAGTTGCCTTTACCAAAATAGATTCCCAAAAACTGGTGTTGCTTATACGGGGTTCCTGGGCCGCAGCGCAGAAACCGGGTTGCCGTTCGCCTTACGGTCAGATCGGCTGGGTCATCAGCCCCACGGAAGCCACGCCCGCCTGATGGAGAATATTCAATGCCTTGATAATCTCATCGTAAGGGACTTCCTTCGCACCGCCGATCAAAAAGACCGTTTTCGGGTTAGCCGCCAAACGCGACTTGGCCTCGGCCGCGACTTGCTCAGGCGGCAGCAGCTCCATACGGTTGTGATCCACCACCAGGGTGTATTGACCTACGCCGGAAACCTCGAGGATCACCGGCGGATTGTCATCGCTGGACACCGTTTTGGAATCGGTGGCGTCCGGCAGGTCAACCTCCACGCTCTGCGTGATGATTGGCGCGGTTGCCATAAAGATCAGCAGCAGCACCAGCAACACGTCGAGCAGCGGAACGATGTTAATTTCGGACTTCAGCTCGCGCCGACTACGTCCACGTACTCTCGCCATGCTACCTCCTACTTATTTGCTGTCGCTGGAGAAGGCCTGACGATGCAGAATAGCGGTGAACTCTTCCATAAAGTTGTCGTAATTCTGCTCAAGCTTGTTGACGCGCTGGTTGAGACGGTTATAGGCCATAACCGCCGGAATTGCGGCGAACAGACCGATCGCGGTGGCGATCAGCGCTTCGGCGATACCCGGCGCCACCATCTGCAGCGTGGCTTGCTTCACCGCGCCCAGCGCGATAAAGGCGTGCATGATCCCCCACACGGTGCCGAACAGGCCGATATACGGGCTGATCGAACCGACGGTGCCGAGGAACGGAATATGGGTTTCCAGCGTTTCCAGCTCGCGGTTCATCGAGATGCGCATCGCGCGCGACGCCCCTTCGATCACCGACTCCGGCGCATGGTTGTTGGCGCGGTGCAGGCGGGCGAACTCTTTGAACCCGGAATGGAAGATCTGCTCGGAACCGGTCAGGCTATCGCGACGCGCCTGACTTTCCTGGTACAGACGGGAAAGCTCGATACCGGACCAGAATTTGTCTTCAAAGGCTTCGGCGTCGCGCGTCGCCGCATTGAGGATGCGGGTACGCTGAATGATGATCGCCCAAGAGGCCACTGAGAAGCATATCAAAATCAACATGATAAGCTTAACCAGCAGGCTCGCCTTCAAGAATAAATCTAGGATGTTCATGTCAGTCACTGCTTAAACTCCGCGACAATAGACTTAGGAAGCGCTCTTGGCTTCATTTGGTGTGGATCAATACAGGCAATCAGGACATCTGCCTGGCTCAGTAGGGCCCCGTCAGAATTGACAATGCGTTGAGCAAACGTGAGAGAAGCCCCGCGCAGACAGGTGATTTCGCTCTGGACCTCCAGTTGCTCGTCGAGACGAGCCGGAGCCAGATAATCCACCGTCATGCGCCGGACGACAAAAGCGACTTGTTCACTGAGCAGCTGCTGTTGATGAAAGTTGTGCTGACGCAGCATCTCTGTGCGCGCTCTTTCAAAAAAGGCGACGTAGCGGGCGTGATAGACCACACCACTGGCATCGGTATCCTCGTAGTAAACGCGAACCGGCCATCGAAACAACGTATTACTCACTCTACTTCCCAGCAATGCAATTTAACGCTGCTACTATACGCAAGACGGATCGGGTTGGGAATGGGTTACAAGATGGGAATGAAAATAATTATGGGCCGTGAGGGCCCATAACGTGGGGACATCAGGGAGATTATAAAGAAACGTAAAGTAATCCTGCGCACAAGATCACAATTGCGGGAAGCGGCGCAAAAAAGGCGCGCCAGACGCTGCGCTGCGGGCGGAATCCGAAACCGTGGACACCCCGGCGCACACTGCCCAAATCAGCAGCAACCCTTCCCAAATCTCCAGCGAGCTGGTTTTGGCGGCGAAACGCGTCGGATCCCAGAACACGCACCCCGCCAAAATCAACGCCAGCACCAGGGAAAGGGCCCGGATCGGGCCCTTGTCGGTGACAGCGTACAGCTTGTCAATCACGGACGAGCTCATCACTTACCGTCTTGCTGAGCTTTGGTCGCTTCGCTCTGCTCAAGCGCCAGCGCCGTGATGATGCCGAAGGCGCAGGCAAGAAGCGTTCCGAGAATCCAGGCAAAATACCACATGGTTTAGCTCCTTATCCTTAGTACAGCGAATGCTTGTTGTTTTCGATGTAGTTCTTGTCGAGGCGACCGAACATTTTGTAGTACGACCAGCTGGTGTACGCCAAAACGATAGGCACGAAGATCGCCGCCACAACGGTCATCACTTTCAGCGTCAACAGGCTCGAGGTCGCGTCCCACATGGTCAGGCTGACGTTCGGCACGGTGCTGGAAGGCATCACGAACGGGAACATGGTGACCCCGGCGGTGAGGATGACGCAGGCGATGGTCAGCGACGAGGTGACAAACGCCAGCGCGCCTTTCTCCAGACGCGAGAACAGGATGGTGAACAACGGCAGTACTACGCCCAGTGCAGGCAAGGCCCACAGCAGCGGATACTTGTTGAAGTTGATCAGCCATGCGCCGGCCTGATGCGCCACTTCTTTACGCAGCGGGTTGGATTCCGCCAGGGTGTCCAGCGCCGAAGTGATCACGTAGCCGTCGATGCCTTTCACCAGCCACACCCCCGCCAGCAGGAAGCATACCGCCATGATCAGCGTCGCGATCTGCGCTGCGGCGCGTGACCGCAGGTGGATCTCGCCGGTGGTACGCATCTGCAGGTAGGTCGCGCCCTGAGTGACCAGCATGGTCAGACTGACCACGCCCGCCAACAGACCGAACGGATTCAGCAGCTGGAAGAAGTTGCCGGTGTAGAACAGACGCAGGTACTCGTCCACATGGAACGGCACGCCCTGCAGCAGGTTGCCGAACGCCACGCCGAACACCAACGCAGGCACGAAGGAACCGATGAAGATGCCCCAGTCCCACATGTTGCGCCAGCGGCTGCTCTCCAGCTTGGAACGGTAGTCAAAACCGACTGGGCGGAAGAACAACGCCGCCAGCACCAGGATCATGGCGACGTAGAAGCCCGAGAAGGCCGCTGCGTAGACCATCGGCCAGGCGGCGAACAGCGCGCCGCCGGCGGTGATCAGCCACACCTGGTTACCGTCCCAGTGAGGGGCGATGGAGTTGATCATCACCCGGCGCTCGGTATCGGTTTTCCCGATGATGCGCACCAGGATGCCGACGCCCATGTCGAAACCGTCGGTGACGGCGAAGCCGATCAGCAGTACGCCAACCAGCACCCACCAGATAAATCGCAGTACTTCATAGTCAAACATACGTGGACTCCTGTTTAGCGCGCTTCCTGCACGGCGGCAGTCGGTTGTTCAAAGTGGTAGCGGCCGGTTTTCAGGCTGCTTGGACCCAGACGCGCAAACTTGAACATCAGGTACATTTCAGCCACCAGGAACAGGGTGTACAAGCCGCAAATCAGCCCCATCGAGAACAGAATGTCGCCCGCGGTCAGCGAAGAGTTGGCGACTGCGGTCGGCAGCACCTCACCAATCGCCCACGGTTGACGGCCGTATTCCGCAACGAACCAGCCGGCTTCCACCGCGATCCACGGCAGCGGCAGGCCATACAGCGCCGCACGCAACAGCCATTTTTTCTGGCCGATACGACCGCGCACCACGCTCAGGAAGGACAGACCAATAATCAGCAGCATCAGCACGCCACAGGCCACCATGATGCGGAAGGCGAAGTACAGCGGCGCCACGCGTGGAATGGAGTCCTTGGTCGCCTGCTGGATCTGCGCTTCCGTCGCGTCGCTGACGTTCGGGGTATAACGCTTCAGCAGCATGCCGTAGCCCAGGTCTTGCTTGGTTTTGTTGAATTCGGCGCGCACCGCAGGATCGGTATTGCCGCCGCGCAGCTCTTCCAGCAGCTGGTAGGCTTTCATGCCGTTGCGGATGCGCACTTCATGTTGCGCCAGCAGATCTTTCAGGCCGGTGACCTGAGTGTCGGTGGAGCGGGTGGCGATCAGGCCAAGCGCATACGGGATCTGAATAGAGAAGGAGTTTTCCATCTTGTCCTGATCGGGAATACCGAACAGGGTGAAGGACGCCGGCGCCGGCTGGGTATCCCACTCCGCTTCGATGGCGGCCAGTTTGGTTTTCTGTACGTCGCCCATTTCGTAACCGGATTCGTCACCCAGCACGATCACCGACAGCACCGCAGCCATGCCGAAGCTGGCAGCGATGGCGAAGGAGCGTTTAGCGAAAGCGATGTCGCGGCCCTTCAGCAGGTAGTAAGCGCTGATGCCCAGCACGAACATGGCGCCGGTGGTGTAGCCTGCAGCCACGGTGTGAACGAATTTCACCTGCGCAACCGGGTTAAGCACCAGCTCGGAGAAGCTGACCATCTCCATGCGCATGGTTTCGAAGTTGAAATCCGACGCGATCGGGTTCTGCATCCAGCCGTTGGCGACCAGGATCCACAGTGCGGACAGGTTGGAGCCGAGGGCCACGAACCAGGTTACCGCCATGTGCTGCACCTTGCTCAGACGATCCCAGCCGAAGAAGAACAGGCCGACCAGCGTCGATTCAAGGAAGAACGCCATCAGACCTTCGATAGCCAATGGGGCCCCGAAAATATCGCCGACGTAGTGAGAGAAATACGACCAGTTAGTCCCGAACTGGAACTCCATGGTCAAACCGGTGGCCACACCCAGAGCAAAGTTAATCGCAAATAACTTGCCCCAGAATTTGGTCATGTCTTTATAGATTTGTTTGCCAGACAGGACATATACCGTTTCCATAATTGCCAGCAAGAACGCCATACCGAGCGTTAATGGGACAAATAAGAAATGGTACATCGCCGTTAAAGCAAACTGTAAGCGCGACAGTTCGACAATATCAAACATCTTGACTCCTTGCTCCTCGCAGGAAGACTCCGACACGCGGTTATCGGCACGCTTCTTTCAAAGCCGCCAGTAACGCCCCGCAGTGAATGCCCTTAAACACAACAAATTTGATCCAGCTTCTCCGCTTTCAACCGCACACTCGGCCAATAGCCTCTCGGGCCGTCGACAAGCGCGCCACTGAAAACCGACAACGGGTAACAAATGCAACAAGATCAACCATCCATAATCACAACATGGATGATACTCGCCCAATCCCACACAATAAATAGGTTTTTACGTGACGTGGGTTGGACTTTTGGTTACAGGTCAAATCTTAGCCGAAAGAGGTACTTCGGCCTAATTTGATCTGAGACAATTTAAGCCTATCCGCATATTATTTCCATATTCATCAGCACATTTCGCATAATTTTCTTAGGGTCATGTTGCGCAATGGTTTAATTGTTTTTTAATGATATTTTTGTGTTAAATAAATGTAATTTAAAAGAGCCGCCATTGTATTATTACGCGCTTATTCTGCGACATAATTAACCTTTTATTTCCATTAAGCCATGACAGTGATTGCAGTCACAAAACAACAAATCTCCCTCCTATATTAGTCTATTTCTCGCTATTGGATCGTAAAGGTTGCGATTTTGTAGCAAAATGACCACTTATGTTAAAATTGCATTGAGCGACAATAAGTTATGAAAAAAATCATCTTTGCCTCTGTCTTGGGACTCTCGGGAAACGTCATGGCCGCCGACACGGTAAACATCACCCTATTGGGCACCTCCGATCTGCACGGCACCTTCGTGCCCTGGGACTACGCCAGCGATACGGAAAACCTGGCGGGCAGCCTGAGCCAGATAGCCACCCAGGTCAAAAAGGTACGCGCCGAACAGCCCAACCTGATTCTGGTGGACGCCGGCGACACTATCCAGGGCAACTTCGTCGAAACCTTCAAGCATGAAGCCGTCAGCCCGATGATGCTGGGCCTCAACGCGCTCAATTACGATGTTTGGGTGATGGGCAACCACGAATTCGACTTCGGTCTGCCGGTGCTGGCTACGCCGCTCAAACAGTTCAAGGGGGCGGCGCTGGCAGGCAATATCGTCTGGGACAGCGGCAAACCCTACCTGCCCGCTTACACCATCGTTGAACGCCAGGGCGTGAAGATCGGCATTATCGGCATGGACACGCCGATGACCGCCGAATTCGCCAAAGGCACCGACCGCATCAAAGGGCTGAACTTCACCGATCCGGTGCAGGCGGTGAAACAGGTCATCAGGCAAATTGATGGCCAGGTCGACGCCATCGTGCTAGTGGCGCACATGGGCATCGACAACGAGAACCAGCGCCCGGGCACCGGCGTGGCCGACATCGCTAACGCCAACCCGGAGCTGGCGGCGATCGTCGCCGGCCACATGCATGTGAAGATCGACAAAGCGGTGGTCAACGGTGTCATCATCACCGAACCGGATAAATACGGCCGCGCGCTGTCGCGCATCGATCTGCAATTTGAACGCCGCGACGGCAAATTCACGCTGATCGACAAAAACAGCTACACCTATCCCATCAAAGGGCTGACGCCGGACAGCGCCATGCAGGCGCTCTACCAGCCGTATCACGACATTTTGCGCGCCAACGCCAATCGGGTGGTGGCAAAGCTGAGCGGCAGCGATCTGGTGCCTGCCGACGAGTTCCGCGGCATTCCTCAGGTGCACGTGCAGGATACCGGCATCAGCGCGCTGTTCCAGCAGGCCGCCCGGCACTATGCGCCGCTGGCGCAGGTGATCGCCCTGCAGATCGACAACGATCGCGCTAAGCTGGACGTCGGCGATATCAAGGCCAAAGATATCGCCTTTAACTACCAATACGCCGGCGGCGAGATCACCGTTTATCAGCTCAACGGCAAAGCGCTTAAACGCTACATGGAATGGTCCGCAGACTACTTCAATCAGCTGCAGCCGGGCGACGTCACCTACAGCTTTAACCCGGCGCGACGTTCGTCCAAATATTCCACCAACGATTTCTTCGACGGCGTCACTTACACCATCGATCTGCGCCAACCCGCCGGTTCACGCATCGTCGATCTGCGCCTGGCGGACGGCACGCCGGTCACCGACGACATGCCGATCCGCCTGGGCATGAACAGTTACCGCATGGGCCATCTGACGCAAAAAGGCGGCGCGCTGGAGGGGCAATCCTTCCCGGTGCTGTTCGACAGCAAAGCGCATTACGGTGAAGAAGAAGGCACCATTCGCCGCCTGACACTGCGCTACCTGACGGAGGTGAAACACGGCCACTATCAGGGCGTGACGCCGCAGCGCTGGAAACTGATCGGCATGGAGGGATACGAACCGCAGCGGGCGATCGTCAAACGGCTGCTCAATGAGGGCGTTATCCAGGTGCCGACCACCGACGACGGCCGCTACACCAACGTTGCGTCGATCAACGTCAAAGAGGCGCTGTTCAGCAACGCCGACGATTGCCGTGCCGCCCTCACCTCGCTGGATCAGCAGCGGCAGACCGCGGCGGATCCGGTGCAACAGCGCCGCCTGCAGGATCGGATTGCGCTGATCAAGGCGCTCAACGAGTTCTGATCTTCGCCCATAAAAAAGGCCACCCAATGGGTGGCCAAACATGTCGAGATATTGTTATTTCGTACTAAACTCTTAGCGCTTCAGCACCGCTTTTACCGCGTCGCCGATGTCCGCCAGGCTGCGAACGGTTTTCACGCCCGCTGCTTCCAGCGCAGCAAACTTCTCGTCCGCCGTGCCTTTGCCGCCGGCGATGATGGCGCCCGCGTGGCCCATACGCTTGCCTTTCGGCGCGGTGACGCCGGCGATGTAGCCGACAACCGGTTTGGTGACGTGTTCTTTGATGTAAGCCGCCGCTTCTTCTTCAGCGCTGCCACCGATCTCACCGATCATCACGATCGCTTCGGTCTGCGGATCCTGTTGGAACATCTTCAGGATATCGATGAAGTTGGAACCCGGGATCGGGTCGCCGCCGATGCCCACGCAGGTGGACTGGCCCAGACCGGCATCGGTGGTTTGTTTCACCGCTTCATAGGTCAGGGTGCCGGAGCGGGAAACGATGCCCACTTTGCCTGGCAGGTGGATGTGGCCTGGCATGATGCCGATTTTGCACTCGCCCGGAGTGATAACGCCTGGGCAGTTCGGCCCGATCATGCGCACGCCGGCTTCGTCCAGCTTCACTTTCACGGTCAGCATGTCCAGAGTCGGGATGCCTTCGGTGATGGTGATGATCAGTTTGATGCCGGCATCGATCGCTTCCAGGATGGAGTCTTTGCAGAACGGTGCTGGAACGTAGATGACCGAGGCGGTCGCGCCGGTCGCTTCAACCGCTTCGCGCACGGTGTTGAACACCGGCAGACCCAGGTGCTGAGTGCCGCCTTTGCCCGGAGTTACGCCGCCAACCATTTTGGTGCCGTAAGCGATAGCTTGTTCGGAGTGGAAAGTCCCCTGGCTACCGGTGAAGCCCTGGCAAATTACTTTGGTGTTCTTATCGATTAAAATGGACATTATTTACCCTCCACTGCTGCAACAACTTGCTGAGCCGCATCAGTCAGGCTGGTCGCAGCAATGATATTCAGGCCGCTGTCCGCCAGTTTCTTGGCGCCCAGTTCGGCATTGTTCCCTTCCAGGCGCACCACGACCGGGACGTTAACGCCCACTTCAGCCACTGCGCCGATGATGCCGTCGGCGATCAGATCGCAACGTACGATACCACCGAAGATGTTAACCAGAACCGCTTTCACCTTGTCGTCGGACAGGATGATTTTGAACGCTTCGGTCACGCGCTCTTTGGTCGCGCCGCCGCCCACGTCCAGGAAGTTGGCCGGTTCGCCGCCGTGCAGTTTAACGATGTCCATGGTGCCCATCGCCAGACCGGCGCCGTTAACCATGCAGCCGATGTTGCCGTCGAGGGCAACGTAGTTCAGCTCCCACTGAGCCGCACGGGATTCACGCTCGTCTTCCTGAGAAGGGTCACGCATTTCACGCAGTTCCGGCTGACGGAACAGGGCGTTGCCGTCGGCGCCCAGTTTGCCGTCCAGGCACACCAGATCGCCCTGCTTGGTGATCACCAGCGGGTTGATCTCAACCATCGCCAGGTCACGCTCCAGGAACAGCGTCGCCAGACCCATGAAGATCTTGGCGAACTGGCTGACTTGCTTACCGGTCAGGCCCAGTTTGAAGGCCAGCTCACGGCCCTGATAAGGCTGTGGACCCGCCAGCGGATCGATGGTCATTTTGTGGATCAGTTCAGGGGTTTCTTCCGCCACTTTCTCGATTTCCACGCCGCCTTCGGTAGACGCCATGAATACGATGCGACGGGTCGCGCGGTCTACGACGGCGCCCAGGTACAGTTCTTTATCGATGTCGGTCGCCGCTTCAACCAGGATCTGGTTAACCGGCTGGCCCAGCGCGTCAGTCTGGTAAGTCACCAGACGCTTGCCCAACCAGGCTTCCGCGAAAGCACGGATATCTTCTTTGCTGTTGACGACTTTAACGCCGCCCGCTTTACCGCGGCCGCCAGCATGAACCTGACATTTCACCACCCACGGGCCGGAGCCGATTTTGGATGCGGCTTCTTCTGCTTCACGCGGAGTGGTACAGGCGTAACCGGTTGGTGCCGGCATGCCATACCGAGCAAACAGCTGTTTTGCCTGATATTCGTGTAAATTCATGATGTTCTATCCATTCAGTTCTGAAGGTTTTTAGCCGGACCATTATTCCGCGGCAAACCGCATGGTTTTCCGGCCACATAGCACAGAGTGCGGGCGCGGCACGCCACGCCCGGCAAGGGTTACTAGACGTCCAGCAGCAGACGAGCCGGATCTTCCAGCATCTCTTTGACCGTCACCAGATAACCGACGGATTCTTTACCGTCGATCAGGCGGTGGTCATAAGACAGCGCCAGATACATCATCGGCTGGATCACCACCTGACCATTGACCGCCATTGGGCGATCTTTGATGGCGTGCATGCCCAGGATGGCGCTCTGCGGCGGGTTGATGATCGGGGTGGACATCAGCGAGCCGAATACGCCGCCGTTGGTAATGGTGAAGTTACCGCCGGTCAGCTCTTCCACGGTCAGTTTGCCGTCGCGGCCCTTAACGGCCAGCTCTTTGATTTTCTTCTCGATGTCAGCCATGCTCATGGCGTCCACATCGCGCAGTACCGGCGTCACCAGGCCACGCGGGGTAGAAACCGCGATGCTGATGTCGAAGTAGTTGTGGTAAACCACGTCGGAACCGTCGATCGACGCGTTCACTTCCGGGAAGCGCTTCAGCGCTTCAACCACCGCCTTGATGTAGAAGGACATGAAGCCCAGACGCACGCCGTGGCGTTTCTCGAAGGCTTCGCCGTACTGCTTGCGCAGGTCCATGATCGGCTGCATGTTGATTTCGTTGAAGGTGGTCAGCATCGCGGTGCTGTTCTTCGCTTCCAGCAGACGCTCGGCGACGCGTTTGCGCAGGCGGGTCATCGGCACGCGTTTTTCGCTGCGGCCGGCCAGAGCAGGCTGCGGTGCGGCTTCAGCGGCGGCGGCCGGTTTGGCAGCGGCGCCGCCTTTGGCCAGGTGCGCTTCCACGTCTTCACGGGTGATGCGGCCACCCACGCCGGTGCCTTTGATGGCGCCGGCATCGAGGTCGTGTTCGGCGATCAGGCGGCGAATCGCCGGGCTGAGCGCGTCATTGCTTTCTTCTTCCAGGCTCGCGGTAGCGCGCTGTGCAGGAGTGGATTCTTTCTCCTGGCTCTTCTCGGCGGTCGGCTTGCCGGAGCTGTCGCCTGGGCGGATGCGGCCGAGCAGTTGGCGAGACAGTACGGTCGCGCCCTCTTCTTCCACGATAGCATCGAGAATACCCGCTTCACTGGCCGGCACTTCCAACACCACTTTGTCGGTTTCGATTTCAACCAGGACTTCATCACGCTGCACGCTGTCGCCCGGTTTCTTGTGCCAGGTGGCTACGGTCGCATCGGCAACCGATTCAGGAAGGTCAGGAACCAGAATATCTACGCTACTCATTTAGCTTTCCCTTAAGTTTTTTATCATCTGCTTGCCGGCCCCTCGGCCGGCAAGCGAGCGAACATTAGTCAATATTCAGCGCATCATTCACCAGAGCCTGCTGCTGCTTCTGGTGTACGGACATATAACCCACCGCCGGAGAAGCGGAGGCCGGACGTCCTGCGTAACGTAAAGAAGCCCCGAACGGCACCACTTCACGGAAGTTGTGTTGGCTGCAGTACCAGGCGCCCTGGTTCAGCGGCTCTTCCTGACACCAGACGAAATCATGCACGTGCGAGTATTGCTCCAGCACGGCCTGAACGGCCTGATGCGGGAACGGATACAGCTGCTCGATACGCACGATGGCCACGTCTTTCTGCTCGTTCTTGCGACGCTGTTCCAGCAGGTCGTAGTAGACCTTGCCGGAGCACAGCACGACGCGCTTGACCGCTTTCGGATCCAAGTCGTCGATCTCGCCGATCGCCGGCAGGAAGGTGCCGTTGGCCAGCTCGTCCAGCGAAGAAATCGCCAGCGGGTGACGCAGCAGCGACTTCGGCGACATCACCACCAACGGACGGCGCATACCGCGCAGCGCCTGACGACGCAGCATATGGTAAACCTGCGCCGGCGTGGACGGGACGCACACCTGCATGTTCTGCTCTGCGCACAGCTGCAGATAGCGTTCCAGACGCGCGGAAGAGTGCTCAGGGCCCTGGCCTTCATAGCCGTGCGGCAGCAGCATCACCAGGCCACACATACGGCCCCATTTTTGCTCGCCGGAGCTGATGAACTGGTCGATAACGACCTGTGCGCCGTTGGCGAAGTCGCCGAACTGCGCTTCCCAGATGGTCAGCGTGCGCGGTTCTGCCGTCGCGTAGCCGTATTCGAACGCCAGCACCGCTTCTTCAGACAGCACGGAGTCCCAGACTTTGAATTCGCCCTGGCCGCTGTGGATGTTCGCCAACGGAACGTAGACCGAACCGTTTTTCTGGTTGTGCACCACTGCATGACGGTGGAAGAAGGTGCCGCGGCCGGCGTCTTCGCCGGAGATGCGGATTGGAATGCCTTCATCCGCCATGGTGGCGTAGGCCAGCGTTTCGGCGGCGCCCCAGTCGAACGGCTTGTTGCCTGCGGCCATCTCGGCGCGGTCAGCGTAGATTTTCGCCACGCGCGACTGCATTTCGATCGCTTCCGGCACGGTGCTGATGCGGCGGCCCAGTTCCTGCAGACGCTTCATCTCAACCTTGCTCGGGTACTCTTCGTCCCACTCATGGTTCAGGTACGGTGACCAGGTGAAGGAGTGCAGGTTCATCGGACGCCACTCTTCAACCACACAATCGCCGCGGTCGAGCGCGTCGCGGTACAGGTTGACCATTTCCGTGGCATCTTCCAGGCTGGCCACTTTCTGCTCGGTCAGAACGTCAGCGTAGATTTTGCGCGGCGTAGGGTGTTTCTTGATCTTCTGATACATCACCGGCTGGGTGGCGCTCGGCTCGTCGGCCTCGTTGTGCCCATGGCGACGGTAGCAGACCAGATCGATCATCACGTCACGCTTAAAGGTGTTACGGAAATCCAACGCCAGACGGGTGACGAAGGCCACGGCTTCCGGATCGTCCGCGTTAACGTGGAAGATCGGCGACTGAACCATTTTGGCGATGTCGGTACAGTATTCGGTAGAGCGCGCATCCAGCGGGTTGGAGGTGGTGAAACCAACCTGGTTGTTGATGACGATGCGCACGGTGCCGCCCACTTCGTAGCCGCGAGCCTGAGACATGTTCAGGGTTTCCTGAACCACGCCCTGGCCGGTGATGGCGGCGTCGCCGTGGATGGTGATCGGCAGCACCATGTTGCTGCGCGCTTCGTCCAGACGATCGCGACGGGCGCGTACCGATCCCATGACCACCGGGCTGACGATCTCCAGGTGCGACGGGTTGAACGCCAGCGCCAGGTGAACCATGCCGCCTTCGGTTTCCACGTCGGAGGAGAAGCCCTGGTGATATTTCACGTCACCGGTGCCGAGGTGTTCTTTATGCTTGCCGGCGAATTCGTCGAACAGATCGGCCGGCTTTTTGCCCAGCACGTTGATCAGCACGTTCAGACGGCCGCGGTGGGCCATGCCCAACACCACTTCGCGCGTGCCGTTCTTACCGGCGTGGCGCACCATCTCTTTGAGCATCGGCACCAGCGCGTCGCCGCCTTCCAGCGAGAAGCGTTTGGCACCCGGGAATTTGGCGCCCAGGTAACGTTCCAGGCCTTCCGCCGCGGTCAGCTCGTTCAGGAAACGGCGTTTTTCGTCGGCGGTAAAGCTGGCGCGCCCCACCACCGATTCGATGCGCTGCTGGATCCAGCGTTTCTCTTCGGTGTTGGTGATGTGCATGTATTCCGCACCGATCGAACCGCAGTAGGTCTGCTTCAGCGCGGCGTACAGATCGCCCAGCTTCATGGTTTCTTTGCCGATGGCGAAAGAGCCCACGTTGAAGGTTTCCTGGAAATCGGCTTCGGTCAGGTTGTGGTAAGCGGGATCAAGGTCAGGAACTTGCTCGCGCTGCCACAGGCCAAGCGGATCGAGGTTGGCATGCTGATGCCCGCGGAAGCGGAAGGCGTTGATCAGCTGTAGTACCTTGACCTGTTTGGCGTCGGTTTCCGGATCGGTGATGGTGGTGTTGTAACGCGCGGAGTCTTTCGCCAGGCGGCGGAAGTAATCGCGCGTTTGAGAGTGAAGCTGATCGGGTTTGACACCCGCGGTTGGTAGCTGTTGAAAAATGGAACGCCAGCTATCTTCAACGGAACCCGGATCGGTTAAGAAGTCTTCATAGAGCTGCTCTATGTAAGACTGGTTCGCGCCCGCCAGATAGGAGGAATCCAGCCAGGCCTTCATTGCGCCGTTCTGCATCATGATCCCTTAAGCTTTGAAGCTTTAGTTTTCGCCGTGGTTAACATAATTACCGTGATGAATACGGTTTGCCGTAAAACGGTTCACTCGACGTACTTGCGGCCATGACGGCCCGATACGTTCTGTTATGGACCTTGCGGTCCCTTACAAGGAACCTCTAAAAACCGGCGGAAGAACCAGGCTGCATAGCGCCGCAGCCGCGGGTCAGTTTTTAGAGGTTCCCTCCCCTATGGGACGTGCGCCGGAAAAGAGCCCGGCGCAGCATCTCATTCCGTTTATGCGCCGCGTTGCAGCAGCATGGACTTGATATGCCCGATAGCACGCGTCGGGTTCAAGCCTTTAGGACATACACTGACACAATTCATAATGCTATGGCAGCGGAAAACACTAAAAGCGTCGTCCAGATCATCTAAACGTTCTTGCGTTTCCGTGTCACGGCTGTCGATCAGGAAGCGATACGCCGCCAGCAGACCGGCCGGGCCGATGAACTTGTCCGGGTTCCACCAGAACGATGGGCAAGAGGTCGAGCAGCAGGCGCACAGAATGCACTCGTACAGACCGTCCAGCTTGGCGCGCTGCTCCGGCGACTGCAGGTGCTCGCGCGCCGGCGGGTTCTTGCCGTCGTTCAGCAGGTAAGGCTTGATCTTTTCATACTGGGTATAGAACTGGCCCATATCCACCACCAGATCGCGCACCACCGGCAGGCCCGGCAGCGGACGGATCACGATCTTGCCGTTGCCTTTACGCAGCGAAGAAACCGGGGTGATGCACGCCAGGCCGTTTTTACCGTTCATGTTCAGGCCGTCGGAACCACACACGCCTTCGCGGCATGAGCGACGGAACGACAGGGTCGGGTCTTTTTCTTTCAGCTGGATCAACGCATCCAGCAGCATCATGTCACGGCCTTCTTCCGCTTCCAGGGTGTAGTCCTGCATGTGCGGGGCATCGTCGACATCCGGATTGTAGCGATAAATGGAAAATTCGAGTTTCATCTGTCGATCTCCGCAATTAGTAAGAACGCACTTTCGGCGGGAATGCCGGGCGCAGCTTCGGTTGCATGTTCACTTCGCGGCGCGTCATGCTTTCCGATTGCGGCAGATACAGCGAATGGCACAGCCAGTTGGCGTCATCGCGTTCCGGGTAGTCGAAGCGGCTGTGTGCGCCACGGCTCTCGGTACGGAAATTGGCCGACACGGCGGTGGAATACGCAGTCTCCATCAGGTTATCCAACTCCAGACACTCGATGCGCTGGGTGTTGAACTCGCTGGAGGTATCGTCCAGGCGTGCGTTCTTCAGACGTTCACGGATCACTTTCAGTTCTTCCAGGCCCTTGGCCATCGCATCGCCTTCGCGGAATACCGAGAAGTTGTGCTGCATGCAAGACTGCAGCGCTTTGCGAATTTCAACCGGGTCTTCGCCGGAACGGGTGTTGTTCCAACGGTTCAGACGGTCCAGCGAGGCTTCCACGTCGGAGTCGCTGGCGTCACGGCTCACGCCCTGCTCTTCCAGCGATTCCTGCAGGTGCATACCGGCGGAACGGCCGAACACCACCAGGTCGAGCAGCGAGTTGCCGCCCAGACGGTTGGCGCCGTGCACCGATACGCAGGCGATTTCGCCCACGGCGAACAGCCCCGGGATCACCACGTCTTCGCCTTTCTCGTTCACGGTCAGCGCCTGGCCGGTCACCTTGGTCGGAATGCCGCCCATCATATAGTGACAGGTTGGGATAACCGGGATCGGCTCTTTCACCGGATCGACGTGCGCGAAGGTGCGGGACAGTTCCAGAATGCCCGGCAGACGGGATTCCAGCACCTCTTTACCCAGGTGATCCAGCTTCAGCTTGGCGTGCGGGCCCCAAGGACCGTCGCAGCCGCGGCCTTCGCGGATTTCGATCATGATCGAACGGGCAACCACGTCGCGGCCCGCCAGATCTTTGGCATTCGGCGCATAACGCTCCATGAAGCGCTCGCCGTGTTTGTTCAGCAGGTAACCGCCTTCGCCGCGGCAACCCTCGGTCACCAGCACGCCCGCGCCGGCGATGCCGGTCGGGTGGAACTGCCACATTTCCATGTCCTGTACCGGCACGCCGGCGCGCAGCGCCATGCCGACACCGTCGCCGGTGTTGATGTGGGCGTTGGTGGTGGACTGGTAAATACGGCCTGCGCCGCCGGTCGCCAGCACGGTGGCCTTGGCTTTGAAGTAAACCACTTCACCGGTTTCGATGCAGATAGCCGTGGTGCCGACCACCGCGCCGTCCTGGTTTTTCACCAGATCAAGCGCATACCACTCGGAGAAGATAGTGGTGTGGTTTTTCAGGTTCTGTTGGTACAGGGTGTGCAGCAGCGCATGGCCGGTACGGTCGGCTGCGGCTGCGGTACGCGCCGCCTGCTCGCCGCCGAAGTTCAGCGACTGGCCGCCGAACGGGCGCTGATAGATGCGACCGTCGTCCAGACGAGAGAACGGCAGCCCCATGTGTTCCAGTTCCAGAATCGCTTCCGGGCCGGTTTTACACATATATTCGATGGCGTCCTGGTCACCGATATAGTCGGAACCTTTCACCGTGTCGTACATATGCCATTCCCAGTTGTCCTCGTGGCTGTTGCCCAGCGCGACGGTGATGCCGCCCTGTGCGGACACGGTATGGGAACGGGTCGGGAAAACTTTGGACAGCAGGGCACAGGTCGAGCCCGCTTGGGAAATTTGCAGCGCGGCACGCATGCCCGCACCGCCGGCGCCGATTACGACGGCATCAAACTCTCTGACTGGCAGTTTCATTTAAGCACCCCACACTACGATTGTTCCGTACAGTAAATAGACCAGCAACGCGACCACGACAGCCAGCTGCAACACCAGGCGAACCGCCAGCGGCTTGACGTAGTCCGTCAGCACCTGCCACAGCCCGATCCAGGCGTGCACCAGAATCGACAGCAAGGTCAGCAGAGTGAATACTTTCGTAATGGAAGTGGCGAAGAAACCGCGCCAGATGTCATAAGTGAGTTCCGGAGCCGTGACGAAAAAGCCCAGGATATACAGGACGTACAGGGTAATGATGATAGCGGAAGCGCGCAGCAGCAGCCAATCGTGCACGCCGTTGCGCCCTAATGCAGAAACGTTGTTTACCATACGAGGACTCCAGCCAGAACTGACAGCACGACGGTCAGACCGATCGCCACCTGGGCGGAACGGGTGCCGGCGGCCAAACTCTCTTCGATATAGCCAAAATCCATTAACAAGTGACGGATGCCACCGCAAATGTGATAGGCCAGCGCCGTGAGGATGCCCCAGAATATGAATTTGACGATGAAGCTATTCATGATGGCGGCCGCCTGCAGGAACCCCTCTTGGGAAGAGAGTGACAGGCCCAGCAGCCAGAGGAGGATACCCACGGCAACGAAGGTAATTACGCCAGAGACTCGGTGTAAGATAGACGCTATCGCAGTTACGGGGAACCGGATCGTTTGCAGATCCAAGTTGACAGGTCGTTGTTTTTTCACGTATTTGCCCACACAGCTCTTATTATTTTCCTTCCTCCGGGCCTGGGCGGGGATCAGACAGCGTTAAGAGCCTAAAACCCTTACACGTCACGCGCTCAAACATCAACATCCTCTGTGCTCAAACGGCGCGCATTTATAACGCTGGGTGCTCCTACTTCAGGGTAATCCGGAGACCTGGCGGCAGTATAGGAGGATCACATTCTGATTACAATTCTCATACAACCGCTTTGATAACATTTCCCCCGAACAGTGATTCAGATCACGGATTTCACAATTAGTGCAAAATTAATTATCTGATTTGACAAGAGATCAACATTTCCATTACATATAGGGGCACAAACGGTCCTATGATGCGCTATGGGTCAGCAGATACACTTCCTCCCGGGTTCGAGTTATGCAACAGTGTATTTGGCGAACCTATCCCAATAGCCGTTGTTTCCCGCTCGAGTTTGCCGGCGTCAAAAGCAAATAAAGCACATAAAAACAGATTATTGGGATAGGTTCACATCTCTTCGAACAGCTCATAGGTAAGATTAACAGACTATAACGAATTACTATGAATCGTTAACAACTGGTCACCCGTCTCGTTCGCCTGGTCAGCACTCTGTACCCTACCCGCGCACAGTTGCGCAGTCGCTCACAGAGTTAGCGTCCGCACCATTTTTTTGCGGGCAACCTGCAGAGATTTAAGGTATTTCAGTTGTTAGTGGTTTTTAAAATAAGGCGCTAAGGAGACAGTAAATGACTGATAAGAAAGCGACGCTAACCATTAATGACAGCGAAGCTCCGATCGAACTGGGCGTATTGACACCGACACTGGGCCCCGATGTCCTCGATGTCCGCGCTCTGGGTTCCAAAGGTTATTTCACATTTGATCCCGGCTTTACCTCCACCGCTTCTTGCGAATCCAAGATTACCTTCATCGACGGCGACAAAGGCGTGCTGCTGCACCGCGGCTTCCCTATCGAGCAGCTGGCGAAAGAATCTTCCTACCTGGAAGTGTGCTACATCCTGCTGTACGGCGAGACCCCAACGCCGGAAGAATTCGAAACCTTCAAGACCACCGTGACCCGCCACACCATGATCCACGACCAGATCACCCATCTGTTCCGTGGCTTCCGTCGCGACTCGCACCCGATGGCGGTGCTGTGCGGCGTGACCGGCGCGCTGGCGGCGTTCTACCACGATGCGCTGGACGTTAACAACGAGCGTCACCGTGAAATCACCGCGTTCCGTCTGCTGTCCAAAATGCCGACCGTGGCGGCGATGTGCTACAAATACTCCCTGGGCCAGCCGTTCGTTTATCCGCGCAACGATCTGTCCTATGCCGGCAACTTCCTGCATATGATGTTCGCCACCCCGTGCGAAGAGTACGTGGTGAACCCGGTGCTGGAGCGCGCCATGGATCGCATCCTGATCCTGCACGCCGACCATGAGCAGAACGCCTCCACCTCGACCGTGCGCACCGCCGGCTCTTCCGGCGCCAACCCGTTCGCCTGCATCGCGGCCGGCATCGCCTCCCTGTGGGGACCGGCGCACGGCGGCGCCAACGAAGCGGCGCTGAAAATGCTGGAAGAGATCAAGACCGTCGAGCACATTCCAGAGTTCATCAAACGCGCCAAGGACAAGAACGACTCCTTCCGCCTGATGGGCTTCGGCCACCGCGTGTACAAGAATTACGATCCGCGCGCCACCGTGATGCGCGAAACCTGTCACGAAGTGCTGAAAGAGCTGAACAAGAAGGACGACAACCTGCTGCAGGTGGCGATGGAGCTGGAACACATCGCGCTGAACGACCCGTACTTCATCGAGAAGAAACTGTACCCGAACGTCGACTTCTACTCCGGCATCATCTTGAAGGCGATGGGCATTCCTTCTTCCATGTTCACCGTGATCTTCGCCATCGCGCGCACCATCGGCTGGATCGCCCACTGGAACGAAATGCACGACGAAGGCATCAAAATTGCCCGTCCGCGTCAGCTGTACACCGGCTATGCCGAGCGTGATTTCAAATCCCAGCTGAAAAACAAGTAAGCCGCCTTCCCGGCTGAAACGTACAGCGCCGCCCTCTCGGGCGGCGTTTTTTTTTGGCTATTTCTGGCAGCCCGAGCACCAATAGAACGGCCGCGACGACAGCTCGGTGCGCACGATCATCTCACCACAGCGTTCGCACGGCTCGCCGCTGCGATGAAACACCTTGAAGCGAAACAGCGCGCCGTGATGACGGTTGTCATCCGCCTGCCCGCGCGTCTGGTAGGAAAGGCGCGGCACCGCCAGCAATGCCTCCGCCAGGTGGCGCAGCGCCTCTGGCGTCAGATCCTGCGGTTTGTGCTGCGGCGCCAGTTCGGCCTGCCACAGGATTTCGGCGCGCAGATAGTTGCCCAATCCGGCAAGAAACGCCTGATCGAGCAGCATGCCGCTCAGTTGCCTGCGACGGAAACGCGGCGTCAGCAACCGCTCCGCCACATCGTCTACCGTCAGTGACATGTCCAACACATCGGGGCCGATGCGTTGCAAAAACGGGTGTTGCTCTATTTCCTCGCGCGGCCCGACGGTAATATCGGAAGCGCTGTAGAGCAATATCGCGCGGTGGGCGGTTTCCAGCCGCACCCGCAGATCGCGCTTGGTCTCCGGCGTCTCCCCCGCCGCCGCCACTTTCCACACGCCGTACAGCTGGTTATGGCTGTACATCGTCAGCCCGTTGGAAAAGTGGGTCAACAGCGCCTTGCCGCGCGGCTCGATGGCGACGATGCGCTCGCCGAGCAAACGCTGGCGATAATGTTTCAGCTGAGGAAAAGCGAAATCGACGGCGGTCAGCGGCTGATCGATCACCGCCGCCGCCAGTTTGTCCGCCGCCCGGCGAATCTCCGGTCCTTCCGGCATAGACCACTCCTTACATAGACCCGGCGCAGCCCGATGCGCCGGGGATTATCAGGCTTAATGCGTTGCACCGCCCGCCACTTTCAGATCGTGCTCCACCTGCAAAGCGATGGAAACGGCCAGCTCCAGCGCAAACAGCACCGTCGAGGCCGCCATGCTCGGCGCGCCGGGGTGCGCCGCCGCCTGTTCCGGCAGGTACGGGATATGAATAAACCCACCCTTCACCTCGCGCTGGCCGCTCAGCCGGTGCAACAAGCCATACATGACATGGTTGCACACGTAGGTGCCGGCGGTCTGCGAAACGGAGGCCGGAATGCCGGCCTCGCGCATCGAACTGACCATCGCCTTGATCGGCAAGGTGCTGAAATAGGCCGCCGGGCCGCCGGCGACGATCGGCTCGTCCACCGGCTGCTGCCCCTGATTGTCGGGAATGCGCGCATCGTCGACGTTGATCGCCACCCGCTCAATCGTGATATCGGTGCGGCCGCCGGCCTGGCCGACAGCCAACACCATCAGCGGCTGCACCTCATCGATCGCCGCGTTGAGCGCCTCCAGCGCCGCACCGAACACGCACGGCAGCTGGCGCGCCACAATGCGCGTACCGACCAGTTCCAGATCGTTGAGCTGCTTCACCACTTCCCAGGAAGGGTTGAGGCGCTCACCGCCAAACGGCTCGAAGCCGGTAATCAATACTTTTTGCATCCTTACTCCTACAGGAACATCAGGAAATACAGCAGGAACACGTTAACCAACAGCAGCAGCACGCCGGTCGGCACCTGCGCCTTGATCACCGCATTCTTGTCCGGCAGCTCCAGCAGCGCCGCCGGCACAATGTTGAAGTTCGCCGCCATCGGCGTCATCAGGGTGCCGCAATAGCCGGAGAACATGCCGATCGCCGCCATCACCGCCGGGTTGCCGCCGTGTTGCAGCACCAGGATCGGAATGCCGATGCCGGCGGTGACGATCGGGAACGCGGCGAAGGCGTTGCCCATCACCATGGTCAGCACCGCCATACCGATAGCGTAGACCGCCACGGCGATAAAGCGGTTATCCACCGCCAGATACTCCTGGGTTAAATGCGAGATCGCGGTGCCGACGCCGGCGACGGTAAACAGCAGGCCCAGCGTGGCGAGGATCTGCGGCAGAATGAACGCCCAGCCGATCGAATCCAGCAGGCGCCGCGCTTCCTGCACCGGCTGCAACGCCTTCTCATGGGTCATTTTCACCGCGATCGCCAGGCCAATCAGGCAGCCGACGGTCATCGAGAACAGCGTGATCAGCGTCGCGTGATTACCGCTGCCGAACACTGCGCTTTGCAACGCCGGAATGTTGTTGAACAGCAGCACGCCGATCACCGTCACCACCGGGATCGCCAGCGCGGGAATGAACAGCTTGTTGCCCAGGCGCTTGGCGCTCGCCTCGCGCTCCTGCGGCGTTCGCTGATGATAGCTGCCGAGGCGCACGCCGCCGAAGCCGGCGATCAGGGCCATCACCACCACCACAACGCCAACGATGATGTGCAGCATGCGTTTCTCGTTGCTGCCTTCGCCGAGCACATCGCCCAGCAGGCGGTAAGTCCAGTCGCCGACCAGGAACACCAGGCCGTACAGCCCCCAAAATAGCCCGGTGGTGATGCGGCGCGGGTTGGCGCGATCGCGGAAGGACATCACCGCCACAATCAGCAGCACCGCGCCGGCCAGCCAGTAGAGATATTGTTGCTGGAAGTTCATCGTGCTTCCCCCTTCGCCTGCAGCGCCGCCTGATTCAGCTGCGCCAGCTCGGCGCTCAGCTGTTTATCCATCCGATACAGCCGGAAAGCGTGGATCAGGAAAGCGAAAATGGCGGTCGGAATGCCCCACAGCGCGATATGCAATGGCTCGGTCTGAATGCCGCCGGACTCCAGCATAAAGTTGTGCATGAAGATGATCGCGCCGAAGGCCACGAAGATATCTTCGCCGAAGAACAGCCCGACGTTGTCGGTGGCGGCCGACATGGCGCGCAGGCGGTGGCGGGTGCGCTCCGGCAGCTCGCCGTAGCGGTTTTCAGTCGCCCCTTCCGCCATCGGCGCCAGCAGTGGCCGCACCATCTGCGGGTGCCCGCCCAGGCTGGTCAAGCCCATCGCCGCAGTAATCTCGCGCACGAACAGGTACACGATCAGCAGCCGGCCGGCGGTAGCGCTTTTGATCTTGGCGATCCACGCCTGCGCCCGCTCTTTCAACCCGTGGCGCTCCAGCAGGCCGATCACCGCCAGCGGCAGCAGCAGGATCAGCGGCAGGTTACGGGTGTTGAGAAAGCCTTCGCCGAGCTTTTCCAGAATGACGTCCAGCGGCATCAGCGCCGCCAGACCGGTGATGATGCCGGCGGCGATGACCACCAGCACCGGGTTGAAACGCAATACAAACCCGACCACGATAGCGGCGATGCCGATCAGTGGCCAGAGATTCACGGCCTGTTCCATAGTCTTCCCTCGATATTTTCTAATAGTTTTTTGCTTGTGATGTTGTGTCTTGCTTTACTGCTCCGCGCTGACGCGGATCCCCTGCTGAACAAAACTGTCCCGCAGCCTGCGCGCATACGCCAGCGCATGCTCGCCGTCCCCATGCAGGCAGACGGTTTCCGCCTGAACCGCGGTCCAGACGCCATCCACGCTGCGCACCCGGTGATGGCGCACCATCTCCAGCGTTTGCGCCAGCGCCTGCTCGTCGTCCTCGATAAGCGCCCCCGGCAAGCCGCGCGGCACCAGTGTGCCATCGGCCTGGTAGCCGCGATCGGCGAACACCTCCTGCCGGGTGGTCAGACCGAGCTTTTCCCCGGCGCGGATCAGCTCGCTGCCGGCCAGCCCCACCAACCGCAGCGCCGGATCGACCGCCTGCACCGCCCGGGCGATCGCTTCCGCCAGCGCCGGCTCAACCGCCGCCTGGTTGTACAGCATGCCGTGCGGCTTGACGTGCACCATCACTCCGCCCTCGGCGCGGGCGATAGCCGCCAGCGCCCCGAGCTGATACACCACCTGCGAGTACACCGTTTCCGGCGGCAGCTGCATGCGGGTGCGGCCGAAGTTCTCCCGATCGGGAAAACTCGGGTGGGCGCCGATCGCCACGCCGTACTCCAATGCCCAGCGCACCGACTGACGCATGGTCTGCGCATCGCCGGCGTGGAAGCCGCAGGCGATGTTGGCCGAGCTCACCAATTGCAGCAACGCCTGGTCGTTGGCGCAGCCTTCGCCGAGATCGGCGTTCAAATCAACGATCATGTAACCCCCAGGCAATCTGTCGAAGGAAGAGATCCTGCTCGGCCTTGGCGCGCTGCGCCTCCGCCAGTGAGCAGAGAACGAAGTGGATCGGTTCGCCGAGTCGGATCTGCGCCAAATGGTAGAGATCGGCTTCGATCACGCAGGCAATACGCGGGTAACCGCCGGTGGTTTGCGCATCGGCCATCAGCACGATCGGCTGGCCGTTGTGCGGCACCTGCACCACGCCGGGCAACAGGCCGTGCGACAGCATCTCGCGGTCGGTGGTGCGCTCCAGCGGCGTGCCGCCGTGCAGACGGTAACCCATGCGGTTGCTCTGCGGGCTGAGCTGCCAGGCGGCGCGCCAGAACGTCTCCTGCGCCTCTTCGCTGAATTCGGCGTACTCCGGCCCCGGCAACGCGCGGATGCGGTTGGTGAACAGCAGTTGCTTCACGCCGCAGGAATGCTGCGGTTGAACGGCAGATTTGCCGAGCGGCAACCGGTCGCCGTCCTTCAGATTACGCCCCTCGCATCCGCCAAAGGCGGCTTTCATGTCGGTGCTGCGCGAACCCAGCATTTCCGGCACGGCGATGCCGCCGGAGATCGCCAGGTAGCTGCGCATGCCGCGTTTCGGCGTGCCCAGCGCCAGCCGCTGCCCCTTTTTCACCGGATAGCGCCAGCCGGTCCACAGCGGTTTACCGTCCAGCTGCGCGTCGCAGCCGGCGCCGGTCAGGGCGATCCAGCCAGAGCGGGTAAACTCGGCGCTGAACTGGCCGAGGGTGATCTCCAGCCCGGCGGCCTCCGGCGCATTGCCCACCAGCAGGTTGGCTATCTTCAGCGCCGGTTGATCCAGCGCTCCGCCGGTGCTGATGCCCAGACGGCGGAATCCCTCGCGGCCCAAATCCTGCACCGTGGTATAGATGCCGGCGCGCAGAATAATCAGCATACGCCCTCCTTCTGCGGCACGAAGCGTACGTTATCGCCCGGGCGCAGCAACGTCGGCGGCATTTCATGCGGATTGAACAGCGCCAGCGGCGTGCGGCCAATCAGCTGCCAGCCACCGGGCGTCACCAGCGGATAGATGCCGGTCTGGCCACCGCCGATGCCGACGGAGCCGGCCGCCACCGCCAGACGCGGTTCAGCACGGCGCGGCGTCGCCAGTTGTTCCGGCATGCCACCCAAATAGGAGAAGCCCGGCTGAAAGCCGAGGAAATAGACCACATAGGCCGCCGCCGCGTGGCATTCCACCACCTGTTGCGGCGTCATGCCAGTATGACGCGCCACCTCATCCAGGTCGGGGCCCTGTTCCCCGCCGTAGATAACCGGAATATCCACCTGACGCGATTCCGGCGTCAGGCTCTCTTTGCTCTCCCACCCCTGCTGCAGCAATGCCAGCATCGCTTCGGCGTCGGCCTGCGGCGTATGCAGCAACAGCGTCAGGTTATTCATCCCCGGCACCACTTCCCGCACGTCGGGATGGTGATTCAGCTTTTCCGCCAGCGCCCAAATGCGCCGCTGGCTGGGCAGCGTCACCGGCGGCGACAGTTCAAGCACCACCGCTCTTTCACCCAACAGGTAACATCGTGCTTGTTGCACCCTTATTCTCCTTATTATTATCGCGATGAAAAACACACCAGTTATGCGTGACGCGGCCCCGGCTGTCAATAGAACGCAACCATAGGGAAAATAAGGAAATAGCGCAGTAAAAGGATTCAGCCGGCGCACAGGCCGGGCTGGATCCGGGGAAGAAGAAATCAGGCGGGATTCGGGATATCGATAAAGGTCACATCGAAGCCGTGGTGCTGAGCCAGCCACTCTCCCAACGCTTTCACGCCGCCGCGCTCGGTGGCGTGGTGACCGGCGGCGAAGAAGTGAACGCCCATTTCGCGCGCGCTGTGGATGGTCTGCTCAGAGACTTCACCGCTGATAAAAGCATCGACGCCAAAGCGCGCCGCGCTGTCGATAAAGCCCTGGCCGCCGCCGGTGCACCAGGCCACCCGGCGAATGTGCTCAGGCGCGTTATCGCCGCAGTGCAACACCGCGCGCCCCAGCCGGCTTTCGATACGCTGCTGCAGCGCTTCGCCGGTCAGCGGCTGTTCAAATTCGCCGTGCGGCACCAGCGGCTCGACTTCGCCAATCACCCGAATGCCCAACGCCTGCGCCAGCTGCGCGTTGTTGCCCAGCACCGGATGCGCGTCCAGCGGCAAATGATAGCCGTACAGGTTGATGTCGTGGGTCAGCAACGTTTTCAGGCGATTGCGTTTCATGCCGCGTACCGCCGGCGCCTCGTTTTTCCAGAAATAGCCGTGGTGTACGATAATCGCGTCGGCCTGATGCGCCACCGCGGCGTCCAGCAGCGCCTGACAGGCGGTGACGCCGGTCACGATGCGCTGTACATGCGCACGCCCCTCTACCTGCAAACCGTTGGGGGCGTAGTCCTGAAACGCCGCAGCGTTCAGTTCCGTATTGATCAGTTGTTCCAGATCGAGGTTACGCATTCTCTTCTCTCTTCATAGTCAAAATGTCTGTCGGTCGCCCTGCGCCATCAGGATGAATTTCACCCCCAGATCGTTGCCCTGCGCCAGCTGCTGCGCAATGGCGGCGCGCGCGTCTTCGCCCTGCTTCAGGCTGGGCTTGATGTGGCTGATGACCACCGGCAGACCGGTCAGCGAGCCTTCGCCGCCGCTGTACTGCGTCAGGTTCTTCAGCTCCTTCAGCAGCCAGGCCGGCGTCAAATGGCCGTACAGATGTTTGTCCTCCACCCCGTTGGGATAAGAGGTTTCGATAATCATGCCTTTGAGCTTTTTCTGCTCGACAAGCGGCCCCAGCGTGCGCCAGACGGTATCGAGATCGCGCGACTGCTCCACCTTATCCGGCCCGGTATCGCCGAAATAGGCGAAGAACTCGTTGCCGTTGGAAATCAGCAGCATCGACGACGGGTAGCGATCGTGGCTGAGCGGGTACATCACGCCGGTCAACCCGGTCAGGCCGAGGGTAAACCGCTGCTGCGGCCGCACCGTTTGCAGCCGGTAGGTGCCCAGCCGCGCACCGTTGCCGGCGTCGGTAAAGTTCGGCCAGGCCTTCCAGTTAAAGTAGTGATTACGCAAGGTCAGCACGGTGTCCGCCTGGGCGTAAACGGTTTTTTTATTGTCTTCCGGCGAGCCGACGATCAGCCCCGCCACGTGGTCCAGATGGCCGTGGCTGATAAAGTAGCTGCCGATCAACTGCCGGAACACATAGCCCTGCGGCGTATAAGGCGCGGCCAGCTCGGGCGTCACCTGCGGGAAGCTGCCCTTCTCCAGCCCTTTGGCGATGCCCGGCAGCAGCGAACCGGCGTCCAGCGCCACATACTGCGGTTGATTGTCGCTGCGGATCAGGTAGGAAGTCAGGTTGCCGTCGCTGACGCCACCGTCGACGCCCAGCGCCACCACGTCAAAGCCGGCGATCGCCAGCGCGGAATAGCCGCTCAGGCACAGGGCCAACACCTTTTTCATCATTGCGTCGCTCCTTGCAGTTGCCTCAAGACTCTCCCCGTTTCGCCGCCTCGAACGCCGCCAGCGTCTCCAGACGGGCTTGCTTATGATCGACGATCGGCAGCGGGTAATTCAGCACGCATGGCTGCTTTTCCGCCCAACGGTGAGGATAATGGATGTCATTGTCGGGCACATCCGCCAGTTCCGGCAACCATTTACGGATAAAAGTGCCTTGTGGATCAAAACGTTCACCCTGCGTTGTCGGGTTGAAGATGCGGAAATACGGCGCGGCGTCGGTGCCGGTGGAAGCCGCCCACTGCCAGCCGCCGTTGTTGGCCGCCAGATCGCCGTCCAGCAATTGCGACATGAAATAACGCTCACCGGCCCGCCAGTCGATCAGCAGATCCTTCACCAGGAAACTGGCGCTGATCATGCGCAGCCGGTTGTGCATCCAGCCGGTGGCGTTCAGCTGGCGCATGGCGGCATCGACGATCGGGTAACCGGTCTCGCCCCGCTGCCAGGCCTGCAGCTTCGCCGCGTCATCGCACCAGCGCACCTTGTCCGTCCAGGCGATAAACGGCCGATGGCGGCACAGCTCGGGATAGGCCACCAGCAGATGGCGGTAGAACTCGCGCCAAATCAGCTCGTTGAGCCAGGCGAAGGCGCCGCTTTCGCGATCTTCCAACAGCTGTGGGCATTCTGCACGCAGGCGGTTGAAGCACTGGCGCGGCGACAGCACGCCGATCGCCAGATAGGGCGACAGGCTGCTGGTACCGGCGAGGGCCGGCAGATCGCGTTGGCGAAGGTAATCCTGCACCTGCTCGCGGCAAAAGGCGCGCAGCCGCTGCAGCGCGGCCTCCTCGCCGGCGGGATAGCCATCCCCGATGTCTGCCGTAGGGTAATCGAACGCCGCTGGCGCCTCAGGCGCAGGCAACGCGCCACCGGCACGGGTTTTCGGTGCCGGCAAGCAGTTGAGATCGGACTCGGTCAGGCGATGAATGAAGGCGTTGCGAAACGGCGTATAGACCTTGTACATCTCCCCGCCGCCGGTTTGCACGCTGCCCGGCGGCAACAGCAGGCTGTCATCAAAACCGTGGCACCTTACCCGCCCATTCAACTGCTGCTCCAGCCGCGCATCGCGTCGCCGTTCATTCAGTTCGTACTGGCGATTGTAAAACAGCGCATCCACCTGCTCCCGCCGGCAATAGTCCGCCAGCCAGTCGATCGAAGCGGCAAAATCCGTGCCGGCATGGCAATGCAACGCAATGCCTTTTTGCGCCAGCGCCTGCTGCACCGCCCGCAGGCTGGCATGGATCAGCGCCGCCTGCCGCGGCGCCATCTCATGTTGCCGCCACTGCTGCGGGGTGGCGATAAACACCGCCAACACTCGGGCTTCGGGATCGCTGCAGGCAGCGTGCAGCGCTTTGTTGTCGGTGATACGCAGATCGTTACGCAACCAGACCAGATGAGTGGTCATAAAACTCCTTGTCAATCAATGGCCGTAACGCAAACGCAGCGCCTCCGGGTAAGGTTCGAAATAGCGTTGTTCCGCCAGATAGCGGTCGGGGTATTCCGCCATGTAATGTTTAAGCAGCGCGATCGGCGCCAACAGCGGCTGCATGCCCTGCCGATAACGGTCGATCAGGTGCGCCAGCTCCTGGCGTTGCGCCGCGCTGAGCTGACGGCGGAAATAGCCCTGCACGTGCATCAACACGTTGGTGTGGTTGCGGCGCGTCGCCTTGTGCGCCAACAGCGCCATCAGGCGGCTGCGGTATTCCACAGCGAAGGCTTCCAACGAGTCCCAGCGGTGAATATCGGCGACGAAGCGCCCCAGCTCGCGATACGCCGGCTGCGAATGCGCCAGCAGTGAAAGCTTGTAGCGGCTGTGAAACGCGATCAGCCCGCCGCGGGTCAGCCCCTGACGCCACAGCATATTCAGCTCGTACAGCGCGTACACCCGTTCAATGAAGTTTTCCCGCAGTGCCGCATCCTGCAATCGTCCGTCTTCTTCCACCGGCAGCCACGGCATCTGACGCAGCAGTTCAGCGGTAAACAGCCCGACGCCGTTTTTACGCGAGTCCTTGCCGTTTTCGCTGTAGACCCGCACTCGCTCCAGGCCGCAGCTCGGCGACTTGGCGCAGACGATATAGCCGCACAGATGCTGCAGCGCCGCCATGCGCTGTGCGGAGAAGCGGCGCATCTCCTCGGTCAGATCCACGCTCGCGTCATTGCTGTAACGCATCGCCGGCCAGGGCTGAGCCTGCTTCACCAGGCGCAGCGCCGGGCGCGGCGTCGGCAGGCCGATCGCCATTTCCGGGCAAACGGGCTCAAAGCGCACATAGGGCGCCAACTGTTCCACCGCAAAGGCCAGCCGCTTGTGGCCGCCGTCGAAACGCACCGTCTCGCCCAGTAAACAGGCGCTGATGCCGATAGGGATCTTGTCGCTCATACCGCTCTCCCGTGTTGTTGGCCGATGAGGAAAGTGTAGAAGAACGGCTTGCCGAATACGACCTTGCGCTTGATAGGGGCGGCCAGAGGCATAAAAAAACCCCCGCCGCAGGGCGAGGGTTTTTCGTGAGTCGGCAGTGACTCAGTAGAAATCGCAGGACGCCAATTCCGCCTGCTGCAGCCAGACCGGCTTGTCGCTGGTTTTTGACCAGACGCGGTGCAGGTAGCTGTAAAAACGCCCGCGATCGCTGCGGAACAGCATCACCGGCAGGGCCAAAATGCCCGCGATGACTACTGCGCTGCGGCGCAGGAGAATCCGATGCAGTGAATAAGCGTGATAGGTAGTAGACATGCGAACCTCCTTAAAAACGCCTGCCGTTGATTTGTCAGGGAAAACGGCGTCGGCGCATCAAATGAACAATCGGTAATTTGGTAACTGGACAAAATTTTAGCGCATTTGATGAAAGTTTACTACTCATCCGACCACTAAATCGCACAAAAAATCGCTAATCACCTCAGTGATTCGTAATTTTGTTACAGCCAAGTTAATTTTTAACTAAACATGGGTTACATTGTGGTTATTTCCTGGTTCGTTATCTCCCGCCTCTGCCCGTTCTCATTCAGGCATCAGGCGCAATCTCACCGCGAGCCTGATGCCTGAAACGCCTAATTTCCGCTGAAATTTCAGCCATTTTTATACTTTTTTTACACCCGCCCGCGCGATTTTTTCATCTTCTTTCTACCCCTCTCCCTACACTGCCTCTATCAAAAACAACACCTCTGGAGGTGTCCCGTGAGTTTCAGCGTTATTGGTGGTGCGCTGTTGGTTCTGCTGCTGTTGGCCTATCTGGTCTACGCCCTGTTTAACGCGGAGGATTTCTGATGGCGGCTTCAGCCTTTTTACTGATCGCCAGCTTCCTGCTGGTGCTTCTGCTGCTGGCCCGGCCGCTGGGCGGCTTTATGGCGCGCCTGATAGAAGGTGAGCCGCTGCCTGCGCTACGCGGGGTGGAAGCCGGCGTCTGGCGTGCCTGCGGCATTCGCGCCACCGAGATGAACTGGTGGCAGTACGCGCTGGCGATCCTGGCGTTCAACCTGCTCGGCCTGGCGCTGCTGTTCGCCTTGCTGATGACGCAGGGCTCGCTGCCGCTCAACCCGCAAGGCTTCCCGGGCCTCTCCTGGGATCTGGCGCTCAACACCGCCGTCAGCTTCGTCACCAACACCAACTGGCAGGCCTACAGCGGCGAAAGCGCCCTCAGCTATTTCAGCCAAATGGCCGGGCTGGCGGTGCAGAACTTCGTCTCTGCCGCCACCGGCATCGCCGTGGCCTTTGCGCTGATCCGCGCCTTTACCCGCCGCGCCGGCAAGACCGTCGGCAACGCCTGGGCCGATCTGTTCCGCATCACGCTGTACGTGCTGCTGCCGATCGCGCTGCTGATCGCCCTGTTCTTCGTCAGCCAGGGCACGCTGCAAAACTTCCTGCCTTACCTGCACGTCACCACGCTGGAAGGCGCGCAGCAGACGCTGCCAATGGGGCCGGTGGCCTCGCAGGAAGCGATCAAGATGCTCGGCACCAACGGCGGCGGCTTCTTCGGCGCCAACTCGGCGCATCCGTTCGAAAACCCGACCGTGTTGACCAACTTCGTGCAGATGCTGGCCATCTTCCTGATCCCCTGCGCGCTGTGCTTCTCCTTCGGCCAACTGGCCGGTGAAAACCGCCAGGGCCATGCGCTGATCTGGGCGATGGCGCTGATCTTCGTGGTGGCGGTGGTGGTGGTGATGTATGCCGAGCTGGCGGGCAACCCGCACCTGAGCGCACTGGGCGCCGACAGCAACATCAATATGGAAGGCAAAGAGTCGCGCTTCGGCATTCTCGCCACCAGCCTGTTCTCGGTGGTGACCACCGCCGCGTCCTGCGGGGCGGTCAACGCCATGCACGACTCCTTCACCGCGCTGGGCGGCATGGTGCCGATGTGGCTGATGCAGATCGGTGAAGTGGTGTTCGGCGGCGTCGGCTCCGGTCTGTACGGCATGCTGCTGTTCGTGATGCTGACGGTGTTTATCGCCGGTCTGATGATCGGCCGCACCCCGGAATACCTGGGCAAGAAAATCGACGTCTATGACATGAAGATGACCGCGTTGGCGATCCTGGTCACGCCGACGCTGGTGTTGCTGGGCAGTGCGCTGGCCATCGGCACCGACGCGGGCCGCGCCGGCATCCTCAACCCGGGCGCTCACGGCTTCAGCGAAGTGCTGTACGCCCTGTCTTCCGCCGCCAACAACAACGGCAGCGCCTTCGCCGGGTTGAGCGTCAATACGCCGTTCTACAACCTGCTGCTGGCCTTCGCCATGTTCGTCGGCCGCTTCGGGGTGATCCTGCCGGTGCTGGCGATCGCCGGTTCACTGAGCGCCAAGCAACGTCAGCCGGCGGGCAACGGCACCCTGCCGACCTATGGGCCGCTGTTCATCGGTCTGCTGATCGGCACCGTGCTGCTGGTGGGGGCGCTGACCTTCGTGCCGGCGCTGGCGCTGGGCCCGGTGGCCGAGCATTTGCAACTTTGGTTGGCAAACTAACCGACGTCACAGAGAGAGAATAAGAGATGACTCGCAAACAACGCGCGCTGTTTGAACCGGCTCTGGTGCGCACCGCGCTGATCGATGCGCTGAAAAAACTGGACCCTCGCGTTCAATGGCACAATCCGGTGATGTTCGTGGTGTATATCGGCAGCATTCTGACCACCGCCATCTGGCTGGCGATCCTCACCGGCCAGACCGACGGCGCCGCCGCCTTTACCGGCAGCGTCTCCCTGTGGCTGTGGTTCACCGTGCTGTTCGCCAACTTCGCCGAAGCGCTGGCCGAAGGCCGCAGCAAGGCCCAGGCGGAAAGCCTGAAGGGCACCAAGAAAACCAGCTGGGCGAAAAAGCTGGCCGGCCCGCGCCGCGACGGCGCCACGGAGAAAGTGGCCGCCGAGAGCCTGCGCAAAGGCGATATCGTGCTGGTGGAAGCCGGTGACACCATCCCATGCGACGGCGAGGTGTTGGAAGGCGGCGCTTCGGTGGATGAAAGCGCCATCACCGGCGAATCCGCGCCGGTGATCCGCGAGTCCGGCGGCGACTTCTCCTCGGTCACCGGCGGCACCCGCGTGCTGTCCGACTGGCTGGTGGTGCAGTGCAGCGTCAATCCGGGGGAAACGTTCCTCGATCGCATGATCGCCATGGTGGAGGGCGCCAAGCGCCGCAAAACGCCGAACGAGATCGCGCTGACCATTCTGCTGGTGGCGTTGACCATCGTGTTCGTGCTGGCCACCGCCACCCTGTTCCCGTTCTCGCAGTACAGCGTCGAAGCGGCCGGCAGCGGCAGCGTGGTCACCATCACCGTGCTGGTCGCGCTGCTGGTCTGCCTGATCCCCACCACCATCGGCGGCCTGCTGTCCGCCATTGGCGTGGCCGGGATGAGCCGCATGCTCGGCGCCAACGTGATCGCCACCAGCGGGCGCGCGGTGGAAGCCGCCGGCGACGTGGACGTGCTGCTGCTGGATAAAACCGGCACCATCACGCTGGGCAACCGTCAGGCCTCGGAGTTTTTGCCGGCGCCGGGCGTGAAAGAACAGGAACTGGCGGACGCCGCGCAACTGGCCTCGCTGGCGGACGAAACGCCGGAAGGCCGCAGCATCGTGGTGCTGGCCAAACAGCGTTTTAACCTGCGCGAACGCGATCTGCAGGCGCTGAATGCCACCTTCGTGCCCTTCTCCGCCCAGACCCGCATGAGCGGCGTCAACGTGCAGGAGCGTATGATCCGTAAAGGCGCAGTGGACGCCATTCGCCGCCACGTCGAATCCAATCAGGGGCACTTCCCGCGGGCGGTGGACGATCTGGTGGAAAGCGTGGCCCGCACCGGCGGCACGCCGCTGGTGGTGGCGGAAGGCGCACGGGTGCTGGGCGTGGTGGCGTTGAAGGATATCGTCAAGGGCGGCATCAAGGAGCGCTTCAATGAGCTGCGCAAGATGGGCATCAAAACGGTGATGATCACCGGCGATAACCCGCTGACCGCAGCGGCGATCGCCGCCGAAGCCGGGGTGGATGACTTCCTGTCGGAAGCCACGCCGGAAGCCAAGCTGGCGCTGATCCGCCAGTATCAGGCGGAGGGCCGCCTGGTGGCGATGACCGGCGACGGCACCAACGACGCCCCGGCGCTGGCGCAGGCCGATGTGGCGGTGGCGATGAACTCCGGCACCCAGGCCGCCAAAGAGGCGGGCAACATGGTCGATCTGGATTCCAACCCGACCAAGCTGATCGAAGTGGTACACATCGGCAAGCAAATGCTGATGACGCGCGGCTCGCTGACCACCTTCAGCATCGCCAACGACGTGGCCAAATACTTCGCCATCATTCCGGCGGCGTTCGCGGCCACCTATCCGCAGCTGAACGCGCTGAACGTGATGCACCTGCACTCCCCGGCCTCCGCCATCATGTCGGCGGTGATCTTCAACGCTCTGGTGATCGTGTTCCTGATCCCCCTGGCGCTGAAAGGGGTGAGCTACAAACCGATGAGCGCCGCGGCCCTGCTGCGCCGCAACCTGTGGTTGTATGGGGTCGGCGGTCTGTTGGTGCCGTTCATCGGCATCAAACTGATCGACCTGATCCTGGTCGCGCTGCACGTCGCCGGTTAACCATTGAGGGAAATGAACATGACTTATTTACGACCTGCGCTGGTGATGCTGATCCTGCTGACGCTGATCACCGGCATCGCCTATCCGCTGCTGACCACCGGGCTGTCGCAGCTGCTGTTTCCGGGCGCGGCCAACGGTTCGCTGCTGTACCGGGATGACAAGGCGGTCGGCTCCGCGCTGATCGGCCAGAACTTCACGCGCGCCGACTATTTCTGGGGCCGTCCTTCGGCCACCGGTGATTCGGCCTATAATCCACTGGCCTCTGCCGGCAGCAACCTGGCGGCCACCAACCCGGCGCTGGATAAGGCTATCGCCGAACGCGCGGCGCAGCTGCGCCAGGCCAATCCGGCGATGAGCGGCCCGATCCCGGTGGATCTGCTGACCGCCTCCGGCAGCGGGTTGGATCCGCAGATTTCGATCGCCGCCGCACAGTATCAGCTGGCGCGGGTCGCGGCGGCGCGCCATCTGCCGCCGGAGCAGGTCGCCAAACTGATCGACGACAACGTCGATCGGGCCACGCCCAACTTCATGGGAGAATCGGTGGTCAACGTACTGAAGCTGAACCTGGCGCTGGATGCGTTGAAGTAACGCGTCGGATTCAGCATAGTGATAGGGTTCGGCGTGCCGAACCCCTTTTTGCTTGGTAACACAAGGAATTGTCATGGTCGAAGAAGAACAGCAGCGTCCCGATCCCGACAGCCTGCTGGCGCTGGCCAATGAAAAACCGCGCGGACGGTTGAAGGTATTCTTCGGCGCCTGCGCCGGCGTGGGTAAAACCTACGCCATGCTGCAGGAGGCCCAGCGCTTACGCGCTCAGGGGCTGGACGTGCTGGTCGGCGTGGTGGAAACCCACGGCCGCAGCGAGACCGCCGCCCTGCTCGACGGCCTGGCGCTGTTGCCGCAAAAACGCATTCAGCATCGCGGCCGACTGGTGCATGAATTCGATCTCGACGCCGCGCTGGCGCGCCACCCGGCGCTGGTCCTGATGGACGAACTGGCGCACAGCAACGCCCACGGCTGGCGTCACCCCAAACGCTGGCAGGATGTGGAAGAACTGCTGGACGCCGGCATCGACGTGCTGACGACCGTCAACGTACAACATCTGGAAAGCCTTAACGACGTGGTGGGCGGCGTGACCGGCGTGCGGGTGCGCGAAACGGTGCCTGACCACGTGTTTGACGAGGCCAGCGAAGTGGTGCTGGTCGATCTGCCGCCGGACGATCTGCGCCGGCGGCTGCACGAAGGCAAAGTGTACATTCCCGGCCAGGCCGAGCGCGCCATCGAGCATTTCTTCCGTAAAGGCAACCTGATCGCCCTGCGCGAGCTGGCACTGCGTCGCACCGCCGATCGGGTCGATGACCAGATGCGCGAGTTTCGCGATACGCAAGGGCGCGAGAAAGTGTGGCACACCCGCGACAGCATTCTGCTGTGCGTCGGCCACAACAGCGGCAACGAAAAGCTGGTACGCATCGCCGCCCGGCTGGCTGCGCGGCTAGGCTGCCACTGGCATGCAGTCTATGTGGAAACCCCCAAGCTGCACCGGCTGCCGGAAAACCAGCGCCGCGCCATTCTGCGCGCGCTGCGGTTGGCGCAGGAGCTGGGCGCTGAAACCGCCACCCTGGCCGATCCGTCCGAAGAGCGGGCAGTGCTGCGCTACGCCCGCGAGCATAACCTCGGCAAAATCATCATCGGCCGCCGCAGCGAGCAGCGCTGGAAGCTGCGCGGCAGCTTCGCCGATCGCCTCGGCCGGCTGGGCCCGGATCTCGATCTGGTGATCGTCGCGCTGGAAAGCGACAACGCGCAGCCGCCGCCGGGCAAAGAGCACGACGGCCGCGGCTTCAACGAGAAATGGCGCATGCAGCTGCGCGGTTGCGCGGTCGCCGTGGCGCTGTGCGCGCTGATTACCCTGCTCTCCCAGTGGCTGCTGCCGGGCTTCGATCAGGCCAACCTGGTGATGGTCTATTTGCTCGGCGTGGCGATCGTCGCGCTGTTCTTCGGCCGTTGGCCATCGGTGCTGGCGGCGGTGATCAACGTCGCCAGTTTCGATCTGTTCTTCGTCCAGCCCGAATGGTCGTTCGCCGTTAGCGATATGCAATACCTATTGACCTTCGGCGTGATGCTCGCCGTCGGCATCATCATCGGCAACCTGACCGCCGGGGTGCGTTATCAAGCCCGGGTAGCGCGCTACCGCGAGCAGCGGGCGCGCCACCTGTACGAAATGTCGCGCGGGCTGAGCCGCGCGCTGACCGTGGCCGACATCGCCAATACCAGCCGCCACTTCCTCTCCAGCAGCTTCCAGGCGAAAACCGTACTGCTGCTGCCGCAGGAGGACGGCCGGCTGCAGCAAATGGTCGGCGAAGAAGGCGGCCTGCTGTCGGTAGACGAGGCCATCGCGCGCTGGAGCTTCGACAAGGGGTTGCCGGCCGGCGCCGGCACCGACACCCTGCCCGGCGTGCCTTATCAGCTGCTGCCGCTCAATACCCCCAAGCAGACCTTCGGCCTGCTGGCGATCGAGCCCAACAACCTGCGCCAGCTGATGGTGCCGGAACAGCAGCGGCTGCTGCAGACTTTCGCGGTGCTGATCGCCAGCGCGCTGGAGCGGCTGCACCTGGCGCGCAGCGCCGAAGAAGCCAAGCTGGACGCCGAACGCGAACAGCTGCGCAACTCGCTGCTGGCGGCGCTGTCGCACGATCTGCGCACGCCGCTGACCGTGCTGTTCGGCCAGGCGGAAATTCTCACGCTGGACCTGGCGGCCGAAGGTTCCAATCACGCCACCCAGGCCAGTCAGATCCGCCAGCAGGTGCTGAGTACCACCCGGCTGGTGAACAACCTGCTGGATATGGCGCGCATCCAATCCGGCGGTTTCAGCCTGCGTAAAGAGTGGCAGTCGCTGGAAGAGATCGTCGGCGCCTCGCTGCACATGCTGGAGCCGCTGCTCAGCCAGCATCCGATCGTGGTCGAGCTGCCGCCGGAACAGATCCTGGTCAACTGCGACGGCAGCCTGCTGGAACGGGTGTTCACCAACCTGTTGGAAAACGCCAATAAATACGCCGGCGCCGAGGCCACCATCGGCATTCGCGCCCGCACGCTGCCCGAGTGGCTGGAAGTCGAGGTCTGGGATAACGGCCCCGGCATCCCCGCCGATCAGCTGCAGCTGATTTTCGACAAGTTTTCACGCGGCAATAAAGAGTCGGCGATCCCCGGCGTCGGCTTGGGGTTAGCCATTTGCCGTGCCATTATTGAAGTACATGATGGCCGCATCTGGGCGGAAAACGGCGCCAACGGCGGCGCCAGCTTCCGCTTCGTGCTGCCGCTGGAAAAACCGCCCGAGATCGACGGCGATGCCTTCGATCTGTAATCAACGCAGGGGAAACGTGAGCATAACGCCAACCAACATTCTGATTGTTGAAGATGAAAAAGAGATCCGCCGCTTCGTGCGCACCGCGCTGGAGAGCGAAGGCCTGCGGGTGTTTGAAAGTGAAACCCTGCAACGCGGGCTGATTGAGGCCGGTACGCGCAAACCGGATCTGATCATCCTTGATTTGGGCTTACCGGATGGCGACGGGCTGAGCTACATCCGCGATCTGCGGCAGTGGAGCGCCATTCCGGTGATCGTGCTGTCGGCGCGCAACGCCGAAGAGGACAAAATCGCCGCGCTGGACGCCGGCGCCGACGACTATCTCAGCAAACCGTTCGGCATCGGCGAACTGTTGGCGCGGGTGCGGGTCGCGCTGCGCCGCCACTCCGCCAGCCAGCAGGAAAGCCCGCTGGTGAGCTTTTCGGAAATCACCGTCGATCTGGTCAACCGCCGGGTGCTACGCAACGACGAAGATCTGCACCTGACGCCGATAGAGTTTCGCCTGTTGGCGGAACTGCTGGCCAACGCCGGCAAGGTGATTACCCAACGCCAGCTGTTGAGCCATGTCTGGGGGCCGAACTACGTGGAACACAGCCACTACCTGCGCATCTACATGGGCCATCTGCGGCAGAAGCTGGAAGCCGATCCGGCCCGGCCCAAACATCTGCTGACCGAAACCGGCGTCGGCTATCGTTTCATGCCTTAACCCCGACGGGCGCGGTTTGCCGCGCCTTTACGCCGCCGGGCCCTTCTTCAAGCCAACCATAAATTCTTTAAACGCCTCGCGCAGCGGAGCGAACACCGGATGTTTGCGGTTTTCAATCATCACTTCGGAGAACAGTTTCAACCCTACCGCGAAGGCCGCGCTCTGTTCAGGGCCGAAGTTCAGATCGTCACGCGCCCGGATGCGCTCGACGATCTCGAGAATATCGTCGTGGTTAGTCACCTCAAAACTCAGCGGTGTTTTCTCGACGGGGTTGCCCTGGCGATCGCTCAGGGCTTCAACGGTAATGTTAAAACGGTGGCCGGGCATCAGTTCTTCTCCTGCTGCGTGGGTTGAATTTGCATTTCGCTTTCGATCGCCGCCACGGCGGTCAACAGCGCGGCGTTGATGCGCTCCACCTGCTGCGGCGTAAGATCGGCGCGCATCACGTTGCCGCGCAGCAGACTGCGCAGACGGTTCATGGCGTCGTAAATGCCTTCCGCCAGGTTGCCGTGCCGATGATGCTCGCGGCCGGCGCCCGCCAGACGCGCCAGAATGACTTCAACTACCTGTTGATGCTTTTGCAGCTCGCCCTCGCCCGCCGTGGTGATGCGGTAGCTTTTGCGGCCGTTGCCGGTGGTGAGCGGTTCGAGAAAATCCTGCTCTTCCAGCAGCGTCAGCGTGGGGTAAATCACCCCCGGGCTCGGCACGTACAGGCCGGAAGAGGCTTCTTCGATCGCTTTGATCAATTCGTACCCGTGGCTGGGCTTGCGCGCCACCAGCGCCAGCAGTACCAGGCGCAGATCGCCGTGTTCGAACAGGCGATGACGCCCGCCGCGGCCACCGCGCCCGCCTCGGCCATGCTCTTCGCCGTCGCCGCCGAAGTGATGGCGCCCGCCGCGATGATGGCGGCCATCGCCTGCTTCGCATTCATGGTGGTGGTGGTGATGCCGGTGCAAACCTAATCGATGAAACATGGTGTGATACCTCGCTTTAACAGTGAACATCAATACGAGGTTGTTTAGATATATCTAAACAGCGTCGATAACGCTAATCTAGATCGATATATCTAAATGCGCAAGCCTGCGCCGAGAAAAAGATATATCTAAATTACAGGCATAAAAAAAGCGCTGTAAAAACAGCGCTTTTTATCAGACGAGAACAGCGATTATTTGGCGGAAGCCAGCACTTCGCTGACGATTTCGACCGCTTCGTGCTCGATTTTCTCGCGGTGTTCCGCCCCGAGGAAGCTCTCGCAGTAGATCTTGTATGCCTCTTCGGTACCGGAAGGACGGGCCGCGAACCAGCCGTTGTCGGTCATCACTTTCAGGCCGCCGATCGAAGCGCCGTTGCCCGGCGCAGCAGTCAGACGCGCGGTGATCGGGTCGCCCGCCAGGGTATTGGCCTTGACCATCTCCGGCGACAGCTTGGACAGCGCCGCTTTTTGCGCCGCCGTCGCCGGCGCCTGGATGCGGTTGTAGCTTGGCGCACCGAAGCGCTTGGCCAGATCGTCATAGTGATGCTGTGGATTTTCACCGGTTACCGCGGTGATTTCAGCCGCCAGCAGACACATGATAATGCCGTCTTTGTCGGTCGACCAAGGTTGGCCGTTGAAGCGCAGGAACGAGGCCCCGGCGCTCTCTTCGCCGCCGAAGCCCAGGCTGCCGTCGAACAGGCCGTCCACGAACCACTTGAAGCCGACCGGCACTTCCACCAGCTTGCGGCCCAGATCGGCCACCACGCGGTCGATCATCGCGCTGGACACCAGCGTTTTACCTACCGCGACATCGGCGCCCCACTGCGGGCGGTGCTGGAACAGGTAGTTGATGGCCACCGCCAGATAGTGGTTCGGGTTCATCAGGCCTTTCGGCGTGACGATGCCGTGGCGGTCGTAATCCGGATCGTTGGCGAACGCCAGATCGAATTTGTCGCGCAGCGCCAGCAGGCCGGCCATCGCCGACTCGGACGAACAGTCCATGCGGATGATGCCGTCGTGGTCCAGGTGCATAAAGCGGAACGTCTGATCGATGGAATCGTTCACCAGCGTCAGATCCAGCTTGTAGTGCTCCGCCACGCGTTGCCAATAGGCGATGCCGGAACCGCCGAGCGGATCCACGCCCAGCTTCAGACCGGCGCGTTGGATGGCCGGCATGTCGACCACCTCAACCAGCCCTTCGACATAAGGCTGCACCAGATCTTTGGCGTGCAGATGGCCGCTGTTCCAGGCCTTGTCCAGCGACTGGCGCTGAACGCCCTTCAACTGCTGCGCCAGCAGGTCGTTGGCGCGCTTTTCGATCACCGACGTCAGGTTGGTGTCGGCCGGGCCGCCGTTCGGCGGGTTATACTTGATGCCGCCGTCTTCCGGTGGGTTATGGGACGGCGTAATGACGATGCCGTCGGCCTGCGCGCCGCCGCGGCGGTTGTGGCACAGAATGGCGTGCGATACCGCCGGCGTTGGCGTGAAGCCGTTGTTTTCCTGCACGATCACATCGACGCCGTTGGCGGTCAGCACTTCCAGCACGGAAATGAAGGCCGGTTCGGACAGCGCATGGGTGTCCTTGCCCACATAGCATGGGCCGGTGGTGCCCTGCTGATGACGAACTTCAGCGATCGCCTGGGCGATGGCGAGGATGTGCGCTTCGTTGAAGCTGTGGCGCTGCGCGCTGCCGCGGTGGCCGGAGGTGCCAAATTTCACCGCATGTGCGGGATTGCCGGCTTCCGGTTGCAGCACATAGTACTGCGACGTCAGCTGGGCTACGTTGATCAGATCGCTTTGGCGGGCGGGCTGCCCGGCACGTGGATTATTCGCCATCGACATATCTCCCTCATCCCTGTCGGTGACCGGGCAATATGTCGCGCACGGCCATCATGACGGGCTGTTCGCTAAATTAGACGGTACCGCAAACTTTCTCGATCAGTTCCGCCGGGAACTGCATGGCCTGCATGATGTGTTCGATCATGCTGCGTTTGCGGCCGGTATTGGTATTGGTGATCACCCAGTAAGGGGTGCCCGGTACATGCTTCGGCTTGGTGTGCGTGCCGTTGGCCAGCAGGGTCTGCTGATCGCCGGCGAAATAGGTGCGGGTACGGCCGGTCAACGCCTCGGTGGCAGCGGCGAAACCGGCGGCATCGAGGGTGTACAGCGTGGACAGCACCAGCATGAAACGGTTGACCGCTTTGTTCTGCTCGGCGTATTCATCCGACAGCAGCAGTTCGCGCATGGCGCGCACGCGATCGCGCGGACGCTGCGCCGGGGCCGCCTTTTCCAGCTCGACGGACTGCGACGCACTGGCGGCAGGCAACGCGCGCACCGGCTGACCGGCGGTGAATTTCAACATGCGGCGTAAAATATCGGACGCGCTTTCACCGATGTGTTGCGTGTGGCTGGCAATATAACGGTAAAGCTCTTCGTCGACTTCAATAGTTTTCATCTTTATCCAATACTGTTTTTTCTACTTAGAACCTGAAGCCAGATCCTGCATTCAAGCCATGGGATTATAAGGTTAAAAGCGCTGGAGCGAACACAACAATGTGCCTCCGGACGGCAAATGCAGACTAATACCTATAGCCGGCACTGCCAAGCCCGCGCCGCGAAAATTCCGCATGATTCATCGTGCGATTCAATCATGATACCCTAATCTGAATCTCTCTCAGTATGAACTTCGCCATGAAATTACATTATCAACTGCTGGCCGCCGAGTCAGATGCGCTGCCGGTGCTGCTGATCCACGGGCTGTTCGGTAATCTGGACAACCTGGGCGTGCTGGCACGCGATCTGCACCAGCAGCACAGCGTGATCAAAGTCGATCTGCGCAACCACGGCCTCTCCCCGCGCGCCGACGACATGAACTACCCCGCCATGGCGCAGGATCTGCTGGCGCTGCTCGACGAACTGCAGCTGGATAAAGCGATCGTCATCGGCCATTCGATGGGCGGTAAAGCGGCGATGGCGCTGACCGCCATCGCGCCGGAGCGCATCGCTAAGCTGATCGTCATCGACGTGGCGCCGGTGGATTACCAGACTCGCCGCCACGATGAGATCTTCGCCGCGCTGAAGGCCGTCAGCGCCGCCGGCATCACCCAACGCCAGGCGGCCGCCCAGCTGATGCGCGACTATCTGCAGGAAGAAGGCGTGATCCAGTTCCTGCTGAAGTCCTTCCACAATGGCGAATGGCGCTTCAACCTGCCGGTGCTGATCGAACGCTACGAAGACATCACCGGCTGGCAGGACGTGCCGGCCTGGCCGCATCCGACGCTGTTCATTCGCGGCGGCCTGTCGCCGTACGTGCAGGACAGCTATCGTGCGGACATCGCCCGCCAGTTCCCGCAGGCCCGCGCCCATGTCGTCGCCGGCACCGGCCATTGGGTGCACGCCGAAAAACCGGACGCGGTGCTGCGCGCCATCCACCGTTTCCTCGACGAAGCCTGAAAAATACGCTCATCTGGCGAAAAAACGCGCTAAAGATAACGGCTTAGCGCGTTTAGCCCGCAGTTAGGCATTGTCGCCGCTCCATCTGCTGGGGTAATATGGCGCGCTATAATTTTGCCGCCGCGCCAGCGCGTTCGCGAACGCCGGTTCGGGGGTGAATTTGGGTTAGGGTTTATTGGCCCGAAGTGTGTTAACCGATGCCTCCGGAAGCGTGCGAGCGCTTTTTGATGCAAACTCCCTTGCAGTACCGCTACCTATGGCAAAAGAACAAACGGATCGCACGACGCTGGATCTGTTCGCAGATGAACGCCGTCCGGGGCGCCCGAAAACCAACCCGCTTTCCCGCGATGAACAGCTTAGAATCAATAAGCGCAATCAGTTACGGCGCGATAAAGTGCGTGGATTGCGGCGCGTAGAGCTGAAAATCAACGCGGATGCGGTGGACGCCCTGAACAAACTGGCGGAACAGCGCAACATTAGCCGCAGCGAACTCATCGAGCAGATGCTGTTGGCGCAACTGGCGGAAGAACAGCCGGAACATTGATCTCTTCGGCCGCACGCGCGGCGCGGCGTTAAGGACAACGCCGGATCGACCACGCTTTTCTTCATTCTCCGGCATCGCATAAATGCGATAAAACCCCGGCGCCACTTTCTGGCATGATACGCATTTACCGGCAAGAGACTGCGCCTGTCGGCGCTCGCCCCGTTGCGAAAGGCTCTTGTCATGGCATCATTTTAATCGGCGTCAGCGGCGGCAGTGCTGGCATCGAGTAATGCAATTACTTGAATTTAAAGGTTATACGCGATATGGCTACTGTAGGCATTTTCTTTGGCAGCGACACTGGCAATACCGAAAACATTGCCAAAATGATCCAGAAAATTCTCCAGAAACAGTTTGGCGACGACGTCTCTGAAGTACACGACATCGCTAAAAGCAGCAAAGAAGACCTGGAAGGGTTCGATATCCTGCTGCTGGGTATCCCGACCTGGTACTACGGTGAAGCGCAGTGTGACTGGGATGATTTCTTCCCGACGCTGGAAGAAGTCGATTTCAACGGCAAACTGGTGGCGCTGTTCGGCTGCGGCGACCAGGAAGACTACGCGGAATACTTCTGTGACGCGATGGGCACCATCCGCGACATCATTGAACCGCGCGGCGCGGCCATCGTGGGCCACTGGCCGACCAAAGGCTACCACTTCGAGGCCTCCAAAGGCCTGGCGGACGACAACCACTTCATTGGTCTCGCGATCGACGAAGACCGCCAGCCGGAGCTGACCAACGAGCGCGTCGACGCCTGGGTCAAACAGATCGTCGAAGAGCTGAGCCTGGCCGATATCGTCGGCTAAACGCCGCAACTGGCGAAAGGTTGAACAAAGGCCCTGTAAAGTGCATAGTGTGCGCACAGGGCCATCATCGGCAGCAGGGATTGCTGCGATAGAAGCTACAGATTTGTAACTTCCCACCCCGTCAAGGTAGACTGAGTTATCGGTTTATCCCACCCATCAAGGCGTTGCATGCAAAACATGCAATAGTGCAATTATATCTTTGTTAACAACCGGCGGTTTCCATTTAGTACAACCGGTTCTATAATGAGACGCATTAACTCTTTGTGCCGACCGATGCCACAGGCGAGTACGCCTCAACTTGATTAGCATAGTAACAGGACTGAATTCGCATGACCGACAACAACATCGCATTGAAGAAGGCCGGCTTAAAAGTCACGCTTCCGCGACTCAAAATCCTGGAAGTACTGCAAAATCCGGAATGCCATCACGTCAGTGCGGAAGATTTGTACAAAAAACTGATTGATATGGGCGAAGAGATCGGCCTGGCAACGGTTTATCGCGTACTGAACCAGTTTGACGATGCGGGCATTGTGACACGTCACAATTTCGAAGGCGGCAAGTCCGTGTTCGAACTGACCCAACAGCATCACCACGATCACCTGATTTGCCTGGACTGCGGCAAAGTGATCGAATTCAGTGACGAATCCATCGAAGTGCGCCAGCGTGATATCGCCAAGCAGCACGGCATTAAGCTCACCAACCACAGCCTGTACCTGTACGGCCACTGTGAAACCGGTGACTGCCGCGAAGACGAAACGCTGCACGACAAGAAGTAAGCCTGACCGGTTATGAAAAACCGCCTCACCCTGAGGCGGTTTTTTTATGCTTGCTGAACGGTGAGCAAAAAAATCCCCGGACCAGCCGGGGAAAGATCATGTCATGAAATACTACAATTGCAGCGGCACTGCGACTCCACGTACTGCTCTCACTTTCACGTCCGCTTCACGCCGACACGCGCAGAGGCGGACGCATTCCCCCTTCGTTAAGCGGCCCGCCGCCATGACGACAGGCCGATGCGCCGGGCTTAGACCTTCTCGGCGCGGCTGTAACGTTTACCGTCCGGACTGACCGAACGCACCTGCACCTCACCCGATACCGCCGGCTTGGCCTTGGCGTCATAACGCTGCCACTGCTTGCCGCCGTCGGTGGAATACTCGATGCCCAATCCCGGCAGCGCGATATTCGCCTCCAGCTTGCCGCCCGCTACGCGTGCGCCGGGCACCGGCAGACGATAAGCGACGCCGCCTTTGTCCAGCTTGGCCAGTTCACGCTGGCCCAGGATATTGGCGAAGCGCAGCCAGTCTTTCTCCAGCGCCTTGGTGTCGACAAAGTGGGTCTCCCCGCCTTTGTATTCGCGGCCGGCGCGATAGTCCTGCTCCCAACCGGCGCGGTGCCAGGCGCGTTCGGCCACCGACAGCGCGCGCGGGAAGATCATGTATTCCATCTGCGGATCGGTGCGCTGGGTTTCGCTCCACAGCTGAGCGGACAACCCGTAGGCTCCCGGCCACGGCTTGTCGCTCTTGGCGTTGAAGTGGTTGCCGTCGCGATCGACCGAGGTTTCCGCGTTCTGCGGCATGTTGTCCGGCGCGAAGCTGAACACCTTGCGCTCGTCGCTGAAGCGGGTACCCCAGTAGTAACCGCGCTCGTCCGGGTTCACCTCGTAAGGGAAGTCCATGTAGACGTAGTCCGGGTTGGAGACCACCACTTCATACCCTTTATTGGCCCAATCGTTGACGCTGTCGAAACCGCCCCAGTACAAGGTATCCCAGAAGTTGACGCCCACGCGCGAGGTGGCGAACGACTTCGCGCTCTCGGCGTCTTTCAGGCCGTCCTGCCAGGCCTGCATTCTGTCGATGCCGTGCGCCTTCACCAGCTTGCTGACCTCCTGGCCGAAGTAGCTCGGCAAGTGCTCCATGTCGGCCACCTTGCCTTCTTTGATCATCGTCTGGCAAACCTGCGACTTGGCCCACGGCTTGTCTTCGTTGCTCTGGTCGATGACGCCTTTACCCGGCTCCGGTTTCGCCTTGTCGGTATAGCCGGCGCCCAGGCGGATGTTTTTCGCCTCGTCGCCGCCGAAGTGCCAGGTTTTGATCGGCTGCCCGGCTTCTTTATGCATCTGGGCGATCTCGCCGATCACCTTGTCGACAAAGCGCTGGGAAGAATCCAGGCACGGGTTCAGGTAGCTCTGGCGGTTAAAGAACTGCACGGAGGTGGTATTGGAGGTATCGGTCGGATCCACCAGGCGGAATTCGTTAGCCTCCTGCTCTTTTCCGGCGGCATGCAGCTTTTTATAGCGCGCCTCCATCGACACCACCGCGGCGCGGGCGTGCGCCGGCATGTCGATCTCAGGGATCACTTCAATCTGGCGCGCCTGGGCGTATTTGATGATGTCGATATAGTCCTGACGGCTGAAGAAACCGCCGTAGACGTCCGGCCCCTGGCCGTACTGCGGCAGCAGGCAGGTGGTTTCGGTCAGATCGTGGCAGCGCTGGCCGCCGACTTCCGTCAACTCTGGCAAACCGGGGATCTCGATACGCCAACCTTCATCATCGCTCAGGTGGAAGTGGAATTTGTTGAGCTTGTAGGCCGCCATCTGATCCAGCAGACGCAACACAGCATCCTTCTTATGGAAGTTGCGCGCCACGTCGAGGAAAATGCCGCGATACTGGAAGCGCGGCGCGTCGCTGGCGTCCAATGTAGCAATCTTGCCGCTGCCGTCGGTCGGCACTAACGACAGGATCGACTGCAACCCATAGAACACCCCGGCCTGATCGAAGCCGATCACCCGCGCCTCTTTTTTGCCGATCTTCAGCTCATAGGCGCCCGGCACCGCCATCGCGCCTTTAAACTTGCCCGGCTGGATATCGGTCTTGATCGGATAGCCGTTGGCCTGAACCGGCACGCCCAGCAGCGCGAAGCGCTGGGTGACGACATCTGCCGCCGGCTTGACCAGCGTGCTAAGATCCGGCGAAACTCCTTTGCGCAGATCGGCGTCCTGCGCGTGGACCTTCACCTGCATCGGCGTCGGCACGATCTGGCCGCGCAGCACGCCGGCGGGCAGCGTCTGCAGATCGGCATTGCTGACAAAGCGCGAAGCCGGCGTCATCAAAATGTTTTTGTCGTCTTTGGTGCGCTTCCACTGATCGCCGGTGAACGGCGCCACGAACTGGTCCAGGTTTTCGGTGTCGGTATTCGCCAGCATTTTCGGCTTGGCGTCGCCGGACGTGGCATACCAGCGCGGCAGGAAGTCATTTCTAAACAGCTGCCAATATTCGGCGACCACCGGGATTTCCACCGCCTTGCCCGCAGGGAAACCGCTGAATTTGGCGGTCGGCTCCAGCTTGTACAGATCGCCGGTGAGGTGGGCTATCTTGAACTGATCGTTATCCACCCGCAGGGTCTGGCGCGGGCTGTGGAAATAGATGACCCAGTCCTTGCCGTCGATCGCCTGGCCATCGTTGCTGAGGGTGAACAACACCCGGTTGCAAGAGGCCCAGTCGGCGCCCAGCGCCGCGCAATCCACGCCGTTTTCGCCGGCGCGGTTATCCAGCATTTTTACGTTCAGCTTCAGCTGGCTCAGTTGATCCACCAGCTGTTGATCGGCCATGGCGTTTCCCATGCCGCCCAGGAATCCCATCGTTGCCGTCAAGGCGGCAAGCGCGCTCAGTTTGAATGCGTTCATGATCTCGTCCTTCTTAATTATTGTTATCGCGAATTTCTTGCCACAGCTTGCCGCACTTGGCGTCGTAAGCCTGACCGTTACCGCTGTGCACCGCCATAATGCAGTTCTGATAATCCATCACCCGCACCGTTTCCTGCGCGGCGAACTGCTGGTGCTGCTTCTCTTGTTTCAACACGTTCAGCACCGCCTTGCAGGGCTGCAGACGCTCCGGCGAACCTTCGGCGGTGTTGATGCAGGCGCTGTAAGCCTGCTTCAATTTGGCGTCTTCCGGCGGCGCGGCGGGTTGCGCGCAGGCGCTCAAGGCCGCGGCGGCCGCCAACATCAGCATGATTTTTTTCATCGTTGAATTCCCTTAACTGCCCCCGGCCGCAAGGCCGGGGAACGCATCAGAAGATGGTGAATGGCGCGATGACCATGAACTTGACGTCTTTCTCGTCCTGGAAGATGTTGCCGTAACCGCCACCCCAGCTCGGGATGTTGGTGTGGTTGTCATATTGGGTGTAGTGCAGCTTGATCAGCGTGCCCTTGGCGCGCCCTTCCTGGATGGTGTACATCGCGTCCAGGCTCCAGGCGCTCTCTTTCAGGCGCTGGCTCTGATCGTAGATCGGGTTGGTGCTCGGCTTGGCGTCCCAGGCGTAGACATAAGAGCCGCCGACCGCCATGCCCGGCAGGTTCCAGTTGCTGAGGTCATACATCACGCCGGCGTACACCGCTTTCTCGCCGTTGGCGTTAAAGTCGGAGCGGTTGTCCCACCACACGTCCAGCCGACCGTTAGACGAGGCGTAGGTCGGGGTCATGCGCTGCAGGAAGAAGCCCTGATTGCCTTCCGCCTTGACCATGGTGCCTTCCAGACGCCAGTTGAACTGACCGGTGGTGTAACCGAAGGTCAGGGCCTGCAGCCAGGCCAGGCCGTCGTAGATGCTGTTCGGATCGTTCTTGTTGCTGATGCGGTCTTCCGCACCGTAGAACTGGTAACTGGTAGTCAGCGGGTTGCCCAGCACATCGAATTTGTAAGACGCCTTGGTGAAGTACTGATTCACGTAACCCTGGGCCTGGCCGAAAGCGGCTTCCAGCACCAGATCGTTTTTGAAATCGTACTTGGCGCCCAGCGAGTGCAGGTAGGAGACGCGGGTTTTCTTATCGTTCTGACGGAAATCGTCCATCTCGATATGCCACGGCGCTTTGTATTTGTCGGTCCACATGTAGGAGAAGCTCAACGCACCGGCATCGCCGTAGTCGAACTTGGCGCCGGCCTCGGCGCCCTGATAGGTGCCCGGCATAAAGCTCCAGTGCGGCGCCAGCAGGGTTTGGCCGCTCGGCTGAATGTAGCCGGCGCGCGCCCAGACCGGGCCGTATTTGAACTTGGCGGCGGCTTTGTACAGGCTAACGCCGCCTTTGTCGCCGGAGTAGTCTTCGTCGTAGGTACGGTTCTTCGAGGAGAACGCGATCTCGTTCGGGTGGCCGCTGGCGCTGGATTCAGCCAGTTCGATGGCGGTGAAGGCGCCGACATCCAGGCCGAACATGTCCCAGGCGTAGCCCGAGGCGAAATCCAGGCTCAGGTTGGCGGTAGAGTGCGACAGATTGGTGGTATATTGGTTGTAATCCTTGCTGTCCGGATTGAGATCTTTACGGTCGCGCTCACGTTGCCAGTAATAGATGCCGCCGGTCAGCGTGGAATCATCGATAAACCCTGCGGCTTTCGCCTCAGGCGCCATGGCAAACCCTGTTCCCAACAGCGCGCCCGCGACTGCGAGCGCCAGCGTTTTACGCTGAGCACCGTGCGTACCCATATTGAAATTCCTCTTTGACTTAACTTAAAAGTTGCAGCCGCCTGTGTTCACCACTGCCCTGCACGACTGCCAATAAAAAACCCGAACGGGTAAAAAATATTGCCGACGAGATGTTATTCCCACAGCACTAATTGCTACAGACAGACTATTTTTCGCGACACGAATTATCAAATGAAAAGTGCGGAAGATTTGTCAAAGTATGACAAGGAGCACATATCAGTGATAATTTGTTACGCCAGCGATCATGGAGGGTTTCGAATAAAAAATTCAATTAAATCAGAATAAACACAGATATAAGGTCAACCAGAGACGATTAATGGTTTCAGCCTGAGCTAATTCGTCAGTCAGAAGATAAAATCTGAGAGCGCTCTCTAGATGAAATTAATTCGCATCACGAATATATAAGAAAAATTTAATACTATTAAGGCCAATATCAAGAAGCTTATTGGTTAACGCGCCGTAATTAATTTAGCGCCCGCTAGAAAATGGGAGAGGAATGGGTTGTTTGCTCAATCGCAGGCATAAAAAAGCGCGGCCTAAGCCGCGCTGATACATTAATTTTCGAGGCGATTAAGATTAGCCTTCGATTTTCGCCCAGGTGTCACGCAGGCCGACAGTGCGGTTAAACACCAAATGTTCGGCCGAAGAGTAACGGCTGTCGGCGCAGAAGTAGCCTTCACGTTCGAACTGATAGGCCTTCTCCGGCTGTGCGGCCGCCAGGCTCGGCTCGACGAAGCCGTGCTTGATCACCAGCGATTCCGGGTTGATGGTGGAGAGGAAATCCTCCGCCGCGCCCGGGTTAGGCACGCTGAACAGGCGATCGTACAGGCGAATTTCCGCCGGCAGCGCGTGCGCCGCAGACACCCAGTGGATCACGCCCTTCACCTTGCGGCCGTCGGCAGGATCCTTGCTCAGCGTTTCCGCATCGTAGCTGCAGAAGATGGTGGTGATCTCGCCCGCTTCGTCTTTCTCGACGCGCTCGGCCTTAATCACGTACGCATTGCGCAGACGCACTTCCTTGCCCAACACCAGACGCTTGTACTGCTTGTTGGCTTCTTCGCGGAAGTCGGCGCGATCGATATAGATCTCGCGGCTGAACGGCACATCACGGCTGCCCATTTCCGGCTTGTTCGGATGGTTTGGCATGGTGACCATTTCCACCGCGTCGCCCATGTTCTCGATAACGATTTTCACCGGATCCAGCACCGCCATGGCGCGCGGCGCGTTTTCGTTCAGATCGTCGCGAATGCAGGATTCCAGCGCCATCATTTCAACGTTGTTATCTTGCTTGGTCACGCCGATGCGCAGGCAGAACTCGCGAATCGAAGCGGCGGTATAACCGCGACGACGCAGCCCGGAAACGGTCGGCATGCGCGGGTCATCCCAGCCTTCGACGATCTTCTCGGCCACCAGCTGGTGCAGCTTGCGCTTCGACATGATGGCGTATTCGAGGTTCAGACGCGAAAACTCGTACTGACGCGGGTGGCAAGGAATGGTGATGTTATCCAGCACCCAGTCATACAGACGGCGGTTATCCTGGAACTCCAGGGTGCACAGCGAATGGGTGATCCCTTCCAGCGCATCGGAAATGCAGTGGGTGAAATCGTACATCGGGTAGATGCACCATTTGTTGCCGGTCTGGTGGTGTTCGGCGAACTTGATGCGGTACAGCACCGGATCGCGCATCACGATAAACGGCGAAGCCATATCGATCTTGGCGCGCAGGCAGGCGGCGCCCTCGGCGAACTCGCCGTTGCGCATCTTCTCGAACAGCGCCAGGTTCTCTTCCACGCTGCGGCCGCGGTACGGGCTGTCTTTGCCCGGCGCGGTCAGGGTGCCGCGATATTCACGGATCTGCTCCGGCGACAGTTCGTCGACGTAAGCCAGACCCTTGGTGATCAGCTCAACCGCATATTGATGCAGCTGATCGAAATAGTCTGAGGAGTAACGAACGTTGCCGCTCCACTCAAAGCCCAGCCACTCCACGTCATGCTTGATTGACTCCACGAACTCGATGTCTTCTTTCACCGGGTTGGTGTCATCGAAGCGCAGATTGCACTGGCCCTGATAGTCCTTGGCGATGCCGAAGTTCAGGCAGATGGACTTGGCGTGGCCGATATGCAGGTAGCCGTTAGGCTCCGGCGGGAAGCGGGTATGAACCGACGTGTGTTTCCCCGACGCCAGATCTTCATCGACGATCTGACGGATAAAATTGGTTGGGCGGGCTTCAGCCTCACTCATTTCACTGTTCCTCAATGCAAAGCGCTACACATAACCGCCTATGATCCAACAAGCCACGTCTGGAAACAACCGTTTGTTTCACGAAAAATGCGGCGCATTGCACCATCGACGCGCAGCGCACCGCAGTGGGGCGAAACGGGATAAAAAAAGCGGGAAGAGATCGCTCTCTTCCCGCCAAGTCGGGGCAAACTCCGCCATGATGCGTGACCGGCCCCAGGTACTACTCAGGTAAAAACAGCCTTATTTCTGGATCTCGTACAGCTTGGTCTGGCCGGCGACCACCGAGCCGCTGGCCAGTGCAGCCAGGCCGGCGTAGTCGTCAGAGTTGCTGACCACCACCGGGCTTATCATCGAACGTGCGTTGGCGTTCAGATAATCCAGATCCAGTTCCAGAATCGGTTGACCGGCTTTCACTTCCGCGCCCTCTTCCACCAGGCGTTTGAAGCCCTGGCCTTCCAGCGCGACGGTGTCGATCCCCATGTGCACCACGATCTCGGCGCCCTTGTCGGTTTCCAGGCAGAATGCGTGGTTGGTGTTGAAGATTTTCACCACGGTGCCGTCAGCCGGCGCCACGACGATGCTATCGGTCGGGCGAATCGCCAGGCCGTCGCCCACCGCCTTGCTGGCGAAGGCTTCGTCCGGCACCTGATCGAGCGCCACCACTTCACCGGTTACCGGTGCCACCAGCGTTTCAAACGCGGCTTTCGGCGCGTTCGGCACCGCCTGCGGTTTGGCTTCCGCTGCAGGCGCAGCCGCCGGAGCCGCCGCTGCCGCTACCGGGCCGGCCGCGATCACGTTGCGCATCGCGCTGGCGATAAGTTCGGCACGCGTGCCGACGATCACTTGCACGCTTTGCTTGTTCAGGCGGATAACGCCGGATGCGCCGAGGCGTTTCGCCAATGCGTCATTCACCAGCGCGGAGTCTTTCACGTTCAGGCGCAGACGGGTGATGCAGGCATCGATGCCGGTCAGGTTGTCGGAACCGCCGATCGCGCCGACGTAACGGCGAGCCAGCGTGGTGGTTTCGTTCTCGTCTTTACCGGCGTTGCTGTCGACGTTGACGTCGTAGCCGTCGGTTTCGTCACCGGCAACCGCCAGTTCGCGGCCCGGGGTCATCAGGTTGAACTTATTGATGGTGAAGCGGAACACCACATAGTAGATAACGAAGAACACCAGGCCTTGCGGGATCAGCATGTACCAGTGGGTCGCCAGCGGGTTGCGGGACGACAACACCATATCCACCAGCCCGGCGCTGAAGCCGAAACCGGCGATCCAGTGCATGCTGGCAGCGATGAACACCGAGATACCGGTCAGCACGGCGTGGATTACATACAGCACCGGCGCCACGAACATGAAGGAGAATTCCAGCGGTTCGGTGATACCGGTAAAGAAGGCGGCGAAAGCGGCCGCCAGCATGATGCCCGCCACTTTGGCTTTGTTCTCAGGACGCGCGCAGTGATAAATGGCCAGCGCCGCACCCGGCAGACCGAACATCATGATTGGGAAGAAGCCCGCCTGATAACGGCCGGTGATGCCGACAACCGCTTTACCGGCTTCGATCGACTGCTGGCCGCCGAGGAAGTTAGGGATATCGTTGATGCCGGCCACGTCGAACCAGAACACCGAGTTCAGCGCGTGGTGCAGGCCAACCGGAATCAGCAGGCGGTTGAAGAAGGCATAGATGCCCGCGCCGACCGAGCCCATTTTCTGGATGTGTTCACCGAAGTTCACCAGACCGTTGAAGATCACCGGCCAGATGTACATCAGAATGAAAGCGACCAGGATCATCAGGAAGGAGATGAGGATCGGCACCAGGCGGCGGCCGCTGAAGAACGACAGCGCCTTAGGCAGCTCGACGCCGCTGAAGCGGTTGTACACTTCGGCGGAGATGATACCCACCAGAATACCGACGAACTGGTTCTGGATTTTGCCGAACGCGGCAGGCACCTGATCCAGCGGGATCTTCTGAATCATCGACACGGCGGCCGGCGAACAGAGGGTGGTCAGCACCAGGAAGCCGACGAAACCGGTCAACGCGGCGGCGCCGTCCTTGTCTTTGGACATGCCGTAGGCCACGCCGATAGCGAACAGCACCGACATGTTGTCGATGATAGCGGAGCCGGATTTAATGAAGAAAGCGGCGAGCGCGTTGTCGCCGCCCCAACCAACAGGGTCAATCCAGTACCCGACGCCCATCAAGATGGCGGCGGCGGGCAGCGTGGCGACCGGCACCATCAGCGCCCGTCCCACCTTTTGCAAATAACTAAGAATGTTCACCTTTTCCCCCTATGTTGTCCGCGGACGGACCCTATTAGTAGTTTATTTGGAGCTCTCACTACCTTTTTAGAAACAACGCATGGCACGTATCACTCATGCCGAGTGTAAAAAATTTATTTTGTATCGCAAATTAAAACCTCCCTTTTTGTGATAAATATCACCAAAAAGTAGTCTTTACCTCCCAGATTGCTGGCCATCACACAAAACTTATTTTATCATTCAAAAAATCAACCGGACGGACGATTCACGCGAGAATCATAAAGCTGGGTTACGCTTACGACTCCGCAGGCCCGTACAGTATAGCTTTAGTTTACTTATCCCAAGAGGTGTTAGATGAGACTTATCCCACTGAAAGATACCGCACAAGTCGGCAAATGGGCCGCGCGTCATATCGTTCAACGCATCAACGCATTCAAGCCAACCGCAGAGCGCCCGTTTGTGCTCGGCCTGCCTACCGGCGGCACGCCGCTGGAAGCCTACAAACATCTGATTGCGATGCACAAAGCAGGTGAAGTAAGCTTTAAGCATGTTGTGACTTTCAACATGGACGAGTACGTTGGCCTGCCGCAGGAACACCCGGAAAGCTACCACACCTTCATGTACCGCAACTTCTTTGACCACGTTGATATTCCTCGTGAAAACATCAACCTGCTGAACGGCAACGCCGCGGATGTCGACGCCGAGTGCCGCCAGTACGAAGAGAAGATCAAGTCTTACGGCAAAATTAACCTGTTCATGGGCGGCGTGGGCATCGACGGCCACATCGCGTTCAACGAACCGGCTTCGTCCCTGGCTTCGCGCACCCGCATCAAAACGCTGACCGAAGACACCCGCATCGCCAACTCGCGCTTCTTCGGCGGCGACGTCAGCCTGGTGCCGAAATATGCGCTGACCGTCGGCGTGGGCACGCTGCTGGACGCGGAAGAAGTGATGATCCTGGTGACCGGCCACGCCAAGGCGCAGGCACTGGAAGCCGCAGTGGAAGGCAACATCAACCACATGTGGACCATCAGTTGCCTGCAGCTGCACGCCAAAGCAGTGGTGGTGTGCGACGAACCGGCCACCATGGAGCTGAAAGTCAAAACCGTCAAATACTTCCGCGAGTTAGAAGCGGAAAGCGTTAAAAGTCTTTAATCTTTGCAGGGGGCTACGATGTTCGCTTTAACCCACGGCCGAATCTATACCGGCCACGACGTACTTGATGACCATGCAGTCATTATCGCTGATGGGCTGATCGAGAGAGTCTGCCCGGCGGCTGAATTGCCCGCCGGCATCGAAACGCGCGACCTGGGTGGCGCCATCCTGGCCCCCGGGCTTATCGACGTGCAGCTGAACGGCTGCGGCGGCGTACAGTTCAACGATTCGCTGGAAGCGATTTCGGAGGAAACGCTGGAGATCATGCAGCGCGCCAACGAGAAATCCGGCTGCACCAGCTATCTGCCGACGCTGATCACCAGCAGCGACGAATTCATGAAGCACAGCGTCGACGTGATGCGCGCTTATCTGAAAAAGCACCAAAACCAGGCGCTGGGCCTGCACCTGGAAGGGCCGTATCTCAGCCCGGTGAAAAAAGGCACCCATAACCCGGCGTTCATTCGCAAGCCAACTCAGGAAATGATCGATTACCTGTGTGCCAACGCCGACGTGATCACCAAGGTGACGCTGGCGCCGGAAATGGTTGAGCCGCACTTTATCAAGCAGCTGACCGAGGCCGGCATCGTGGTCTCCGCCGGCCACTCTAACGCCACCTACGATCAGGCGCGCACCGGCTTCGCCGCCGGCATCAGCTTCGCCACCCACCTGTACAACGCCATGCCGTATATCACCGGCCGCGAACCGGGGCTGATGGGCGCGATCTTCGATACGCCGGAGGTCTATACCGGCATCATCGCCGACGGCCATCACGTGGCTTGGGCGAGTATCCGTAACGCCAAACGCCTGAAAGGTGATAAATTGGTGCTGGTCACCGACGCGACCGCGCCGGCGGGTGCAGATATTGACCAATTTATTTTCGCCGGTAAAACAATATACTATCGGGACGGGCTGTGCGTGGATGAGAACGGTACCCTGAGCGGTTCCGCACTGACCATGATCGAAGCGGTGCAAAACAGCGTCGAGCATATCGGCATCGCGCTGGACGAAGCGCTGCGCATGGCGACGCTGTACCCGGCGCGCGCCATCGGCGTCGAGCACCGTCTGGGCACCATCGAAGCCGGCAAGGTGGCTAACCTGACCGCCTTCACCCGTGATTTCAAGATCACCAAAACGCTCGTTAACGGTAACGAGGTTTAATTCAATGAACAGCGAGTAACATTATTGATGAGCACTGGCGGACAAGCACAAATAGGGAACGTTGACTTAGTCAAACAACTTAACGGCGCGGCAGTTTACCGCCTGATCGACCAGCAGGGCCCGATCTCGCGCATTCAAATTGCCGAACTCAGCCAGCTTGCCCCCGCCAGCGTCACCAAAATTACTCGCCAGCTGCTGGAGCGCGGGCTGATCAAAGAAGTCGATCAGCAAGCCTCCACCGGCGGCCGCCGCGCGATCTCCATCGTGTCGGAAACCCGTCATTTCCATACCGTCGCGGTGCGTCTCGGCCGTCACGATGCCACCATCACCCTGTATGACATGAGCGGTAAATCGCTCAGCGAAGAACACTATCCGCTGCCGGAACGCACCCAGGAAACGCTGGAGAATGCGCTGTTCGCTGCCATCGCCCAATTCATCGACGCTAACCAGCGCCGCCTGCGCGAGCTGATCGCCATCGCGGTGATCCTGCCTGGCCTGGTGGATCCGGCGCTGGGCGTGGTGCGCTACATGCCGCACATCAGCGTCAGCAACTGGGCACTGGTGGATAATCTGCAGCAGCGCTTCAACGTCACCAGCTTCGTCGGCCACGACATCCGCAGCCTGGCGCTGGCGGAGCACTACTTCGGTGCCACCCGCGACTGCGAAGACTCGATTCTGGTGCGCCTGCACCGCGGCACCGGCGCCGGCATCATCGTCAACGGGCAGATTTTTCTCGGCAACAACGGCAACGTCGGCGAGATCGGCCATATCCAAATCGATCCGCTGGGTGAACGCTGCCACTGCGGCAACTTCGGCTGCCTGGAAACGGTGGCCGCCAACGCGGCGATCGAACAGCGCGTGCGCCAGCTGCTGAGCCAGGGCTACCCGAGCAAACTGACGCTGGAAGACTGCGGCATCAATGCCATCTGCAAGGCCGCCAACCGCGGCGATCTGCTGGCCAGCGAAGTGATCGAGCACGTCGGCCGCTATCTGGGCAAGGCGGTGGCCATCGCCATCAACCTGTTCAATCCGCAGAAGGTGGTGATCGCCGGTGAGATCACCGAAGCGGACAAGGTGCTGCTGCCGGCCATCCAGAGCTGCATCAATACCCAGGTGCTGAAGGACTTCCGCAAAAACTTGCCGGTCGTGACCTCCGAACTCAATCATCGCTCGGCGATCGGCGCTTTCGCCCTGGCCAAACGCGCGATGCTCAACGGCGTGCTCTTGCAGCGATTGCTGGAAAGCTGATCCGCCGCTTCTGGCAGGTGTGTTATCGTCACCCCTTGCCTGCCGTAATCATGAGAAACAGCGACAAATGAAAATCAAAAACGTTATATGCGATATCGACGGCGTGCTGCTGCATGACAATACGCCGGTACCCGGCGCCGACCTGTTCCTGGCGCGCATCCAGGAACAAGGCATGCCGCTGGTGGTGCTGACCAACTATCCGTCGCAAACCGCGCAGGATCTGGCGAACCGCTTCGCCTCCGCCGGGCTGGAAGTGCCGGAGAGCGCGTTCTACACCTCGGCGATGGCCACCGCCGATTTCCTGCGCCGTCAGGAAGGCAAAAAGGCCTACGTAGTCGGCGAAGGCGCCCTGATCCATGAGCTGTACAAAGCCGGCTTCACCATCACCGATATCAACCCGGACTTCGTGATCGTCGGGGAAACCCGCTCTTACAACTGGGAAATGATGCACAAAGCCGCCTACTTCGTCAGCAACGGCGCGCGCTTTATCGCCACCAACCCGGATAGCCACGGCCACGGCTTCTCGCCGGCCTGCGGCGCGCTGTGCGCCCCCATCGAGAAGATCACCGGCCGCAAACCGTTTTACGTCGGCAAGCCCAGCCCGTGGATCATTCGCGCCGCATTGAACAAAATGCAGGCGCACTCGGAAGAGACGGTGATCGTCGGCGACAACCTGCGCACCGATATTCTGGCAGGCTTCCAGGCCGGCCTGGAAACCGTTCTGGTGTTGTCCGGCGTCTCCACGCTGAGCGACATCGAAACCATGCCGTTCCGCCCGAGCTACGTCTACCCTTCCGTCGCCGATATCACCCTTTTCTGATACGGCCATGGCGGCTGCCCGGCCGCCATTATTTCCCTCTCTTTATCGCCAGCGTGAATTTAATTCGCGCATGCCCGTAAAAGGTTTCAGCCTGCCTGCGTTAAAAATCCTCATTATAACTTTACGCCCCGCCAATAAAGGATATTGCCGGCGAGCGGAAAACCCTTACCCCTGATTAATGAGGCCACCATGAGCACAAATAACAGTATTAATGCCCTCGCCGCCGATGACGCGGCCACTATGCCGACGATCGCCAATAAAAAAATCCTGATGGGTTTCTGGCACAACTGGGCCGCCGGCGCCAGTGACGGCTATCAGCAGGGCCAGTTCGCCAATATGAACCTGACCGACATTCCCGCCGAGTACAACGTGGTGGCCGTCGCCTTTATGAAAGGCCAGGGCATCCCGACCTTCAAGCCTTACAACCTGTCCGACGCCGAGTTTCGTCGCCAGGTGGGCGTGTTGAACAGCCAGGGCCGCGCGGTGCTGATCTCCCTCGGCGGTGCAGACGCGCACATCGAGCTGAAGGCCGGCGACGAAGACAAGCTGAAAGACGAGATTATTCGCCTGGTGGAAGTCTATGGCTTCGACGGTCTGGATATCGATCTGGAACAGGCGGCGATCGGTGCCGCCAATAATAAAATCGTCTTGCCTGCGGCGTTGAAAAAAGTAAAAGACTATTACGCCGCGCAGGGAAAAAACTTTATTATCAGCATGGCGCCGGAATTCCCGTATTTACGCACCAACGGCACCTATCTGGATTATATCAACGCCCTTGAAGACTATTACGACTTTATCGCGCCGCAATATTACAACCAGGGCGGCGACGGTATTTGGGTCGATGAACTCAACGCCTGGATCACGCAGAATAACGACGCCATGAAAGAGGACTTCCTCTACTATCTGACGGAAAGCCTGGTCACCGGCACCCGCGGCTATGCGAAGATCCCGGCGGCGAAATTCGTCATCGGCCTGCCGAGCAACAACGACGCTGCCGCCACCGGCTACGTGGTCAACAAACAGGCGGTGTATAACGCCTTCTCGCGTCTCGACGCCAAAAACCTGTCGATCAAGGGTCTGATGACCTGGTCAATCAACTGGGACAACGGCAAGAGCAAAGCCGGCGTAGCCTACAATTGGGAGTTCAAAACCCGCTATGCGCCGCTGATTCAGGGTGGCGTTACCCCGCCGCCGGGAAAGCCTAATGCGCCGACGGCGCTGACGGTCTCCGAACTGGGCGCCACTTCGCTGAAACTGAGCTGGGCCGCCGCCACCGGCGCTTTCCCGATCGCCAGCTACACCGTCTATCGCAACGGCAACCCGATCGGCCAGACCGCCGGCCTGTCGCTGGCCGACAGCGGCCTGACCCCGGCCACCCAATACAGCTACTTCGTTACCGCCACCGATACCCAGGGCAATACCTCGCTGCCCAGCAGCGCGTTGGCGGTCAAAACCGCCAACGACGGAACGCCGCCCGATCCGGGCGCGCCCGAGTGGCAGAACAGCCACAGCTATAAAGCCGGCGATGTGGTGAGCTATAAAGGCAAGAAATACACCTGCATTCAGGCGCACACCTCAAACGTCGCCTGGACGCCGGACGTCGCCTTCACCCTGTGGCAACTCATCGCCTAATCGCTAATCGATTGCCGGTCGCACTGGCCGGCAATCCTGCTATCGCGTTAAAAATTGCATAATCGATAATTTTTAACGCCGATAACTGAAAATCCGTCAAAAACCATCACCACACAAACAACTATTTCTCAGCGTAGGGCTAAAACGCTTGCATCTCCTGCAGCTTTAGGCGCATTTTCATAACCACAGCGCAGCAAAACCGCGTTATCGCTGATGAATCGGCAATGCTGCCCATAACAGTAAAAAACAACATCACAGTCATAAAAGCCCGTTAGGAGAGTTGTATGTGTTCTATTTTCGGTGTGCTCGATCTGAAGTCCGATCCCGTTGAACTGCGCAAGAAAGCGCTGGAACTGTCGCGCCTGATGCGCCATCGCGGCCCGGATTGGTCCGGCGTTTACGCCAGCGATAAAGCCATTCTGGCTCACGAACGCCTGTCGATCGTCGACGTCAACAACGGCGCTCAACCGCTGTACAACGCTGCGCACACCCACGTTTTGGCGGTCAACGGCGAAATTTACAACCATCAGGTGCTGCGCCAGCAGCTGAGCGAGCGCTATGCTTTCCAGACCGGCTCCGACTGTGAAGTGATCCTGGCGCTGTATCAGGAGAAGGGCCCGGACTTCCTCGACGATCTGCAAGGCATGTTCGCCTTCGCCCTGTATGACACCGAGAAAGACGCCTACCTGATCGGCCGCGATCATCTGGGCATCATCCCGCTGTACATGGGCCACGACGAGCACGGCAACCTGTACGTCGCCTCGGAAATGAAAGCGCTGGTGCCGGTATGCCGCACCATCAAGGAATTCCCGGCCGGCAGCTACCTGTGGAGCCAGGACGGGGAGATTCGTGAATACTATCGCCGCGACTGGTTCGATTACGACAGCGTCAAGGACAATGTGACCGACGCCGCCGCCCTGCGCACCGCGCTGGAAGAGTCGGTGAAAAGCCACCTGATGTCCGACGTGCCTTACGGCGTGCTACTGTCGGGCGGGCTGGATTCCTCGGTCATCTCGGCGATCACCAAGAAGTACGCCGCGCGCCGCGTGGAAGATCAGGAACGCAGCGAGGCCTGGTGGCCGCAGCTGCACTCCTTCGCCGTCGGCCTGGAGGGCTCGCCGGATCTGCGCGCCGCGCAGGAGGTGGCCAACCATCTGGGCACCGTGCACCATGAAATCCACTTCACCGTGCAGGAAGGCCTGGATGCCATCCGCGACGTGATTTATCACATCGAAACCTACGACGTCACCACCATTCGCGCATCGACGCCAATGTACCTGATGTCGCGCAAAATCAAGGCGATGGGCATCAAGATGGTGCTGTCCGGCGAAGGCGCGGACGAAGTGTTCGGCGGCTACCTTTACTTCCATAAGGCGCCGGACGCCCGCGAATTCCACGAAGAAACCGTGCGCAAACTGCTGGCGCTGCATATGTTCGACTGTGCGCGTGCCAACAAGGCGATGTCCGCCTGGGGCGTTGAAGCCCGCGTGCCATTCCTGGACAAGAAATTCCTCGACGTGGCGATGCGCATTAACCCGAAAGATAAAATGTGCGGCAACGGCAAAATGGAAAAGCACATCGTCCGCGAATGTTTCGAGTCCTATTTGCCGGCCAGCGTGGCCTGGCGCCAGAAAGAGCAGTTCTCCGACGGCGTCGGCTACAGCTGGATCGACACGCTAAAAGAGGTCGCTGCGCAGCAAATTAGCGATCAACAGCTCGAAACCGCGCGTTTCCGCTTCCCGTACAACACGCCGACCTCGAAAGAAGGCTACCTGTACCGCGAAATCTTCGAGGAGCTGTTCCCGCTGCCGAGCGCCGCCGAATGCGTGCCGGGCGGCCCATCCGTCGCCTGCTCGTCCGCCAAGGCCATCGAGTGGGATGAATCGTTCAAGAAGATGGACGATCCTTCCGGCCGCGCCGTCGGCGTGCACCAGGCCGCCTATAAATAATCGCGCGGCATTCTCCCCGGGGCGGGCCTTTTGGCCCGCCTTTTTGTTGCCTTTTCCGCCCGCCAACTGCCTGAATTGCCGATTTTATCGCCATAATGTTCACAACCCAGACAAACGGCGCTTCCGGGCGCTTTTTCGGGAAAAAACTTGTTGACGCAAATCGGTCATATACGCATAATGCGCCCCGCAACGCCGATGAAGGCAAAGCAAAAAAGAGGGCTACGTAGCTCAGCTGGTTAGAGCACATCACTCATAATGATGGGGTCACAGGTTCGAATCCCGTCGTAGCCACCATCTCTTTTTTGCATTTGCGGGAGTGGCGAAATTGGTAGACGCACCAGATTTAGGTTCTGGCGCCGCAAGGTGTGCGAGTTCAAGTCTCGCCTCCCGCACCATTTCTCTTCATCGTCGGCGCAGTATGTTGATGGGGTATCGCCAAGCGGTAAGGCACCGGTTTTTGATACCGGCATTCCCTGGTTCGAATCCAGGTACCCCAGCCATAACAAACTGCTTGCAAATCAAAGAAGTAAAAAGTAACATCGGCTACGTAGCTCAGCTGGTTAGAGCACATCACTCATAATGATGGGGTCACAGGTTCAAATCCCGTCGTAGCCACCATAATTGGGGTGTCGCCAAGCGGTAAGGCTCTGGTTTCTGATACCAGCATACCCAGGTTCGAATCCTGGCACCCCAGCCATATTTAGAAAAGCCCGCTTCGGCGGGCTTTTTGCTGTCTGGCGTTCAGCCAAGCCTAACGGGCTCAGCCGCCGCTGAGCCCTGCCGGTTACAATCCCAAGGCGTATTTCAACGCATGCTCTTTCAGCTTGCCCGCCCGCTGCGCGGCCATCAGCGCCAAATTGCGCGCCACGTTCAGCGGCGCCAGGTTATTGCTGAAGGCGGTATAAAACAGATCCATGCCGCTCTGCATCAGCAGATTGTCGGTACGGCGGCGGCGCTGATAGCGCAGCAGTACCGCCTCGCTGCTCCAGTCCTCTCCCTGCTCCCGCGCCTCGCTCAATACGTTCAGCAAGGCATCCACGTCGCGATACCCCAGATTGACGCCCTGCCCCGCCAGCGGATTGATGGTATGCGCCGCATCCCCCAACAACGCCAGCCCCGGCAGCACGTAACGCTGCGCATGGCGGCGCGTCAGCGGGAACGATCCGGCGGCGTGCACCTTGACCGGCCCCAGCCGCGGCGGGAAGGCGGTGGCGATCTCACGCTCCAGCTGCGCCGGCGGCATCGCCTGCAGTTGGCGAATGCGCTGCGGGCTGTCATACCACACCAGCGACGCCCAGCTGTCGTACAGCGGCAGGAAGGCGCGCGGCCCGGACGGGAAGAAGCGCTGCCAGGTCACATCCTGCTGCGGCGCGCCGGTATCGACGGTGATCAACATGCACGCCTGGCGATACTGCCAGCCGTTGGTGCCGATCGCCGCCAGCTTGCGCACCTGCGAGTTGGCGCCGTCGGCGCCGACAACCAGGCGCGCCTGCAGCGTTTCACCGCTGTCCAGCGTCAGCTGCCACGCCTTGTCCGCCCGCTGCAACGATTGCAGCCTGGCGGGGCACAGCAGCGTCAAATTGGCGCACTGCGCGAACTGCTGCCACAGCGCCAACTGCAGAATGCGGTTTTCCACCATGAAGCCCAGCTCCGGCAGCCCCAGTGACAGCGCATCGAACGCCACCCGCGACGATTCCCATTCCCAGGTCTCCAGCCGGCGATACGGCGCCGTGCGCATCGCCGTCACTGCGGGCCAGGCGCCAAGCTGTTTCAGCAGCCCCACCGAGGTGCAGCCGATAGCGGAAATGCGCAGGTCCGGCGGGCTTTGCGCCTCGAACGCCTGCGGCGCCTGATGTTCCAGCAACGCCACCGACCAGCCCGCCTGCGCCAGCCCGAGAGCCGCCGCCGCGCCGACCATGCCGCCGCCCACCACCACCGCGTCATACCGATTTTGAGATGTCTTCATATTGGCTATGTTTTCTGTGTGAATGCTCGCCATCCCACCCGGCATGGCGTTTTGCGCAGTGTACCGGATTTTCGCTTCGGCTTCAGGTTGCGTGCCATTTTCCCCCGCGCTGGTCACAACGGCGGCAAATGATTACAATACGCGCCCTGCATGTCGCGTAACGCAACTTTCGCTCCGCACTGAGTAATGGCAAGTCAATGACGAAAAAACTACATATCAAAACCTGGGGCTGCCAGATGAATGAGTACGATTCATCGAAAATGGCCGACCTGTTGAACAGCACGCACGGCTTCGAGTGGACCGAAAACGCCGAAGAAGCGGACGTGCTGTTGCTGAACACCTGCTCGATCCGCGAAAAAGCGCAGGAGAAAGTTTTCGCCATGCTGGGGCGCTGGCGCTTGCTGAAAGAGAAGAACCCGTCGGTGATCATCGGCGTCGGCGGTTGCGTGGCCTCGCAAGAAGGCGAACTTATCCGCAGCCGCGCGCCTTGCGTCGACGTGGTATTCGGCCCGCAGACCCTGCACCGCCTGCCGGAAATGATCAACCACGTCCAGGGCACCCGCAGCCCGGTGGTCGACATCAGCTTCCCGGAGATCGAAAAATTCGACCGTCTGCCGGAACCGCGCGCCGAAGGCCCGACCGCCTTCGTGTCTATCATGGAAGGCTGCAACAAATACTGTACCTTCTGCGTGGTGCCTTACACCCGCGGCGAGGAAGTGAGCCGCCCGAGCGACGACGTGCTGTTCGAAATCGCCCAGCTGGCGGCGCAGGGCGTACGCGAAGTCAACCTGCTCGGCCAAAACGTCAACGCTTACCGCGGCGCCACGCATGACGGCGAGATCTGCTCGTTCGCCGAACTGCTGCGCCTGGTGGCGGCCATCGACGGCATCGATCGCATTCGCTTCACCACCAGCCACCCGATCGAGTTCACCGACGACATCATCGCGGTGTACGAAGACACGCCGGAGCTGGTCAGCTTCCTGCACCTGCCGGTGCAGAGCGGTTCGGATCGCATCCTGACCATGATGAAACGCGCCCACACCGCGCTGGAGTACAAGGCGATTATCCGCAAGCTGCGCAAGGCGCGGCCGGCCATTCAGCTCAGCTCCGATTTCATCGTCGGTTTCCCGGGCGAGAGCCAGGCCGACTTCGAACAGACCATGAATCTGATCGCCGACGTCAACTTCGACGTCAGCTTCAGCTTCATCTATTCGTCGCGCCCGGGCACCCCGGCGGCGGACATGGTCGACGACGTCAGCGAAGAAGAGAAAAAACAGCGGCTGTACATTCTGCAGGATCGCATCAACCAACAAGCGCTGCAGTTCAGCCGCCGCATGCTCGGCACTGTGCAGCGCATTCTGGTGGAAGGCACCTCGCGCAAAAGCGTGATGGAGCTGGCCGGGCGCACCGAATGCAACCGTGTGGTAAACTTCGAAGGCACGCCCGACATGATCGGCCAGTTTGTCGACGTGGAAATTACCGAGGTGCTGACCAACACCCTGCGTGGCGCAGTGGTGCGCACCGAGCAGCAGATGGATCTGCGCGTACATGAATCCCCGCAGTCGGTGATCGCCCGTACCCGCAAAGAAAACGCGCTGGGCGTCGGCATTTACCAGCCCTGACGCCGCGGCGGCTCGCCTTATCGCCGCCCATTCGCGCTACTCCTTACCGTTTCTCCGCCGGGCGCCCGCGCCCGGTGATTTTCTTTTTTTTTTTATTGTTGAAGAGGCGACATAACATGCAACTCCCACACTGCCCGAAGTGCAACTCCGAATACACCTACCAGGACAATGCCCTGTTCATCTGCCCTGAGTGCGCCCACGAGTGGAGCGACAGCGCCCCGGCGGAAGACCAGGACGCGCTGATCGTCAAAGACGCCAACGGCAACCTGCTGGCGGATGGCGACGCGGTCACCGTGATCAAGGACCTGAAGGTTAAAGGCAGCTCCTCGATGCTGAAGATCGGCACCAAGGTGAAAAACATTCGCCTGGTGGAAGGCGATCACAACATCGACTGCAAAATCGACGGCTTCGGCCCGATGAAGCTGAAATCCGAGTTCGTGAAAAAGAACTGATTTCCGCCGGCCTTGTTCTGTGATGACGCGGCGGGCTTTGCGCCCCGCCGCGTTTTTTCCTTATCTTCCCTTGAATTCCGCCGGCGGCGCACAGATAGATCAGCGGTAAACTTGCGCCGTTGCGGCGCACCATGAATAATTCAAGAAAGAGAGTATTCAGGCTCGTCCTGAACGCGCGCGTCCCGGACGCGCTATGTGACATCAACCAGGCCCGATGTGACCTAGAGGAATAGTTTGAACGTCGCAACACAAGAAATTTTGTTAGAGCCCGCAGACAACCAGCGTTTGCTCAGCCTGTGCGGCCCGTTTGATGACAACATCAAGCAGCTCGAGCGCCGATTGGGCATCGAAATCAATCGCCGCGACAACCGTTTCAAGCTGGTCGGCAAGAACCTGTGCGTAGTCGCCGCCGCCGATATCCTGCGCCATCTGTACGTGGATACCGCGCCGATTCGCGGCGTGATCCCGGATATCGATCCGGAGCAAATCCATCTGGCTATCAAAGAGAGCCGGGTGCTGGAACAGGTCGCCGACAGCGTGCCGGATTACGGCAAGGCGGTCACCATCAAAACCAAGCGCGGCATGGTGAAACCGCGCACGCCTAACCAGGCGCAATACATCGCCAACATTCTCGATCACGACATCACCTTCGGCATCGGCCCGGCGGGTACCGGCAAAACCTACCTGGCGGTCGCCGCTGCGGTGGATGCGCTGGAGCGTCAGGAAATTCGCCGCATTCTGCTGACCCGCCCTGCGGTCGAAGCCGGCGAAAAGCTGGGCTTCCTACCGGGCGATCTGAGCCAGAAGGTCGATCCTTACCTACGCCCGCTGTACGATGCCCTGTTCGAAATGCTGGGCTTCGAGCGCGTGGAGAAGCTCATCGAGCGCAACGTGATCGAAGTCGCGCCGCTGGCCTACATGCGCGGCCGCACGCTGAACGACGCCTTTATCATTCTGGATGAGAGCCAGAACACCACCATCGAACAGATGAAGATGTTCCTGACGCGCATCGGCTTCAACTCGAAGGCGGTCATCACCGGCGACGTCACCCAGATCGACCTGCCGCGCAACCAGAAATCCGGCCTGCGCCACGCGGTGGAAGTGCTGTCGGACGTGGAAGAGCTGAGCTTCAACTTCTTCCACAGCGAAGACGTGGTGCGCCACCCGGTGGTGGCCCGCGTGGTCATCGCCTACGAGGCCTGGGAAGCGGCCGAACAGAAACGCAAAGACGCGATTGCCGAACAACGTAAGCGCGAGGCGCTCGCCGCCTCCGAGCAGGAGACACCATGAGTCAGGTGATTTTGGATCTGCAGATTGCCTGTGAAAGCAGCGACGGCCTGCCGGATGAAGCCACTTTCCAGCGCTGGCTGGAAGGCGTGCTGCCGCAATTTCAGGAAGAAGCCGAGGTGACCGTGCGTCTGGTGGACGAAGCGGAAAGCCACGAGCTGAACCTGACCTACCGCGGCAAAGACAAGCCGACCAACGTGCTCTCTTTCCCGTTCGAGGCCCCGCCGGGCATCGAGCTGCCGCTGCTCGGCGATCTGATCATCTGCCGCCAGGTGGTTGAACAGGAAGCGATTGAGCAAGGCAAAGCGCTGGAGGCCCACTGGGCGCATATGGTTGTCCACGGCAGCCTTCATCTGCTAGGGTATGACCACATCGAAGACGATGAAGCCGAAGAAATGGAGTCTTTGGAAACCGAAATCATGCACGGACTGGGCTATCCTGATCCGTACCTGGCGGAAAAAGACCCCGTCTGACGTCAGCCGTGTATCCCACAGCCCCCTGCGGGGCTGTCGCTGACGCCCCTTAACTCTGACATGAGTGACAGTAACGAAAACGCCATGAGCGACGACCATTCACAAAGCAATGACAGCCCCAGTCCCAAGAAGGGGTTCTTTACTCTTATCCTTAACCAGCTGTTCCACGGCGAGCCCAAAAACCGTGGCGATCTGGTCGAGCTGATCCGTGATTCCGAACAAAACGACCTGATCGATCCCGATACCCGCGACATGCTGGAAGGCGTGATGGATATCGCCGAGCAGCGCGTGCGCGACATCATGATCCCCCGCTCCCAGATGGTGACGCTCAAGCGTAACCAAACGCTGGAAGAGTGCCTGGACGTGATTATCGACTCCGCCCACTCGCGCTTCCCGGTGATCAGCGAAGACAAAGATCACATCGAAGGCATCCTGATGGCCAAGGATCTGCTGCCGTTCATGCGCGCAGACTCCGAGCCGTTCAGCATCGACAAGGTGCTGCGCACCGCGGTGGTGGTGCCGGAAAGCAAGCGCGTCGACCGCATGCTGAAAGAGTTCCGCTCCCAGCGCTACCACATGGCGATTGTCATTGACGAATTCGGCGGCGTGTCCGGCCTGGTCACCATCGAAGACATTCTGGAACTGATCGTCGGCGAGATCGAAGACGAATACGACGACGAAGACGATCTGGATATCCGCCAGCTCAGCCGCCACATGTATACCGTGCGGGCGCTGGCGCCGATCGAAGACTTCAACGAAGCCTTCGGCACCCATTTCAGCGACGACGAGGTCGATACCATCGGCGGTTTGGTGATGCAGGCCTTCGGTCACCTGCCGGCGCGCGGGGAAACCATTGAAATCGAAGGTTACCTATTTAAAGTTGCGATGGCCGACAGTCGACGTATCATCCAGGTTCATGTAAAAATTCCGGACGATTCTCCACCACCGAAACTGGAAGATTAAATCCAACATGGCTAAAGCCTCATTGCTTGAACGCCAGCGGGTTCGCGCCCTGCTGGCGCTGTTGTCAGGCGCCGGCGGGACGCTGGCGTTCTCCCCCTACGATTTCTGGCCTGCGGCCATCGTCTCCCTGTTCGGCCTGCTGGCCGTTACCCTCAATCGCACCACCAAACAGTCCGCCCTGCTCGGCTTTATCTGGGGCTTCGGGCTGTTCGGCAGCGGCATCAACTGGGTGTATGTCAGCATCGCCGATTTCGGCGGCATGCCGTTCGCCGTCAACGTCTTCCTGGTGGTGCTGCTCGCCGCTTACCTGTCGCTGTATACCGGGCTGTTCGCCGGGCTGCTGACGCGCCTGTGGCCGGCTACCCGCTGGTGGCGGCTGGCCATCGCCGCACCGGCGCTGTGGCAGGTAACCGAATTCCTGCGCGGCTGGGTGCTGACCGGCTTCCCCTGGCTGCAGTTCGGCTACAGCCAGATCAACGGCCCGCTGAAGGGCATCGCGCCGCTGCTGGGCGTCGACGCCATCACCTTTATGCTGATGTCCATCGCCGGCCTACTGGTGTACGCCGTCAATCAGCGCCGCCTCTCGGCTGCGGTGATCGCCGCCGCGCTGCTGCTGTTGCCGTGGCCGCTGCGCCAGCTGCATTGGTTTACTCCGCAGCCGGATAAAGCGGTGAACGTCGCCATGGTGCAGGGCAACATTCCCCAGTCGATGAAGTGGGATCCGAGCATTCTGCTCAGCACGCTGCAAACCTATCTGGATGAAACGCGCCCTTATATGGGCAAAGCGCCGATCATCATCTGGCCGGAATCCGCCATCCCTGACTTCGAGCCGCGTCAGAACGGCTTCCTGACCATGATGGATGACCTGATGCGGGCGAAGAACAGCAGCCTGATCACGGGGATTGTCGATGCGCGCGCCACCCCGCAGGGCGTGCAGGAATACAACAGCGCCATCGTGCTCGGCGAACCGACGCCGTACAGCTACCCGGCCAAAGATCGCTACAACAAACACCACCTGGTGCCGTTTGGCGAATTCGTGCCGCTGGGTGATCTGCTGCGCCCTATCGCACCGTTCTTCAATCTGCCGATGTCCGGTTTCAGCCGCGGCGACTATGTGCAGCCGCAGCTCAGCGTGCGCGGTTACAACCTTACGGCGGCGATCTGCTACGAGATCGTGCTGGGCCAGCAGGTGCGCGATAACTTCCGCCCGGACACCAACTTCCTGCTGACCATCTCCAACGACGCCTGGTTCGGCCACTCCATCGGTCCGTGGCAACACTTCCAGATGGCGCGCATGCGCGCGCTGGAGCTCGGCCGGCCGCTGCTGCGCAGCACCAATAACGGCGTTACCGCCGCGGTGGACGCCAACGGCGAGGTGATCGCCGAAATCCCGCAGTTCACCCGCAAGGTGCTCGAAGTGAAGGTCACGCCGACCACCGGCGTCACGCCTTACGCGCGTTTCGGCGGCACGCCGCTGTGGGTGATCACCCTGCTGCTGGGCGGTTGGGCGTTGATGCTGGGCCTACGCCGCAAATAGTCCTCTTCGCCGGGGCGCGCCCGCCGCGCCCCGCGTTCCCGTCAATATTCCTCCCCGGTTAGAAAACGCCGTTAAATCAACGCGGCTGGCACACTCCTTGCTTTATCTATGGCGACCTCGCGCGCCGGTTTACTTTTGCTGACGTTTTGTCGCACCCGTGCACATTTTGGGTGCATCTGACGCACCGCACGGGTGCTTCAGGGTTTTGTTGCATTGATTTGGTGCGCGCGGCGTCTCAAAAAATGAAACATTTTAGTTTCAAGGTATTCACAATCGGTTATTTTTTAACGGCTATCTGTTCTAAGACTATCTTTATAATTTGAGCAATAAATAGTCGATTTAACCTGACGCTCTTTAGTCAGAGCCACCACAACAGCAAAGGAGTTGGACCATGCAAATGCGTAAATTGGCGTTATCGTTACTGCTGCTCGGTGCGGCAGGTAGCGTGGCGCACGCGGAAGACCTGACCGGTACGCTGAAGAAAATCAAAGACAATGGCGTGATCGTTGTCGGCCACCGCGAATCGTCAGTGCCCTTTTCCTACTACGACAACCAACAAAAAGTTGTGGGCTACTCTCAGGACTACTCCAACCAAATCGTTGAAGCTGTTAAGAAAAAGCTTAATGCACCGAATCTGCAGGTGAAAATGCTGCCGATTACCTCACAGAACCGCATTCCGCTGCTGCAAAACGGCACCTATGACTTCGAGTGCGGCTCCACCACCAATAACCTCGAGCGCCAGAAACAGGCCGCCTTCTCCGACACCATTTTCGTGGTCGGCACCCGCTTGCTGGTGAAGAAAGGCTCCGACATCAAAGACTTTAAAGACCTGGCCGGCAAACCGGTGGTCGTTACCTCCGGCACCACCTCCGAAGTGCTGCTGAACAAGCTGAACGACAGCGACAAAATGAACATGCGCATCATCAGCGCCAAAGACCACGGCGACTCCTTCCGCACCCTGGAAAGCGGCCGCGCGGTGGCCTTTATGATGGATGACGCCCTGCTGGCGGGTGAGCGCGCCAAGGCCAAGAAGCCGGATCAGTGGGAAATCATCGGCACGCCGCAGTCGAAAGAAGCTTACGGCTGCATGCTGCGTAAAGACGATCCTGCGTTCAAGAAACTGGTCGATGACACCATCGTCCAGGCGCAAACCTCCGGCGAAGCGGCCAAGTGGTTTGATAAATGGTTCAAGCAGCCTATACCACCGAAAAACCTCAACATGAACTTCGAACTGTCGGACGACATGAAGCAGCTGTTCAAAGAACCTAACGACAAGGCATTGAACTAAATAGAATGACAGCCGGAGCGGCCGCCAGGCCAAACCGGCCCAGTTGATGACTGGGACAGACAGGTATGAGGGGGGCCGTTCCCCTCCCTCATTTTCCCCAAGGCGCATCACCGACCTCCGCACACAATAAGCCAGCCAGACTGGCCGCGCGGCGATCGGCGCTCATCAAGTCATCAATCTTCGGCGCTCTGCGCCCGTTTACCGGAGTTTGTTATGTCAATAGATTGGAACTGGGGTATCTTCCTGCAGCAGGCCCCGTTTGGGAACACCACATACCTCGGCTGGATCTGGTCCGGCTTTCAGGTCACGGTGGCCCTCTCCGTCTGTGCATGGATTATCGCTTTCTTCGTCGGTTCGCTGTTCGGTATCTTACGTACCGTACCCAACCGCTTTCTTTCCGCCCTCGGCACCTGTTACGTCGAACTGTTCCGCAACGTGCCGCTGATCGTGCAATTCTTTACCTGGTATCTGGTGATCCCCGAACTGTTGCCGGCCAATATCGGCACCTGGTTTAAAAGCGAGCTGGATCCCAACGTGCAGTTCTTCGTCTCCTCCATGCTCTGCCTGGGGCTGTTTACCGCCGCCCGCGTTTGCGAGCAGGTGCGCGCCGCCATTCAATCCCTGCCGCGCGGCCAGAAAGCGGCCGGGCTGGCGATGGGCCTGACGCTGCCGCAAACCTACCGATACGTGCTGCTGCCGAACGCCTATCGGGTGATCGTGCCGCCGATGACCTCGGAGATGCTCAACCTGGTCAAAAACTCTGCCATCGCCTCAACCATCGGGCTGGTGGACATGGCCGCACAGGCCGGCAAGCTGTTGGATTACTCCGCACACGCCTATGAATCCTTTACTGCCATCACGCTGGCTTATATCGGCATCAACGCCGTTATCATGCTGTTTATGCGTCTGGTCGAAAAGAAAGTGCAGTTGCCTGGCAACCTGGGGAGTAAATAATGTACGAATTTGACTGGGCGTCGATCGTCCCAAGCTTCCCTTTCCTGCTGCAGGGCATGGCGATCACGCTGAAGATCACCGTGACCGCCATCGTGGTCGGCATCCTGTGGGGCACCGTGCTGGCGGTGATGCGTCTGTCGCCGTTCAAGCCGATCAGCTGGTTCGCCACCCTGTACGTCAACCTGTTCCGCTCGGTGCCGCTGGTGATGGTGCTGCTGTGGTTCTATCTGGTGGTTCCAAGCTTATTACAACAGGTTCTAGGGTTGTCGCCGAAAACCGATATTCGCCTGATCTCGGCTATGGTAGCCTTTTCCCTGTTTGAAGCGGCCTATTACTCGGAAATCATCCGCGCCGGCATTATCAGCATCTCGCGCGGCCAATCCTCCGCCGCGCTGGCGCTGGGCATGACCCACTGGCAATCCATGCGGCTGGTGATCCTGCCGCAGGCGTTTCGCGCCATGGTGCCGCTGCTGCTGACTCAGGGCATCGTGCTGTTCCAGGATACGTCGCTGGTTTACGTTCTGAGCCTGGCCGACTTCTTCCGCACCGCATCGACCATCGGCGAACGCGACGGCACCCAGGTTGAAATGATCCTGTTCGCCGGCTTTGTCTATTTTGTTATCAGCCTCGCCGCCTCGGCGCTGGTAAGCTATTTGAAGAAAAGGACTGTTTGATGATATCCCTGAAAAATGTTTCTAAGTGGTACGGTCACTTTCAGGTGTTGACCGATTGCACCACCGAAGTGAAAAAAGGCGAAGTGGTCGTCGTCTGCGGTCCTTCAGGTTCCGGCAAGTCCACCCTGATCAAAACCGTCAACGGCCTTGAGCCGATCCAGCAGGGCGATATCCTGGTGAACGGCACGCCGGTCAACGACAAGAAAACCAATCTGGCGCAGCTGCGCGCCAAGGTCGGCATGGTGTTCCAACACTTTGAGCTGTTCCCGCATCTGTCGATCATCGACAACCTGACGCTGGCGCAGGTGAAAGTGCTCAAGCGCGACAAAACCGCCTCACGCGAGAAGGGGCTGAAGCTGCTGGAACGCGTCGGCCTTTCCGCCCACGCCAACAAGTTCCCCGGTCAGCTGTCCGGCGGCCAGCAGCAGCGCGTCGCCATCGCCCGCGCGCTGTGCATGGATCCGATCGCCATGCTGTTCGATGAACCGACCTCGGCGCTCGATCCGGAAATGATCAATGAAGTGCTGGACGTGATGGTCGAGCTGGCGAACGAAGGCATGACCATGATGGTGGTGACCCACGAAATGGGCTTCGCCCGCAAAGTGGCGAACCGGGTGATCTTTATGGACGAAGGCAAAATCGTCGAAGACCGCAACAAAGACGATTTCTTCAACAATCCCGAATCCGAGCGCGCCAAGGACTTCCTGGCCAAGATCCTGCACTAAGTTCTCTCTATGCGCCCCGCCAGGGGCGCATCTTTTCTCCCGGCACTAAAAGCGCTTGTTTCTCCCCGGTTTTGATCCGATGCTCGCAGGATAACAAACAGAGGAGAAAGAACATGCCCCGCCCTATTATCATCGATTGCGATCCCGGCCTCGACGACGCCATCGCGCTGGCCATGGCGCTGCGTTCGCCGGAGCTGGACGTCAAAGCCATCACCACCTCCGCCGGCAACCAGACGCCGGAGAAAACCCTGCATAACGCGCTGGGTCTGTTGACCCTGATGCAGCGCGAAGACATTCCGGTCGCCGCCGGCGCCAACGGCCCGCTGATGCGCGAACTGGTGATCGCCGACTATGTCCACGGCAAAACCGGCATGGGCAACACCCACCTGCCGACACCGACCCTCAAGCCCGACCCCCGAGGCGCCGTTGAACTGATCGCCGACCTGCTGCGCGCCAGCCCGCAGCCGATCACCCTGGTGGTGACCGGCCCGATGACCAACATCGCCCTGCTGTTGGCCCAGCATGCCGAGCTGAAAAGCCGCATCGAACGCATCGTATTTATGGGCGGCGGCATGAACGCCGGCAATACCACGCCGGTGGCGGAATTCAATATCTTCGTCGATCCCGAAGCCGCCGAAATGGTGCTGAAATCCGGCGTGCCGCTGACCATGGCCGGGCTGAACGTCACCCATCAGGCGCTGGTGCTGCCGCAGGATATCGAGCGCATTCGTCAGATAGACAATCCGGTCGCCCAGGCGGTGGCGGAGATGCTCGATTTTTATCTGCCGCTGTACCTCAGCCATCCGCGCGGCCTGCCCGGCGCGGCGATGCACGATCCCTGCACCATCGCCTGGCTGCTGGCGCCGCAGCTGTTTACCGGCGTAGAACGCTGGGTGGGGGTGGAAACCAAAGGGGAATACACCGTCGGCATGACGGTGGTGGACTATTTCCAGCAAACCGGCAAAGCGGCCAACGTGGAAGTGCTGACCGGCATTAACCGCGAAGGCTTTATCGATCTGCTGGCCGAGCGCGTAGCGCGTTATTGATCCCATCGGGGCGCGCCCGTGCCCCTCATTCAACTTTTTTGATTTAACTCAGCGAATTTTTGCGCTATCACTGTTCATGGCTTGCCTCTACCATGCGTTTACACCGACTGACATCGTTACCGATTAGACTTCGCCTGGAGATAAGCCAATGAGCCGCGTACTGGTCCTGAAATCAAGCATTCTGGGTGAATATTCCCAGTCTGGAAAATTAGTCGATTTTTTTGTTGAACAATGGCGTGAAACTCACCCTGAAGACACCTTTACCGTGCGCGATCTGGCCAACCCGACGCTGCCGGAGCTGGATGGCGAAGTGATGGCCGGTTTTACCGCCGGCGACAAACCGCTGACGCCGCACCAGCAAAGCACCCTGGCGCTGTCCGACGAGCTGATTGCCGAACTGAAATCACACGACACGCTGATCATCAGCGCGCCGATGTACAACTTCAATATCCCGACGCAGCTGAAGATCTACTTCGATCTGATCGCCCGCGCTGGTCAGACGTTCCGCTATACCTCCGCCGGCGCCGAAGGGCTGGTGACGGGCAAGAAAGCGATCGTCATCTCCAGCCGCGGCGGCATCCACGCCGACACGCCGACGGATCTGATCACGCCGTACGTGAAGCTGTTCCTGGGCTTTATCGGCATCACCGACGTTGAATTCGTGCTGGCAGAAGGCTTTGCCTACGGCCCGGAAGCGGCGGAAAAAGCCGCTCAGGACAGCCGCATCGCGGTCGCGCAGAAAATCCCGGCCGGCGTCGCCGTAGCGGCCAGCGCGCCGGCGCAGGCGGAAGCTGCCCCGGCAACCGTCAGCGGCGGTTTCCTGAGCAACCTGCTGAAGAAACTGTTCCGTTAAACGCCGGCCTTAGCGTTCCCCGCCCTGACGGGGAACGTCATCAAGGTTCAAACGGCCGGCGCTGGAACTGGTCGTGGCCGCATTTCGGGCACAGCGGCAGCACTTCCGGGGTGTAAAAGGCCAGATGATAGTGGCATTGCTCGCACACCAGATTGCCCAGCCCCACCACTTCACCGCTGTGGTAAACGCCGTGGTGGCTGACGTCCTTGAACACCTCGCGCCACTCCAGCTGGGTTTTGTCGGTGATATCCGCCAACTCCTGCCACAGACTCTCTTTGATCACCCGCATAAATACGCTGTCGGTAAATTCGTCCCGGCTCTCCTGGTAGCTGCGGGCGAACTCTTCCAGATCGCGCCGCACTGCCTGCGTCACCTGCCGCACCTCGTCGCGGGTCAGATCTTCGGCCTCGTTCAACCGCCGCTCCGCGCTGGCCACCAGGGCGTCGATATCGCGTTCACCGTTTTTCAGGCGTTCGGTCAGCGATGCCACCAATTCGCGGTAATACTGAGCAACCTTGTTCATAGACTCTCCTCGATAAACGCTGCGCCGGACTTGGCTGTAGGGATACCCCTAAGCTACTTGTTCTTATTTTAGCCGTAAATGACTGATGTCACTTGGCAAGACGCGGGATCCGCAGGTTGTGAGCCGCGTCATGGCGGCGTTTTTTTTAAATGCGCCGAGTCAGGCGCTTGGAGTTGTTGCCGGGAGGTCTTATCAGCTATGCTATGCGGATCTACGAATACTAAATGTTCATTGCGTTGCCTCTGACCGGGGCAACGGTTTACACCTACAGGACCACCGGCCGCCATGCAAGAGCAATACCGTCCAGAAGACATAGAATCGAACGTACAGCTTCACTGGCAAGAGAAGCAGACTTTCAAAGTTACCGAAGACGACAGCAAGGAAAAGTACTACTGCCTATCCATGCTGCCTTACCCGTCCGGCCGACTGCACATGGGCCACGTTCGTAACTACACTATCGGCGACGTGATCTCGCGCTATCAGCGCATGCTGGGCAAAAACGTACTGCAGCCGATCGGCTGGGATGCGTTCGGCCTGCCGGCGGAAGGCGCAGCGGTGAAAAACAACACCGCGCCGGCCCCGTGGACCTACGACAACATCGAATACATGAAGAACCAGCTGAAACTGCTGGGCTTCGGCTACGACTGGGATCGCGAAATCGCCACCTGCCAGCCGGAATACTACCGCTGGGAACAGTGGTTCTTCACCAAGCTGTATGAAAAAGGCCTGGTCTACAAGAAGACCTCGGCAGTGAACTGGTGCCCGCACGATCTGACCGTGCTGGCCAACGAACAGGTTATCGACGGCTGCTGCTGGCGCTGCGACACCAAGGTCGAGCGTAAAGAGATCCCGCAGTGGTTCATCAAAATCACCGCCTACGCCGATCAGCTGCTGAACGATCTGGACACGCTGGAAAGCTGGCCGGAGCAGGTGAAAACCATGCAGCGCAACTGGATTGGCCGCTCCGAAGGCGTGGAAATCACCTTCGACGTGGCGGACAGCGAAGAGAAGCTGACGGTTTACACCACCCGCCCGGACACCTTCATGGGCGCCACCTACGTGGCGGTCGCCGCGGGCCACCCGCTGGCGCAACAGGGCGCGCGCAACAACCCGGCGCTGACCGAGTTCATCGACGAATGCCGCAACACCAAAGTCGCCGAAGCCGAAATGGCGACGATGGAGAAGAAAGGCATGCCGACCGGCCTGTTCGTTGTCCATCCGCTGAGCGGCGAGAAGCTGCCGGTGTGGGTCGCCAACTTCGTGCTGATGGAATACGGCACCGGCGCCGTGATGGCGGTACCGGCGCACGACCAGCGCGACTGGGAATTCGCCACCAAATACGATCTGCCGATCAAGCCGGTGATCCTGAACCTCGACGGCAGCCAGCCTGACGTGAGCGCCGAAGCGATGACCGACAAAGGCGCGCTGTTCAATTCCGGCGAGTTCGACGGCCTGGATAATGAAGCGGGCTTCAACGCCATCGCCGACAAACTGGTCGCCAAGGGCGTGGGCCAGCGTAAGGTCAACTACCGTCTGCGCGACTGGGGCGTTTCCCGTCAGCGTTACTGGGGTGCGCCAATCCCGATGGTGACGCTGGAAGACGGCACCGTAATGCCGACGCCGGAAGACCAGCTGCCGGTGATCCTGCCGGAAGACGTGGTCATGGACGGCATCACCAGCCCGATCAAGGCCGACCCTGAGTGGGCGAAAACCACCGTCAACGGCCAGCCGGCGCTGCGCGAAACCGACACCTTCGACACCTTTATGGAGTCCTCCTGGTACTACGCGCGCTACACCTGCCCGCAGTATGACCAGGGCATGCTGGATCCGGCCGCCGCCAACTACTGGCTGCCGGTCGATCAATATATCGGCGGTATCGAACACGCCATCATGCACCTGATGTACTTCCGTTTCTTCCACAAGCTGATGCGCGATGCGGGCCTGGTGGATTCGGACGAGCCGGCCAAACGTCTGCTGTGTCAGGGCATGGTGCTGGCCGACGCCTTCTACTACACCGGCAACAGCGGCGAGCGCGTCTGGGTATCCCCGGTTGACGCCACCGTCGAGCGCGACGACAAGGGCCGCATCACCAAGGCCACCGATCCGCAAGGCCGTGAACTGGTCTATGCTGGCATGAGCAAAATGTCGAAGTCGAAGAACAACGGCATCGACCCGCAGGAGATGGTGGAAAAATACGGCGCGGACACCGTGCGTCTGTTCATGATGTTCGCTTCACCGGCAGAAATGACGCTGGAGTGGCAGGAATCCGGCGTGGAAGGGGCGAACCGCTTCCTGAAACGCGTGTGGAAACTTGCCTACGATCACGTGGAAAAAGGCGCGGTACAGCCGCTGGACGTGGCGGCGCTGAACGAAGATCAGAAAGCGCTGCGCCGCGATCTGCACAAAACCATCGCCAAGGTGACCGACGATATCGGCCGCCGTCAGACCTTCAACACCGCGATCGCCGCCGTGATGGAGCTGATGAACAAACTGGCCCGCGCGCCGCAGGAGAGCGAGCAGGATCGCGCGCTGCTGCAGGAAGCGCTGCTGGCCGTAGTTCGCATGCTGTATCCGTTCACCCCACACGTGTGCTTCACCCTGTGGCAGGCGCTGGGCGGCGAAGGCGACGTGGACACCGCGCCATGGCCGGTTGCCGACGAGCAGGCGATGGTCGAAGACTCCAAGCTGGTGGTGGTGCAGGTGAACGGCAAGGTTCGCGCTAAAATCACCGTATCTGCCGATGCGACCGAAGAGCAAGTGCGCGCGCGCGCTGCCGAAGAGCATCTGGTGGCTAAATATCTGGACGGCGTCACGATTCGCAAAGTGATCTACGTTCCGGGCAAACTGCTTAACCTGGTTGTGGGTTAACACAAGGAGGAGTTGTGCGACAACGTATTCTGACGCTGTTGCTGGGGTTGGCGGTGCTGGTCACCGCCGGCTGCGGTTTTCACCTGCGTGGCACCACGCAGGTGCCTAATGAAATGAAAACGCTGATCCTGGACAGCGCCGACCCTTACGGCCCGTTGACGCGTGCAGTGCGTGAGCAGCTGCGCCTGAACGACGTGACTATCGTCAGCGATCCGAAGCGTAAAGACGTGCCTTCCCTGCGCATCCTCGGCGCGACGGAAAGCCAGGATACCGCCTCGATCTTCCAGGACGGTAAAACCGCCGAGTACCAGCTGGTGCTGACCGTACAGGCCCAGGTGCTGATCCCGGGGCATGACCTGTATCCGCTGTCGGTGAAAGTGTTCCGTTCGTTCTTCGACAACCCGCTGACCGCGCTGGCCAAGGACTCCGAACAGGAGATCATTCGCCAGGAAATGCGTGAGCAGGCGGCGCAACAACTGGTGCGCAAACTGCTGACCGTGCATGCGGCGGAAGAAGAGAACCGGCAGAAAGCCGCTGCCGTCGGCGAACGAGCGGCAAGCCAAACCGCACAATGATCCGCATTTACCCGGAACAACTTGCCGCGCAGCTCCGAGAGGGGCTGCGCGCTTGTTATTTATTGAGCGGCAATGAACCGCTGCTGCTGCAGGAAAGCCAGGATTTACTCCGGCAGGCCGCGCAACAGCAGCAGTTCAGCGAGCACTACAGCATTTCCCTCGACGCCCATACCGACTGGGACGCCATCTTCGGCATCTGCCAGGCGATGAGCCTGTTTGCCAGCCGCCAGACGCTGCTGCTGATCTTCCCGGAAAACGGCCCAACGGCGCCGATCGGCGAGCAGTTGAGCAAACTCGCCACGCTGCTGCACGACGATATTCTGTTGATCCTGCGCGGCCCGCGCCTCACCAAAGCGCAGGAAAACAGTGCCTGGTTCAAGGCGCTCAGCCCGCACGGCGCCCTCGTCAGTTGCCAGACGCCGGAACAGGCGCAGCTGCCGCGCTGGGTCGCCGCACGCGCCAAAGCGATGAAGCTGGAGTTGGACGACGCCGCCAATCAGCTGCTGTGTTACTGCTACGAAGGCAACCTGCTGGCGCTGTCGCAGGCGTTGGAGCGGCTGTCGCTGCTGCACCCGGACGGCAAGCTCACGCTGCCGCGCGTCGAACAGGCGGTGAACGACGCCGCCCACTTCACGCCGTTCCACTGGCTGGACGCCCTGCTGGCCGGCAAGAGCAAGCGCGCCTGGCATATTCTGCAGCAGCTGCAGCAAGAGGACGTGGAGCCGGTGATCCTGCTACGCACTCTGCAGCGCGAACTGCTGCTGTTGCTGACGCTGCAGCGCCGCATGGCGTCTGCGCCGCTGCGCACGCTGTTCGATCAGCACAAGGTCTGGCAGAACCGCCGCCCGCTGGTGACCCAGGCATTGCAACGCCTATCCGGTCCCCAGTTGCAGCAGGCGGTACAGCTGCTGACGCAAATCGAGCTGACGCTCAAGCAGGACTATGGCCAGTCGGTCTGGCCGGAACTGGAAACCCTGTCGATGCTGCTGTGCGGCAAACCCCTGGCCACGAGTTTTACCGATGCCCACTAATCCGGAACACCCCACCGTATTGCACGCGCTGTTCGGCGGCACCTTTGACCCGATCCACTATGGCCATCTGCGGCCGGTTGAGGCGCTGGCCGCCGAAGTGGGCCTGAATCGCGTCACGCTGCTGCCTAACCACGTGCCGCCGCACCGCCCGCAGCCGGAGGCCAATGCGCAGCAGCGCCTGAAGATGGTCGAGTTGGCGATCGCCGGCAATCCGCTGTTTGCGGTCGACGATCGCGAACTGCACCGCACCACCCCCTCCTACACCATCGAGACGTTGGAAACGATTCGTAAAGAGCGTGGCGCCGCCCAGCCGCTGGCGTTTATTATTGGCCAGGACTCGCTGCTGACGCTGCATAAATGGCACCGCTGGCAGGCGCTGCTGGACGTCTGTCATTTGCTGGTGCTGGCGCGCCCAGGCTATAACGATCGCATGGACACGCCGGAGCTGCAGCAGTGGCTGGAACGCCACCGCACCGCCGACCCGGCGCTGCTCAGCCGCCGCCCGCACGGCCATATCTACCTGGCCGATACGCCGGAGCTGGAAATTTCCGCCACCGAGATCCGCCAGCGCCGCCATCAGGGCCTCAACTGCGACGACCTGCTGCCCCGCTCGGTGCAGCGCTATATCGAGTTGCAGGGTTTATATCGCTAGCGAAAGGTGCGTGATATACTGCGCCGCTATTTTTCAGGTATCCGCTGAAAACCCCGGAAACCTTAGCTGGCCGGGCAGTCACCAGTTAGCTGGCTTTCAGCGGCAGCCTGCCGAAACCATTATCCGGTTACGCCGCAGCGCGCGCATTTTGCCCGCCGCAGCCGACTGAACAGAACACACCCGAGGGGGAACCTTTGCAAGGTAAAGCGCTCCAAGATTTCGTCATCGATAAAATCGATGACCTGAAAGGCCAAGACATTATCGCTCTGGACGTACAGGGCAAATCCAGCATCACCGATTGCATGATCATCTGCACCGGCACCTCGACGCGTCACGTAATGTCGATCGCCAGCCACGTGGTGCAGGAATCCCGCGCCGCAGGCATGGAACTGTACGGCATGAAAGGCCAGGAAGCCTCCGACTGGATCGTGGTCGATCTGGGCGAAGTGATCGTGCACGTGATGCAAGAAGAGAGCCGTCGCCTGTACGAGCTGGAAAAACTCTGGAGCTAAGCGGTGAAACTGCAATTGGTGGCGGTCGGCACCAAAATGCCAGACTGGGTGCAAACCGGCTTTATGGATTACCTGCACCGCTTTCCCAAAGATATGCCGTTTGAGCTGACCGAGATCCCGGCGGGCAAACGCGGCAAAAACGCCGACATCAAACGCATTCTGGACAAGGAAGGCGAACAGATGCTGGCGGCGGTGGGCAAAGGCAACCGCATCGTTACGCTGGATATCCCGGGCACGCCGTGGGAAACGCCGCAGCTGGCGCAGCAGCTTGAACGCTGGAAGCAGGATGGCCGCAACGTCAGCTTGCTGATCGGTGGCCCGGAAGGGCTGGCGCCCGCCTGCAAAGCCGCTGCCGAGCAGAGCTGGTCACTTTCTCCGTTGACACTGCCGCATCCTTTGGTGCGCGTTCTGGTGGCCGAAAGCCTCTACCGCGCCTGGAGTATTACTACAAATCATCCTTACCACCGGGAATAGCCGGTGGTGACCGTGACAGAGTGAAATAAAGCAGCGGGATGAAAATAGAACGTAACCCTTTTCGCGACTATACGGCTGAATCCGCCCTGTTTGTACGCCGCGCCCTGGTGGCGTTCTTGGTCATCCTGGTGCTGTCCGGCATCCTGATCGCCAACCTGTATAATCTGCAAGTGGTCCGCGTCGAGGATTACCGCACCCGCTCCAACGAAAACCGCATCAAGCTGGTGCCCATCGCGCCCAGCCGCGGCATTATCTACGATCGCAACGGCACCCCACTGGCGCTCAACCGCACCATTTACCAGCTGGAGCTGATGCCTGAAAAAGTCGACGATCTCAAAGCCACGCTGCAGGCGCTGCGCCCGGTGGTCGATCTGACCGACGACGACATCACCAATTTCGAAAAAGAGCGCAAGCGCTCGCGCCGTTTCGTCTCGATTCCGGTGAAAACCGCGCTGACCGAAGTACAGGTCGCCCGCTTTGCGGTCAATCAATTCCGCTTTCCCGGCGTGGAAGTGAAAGGCTACCAGCGCCGCTACTACCCTTACGGTTCCGCCCTCACCCACGTTACCGGCTACGTGTCGAAGATCAACGACCGTGACGTCGAGCGCCTGGACAAAGACGGCAAGCTGGCCAACTACGCCGCCACCCACGATATCGGCAAGCTGGGCATCGAACGCTACTACGAAGACACGCTGCACGGCAAAACCGGCTATGAAGAGGTCGAGGTCAACAACCGCGGCCGGGTGATCCGCCAGCTGCACGAGCAGCCGCCTTCCGCCGGTCAGGACGTTTACCTGACGCTCGATCTCAACCTGCAGCGCTATATCGAACAGCTGCTGGTCGGCAGCCGCGCCGCCGTGGTGGTGAGCGATCCGCGCACCGGCGCCATCCTGGCGATGGTGTCTAACCCGAGCTACGATCCGAACCTGTTCGTCGACGGCATTTCCAGCAAGGACTATCAGGGGCTGCTGAACGATCCGAATCGCCCGCTGATCAACCGCGCCACGCAAGGGGTCTACCCACCCGCCTCGACGGTGAAACCTTACATCGCGGTGTCGGCGCTGAGCGCCGGAGTGATCACCAAGAATACCGTGGTGTTCGATCCCGGCTGGTGGCAGCTGCCCGGCTCGGAAAAACGCTTCCGCGACTGGAAAAAATGGGGCCACGGCCGCCTGAACGTCACCAAGGCGCTGGAAGAATCCGCAGATACCTACTTCTATCAGGTCGCCTATGACATGGGGATCGATCGGCTGTCGAGCTGGCTGACCAAATTCGGTTACGGCCAGTACACCGGCATCGATCTGGCCGAAGAGCGCTCCGGCCTGATGCCGACGCGCGAATGGAAGCTGAAACGCTATAAGAAACCGTGGTATCAGGGCGACACCATTCCGGTGGGCATCGGCCAGGGTTACTGGACCGCCACGCCGATCCAGATGGCCAAGGCGCTGAACACCCTGATCAACGATGGCACGGTCAAAACGCCGCACCTGCTGCAGAGTACCCGCGTCAACGGCGCGCTGGTGCCGTTCAAACAGGAAGAAGACACGCAGATCGGCGATATTCACTCCGGCTTCTGGGAAATCGCCAAAGACGGCATGTACGGTGTGGCCAACCGTCCGAACGGGACGGCGCGCAAATACTTTGCGGACGCACCTTATAAAGCCGCGGCGAAATCGGGCACCGCACAGGTCTTCGGTTACGAAACCTACAACGCCCACAAACTGGCGGAACACCTGCGCGATCACAAGCTGATGACCGCCTTCGCGCCGTTCAACAACCCGACGGTGTCGGTCGCCATCATCCTGGAAAACGGCGGCTCCGGTCCGGCGGTGGGCACCATCACCCGCCAGATCCTCGACCACATCATGCTGGGCGACAACAATACGCAATTGCCAAGCGAGGCTCCGCTGCCGCCTGGCGTAGAAGGTGACTAAGGTAGAACATGACTGAAAGCCAACAAAAAGGCTCGATCTGGACCAAAATCCACATCGACCCGACGTTCCTGCTGCTGATCCTGGCCCTACTGGTCTACAGCGCCTTCGTGATGTGGAGCGCCAGCGGCCAGGACATCGGCATGATGGAGCGCAAGATCGGGCAGATCGTCATGGGGCTGATCGTGATGGCCGTCATGGCGCAGATCCCGCCGCGCGTCTACGAAAGCTGGGCGCCCTATCTGTATATCTTCTGCGTGATTTTGCTGATCCTGGTGGACGCCTTCGGGCAGATCAGTAAAGGCGCCCAGCGCTGGCTGGATCTCGGCGTGGTGCGCTTCCAGCCGTCGGAAATCGCCAAGATTGCCGTGCCGCTGATGGTGGCGCGCTTTATGAACCGCGACGTCTGCCCGCCTTCACTGAAAAACACCGCCATCGCGCTGGTGCTGATCTTCCTGCCGACGCTGCTGGTGGCCGCGCAGCCGGATCTGGGCACGTCTATCCTGATCGCCGCCTCCGGCCTGTTCGTGTTGTTCCTGTCCGGCATGAGCTGGAAGCTGATCGCCGTCGCCGCCGTCGCGCTGGCGGCCTTTATCCCGGTGCTGTGGTTCTTCCTGATGCACGGCTATCAACGCGACCGCGTAATGATGCTGCTCGATCCGGAGAGCGACCCGCTCGGCGCCGGATACCACATTATTCAATCGAAGATCGCCATCGGCTCCGGCGGCCTGTCCGGCAAGGGTTGGCTGCACGGCACCCAGTCGCAGCTGGAGTTCCTGCCGGAGCGCCATACCGACTTTATCTTCGCCGTTCTGGCCGAAGAGCTGGGGTTGATCGGGGTGTTGGTGCTGCTGGCGCTCTACCTGCTGGTGATCATTCGCGGGCTGATGATCGCCGCCAAGGCGCAAACCACCTTCGGCCGCGTGATGGTCGGCGGCTTGATGCTGATTTTGTTCGTTTATGTCTTTGTTAACATCGGTATGGTCAGTGGCATTTTGCCGGTAGTTGGCGTACCTTTGCCTCTGGTCAGTTACGGGGGTTCGGCGCTGATAGTGTTGATGGCCGGTTTCGGCATCATCATGTCGATCCACACGCATCGGAAAATGCTGTCTAAAAGTTTATAAGAGGTGAGTAATGCGTAAGGAATGGCTTTGGATCGGCGTCGCGGCGGTGTTGCTCTCCGCCTGTACCGCCCCGACCACGGAACAGCAGGCGCCACAGCAGCCGTACAACGGCCCGGTGGTGGAAATCGGTGGCGTCGAGCCTCAATATGAACCCTATAACCCTAATAACATGCAGGATTATAAGGTTAATGGCGATACTTACCGCATCGTAAAAGATCCGCAGAACTTCTCGCAGACCGGCCTGGCGGCCTGGTACGGCGAAGAAGCCAACGGCAACACCACGGCGCTGGGCGAGCAGTTCGATCCTAACGGCCTGACCGCGGCGCACCCGACCCTGCCGATCCCTAGCTATGTGCGCGTCACCAACCTGGCCAACGGCCGTCAGCTGGTGGTACGCGTCAACGATCGCGGGCCTTATACCAAAGGCCGCATCATCGATCTGTCGAAAGCCGCCGCCGACCGCCTCAACCTGTCCAACAACACCAAGGTCAAGGTAGATTTCATCAACGTGGCGCCGGATGGCACGCTGAGCGGCCCTGGCACCATCGGCACCATCGTGGCGAAACAGAGCTACGCCCTGCCGGCGCGCCCGGATCTCGGCTCCAGCGGCATGGGCACCCCTATCCAGCAGGACGTGCCGGTCGCCAGCGGCGCGGCGGTGCGCCCGATCGATAACAGCACTCTGCGCACCGACGACAATGCCCCAGCCGCCGGCGGCAACGCCGCAAACGGCCGCGGCGGTTTCCTCGGCGCGCCAAGCGCAGTGCCGGCCGGCGTGCTGGAAGGCTCCGAGCCTGAAGCCGCTTCGGTGGCCGCACCGGTTGCGGCCGGCGCCACCGCCGCTGCCGGCATGGCTGCCGCTTCTTCCTCAGGCGGTTACGTGGTGCAGGTCGGCGCGCTGAGCAGCGCCGAGCGCGCCCAAAGCTGGCAGCAAAGCCTGAGCCAGCAGTTTGGCGTCCCGGGCAAAGTGGCGGCCAACGGCAACGTTTATCGCGTTCAGCTCGGCCCGTTCAGCAGCCGTCAGCAGGCGGCCCAGCTGCAACAACGCCTGGCCAGCGAAGCGCAACAACAGTCTTTCGTTACTGCTGCACCCTGAGCATTAAACCCGGCGGGCATTCACGGCCGATAAGCGGTTATTTAGCTGAAACATTTTCTTGCAGCTAAAAGTGCACTAACCGCAATTAGGCAGATGAATGGGTAATGCCTGCCGGGATCGCATCTGCTATAGTGTGGCTCGTTTTTTAACTTTACTTTCACGGATGTTGTAGTCCCGATCATGAAACAAGTAACTTCTTTTCGCTTAATCAAGAGCATCGCATTCGGCACCGTTATCGCAATGGGCGCAGCCTCCGTCGCGCATGCCGATGACGTTAACCTCAAAACCATGATCCCAGGTGTCCCGCAGATCGATGCGGAAGCGTACATCCTGATTGATTACAACTCCGGCAAAGTGCTGGCCGAGATGAACGCCGACGCACGTCGCGATCCGGCCAGCCTGACCAAAATGATGACCAGCTACGTCATCGGCCAGGCGCTGAAAGCCGGCAAAATCGGCCAGGACGACATGGTGACCGTCGGCCAGGACGCCTGGGCGACCGGCAACCCGGTGTTCAAAGGCTCCTCGCTGATGTTCCTGAAGCCAGGCGATCGCGTGCCGGTCTCCAAACTGACCCGCGGCATCAACCTGCAGTCCGGTAACGACGCCTGCGTGGCGATGGCCGACTACGTTGCCGGCAGCCAGGACGCGTTCGTCAACCTGATGAACACCTACGTCAACAAGCTGGGCCTGCAGAATACCCACTTCCAGACGGTGCACGGCCTGGATGCCCAAGGGCAATACAGCTCGGCGCGCGACATGGCGTTGATCGGCCAGGCGCTGATCCGCGACGTGCCGGACGAATACGCGATTTATAAAGAGAAAGAGTTCACCTTCAACAATATCCGCCAGATGAACCGCAATGGTCTGCTGTGGGACACCAGCCTGAACGTCGACGGCATCAAAACCGGCCACACCGACGCGGCGGGTTACAATCTGGTGGCTTCGGCGACCGAAGGCCAGATGCGTCTGATCTCCGCCGTGCTGGGCGGCCGCACCTACAAAGGCCGTGAAACCGAGAGCAAGAAACTGCTGACCTGGGGCTTCCGCTTCTTTGAAACCGTAGCGCCACTGAAAGTCGGTAAAGAGTTCGCCTCCGAGCCGGTCTGGTTCGGCGACGCCGATCGCGTTGAGCTGGGCGTAGACAAAGACGTCTACCTGACCATCCCGCGCGGCCGCATGAAAGATCTGAAAGCCAGCTATGTGCTGAACACGCCGGAAATTCACGCGCCGCTGGCGAAAAATCAGGTGGTCGGCACCATCAACTTCCAGCTGGACGGCAAAACCATCGATCAGCGTCCGCTGGTGGTGATGAACGAAGTGAAAGAAGGCGGTTTCTTCAGCCGCATCGTGGACTACATCAAACTGATGTTCCACCACTGGTTCGGTTAACGGTTGAAACGGGCGAAATTGCCCCCATATACTGAATAACATTAACTCCCGCCCCGGCGGGAGTTATAATTTATAGATTAGCTAGCACTCTGGAGCGCACGCACATGCAAAAAACTAAACTGAACGAACTGCTCGAATTCCCTTGCTCGTTTACCTACAAGGTGATGGGCCTGGCGCAGCCTGAGCTGGTTGACCAGGTAGTTGAAGTGGTGCAGCGCCATGCACCTGGCGATTACAACCCGCAGGTTAAGCCAAGCAGCAAAGGCAACTACCACTCCGTCTCCATCACCATCAACGCCACTCACATCGAGCAGGTCGAAACCCTGTACGAAGAGTTGGGCAACATTGAAATTGTTCGCATGGTGCTGTAATTCCAGCATAAACCCCTGCTTATCAACCCGGGATGGCGCAGCGTCTTCCCGGGTTGCGCATTTTTGGTCAGCGAAAGGCTGGTCGCAGGCCGGAGCGCCCGGTATAATGGCTTTACCACTTCTGTAACCTGACGATGACTCTTTTGCAACCAGACAAGATCATTTTGCGTCAGCTGGGGTTGCAGCCCTACGCGCCTGTATCCCAAGCCATGCATAACTTCACCGACGGTCGTACCGAGAGCACGCCGGACGAACTGTGGCTGGTGCAGCATCACCCTGTGTTCACCCAGGGCCAGGCCGGCAAAGCCGAGCACGTGCTGATGCCCGGCGATATCCCGGTTGTCCAGAGCGATCGCGGCGGCCAGGTGACCTATCACGGGCCGGGCCAGCAAGTGATGTACGTGATGGTCGATCTGAAACGCAGCAAGGTCGGCGTACGCCAATTGGTCACGGCGATAGAAGATACGGTTATCAACACCCTCGCCCACTTCCGTCTCGAATCGCGCGCCCGCCCGGATGCGCCGGGCGTGTACGTGGGGGAGCAGAAAATCTGTTCGTTGGGTTTGCGGATCCGCAAAGGCAGCTCATTCCACGGCCTGGCCCTGAATGTGGCGATGGATCTCAGCCCTTTCCAACGCATCAACCCTTGCGGTTACGCCGGCATGCAGATGACGCAGGTCAGCGCGCTGGCGCCCGGCGTTGGCATTGAAGACATACACCCAATCCTGGTACAGGAATTTGTTCATTTACTCGGCTACCAGACGGTCGAGCTTCGTAACTGGAACCTGCACGATTATGAGTAAACCAATTCAGATGGAACGCGGCGTCAAATACCGCGATGCTGACAAAATGGCGCTGATCCCGGTCAAAACGGTGGTCACCGAACGGCAGGAGCTGTTGCGTAAACCCGAGTGGATGAAGATCAAACTGCCTGCCGACTCAACGCGCATTCAGGGCATCAAAGCCGCGATGCGCAAGAACGGCCTGCACTCCGTCTGTGAGGAAGCCTCGTGCCCTAACCTGTCCGAGTGCTTCAACCACGGCACCGCCACCTTTATGATCCTCGGTGCCATCTGTACCCGCCGCTGTCCGTTCTGCGACGTGGCCCACGGCCGCCCGATCGCGCCTGACGCCAACGAGCCGGAAAAGTTGGCGCAAACCATCGCCGACATGGCGCTGCGTTACGTGGTGATCACCTCGGTCGACCGCGACGATCTGCGCGACGGCGGTGCTCAGCACTTTGCCGACTGCATCTCGGCCATCCGCGCCAAGAGCCCGAACATCAAAATCGAAACGCTGGTGCCGGACTTCCGCGGCCGTATGGACCGCGCGCTGGAAATCCTCACCGCCACGCCGCCGGACGTGTTCAACCACAACCTGGAAAACGTGCCGCGCGTATACCGCCAGGTGCGCCCGGGCGCCAACTACGAGTGGTCGCTGAAGCTGCTCGAACGCTTTAAAGAAGCGCACCCGGATATCCCGACCAAGTCCGGCCTGATGGTCGGCCTTGGGGAAACCAACGCGGAAATCGTCGAAGTGATGCGCGATCTGCGTCGCCACGGCGTGACCATGCTGACGCTGGGTCAATACCTGCAGCCAAGCCGTCACCACCTGCCGGTGCAGCGCTACGTTAGCCCGGCCGAGTTTGACGAGATGAAAGAAGAAGCGATGGCGATGGGCTTCACCCACGCCGCCTGCGGTCCGTTCGTGCGTTCGTCTTACCACGCCGATCTGCAGGCCAAAGGGATGGAAGTGAAATAACGCGTAATAGTTTGTTACGCTAAAGACGGCGGAAACGCCAAAAAACGGATGTCCGCAAGGCATCCGTTTTTTTATTGTGCGCCATCAGACGGGATTAAACGTCTTTCTTTTCGACGCTCTGCTGAGCGGATTGGCTCTCGGCGGCGTTGTTGCCGGCGGCCGGCGGTGGCGTGCTGTCGTCGCCCACGGCTTTTTTAAAGCCTTTCAGCGCCGCGCCAAGATCGGCGCCGAGCGTGCGCAGTTTGCTGGTGCCAAACAGTAAAATCACCAACACCGCAATCACCAGAAGTTTGGTAATGCTGATACCTTCCATACTCACCTTCTTATCATAGAGCGCTGCGTGAACAGCGAGAAAAACTGACCTTGCCTGCGAATATTTAGCGACTTTCCCCCGGCTCGCACAACCGCAACATGTAACAGAGTGAGATCCATCGCAGGAATGCCACACGGCTTCACGGCGTGAATACCAGACTATTCTTAGTTTATCACCCGCATGATACGCTGCTGTGATACTCATCAGGGAGATGCCGGATGTATATTGCCCCACCCATTTTCGATGCCCGAAAATCCGGCCTCAGCTTCGCCAAACGCACCTATCTGCCCCGCGTGGCCGGTTTGGGACTTGGCTTTATCTGCGTCTGCGCCGCGCTCTACCCGCTGGCTCCGCCAACGGCAGTCTGGCTCTTGCTGGCCTTTCACGGCTTTCTCTGGCCGCATCTCGCCTACCGCCTGGCCTGCCGCGCCAAAGATCCGTTCAAAGCCGAAATTCGTAACCTGTTGATCGACTCCGCCTTCGGCGGCGTCTGGGCGGCGATGATGGCGTTCAATGCGCTGCCTGCGATTGTCATCCTGTCGATGATGAGCATGAACAACATCGCCTCGGCCGGCAAAACGCTGTTTGTGAAAGGATTGATGATTCAGCTGGCCGCCGCGGCGATCGCCGGCGCGCTGCTCGGTTTCCCGTTTCACCCGCAAAGCACCCCGCTGCAAATCTATCTGTGCCTGCCAATGATCTATCTGTATCCGACGCTGCTTGGATTGGTGACCTACCGCACCGCCAAGCGGCTGGCGGAAAAGAAACAGGAGCTGCAGCGCATCAGCACCCGCGATGGGCTGACCGGTTTGTACAATCGCCGCCACTGGGAGCATCTGCTGCATCGCCAGTTTGACAGCTGCCGCCGCTATCAGGACAGCGCCACGCTGATTCTGATGGACATCGATCGCTTCAAAACCATCAACGACACCTTCGGCCATGCGCTGGGGGACGAAGCCCTGGCGGCGCTGGCGGAAGAGCTGCTGATCGGCTTACGCAACGTGGATATCGTCGGGCGTTACGGCGGGGACGAATTTGGCGCGGTACTGCCGAACACCAACGCCGAACAGGCGACAACCGTCCTGCAGCGCATTCAGCAACGGCTGGACGCCGTCAGCTTCAAAGAGGCGCCGCAGCTACGGCTGCAGATCAGCGCAGGCATCGCCAACTACCACCCTGAGTTGGGCGGTTATCTGGACTGGCTGAAAGCCGCCGACGGCGCGCTCTACCGGGCGAAGCAAAACGGCCGCAACCGGCTGGAAACGGCGACGCCGACGGGTGGCTAGCTTACTGACTTAATAGCTTGGCAAAATACTTTGGCGCTTCGACAAAGCCTTCGCGCCGATAAAACGCATGGGCCCGCTCGCGGCGGCTGTGGCAATGAACTTCCAACCGATCGCAGCCGCGACGGTGCGCCAGCGCCTCGCCCTCCGCCAACAGCAACCGCCCTACGCCCGTGCCGCGCGCCCGATCGTCGACGCAAAAATAGCTGATGCGGGCAATATCGCCGGCCAACGCCAGCTGAGGCAGAAAATGCAGCGACAACACGCCCAGCACTTGCTCCTCCTCCACCGCCACCAGCAGCGCCTCATCCGGATGCGCCAACAGTTGCTGCATTCGCTGCGTCAGAAACGCCTCGGTGCCGGGATAATCCAGCGCCGTCATTAATTCGGCGATAGCATGTCGGTCGCTCAGACGCGCCGTTCTGATTTCCATCCGTTTTACCTCGCAGAGTGTCGATACTACAAAATAGGCGGCTTTAGGTGTAACATCCAACGGGTACGGCAAAAAAGGCCGTGCGGCACGCTGGAGATGACATTCCTCCCTAACCGCCTTCACAGGCTGATGATGTCTACGTAACCTCTCGGAGAGAGGCGAGTAGCGTTACGCCTGTCCCTTTCCGAGTCCCGTGAATTTCTCTGATTGAAAGGTAGTTGCCCCATGTTGAGCTCTTTACTGGCCGTATTTATCGGCGGCGGCGTCGGCAGCGTACTGCGCTGGGCGGTAAGCATGAAAATGAATCCGTTGAACGCCCACATTCCGCTCGGTACGCTGATGGTCAATCTGGTCGGCGGTTTTATCATCGGCCTGGCGATGGCGATTTTCACCCGCATGACGCACCTTGATCCCACCTGGAAATTGCTGATCACCACCGGGTTTTGCGGCGGCTTGACCACCTTCTCTACCTTTTCGCTGGAGGTGGTGTACCTGATGCAGGATGGCCGCTTCGGCTGGGCATTGGCCAATATGCTGCTCAATCTGGCCGGTTCGCTGGCGATGACGCTGCTGGCTTTCATGCTGGTCATGTGGGTCAACGGGCGCTAAGTCCTTAATGTTTCCTTAATCTTGCATGCGCATAATCTCATCCAGTACCCCTGACTGGATGAGAAACCGCTATGTTTAGCCTGCCGAAAACCGCCGCCGAAGCGATCGCCGTTGCGCTGTGCCTGCTGATCGTCGCCGCCTTTATCAAATCTTACCTGTTCGCTTAAACGCCTTTTCCCGCAGCACGCGTTCATCTTGCACCCTTCCCGTCGGTTGCACTACAATTGAGAATGAACGTTCACACCCAAAAATGTGAACCCGGCTCACGCGTAGCAAAGGATCGGGCAGATGCTCTCCCCCAACGACACTAAACAGGCCAAGGTGCAGGCGCGCCGCGATCAGATCGTCGAAGCGGCGAAAATCAGCTTCCGCCGCCACGGTTTCCACGCCGCCAGCATGGCGGAAATCGCCCAGGGCTCACAGCTCAGCGTCGGCCAAATCTATCGCTATTTCGCCAATAAAGACGCGATTATCGAGGAGATCGTCAACCGCATCATCGCCAACAAGATGCAGCGCTTGGAAAACCTTGGCGATCACATCAATCTGATCGCCGGCGTGCTGGCGGCGCGCACGCTGTTCCAGCAACCGGGCGAGAGCGAAACCGACCACATGCTGATGCTGGAAGTGACCGCCGAGGCCACGCGCAATCCGGTGGTGGCCAAAATGCTCAGCGACGCTGAAGCGCGGCTGTTTCGCCACGTGTGCCACAACCTGCAGCGGCTGTATCCCCATTTCAGCGCGGAAGAGATCGCCGCGCGGGTGGAGTTTATCGCCGTCATGAGCGAAGGCACCGGTTACCGGATCCTTACCACGCAAAAAGCCGATGCGTCCCTGCTGCGCGATCTGTATCAGCAGGCCATTTCTCATCTGTTCAGGAAATCCTAATCTCTCATGACCAAACACTTAGCCAGACAACGTCTGGTGTACGCCGTCGTGCTTGGCCTGTTGGCCGCGCTGGGGCCGCTGTGCACCGATCTCTACCTGCCCGCCCTGCCGGAGATGGCAGGCGAGCTGAATACCTCCACCGCCGCCGCGCAGCTCAGTCTGACCACCGGGCTGCTCGGTCTGGGCGTCGGCCAGCTGATTTTCGGCCCTTACAGCGACAAACTGGGCCGCATGCGCCCGCTGCTGCTGTCGCTGATCCTGCTGCTGGGCGCTTCGCTGTGGTGTGCGCTGGCGCCCACCATCGACCAGTTGCTGATCGCCCGTCTGCTGCAGGGCATCGCCGGCGCCGGTGGGGCGGTGATTTCCCGCGCCATCGCCCGCGATCTGTATGCCGGGCATGAGCTGACCCGCTTCTTCGCCTTGCTGATGCTGGTCAACGGCCTGGCGCCGATCGTCGCGCCGGTGCTGGGCGGCGTCATGCTGCAGGTGATGAACTGGCGCGGCATCTTCGGCGTGCTGGCGGCCATCGCGGTGCTGCTGTTCAGCCTGTCGGCGCTGAAGCTACGCGAATCCCTGCCGGTCGAGCGCCGCAGCCAGGGCGGCATCCTGGCGATGCTGATGTCGCTGGGCAGTCTGTTGACCCAGCGCTATTTCATGGGGCTGTGCCTGACGCAGGGCTTCGTGATGGCCGGCATGTTCGCCTATATCGGCGCCTCGCCTTTCGTCTTGCAGCAGATCTACGGCCTCAGCCCGCAGATGTTCAGCCTGTGCTTCGCCATTAACGGCGTCGGGCTGATCATTGCGGCGCAGCTGGCCAGCCGCCTCAGTTCTCGTTGGGGTGAGCGCCGGGTGTTGAAGAGCGGGCTGACGCTGGCAGCCGTCGCGTCGCTGTTGCTGCTGTTGGCCGCCGCGCTGCACGCGCCGCTGGTATTGCTGCTGGTGCCGCTGTTCTTCTCGGTGGCGGTGATCGGCATCGTCGGCCCGACCGCCTCTTCGCTGGCGATGCAAAGCCAGGGTGACAAAGCGGGCAGCGCCTCAGCCTTGATCGGCGTGTGCATGTTCGCGCTCGGCGCCTGCGCCGTGCCGCTCACCGGGCTGGGCGGCACCTCGAGCCTGTCGATGGCGCTGACCATCGTCGGCTGCTACGCCGTCGCCATCCTGCTGTTCAGCCTGTTGGCCCGCCGCAGCGAAGCATAATGCGTCCAATAAAAAACCCGCTCAATGAGCGGGTTTTAAGAAATTCAGCTACGCAGCTTAGATAGCAGTAACGTTAGCGGCAGATGGGCCTTTGGCACCGTTCGTGATTTCAAATTCTACACGCTGGCCTTCAGCAAGCGTTTTGAAACCGTTGCTAACGATGGCAGAGAAGTGAACGAAAACGTCCTTGCTACCATCTTCCGGAGTAATGAAACCGAAGCCTTTGGATTCATTAAACCACTTAACGCTACCTTTAATCTTAGACATCAAACTTACCTTTAACGTGAATGAAAGACACAAAACCTGTGTCGATCACAGTACAGCAAGCAGGCAGGATTTTGTCCACCACCGCGATCACAGAAATCCGATAAAGAGTGAAAAAATCCGTGTTGCCCGGTGTAAATTGATTGCACCGGTTGCGATAAGTTACCGTTTCAGGTCAATCCTCTTCAGGCGCCGGCAAACAACGAGCGAACGCCCAAACTTGCCCATTTCGCCATCGTTGACGCCCCCGTGCAGACGCAATCGCTATGAAATATAACCAGATGGTCTTTTTGCTTCGGCGCCCGCTGCACTAGGGTTAAGGTTTATTTCCCACTGTGAGCCAAGCCTATGACCAGCCAGTTGGCAGACAAAATTATCGCCTATCGGCGTGAGCTGCACCAAAACCCCGAGCTTTCCAATCACGAATTCGCCACCACCGCCCGGCTGACTCGCTGGCTGCAAGAGGCGGGCATTCGCCTGCTGCCGTTGGCGCTGAAAACCGGCGTCGTGGCGGAGATCGGCAGCGGCAAAGGGCCGATCATCGCGCTGCGCGGCGACATTGACGCGCTGCCGATCGACGAGATCGCCGATGTGCCCTTCAGTTCGCAAAACCGCGGCGTGATGCACGCCTGCGGCCACGACTTTCACACTTCGGTGATGCTCGGCGCCGCACACCTGCTGAAAGCGCGCGAGGCCGAGCTACCCGGCACGGTGCGCATCTTCTTCCAGCCGGCGGAAGAGACCTTCAACGGCGCCCGGCACCTGATCGACGCCGGCGCGCTGGATAACGTCGCGGCGGTGTTTGGCCTGCACAATGCGCCGGAACTGCCCACCGGCACCTTCGCCACCCGCGCCGGGCCGTTTTACGCCAACGTCGATCGTTTCCAGATCCAGATTACCGGCAAAGGCGCCCACGCCGCCAAACCGGAACAGGGCGTCGACACCATCGTCACCGCCAGCCAGATCGTCGGCGCGCTGCAGACGCTGCCCAGCCGCAGCTTCAGCTCGCTGGAATCGCTGGTGGTGAGCGTGACGCGCATCGAAGGCGGCAATACCTGGAACGTACTGCCGCAAACCGTGGAGCTGGAAGGCACGGTGCGCACCCACAGCGACGCGGTGCGCCGCCAGGTGCCGGACAAGATTCGTCAGGTGATCGACGGCGTCGCCGCCGCGCTGGGTGCCCAGGCTGAACTGCACTGGCAGCCGGGGCCGCCGGCGGTGATCAACGACGCGCATTGGGCGGCATTCAGCAAAACCGTCGCCGCCGAGGCCGGTTACCGGGTTGAAGAGGCGGAACTGCAGATGGGCGGCGAAGATTTCGCGCTTTATCTGCACCATGTTCCAGGCGTGTTTGTCAGCATCGGATCCGCCAGCGAGTTCGGCTTGCATCATCCGCGTTTCAATCCCGATGAACGCGCTCTGTTCCCGGCGGCGCAATATTTCACGCTGCTGGCGGAACGCACGCTGCAACAATTAACCACCGCGCCGGAAAAAGCCCTCAGCAACGCCTGAATAACAACAAATATTATTTCCCCGACGCTGCTGATGCCGCGCCGGGGATTATTATTTTCGCCTACCGTGATATTTGCCGTTTTCAACATTTGAATATGCTGTTTTGTTGTTTTACATCCCGCCGCTGCTCATCAATAGTGGTTCCATCAGACACTGCGCGCCTCTGCGGCGCATGATGGGATAATCACGATGAGCAACAGCGCGAATAATCAACGACAATTACGGCTGGGCGCCATTCTGCATGGCGCGTCGGGAAATATGTCCGCCTGGCGCCACCCGGACGCCACCGCCGACGCCAGCATCAACCTCGAATTTAATATCGCCACGGCGAAAAAAGCCGAGCAGGGAAAATTCGATTTCGTGTTTGTCGCCGATGGCTTATATATCAACGAAAAATCCATTCCGCATTTTCTTAATCGCTTCGAACCGTTGACCCTATTGGCCGCGCTGTCCGCCGCCACCGACAAAATTGGCCTGGTGGGCACCCTCTCCACCTCCTACAGCGATCCGTTCACCGTCGCCCGTCAGTTCGCCAGCCTCGATCACCTGAGCAACGGCCGCGCCGGCTGGAACGTGGTGACCTCGCCGTTGGAAGGCTCAGCCAAAAACTTCTCGCGCGCCGAACACCCGGAACACAGCCTGCGTTACCGCATCGCCGATGAGTTTCTTGACGTCGCCAAAGGACTGTGGGACTCCTGGGAAGAGGACGCCTTCGTGCGCAACAAAGCCAGCGGCGAATTCTTTCGCGCCGGGAAACTGCACACCCTCAACCACCAGGGTGAGTTCTTCTCGGTACAAGGGCCGCTGAACATCGGCCGCACGCCGCAAGGCCGCCCGATTCTGTTCCAGGCCGGCGCTTCTGAAGACGGCAAACGCCTGGCGGCCAGGCACGCCGATGCGATTTTCACCCATCACGACACGCTGGAACAGGCGCAGGATTTCTATCAGGACGTGAAACGGCAACTGGTGGAACAAGGGCGCGAACCGGACGATCTGCGTATCTTCCAGGGCGTCAGCGTGATCGTCGGCGACGACGACGCGGACGTCGAGCGCCAGTATCAGGAGACCGCTCGCCTGGTCAGCATCGAAAACGCCCTCAACTATCTTGGCCGCTACTTCGAACATTACGACTTCGCTCGCCATCCGCTGGATGCCCCGTTCCCGGACATCGGCGATTTGGGGCAAAACAGCTTCCGCAGCACCACCGACGCGATCAAGCGCAACGCCCGTGAGCGTAACCTCACGCTGCGCCAGGTGGCGCTGGAAGCCGCCTCGCCGCGCCCGGTGTTCAGCGGCACGCCGGAAGCGGTGGCCGACGGTCTGCAGCGCTGGTTCGACAGCGAAGCCGCCGATGGCTTCATCATCAGCGGCGGTACGCCCAACGCTTTCGGTCACTTCGTCGATCGGGTGGTGCCCGTCCTGCAGCGGCGCGGCCTGTTCCGCCAAGCGTACCGCGGCGACACGCTGCGCGAACACCTGGGCCTGAAACGCCCATTGAACAGATTCACCCAATAATAAGATCGCTTTCAGGGATACCCGCTATGCAGAAAACCGTTACCGCCGCCCTCGTGGCGGCCTTGTTGAGCCTGACCGGCGCCGCGCAGGCGGGCACCGGCATCGATTTGCAGGCCAATGAAACCCCAATCCACGTGCCGAAAAACCCGCAGGCGATCGCCAAACTGCCGGCCGATTTCCACTTCGTAAACCCGGGACAGTTCACCGTCGCGATCGCCGCGCTCAACACGCCGCCTCTGGCGCTGTTCGCCGCCGACAACCGGCGGCTTATCGGCAGCGAAGTGGATATCGCGCAGCTGGTGGCCGACAGCCTGGGCCTAACGCTTAACGTGGTGCAAACCTCGTGGGAAGACTGGCCGCTGGGGGTGGTCTCCGGCAAGTATGACGCGGCCATCACCAACGTTACCGTCACTAAAGAGCGCAAAACCCGCTTCGATTTCGCCACCTACCGCATCGATTCGCTCGGCTTTTACGTCAAAACCGGCGGCAAGATCGCGACGATCAAACAGCCTGCCGATATCGCCGGATTAAAGATCATCGTCGGCTCCGGCACCAATCAGGAAGCGATCCTGCTGGCGTGGGATAAACAGAACCTGCAGCAGGGGCTCAAACCCTTCCAACCGATCTACGTGACCGATGATGCGGCCGCCACGCTGGCGATCCAGTCCGGCCGGGCCGACGCCTACTTTGGGCCGAACGTGCTCGGCGCCTATAAAGCGGCGCTGAATGGCCGTACTCGGCTGGCGGGCACGGTGGAAGGCGGCTGGCCGAAGGCGGCGCACATCGCCGTCACCACCCGCAAAGGCAACGGCCTGGTACAGGCGGTGAACGAAGCGCTGAACGGCGCGATCCGCGGCGGGCAATACGATCGGGTGCTCAACCGCTGGGGCGAGAGCGTCGAACGCCTTGCACAGTCGGAAATCAACCCGCCCGGCCTGGGCGACTAGGAGCGTGCGATGACAGCAGACACCTTCATTCAGACGCTGCCGACCGACCCGCTGATCGCCCCGGTGATCGAGGGACTGTTCGGTGAATATCGCCAGCGTTACGGCGATTATTTTGGTGACCAGGAACCGGAACCGCTGGATCTGTACGCGCCGCCGCAGGGCGCCTTTATCGTGCTGCTGCGCGCCGGTGCACCGATCGCCATGGGCGCCTTCAAGCGCTACGACGCGCAAACCGCCGAACTGAAACGGATCTGGACGCGGAGCGATCTGCGCCGTCAAGGCCTGGCGCAGCGGGTGTTGCAGCAATTGGAAGCGCTGGCGCTGGCGCAGGGATATCGCCGGCTCTATCTGACCACCGGCTTTCGCCAGCCTGAAGCGGTGGGCCTGTATCTGAACAACGGCTATCAGCCGCAGTTCGATCCGGCCGTCGACAGCGAGGTTTACAGCCGCCCTCCCTACGACGGCCGCCTGCCGTTCCGCAAGAGCCTGATTGCAGAGGACGCGTGTTGTTGCGCGTCGGAAAGGAAAATCGCCTAACCCTTTTTTATCTGTAGCAGGAGACATGACATGTCCAAACAAGAAGTCTTGAAAGTGGTGCCCGCCCGCTATCCGCTGCGGCTGATCGGCGCGCTGTTTTCGCTGTTCATTCTGGCCGCCATCGTGCAATCGGTGGCGGGCAACGCGCGCTGGGAATGGGGCGTATTCGCCGAGTGGTTCTTCGCGCCGGCGGTGCTGGCCGGGCTGGGGCAAACTCTGCTGCTGACGCTGCTCGGTACCCTGTTCAGCATTCTGTTCGGCACCTTGCTGGCGCTGGCGCGGCTGTCGCGCTCTTACCTGCTGGCGTCGCTGGCCTGGGGCTATATCTGGCTGTTTCGCTCGCTGCCGCTGATCCTGGTACTGATCATCCTGTACAACTTTTCCTACCTGTACGACGCCATCTCGCTGGGCATCCCCTTCACCTCCGTGGTGTTCGCCAGCTTCCCCACCATCGACATTCTCGGCCAGTTCGCCGTGGCGGTGCTGGGCCTGACGCTGGTGCAGTCCGCCTACACCGCCGAGATCATCCGCGGCGGCATTTTGGGCGTGGATTACGGCCAGCACGAAGCGGCGGCAGCGCTGGGCCTGCCGGGTTACCGCCGCACCTTCCGCATCATTCTGCCGCAGGCGCTGCGCTCCATTATTCCGACCGGCTTCAACGAGATCATCAGCCTGGCGAAAGGTACTTCTATCGTTTATGTGCTGGCGCTGCCGGAGCTGTTTTACACCATTCAGGTGATCTATAACCGCACCCAGCAGGTGATACCGCTGCTGATGGTCGCCACCGTCTGGTATCTGTTCATCACCACCGCGCTGTCGGTGATCCAATACTACATCGAGCGCTATTTCGCCCGCGGCGCGGTGCGCGAACTGCCGCCGACACCCTGGCAGAAACTGGCCGGCTGGTTAAAACGTTAGGAGCCCCGCATGTCTGAAGCTATTGATTATTACGCCTTGTCCGAGCAGCCGACACGTAACCTCACCCCGGTGCCGGCACGCGGCCTGATCGAAATCAGCAACGTCAGCAAGTTCTTCGGCAAGCACAAGGCGCTGGACGACGTCAGCCTGACGCTGCAACCGGGCACCGTGACCGTGATCCTCGGCCCTTCCGGCTCCGGCAAATCGACGCTGTTGCGGGCAATCAACCACCTGGAGCGCGTCGATGAGGGCTTTATCCGCATCGACGGCGACTACGTCGGCTACCGCCGCAAGGGCAACCGGCTGTACGAGCTGAAGGAAAAGGCCATTCTGCGGCAACGCATCAACGTCGGCTATGTGTTCCAAAACTTCAATCTGTTCCCGCATCTGACGGTGCTGGAAAACATCATCGAAGCGCCGGTGGTGCACAAGATCCATTCCCGCGAGCGGGCGAAGGCGGTGGCCTATGAGCTTTTGGACACCGTCGGGCTGCGTCACAAGGCGGACGCCTACCCGCGCCACCTCTCCGGCGGCCAACAGCAGCGCATCGCCATCGCCCGCGCGCTGGCGCTGAACCCGAGGGTGATCCTGTTCGATGAGCCGACCTCCGCGCTCGATCCCGAATTGGTCGGCGAAGTGCTGGATGTGATTAAGGGGTTGGCCGATCTGGGGGTCACGCTGGTGGTGGTGACGCATGAAATCGGCTTTGCGCGCGAAGCGGCGGATCGGGTGGTGTTTATGGTCGACGGCCAGATCGTCGAGCAAGGCGACGCCAGGCAGGTGCTGGCCCAGCCGCAGCATCCGCGCACCGTCAATTTCCTCAACAAGGTATTGTGATGGTCGGGGCGCCGCAGCGCCCCGCATGGCCGCTTACCGGCCGGCGAAACGTCGCTTCTCGGCGGCGAAATCCAGCGGACGAATATCCTGCTGGTTTTTGTCCTCTTCGGTCAGCAACGCCGGGGGAATAAACCAAGTCACCTCGAACAGCAGCCCGTCCGGATCGTGGCCGTAAATGCTTTTGTGCACGCCGTGATCCTCTTCCAACCCGAGAATACCGCGTTCGGCCAACTGGTGACGAATACGCTCCAGCTCTTCCAGGCTGTCCACTTCCCAGGCCAGATGGTACAGCCCGGCCGCTGGCTCATGCTCCGCCGGCGGCTCGCCGTTGGCGCGAAACACCCCAGCGCGCTGCTGGCCCAGGTTCTTGCTGAACAGCGCCAAATCGTGATCGTTGTCCGAATCGGCGGCCTGGGTGAATACCGCCCTATCGGGGCTGTCGGACGGCTTGAGCTTGAAGCCCAACACCTGATGATAAAAGTCGGCGCTCTGCCGCACGTCGCTCACATACAGTACGGCGTGATTGAGACGTTTGATACCCATCGATATTCCTTTTCGCAGTGAATGAAGTCAGCATGAACATAGCATGTGGGCGGAAAGCCGCTAAATGCCGTTATCGCATGACTAAATGCCGCGCGCGCAATCTGTCGCTGCCAGGCATTCCGCGCTATCATAAGCGCTGTATAGAACCCTTTTGTGAGAATAGCGATGAACGGCAAGATAACGACTTTTTTTGAAGACAAAGGCTTCGGCTTTATTACCGACGAGAACGGAGAAAATCGTTATTTTCACGTGATTAAAGTGCAAAACCCGGAGCTGATTAAGAAAAACGCGGCGGTGACCTTCGAGCCGACCAACAACACCAAAGGTCCGTCGGCTTATGCGGTCAAAGTGTTGGCACCCAGCAAATACATCATCATCGCCAATGAAAGAATCAAGATCACCAGCATCAAGTCTTTCAACACCTTCACCAAGGACGTACCGGTCAAAGCCGACGTGGATAAGGAGAACACCGTGCTGTCGGTCGGTTTGTTGATGAACCGCATTCGCCCGCAGTCGGAAGATCAAGCGCAGGCCATGCAAACGCTGCGCATGTTGACCATCACCACCTTCCAGAACACCACCCATACCTTCTCCGAGCACGAGATCGATATGGATGAGACCATCAAGGCGCTGAAAAGCCTGTAAACGCTGCTCACCCAGCGTCGAGCTTAACGGAACAGAATATGCTCGACGCTGTTGCCGTTCACCACGTTGAACGACTCCACCCGATTCCGCCCCTGCGATTTGGCGCGATACAGCGCGATATCCGCCATATTCATCAGCTGCTCCAGCGATTTCACCTCGTTCATCGCCAGGCTGGCGACGCCGACGCTGATGGTGATTTTCAAGGTCTGCTTGCCATCCGCCTGCAGCTCCGTCTGCTCCACCAGCCGACGAAGATGTTCCCCCAGCGCCACGCCCTGCGCCGCCAGCGCGCGCGGCAGCATGATGGCGAACTCTTCCCCGCCCAAACGGCCGAACAGCTGATCGTGCCGCAGCTCGCGCCGCACGATGTGCGCGAACGACGCCAACACCTGATCGCCGGCGCTGTGGCCATGCGTATCGTTGATCTGTTTGAAATGGTCGATGTCGATCAGCAGTAACGACACCGCCTCCTTGGAACGGTGCTTGTGCTCCAGCAGCTCGCCCGCTTTGCGCGTCATCGCGCTGCGCGCCAGCACCCCGGTCAGGAAATCGTGGTTGGCGCTGTGCTCCAGACGCCGCATCAGCTTGCGATTGGCGGCGATAGAGCTGGCGAGGATCAGCGGCCCCATCACCAGCATGGCGATGCCCAAGCGGGCGGACATCAGGGTGTCGAGGAAGGCGTTGTGATTGTTCGGCGTTTCATACAGCACCAGGTTGGCTGAAATGTTGCTGATCTCGGTCATGCCGGTCAACAACGTCAGCAGCGTCACGGGGAACAACTGATAGCGCACGGCGCACCACAGCAGCGCCGGGATCGGGAAAGCGATGGCGCCCGGCCCGCCGATATAGACGCTGAACGCCAGCGACAGCAGCAGCGCCAATAGCGGCAGGCAGCCTTTCAGGCGCCAACGCACCTGCATGCGAAACAGCTGTTTCAACCGCGGCGCCGCCATCAGCACCGGCAACAGCAGCAACGTCGTCGAGAACTGCTCACTGAACCAGGCCAACCAGGCGACGACCACCGTATTGTTGTACAGGCTGTCGTTGCGCAGCACCGACAGCGTCGACGCCACTGCCGATCCGGCCAGACTGGCGCTGAACATATAGAGTATCGCCTGGGGTTTGCCCATGCGCCGTTGAGATTGCGGCAGCATCAGCATGATGCCGTAACCGACGGCGATCAGCGACATGTTGCAGGCGTTCAGCCACAGCGCCAGGGACCAGCCCTCACCGGTACTGAGATCGGCGGCGACCATGCCCAGATAAGTGGTGAGCCAGCCGAGCGGCGTAGCGTAAACGGGTTTGCGCAGCAGCAGCCCGAGCAGAATCGCGTTGACCGGCCAAAATAAAGAAAGCGAGCCAATCGGCCGGCTAAGAATACCCACCAGGGAAAGTAAAAAGGCCAGCATGAAAAGATTGATCAGCTGAACCGTAAGCGGCAGGCCATGCCTGGCGTTTATTCTGGCGTTCATCGCCTCGCCCGTATATTGCTAATAACCAGAATAATAATGTGCATACGCTCTCGCCCGGCCAATGAGGGATAGTCAACCCGGATTTCAACCAAAAAAGCCAGACAAATCAACAATGAAAAACATTAACATTTAATTAACAGACTTTTCTTAACCTAATGCGGCATCGGTTGCAGCCACGGTAAACCGCCGGGAAATTATACCCATCCCAACTGTCAGCATAGCGCAAAACCGCAATATACCCGTGAAGGCGTTAATGACATTAATAAGTCTGTGGTTATTGGTCGTTGAATAATATTGGAATAACTGCGCGGTTATTTTCCTGCAACTGAGCCGCCCGTGCAATAACAAGCCAAAAAAAGCCCGCGTGAAGCGGGCTTGCTTGAACAACAGCAAATCGACAGTTACGACACAGCCATGCATTGCCTGCCTGTGCCGTCGCGCAGTATAGCGGTGAAAGCTTAAGCCGACCTTAGCAACAAAAAACCCGGCCTAGGAACCGGGAATATTTGTACGAAATGCAGTGTTAGCCCAAGCAGGCTAATAACATTTCGCAGCTTACGCGCCAATTGTGCAGAGAAAATGAACGCGACGCGGATTTCGCCTCGCCCCAATCCCTTCTGAACGAGGTCAGGCCTTACGCCAGTTTGGCGGCAAAACCCGCCACGCGCTGGCCATAGAGCTTGGCGGTCGCCAGATCGCCCGACAGCATCTCATCCACGCTGGCATCCGCCGGCGTTTGCACCAGCAGCCCCACCGAACCGCCCAGGTTGTTGACGTCGGTGCGCTGCGCCGATTTGGTGTTGGCCGGCAGCAGCCCCAGGCTGACCCACAGGCCGCCATGTTGCGAAGCCAGCGTCTGCAGCGCGATCAGCGTCACCTGCTTGTCGCCGTTCAGGCTGGCGCTGTTGGTAAAGCCACCGAACACTTTGTCCTGCCACTTGCGGCCGAACCAGGCCTTGGAGCTGGCGTCGGCGAATTTTTTGAACTGCCAGGACGGGCCGCCCATATAGGTCGGCGAACCAAAGATGATGGCGTCCGCCTCATCCAGCGCCTGCCAGGCCTCATCGCTGATATCGCCTTCCTGATCGATGGCGATCAGTTCCGCCCCGGCCCCTTCCGCCACCACTTTCGCCAAACGCTCGGTATGGCCGTAGCCGGAATGAAACACCACTACTGTCTTCGCCATAGAAATTCTCCACTCATTGCTCAGAGGCGCCGGCGGCGCCCCTCTCGCGTTCAATCTAATCAAGCGCGCCACGGCTGAATACTGAATAAAACTGACGGTGTTATTCAAAAAAATCGCGCTACGCGCCTTGTTCCGCCCATTGACGGGCAAAATCGATAAAAGCACGCAGCGGGCGCGGCGTTTGGCGGTTCGCCGGATAGTACAGATAAAAACCGGGAAACGGCAGCGTCCAGGCATCGAGCAACGGCAATAGCCTGCCGTCGGCCAAGCCGGTGGCGATCTGCTGCTCGAACAGATAGGCGATGCCGGCGCCATCCAACGCCGCCCGCACCAACACTTCCGGTTCATCGACGATCACCGGCCCTTCCACGGCGATGTCCCGCTTCACACCGTCACGTTCAAACTCCCAGCGATACAGATTGCCGTTGGTCGGCCAGCGGTAGTTCAAGCAGCGATGCTGCCGCAGATCCTCCGGGGTCAGCGGTCGGCCGTAGCGAGCCAAATACGCCGGCGAGGCGACCACGCGCATCCGCACCTCCCCGCCCAGCTTGACCGCCACCATATCTTTCGCCAGCTTCTCATGCAGCCGCACACCGGCATCGAAGCCGCCGGCGACAATATCCACCAGCCTCTCTTCAATGCTGAGATCGAGAACGATATCCGGGTATTGCCGATGAAACGGCGCGATCAATGGCGCCAAATAATGCAGCGCCGCCACGCGCGTAACGTTTAATCGCAACCGACCTGACGGATTTTGTCGCCGCGCGACCGCCTGCGCCACCGCCGCGTCGATCTCCTCCATGGCCGGTAACAAACGCGCCAGCATCTGCGCGCCGGCTTCGGTGGGCGCCACGCTGCGCGTCGTGCGATTCAATAAACGCACGCCCAGCCGCGTCTCCAGGTTGCGCAGCGTTTGGCTGAGCGCCGAAGCGGACATGCCCAAATGCGCGGCGGCGCGCGCGAAACCGCCGTGTTCGACGATGGCGGCAAAGGCGCGCAACTCGGCAAAATCACTGCCTCTCATTATGCTCATCCTCCTTAATAATCCATGAAGATTATAGTGCATTCTTTAAACAGCCTGCGGGCGCTATCGTAAACGCCATCTACACGGGAGAATGCCTATGAACACATCACTGTCGCTGGATCACTATCGCCTGCTGGGCCGCTCCGGCCTGCGCGTTTCACCGCTGGCGCTCGGCACCATGACCTTCGGCGCCGACTGGGGTTGGGGAGCCGAGCTGGCTGAAGCCCGCCGGCTGTTCGACGTCTACGTCGAACGCGGCGGCAATTTTATCGATACCGCCAACCGCTATACCGAAGGCAGCGCCGAACGTTTCGTCGGGGAATTCGCCGCCGGGCGCCGCGATCGGCTGGTGATCGCCACCAAGTACACCCTGCCGATGCAGCCGGACGACCCCAATTCCGGCGGCAATCATCGCAAAAGCATGCTGCGATCGGTTGAAGCCAGCCTGCAACGGCTCAATACCGATTACATCGACCTGCTCTATTTACACGCCTGGGATTTCACCACGCCGGTGGAAGAGATCATGCGCGCCATGGACGACCTGGTGCGCGCCGGGAAAGTGCTGTATGTGGCGGTATCGGACCTCCCCGCCTGGCAGGCGTCGAGAATGCAAATGCTGGCGGAATTGCGCGGCTGGTCGCCGCTGATCGCGCTGCAAATCGAATACAGCCTGCTGGAACGCACCGTCGAGCGCGAACTGATGCCGATGGCGCAAGAATTGGGGCTGGGCGTGATCCCATGGTCGCCGCTGGCCGGCGGCGTACTCAGCGGCAAATATCGGCGGCAGGATCTGCAGCCGTCGCCCGATGAAGCGGGCACTCGGCGTGAAACCGTGCGCGCCAAGGGGATGCTGAACACGCGCAATCTCGATATCGCCGACGCCGTCAACCAGATAGCTCAAGGAACGGGATATACCCCAGCGCAAATCGCGCTGGCCTGGACGCTGCGCCACCCGACGGTCACCGCGCCGATCGTCGGCGCCCGCACTCTGGCGCAACTGGAAGATAACCTCGGTGCATTGAACGTGACATTGGCGCAAGAACATTGGCGGCGGTTGGACGATCTCAGCGCCATCGAGCTCGGATTCCCGCACGATTTTCTCGCCCTGCCGACCACCCGCAGCATCATGAGCGGCGGCCTGCATCTCGCCCGGCGCAGATAAAAAAAATCCCGCGCAAGGCGGGATAAACTTAACAGGGATGGGGTAATACACTACAGGGAATGGATAACACACAACATCATCGGGTAGAGCTACAGTACCAATCCCAATGTATAGAACTGTCATCCCCGCGTAAGTTTGCTCGGCCAGATGTAACGCCGAATGGGAAATATGACATTTCGCTCAATGCACCACGAACAGGCGCGATTCGAAACCGCCGCTCTTGAAGGTGCCGGTATTGACCCACCCCGGCGGCGAACGGCCGAAGTCCTGATTGAAATCCCCGCCGCTGACCAGCCAGACTCGGCGGTGGGTTTTCGATAAAACGCTGAGCTTATCGACGTAGGTCTGCGCCGCCCGATCGTGGAAAAAGGTGCCGAAGCCATAGGCGTTGGGCTTGCCCGAAATGCCGTTGGGCCTGGCGGGGGTATACAGCAAGGCGCGATAGCCCTGTTTGTTGTAATACACATAGCTCAGGTAGTTAAACATGTTGCTGACCACCACCGCATCGTTAGGCTGATAGTGGCTGTTGATATAGTGCACCATCACCTTGAACTCATCTTTCTCGACCGGGTAATCATTGCGCACGCCGCAGCCGAACAGCAGGCTGAAGAACAGCAGCAAAGAGATCCCGCGCACCCGGTTTTTCGTTCCGGCGATCAGCACACCCAACACCAGCGGAATGCCGAGCGCGGCGGAATAGAGATAGCGATCGACAAACAGCGGCGAGCGCCAGGAAATGGCGAATACCAACATTACCGGAATCAGCATGCCGCCGAGCAGCAGCAGAGCGTATTTTCTCGGCATCTGGCGCCGCCACAGCAACAGTGAACATAAAGCGACAAACATCGCCGGCAACAGCCAGAGAATGATCGTGGGATAGTTGCTGCCATCATGGCCCGTGAGAAAACGCCAGAACATCGCCGGCAGATCGCTCCAGGAAACCTGAGGGATCCAACCGACGTCGCCGCCGACCCGCAGCTCGGCGATATGCGCCAGCAGATTGAACAGCACCAGCAGCCAGGGAATGTAGGCCACCCCGATCGCCGCATTGGCCAGCCACCACGCCGGTTGCTTGATATAACACTCGCCTTCGCGGCGGCACGACAGCGCCAACACCACCAGCCAATGCGCGATCAGGGTAAAAATCGTGAAGTAATGGGTATAAAAGCTCAGCGTCATCAACAGCGCATACAGCGCCAGATAGCGGCGGTTATCCGGCGTTTTCAGCCACTTCGCCAACGCCATGGCGGCGGCGATCGCCAGCAGCCCCATCAGCGCATACATGCGCGCCTCCTGGCTGTAACGCACCGCCATCGGCATGATCGCCATCAGCCAGCCCGCTATCAGCGCCGCCCGCTCGTTGGCCAGCCAACGCGTAAAGCGCATCGCCAGCGCCACTGTCGCCACGCCGAGCACCAGGCTCAGCGAACGGGCCGCCATGATGCTGTCGCCAAACAGCACCATCCAGCCATGCAGCAACAGGTAATACAGCGGCGGGTGAACATCGAAGGAAGCGTGGTACAGCAAAGCGCCCACGTCATAGCGGCTGGTCAGCACGCTGGAGGCCTCATCGCACCAAAAATACCTGTCCGTTAAGGAAATAAACCGCACGACCGCCGCAAACGCCACGATCGCCAACGCGTAATGTTTATAGCCGATGCCCTTTAAGCCGTTGTTGCTCAACGAGACATTCGAAACCTGTTGCAGTGACATAACCGCATTCCGCCCAAGAGAACCACACAATGTGGAGACGCTGCGTCATCATTGCCGACGGCGGGTAAATGGCGGGTAAATCAGTGCAAAAAAGTCGGCGCGATCACCACCGCGCCGACCGGCCCTCAGCGAATTTCAACGCTGATATCCGGGTAGGCCTTCTCGCCGTCGCTGAGGTAATGCCCCAGCGCCCGGTATGCCATGACGTACAGCACGGCGGCGGCACACAGACACAGCAAGGTCACGAGAAAGAATCTGGATTTGCGCACGATAGGCTCCATGGGGAAATTTTCGCCTATTGTAACGCGACAAACTAAACGAAGGTTCAATTGCCGGCGAAGCGGCTAAAGGTCATTTTTTCAGCATGTAGATAAACGAATCGACGGTTTCACCGCCGGCGGTGGTGACGCTGACCGCCACCCGTTCATAACCGTCACCTTCGAAGGCGTCGAGGGCAGGCCAATGATTGACGAGGTTGGCAGAGCGGAACAGAAAACCGTTCACCCGATTGCCGCTGTTATCCAGCACGATGCCCGGGTACCCCATCTCGGCGCCCCAGCCTTGGTTAAGCAACGATCCGCCAACGCTGCCCTCTTCCCAGCTGCCGCCGATAGCCTCCATCACGTGCGCGTTGGGTCTGCCCGGCCCCAGGGTGCCGTAAACGAATAAGCTTTGCATTTTTTACTCTGCCACTGACGGAAAGTTAGCGAACGAACATAACATGTCGCTCAGCGGCGAGCCAACGAGAGTATGGGTTACGCGATCGAATTTTCGCGGGAAAGAATATGGGGAGAAAATCAGGGATAATTAATGGCACGCCCTATAGGATTCGAACCTATGACCTACGGCTTAGAAGGCCGTTGCTCTATCCAACTGAGCTAAGGGCGCATTGAGATGCGGCAACCTGCGGCTGCGGGTTGGGATTATACGGTCAGAGGTTAGCGAGTCAATGCCTTTTCATGACGTTACGGCGGCGGCCGTGCTTTATGGCGTTTTTTCCGCCAGCACCCGCACGGCGGCCCTGGCAACGCTGCGTTGAACCAGGCCGACCGCGGTGTCGCCCGGCGAGCGTTCAGAATGCTGCCGCGCGGTGTCTCGCTGCAGGCAAACGCGTGCGGACTGAACGACCGCCGTGATATCGCTCCAGTCGGCATGCTCAACCGCCTGCGTGTTGCAGGTCGCCGCCAGTCTCGCCGCCAGCGCGGCGTCGGGGGGCGTGCTGTTCAAAGAGGCCTGACTCCACGGCGCCCAGCCAAGCAGCAAGACGCAGATCATCAACGTATTGCCGTTCATGTGCACAGCTTCCGCCACAGCGCGCTCAGGCGCGCCCGCCACGACGGCGCCAGCGGGTGTTGGCCAAGCTGATGCAGCGCAATCAGCTGCGCGCTGTCCGCCGGATGCAGCGAAGAATCGAACACCGTTTCCCCTACGTGTTTAAGCTCCGCCGGTTGCTGGTCAGGCTGGTGATGCAACGGATAAAGCCGGGTTATCGCTCTCATGATCCTGCCCTCTTTCGCCCTGTAAACGGCCTCAGCGTATCCAAATGCAGGTAAAAATGGCGTAGAGGTTCCTGAAGCCGGCATAAAAAAAGCGTAAATCGGCCTCGGCAACGGCGGCGAGGGTGATTCTGCGCCTGACAGCGCGCTCAGCTTCTGCCAGAATAGCGGCATCCCCCGCTTTTCTTAATTGATGGATTTCCACACTGATGTCAGCAAAGATTATTGATGGTAAAACGATTGCGCAGCAGGTTAGAAACGAAGTGGCTGAGCAAGTGAAACAACGTCTGGCGGCCGGCAAACGCGCCCCAGGGCTGGCGGTTGTGCTGGTCGGCGAGAACCCGGCTTCGCAAATTTACGTCGCCAGCAAGCGCCGCGCCTGCGATGAAGTCGGCTTCCTTTCCCGCTCCTACGATCTGCCCGCTGCCACCAGTGAGGCCGAACTGCTGGCGCTGATCGACCAGCTGAACGCCGATGAGGAAATCGACGGCATTCTGGTGCAGCTGCCGCTGCCGGCCGGCATTGATAACGTCAAGGTGCTGGAACGCATTCATCCGGACAAAGACGTCGACGGCTTCCATCCGTACAACGTCGGCCGCCTGTGCCAGCGCGCGCCTAAGCTGCGCCCGTGCACCCCGCGCGGCATCGTTACCCTGCTGGAGCGTTATAACATCGATACCTACGGCCTGAATGCCGTGGTGGTCGGCGCGTCCAACATCGTCGGCCGCCCGATGAGCATGGAACTGCTGCTGGCCGGCTGCACCACTACCGTCACCCACCGCTTCACCAAAAATCTGCGTCATCACGTCGAGAACGCCGATCTGCTGGTGGTGGCGGTCGGCAAGCCGGGCTTCATTCCGGGCGACTGGATTAAGCCGGGCGCCATCGTGGTGGACGTCGGCATCAACCGCCTGGAAAGCGGTAAAGTGGTGGGCGATGTCGACTTCGACGCCGCCAGCGAGCGCGCCGCCTACATCACCCCGGTGCCGGGTGGCGTTGGCCCGATGACCGTTGCTACACTGATCCAAAATACCTTGCAGGCCTGCGAGGAATATCACGACGTTCAACCTAAATAAGTAAGGCAGTATGGAAATTTTCAATCTGGACAATCATCCCCACGTCGAACTGTGCGATCTGCTGAAGTTCCAGGGCTGGTGTGAAAGCGGCGGCGCCGCCAAAGAAGTCATCGCCGAAGGGCGGGTGAAAGTCGACGGCAAGGTCGAAACCCGCAAACGCTGCAAGATCGTCGCCGATCAGGTGGTGGAGTTCGACGGCGGCAAGGTCGTGGTCAAGCCATAACCCTCGGTTGTCGCAATAGAAAAAGGCGCTGAATTCAGCGCCTTTTTTGTTTTTCCTGCGGCCGGATTACTTGCGACGCCAGGTGGTGCCCTGCGGGCCGTCTTCCAGCACAATGTTCATCTCGTTCAAGCGATCGCGAGCGGCATCCGCCAGCGCCCAGTCCTTGGCGGCACGCGCTTCGTTACGCTGCTTGATCAGCGCTTCGATCTCCGCCACTTCGCCGTCGTCAACCTGAGCGCCCCCTTGCAGGAACTGCTCTGGCTCCTGCTGCAGCAGGCCGAGTACGTTCGCCAGCTTGCGCAATTCCGCCGCCATGCCGTTGGCCGCCGCCATGTCTTCCCCTTTCAGGCGGTTCACTTCGCGCGCCAGATCGAACAGCGCCGAGTAGGCTTCCGGGGTGTTGAAGTCGTCGTCCATCGCTTCGCGGAAGCGGGCTTCCAACGCTTCGCCGCCGGCCGGCGCGGCATTGGCGTCGGTGCCGCGCAGCGCGGTATAGAGACGCTCCAGCGCAGTACGCGCCTGCTTGAGGTTCTCTTCGCTGTAGTTCAGCTGGCTGCGATAGTGGCCGGACATCAGGAAGTAACGCACCGTCTCCGCATCGTAATGCCCGAGCACGTCGCGGATGGTGAAGAAGTTATCCAGCGATTTGGACATCTTCTCTTTGTCGATCATCACCATGCCGGAGTGCATCCAGTAATTGACGTACGGGCCATCGTGGGCGCAGCTCGACTGCGCGATCTCGTTCTCGTGGTGCGGGAACATCAGATCGGAACCGCCGCCGTGGATATCGAAGTGGGTGCCCAGCTGCTTGCAGTTCATGGCGGAGCATTCGATATGCCAGCCTGGGCGGCCCGGCCCCCACGGCGACTGCCAGCTCGGCTCGCCCGGCTTGGACATCTTCCACAGCACGAAGTCCATCGGGTTGCGCTTCACGTCGTCGATCTCCACACGCGCACCGGCCTGCAGTTGATCCAGATCCTGGCGCGACAGCAGCCCGTATTGCGGATCGCTGTCGATGGAGAACATCACGTCGCCGTTGCTGGCCACGTAGGCGTGATCGCGATCGATCAGGCGCTGGGTGATCTCGATGATCTCGGCGATATGCTGGGTCGCGCGCGGTTCACTGTCCGGGCGGTCGATCAGCAGCGCGTCAAAGTCGGCGTGCATTTCCGCCAGCATGCGTTCGGTCAGCTGGTCGCAGGTCTCATGATTTTCCGCCGCGCGGCGAATGATTTTGTCGTCCACGTCGGTGACGTTGCGCACGTAGTTCAGCGAATAGCCGAGATAGCGCAGGTAACGCGCCACCACGTCGAAAGCGACAAAGGTACGACCGTGGCCGATGTGACACAGGTCATAGATGGTTACCCCGCACACGTACATGCCCACTTTCCCGGCATGAATGGGTTTGAATTCCTCTTTTTGACGACTCAGGGTATTAAAAATCTTTAGCATCGGGAGATTCCGTGGTGTGCGTGATAACAAAAAAGATAACCGGGCCTCAGGTTTTCCGCCCGGTAGCGTATTGAAACCTGAAGCCTGATCTATTGCAAGGTTAAGGCCATGCTTTGCTGACTTCACGCGAATAAAATGCGCAAAATTCGGCGGTCGGCATAATTGTTATAATATAACACAAATGCAATTACCACAGACAGTGCGCGGTTGAGCCGCTGCTGACTCGCTGGGGTGGATATGTTATAAGGGCGGTCTGAATGTTCACTCGCTTTACGTGACGTCTCACTTCACCTTGTTAGGATTAAAACTATGGTTACTTTCCACACCAATCACGGCGATATCGTTATCAAGACCTTTGCTGACAAAGCGCCGGTTACCGTTGAAAACTTCCTGAACTACTGCCGCGCCGGTTTCTACGACAACACCATCTTCCACCGTGTGATCAACGGCTTTATGATCCAGGGCGGCGGCTTTGAACCCGGCATGAACCAGAAAGCGACCAACGCGACCATCAAGAACGAAGCCAACAACGGTCTGAAAAACACCATCGGCACCCTGGCAATGGCGCGCACCAACGATCCGCACTCCGCCACCGCACAGTTCTTCATCAACGTAGCCGACAACGACTTCCTGAACTTCCGCGGCGAAAACGTGCAGGGCTGGGGCTACTGCGTGTTTGCTGAAGTGGTTGAAGGCATGGACGTGGTCAACAAGATCAAAGGCGTGAAAACCGGCCGCAGCGGCATGCACCAAGACGTACCGGTAGAAGACGTTGTGATCAACAGCGTGACCGTCAGCGAGTAATCGCGGCTGCATGAGTACGCTGTTCATCGCAGATCTGCACTTGTGCGCACAGGAACCGGCAATCACTGCCGGTTTTCTGCGTTTTTTACGGCGCGAAGCGATTCACGCCGACGCGCTGTACATCCTCGGCGACCTGTTTGAAGCCTGGATCGGCGACGACGATCCCGAGCCGCTGCACGCGGAGATCGCCGCGGCGCTGAAGGCGCTGCAACAGGCCGGCGTGCCCTGCTATTTCATCCACGGCAACCGTGATTTTCTGCTCGGCAAACGCTTTGCCCGCGCCAGCGGCATGCAGCTGCTGCCGGAAGAAAAAGTGCTGGAACTGTACGGCCGCAGGATCCTGATCCTGCACGGCGACACGCTGTGCACCGACGATCAGGCCTATCAGCAATTCCGCCGCAAGGTGCACAACCCGCTGATTCAAAAACTGTTCCTGGCGCTGCCGCTGCGCTGGCGACTGAAGATCGCCGCTAAAATGCGCGCCCGCAGCCAACAATCCAACCAGTACAAGTCGGAAGCCATCATGGACGTCAACCCGCAGGCGGTCGAGCAAACGATGCTGCGCCACGACGTGCACTGGATGATCCACGGCCATACCCATCGCCCGGCGGTGCACCGGCTGGCGTTGAGCAACGGCGAAGCCCATCGCGCGGTGCTGGGCGCCTGGCACGTCGAAGGATCGATGATCAAAGTCAGCGCCGACGCCGTCGAGCTGATTCAATTCCCATTCTGAGTTCCGGACTGGCGCGCGAGTGAAAATTCGCGCTTTCGCCGGTGAAAACCGGCGACGCAACCGTTTTCCTCGCCGTGCGCTCATGGTATGCTCTACGCCCTCATTCGGTCCTCAGCCGACGCCAGACAAACCACAGGAGCCTTACACCCATGGGAGCCAACGCCGCTTCAGCCGCCAATGCCGGGGCTAAAATCGCAATTGTAATGGGATCGAAAAGTGACTGGGCCACCATGCAGTTCGCCGCAGAAGTCCTGACCCAGCTCGATGTCCCCTTCCATGTCGAAGTCGTTTCCGCTCACCGCACGCCGGACAAGCTGTTCAGCTTCGCCGAGCAGGCTACCGCCAACGGCTTTGACGTGATCATCGCCGGCGCCGGCGGTGCGGCGCACCTGCCGGGCATGCTGGCGGCGAAAACCCTGGTGCCGGTGCTGGGCGTGCCGGTGCAAAGCGCCGCGCTGAGCGGCGTGGACAGCCTCTACTCCATCGTGCAAATGCCGCGCGGCATCCCGGTCGGCACGTTGGCGATCGGCAAAGCCGGCGCCGCCAACGCCGGGCTGCTGGCGATGCAGATCCTGGCGCTGCACGACGCCGCGCTGGCGCAGCGTTTGGCGAACTGGCGTCAGGCGCAGACCGACGACGTCTTGAACCACCCCGATCCGCGGGAGGACGCATGAAGCCGGTTTGCATACTGGGCAACGGCCAGCTGGGGCGCATGCTGCGCCAGGCCGGCGAACCGCTGGGCATCGCCGTTTACCCCGTCGGCATCGATGCCGAGCCCGAGGCGGTGCCGTATCAGAACAGCGTCATTACCGCCGAGATCGAACGCTGGCCGGAAACCGCGCTGACGCGCGAACTGGCGACCCACAGCGCCTTCGTCAACCGCGACATCTTCCCGCGTCTGGCGGATCGCCTGACGCAAAAACAGCTGCTCGACCAGCTCGGCCTGGCGACCGCGCCGTGGCAGCTGCTGGCGAGCGCCGCCGAATGGCCGCAGGTGTTCGCTTCACTGGGCGAGCTGGCGATCGTCAAACGCCGGGTCGGTGGCTATGACGGCCGCGGCCAATGGCGCTTGCGTCCGGGCCAGGAAGCCGAACTGCCGGCCGACGCCTATGGCGAGTGCATCGTCGAGCAAGGCATCAATTTCTCCGGCGAAGTGTCGCTGGTGGGCGCGCGCGGCCACGACGGCCGTTCGGTCTTCTACCCGCTGACCCACAACCTGCATGAAGACGGCATCCTGCGCACCAGCGTGGCGCTGCCGCAGCCCAACCCGGCGCTGCAGCAACAGGCCGAGCGGATGCTGGCGGCGATCCTGAACGAACTGAACTACGTCGGCGTAATGGCGATGGAGTGCTTTATCGTCGGCGATCGGCTGCTGATCAACGAACTGGCACCGCGCGTGCACAACAGCGGCCACTGGACGCAAAACGGCGCGTCCATCAGCCAGTTCGAGCTGCACCTGCGCGCCATCCTCGGCCTGCCGCTGCCGCAGCCAGTGGTGAGCACGCCGTCGGTGATGGTCAACCTGATCGGCACCGCCGTCAACGAACAGTGGCTGTCGCTGCCGCTGGTGCACCTGCACTGGTATGAGAAAGAGGTGCGCCCTGGCCGCAAGGTCGGCCACCTCAATCTGAACGACCCGAGCGCCGCCGATCTGCGCCAGGCGCTGCAGGCGCTGGCGCCGCTGCTGCCGGGCGAATACCAAAGCGGGCTGGCCTGGGCACAGCAGAAGCTGGCCTAAGGCACCGCCGCCGAAAGTAAAAGGGGTTAGCCTTAGGCTAACCCCTTTTTTTCATCCCGCTAAGTCAACATTACCCCTCATAACTGCGGAACAGCGCCCGGCCGCGCAGCAGGCGCACACCCAGCCAGCCGCCGCACAGCGACAACAGCAGCGCGCTGGCCAGCGGCAGCGCCCACCACAGCACCGGCGTCGGCGTCCACGGGAAGTCGAACACCCGGCTCTGCAACAGCCACAGCGCCGCCTCGGCGCCCACCGCCGCCGCGATGCCCGCCACCAGCCCCAGCAGGGCGAACTCGCACCACAACGTTCGGCGCAGCAGCCGTTTGCCGGCCCCCAGCGTACGGTACACCACCAGCTCCTGGCGGCGTTGACGCATGCCGACCTGCACCTGTGCCAGCAGCAATAGGCCGCCACACAGCACCACCAGCACCACCATCACCTCCAGCGCGCGGCTGACCTGCTGCAGCACGCCGCCGACCTGTTTCAGGATCGCGCCGATGTCCAGCAGACTGAGCGTCGGGAACTGACGGTTGAGTTGGGTCAGCATCTGGCCGTCGCCGTCGTAGCGGAAGCTGGTGAGCCAGGTCTGCGGCTGGCCGTCCAATGCGCCCGGCGGGAAGATAAAGTAAAAGTTCGGCTTCAGGCTCTCCCAATCCACCTGGCGCAGGCTGGTGACTTTGGCGCTGAACGCCTGGGTATCGCCGCTGAAGGTCAGCGTGTCGCCCAGCTTGATCTTCAGCCGCCCGGCGATGCCTTCATCCATCGAAACCTCGCCGGTTTTCGGCGGCCAGCTGCCCGCCACCAGCGGATTGTGATCCGGCAGCGCTGCCAGCCAGGTCAGGTTCAGTTCGCGGTTCACCGCCTCGCCGCCCGGATCGTCTTCATGCACCCGTTCTGTCGCCACCTGCTGGTTTATCTCGGTCAGACGCACCCGAACGATCGGGTAATAGGTTTCCGGCTTGATCTGGTGCTGCTGCAGGAAGGTTTTCACCTGCGGCACCTGCGCCTCGGTCATATTGAGCAGGAAAAAGTTCGGGCTGTCCGGCGGCAGCTGTTGCTGCCAGCGTTCGAGCAGATCGCCGCGCAGCACCAGCAACAGCGCCAACAGCATGAACGACAGCGAGAACGCCGCCAGCTGGCTGATGGTCACCCACGGCTGATGCAGCAGGCGATTGACCGCCAGCCGCAGCGCCAGGCTCTTGAGCGTGATGCGGCGCAGCAGCAGCAGGCTGCCCCAACCGATGCCGCCCAACAGCAACGCCAGCACCGCCATACCGGCCAAAATCGCCCACAGCAGCGTACTGGCCCCCATCAGCGCCACCAACAGCGCCACCACGATCGCCGCCGTCACCGGCAGGAAGTAGCGCAGTGGCCAGACGTTGGCCGTCACGTCGCGGCGCAGCACCCGCAGCGGCTGGGTCGCCAGCAGCTGGCGATACGGCCGCAGCCCGACCAGCAGCGAAATCAGCACCAGCGCGCCGAGCGCCCACAGCCACGGCCAGGCGCCGGCGGCGGGCAACGCGGCCGGCAACACCGGCTTCAGCAGGCGGATCAGCAGCGCTTCGAACGCCAGCCCGATCGCCCCGCCACATACCGCCGCCAGCGCCATCACTGCCAGCCACTGGCCGACGATCAGCTTACGCAGCGCGCCGCGCCCGGCGCCGAGGGTTTTCAGCACCGCGATCAGATCGTAACGGCTGCGGCAATAGTGGCTCATCGCCACCGCCACGGCGGCGATCGACAACAGCAGCGTCAACAGGGCCGACAGCAGCAGGAACTGTTGAGATCGCTGCAACGACTTGCCGAGCGCGCTGCCGGATTCCTGCAGCCCGAACCAGCGCTGGTCCGGCGTCAACTGCGGCGTCAGCCGCGCTTCGTAACGCTGAATATCCGGCTCCGCGCCGGCGAACATATAACGGTAGGTCAGGCGACTGCCCGGCTGCACCGCGCCGGTCTTATCGACGTCAGCCAGGTTGATCATGATGCGCGGCGCGGTCTGGAACGGATTGAAGCCGGCGTCCGGCTCCTGAATGATTTCACCGGCGATGCGCAGCGTGGTGTCGCCCACCTCGAGCGAATCCCCGACTTTCACGTTCAGCAGCGCCAGCAAGCGCGGCGCCACCAGCACGCTGCCCGGTTCAGGCTTGATGTTGGCCGGGCGCGTTTCCAGCTTGCCGTACAGCGGATAGACCAGATCGGTGGCTTTCACGTCCGCCAGCTGCGGCCGATCGCCGGCATAGGTCATGGTGGTGAACGACAGCTGGCGGCTCACCTTCAGCCCCTGCTGCTGCGCGTCCAGCAACCAGCCTTCCGGCACCGGATGCGCGCTGCGCAGCACCCGATCGCCGGCGATAAAGTCGCGGCTCTGCTGGCTGAGCCCTTTGTCCATGCGATCGCTGATGCTGCCCAGCGCCAGCACGCAGGCCACGGAGAGCGTCAACGCCAGCCAAACGATCAGCAGCGACGGCGAGCGCCATTCGCGCCAGAACCAGCGCCAGATCATGCTTCCTCCCACAGCTTGCCTTCGCGCAGCCGCAGCCGCCGCTGGCAGCGCGCCGCCAGGGTTTCGTCGTGGGTCACCAGGATCAGGGTGGTGTCGAAATCGCGGTTGAGAGAGAACAGCAAATCGGCGATGCGATCGCCGGTCTGACGATCGAGGTTGCCGGTCGGCTCATCGGCGAACAGCACCCGCGGCCGGCCGCTGAAGGCGCGCGCCAGCGCCACGCGCTGCTGCTCGCCACCGGACAGCTGCGCCGGCAGGTGATCGAGCCGCTTGCCCAGCCCCAACTGCTCGAGCAGCTGCACCGCCTGCTCGCGGCTCTGCCTGTCGCTCTCGCCGCGCAGCAGCGCCGGCAGCTGCACGTTCTCCAGCGCGTTCAGCGTCGGCACCAGCATGAACGACTGAAACACGAAGCCGACATTTCTGGCGCGCAACGCGGCACGCCCCTCTTCGTCCAGCGCGGTCAGCGACTCGCCCAGCAAACGCACTTCGCCTTCGCTGCCGTCATCCAGCCCGGCCAATATGCCCAGTAAGGTCGACTTGCCCGAGCCGGATTCCCCGATCAGGGCGATCGTCTGCGCGGGTTTGACAAGCAGCTCGACTCCGGTAAGGATGGTGAGCTGATGCTCACCCTGACCAACGTGTTTACTAAGATGATGAACTTCAAGAACGTTTTCCGCTGGCATCTTCCCTTCCTTTTGCTGTTGGGATTATTCAGTTTACGCGCTGCCGCCGCCGATACCTTGTTGATTTTGGGCGACAGTTTAAGCGCCGGCTACCGCCTGCCGATCGAGCGGGCCTGGCCGACGCTGTTGGCCGAACAGTGGCAAAAAAAGCCGGGCGCGCCACAGCTGGTCAACGCCAGCATCAGCGGTGACACCGCCGCGCAGGGGCTGGCACGCCTGCCCGCGCTGCTGAAACAACATCGGCCGCGCTGGGTGCTGATCGAGCTGGGCGCCAACGACGGCCTGCGCGGGTTCCCGGCGCAGGACGTACAGCGCGATCTCGGCCAAATCATCACGCGGGTGCAGCAGGCCGGCGCACAGCCGCTGCTGATGCAGATCCGCATCCCGCCGAACTACGGCCGCCGCTATACTGAGGCGTTCAGCGCCGTCTATCCGGCGTTGGCCAAACAGTTCAACATTCCGCTGCTGCCGTTCTATATGGAACAGGTGGTGGTGAAGCCGGAATGGATGCAGGATGACGGATTGCACCCCAATGGGGACGCCCAGTCGTTTATCGCCACCTGGATGGCGGAGCGTCTGGAACCGCTAGTAAAACATGAGTCTAACTAAATTAGGGTCGTACACTAGGTAAAGTTATGCAAAAAGCGGTATTGATAACCGGCTGTTCCAGCGGGATTGGGTTGATTGCGGCGCAGGATCTGCGCAACCGCGGCTATCGGGTGCTGGCCGCCTGCCGCAAGCCGCAGGACGTGGAAAACATGCGCCAGCTCGGGCTGGAAGGCATCGAGCTGGATCTGGACGACAGCGCCAGCGTCGAGCGCGCCGCCGCCGAAGTGATCGCGCTGACCGGCGGCCGCCTGTACGGCTTGTTCAACAATGGCGGGTTCGGCGTTTACGGCCCGCTCAGCCGCATTTCGCGCAGCCAGCTGGAGCAGCAGTTCTCCACCAACCTGTTCGGCACCCACCAACTGACCCAGCTGCTGTTGCCGGCGATGTTGCCGCACGGTGAAGGGCGCATCATTCAGACCAGTTCGGTGATGGGCCTGGTCTCCAGCGCCGGACGCGGCGCCTATGCCGCCAGCAAGTTCGCGCTGGAAGCCTGGTCGGACGCGCTGCGCATGGAGCTGCACGGCAGCGGCATTCAGGTCAGCCTGATCGAGCCGGGGCCGATATCCACCCACTTTAGCCAGAACGTCAACCAGGCGCAGAGCGACAAGCCGGTGCATAACCCCGGTATCGCCAAACGCCTGACGCTGACGCCGGAGGCCATTCTGCCCAAATTGCGCCACGCGCTGGAAAGCCCGCGCGCTAAATTGCGCTACCCGGTCACCCTGCTGGCGCACGCGATGAGCGTGCTGCGCCGCATTTTGCCGGGCCGCTGCCTGGATTGGCTGCTGCGCAGCAACGCTTAATTCGCCCGTCGGGGTTGAAGAATGGCGGCGCGCCCCCATCTACACCCCATGGCTCCGCACGATCAGAGAGAAAAAGAGATGCTAGCTCAAGCTGTTGTTGATATTAACGAAACTAACCTGCACCAGACGCTGGAACAGTCGATGTCCATTCCGGTGCTGTTCTACTTCTGGTCCGAGCGCAGCCAACACTGCCTGCAGCTCACGCCGGTGCTGGACAAGCTGGCGGCGGAATACGCCGGTCAGTTCATTCTGGCCAAGGTGGACTGCGACGCCGAGCAGATGATCGCCTCCCAGTTCGGGCTGCGTTCTATCCCGACGGTTTATCTGTTCAAAGACGGCCAGCCGGTCGACGGCTTCCAGGGCCCGCAGCCGGAAGAAGCGATCCGCGACCTGCTGCAGCGTTTCCTGCCGAAGGAAGAAGATCTGAAACTGGCGCAGGCGCAGGAACTGCTGGCCGCCGGCAACGCCGCCGAAGCGCTGCCGCTGCTGAAAGACGCCTGGCAGAGCAGCCAGCAGCGAAGTGACATCGGCCTGACGCTGGCTGAAACCCAGATCGCGCTCAGCCGCAGTGAAGACGCCGAAGCGGTGCTGGCGACCATCCCGCTGCAGGATCGCGATACTCGCTATCAAGGCCTGGTGGCGCAGATTGAATTGTTGAAGCAGGCAGCGGACACGCCGGAGATCCAACAGCTGCAACAGCAGGTGCAGCAGCAGCCGGACAACGTCGAGCTGGCGGTGCAGCTGGCGCTGCAGCTGCATCAGGTCGGGCGTAACGAAGAAGCGCTGGAACTGCTGATGGGGCATCTGAAGAAAGATCTGGCCGCCGCCAACGGCAACGCGCGCAAGACTCTGATGGATATTCTGGCCGCGCTCGGCACCGGCGACGCGCTGGCCGCTAAATATCGCCGCCAGCTGTACTCCCTGCTGTACTGATATCCGTCATCCCTGAAGCTGCATCCAGGTGGCAAACGTGAAGCCCTGGGAGCTTAGATAACTAAGCGACCAGGGCTCGAACGTGCAGTCAGCTTGAAATATGACGGGGATTAGCGATAGACCCGCACCCCACCCTCTACGCCCGCCGGGCTGAACAACACCTGCCACAGCTGAATGTTGCGCGAACGAAACGCGCCGGCGCAGGCGTTCAGGTAATAAGTGAACATCCGTTCGAAGCGCTCGGAATAACCGCCCGCCAATTCCGGCCACGCCCGTTTGAAATTCTCCAGCCAGGCCATCAGCGTGCGATCGTAATCGGCACCGAAGTTGTGCCAATCCTCCATCACGAAACGCCCTTCGCTGGCCTCGGCGATATGCCGCACCGAAGGCAGGCAGCCGTTGGGGAAGATGTATTTGTCTATCCAGGCGTCGACGTTAAGGTCGGTTTGATTGGAACCGATAGTGTGCAGCAAAAACAGGCCGTCCGGCTTCAGGTTGCGCGCCGCGACGCTGAAATAGGTATCGTAGTTCTTCGGCCCGACGTGCTCGAACATGCCGACCGACACGATTCGGTCGAACTGGCGGTCCAGATCGCGATAGTCCTGCAGTAAAATCTCGACGTCCAGCCCGGCGCAACGTTCCTGCGCCAGCTTCTGCTGCTCGGCAGAAATGGTCACGCCGTGCACCGAGACGCCGTAGTTTTGCGCCGCAAACTGCGCCAACCCGCCCCAGCCGCAGCCGATATCCAGCAGCGTCATGCCCGGTTTCAGCTGCAGCTTTTCGCAGATCATCCTGAGCTTGGCCTGCTGCGCCTGCTCCAGCGTCTGCGCCTCTTTCCAGTAGCCGCAGGAGTATTGCATGTAAGGATCGAGCATCGCCCGGAACAGATCGTTGCCGATGTCGTAGTGCTCTTTGCCCACCTGCCAGGCGCGCTTGCGCGATTGGCGGTTGAACAGCCGGGCATAGGCGATGCGCGCGATGTCGCTCAGGCTTTTCGGCAGCCGCTCGTCGACGCCGGCCTGCAAAATGCGGGTAAACAACACGTCCAGCCGTTCGCACTCCCACCAACCGTCCATATAACCTTCGCCGAAGCCGAGCGAGCCTTCCTGCAAAATGCGTTTGAACAGCGCCGGGTTGTGCACCCGAATATCCCAGGCGCGCGGGCCATTGATGGCGACGCCGGCTTCGGCCAGCATCTCCTCTACAATGCGATACCAGCGGTCGTTCTTCTGGGCGAGTTCATCAACACTGAGCGAATCCATAACAATCCTTGGCCGAAATGTCATTTCAAAAAGCATAGTCGCAAATAAAAATGACAAATTTTTGACGTTAAACACAGGGGGTGTTTTTACTCTAGCCAAGGTGAGCAACATCATGAAATGAATAAAAATTATTGAAATCATGCCGTTTTGGCATACTTATCCGCGCCAACGCGGGCGCGGATAAACCGACGGCAACTAAGGCAAAATGGCGGTGCCGGCCTGGCCCGCCAGCACCGCGTCGATGTCCTGCAGGCCACCGATATGCGCCGTCCGTCCGGTGCGATCGACGAAGCGGCTGACCGCCATGATCTTCGGCCCCATGGCGCCGTCCGCCACCGCCATCGGCGCCAGCTCCTGCGTGGTGGCGCGACGAATGGCGCGCTGACGTGGCGTGCCCCACTCCTGGTACACCGCGTCGGCGTCGGTGAGGATCACCAGATGATCGGCCCCCACCTGTTCCGCCAACAGCGCCGCCGCCAGATCTTTGTCGATCACCGCTTCGCTGCCCGTCAGCCCATGCTCGCCGGCAATCATCGGGATGCCGCCGCCGCCGTTGCAGATCACGATATGCCGCTGCGACAGCAGCAAGGTGATCGCCTCGATGTCGAGGATCTTCTGCGGCGCCGGCGAAGGCACCACCCGGCGAATGTAGTTACCATCCGCCTTCAGCGTCCAGCCGAACCTGGCCTCCAGCGCCTGCCGCTGTTCCGGCGCATACACCGGCCCGATGAACTTGCTCGGCGCCTGGTAATCCGCATCCTGCGCATCCACCAGCACCCGCGTCAGCAGCGTGGACACCGGCTGCTGCGGATGGCTGGCGTTCAGCTGTTGCGTCAGCATATAGCCGATCATGCCCTGGCTTTCCGCCACCAGAATATCCAGCGGATAGGGCGGCACATCGCGGTACGCCAGGTTTTGCAACGCCAGCAGCCCCACCTGCGGACCGTTGCCGTGCACGATGGCGATGCGGTACTTCTGCGCCAGCTTGCCGATGGCGTCGGCGATGAGGGCGATGCTCTTATACTGATTTTCCGCAGAGAGCACGGCTCCGCGCTGCAACAGGGCGTTGCCGCCCAACGCAATGACCAAGGTTTTCATGGTTTGCACCCGTAGTTGAAATCATACCGTCCCGGCCGAATCCGCGATCCGGCCCTCGTGTTCACACCGCGCGCCGCACAGTGCGTTAATCGTCGTCACCCCCAGCCACACGCCCAGCAGCGTGTCCGCCCCCGAGAAATGCCCCAGGCTCAGCACCGTCGCCACCGCCGCCGATACGTCCTCAGGCACCTGCAGCCCCTGCGCCAGCGTATGCAGCGGCGTGGCGAACACGCCCTGCTCGGCGTAAAGCAGGTAATGCGCGCTCACCAGCGTGGTCAGCGCGTCCAGCGGTGGCGTCTGGGCGAAAAACGGCTTCAGCCTGGCGACCTGGATGCGGCTGTCGAGGTGCGCGCTCAGCAACAGACCGAGCAAGGTGTCGTCGTTGCTCGGCGTCAGCCCCGGCCCTTTGCCCAGCGTATGACGCCAGTCGACCGCGCCGCCCCGCAGCCAACGAGAGAAATCCCGCGCCAGCCCGGCCGGCTCCGGCGTTAACGGCCGCTTCATCAGCCGACCGATTTCGCCGTGCAATCCGCACAGTGCGGTGCTGTGCTGTAACACCGCCGTCAGCGGCCGATCGGCAATGGCCGCCCGCTGCGCCAGCGCCAGATCCCGCGCCATCGCGGCGGGCCGGACAAGAAGCGCATCCAGCAAGATGCCAGTGGTGGAGAAAGCGCAGTGCCGTACGGACGGTATCGCATGACGCACGCGGTCGAAATCCCGCGCGCCAAGCTGCCACCCCATCGGGCTCAGGCCGCTGCCGGCGCGGTGCAGCGTCAGCAACCGCGCATTTTCCGTCAGGAAATTGATCGCGTTGTTGAAGCTGCCGACGCAGCGCAGCGCGCCATAGTCCTGCGTCACATGGCGGCTGCCGGCCAGCGCGACAATGTCCATACGCCCCTCCGTTCGCTTACGCCGTGATGCCGAGCTTATCGGCCAGCGCTTCGATCGCCTTCTCGAAACAACCGAGCGGCGCGCGCACCGTGCCGGCGCCGATCTGCCCGACCCCGGCTTCGCGGTGGGCTATGCCGGTGTTGATCAGCGGCGTGATGCCGGTTTCCACTACCCGGCGTGCATCCAGCCCCAGGCAGGCGCCCTGGAAGTCCCAGGTCGGGATCTGCAGCATCATGTTGCGCTCAAGATAGATCTCCGCCATTTCCTCGGAGATGTCGGTGGCGGCGCTCATGCCGCCGGAAGCCCCGACGAATCGCGTCACGCCCGGGGCCGCCACCATCGCCGCCCCGCCGATGCCGAAGGTTTCGGTGATCGCGCTGTCGCCGATGTCCGGGTTGGCGTGCGCCTGGCTGAAGCCGGAGAAGAACAGCCCCTCCGGCGTGTTCACCGGCGCGGTGAACCAACGATCGCCCATGCCACTGATCTTGATGCCGAAGTTCTTGCCGTTGCGGGTCATCACCGTGACGATGGTGCCCTGCTCAATCTCAGCTCCCGCATCCATCGCCGCCTTGCAGTAAGCCATCGCCAGATTGAGGAAGAACTGATCGGTGATACTGAGGAACTGCATCACCTGCGCCAGCTCCGCCTTATCGCGAGGCAGCAGGCTAATCTCCGGCGCCAACCTGCGCATCAATAGCGCCGAGGCCGCGATATTGCGCTGGTGGAACTCATCCCCCATGCTGATCGCCTGCGCCATCAGCGCGGTCAGATCGATCCCCTCCTCCAGCGTCGCCAGCACCGCTTTCAGCACCGGGGCCAAAGAGTCGCGCATCCAGCGCAGGCGCTGCTGCACATCCTCGCCATAGGCGCCGAAGCGCATCACCTTACCGATGCCTTCGTTCATGTTGCAGTAGGCGTAGTTGCCGTGGACAGTGTTCCTGACCACCACCATCGGCATGTGGGCCGAAGTAATGCCACCCATCGGCCCCACCGCGCTCACGCTATGGCATGGGATAAACTCGATTTCCCCTTGCTCCAGCAGCGCCAGTGCCTGCTGCTCATCCTGCGCCCAGCCTTCGAACAGGCAGGCGCCGATGCAGGCACCGCGTACCGGACCACTCATCTCTTGCCAGGTGACCGGCGGCCCGGCGTGCAACAGCTTGCGTCCTTCAGCCAGCTGCGGGATCAACCGATGCGCCAGATCCACATCCTGCCAGTGCGGGCGCGCCTCGCGGATACGGGCGATAACGGCGGCGTTTGCTTGCTCAATCGTTGCGTACATAGCGGTTCCTTACTTTAATTTTTTCAAGATGTTGGCTAATCGTTGATCGCCACCGGCCACCGGCGCCCACTGGTAATGCACCACCGGAATATCGCTGGTTTGCAGGTCATCGGCGAAGCTGCGCAGCCCGGCGTTGATCACCGCGACGCCGTCCAGCAAGGCCGGCCGTTCGCGTTCAGGTGCGGGTAAGACGGGGGTAATCAGCTGATGCGCCAGCGCGACCGCCGCCGGCAGCGACGGCATCACCGCGATGCCGGCCTCCTGCAGGGTGGCGATTTGCCGCGAGCGCTGCTGCGGATCCTGTTCGGTGCCGGTGACGGTAGCGATCGCCGCCAGCGGCTGGGCCGCGCCGCGCGCCGCGCGCACCTTGGCCACCTCGTCCGCCAGCGACGCCGCCGGATCGTCCTGGGCGCCGAAGCCGATCACCACGTCCAGCAGCAACACGCCGGTCTGCGGCTGCTGCGCCAGGCGGGCGATTTCTTGATTACGGGCGGTCGGGTCAATCATCGGGTGCGGGCGCCCCTGGGTATAAAAGTCATCGCCCATGTCGATGATGCGATGGCCATCGGCCACCAGCATGGCGCCGCGCGGGTGCTCGCTATCCACCGGCAAGCGCAGTTTTTCCGCCAGCAACATCGCGCATTCGGCTGCCAGCGTGCCGCCGGCGTACAGTCCGGCGATTTTGCCGCCGGGCACCGCGGGCTGTTGCGCCGCCTGTTGCTGCACGCAGCCCAGCATCGCCGCCAGGCGCGCCGCTTCATCCAGCGTGGCGGCGAACGTGATGTTGCCATCCTGACGCACGGCGGACTGCGCGCCGAGGAACAGCGCCACCACCGGCTTGCCGAGCGCTTTCATTTCGTCGATCACCCGCTGACGCACCTCGGGTGCCGGCGGTTTGGACACGAACGCCAGCACCTGGCTCTGCGGGTCCGCCGCCAGCATGCGCAGCGCGCTGATGGCGCTGATACCGCCGATCTCCGCCGTCAGATCCCGCCCGCCCAGGCCGATAGCGTGCGAGATGCCCTGTCCCGCCAGGGTAATTTGCGAGATCAGCTCCTGAATGCCGGTACCGGAGGCGCCGACCACGCCGATGGATCCGGCGGGCGCCACGTTGGCAAACGCCAGCGGCGCGCCGGCGATGCAGGCGGTGCCGCAGTCCGGCCCCATCACGATCAGCCCACGCTCGCGCGCCTTGGTTTTCAGCGCCACTTCCTGCGCCGGGCTGACGTTGTCGGAGAACATCATCACGTTGCAGCCGTCTTCCAGCGCCCGATCCGCCAACTCTGCCGCGTATTCGCCGGCGATCGAGATCAGCGCCAGATTGGCGGCCGGCAGCTTCTGCCGGGCGGTGCGCCAGCTGCGCGCCCGCAGCAGCTTTTTGCCGCCCTGGCTGCCCTGCGCAATCGCCTTGAGCGCCGCCTCCAGCGCCGCGCCGATCTCCTCGGCGATCGACTCGTCGGCGGACTCCGCTTTGATCGCCACGCAAATATCGTTCGGCGTCGCTTCGCTAAACTGCGGGTGCCAGAAACCGGTCACCTCCAATAAGGATTTATTGGCCGGTGTCCCCATCATGACGGATATTTCCTCGACCTTGGGAGACTCACTGAGTTTGCGGGAGATCAACATCAGGCTGACGGAATCCTGAAAGCTCCCCTTTTTAATAAAAGCATGGATCATGGTGATATCCTTAAGACAGCATTTAATAATATCGGCAATATTTCCCGTACCGGCAGCACGGCGATGCATTGAATCCAGCGAAAAGGTTAATTATCAAGCTACAAATTAAAATCACGCCCAGAGGTGAGTGCGGTCACACTTTATTCATTGTTAGAAAAAATAACTTAATCCCTTGAATATTAGTTAATCCAGACGCGAGGAATTCATTTATAAAAAACTTCTAACAATGACGATTTAATTCAACGAATTTTTAATCCAATCGAATAAAACGCATCTGGATCACATTATTCCCCCCCGGTATTTATACATTACAACGCAGAGGCGAATTAAATAAACCGTAGTGATAAAAGGACTGTATATGAAGGTCTCTAAACAACAATTACACCAGCTTATCCAGCAAAAAATTCACGCCGCCGGCCTGAGCCAGGAGCACGCCGGCATCGTCGCCGACGTGCTGGTTCATGCCGATGCGCGCGGCATCCACTCCCACGGCGCGGTCAGGGTCGAATACTATTCCGAACGTATCAGTAAAGGCGGCACCAACAATCACCCGCATTTCACCTTTGAAAAAACCGGCCCCTGCAGTGCCATTTTCGACGGCGACAACGGCGCCGGGCACGTGGCGGCCAAGCTGAGCATGGATCGCACCATCGAGATGGCGAAAGAGAGCGGCGTTGCGGTGGTGGGCGTTCGCCGCATCGGCCACAGCGGCGCGCTGTCGTACTTCGTGCAGCAGGCGGCGCGCGCCGGCATGGTCGGCATCTCGCTGTGCCAATCCGATCCGATGGTGGTGCCGTACGGCGGCGCCGAAGTCTATTACGGCACCAACCCTATCGCCTTCTCCGCTCCGGGTGAAGGCGACGAGCTGATTACCTTCGACATGGCCACCACCGTGCAGGCCTGGGGCAAAGTGCTGGACGCCCGCTCGCGCAACGCCGTCATTCCCGACACCTGGGCGGTGGACGCCGAGGGCAAGCACACCACCGATCCGTTCGCCGTCAGCGGCCTGCTGCCGATCGCCGGGCCGAAAGGCTACGGCCTGATGATGATGGTCGACGTGCTGTCGGGCATTTTGCTCGGCCTGCCGTTCGGCAAACACGTCAGCTCGATGTATCACGATCTCAGCGCCGGCCGGGAATTGGGCCAATTGCATATCGTGCTGAATCCAGGTTATTTCACCAACGAGTCGGCGTTCCGTAAAAATATCAGCCAGGTCATGAAAGAGTTGAACGCCGTTAAACCGGCGCCGGGTGTCAGTAAAGTGCTTTACCCGGGACAGAACAGCCATGCGCGTGAAATGGAAAGCGAGAAAAACGGTATCGAAATCGTCGACGACATTTATCAATACTTAATTTCAAATGATATTTACCAGCGTTCTTACGACCACAAAGACCCCTTCGCCAGTTAACGCAATCTTATTATCGTGGGCTTTTTCCGCCGCGGCTCGCGGTTGATATTGCAGAGCCGGGGAGAAAAAAGAAAACCTTCATCAGCGCGCTCAGCGCAATAGGTCGGCCGGCGGCGAATATCATCCGCCCTGGCCGCATCGCCGCTGAGACACAACATGCGGGCAGGTAAACATGAAAGACTTCCAACAAGAAATCCGTGATATTTCCGGCTGGTTATCGAAAATCGGCGCCGACCCCAGCGGCGGCATGACGCGTCTGCTTTATACCCCGGAATGGATCGAGGCGCAGCACGCGTTGAAAAACGCCTTCGACGCCGCCGGGCTGAGCACCCATTTTGATGCGGTCGGCAACCTGTTCGGGCGGCTGGAGGGCAGCAAATACCCCGACCAGGTGATTCTCTCCGGTTCGCACATCGACACGGTGGTCAACGGCGGCAACCTCGACGGCCAGTTCGGTATCGAAGCCGCCTTTATGGCGATCAAATACCTCAAGGATACCTACGGCCCGCCGCTGCGCAGCCTGGAAGTCATCGCGCTGGCGGAAGAAGAAGGCAGCCGCTTCCCCTATGTGTTCTGGGGCAGCAAAAACATCGTCGGCCTGGCCCGGCGGGAGGACGTGCAGCACATTACGGACGCCAAGGGCGTCGGCTTCGTCAACGCCATGCGCGACGCCGGTTTCGATTTCCCGCCGCCGCATCAGCCGCTGCGCAGCGATATCGCGGCCTTCGTCGAGATCCATATCGAACAGGGCAAAGTGCTGGAAACCGAAGGCAAAACCCTCGGTGTAGTGACCAGCATCGTCGGCCAACGGCGCTATGACGTGCGGCTGCAGGGCGAAGCCAACCACGCCGGCACCACCCCGATGAGCTACCGCCGGGATACCGTGCACGCCTTCAGCCGCATCTGCTGCGAATCGATCGCCAAGGCGCGCGCCGAGGGCGATCCGCTGGTGCTGACCTTCGGCAAGGTGGAGCCGAAGCCGAACACCGTCAACGTGGTGCCGGGCTTCACCCACTTCACCCTCGACTGCCGCCATACCGATCAGGCCGCGCTGCTGCGCTTCACGCAGGAGATCGAGCAGGATATCCAGCGCATCTGCGCCGAGATGGGCATCGAGGCCGAGATCGATCTGTGGATGGACGAAGCGCCGATCCCGATGAACGAACAGCTGGTGGCCTGCGTCAGCCGCCTGTGTGAAACGCAGCGGCTGAATTACCGCATGATGCACAGCGGCGCCGGGCACGACTCGCAAATTTTCGCCCCGCGCGTGCCGACGGTGATGATGTTCGTGCCGAGCATCGCCGGCATCAGCCATAACCCGGCGGAAAAAACCGCCGTCGCCGATCTGAACGAAGGGGTGAAAATCCTGGCGCAGACGCTGTATCAGCTGGCCTACACCGAACAGGGGGCCGAGGCATGAGCAACGACATCGACCCGCGCTACTGGAAAAAAATCGTCGTCGTGCTCTGTCTGGGCTGGGCGGTGATCTGGATCTATCGCACCGTTCTGACGCCGATCTTCCCCGAGATCCAACAGACCATCGGCGCGCACTCCAATGCGGAAATGGGACTGATCGCCAGCTTCTACTTCTTCGCCTATACCGGCATGCAGATCCCGGCGGGCATCCTGGTGGACAAATTCGGCAAGAAGGTGGTGTTGATCCCGGGCTTCTGCCTGTTCATCATCGCCACCTTGCTGATCGGCAACGCCACCAGCCTGACCATGGTCTATGCCGGCAGCCTGCTTGCGGGCATGGGCTGCGGCTCTTATTACGGCTCGGCTTACTCCCTGTCGTCGGAGAATATCCCGCTGGAGCGCCGTGGCCTGGCGACCGCGGTGATCAACAGCGGCTCGGCGCTCGGCATGGCCATCGGCCTGATCGCCTCCAGCCTGCTGGTGAAAAGCTTTAACATGAACTGGCAGATCATGCTGTTCATCATCACCGGCCTGCTGGTAGTGATGACGCTGGTGTTCGCCGTGGTCATCAAAAGCTCGCAGCCTCAAGCGCCGGCAGCCGTCAGCCAGACCGTTGCGCCGGCGGCGCTCGAGCCCGAAGAGGACGGTCAGGCCAGCGGCCTGTTCAGCCTGCGCATGATCTCCGCCTACGCGATGTACTTCGCCACCTGCTACGGCTACTACATGATAGTCACCTGGCTGCCCTCGTTCCTGCAGCAAGAGCGCGGCTTTGAAGGGGTGGCCATCGGCTTCTCCTCCGCCCTGGTGGCCTTCGCGTCGGTGCCGGGTGCGCTGTTCTTCAGCCGCATGTCCGACCGTTTCCGCAACAAGAAAGTGCAGCTGATCATTTTCCTCGAGCTGTGCGCGGCGGTAATGCTGGTCTGCACCGTCATTTCGCCGGACTCCACCATGCTGCTGATAAGCCTGATCCTGTACGGGCTGCTGGGTAAGCTGGCGGTCGATCCGATCATGATCTCCTTCGTCGCCGACAACGCGCCGAAGAAAGGCTATGGCACCAGCTTCGGCGTGTTCAACTTCTTTGGTATGTCCTCGTCGGTAATCGCCCCCTTCCTGACCGGCGTGATCTCCGACAGCACCGGCTCCAAGGTGATGGGCTTTTACATCTCCGCCGCCATCCTGCTGGTGGGCACCGCCATCTTCTTCACCGTCAACGTCTTGATGAAACGCACTACGCCAACCCGAACGGCCACCGAGGCCTGACGGCGCTTTTTTACCGGGCGCCGCCGCGGCGCCCTTTCAACGATCAGGAGAATCAACGTGGGTTACTTCAACAATCAAACCGGTTATCCAACCGACATTCTGTCAACGCGCGCCATCATCAAACGCGGCAACTATGCGCTGATCCCGCCGAACGGCCTGGTGCGCAACGTCATTCCCGGTTTTGAAAACTGCGACGTCACCATCTTGTCGACGCCGAAACTGGGCGCCACCTTCGTCGACTATCTGGTGACGCTGCACGACTGCGGCCGCAACACCAAAGGCTTTGGCGGCGAAGAGATCGAAACCTTCGTGTACGTCATCGACGGCGCCATCACCGCTTCCGCCGACGCCACCGACTACCCGCTGACCGCCGGCGGCTACCTTTACTGCCCGGCGGGCGTCACCATGCGGCTGGAAAACGCCAACGGCGGCCAATCCAGCCGCCTGTTCCTCTACAAGCGCCGCTACCAGCGCATCAAGGGCTACGAGGCGCACGTGGTCAGCAACAACGTCGCCAACCTGGAGCAGATCCACTACGAGGGCATGAGCGAGGTGATCCTGCAGGATCTGCTGCCGAAAGATCTGGGCTTCGACATGAATATGCACATCCTCTCCTTCGCCCCCGGCGCCAGCCACGGCTATATCGAGACCCACGTGCAGGAGCATGGCGCCTACATTCTCAGCGGCGCCGGCGTGTACAACCTGGACAATGAATGGATGCCGGTGAAGCAAGGCGACTACATCTTCATGGGCGCCTATGTGCAGCAGGCAGGCTATGCGGTGGGCCAGGAAACCTTCAGCTACATCTACTCCAAGGACTGCAACCGCGACGTCGAGCCGTAAGCGCTTCGCCGCCAAAACCAAGGCCACCTGCTCGCGCAGCGTGGCCTTCTTTTTTATCTCAATTGCCGGCCGATACGCATCGCGCGGGCGACGTTGGTGGCGCTGCGCTGCAGGTTGAGTTCCCCTTGCGACAGCGCGACCGCCAGCGTGCTCAGGCGCGGCAGAATGCTGAACATCGCGTCTATTCCCTGCGCGTGCAACGCTTCCGCCCCGTCCTCCACCACGCCGGCCAACGCGATGACCGGCAGGCCGCGCGCCCGCGCCAGACGAGCGACGCCGGACAGCGCCTTGCCGCCCAGCGTTTGGCTGTCGATGCGTCCTTCACCGGTGATCAGCAAATCGGCCTCCTCCAGAGCCTGCTCCAGGCCCAGCGCCGCCATCACGATCTCGATACCCGGCTTCAGCGTTGCGCCGAGAAACACCTGGCAGGCGATCCCCATGCCGCCCGCCGCCCCGCCGCCGGCGACCTGTCGCACGTCGCGGCCGGTGCTCTGGCGGATCACCTCGGCATACTGCGTCAGGCCCTGTTCCAACTGCGCCACCATCGCTGCCGTCGCGCCCTTCTGCGGCCCGAACACCGCCGCCGCGCCGCGCGGCCCCACCAGCGGATTGTCTACGTCGCAGGCGACCTCTATCCGGCACTGCCGCAGGCGCGCATCCAGCGCGCCGAGATCGATTCCGCTCAGCGTCGCCAGCTCGCCGCCGCCCCACGGCAGCGCCCTGCCGTCCGGACGATAAAAGCGGCCGCCCAGCGCCTGCACCATGCCGACGCCGCCATCCACCGTGGCGCTGCCGCCGATGCCGAGGATCAGGTGGCGAATGCCCTGATCCAGCGCATGCAGGATCAGTTCGCCGGTGCCGTAGCTGGTGGCCAGCAGCGGGTTACGGCGTTCCGCCGGCGTCAGCATCAATCCGCTGGCCGCCGCCATCTCGATCACCGCCGTCTTGCCGTCGCCGCTGACGCCGTAAAACGCCGCCACCCGTTCCCCCAGCGGGCCCGTGGCAGTCACGCTCACCTTGCGCCCGCCGGTGGCGGCCACCAGCGCGTCCACCGTGCCTTCGCCGCCATCGGCAATCGGCAGGCAAACGCACTCGGCATCGGGATAAACCTCGTGAAAGCCGCGCGCGATCGCCCGCGCCGCCAATTCCGCGCTGACGCTTTCTTTAAATGAATCCGGTGCAATAACAATTTTCATGACGCATCCTTTATTCGAACAGAAATAAAAACGGCCATGCCTTCCCCCGCTGAATTAATCAGAGGAGAAACGCATGGCGAAATAAAATAAAACTGTTGCCGACTATTTAATTAAGATGAAGGAAAGTGTTATTTGTTGACCCATTTCGCCGGCACGCTGTAGGTTAATAATGCGCCCACGATCATCATCGCCGACAAAACGCACATCGCCGCCAAATTGCTGTGGGTCAGCTGTTTGAAATAGCCGATGATGTAAGGCGAAATAAATCCGCCGATATTGGCGATGGAATTGATGAGCGCAATGCCCGCTGCGGCGCAGGTGCCGGTAAAGATGGCATTCGGCAAGCTCCAGAACAGCGGCGACGGCACCAGGCTCGAGGCCACCGCCACGCACAGCGCCGCCATCACCACATGCTTGTTGTCCGGGAACAAGCCGATAAAGATCAGCGACACCGCCGCGATGCAGAACGGCACGATAATGTGCCAGCGCCGCTCGCGATGCTTGTCCGAACTGCGCGCGGCCACCAGCATCGCCACCACCGCCAGCATGTACGGCAGCATGGTCAGCAGCCCGATATCCATCACCGAGGTCACGCCGGTGTCGCGAATGATGGTGGGCACCCAAAACGCCAGCCCGCCTTGCCCCATCACCGTACAGAAGCAAATCAGCCACATTTTGGTGAACGCGGACGACCTCAGCATGCTTTTCATCGTCCACTCCTGCCCGCCGGCGGCGCCCTGACGCGGCGCGCTCTGCGCCATATCCTCCTTGATCAGCGCCTTCTCCTGCGGGCTGAGCCACTTGGCGCTCTGATAGGTATTATCCAGGAAGCAAAAAATGACGATGGCGATCAACAGCGCGCGCGGGCCGCTGATAAAGAACAGCCACTGCCAGCCGGAGAGGTTCATCAGGCCGTTCATGTGTTCGATGATCCAGCCGCACAGCGGGCCACCGATGATGTTGCTGACCGGGATGCCGCACACGAACAGCGCCGTCATCTTGGCCCGCTGGCTGGAGGGGAACCACAGCGTCAGGTAGAGGATCACGCCGGGGTAAAAGCCGGCTTCCGCCAGCCCCAGCAGAAAACGCGCCAGGTAGAATTGCCAGGGGTTGGTGATGAAGATGCTCAGCATCGATATCGCCCCCCACACCACCATCAGCAGCGCGATAATCTTTCTGGCGCCGTAGCGGCTCAGCAGAATATTGCTGGGCACCCCGGCGATGATGTAGCCGATGAAAAATACCCCGGCCCCCAGTCCGTAAACGGCTTCGGCCATCGAGACGTTGCCGTTCAGAATATCGGGCATCATTTGGAATTTCGAAAACGAAATCCCCACCCGATCGAGATAACCGACGATATAGCTCACTAATAGAATGGGCATAATGCGCCAGGCGATTTTTCGATATAAGCGACTTTTGTCAGGGGCGGTAAGAATATCTTTATCAATAACAGCATTATCGGTTGCCATATTCAGTGTCTCCTTGGGTTGGCATCCTGCTTTTTACTTTTTATTGTGCTGAATCATTTTTATTGGATTGGCGGGGACCCTCTTTATTTATCATAAAGAGGGCGTTATTAATGTCGAACATCTCTGATTCTAATGATAAGCCGGCAAATTAAATGCCGGCGGGCGCCTTAGCCGGCTACCCGGTGGTTGCCCATGATTTCCAGCGCCCGCACCAGCGCGGAGTGATCCAGTTCGCCGTCGCCATTGGCGGCGCAGACGTTGAACAGCTCCTGGCAGGTGGCGGTGTTCGGCAGGCTGAGCGCCAGCGCCTTCGCGCCCTGCAGCGCCAGGTTGAGATCCTTCTGGTGCAGCGAGATGCGGAACCCCGGCGCGAACGCCCGCTTGATCATCCGCTCGCCGTGCACCTCGAGGATACGCGACGAGGCGAAGCCGCCCATCAGGGCTTCACGTACCCGGGCCGGATCGGCGCCGGCGCGCGAGGCGAACACCAACGCTTCACTGACCGCTTCAATGGTCAGCGCCACGATGATCTGATTGGCGACCTTACAGGTTTGCCCGTCGCCGTTGCCGCCGATCAGCGTGATGTTCTTGCCCATCAGCGCCAGCAGCGGCTTCACCCGTTCGAAGGTCGCTTCCTCGCCGCCCACCATGATGGTCAGCGTGCCCTGTTTGGCGCCCACTTCGCCGCCGGAAACCGGCGCGTCCAGGTACTGGGCGCCCAGCTGGTTGATGCGCTGCGCGAATACTTTGGTCTCCAGCGGTGAAATGGAGCTCATGTCCACCACCACTTTGCCGTTCAGCTTGCCGGCGGCGCAGCCGCGTTCACCGAACAGCACCTCCTCCACCTGCGGCGTATCCGGCACCATGATGAAGATCACGTCCGTCTCATCTGCCACCTGCTGCGGATCGCGGCAGGCGATGGCCCCCTGTTGCAGTAACGTTGCCGGCACCTCGTGCCGGGTGTGGGCGTAAAGCGTGTGCCCGCCCGCCAGCAGCTTTTCCGCCATCGGCGCGCCCATGATGCCCAGACCGATAAATCCCACGTTCATTTTCATCTCCTCAAGACAGGTATTTTTTAATCCATGACAGGCCGCTTTCCGTGGTGGTAAGCGGTTTGTATTCACAGCCGATCCAGCCGCGATACCCCATGCGATCCAGCTGCGCGAAGATAAACTCGCAGTTGATTTCGCCGGTGCCCGGCTCATGCCGCCCCGGGTTGTCGGCGACCTGGATGTGGTCGATCTTCACCAGCAGGCGCTCGAGGGTCTGCGTCAGCTCTCCTTCCATGCGCTGCATGTGGTAGAGGTCGTACTGCAGATACAGGTTGGGGCTGCCGATCGCCTCGATCAGTTCGATCGCCTGCCGGGAGGTTTGCAGGTAGAACTGCGGCATGTCGTAGCGGTTGATCGGTTCGATCAGCAGGCGGATATTTTGCCGCGCCAGGGTATCGGCGGCGTAGCTCAGGTTCTCCTTCACCCGTTCGTCAGTGGTGTAGCGGCTGACGGCAGGATCCGGATTGCCTATCAGGCAGTTGATGCGATCGCAGCCCAGCGCTTGCGCATACTCGATCGCGCGCCCGACGCCGTCGCGGAACTCCGCTTCGCGCCCCGGCAAGCAGGCGATGCCCCGTTCGCCGGCCGCCCAGTCGCCGGCCGGCAGGTTGAACAGCACCTGGCTCAGACGGTGTGCCTCCAGTTCGCTGCGCAGCGCCGCGATCGGATAGTCGTAAGGGAACATGTATTCCACCGCGCTGAAGCCCTGCTCCTTCGCCCGGCGGAAACGCTGCATAAAATCGACTTCAGTGAACAGCATCGACAGGTTGGCTGAAAATTTCGGCATGGTAAGGTTCCTCAACGGTAATCAAAGAAGTTGACCGAGGTCGGGGCGTCTTCCGGCGTTGCCGCCACCGGTTCGAACTCGTTGACGTTATCCAGCTCAGTGCCCATGGAAATATTGGTGACGCGCTCCAGGATGATTTCCACCACCACCGGCACCCGGTGCTGCTGCATCAGTTCCTGGGCCTGACGGAACGCCGGCGCGATCTCTTCCGGTTTGAACACTCGCAGCGCCTTGCAACCCAGGCCTTCCGCCACCTTGACGTGATCGACACCGTACTCGCCAATCTCCGCGTTGTTGATGTTTTCAAACGACAGCTGCACGCAGTAATCCATATCGAACCCGCGCTGCGCCTGACGGATCAGCCCCAGATAGGCGTTGTTCACCAGCACATGGATATACGGCAGCTTGAACTGCGCGCCGACCGCCAGTTCTTCGATCATGAACTGGAAATCATAGTCGCCCGACAGCGCGACCACCTTGCGCTGCGGATCGGCGGCGCAAACGCCCAGCGCCGCAGGCAGCGTCCAACCCAGCGGGCCGGCCTGACCGGCATTGATCCAGTGACGCGGTTCGAAAACGTGCAGCATTTGCGCGGCGGCGATCTGCGACAGCCCGATGGTGGTGACATAGCAGGCGTCGCGGCCGAAGGCGCGGTTCATCTCTTCATACACCCGCTGCGGCTTGACCGGCACGTTGTCGAAGTGGGTCTTGCGCAGCAGCGTTTGCTTGCGCTGCAGGCAGGCGGCGCACCAGGCGTCGCGATTCGGCAACTCGCCGCGTTCGAAACGGCGCTGTGCCGTGTCCACCAGCATTTGCAGCGCGATGCGCGCGTCGGAAACGATGCCCAGATCCGGGCAGATCACCCGACCAATCTGCGTCGGCTCGATATCGATATGCACCACCTTGCGCCCGGCGGTGTACTTGTCCACCGAACCGGTGTGGCGGTTGGCCCAGCGGTTGCCGATGCCGAACACCAGATCCGAGTCCAGCAGGTTGGCATTGCCGTAGCGGTGCGAGGTTTGCAGGCCCGCCATGCCCGCCATCAGCGGGTGATCGTCCGGAATGGCGCCCCAGCCCATCAGCGTCGGGATCACCGGCACATTGCAGATCTCCGCCAGCCGTTGCAGCAGATCCGCCGCATCGGCGTTGTGAATGCCGCCGCCGGCGATGATCAGCGGCTTTTTCGCCGCGCACAACAGATCCAGCGCTTTGTCGATCTGCGCCTGGGTGGCCGCCGGCTTATAGGCGGGCAGCGACGAGTAGGTATCCGGATCGAACTCGATCTCCGCCATCTGCACGTCGAAAGGCAGGTCGATCAGCACCGGGCCCGGCCGGCCGGAGCGCATTAGGTGAAACGCCTGCTGCAGCACCCGCGGCACCAGCGCCGGTTCCTGCACGGTGACCGCCATCTTGGTCACCGGCTTGGCGATCGATTCGATGTCCACCGCCTGAAAATCTTCCTTGTGCAAACGCGCGCGCGGCGCCTGGCCGGTGATACACAGGATCGGAATCGAATCGGCGGAGGCGGAATAAAGGCCGGTGATCATGTCGGTGCCCGCCGGGCCGGAGGTGCCGATGCACACGCCGATATTGCCGGCAGCGGCGCGGGTATAGCCTTCCGCCATGTGCGAGGCCCCTTCCACGTGCCGCGCCAGATAATGTTTGATGCCGCCGTGTCGCCGCATCGCATCGTAGAACGGGTTAATCGCCGCGCCGGGCACGCCGAACGCGGTGGTGATCCCTTCTTTTTCCAGCACGTGCATTGCCGCGTCTACCGCTCGCATAATTGCCATGTGATGCTCTCCTTAATTTATTGGAAAATTTTTCCAACTTTAAAATACCGTCAAAAAAACCCGTCTGCTCATCAAACGGGGAGTCTTGTTCCGCGCCGGCTCACCCCGGCGCGTGACGATTACGCCTTGCTGCGCGATTCACCCAGCGCGGCGCTGATATCTCTGGCCACTTCCCCCACCAGTTCACCCAGCTCTTTGAACCGCTCCTTGCCGACCCGCGAACTGGGCCCGGAAATGGAAATGGCGGCGATCACGTTGTTGTTGCGATCAAAAATCGCCGAAGCCAGGCAGTTCAGGCCCAGCGCGTGCTCTTCATCGTCGATGGTGTAGCCCTGCTCCAGCGACTGATGCAGATCCTTGCGCAGCAGGTTCACGCTGGTCAGCGTCTTCGGCGTGTAGGATTGCAGCCCCGAACGCACGATCAGATCCAGCATCTCCTCTTCCGCCAGCGGGTACAGCAACGCCTTGCCGGCGCCCGATGCGTGCAGCGGCAAGCGGCTGCCCAGCGGCGCGCACATGCGCACCATCGCCTGGCATTCGCATTGGCGAATCAGCACCGCATCGAAATTGTTGCGGATCGCCAGGTTGGCAGTCTCGCCGGACAGCAGCATCAGCCGCCGCATGAACGGCCCAGCCACCGATACCACGTCGCGATCGTTCATATAGGCGGAGCCGACGGTGAACGACTGAATGCCGATATGCCACCAGCCCAGCTGAGGATCCTGAAAGACGAATTCCGATTTCTCCAACACTTTCAACAATCTGAAGGTGGTGGACAGCGGCAACTCCAGCTTCTCGGACAGCACGGAAACCGACGAGCTTCCCCCGGCGTTGGCCAGGTACTGGAGGATCTCCAGCCCGCGATCCAACGCCTGTGCCCCTTTGGTAGCGCCGGCTTCGGTGGCGGGTCGTCCTTTCCTGCGTAATTCGGTCATTCAAGCTTCCTTTGTCAGTGACGGCATGGTTGACGCTATGATAAACGCCCTGCGCGGCGTGCGGCCAGCGCTATGCCAAAACTATGCGATACGGCTCCGGCAAGCGGCTGACCACGCAGTTGTCGGCGCCTGCACGATCGATGGTGAAAAAGTCGGTGACTTTCGCATAGGCGAACAGCGGGTGATGCCAGACGTTGCGATGATAGTTGATCCCCTGCTTGCCGTTGGTGATAAAGGCGCGCAGCGTGCCGACGGGGATGGTTTCGCCCGGTTCGGCGACGATCACCACGAAGCGTTCGCCGTTCATCGGCACAAAGGCCTGCGACGAGAGAGGATGCTTTTCCAACAGGGAAAAGGTCATCGGCAGCTCGCAGGGTTCTGCCCGGTTGATGCTGGCCAGCACCCGGTTGCCGTCCGACACCTCAATCTTGGCGAGATCGTGATAACGCTCGGTTTTCCCGTCATTGATATGAAAGAAACGCGAGCCCTCTATCTGCAATACGTCGCCATAAGGCGCAAAGGCCGCCGGCGTTAATTCTTCGATGACTAAATCCATGTGATTCTCCAAAGCGCATGACCCAGACGACGATTAAACGGCGATATTTCACCCAACGCCTTCACTCTAGACAGCGCATGGCAAATTTGACAGCAATTTTTTGGAAAATTTTTCCATAACAAGATCACCCGCACATTTCACGATCGGCAGACCATATTAATTGCTTGAAATCAATGAATTAAAAAACCACCTGATCCACTATCGACAATAATAGGGCTGCGTATGTTCATCGCTATCCGGTGATTCTGTGACCGGGATCGTGGGGTTGGGCTTTGCCACTGCCTATCGCGCCGTAACATCAAGTAGATTCTTCTCACCGATAACCGAAAAGGCGGTGTCAGCCAAGGACCCCACATGCTGGATCACGAAACCATTCGTTCGTTTATCAAAGTTGCCGAGTGCCAAAGCTTCTCGCGCGCGGCAGAGTTGCTGCATAAAACCACCGCCACCATCAGCTACCGCATTAAAACGCTGGAAGAGAGCATCGGCACGCAGCTATTTATCCGCACCACCCGCACCGTCAACCTGACGCCGGCCGGGGAGTATTTGCTGGAGCGCTGCCGCCAATGGCACACCTGGCTGGACGCCATGCCGGGCGAACTGCGGCAAATCAACGACGGCGTAGAGCATCAGGTGAATATCGTGATCAACAACCTGCTGTACGACGCCGCCGCCGTGGCCAGGCTGCTGACTCACCTGCACGACAAATACCCGTTCACCCAATTCCACATTTCCCGCCAGGTGTACATGGGCGTGTGGGACGCACTGCTGAATGAGGATTGCCATCTGGCGATCGGCGCGGCGGGCAATGAATCGCTGGAAAACAGCATCAAGGTGCTGCCGCTCGGCAAGATCGATTGGGTGTTCGCCATTTCGCCGACGCATCCGCTGGCCGCTGCCGCCGATCCGCTGAGCGAAACGCAGCTGCGCCCTTACGCCGCAATCAACGTCGAAGATACCGCCCGCCATTTAGCCAAGCGCACCGCCTGGCTGCTGTCGGGCCAGCAGGAGATCAAGGTGCCGGATCTGCGCACCAAGCTGGAGTGCCATCTGCGCGGTCTCGGGATCGGTTTCCTTCCGCGCCAACTGTGCCAAACTTATCTTGATAGCGGCGAGTTGGTGGCCAAGCAGCTCAGATATCCGCGCCAGCCCTCTCCCCTGTCGCTGGCCTGGTCCGATGCTCGCTGCGGCGAAGCGGTGCGCACCCTTATCAGCCTGTTCCAGACGCGGGATCCGCTGATCGCGGGTTTGGTCGGCGCCCTGGATTAAGTCGCGGTATCAGTAGGCATTTTTCCGGCGCTGACGTAATATCTGTTTACATATGTCTGACAGGAGGTTTGCATGCTTACTTTTATTCCCATCGTGATCGTCGTCGCACTGATTGTGGTGTTCGCCGGCGTCAAAATTGTGCCGCAGGGGTTCCAATGGACGGTAGAACGCTTCGGCCGCTACACCAAAACGCTGATGCCGGGCCTGAACCTGGTAGTGCCGTTCATGGACCGCATCGGCCGTAAAATCAATATGATGGAGCAGGTACTGGACATCCCTTCGCAGGAAGTGATTTCCCGCGATAACGCCAACGTGGCCATCGATGCGGTGTGCTTTATCCAGGTGGTCGACCCGGCGCGCGCCGCCTACGAGGTCAGCAACCTCGAACAGGCGATCGTCAACCTGACCATGACCAACTTCCGCACCGTGCTCGGCTCAATGGAACTGGACGAAATGCTGTCGCAGCGCGACAGCATCAACAGCCGTCTGCTGCATATCGTCGATGAAGCGACCAATCCGTGGGGGGTGAAAATCACCCGCATCGAGATCCGCGACGTGCGCCCACCGGCGGAACTGATCGCCTCGATGAACGCCCAGATGAAGGCTGAGCGTACCAAGCGCGCCGACATCCTGGAGGCAGAAGGGGTGCGTCAGGCGGCCATTCTGCGCGCCGAAGGGGAGAAACAATCGCAGATCCTGAAGGCCGAAGGCGAGCGCCAATCGGCATTCCTGCAGGCGGAAGCGCGTGAACGCGCCGCCGAGGCCGAGGCGCGCGCTACCCAGCTGGTGTCCGACGCCATCGCCAGCGGCAACATTCAGGCGGTGAACTACTTCGTGGCGCAGAAATACACCGACGCGCTGCAGAAGATCGGTTCCTCCAACAACAGCAAGGTGGTGATGATGCCGCTGGACGCCAGCAGCCTGCTCGGCTCGATCGGCGGCATTACCGAACTGCTGAAAGAAAGCAAAGGCAAATAATCATGCTCGAACTGATCGCGGCGAATCCGCTGTGGTTTTGGCTCTCCCTCGGGGGCGTGTTGCTGGCGGCGGAAATGCTCGGCGCCGGCGGCTACCTGCTGTGGAGCGGCGTGGCGGCGCTGTTGGTCGGCGCCCTGATCTGGCTGCTACCGGCGCTCGCCTGGGAATGGCAGGGCGTGATCTTCGCCGTCCTGACCGTCGTCGTCGCCTACCTGTGGTGGTACTGGCTGCGCCGGCGCCCGGCGGCCGCATCCGGCGGTTCGCCGGTGCTCAACCAGCGCAACCGGCAGTTGATCGGCACCCGCGCCACGCTGACGGAGGCGATGCACAACGGCATGGGGCGCATCAATATCGGCGACAGCAGCTGGCGCGCGCAGGCGGCGGAAGATCTGCCCGCCGGCACCGAGGTGGAAGTGGTGGCAGTGGAAGGCGTCACGCTGGTGATCCGCGCCATCAACCGTTAATTCGAACGGCAACACCCCGCCAGATTATTGATGATGGGGCACTCGGCTCCCTCGTCACCCGGGCATTGTTCCGCCAGCGTAAGCAGACGCTGGCGCATTTCACCCAGTTCGCTGATGTGCTTTTCGATCTCCGCCACCTTCTGCAGCGTGCGCGCCTTCACGTCGGCGCTGTGGCGAGCCGGATCGTTGAATAACGCCACCAGCTCGCGGCACTCGTCCAGGTTGAAGCCCACCTGCCGCGCCTGGCGCAGCAGCGTCAGCTCTTCGACATGCCTGGCGGAATAGTGGCGGTAACCGTTGTCGCTGCGAATCGGGGCGGTAATCAGCGCTTTCTCTTCGTAAAAACGAATCGTCTTGCTGGTTAAACCGGTTTTTTTCGCGACGTCGCTAATATTCATTTTTTCCTCCGGAATGCTCCTGCTCACCTCCTATCTTAAGCCGCTTTACGCCACTCACCAAGCCTCAACGCCCTACCGTCGATAGCGATGAGAAACCGATAGCCACAGCCAAAAGATAGATACTTCACTTGCAAAGTATTCATCAAAAAACAATAGATAATCTAACCTATTGAAATTTGATCAAATTAAGATTTTTATTATATGTAAATTTTTGTGTATAAATAACACAAAATAAAACATAATTAAAACAACAAAATAAAAACACAAATTAACAAAATTGTAATAATAAACCACATAAATAAACATTTATTTACATTTACCATTACTTCGCCTGTTTGAGTTTTGGCCACCTCCAAACTAGAAATATTAGCTAATTTAATCTCTCAACCCGATGGCGGAGTTCGTCATGGATTTTAACTTATCAAGCGAGCAGCAGGCTCTAAGCGAATCCGCTCAGCGTTTTGCCCGCGAGGTGCTGGATCAGGATGCGCATGATCGGCTTTCACGGCAGATATTAAGCCTGGATTTGTGGCGACAAGCCGCCGCCTATGGCTTTACCCGAGCCCCCGTGGCGACCGCGTTCGGCGGATTGGGCATTAGCGCGCTCGATACTGCGCTGATGATTGAGGCGCTGGGTAAAGGCAGCCGCGACATCGGCATGTCCTTTTCGCTCTGCGCTCATCTGTGCGCCTGCGTGATCCCGCTTTCCCGCTTCGGTTCCGAAGCATTAAAAGCGCAGTATCTCGAAGCGTTGGCGGCCGGAAAACTGATCGCGGCGAATGCGGCGACGGAGCCGGACGCCGGTTCCGATATTTATGCCATGAAATCAACCGCTCAACCCTGTGAAGGCGGCTACCGGCTCAACGGAAACAAAATTTTCATCACCAACGCGCCGATTGCCGACATCTTCATCGTCTATGCGAAAACCCATCCCGAACATGGCTTTATGGGCGTGTCCGCATTTGTGCTCGAGAAAGGGATGCCAGGCTTAAATGTAGGCGCCGTCAGCCCGAAAGATTGCCTCTCCAACTGCCCGTGGAGCGAACTGACCTTCAACGACGTCTTCATTCCAGAGGCCCAACGGCTCGGCATGCCGGGCGCCGGCGGCGCCATCTTCCACGATTCAATGATCTGGGAAAAGGGCTGCCTGTCGGCTCTGTTTATCGGCGCAATGGAGCGCGTGCTCGACAGCGCGCTGGACTACGCCAAACAACGCCGACAATTCGGCAAAGCGATCGGCCAATTTCAGTCCGTCTCCAACCGCATCATCGAGATGAAACTGCGTCTGGAACAGTGTCGGCTAATGCTCTACCGCGCCTGTTGGAAACACGATCGGGGCCAGGACGCCGAGATCGACATCGCCATGAGCAAACTGTTGATTTCCGAATATGCCGTGCAGTCCGCGCTGGACGCGATTCAAATCTTCGGCGGAGCCGGCATGGATCAAGAACTCGGTCTGGTGCGCCACTTGCTGAACGTGATCCCCAGCCGGATCTTCTCCGGCACCAACGAGATACAAAAAGAAATTGTCGCCCGCAAGCTGGGTCTGCGGGGAGTCGCATGATGATCGTTCAACGCGTTTTTGCCGTGCTCTATATGTTGGCCGGCCTGGCGAAAGCCTTCCCTCAGTTGGAAAACGTCGCCGATATTCTGCAGCAGGCGGCCGTGGCGAACCAGGGCACCTGGTACGCCGGGGTGACGGCTTGGCTGGCGGCGCAGGGTACAGCGGTTAACGCGCTGATCGGCGTGGCGCTGTTTGTCTCCGGTACGGTCTTGATGTTCAACCCGCGTTGGACGACATTGATCATCTACTGCCAGCTGCTGATGATGGCGGGATTTGTCACGATCCTGCACCGCGCCCAGCCGCAGGTCATATTGCTCGATGCGATTTTCGCGATGGCGGCGCTGTACATGCTGCGGCAACAACACCACCGCAAACCCAAGCCGCGCACGTTCCCCACGCGCGACTTTTCCACGCCGGCGTCAGGCGGCTCGGTAACCCCCACGCTGGACGGCGAGTATGACGTGGTGATCATCGGCGGCGGCGTCTCCGGTTTGGCCGCGGCCAGCGAACTGACCGAACGCCGGGTTCTGGTGCTGGAAAAAAGCGCTTCCTTTGGCGGCAACGCGCGCTACCGCGCGGTGAATCGTCTGAAGTTTCCCATCGCCGGCGTCTGCTTCCAGGAGCCATTGCCGGGTTCGTTCATGTTGCAACTGCTGAAGAAAATCGGTCTGAGCGGCGCCTACAAGTCCAATGAAAAGGACACGCTGGTGTTTTTCGACACCTTCTTGCTGCTCCGATGCCTGGGTGAAGTCGTCGTTGGTTTTTTCAAACAGCCGGTCTACCTGCTGAAACCCGCCGTCTGGCGCCTGACGGGACAACTATTCCTGCATGCCTTGATCGGTAAACCTTATGTTATCGCGGCAAAACAGCTGGGCGATCCGATCTTTGCCGATCTGTACGCCTTCCTCGATACCTTCTCGCCGCGCGGCGAGCGGTACCCCAGCCTGCCCTGGACGCCGCAGAGCGCCTGGAGCAAAGCGAATATGGCGCTGCTCGACACTATCCCACTGTACACTTATCTGTTCGAACCGCACAAACTGGATCAGATCCCGGCGGATCTGCGGCCGCCGAGAAAATTCGGCAAGCTGGTAGAGAATGCCGTCAGCACCACGCTGCGCGTGGAATGTCTCGATATTCGCGAAGTCTCCGCCTATGTCGGATTGCACTTCCTGGTGGGGTATTTGCGCGGCAATCTGGTCACGCTGCCGGGCGGTAACGGCAGCATCAGCGCCGGGCTGCTCGACTATCTTGAGGAGCAAAACAACGTCAGGCTGCAAAGCCGCGTACAGCTTCAAAGCATCACACCCGGCGGCGACGAAACGGTGATCCGGTTCAGCGTCAATGGCGCGGCCAGCGAAATCAGAGCCAAACAAGTGATCTGGGCTGCCCCCAAAACGCATTTGCCCACCTGGTTGCCCACGCTGCCCAAAGAGCAATTGGCGGCGATCCGTCAGATCCGCCATGAAGATTACTACCTGGCGAACGTGCTGTTGAAAAAACCGATCCTCGAACACTCGTTCGGCGGCTATCTGATCGAGCCGGCAAACACCCGCACACCTTACTATTGGAGCAAAGCCGGCACCTGCCTGATCGCCAATTGGATGGACAATCACCTCAGCGCGGAAGCCGGGGTATTAACCCTGCTCAAACCGACCACTCGCCCAGAGCGGCAAGGTCGCACCGCGCAGAACGAGTTCCCGGCGCTGCAGCAACAGACCTATGTCGAAATCGCCAAAGTGCTGGGCAACATGGGCATTGACGCCGACATCATTGAAGACATTCAAATCTGGTTCTGGCCCGCGGGTCTGGTGACCTCGGTCGCCGGACAACAGGCTCAGGGCGTGTTTCACCAGGCCAGCAGGCCGTTTGAGAATATTCACTTCGCCAATCAGGACAGCGTGGGCATCGGTAATATCGAAAGCGCGGTGTTAGCCGGGCTGAACGCCGCCAAAGCGGTGAGAGAACGCCTCGCAATGCCCGTTACGCCTGCGGAGGTGATGTCATGAATCCTACCCTGGTGGTTGAACTTTCCGGCGATAAAACGCTGGAACCCCATCGCCTGGGCGGCAAAGCCCATTCGTTGAATCATTTGATTCAGGCGGGCTTGCCGGTACCGCCGGCGTTTTGCATCACCGCGCAGGCTTACCGGCAGTTTATCGAGTTCGCCGTGCCGGGAGCGCTGCTCGACACGGGTGCGCCGGGCAACGTGCGCGATATGATTTTGAGCGCCGCCATCCCCGCCCCGCTCGATCTGGCGATCCGTCACGCCTGCAAACAGTTGGGCGACGGCGCCTCGCTCGCCGTGCGCTCTTCGGCGCTGGAAGAAGACGGCCTGACCCACTCTTTCGCCGGGCAATACGACACTTACCTGCACGTGCGCGGGGATGACGAGGTGGTGCGCAAGGTGCAATCCTGCTGGGCGTCGCTCTGGGCGGAACGCGCCGCCCAGTATAGCCGGACATCGGCGGCGCAGAGCGATATCGCCGTCGTCTTGCAAATCATGGTGGATGCAGACGCCGCCGGCGTCATGTTTACCCAAGATCCGCTGACAGGCGATGCCAACCACATCGTCATCGACAGCTGTTGGGGGCTGGGGGAAGGCGTGGTCTCCGGACAGGTCACCACCGACAGCTTCATTTTGGATAAGGCGAGCGGCGAGATCCGCGAGCGGCAAATTCGTCACAAACCGCACTATTGCCAACGCGATCCTCAGGGACAGGTTACGCTGCTGCAAACGCCCGAAGCCAGGCGAGACGCCCCCAGCCTAACCCCGGAACAGCTGCAACAGCTTGCCAGGCTGGCCAGACAAACGCGGATGATTTACGGCGCGGAACTGGATATCGAATGGGCGGTGAAAGACGATCGCGTGTGGCTCCTGCAGGCGCGGCCGATCACCTCGCAGGCCAAACCGGTTCAGATGCTTTACGCCAACCCGTGGGAAAGCGATCCGACGATCAAGGAACGGGCCTTTTTCTCCCGAATGGACACCGGCGAGATCGTCACCGGCTTGATGACGCCGCTGGGGCTGTCGTTTTGCCAGTTCTACCAAAAGCATATTCATGGCCCGGCGATCAAAACCATGGGGCTGGCGGATATCGGCAATTGGCAGATTTATATGGGGTATTTGCAAGGCTACGTCTATCTGAATATCTCCGGATCGGCCTACATGCTCCGCCAATGCCCGCCCACCCGCGACGAAATGAAGTTCACGACCCGCTACGCCACCACCGATATCGATTTCAGCGGGTACAAAAACCCCTATGGCCCCGGCGTACAGGGATGGGCTTATCTCAAGAGCGCCTGGCATTGGCTGAAACAGCAGAAGCATAACCTGCGCAGCGCCGGCGCGACCGTCGATGCCATGATCGCCCTGCGCCAGCGCGAGACGCGCCGCTTTCTGGCGCTGGATCTGACCACCATGACGCATCAGGAGCTGGAGCGGGAACTCAGCCGCATCGACGGTTACTTCCTCGACAGCTGCGCCGCCTATATGCCCTTCTTCCTTCAGTCGTTCGCGCTCTACGATGCGCTGGCGCTGACCTGCGAACGTTACCTCAAAGGCCGCGGCAACGGATTGCAAAATCGCATCAAAGCGTCGATGAACAACCTGCGCACCATCGAAGTCACGCTGGGCATTCTCAGCCTGGTGGAGACGGTCAATCGTCAACCGGCGTTGAAGGCCCTGTTCGAGCGACACAGCGCACAGGAACTGGTCACCGTCCTGCCCACCGATCCCGAATCGCGCGCCTTCTGGCAAAGCGATTTCAGCGCCTTCCTGTTCGAGTTCGGCGCCCGTGGCCGTCAGGAGTTCGAATTGAGTCTTCCGCGCTGGAACGACGATCCCAGCTACCTGCTGCAAGTGATGAAAATGTATCTGCAACATCCGGTGGATCTGCACACGAAACTGCGGGAAACAGAGCGGCTGCGCCATGAAGACAGCGCGACGCTGCTTAAAGCGATGCCCTGGTTTGGCCGGATGAAGCTGAAGTTCATCACCAAACTGTATGGCGTGATGGCCGAACGCCGCGAAGCGACCCGGCCAACCTTCGTCACCGAAACCTGGTTCTACCGCCGCATCATGTTGGAAGTGCTGCGGCGCCTGGAGGCACAAGGCCTGGTCAAACAGGCCGATCTGCCCTATGTGGACTTCGAGCGCTTCCGCGCGTTTATGGCGGGGGAACAGTCGGCACAGGAGGCGTTCGCCGCCGATCTGATCGAGCGCAATCGCCACCAGCATCTGCTGAACCTGCATGCGGAAGAGCCGCCGATGGCGATCATCGGGGGGTATCAGCCCAGGATGAAAGCCCCCACGGCGGAAAACGCCGCCGGCATGCTGTCCGGCCTGGCGGCCAGCCCCGGCAAAGTGGTGGCGAAAGCGCGCGTCATCACCGATCTGCTGGCGCAGGCCGGCGAGCTGCAGCCCAACGAAATCCTGGTGGCGCGCTTTACCGACGCCAGCTGGACCCCGCTCTTCGCGCTGGCGGCGGGCATCGTCACCGATATCGGCTCTGCGCTGTCCCACAGCTGCATCGTCGCACGCGAATTCGGCATCCCCGCGGCGGTCAATCTCAAGAACGCCACCCAGTTGATCAACAGCGGCGACACCTTGATTCTCGACGGCGACAGCGGGACGGTCATTATTCAACGCGGAGAACGTGCCGATGGCTAGTCAGCACCACATCCGGCGAAGGTAAACCATCCGCCTGAAAACAGCACAATTCAACGAAGGTGATGCGCGCGGCAACCGCCGCCTGCAGAGACCGTCGCGGGCTTTGTCGTGCCGAATTTGCCCGCCTGGCTGAAGCCGTCACTCTATTTTGGCTGCACAAGGAACTCATCATGACGACCCTGACAGGACAAGCAAGACTCACCAACTCCACCGCCTACGAGCAAGTGTGGCAAGCGGAGCGCCAGGCCTGCCGCACCGACGCAGATCCCGATACCCTGACGGTCGGCGTGGTGGTGGTGACGCGCAACCCGGCGTTTTTCCAAACCGGACTCAGCGTACTGAACGATATCCGCGATTATGTTTTCAACCGCGTGCATATCCAGTCCGAGATGCCGCTGAAACTGTTGGATCTGGCGGCGGACTCGCTTTATCTGGCCGCGCGCGAAAAGGCGTTGCACTTTCTCAAAGGCCAAAACAAGGCTATCAACGTTCGCATCATCCAATGCGCCAGCCTGGCCGAGGCCACCGGCAAGATCATCTATACCCATGCGCTGGAACAGCGTCCCGAATTTCATTTGGGCATGCTGTTCTACGATCAGACCACGCCGGCCGGCGTCGATGACAGCATCGAACAGATCGATCGCGATCTGGACGCCTTTTACAGCGCCTTGCAGCGCAGCGGCATTCCCGCGTTTTACACCACCTTCTCCACCGTTGCGTTCATTCGCCAGCTGCGATCGCCCTTCCGCTACCTGCCGCAGCAATACCGCGAAATCGTGCGCAGCGAAGATCCGGCGATCTTCCAAACCGAGCTGTTGTGCCTGTGGATGGACTTCTTCGAGATGAACTACACCAACCGCCGGGTCAAGCCGATCGGCGCGCTGGCGCTGCACAACACGTTGGGTGAGCAGCTGATTCAATTTTTCGAGCGTACCGCCGCCGAACGCTGGCTGGTGTCCTATTACACCGGGTCGATCATCTCCAATCTGATCGGCTATCTGGATCGGCATGCGGAGGCGCGCGGCGCGCTGATCCTGCGCGGACCTAACGAACACGCCATCGCCTGCGGCGCCATGGCCAACTGGCAGCTGTATCGCATGCCGTTCCTCGGCGTAGTGACCTCCGGGATGATGGATGAATTCAAGGGTACGCTGGCCAACCTCAAGGAAACCGCCGCCCAGGGCATCATCGTCGCGGCGGAAAACCGCGACAATCAATGGTACAGCTTCCAGGGAACGCTGACGCCGACGGAAGACATGCGTGAAGTGCTTGTCGCCCGCCGCATCCCGTTCGTTTATATCGATGACGTCGAAACGATCGGCACCGGTTTGACGGAAGCCTTCCGCCTTTATCATCAAGGCCAGGGGCCGGTGGTGATTCTAGCGACGCAAAACGTGCTTGAGTCGACCCTGTCGCTGGAGGGCGCCGTCTGCGATCCCTCGCCGATCCCGGTTCTGTCGGCGGACGATCCGCTGCCGATGAGCGAAAGCCTGGCACAGGCGATAGCGCTGATCAACCGCGGGCCGGAGCGGCTGGTGTGGCAGCTGGGCCCGGTCAGCGACGACGAATACGCCCTGATCCATGACATCGCCGACGCCGCCGGCATCGCCCTGGTGGACTCGTTGGCCCATCCAGGCTCGGCGCCGAAATATTATCAGGGTCGGCGCAATCCCCACTACCTGGGCACCCTGGCGATTTACGGCTACAGCCCGCGCGTCTACAACTTCCTGCACACCAACGACAAGCTCAACGCCATGAGCGAGCAGAGCCTGTTTATGATCAAAAGCCGCGTCGCTCAGATCACCACCCCCTTCTCCGACGGCAGGCTGGAACGCAAGGTTCACCTGGTGCAGGTCACGCACGATGAGCGCCATCTGTCGCCCTATGCCGATCTGCACCTGCATATGAACTGTCTGGCGTTCCTGCGCACGGTGAAAGCGCATCTCGACGTCGATCCGGCATTGCGGGAAAGACGCCGCGCGTTGATCGCCGCCTATCTCGATTCGCCTTCCGACGTGGTCAGCCAGCTTCCCAGTCTGCCCATGTCGGCCAACTACTTCTTCTGCCAGTTGAACCGAGTGATTGAAGAACTGATCGAAACGGAGGGGTTCGATTTTACCGGCGTATATGACGTCGGCCGGTGCGGCATCTCCGCCGCGCGCAACGTCGCTAAAACGCGCCGCGGCTTTTCCGGCTGGTATGGCCGCGCCCTGATGGGCGACGCTCTGCTGGCCACCGGCTACCTGGCTTACACCAGCCCAAGCCACGTGATGGCGTTTATCGGCGACGGTGCTAAAGGGATCGTACCGGACATCCTGCCGGCTTTTATCGACAACATTCTCACCCATCCGCAGTTGCTGAATAAAAGCATCACCGTCTTCTATTTATGCAACGGCGGGCTGTCCGTCATCAATACCTATCAGGAACGCATTCTGTTCAATCGCACCTCGCGGCAAATGCGGTTGGTGAACGTCGAACAGCCGGACGTCGAACAAACGGTCAATAACTTCCATATCCAGAGCAAAACGCTTACGCATTTCGACGAAGACGTCATTCGCCAGGCGCTGACCACGCCGCACCGACTCAATCTGTTCTCCGTGGTGCTGGGGCACAACAATGAAGGCGACGGTATCTCGCTGGCCACTGCCAAAGGCTGGCAGCGCGATCCGAGCGACCACGACGCCCTGCAGGAGCGCAAAGCCTGGGCGGCCCAACAGCCCGAATCGACCAGCACCGCCTTCGACCAAGATCCTACACAGGAAGCCACCTCATGAAATTCGGATTCATCGCTCATCCCACCTCGCTGGGGTTGAAACGTTACGTCAAAATGCTCGATCTGCTGCAACGCAACTCGACCGAGCAGCACAGCGGCTATACGCGTGAACTGTGGGAACGACAAAACCTGGTTCCCTTTATGAACTTCGCCAGGATCACCTCGGCGACCGGCGCCGCTTGCGAAGGGGTGATCAAATACATGCCGCTGGTGGCGGATGAAATGCTGGCCGACGCACGCGGTATCGCCGCCAGGGTGGTCCAAGGCATCGAAGAGCTGGCCGGCGATGGCGCCGAACTGGTCGGTCTCGGCGGTTTTACCTCTATCGTTGGGCGACGCGGCGAAGCCACTGCGGAAAAGTCGCCGGTGCCGGTCACCTCCGGCAACTCTCTGACCACCTACGCCGGCTACAAGGCCTTGATGCAGATCCAGTCCTGGCTGGAAATCCGCCCGGAGGAGGAACCCGTCGCCATCGTCGGCTATCCGGGATCGATCTGCCTGGCGCTAAGCCGTCTGCTGCTGGCGCACGGTTTCTCTCTCCATTTGCTGCACCGCGCCGGCAACCATGATCGCAGCGAACTGCTCAGCCATTTGCCCGAGGAGTATCACTCGCGCGTCACCCTGACCAGCGATCCCGAAGATCTCTACCCGCGCTGCAAACTGTTTGCCGCCGCGACCTCCGCCGGCGGCGTGATCGACCCCGCCAGACTGCAACCCGGCTCGATCTTCATCGACGTGGCGCTGCCGCGCGATATCGCTTCGGAAACGCGCCCGGCGCGGGATGACATTCTGATCATCGACGGCGGCTGCGTCACCGCCACCGATGCGGTCAAGTTGGGTGGAGAATCGCTCAACGTCACCATCAAGCAACAATTGAACGGCTGCATGGCGGAAACCATTGTGCTGGCGCTGGAAAACCGGCGGGAAAACTTTTCGCTGGGCCGCTATCTGGCGCCGGAAAAAGTGCTGGAGATCGGTGAAATCGCCGAGCGCCACGGGTTCTTCGCCTATCCGCTGGCCTCGTACGGCGAGCGCATCGATCGGCAGAGCGTGACCAATCTCAAGCGCTACTACCACCATGACATCTATGCCGGGGAATCGGCTGATGCGGCGCTGCCCGCATCGCGCCTGGCGTTTATCGACGCGGTCATCGCCCAAACGCCCGCCAGGGAAGACACCCTCGACCGCTATCATCAATACATCAACCCCATGATGGTGGACTTCCTTAAGTTGCAGCGCTGCGACAACGTTTTCCGCCGCGCCGCCGGCACCCAGTTGTATGACGATGCGGGCGAGGCTTTCCTGGACATGGTGGCGGGCTACGGGTGCCTAAACCTGGGCCACAACCCGCAGCCAGTGGTCAACGCGCTGAAAAACTACCTCGACGCTCAAGGCCCCAACTTCATTCAATACATTTCCATTCCCGAACAGACCGCCAAGCTGGCCGAAGTGCTCTGTCGTCTGGCGCCGGGCAATATGGGCCGGGTGTTCTTCAGCAACTCCGGCACCGAAGCCGTCGAAGCCGCGATGAAGATCGCCAAGGCCTCGACGGGCAAGCCGGGCATCGCCTATCTGCGCAACAGTTACCACGGTAAAACGCTGGGCGCGTTGTCCATCACCGGACGAGACAAACACCGCCGCTATTTCACACCGCTGCTGGACGCAATGGTGGAAGTGCCGTTCGGCGATCTCGCCGCGCTGCGGGAAGCGCTGAACCGTGAAGACGTCGGCGCGCTGATGATCGAACCGATCCAGGGCGAAGGCGGCGTGCATATCCCGCCCGCCGGTTACCTGCAGGCGGTGCAGCAGCTCTGCCGCGAGACCGGTGTGCTGCTGATGGTGGACGAAGTGCAAACCGGGCTTGGGCGCACCGGCAAACTTTTCGCCTGCGAATGGGACGGTATCGAGCCGGACGTGCTGATGCTGTCGAAATCCCTGTCCGGCGGCCTGATCCCCATCGGCGCCACGCTGTGCCGAGCCGATCTTTGGCAAAAAGCCTATGGCACGGCGGATCGCTTCCTGGTGCACAGCTCCACCTACGGCGGCGGCAACCTCGCCTCAGTTGTCGCCCTCAGCGCGCTGCGCGAGATCCTGGCGCAGGATTTGGTCGGCCATGCCGAACGGATGGGCGCCTACTTTAAGCAGGCGCTGAGCGAGATCGCCGCCCGCTATCCGTTCGTCAGCGAGGTGCGCGGCCGCGGCCTGATGCTGGGGATCCAGTTCGACCAGGCGTTCACCGGCGCGGTCAACGCCTCCGCCCGCGAATTCGCCACCCGGCTGCCGGGCGATTGGCACACCACCTGGAAATTCTTGCCCGATCCGGTGCAAGCCCATCTGCGGGCGGCGATGGATCGCATGGAACAGGCGCTCGGCGAAATGTTCTGCATGAAATTCGTCACCAAGCTGTGCCAGGACCACAAGATCCTGACCTTCATTACCGCCAACAGCTCGACGGTGATCCGTATTCAACCCCCGCTCAGCATCAGCAAAGCCGAGATCGACCGTTTCGTCGGCGCCTTTGCCACGGTGTGCGAGGAACTCTCCACCTTTTTAGACTAGGGAGCCAGCAATGCCTTTAACCAAGCAAGATGCCGTCAATCAGATGATGGGCTTTTTCCAGGCCAAGGCGCTGACCGCCGCGCTGGCGCTGAAGCTGTTCGATCAGCTGCGCGATCGGGACGCCGACGCGGCGCACATTGCCGCGCGGCTTGACTGCCCGGCGCGTTCGACCGAGCAGTTGCTCATCGCGCTGCGGGCCATGGGGTATCTCGACCAACGAGACGGCCTTTATCATCTGCCCGCCGCCCACCGGGCTTTTCTGTTGAGCGACGAACCGCAGTGGCTGGGATGGCTGGGCCGCCACATCGATACCTTCCTGTATCCGCTGTGGGGCGAGCTGAAAACGGCGGTGCGAAACGATGCCCACCAGCGCCGCACGGTATTCGGCGATGACCGCAGTTGGTTCGACATCCTGTACCAAAATCCGGACGACGTGGCGGACTTCCAGGAGTTTCTCGGTAAATTCGCCGCGCCCTTTATCGCCGGCTTTGTTCGCGATTACGACTTCTCGCAACACCGTGCGTTTTTGGATATCGGCAGCGGGATCGGCAGCCTGCCGATGGCGATCGCCGACGCTTATCCGGGGATCGCACTGGCGATCTGCGAACTGCCGCAGGCCTCGGCGTTTTTGCGCGACAAGCTGACGCTGCAAGGCTATGGCGAACGCATTGACGTCGTGGAGGGCGATGTCATCAGCGGCGATCTGCCGATCGGCGGCTATGACCTGATCCACCTGGGATGGATGCTGCACGACTACGCCCCGGAAACCCAACTGACCATCCTGCGCAACATCTATCGGGCGATGCCGGCCGGCAGCCGCTTCATCGCTTCCGAAACGCCGCTGAACGAAGACAAATCAGGGCCGGAATTTACCGCCCTGCTGTCGCTGAACATGCTGGTCTCCACCGACGGTGGCATAGAGAGCAGCGCGCAGGAATACCTGGACAGGTTCCGTCTGGCGGGGTTCAGCAACGCGCGCATCATGAAAATAGCCGGCCCACGCACCCTGATCGTCGGCGAAAAATAACCAGTTAGCAACGGGAGCTCGCAATGTTAGAAAGCAAATTGATCCAGCATATCGCCACCCAGTATCTGGATGGCGATCACGACGGCCTGAACGCTCAAACCCCGCTGTTTGAACTGAACGTCGTCGATTCCGCCTCCATTTTCGATCTGGTGGATTTTCTGCGTCAGGAGTCTCATGTCGCCATCGGCATGCATGAGATCCATCCGGCGAACTTCGCCTCGGTACAGGCGATGGTCGCGCTGGTGCAACGGTTGCAAGCGCAAGTCGCCGCAGGGGGTGTCGCATGAGCGTTCACGCCGTCGATAGCGCCGCAAACGCGCATGAAGCCGTCCGGCAGTCGGTGCTGCACACCTTCGCCCGGCTGACCGAGTATGAACCGTCGGCACTGGCCCTGACCAGCCATCTGGAAAACGATTTGGGCGTCGACTCCATCGCGCTGGCGGAAATTGCCATGGTGCTGAATCGTCAGTTTCAATTAAATACGCCGCTGGAGATCCAGGAGATCAAAACCATTCAGGATGCGCTCGACGGTATTTTGCAGCGCGGTTTCACGCTGCCGACGTCGAACGCCGCCGCGCAACCTGCCCCCGAGACGCCTCAGGCCTGGTTGAGCGCTCTCGTGCGCCAGGTGTTCGCCACCCACAGCGGATATGAAGTGCGTGATCTGTCCCCCGACGCCGCCATCGAAGGCGACCTGGGCATCGACTCCGTAGCGGTGGTGATGGCGCGCAACGAGCTGCTCAAAACGCTGGGCCTGGACGATAGCGCAGCGCTGGCGGAGTGCCGCACGTTGGCTGAACTGGAGCACAACCTGGCGGCGCGGCTGGTTCAGGAACAGGGCGCAGCGTGGTTCAGCCGCTTTGGCCAGCACACCGCCGCGTCCGCCGCGCCGCAGCCCACCAAGGCGCCCGCGTCGCCGGACGCGCGCGATGAGCTCGGCGATCCGCGCACCATGCGGGACTTCGTCGGCATTGAGCACCCGGATTTGTTCCATAAAACGCGTGAATTCGGCGCTTTTTATCGCGATAAAAAACAGCGTCAGCTTTACTGGTACGGCATGCCGCTTGAAACGCCGTGCAAAAACCGCGCGGTCATGTTCGACGAGGTCACCGGCAAAAGCCGCGAATTTCTGATGTTCGGCTCCAACAGCTATCTGGGATTGTCGAACCATCCGGAAGTGATCCACGCCATCCAGGATGCTGCTGGCCTATACGGCGCCACCAATACCGGGTGCCGCATCATCGCCGGCAGCAACGTGCTGCATCTGGAATTGGAGCGCAAACTGGCCAAGCTCAAAGGGCGCGAAGACTGCATCGTCTATCCGTCCGGCTACTCGGCCAACCTGGGATGCATCTCGGCTCTGACCAGCCGACACGACCTGGTGTTCACCGACGCCATCAACCACATGAGCATCCAGGACGGCTGCAAATTGGCGGGCGCGCAGCGGAAAATTTATGACCACTCTTTGACCAGCCTTGAGAAATCGCTGGCCAAATACGCCGATCACCCCGGCGGCAAGCTGATCGTCACCGATGGCGTTTTCAGCATGCACGGCGATATCGTCGATCTGCCGCGCCTGATGAAGCTGGCCGAACGCTACGGCGCACGCGTCTTGGTCGACGACGCGCACGCGACCGGCGTCTTGGGCAAAACCGGCTCGGGCACGGCGGAACACTTCAATATGAAAGGCCAGGTGGATCTCGAGCTGGGCACCATGAGCAAGGCGCTGTCGGGGTTAGGCGGCTTCGTTTGCGCCGATGGCGAAGTGGTCGAATATCTGCGTTTCTACTCCAACTCCTATGTTTTCGCCGCCACCATCCCCGCCGCAGTCGCCGCCGGCGTGATCGCCTCCATCGACGTGATGCTGCGTGAACCCGAGCGACTGGCCAAGCTGTGGGACAACATCTACTACTTCCGCACGCTGCTGCTTAACGCCGGTTTTGACCTTGAGCATTCCGACTCGGCCATCATTCCGGTGGTGGTGGGCGACGACGCCAAAACGCTGCTGTTCGGCCGCGCCGTCCGGGCGCGTGGGCTATTCTGCCAGACCGTGGTCTTCCCGGGCGTCAGCGTGGGTGACGCCCGCTTACGCATCAGCGTGACCAGTGAACACACGCGTGAAGATCTGGATGAAGCCTACGCCATTTTGGTGGCGGCGGCGCTGGAGACCGGCGTGCCGGTCAACGGCGATGTCCGACGGGAAGAGCGCGCGCGCGCCACCGAGGCCTGACATCATGGCAACCTTCATTTCACCGATACTGGAAGCCCTGTTCCGGCACGCCCGCCAAGCGCCGGAAAGCACCGCTCTGCTGTGCGGCGATCGGCGCTGGAGCTATCGTCGCCTGGCCGATCGCGCCTGCATGATGGCGGCGGCGCTGCGACATGCCGGGTTGAAGCAGCAGGCCGTGCTGCTCAACCTGCAGAAAGGGCCCGACGCCGTCGCCGCCATGTACGCGTGTTGGCTGAGCGGCAACCACTATGTCCCTATCGATTTCAGCCAACCGACGGCGCGCATCGAACGCATTATCGCCGCCGCCTCACCCGCGCTGATCGTCGATGAGGACTGGTTGAGCGCGCTCGATGGCCGCACCGATCTCAATGGCGCCTGGCCGGAAGCGATCGCCGCGATCGGCTCTCCCCTCGCCGCCATTCTCTATACTTCAGGCTCCACAGGCACCCCGAAAGGAGTGCAAATCACCCATGACATGCTGAGGTTTTTCATCGGCTGGGCCGTCAGCGATACACAACTGACGGCGCGAGACGTGCTGGCCAACCATGCCAGTTTCGCCTTTGATCTGAGCACCTTCGATCTGTTCGCCGGCGTTTGCGCCGGCGCCGCGACCTGGATCGTGCGCGAAGATGAACAGAAAGATTGCCAGGCTCTCGTTCGCGGATTGCAAACGCACGGCGTCACCCTGTGGTACAGCGTGCCTTCGATTTTAGCCATGCTGGAAAAGAGCGCGTTGCTGGCGCCGTCGACGGTGAGAACGCTGCGCCAGGTCACATTCGCCGGGGAGCCTTATCCGGCCGCCGCGCTGAGGCGTCTGGTTGCGCATCTGCCGGCCCGGTGCCGCATCAGCAACTGGTATGGCCCGACGGAAACCAATGTCTGCACCGCCTACGCGCTGGATCGAACGCAGTTGGCGACGCTGGAGCAGATCCCCATCGGCCATCCGTTGCCCGGCTTGACGGCGCAGTTGGTCGATGAACAGGGGCGCCTGCAGCCGATTGACGGTACGCCGGGCCGACGCGGAGAATTGCTGATCGGCGGGCCGTGCGTTACCCCCGGCTACAGCAACGTCGCCTCATCGCGGCAAGCGGAATGGCATCCGCGCCAATGCCACGCGACCGGCGACTGGGTGGAGACGACGGCGAATGGGCTGGTCTACCGCGGCCGGCTGGACGACATGGTGAAAATCAACGGCTACCGGGTGGAATTGGGTGAGATTGAATCGATCCTTCATCACCATCCCTCGGTCAGCCAGGCCGCACTGTATGTCGAGCTAGGCGAGCTGAAGCAAAAACTGATCGCCGTGATCACCCTCCATCCCGGCGCGCTCCGCCCCAACCTGCTGGAGCTCAAGCAGTTCCTGCAGCCCAGGCTGCCCGCCTATATGCTCCCCAGCCAACTGGTGGTCGCCGACAGCCTGCCCACCAACGCGAACGGCAAGGTGGACAGAGGACGTTTGTCCGAGGTGAACGCGCGATGAACCAGGAAATTCATGCCGCGCCGCTGGCGCTGGTCGGCATCGGCTGCGCACTGCCCGGCATCGATCGTATCGATCTGTCCAACGGCGCCGCCTGGTCGGCGCTGTTCGACGCCCCGCCGCCCATGCCGTGGAGCGATGCGGCCGCGCCGATCCGCGGTCGCCAGATCGACGACGCCGCGTTTGATTTCAAAAAATTCGCCATCCCGCCGCTGTTTCGACTGGCGGTCAGCCGCGAGACCCGCCTGGCGCTGCAGGCCGCCTCCGCCGCCATGCAGCATCTGACGTTATCCGACGCGTTACGCGACCGCTGCGATCAATTTTGCGCCACCCATTTGGGCAGTGATGCGGCCTATCGCAACGCCACCAAAATCGGCGCGCTGCGCAGGCTGGCCGAACGGCTTGACGCTCAGGGGCTCTCACCGGCGGCGGTCATGCGCCGGATTGACGATTACAAACAGCCGCTGGCCCAGGCATTCGGCAGTTCATCCCACGATCGCGTAGGGGAAATGGCCTCCAGTATTCCCGCGCGCATCGCCCATTTCGCCCGCACGCGCGGTAAATGCCAAACCCTCGACGGCGCCGATCTGGGCGGCCTGCGCTTGCTGCAGTTGGCGCAAGACTGTTTTCGCCATGCCGACAGCCGCATGGCGGTACTGACCGCCGTACAATGCTTCCACCATCAACCCCAGGCGGACATGCTGTTGGCGCAGGGCGTTTCCTCTTCGGCCTGTTGGCTGGAGGGGGCGATCAGCCTGGTCGTTTGCCCGCTGGACGTCGCTAAGGAACAGAGATGGCCAGCGATCGCGCAATTGTCGACCCTGATCGCCGAACGACAGGATGCCGCGCCGAGCGCCGGCTATTTTGCCGGCGCCAATCAGGTTTTCTGCCATCTCCTCGACATGCTGTTGCAACGGCAACAGACGTGCGCCGGCCACTCGTTCACCGGCTATCGCTGGCGGATTGACGCGGCGTCTCCCCCCTCATTAAAACCGACGGCTTCGCCACGCATCAGCATCATCGACTATCAGCCCATCACCGCGCAGGGGCTGGATAAAGCGCGTTTCTGGCAGGCCTTGCGCAACGGTGAGGACGCCCTGCGCGATCACAGCCCCGAGCAGTTGCACCCCGGCGCCTTCGTGCGACCCACGCCGCAAAAGCTCAGCGCCTACACCGCTCATGCCATGTGCTTTCCAACGCACGATCCGGTGCGGCTTGAGCTGACGCGGCCTATGATGCCGGCCAAAAAGCAGCGCCTCGACGTCACACAACTGCACGCCCTCAACGGCTGCGCGGCGTGGCCCGACAGCCTGCGACGCTTTGAACGCATCGCCATTATCGTCGCCAGCAACCTGTCTTTGAGCGCCGATCGACAGCAGGCCATGAGCGCGCTGTGGCCGGCATTGCCTTCCGCCGGCGTCCCCCTTTCGCCACCGCCCCAACCCGCGATCAACCGCTGGAGCTGGCATGGCGCCTGCGGCCTCGGCACCGCACAGCTGTTGGCGCAACAGCTCGGCGTCGAGGCGGACTGCTACGCGGTCGAGGCGGCCTGCGCCAGTTCGCTGGCCGCCTTGCACAATGCGGTCAGGGCGTTACAGGCCGGCCGCTACGATGCGGTGCTCGTCGGCGGCATAGAAACGGCGACGCTCGAACGCGATATGGTGCTGTGCAGCGCGCAAATGATGCTTTCCGCTTCGCGTATGCGACCTTTCGCCCGACAAGCCGACGGTTTTACTCCCGGCGACGGTGGCGGCTTCTTCATTCTGACCGGCCAGGCGACATCACGGGCCATCGCCACCATCGAAGCGATATCGGGATCTTGCGACAGCTATTCCATGACCGCGCCCGATCCCAAGGGCCAGGCGTTGGCAATCGAAAAAACCCAGAGCCTGAGCGCCGTCGAAGCGCGCCAGATACAGTATCTCGAAGCGCACGGCACCGGCACCGAACTGGGCGATCGGGCAGAAGTCGCGTCATTGCATCAGGGGTATCGCCGCGCCGCGCGCGCCCCTTTGTACATCGGTTCGGTGAAGTACAACTTCGGCCACTGTTTCGCCGGCGCCGGCGCGCTCAGCCTGTGCAAAGTGCTGAGCGCTTTCGAACACGGTCAAATCCCGCCCACGCCGGTGGCGACATTGAATGCCGAACTGCCGCTGGTGGCGATCCCGGCCGAAATCCCGCAAATCGCGCTCGACTGGCCACGGGGTGAAGACGGGCGTCGGGCGGCGATCAACGGCTTTGGCACCGGTGGCATCAATTACCATTTGCTTATCCATCAACCCATTTAAAAAGGCCGCCCAGATGCACATTATCGTCCATAAGATTCGGCTAAAAGACATCGCCCACCGCGCCGCGTTTCGCGACTGGGTGGAGACGACCGATTACCAGGCTTGCCGCCACCTCGACGCGGTACGCGCCTTCGATGTTATCGAAGTCAGCCCTTCGGCGGAGGCGCCGTTTCACTTTATCGAAATCATTCAGCTGAACTCGCTGAAAATGTTCGAGCGCGAGATGCAAACCCCGCTGTTTCAAAGCCTGGTTGAACGCTTTAATCAGTTGGCGGAAGTCGTTGACGAAATCAGCGGAGAACGCATCGCCGATGGTTATCGAGCTTAGCGTGGCGCCGCGTATCGTCATCGCGTTGGGCGGCCCCCACCGCTGCGCCGCCGTTCGGGGATTGCGGCATCTGTCGGCGGTGAAAAAACACGCGCGGGCGCAGGCCGTCGCGCTGCTGAACCGGACATGGTGCCGGCGGGACGCGACCGGCTTTACGCTGCGCCATGAGGCGAGTGGACAACCGTTCGGCGAACACCTCCTGCTGGGACGCCGCCACGTTTCTCTCAGCCATTCGCATGCCTGGTACGCCAGCGCCACCGGCGATATCCCGCTCGGCATCGATCTGCAGCATTATCGCCCCTTCTCCGGCGCGGCGCTGCGCTGGGCCTTTGGCGAGGCGGAGCAGCGATTGGGACGCATACAGGCCTGCGCCGTCTGGGCCATTCGCGAAGCATTTTTAAAAAGCCACGGCCGCGGCCTGCCCTACGAATTGCGGACGATCGGCATCGACTGGCACACCGGGTTGGTCTCAAGCGCCGACGGCAGTTTGGCGAGCAGACGCTTCTGGCTGTGGCGCAGCCTGGACTGGGCATGCGCACTCTGCTTTCCTGCGGAGGAAAGCATGTCGTTCAGAGCGAACGTTACCGTATTTTCCCTGCCCGCCCCTTCCGCTTTCGGAGCCTTATCATGACCCAAGACCTTTTCGCCGCGGCGCTGCAACAGGCCGTGGACATCGCGCGGCAGGCGCCCTCTTCACACAACTGCCAACCCTGGTCTCTCCACTATGACACCGACGCCCGATGTGGCCGATTGGCTATCGACCGCCGTCGCGCCTTGCAGAGCCTGCCTTCGCTGGAACGCGAGATGCTGATGAGCTGCGGGATTTTCTTCGAGTACCTCAGCGCGCTGCTCTACTGTGCAGGCTCGCCTCTCGCCTGGCGTTGGGAGCATGGCCCCACGCATTTACTGAGCTTTGCCCCCGCCGCGCCTGCCGCGCCCGATCGAGCCACCCATCGCCAATTGGCGCAGCTGATCGGCGAGCGGCATACCGCACGGGCGGCCTATCAGCCTACGCCAATCAATGAAGCGCAACGGATGCAGCTGCAGACCTTGTTCGACGGAACGGCGAGTTCGCTCAGTATCGCAGGTGACGAACGCGCTCGCCGTCGGGTCGCGCAGCTCACCGCTCGTCACGCCGCGCTCGATTTCTCGGATCGCCAAGCCTGGCGCGAAACCTATCAATACATCCGCTTCAACGAACGGCAGCCTACCGACGACGGTTTTCACCTGCACCACCTGTTTGGCCCGGTATCCCCAGCATTCAAGCGCTTCTTCCAAGTGGCGTTTCATCCTCGCTTAAGCCGGCTGGCGACCGGGCTGCGCTTGCCGGCTTATATGGCGCAAGGGCTGGCGCAACGCGTCGCGGAAGGCCCGCAATACCTGGCGCTGTGTCTGAACGACGAAAGTGCCGAGCACCTGTTCGCCACCGGCATGCGGCTTGGACGTCTGTGGCTCACACTGCAACACTGGGGTTGGGGATTGCATCCGATCAGCGTTCTGGTGCAACACGCCGAGGCGCGTCGCGAGCTCGCAGCAACCCTGGCGCTCAGTGCTCCCCCGGTATTTTTTGCCCGCTTCGGCCACCTGCAACAATGGGGCAGCGCAGCACCCAGACGCAGCTGGCAAAGCATTTTGACCGCGCCGCCATCCGGCGAATGCGCGCCCCCGGGGAACGATTCCCCTTAATCCGCTGAGGAGAACACAATGAACGTATGGATTGCTTTGGCCGCTGTTTTGTTGATCCTTGCCCTGCTGGCGTTTATTACCAGCCGCGGCGCTCAGGACACTCGCCCGATGTTTCTGTGGGGGTTCAACGCCATGGGGCCGGTTACCCTGGTCTATTGCTATTTCGGCGAGGGCGATCTGAGCCACAAAGCCCTGATCCTTGTCATGGTCGGCCTGTACCTGCTGCGCATGAACATCGTGCTGACACGTTGGTACGGCAACACCGCCGCGGCCAAACTCAAGGACGTGATGCCCACGCAGCAGGTGCCATGGCTGGCGGTGATGATGGTCATGATCTTCGGCGGCCTGTACTGCCTGCCCTTCTACTGGGCCAGCCGACTGCAGGGGCCGTGGGGCGCGCTGCAATGGCTGGCCATTGGGGTCTACCTGATAGGCACGCTGTTCCACTTCGGCAGCGATTATCAAAAACGGCGCTTCAAACAGGATCCGAACAATAAAGGCCGGCTGCTGAACAGTGGCTTTTGGGGGTTGGCGCGCCATCCGAATTATTTCGGCGACTTTCTTATTTTCGTCAGCTTCGGGCTGCTTGCCGGCAACCTGTTTGGCCTGATCGCACCGCTGACTAACCTGGCGCAGTATTTCGCCGACGCCATTCCCAAAAGCGAGAAAATGGCCGAGAAGCGCTACGGCGAGGTTTGGCGCAACTATAAACGTCAGGTTAAATGTTTCATTCCTTTCGTGCTGTAACCCCAACGCGGCAGCGCGGTTCGGGCAAGCCGACCGCGCTGCCGCCGATAAAACACCTTGTTATACAACACAAAACGACCGCCACGCCCGCGCAAGTAAAAACCGCCTTGACCTTACCCTTGCTGGAAGGTTTAAGCTCCCTTCTTAGTGAAAACAGGTCAGGCGGTCAACCTTTAAACACCGCCCTTAAGCAAGGAGTCCAATCATGTCACACACCACTATGCTGGCATTACAGGGGTTGTCCTGCATGAACTGCGCGCAGCGGGTGAAAAAAGCCCTGGAAAGCCGCAGCGATGTCGAACAGGCCGAGGTTAACGTCCAATACGCCAAAGTGACCGGTGAAGCGCCGGACAGCGCGCTGATCGACAGCGTGATCGCCGCCGGTTATCAGGCCAAAGTCGCGCCGCGCGCCGATACCGAACTGCAGCTGAGCGGCTTGAGCTGCATGCACTGCGTCGGCAGCACCCGCAAGGCGCTGGAAGCGGTACCGGGCGTGTTCGCCGCCGAGGTCGAGATCGACAGCGCGAAAGTGTACGGCGATGCCGATCCACAGGCGCTGATCGCCGCAGTAGAACACGCCGGTTATCACGCCAGCGTGGCGGGTACCGTCGTCCCAAAAACTGAGCCGTTGACTGACGCAACACCTTCGTTGCCGGACGTTCAGCCAGCGGCGCAACCTTCCCTTCCGGCAACCGACAGCGCGGACGACAGCGTACAGCTGCTGCTCAGCGGCATGACCTGCGCCAGCTGCGTCAATAAAGTGCAGCAGGCCCTGCAAAGCGTCCCCGGCGTGGAGCACGCCCGTGTCAATCTGGCGGAGCGCAGCGCGCTGGTGACCGGCGCCGCCGATGCGCAGGCGCTGGTGGCGGCGGTGGAAAAAGCCGGCTACGGCGCCGAGATGATCCAAGACGAAACCGAACGTCGCGAACGGCAACAGCAGACCGCTCGCGCCAACATGAAGCGCTTTAGCTGGCAGGCGGCGCTCGGTCTGGCGCTGGGGATACCGCTGATGGCCTGGGGGCTGTTCGGCGGCAGCATGACGCTGACGCCGGAAACCCAGCGCCCCTGGCTGCTGGTCGGCGTCATCACCCTGGCGGTGATGGTATTCGCCGGCGGGCACTTCTACCGCAACGCCTGGCGCGCGCTGATGAACGGCAGCGCCACCATGGATACTCTGGTGGCGCTCGGTACCGGCGCCGCCTGGCTCTACTCGATCGCCGTCAACATTTGGCCCGATTTCTTCCCGATGGAAGCGCGCCACCTCTATTACGAGGCCAGCGCGATGATCATCGGTTTGATCAACCTCGGCCATGCGCTGGAGCAGCGCGCTCGCCAGCGTTCTTCACAGGCGCTGGAGCGCCTGTTGGATCTAACGCCGCCCACCGCCCGGCTGGTGACTGACGACGGCGAACGCGATATCCCGCTAGCGGAGGTGCAGCTCGGCATGACGCTGCGGCTGACTACCGGCGATCGCGTGCCGGTCGACGGCGAAATCGTACAGGGTGAAGTCTGGCTTGATGAAGCGATGCTGACCGGCGAAGCGGTGCCGCAGCAGAAAAGCGCCGGCGACACGGTGCATGCCGGGACGGTGGTCGATGACGGTAGCGTGCTGTTCCGCGCCGCCGCCATCGGCAGCCAAACCACGCTGGCGCGCATCATCAAACTGGTGCGTCAGGCGCAGAGCAGCAAACCGGCGATTGGCCAGCTGGCTGACCGCGTCTCGGCGGTGTTCGTGCCGGCGGTAGTGGCGATCGCCCTGTTCAGCGCAGCGATATGGTACTTCTTTGGCCCGCAGCCGCAGCTGGTCTATACGCTGGTGATCGCCACCACGGTACTGATCATCGCCTGTCCCTGCGCCCTGGGCCTGGCGACGCCGATGTCGATCATCTCCGGCGTCGGCCGCGCGGCGGAGTTCGGCGTGCTGGTGCGCGACGCCGACGCCCTGCAGCAAGCCAGCCAGTTGGACACCCTGGTATTCGACAAAACCGGCACCCTGACCGAAGGGAAACCACAGGTGGTGGAGATCCTGACCTTCAATCAGGTCAGCGAACAGCAGGCGATCGGCTGGGCCGCCGCGCTGGAACAAGGCTCCAACCACCCGCTGGCGCGCGCCATCATGGAACGCGCCGCCGGGCAAACGTTGCCGCAGGTCGCGCAGTTCCGCACCCTGCGCGGCGCCGGCGTCAGCGGAGAGATCGACGGCGTGCAGGTGCTGCTGGGCAATGCCGCGCTGCTGGAGCAGCATCAGGTTGCGACCGCCGAACTGGAAGCGCCGATGCGCGCCCAGGCCGAGCGCGGCGTGACGCCGGTGCTGCTGGCCGTTAACGGGAAACCGGCCGCGCTGTTCGCCATTCGCGATCCGCTGCGCGAGGACAGCGTTGCGGCGCTGCAGCGCCTGCACCAGCAGGGGTATCAGTTGGTAATGCTGACCGGCGACAACCCGGTGACCGCCAACGCCATCGCCAAAGAGGCCGGTATCGATCGGGTGATTGCCGGGGTGCTGCCGGACGGCAAAGCGGCAGCGATCAAGCAGCTGCAGGCACAGGGCCAACGCGTGGCGATGGTCGGCGACGGCATCAACGACGCCCCGGCGCTGGCGCAGGCCGACGTGGGCATCGCGATGGGCGGCGGCAGCGATATCGCCATCGAGACCGCCGCCATCACCCTGATGCGCCACAGCCTGCACGGCGTGGCGGATGCGGTGGAGCTGTCGAAGGCCACGCTGCGCAACATGAAGCAGAACCTGTTCGGCGCCTTTATCTACAATACGCTGGGTATTCCGATCGCCGCCGGCGTGCTCTACCCGCTGACCGGCACGCTGCTCAGCCCGGTGGTGGCGGGCGCGGCGATGGCGCTGTCGTCCATTACCGTGGTCAGCAACGCCAACCGGCTGCTGCGTTTTAAACTCAGGAAGTGATCGCCGGGGCGCCGTCATGGCGCCCCGCTGTTTTCCGGGCTTTCCTGCGCGACGGATAGCGTTTAGCATGAATGGCGATTTCCCTCGCCTTTCACGCAAAACGCGCACCCGTTATTCAGGAGCCACGCCGTATGGGTCAATTGTTACGCCGCCTCGCCGCCTTTCTCGGCCTGATCTCGCCCCAGAGTTACGCTTATCCGGCGCTGGACATCACCCTGCCGGGCGATCGTCGGCTGCATCTGGTGGGCAGCATCCATATGGGTACCGTCGATATGTCGCCGTTGCCGGCGCGGTTGGCCGCCCGGCTGCAACAGGCCGACGCGCTGATCGTCGAAGCCGATATCACCGGCGCCGCCTCGCCCTTCGACCACGCCGAACTGCAACCGGAGCTGGAACAGCGCCTGTCCGCCGAAGAATATCAACAGTTGTTGGCGCTGTGCCATGAGCTGGGCGCCGACCCGCACACCTTCACCACTCTACCCGGCTGGCAGGTGGCGCTGATGATGCAGGCGCGCCAGGCCCAGCGTTTGGGGCTGCGCGCGGAATATGGCGTGGACTATCAGCTGCTGCAGGCCGCCCGGGCACAGGCCAAACCGGTGATCGAACTGGAAGGAGCGCAGCAGCAGCTGGCGATGCTGGAACAATTGCCGGAAGGCGGCATCGCGCTGCTGCGCGATACCCTGGAGCACTGGCATACCAACGCGCGGCTGCTGCAAACCATGGTGAGCTGGTGGCTGAACGCCAAACCGCGCGGCGCGCTGGACACCCTGCCCGCCACCTTCAGCGCCGGGCTGTACGACGTGCTGATGCATCAGCGCAATCGCGACTGGCGGCGTCAGCTGGAGGCGCTGCCGGCCGGTGACTATGTGGTGGCGGTCGGCGCGTTGCACCTGTATGGCGAGGATAACCTGCCGGCGATGCTGCAGCCTCAGGGTTAAAAAAGAGGCCAATATCGCTATTGGCCAGTCAAAGAGGAATTTCTTGTATTCTAGTTATACGCATAGCAACCGTGTTAACGGTTACAGTAAACAGGGTAGCAACCCGGTGAATATCTTGGCAACCCGCTTTATGTAACAGCCGCTCAGGTTGCCGGGCAGGTTGGATTTTTGTATTTTTAAAGCTGATTATCACCCTTTCCCCGCTGGGGACATTTTGGACAACATATCATGACGCCCGCAGTCGTTCTGCTTGAGAAACAAAAGGTCGCCTTTACCCTTCATCCGTACCACCACGACAGCGACGAAACCAACTTCGGCGACGAAGCGGTGAAAAAGCTGGGGCTGGATGCCGATCGGGTTTACAAAACGCTGCTGGTGGCGCTGAACGGCGACGCCAAACACCTGGCGGTGGCGGTCACGCCGGTCGCCACCCAGCTGGATCTGAAAAAGGTCGCCCGCGCCCTCGGCGCCAAAAAAGCCGAAATGGCCGATCCGCAGCTGGCGCAGCGCGTTACCGGTTATCTGGTGGGTGGCATCAGCCCATTAGGGCAGAAAAAACGGCTGCCGACGGTGATCGACAGCCCGGCGCAGGCGTTCGCCACCATCTACGTTTCCGGCGGAAAACGCGGGCTGGACATCGAGCTGGCCGCCGCCGATCTGTGCCGCCTGCTGGCCGGCAGCTTCGCCGACATCGCCAAACGCGACTGACGCCGCGTTCCTAGCGGCACACCACCGTGGCGTCACAGGCCGCCAGCGTCTCCACCAGGCGGTCCTCCAGCGCCTTCACCTGCGCGCCGGGCACCAGATAGTTATTGCTGATGATGGCGAACGCCAGCGGCCGCCCGGTCGCCGAGTCGACATAGCCGCTGAGCGACGATACCCCGGTCATGGAACCGCTCTTGGCGTGGGCGCGCCCCGCCGCCGGGCTTTTCACCATGCGGCTTCGCAGCGTGCCACCCACCAGCAACCCCGGCTCGCCCGCGACGGGCAAGGCGTGATACCAATCGGCGAACCACGGCTGTTTTCTGGCCGCCAGCAACAGCGTCGTCAGCTGCTGCGGCGTGATCTGGTTCATGCGCGACAGCCCGGAACCGTCCACCTGGCGGTACGCGCCGGCCTCGATGCCCTGGCTTTGCACAAACCGGCTTATCGCCTGCAGGCCGGCGGCCCAATCCCCTTTACCCTGCGTCTTGCGGCCCATCGCTTTGGTCAATATCTCGCCGTAGCCGTTGTTGGACACTTTCAGGAAGGTGACGACCAGACGGGAAAGCGGCGGCGAGGTTTTTTCGGCCAGCAACCGTGCCTCGGCCGGCGTCACGCCCTCTTCAGCGGCGCCGCGCAGGGTGATGCCGTGCGCGCGCAGGGCATTTTGCAACAAGGCGCCGACGACGATGGCCGGTTGATCGACGGTGATCAATCGCGAGCTGGCCTCCGCCTGCGCGGCGATGGTGCCGCTGACCACGATCCGGTTGCCGCCAGGCTGGCGATCGAACGTCAGCGCGGTATCACCGCCGGTGGTGGTGCGATTGACCAGCGTCACCGCGTCATTGGCGGGATAGAAGCTCACCTGCCCCGGCGCACCGGCGCGGGCGCCCGGCCGCACCTCCACCTGTACCACGTTGATATCGCCGCCGGGTGTAAAGGCGTAGTTCAGCGCCGAAATCGGCGCGGCGAAGGCAAAGGGTTCATCGTCCCAGCTCCAGCCGGGGCCGAATGGTGTCTGATCGAAGGCGCCGGCGTCCAGGATCAGCCGCCCCTGGATATGACGAATGCCGCGCTGCGCCAAGGTGGCGGCGAAGGTATCGAGATCGTCCGGGTGCAGCGTAGGGTCACCGCTACCCTGCAGATAGAGATCCCCGTGCAACGTATCGCCGCGCTGTTTGCCGTTGGTCAGCAGCCGGGTTTCAAAGCGGTAATCGGCGCCCAGCACGCCGAACGCCGCCAGAGAGGTGAACATCTTCATGTTGGACGCCGGCGCCAGACGCTGATCCGCGTGCGCCTGATACAGCACCTTGCCGCTATCGACGTCGCGCACCATCACGCCGCTCGACGCCCCGACCAACGCCTTGTCCTGGCCGATGGCCGCCAGCGCCTGGCCGAGGGTTTGTCCATGGCGTTCGCCGGATGACGAACACCCCGCCAGCGCCACGATGGCGGGCAGCAGCCAGCCTGCGGTTTTCAACATGTCATCTTCCCGTTTGCGTTATCAAAACCAAATTGTCGCTCAGGCTATCATTGGAAGGCGGCGGTGGCGAGAATGTCCGACGTGCTTATCGCTCAGATACGCTCGGCAACGCCAGACGCCGCTCGCTGTACGCCACCCGCCATGCCAACAGCAGCGCGCCAAGGCTGCAGAGCGACAGCACGGCGCCCAAGTGCTGCGACAACCCGGCCAGCACCAGGCCACCGCCCAGCATCAGATAATACATCAGGCCAAGGATGGCGCCGGCGGTGCCCATGCAGTCTTTATAATGGCGCAACGCGCGCGCCAGAATATTGGGAATGGCGATGCCGTACGCCATCACCACCAGCATCATCGGCAGAACGAACCACAAGGTCCCTTCCAGCAGCAGTACCAGCAAGCCGCCGGTCAGCGACAGCGCGCAGGCCAGCATCAACAGCGTGGGGAACAGCCAGTGCTTGCCGATCAAAAACTTGTTGATCGCCGCGCCGATGCCGACCCCGGCCGCCAACACCAAACCGGTATAACCGAACCACTGCGCCGGCAGTGCCAACGCCGAGAAGTGGAATGGTGCCAGCTGGTAATAGCTGAACATGCAAATATTGAACAACGCCACCAACAGCGCACTGAGCCAAATATCCCCGTCCTTGATCATCCGCCCCAGCGTGCCGAAAAATGAATTCTTCACCACCTGTTGCGGACGCGTTTCCGGCAGTTGCCAACCGGCATAGCCCAGCAACAGCGCCGCCAGCAGCGCCAAACCGCCAAACACGCCTTGATAGCCCCAATAGTGAGTCAGCACGGCGCCGCTCAACACGCCAACCGCTGGGCCGATCGCCATGGCGATCCCCATCACCGAGAACACTCGCGCCAATTCATAACCGTCGAAGCGATCGCGAATCGCCGTTTGCGTCCCGACCGAACCGACCGCCGCGCCAAAGGCGGCCAGCCCCCGTGCCGCCAGCAGCACGCTGAAACTGCCGCTGAACAGCGCGACGATCGAAGCCAGCAGATAGAGCATCAGCCCGGCCAAAATGGCGGGACGGCGTCCGATGACGTCGCACATCCGTCCCCATACCACCACGCCGAGCGCAAAGGCGAAAAAGTAACAAGAGAGCGTTTGCGCCGCCATCTCCGCACTGACCCGGAAACCGTGAGCAATGTGCGTCAATGCCGGGCTGTAGATGGTCTCCACCACCAGGGGAAACATCATCATCGACGTCGCCAAGGTCAGAGTCAGTTTACGTTGCATAACAGATCCCGCAGCCAAGAATAAGCTGCACAAGGTAGCATCTGCTCCCCGGCGACGATTACAATATAAAAGACAATAAATTTACAAAATCGGACATCCTATGGCGTGGCTTCAGGCGCAGGACAGCTTTAATCCGGATGCGCTCGACAATAGCGTGCTCGGGATCGCCGCCGAACTGGCGCAGCACGACTCGGGCACACATTGGCATGAGAAGGGGCAGTTGCTGTTTTGCCAGCAAGGCAGCATGCGCATCACGCTCAACCAAAGCATCTGCATGCTGCCGCCGGCCAGAGTTGCCTGGATCCCGCCGCGGGTGGCGCATCGCGTTCAGGTCAATGGCGTGGTCGGTTACCGTTCGCTTTATCTCGACGCCGGTCGCTACCCCTGCCTGCCCGCACAGCTTGCCGTACTGACAGCCTCACCGCTGCTGCGCGAGGTGTTGGAACGCATCGCGTTCGCCGCCTTCGACACCGACTGGCAACATGGACCCTACGCCAATATTCTGGCGGTCTGTCTGGATGAAATCGCCGCCGCGCCGCGCGAGTTGACGTTGCTGCCGCTGCCTTGCGACCGGCGCCTGCGCCACCTCGCCGATCGGGACATGCTTCCGCCGTTGCATCAGCTGGCGCGCTATAGCGGCGCTTCAGAGAAAACCATCAGCCGGATCTTCCGCCGTGAAACCGGCCTCGGTTACCAGCAGTGGCGCCAGCAATGGCGATTGATCAAGGCTATCGAGATGCTGGCCGCAGGGCTGAGTCAATCCGACGTCGCCAGTCGGCTGGCGTTTTCCAGCGATAGCGCCTTCGCCACTTTCTTCAAGAATAGGGTGGGCTGCCCGCCGAGGGCGTATATGGAGAGAAGAAAATAAATCGGTGAGAAGGTTTGATGCGGAGCGTGGCGAACGGCGCTTCCCGTTTGCCGTGGGAAGCGCCGCGTCGATACGCCGTTATTGATACACGATCTCACCCTTTGGCTCATAGGCTGCCGCATCCAGCGGCGAGTGTTTCTCGATGTACTGCTTCAGCACCTCGGCGTCGATAAAGCCGGTGTTGACGTAGCTCGGCAGCCCATCCAGCTTCGGATAGCCGTCACCGCCCAGCGCGTTGAAGTTCAGCGTCGCCATGCGGTAGGTTTTATCCGCCTGCAGCGGCTGGCCGTTGATCTTCACCTCGCTGACGCCCTTGCCGTCCGCGACCAGGCTGACGTTGGCGAACTGGGCGTAGGCGCCGGAATCCGGCTGCATGTTGGCCACTACCGCCAGGTACTGCTCAATCTCGCTGCCTTTCATATCGACATGCACCAGGGTGTTGCCGAACGGCTGGACCTTGAGCACGTTCTTGTAGGTGATATCGCCGCTCTCAATGGAATCACGCACCCCGCCGCCGCTCATCACGGCGAAATCGGCATCGGCGCGCTCCATCTGCGCGGCCAGCATCACCCGCGCCAGGTTGGTCTGCACGAAGCGCACTTTGCTGCGATCGCCCTCCAGCTTGCCGTTAACGCTGCCGATTTTCACGCTCAGCTGTTCTTTGCCCTTCTCCTGGAACGGCGTCAGTAATTTCATCATGGTCGGATCTTCGGCGATCTGCTGGGTGTAGTACACCCGCTCGCTGGTGCCGTCCGCCTTCTCCACCTTTTTCTTCAGGTTCACCGGGATCAGCTGATAATGCACCAGCTTCAGCTCACCGTTGCGGAATTCAAAATCGGCGCGACCCACGTATTTGCCCCATTCGTGCGCCTGCACAATCCAGGTGCCGTTCTGGCGATCCGGCGCGCATGGCGTGCCCGGCACGTAATCCACCTGTTTACGGTTGTCGCTGGCCATGCACACCGGATCCTGCGAGTGGCCGCCGACGATCATATCGAGATACCCGGCCGGCAGGCTGCGCGCCATCTCCACATCGCCCGGCGCGTTGGAGCCGTGCTGGCCGTTATCGTAGTGCCCCATGTGGGTGGCGGCGATGATCACGTCCGGCTTCTCGTCCTGGCGCAATTGCTCCACCACCCGCTTCGCTTCCGGCGCCGGCACGCGGAATTCAATGTCGGTAAAGTACTCCGGGTTGCCCATTTTGGCCGTGTCGTCGGTCGTCAGGCCAATGACCGCAATCTTGATGCCCTGCTTGTCGAACAAGGCGTAAGGCTTGAACAGCCGCTGGCCGGTGCTTTTCTGGTAGATGTTGGCGGAGAGCAGCGGGAAGGTCGCCCATTTCTCCTGCTGGCGCAGCACGCTCAGCGGGTTGTCGAATTCGTGGTTGCCGATCGCCATCGCGTCGTAACCCACCAGGTTCATGCCGCGGAAGTCCGGCTCGGCGTCCTGCAGATCCGATTCCGGCACGCCGGTATTGATATCGCCGCCGGACAGCAGCAGCAGGCTGCCGCCCTGCGCCGCCACTTCCTGACGGATACCGTCCACCAGCGTTTTCTGCGCGCCCAGGCCGTATTCGCCGTGATCGTTCTGCCAGAAGTGACCGTGATGGTCGTTGGTATGCAGAATGGTGATGGCGTAGGTCTTATCCTTTTCCCAGGCACTGGCGGCCCCCGACAGCAAGGTCAGGGAAACGGCCAACGCGCATGCGGTGGTCTTCAGCGAAAAACGCATGGCGGATCTCCGTGTATTAAATGGCTTTTATGATGAGGGCGAAATTGTAGCGCGAATCAATGACAGTTGATTTCAAATTTTTGCGAGGTGAGTCTGATTATTTCAGATATGGTAAAAACCGAGCGGGCTGCCTAAGATGTCATCTCTGTGCTCAACACCTTATCAGGCTAATAATAATATGACCGACAGTAGCCAAAGCGCGATGCCGCCCGCCAAGGGCAGTACGGTAAAGGGGACCGCTTTCTCCATCCTCGGCGCCATCAGCGTGTCTCACCTGCTCAACGATATGATCCAGTCGCTGATCCTGGCGATTTACCCGATCCTGCAAGCCGATTTCCACCTCAGCTTCGTGCAGATCGGCATGATCACCCTGACCTATCAGCTGACGGCCTCCCTGCTGCAACCGCTGATTGGGTATTACACCGATAAACACCCGCAGCCTTATTCTCTGCCGATCGGCATGGGCTTTACCCTGACCGGCCTGCTGCTGCTGTCGGTGGCGAACACCTTCCCGCTGGTGCTGCTGGCGGCGGCGTTGGTGGGCACCGGTTCATCGGTGTTCCACCCGGAGTCCTCGCGCGTGGCGCGCATGGCTTCCGGCGGGCGGCACGGTCTGGCGCAGTCGCTGTTCCAGGTCGGCGGCAACTTCGGCAGCTCACTTGGCCCGCTGCTGGCCGCGCTGATCATCGCACCTTACGGCAAAGGCAACGTCGCCTGGTTTTCGCTGGCGGCCCTGCTGGCGATCGTGGTGTTGCTGCAGGTCAGCAAATGGTACCAACATCAGCATCGGGCGGCTAAAGGGCAACCCAAAAGCCCGTCAATGCTGAAACCGCTGCCAAAACGTACCGTCGCCTACTCGATGGGCATTTTGCTGGTGCTGATTTTCTCTAAATATTTCTATCTGGCCAGTATCAGCAGCTATTACACCTTTTATTTGATACATAAGTTCGGCGTTTCGGTGCAGAACGCGCAAATTCATCTGTTCGCCTTCTTGTTTGCGGTGGCGGCCGGCACCATTATCGGCGGGCCCCTCGGTGACAAGATAGGGCGTAAATATGTTATTTGGGGCTCCATCCTCGGCGCGGCGCCATTTACGCTTGTTTTACCCTATGCATCACTGTACTGGACCGGCATTTTGACGGTAATTATCGGGGTAATTCTCGCCTCGGCGTTCTCCGCCATTCTGGTTTACGCGCAGGAGCTGATCCCCGGAAAAGTCGGTATGGTTTCCGGGTTATTCTTCGGTTTTGCTTTCGGTATGGGCGGATTAGGCGCGGCAGTTCTTGGTTATGTTGCTGATTTGACCAGTATTGAACTGGTCTACCAAATCTGTGCTTTCCTGCCGCTGATCGGCATTATCACCGCGTTACTGCCCAATATGGAGCATAAAACGCAATAACCCCGCGAACGGCCCGGATGAAACCATTTATTCATCCGGGTTTATCCTACGGATAAATCAATGTTATTTGGTTTATCTGGCACAAAATCCCCTCATTGCCGTACCTTAAGCGAAATCCTCTGCTTTTTTACAAAAAAGGCCAAATTAGCCAAGCAAGCCGCGAACAAATGCAATAAACTAAATGTATCTTTTCGTAACTTTGTTGCGTTTCTCCCGTGCCGCGATGCATAGCCAGAAGGAGTATGGATGCATAATTCAACACCGCTCATCACCACCATCGTCGGAGGGTTAGTACTCGCCTTCCTCCTCGGTATGCTGGCGAACCGCCTGCGCATCTCCCCTCTGGTGGGATATCTGGCCGCAGGGGTGCTCGCCGGCCCGTTCACCCCCGGTTTCGTCGCCGATACCTCACTGGCGCCGGAACTGGCGGAAATCGGCGTTATCCTGTTGATGTTCGGTGTTGGCCTGCACTTCTCCCTGAAAGACCTTCTCGCAGTAAAATCTATCGCCATTCCCGGCGCCGTAGCGCAGATAGCCGTCGCCACGCTGCTCGGCATGGGGCTGTCCAAGCTGCTCGGCTGGGATCTGATCTCCGGTCTGGTGTTTGGCCTCTGCCTCTCTACCGCCAGTACCGTGGTATTGCTGCGCGCGTTGGAGGAACGGCAACTGATCGACAGCCAACGCGGGCAAATCGCCATCGGCTGGCTGATCGTCGAAGATTTGGCGATGGTGCTGACGCTGGTGTTGCTGCCGGCCTTCGGCAACATGCTGGGCAACGACAACGCCAGCAGCGGTCAGCTGCTGATGGAGCTGGCGCTGACCATCGGTAAGGTCATCGCCTTCATCGCGCTGATGATCGTGGTCGGCCGCCGCCTGGTGCCGTGGATCCTGTCGAAAACCGCCAGCACCGGCTCACGCGAGCTGTTTACCCTGGCGGTATTGGCGCTGGCGCTCGGCATCGCCTATGGCGCGGTGAAGCTGTTCGACGTTTCCTTCGCGCTGGGCGCCTTCTTCGCCGGCATGGTGCTGAACGAGTCCGAACTGAGCCACCGCGCAGCGCACGACACCCTGCCGCTGCGCGACGCGTTCGCAGTGCTGTTCTTCGTCTCGGTCGGCATGCTGTTCGATCCGATGATCGTGATTAACGAGCCGCTGGCGGTGCTGGCGACGCTGGCGATTATCGTGTTCGGCAAATCCGCCGCCGCGTTCCTGCTGGTGAAAATGTTCGGCCACTCCAAGCGCACCGCGCTGACCATTTCCGCCAGCCTGGCGCAGATCGGCGAGTTCGCCTTTATTCTGGCGGGCCTCGGCATCGCGCTGGGCATGATGTCGGAACACGGCCGCAACCTGGTGCTGGCCGGCGCGATCCTGTCCATCATGCTCAACCCGCTGTTGTTCACGCTGCTGGAGCGCTATCTGGCCAAGACCGAAACCATCGAAGAGCAAATCCTCGAAGAGGCGGTGGAAGAAGAGAAGCAGATCCCAGTGGACATGTGCAACCATGCGCTGGTGGTCGGCTATGGCCGCGTCGGCAGTCTGCTGGGCGGAAAACTGGCCGAGGCGGGCATCCCGCTGGTGGTGATCGAGAACTCCCGCCCGCGGGTGGAAGCGCTGCGCGAGCAGGGCATAAAGACGGTGTTGGGCAACGCCGCCAATCCGGAAGTGATGGATCTGGCGCGGCTCGACTGTGCGCGCTGGCTGCTGCTGACCATCCCAAACGGCTATGAGGCCGGCGAGATCGTCGCCTCGGCGCGCGCCAAGCGGCCGAACATCGAGATCATCGCCCGCGCCCACTACGACGACGAGGTGGCCTACATCACCGATCGCGGCGCCAATCAGGTGGTGATGGGCGAACGCGAGATCGCCAACAGCATGCTGAACATCCTGCAGCTGGATACCCTGAGCGAAGAAGAAAAAATGGGCGGCTGCCCGATCTGAAGCGCCGCGCGCGCATAAAAAAAGGTCCGGCATGCCGGACCTTTTCTTTTCAATGGGTTAACGTTCCCAGTAGGACTCTTCCAGGCTGTCTTCGCGCTCCGGCAGGCCGCGCGTGAGGCGCGGCGAATGCTGGTTCAGCACCTGGTAGCTGACGCGGTTGGCATATTTGCACACCTGCGCCAATGAGGAATAGGTCAGGTAACTGCGCACATGCTTGCTGGAGTTCGGCACGTTGTGACGGTGGTAGCCGTTGGCGGCGATATCGTGCAGCAACGCCGACAGCGCGCCGTCGCCGGCGCCGTTGGTGTTCATGATCCTCTCCGGCCCGCCCATATACGGCGCGATGTGCGAATAAACGCGCAGCGGATTTTCACAGTGCTCGCGGCGCATGGCGCGGCTGAACTCGTAGCGGTTGAACTCGGCGATATGCCCCGGCAGCAACGGGTGCTGCGTCTGGCGTTTGTTGGCTTCTTCGGTATAGCCCGCCATATACAGGCCACTCGGCCCGGCAGTGCACAACACCAGATCCACCCAGTCCAGCGCCATGTCCGAGGCGGTGAGCGGATCGCTCAGCCCAGTCAGCTCCAGCGCTTCGTCTTCGTTCATCGCCAGAATCGACACGTTTTCCTTCAGGAAGTCGCGCCACCACTGCGGGTTGTCGGCGATCACGTACTTGGTGCCCAGGGTCAGCACTACCGGCACATCGTGTTTTTTGGCGTATTCGATCGCCTGCAGGGTGGCGGCCTTCATCGGCTCGCCCTCCTTGCAGCGCACCAGATAAGAGCTCAACACCAGCGCCGACGCGCCGGCGATCACCTCTTCCGGAATGCTTTCCGGGCGCAGCTGATTCATCTGGCCGGGGTTGATGGCGAAGGTGCGCTCGCCGCTTTCACCGATCAGCGTGAAGCAGCGGCCGATGGCGCCGTCTACGCCCTGCAGATAGTTAAGATCGGTGCGGCTGGAGGTATTGCACAGGTAACGGTAGGCGTAGCTGCCGATTTTCACGTTGCTGCACATCACGCCGAGCAGCACCGAACGGTCGTCCGCCAGCACCGAATAGTTGTGCATGGTATTGCCGATGGTGCCGCCGGCGAACTGATGGGTGACCAGATTATTTTCGTTCAGTTCCTGATACAGCGCCTCGGCGACGTCGTCTTCGATCACCAGAGAGTGGCCCAGACTCAGGCCGTAGCGCTGGACAAAAGCGTCGTCCACTTTCGCCTCGATATCCACCAGCGTCTGGTCGATGCCGACGATATACGAGGTGCTGATTTCACTTTCGGGCTGGGCCTGCTGCAGAAGCGGATCGCGGGCGCTCACCGGAAAATAGTGTTTGGACTTGCGTTTACCAGGAAATTTCATGTGATTGGCGGTGGTGACGGTTTAACAAGCGGAGAATGTTAACACATCCCCGCCCGATCATGATGCACCTAATATACAGATTATGAATGGTTACAGACGCTGCGCCACCAACTGCTGCATCATATCGATATGCGCCGGTTCATCGTTCAGCGCAGAGATGTACTCAAACTTTTCGCCGCCGGCCTTGAGGAAGATCTCGCGGTTCTGCTCTTTGATCTCTTCCAGCGTCTCCAGGCAGTCCGCCGAAAAACCGGGGCAGATCAGCTGAATGTGCTTCACGCCCTGAGCCGGCAACCCCTTCAGGGTTTCATCGGTGTACGGCGTCAGCCACGGCTCGCGGCCGAAGCGCGACTGGTAGGTCATCATCACTCGCTCCGGCGCCAGCGGCAGCGTGGCGCTCAGCGCACGCAGCGTATCCTCGCAGCGCTGCGGGTAGTCGTCGCCCAGACGCGCATAGCGTTTGGGGATGCCATGGAATGACAGCACCAAACGATCCGGCTGGCCGTGTTCGGCGAATGAACGTTCCACGCTTTGCTGCAGCGCGGCGATATAGGCCGGGTGTTCGGCATAATCGCGAATGAAAGCCACCGACGGCAAACGGCGATAGCCTTTCAGCACCCGCGCTACGCCATCCCATACCGCCGCACTGGTGGAGCAGGAATATTGCGGATAGAGCGGCAACACCACCAGATTAGTCACGCCTTGCGCCAGCAGCTTGTCGATGGCTTCCGCCAGGCTCGGCGAGCCGTAGCTCATGCCCAGCTCCACCGGCGTATTCGGCATGCGCGCCGCCAGCGCCCGCTGTTGGCGGCGGCTGTACACCAGCAGCGGTGAGCCTTCTGCCATCCACACCGATTGGTAGAGCTTCGCCACGCGCGGCGAACGGATCGGCAGGATCGCGCCGTTGAGGATCGGCCACCAGATCAGCGGCGCCGTGTCGACCACGCGATCGTCACTGAGGAATTCCTTCAGATAGCGTTTGACCGCCGACGAGGTCGGCGCATCTGGCGTGCCCAGGTTCACCAGCAATACGCCGTGTTTCTCTTGCTTCATCTCAGTTCCCCTCATTTCCTTTCCGGCCGGCATTCCGTTCTGGGTCGGGATGTCAGCAGCCATTAATGCCGGCTATTGTAACGGAAAAGTCCTGCGTCGAAACCGATAACAGCAACAGGCTATGCCTGTGAGCCTCTCCCTTGCGCCAGCTGCCATACCGCCGCCACGTTGCGCGCCGTCACCTGCAGATTGCGATCGGCATCCGCCAACGCCTCTTCCAGCGTCACGATGCGATCGAGCACCGAAAACGCCGCATCGATGCCGTGCTGATGCACCACCTGATAATCCGGCGTCAGGCTACCGGCGATGGCGATCACCGGCACGCCGTGACGCTTGGCCACCCGCGCCACGCCAATCGGCGTTTTGCCGTGGATCGACTGGCTATCCAACCGCCCTTCGCCGGTGATCACCAAGTCGGCATCGCGCACCGCCTCATCCAGGCGCAGGGTTTCGGTGACGATCTCGATGCCCGGCCGCAAGCACGCATCGAGCATGCCGAGCAGCGCCGCCCCCATGCCGCCCGCCGCCCCCGCGCCCGGCTGGGTGAGCACGGCGCGGCCGGTTTCCCGCTCCAGCAGTTCGCCATAGTGATGCAACGCCGCATCGAGCTGCGCCACCATCTCCGGCGTCGCCCCCTTCTGCGGCCCGAACACCGCCGACGCGCCCTTTTCGCCGCACAGCGGATTATCGACGTCGCAGGCGGCGGTCACGCTCACCCGTTGCCAACGCGCATCCAGCCCGGCGAGATCGAGATGCGCCAGCTGCGCCAGGGCCGCCCCGCCCACCGGCAACGGCCGGCGATCCCGATCCAGCAGTTTGACGCCCAGCGCCTGCATCATCCCGGCGCCGCCGTCGTTGGTGGCGCTCCCGCCAATGCCGAGAATGATCGCCTTCACGCCGCGCTCCAACGCCGCCAACATCAGTTCACCGGTGCCGTAACTGGTGGTGATGCGCGGATCGCGCCGATTAGGCGGCGCCAGATGCAGCCCGGAAGCGGCGGCCATTTCAATCACCGCGGTTTCACCGTCGCCCAGCAGGCCATAAAATCCCTGCACCGACTCGCCCAGCGGCCCGGTGACCGTCACCTGGACGATTTCGCCGCCGGTGGCCGCCACCATCGACTCCACCGTCCCTTCACCGCCATCCGCCATCGGCAACTTCACGTAGTGCGCCTGCGGGTAGATTTGGCGGAATCCCCGCTCGATAGCGTCGGCGACGCCGAGCGCGCTCAGGCTCTCTTTGAAAGAATCCGGGGCAATAACCACTTTTTTCAGCGTTTTCATCACTGTTCCTTATCCCGCCAGGTTAAATACGCCAAACATCAGCGCCGAGATTGCCGCGATGGTGAACCCCACCAGCGTCTCATACGGCAGCAGTTTCAGCCGCTCGTGCACCGCCATATTGACGCTGCCGCCGGTGGCGTGGAAGAAGCTGCCGTGCGGCAGGTGATCCAGCACCGTTGCGCCCGCATGGATCATCGCCGCGCCGGCCAACCCGCTCACCCCCAGTTCCAGCAGCGTGGAGCTGAATACCCCGGACGCTACGGCGGTGCCGGCGGTGGTCGACGCGGTTGCCATCGACATCAGCGCGCCGGACAGCGGCGCCAGCAACCAGGCCGGCAGCCCGGTATGCGTTAAGCCGTTAATCAGGACATCCTTCAGCGCCGAGTTGGCGATGATGCCCGCCAGCGTGCCGGTGCCGAGCAGCATGATCGCCACCGGCGCCATGCGCGACAGGCCGGAGACCATAAACTGATTGCACTGGCGAATGCGCCCCATCAACAGCGCGCCCGCCAAACCGCCGGCCGGCAACGCGATCAGCGGATCGACGGCGATCCCGGCGATCGGCCGTAGCGACAGCAGCAGGATCGCCACCAGCGGCGCGCTGATCGCCGCGGCAAAGCCCGGCCGCGCCCCTTCGGCATGCTGAGTCAACTCTTCGGCCATCACCCTGCTGCCTTTATCGCTCAGGCGGCGCGCCAGCAGATAGGCCACCACCAGGCCGCACAGCCCCGGCACGATGCCGGCCATCATCACCGAGGTGAGCGGCACGTGGAAATTGTCCGCTGCCGCGATGGTGTTCGGGTTGGGCGACATCACGTTGCCAGCCTTGCCGCCGCCGATCATCGCCAGCAGGATCGCCGCGCGTGAAATGCCGGCCTTCTGGGCGATCGACAGCGCGATCGGCGCGACGGTGATCACCGCCACGTCGATAAACACCCCCACCGCCGTCAGGATCAGTGTAGCCACCGCCAGCGCCAACAGCGCGCGGGTTTCGCCCACCTTGCGCACGATGGTTTCGGCGATGGTGTGCGCCGCGCCGGATTCGATCAGCACCCCGGCCAGCACCCCCGCCGCCAGAATGCGCATCACGGCGTTGGTGATGCCCTGCGCCCCGCCAATCATCAGCGTCACGGTCTGCACCAGATCGGCGCCGCCGCACAGCCCGCCCGCCAGCGCGCCGGCAATCATGCCGTAAGCCGGCGGAACCTTGCGTAGAATCAGGACGATGGCGACGGCTAACGCCACCAGCGCCCCCAGAGTGGATACGGTTGTCATTGTTGTTTTCTCCGTGGTTGATGTGCAGGTCAACATATCGCGCGCGCCCGGCTCAGACCTGAGGGAAAACAACAAAAAATCGCCGGCGGAACGGCGCGGAATTTGTGGGTTGGCACAATTCAGTCGTGCATCAGCATGCCGATATACAGCCGCAGAGCATCGGTTAATTGATTGATTTTCATGCCGGTTATCGCCTCGATGCGCTGCAGGCGATAACGCAGGGTATTGACGTGAATATGCAGCTGCGCGGCGGTCTGCGTCTGATCACAATTCTGCGAAAAATAGTGGCGCAGCGTAGCGCGCAGCACGCCTTTTTCGTCCTGTTCGCCCAGCGCTCGCCAGGGGCGCCCCAGCTCCTGAGCACGCCAGTCCTCCCCCAGATCGCACAACAGCGACGGCAACGGATAGTCGTGGTAGAACAGCGTGGCATGGCGCAGTTTCAGGCGCTGCGCCATCGCCTGGGTGGCGCGCGCCGTCAGGCTGGAGCGGTAGGCGCTTTGCGGATCGTCATAAAAACCGCCGACGATCAGCCGCACCCGAAAACGGTGTTTAAGCTGGTTTTGCAAACGCTGCGCTTGTTGACGTTCCAGCTTCAGGCTCCATTCGCCCTGCGCCATACAGGCCGGGCGCAGCAGGGTCATCTCATTGAAGCCGGTAATGGCGATCAACGCATCGCGCTGGGTGGCTTCCAGCTCCGCCAGCAGCTCACGCAGCAGGTGCGGCTGCGCTTCTTGCAGCTCGACGATCCACACCATGCGCGCCTGGCGCAGATCCAACCCCAGATACGCCGCCATCGCTTCCAACGACGCGGTGTTCGGCTGTGGCTGCAGCAGCTGATTCGCCAGCTCTTCCCGGTAGCGTTTTTCCCACTGATGCTGATCCAGCAGCGCCGCCTGCTCCACCATCATCTCCGCCGCCATCTTGACCAGCTCGGCGTAAGCGCGCACCTCGGCCGGCTCACCGGAAATGCCGATCACTCCCACCCGCTGATTGCGAAAGCTGAACGGCAGGTTGATGCCGGGCCGCACCCCTTTCAGATGCTCGGCGGTGGCGCGATCGATCTCCACCACCCGATTCTCCGCCAACGCCAGCACCGCGCCCTCATGGCGCTGAAACAGACGCTGCGGATTGCCGGAGGCGATGATCACACCGTTGCTGTCCATCACGTTGACGGAATGGCTGATGATGCCCATCGCCCGCTGGACGATCTGGCGCGCGGTGGCTTCCGCCAGAAGATTGGTTTGTCTGAGCATGGCCGGCTCCCTGCTGGTGGTGAAAACGCAGGCTTGTTATACGCCATTTGGCACGGGCGATTAATGGGCACGGCCGCAACAAGCCGCCGCGATCACAGTTTGGCGGGAAAACGGCCAAAAAAAACGCCGGGCCACTGGCCCGGCGTCATGCACAACCCGCTTGCGATCAACCGAGGATGGTCGCCAGCTCTGCGCTCACTTCGGCAACCTTGCGGGTGCCGTCGATTTTGCGGTATTGGGTGTTGCCCGCCGCCGCTTCTTTGCTGTAGTAAGAGATCAGCGGCGCGGTCATCTGATGGTATTCCACCAGGCGCTTGCGCACGGTCTCTTCCTGATCGTCCTTGCGCGTGGTCAGCTCTTCGCCGGTCACGTCGTCTTTGCCTTCCACCTGCGGCGGATTGAACTTCACGTGGTATACGCGGCCGGACGGCGCGTGCACGCGGCGGCCAACGATGCGGTCAACGATCAGCTCGTCCGGCACGTCGAACTCCAGCACGAAGTCCACGTTGATGCCGGCTTCTTTCATCGCGTCAGCCTGCGGAATAGTGCGTGGGAAACCGTCCAGCAGGAAGCCCTTGCGGCAATCTTCCTGAGCGATGCGCTCTTTGACCAGCGCGATCACCAGCTCATCGGTCACCAGCTTGCCGGCGTCCATGATCTCTTTCGCCTGCTTGCCCAGTTCACTGCCGGCCTTCACGGCTGCGCGCAACATATCACCGGTGGAGATTTGCGGAATGCCGTATTTCTCCATGATGAATTGAGCCTGAGTACCTTTACCAGCGCCCGGAGCGCCCAGCAGAATGATACGCATTGCGTAAATCCCCTTGCTATGTAGTTTTTATAAAATTGCGAAAACGCTCAACGATACCATTTCAGGGGGGGCAGGCTCAAGGCGCGCGAAGGAAATCGATTGCGGAATGTGCAAAAAAACAGACGAACAAAAGGCGAGAAAATGCGGGGAAAAAACGAAAACGCGCCCCTAACTGTGCCGTTAAGGGCGCATATCTTCAACTTTAGGCGGACAGCAACTTATTCATGCGACGGATGAACAGGTTCGGATCCTCCAGCGTACCGCGTTCAGCCAGCAGCGCCTGATCCAATAACAGGTCGATCCATTCGGCGAAATGTTCGTTATCGCCCACGTCGGATGCTCGTTTGACCAACGCATGCTCGGGATTAAGCTCGAAAATGTACTTCACTTCCGGCGCCTGTTGACCAGCGGCGGCGAACAGCTTGGCCATCTGGGTGCTCATTTCGTCGGCGTCGGTCACCACGATCGCCGGCGTATCGGTCAGGCGGTGCGTCAGGCGCACATCCTTCACGCGCTCGCCCAGCAGGGTTTTCACGCGTTCGACGAACGGTTCCAGCTGCTTCTCGGCGGCTTTCTGCTCTTCGGTTTCATCCGCCAGTTTGTCCAGCGCTTCATCCGCTTTGCTGACCGACTGGAACGCCTTGCCGTCAAACTCGGTCAGGTAGCTCATCATCCACTCGTCGATGCGATCGGACAGCAGCAGCACTTCGATGCCTTTCTTGCGGAACAACTCCAGGTGCGGGCTGCTCTTGGCGGCGGCGTAGCTGTCGGCGGTGATGTAGTAAATCTTCTCCTGCCCTTCCGCCATGCGGCCGACGTACTCTTCCAGCGACACGGTCTGCGCCGAGCTGTCGCCGTGAGTGGTGGCGAAGCGCAGCAGTTTGGCGATCGCTTCCTGATTGCCGTTGTCTTCCGCCGGCCCCTCTTTCAGCACCAGACCGAATTGCTGCCAGAATTTCTGGTAGCCTTCGGCGTCGTCTTTGGCCAGTTTATCCAGCATCTGCAGCACGCGCTTGGTCAGCGCGCCGCGCAGGTTTTGCGTCACGCGGCTGTCTTGCAGGATCTCGCGCGACACGTTCAGCGGCAGATCGTTGGAATCGATCAGGCCGCGCACGAAGCGCAGGTAGTTCGGCATGAACTGCTCGGCGTCGTCCATGATGAACACGCGCTGCACGTACAGCTTCAGGCCGTGCTTGTGATCGCGGTTCCACATGTCCCACGGCGCCTGGGCCGGAATATACAGCAGGCTGGTGTACTCCTGCTTGCCTTCCACCCGGTTGTGGCTCCAGCTCAGCGGATCGGTGAAGTCGTGAGCGATGTGTTTGTAGAACTCTTTGTACTCTTCGTCGGTCACGTCAGCCTTGCTGCGGGTCCACAGGGCCTGCGCCTTGTTGATCTTCTCCCAGGTGACGGTATCGTCTTCTTCGTTCTTGCTTTCGATCTCCACCGGCAAAGCGATGTGATCGGAATATTTGCCGATCACCGAGCGCAGGCGCCAGGCGTCGAGGTACTCATCTTCGCCTTCGCGCAGATGCAGGGTGATTTCGGTGCCGCGGGTCTCTTTAGTGATGTCGGCGATGGTGTAGTCGCCTTCGCCGGCGGACTCCCAGAACACGCCTTCGTCATCGGCGGCACCGGCGGCGCGGGTGCGCACGGTCACTTTGTCCGCCACGATGAACGCCGAGTAGAAACCGACGCCGAACTGGCCGATCAGCTGGCTGTCTTTCGCCTGGTCGGAACCGATGGATTCCAGGAATGCTTTGGTGCCTGACTTGGCGATGGTGCCGAGGTTCTCGATCACTTCTTCGCGGCGCATGCCGATGCCGTTGTCGGCGATGGTCAGGGTGCGCTGCTTTTTATCGAAGGACAAGCGTACGCGCAGCTCGCCGTCGCCGGCGTACAGCTCTGGCGCAGACAGGGCGCGGAAGCGCAGCTTGTCGGCGGCGTCAGAGGCGTTGGAAATCAGCTCGCGCAGAAAAATTTCTTTGTTGGAGTACAGCGAATGGATCATCAAATGAAGCAGCTGTTTTACTTCAGACTGGAACCCGCGGGTTTCTTGACCTTTCATACTCATTGATTACCTCAAAAGACAATGGCTACCAAAATCGAACAATGAGGATCAGATGAGGGTCAGGGTATTGTTTTTCAAGCGGACGGTGGGAAATTTTTGGCAAAAACCGCTGGGACCGAACGGCCGCGCCCAATTATTGATTTTCGGCTGATAACAACAAAGGAGGAAAAACCACGTTTTTCCTCCTTTGTTCGCGATAGGACGGGGCCGAATGGCCCCACCCGGGAAAACATCAGAACTTGATGGCGTGGCGCCCGGCCAGGGAATGCGACAGCGTAGTGCCGTCGACCATCTCCAGCTCGCCGCCCACCGGCACGCCGTGGGCGATGCGGCTGGCGAGCACGCCATACTGGCCGCACATCTCGGCGATGTAGTTGGCGGTCGCCTCCCCTTCCACCGTCGGGTTGGTGGCGAGGATCACTTCGGTGATGCTTTCCTTTTCCAGCCGTTGCTCCAGGCGATCCAGACCGATATCGCCCGGCCCGATGCCGTCCAGCGGCGACAGATGCCCCATCAGCACAAAGTAGCGCCCGGCGAACTGGCCGGTCTGCTCGATGGCGTGGATATCCGCCGGGCTTTCCACCACGCAAATCTGGCCGTTTTGCTGACGGCGCGGATTGGCGCAGATAGTGCAGACGTCCTGTTCGGTGAAGGTGCGGCAGTCGGCACAGTGGCCGATCTCCGACATCGCGCGCGTCAACGCCTGCGCCAGGCGCATGCCGCCGCTGCGATCGCGCTGCAGCAGTTGGAACGCCATGCGCTGCGCCGATTTCGGGCCGACGCCCGGCAGGCAGCGCAGCGCCTCCATCAGGGATTCAAGGAGCGGGCTGGTTTGCATCAGAACGGCATCTTGAAGCCAGGCGGCAACTGCATGCCGCTGGAAACGGAGGCCATTTTCTCTTTCTGAGTCTCTTCGATGCGGCGCGCGGCGTCGTTAAACGCAGCGGCGATCAGATCTTCCAGCATCTCTTTGTCGTCTTCCAACAGGCTTGGATCGATCTCCACACGGCGGCAGTTGTGCGCACCGTTGATGGTCACTTTCACCAGGCCCGCGCCAGACTCGCCGGTCACTTCCAATTTGGCGACTTCTTCCTGCATCTGCTGCATTTTTTCTTGCATTTGCTGGGCTTGCTTCATCAGGTTGCCCAGACCGCCTTTACCAAACATAGTCGTCTCTCGTCGCTAGGGCCGCGCACGTTGCGCAGCGTTTAAAGGGGGCGAATACTCTCTTCATCCAGGTCCGCGTCGAAGAACCGGCGCAACGTCTGAATGTTGGTATCCGCATCGATGGACTGGCGCGCCTGCGCCAGTTTTTCTTCATAGATGGCTTGTCGCCATTCCAGCGGAGTGCGCTCCGCCGGATTATCGTCCTCCACCACGGTCAGCTCAACCGGGTTGCCATACAGCTCCCCGAGCGCGTCGGCCAGCGTCTTCTGCGCCGAAGGCGAATTCAGATGGCGCTGCGAAGACCGCAGATGGAGGCTAATTTTGCCCGGCTCCGGCTGCTGCTTGAAGGCGTTTAACGCCAGCTGCTGCACCAGTTTCGGGATCTTCAACTTATCGATTTCCGCCGCCCAGGCATCGCGCTCCAGCGACTCCACCACCAGCTTGGCGGCCAGCTCCGGCGTTTTCTCGTGTTCCAACGCCGTGCGCAGCGCTTTCGGCGTCGCCAGCGGTTCCGGCGCCGCTTCCGGCTCGGTCTGCGCGCGCCAGCGATAGGCTTCCGGCTTCGCCGGTTTTTCCGGCACCTTCTTCTCCGCCAGGCGCTGCTGGCTACGCTCGGTCACGGAAGCCAAACGCCCCAGCGCCGAGTTTGCCGGCCGCGCTATTCCTGGCGCCGCCGGCTCATTCTTTTTTGGTGTGGATGCTCCCTGCTGCCGTTGCAGCTGGGACCGCGCTTTCAACAGCTGGGCGGTGGCATCCGGTAACGGAGTCGATGATTGTCGCTGTGGCGCGGCCGGCTGCCCTAGCGGCGGCGGTGCGTCCTGAAACTGCGGCGGCTGTTGCGATGCGGCGGCCTGCGGCTGCGCCATCGGCGCCGGCGCGGTCTGCACCAACGCCACCGGCTCCGGGATCACCGCTTTCGGATGAAACGCCAGCGCACGCAGCAGGGTCATCTCAACCCCCATGCGGCGATCCGGCGCATAGGCCAGCTCTTTGCGGCCCACCAACAGCGTCTGGTAATAGAGCTGCACATCGGCCGGCGGCAGGGTGCGCGCCAGCTCACGCAGCCGTTGTTCCACGGTGGCGTAGTGGTTGTCGAGCATCGAAGGCAGTAGCTGCACCATCGCAATGCGGTGCAATAGCGCCAGCGTCTCCACCAGCAGATTTTCCCAGTCCACGCCGCGCGAAGCGGCCTGCGCGACCTGCGCCATCACCTTTTCGCCGTCGGCGCTGACCAGCGCTTCGAGGATCGCCAGCGGCTGCTCGTCATCGAGCGTGCCGAGCATCTGGCTGACGGTGGCGGCGGTCACCTGCCCCTGCCCCATGGCGATCGCCTGATCGGTCAGGCTCAACGCATCGCGCATGCTGCCGTCGGCGGCGCGCGCCAGCAGCTGCAGCGCGCGGGCGTCGCTGGTGATCTGTTCCGCCGTCAGCACCGTTTCCAGCTGCTGACGGATCTGATCGACGTCCAGCGCTTTGAGGTGAAACTGCAGGCAGCGGGAAAGAATGGTCACCGGCAATTTTTGCGGATCGGTGGTGGCCAACAGGAATTTGACGTGTGCTGGCGGCTCCTCCAGCGTCTTCAGCAAGGCGTTGAAGCTGTGGCGCGAGAGCATGTGCACTTCATCGATCAGATAGACCTTGAAGCGGCCGCGCGCCGGCGCGTACTGGACGTTGTCCAGCAGATCGCGGGTATCTTCCACCTTGGTTCGTGAAGCGGCGTCGATCTCGATCAGATCGACGAAGCGGCCCTGCTCGATCTCGCGGCAGTTGTCGCATTGGCCGCACGGCGTGGCGGTGATGCCGGTTTCACAGTTCAGGCCTTTGGCCAGCAAGCGCGCGATGGTGGTTTTCCCCACGCCGCGCGTGCCCGAGAACAGATAGGCGTGATGGATCCGCCCCAGCGAGAGGCCGTTGGCCAGCGCGGTCAGGACATGTTCCTGGCCGACCACGTCTGCGAACGTTTGAGGGCGCCACTTACGGGCGAGAACCTGATAGCTCATTAATACCGGAGAAGTCGAGTAATCTGGAGGGTCATGCTAACACAGCCCCGCGGCGATCCGCGAGGCCGTTGTGCCCGAGGGGCGATGCCGCATCAATGACCGGCGAAATCCACCAGGCAGTAGCAATCGATGCCCAGCTTGTTCAGACGCGCTTCCCCGCCCAGATCCGGCAGGTTAATGATGAACGCGGCGTCTTTTACTTCACCGCCCAGGCGGCGGATCAGTTTGGTGGTCGCTTCGATGGTGCCGCCGGTCGCCAGCAGATCGTCCACCACCAGCACTTTGTCACCCGCGGTGATGGCGTCGGTATGGATCTCCAGCTTGTCGGTGCCGTATTCCAGCTCATAGCTTTCGCTGAGCGTGGCGCGCGGCAGTTTGCCCGGTTTGCGCACCGGCACGAAACCGACGCCCAATGCCAGCGCGACGGGCGCGCCGAACAGGAAACCACGCGCTTCGGTACCCACCACCTTGGTCACGCCCGCTTCGCGATAGCGCTCAACCAGCAGCTCGATGCTGGCGGCGTAGGCCAACGGGTTTTCCAGCAGGCTGGTCACGTCGCGGAACAGGATGCCCGGCTTCGGATAATCCGGGATGGTTTTGATACTGTCTTTAATAAACTGAAGCTGCTGCGCAGTAGCGGTCATAATTGTTGCCTGATAAAACTGCCTGAAAACCGGCGCGCCGCTCACCCACCGCCCCCGGGAGAAACACACCGGAGAAAAAATGGCAGGCGATCCGCGCACGAAAACGCCCAAATCTATGCAAACTGGCGGACAAATGCAACCGGCGGCGCACAATCAGCGCTGTTTTTGTTGCGACAGGTCAATAACCGGCAGGCGCAGCATAAAGGTCAGCAAAATAGCCAGCATCAGCAGCAACAGCCCGCGCACCCACCAGATTTTCACCAGCCACAGCGAACAGGCGAAGGTGAGCACGATCACCAGCACCGCCTTCCACTTCGCCCCCGGCGGCAGCGCGCGATGCTGCTGCCAGTGGCGCAGGTAAGGACCGAACCAGGAGCGGTGCAGCAGCCAGTGATGAAAGCGCGGCGAAGAGCGGGCGAAGCACCAGGCGGCCAACAGCAGGAACGGCGTGGTCGGCAGCAGCGGCAGCACCACGCCCAACGTCGCCAGCACCACCGCCAGCCAGCCTAAAATGATCAATAACCCACGCGTCATGCGGCTCTTCGCTCCTCAATCGGTTGGCGCCTACTGTAGCATCGGCGCCGCGCCGGCGGAATATGCGTGCGGCGCTTGTTTCACGGCAGGATCGCGGGCAAGCTTACGCCTGTTGAAATCAAGAGGGAGCTTATGTGAGCACTCAGCGTCTATTACAGGTGTTGGCACAGCAGATCGCAGCGCTGGCGGCCGAGGTCACCCCGCGCGGCGATGTTCCGATCCCGCAGGCGCGCTTCGACGCCGCCCTGTTCGCCAACCGCGGCACGCGACTGCGCGACTATCTGGCCGAGGTGGAGAAAAACTTCGCCCAGTTGCAACACGCCGCCAACGACAGCCGCGCCAGTCAGGTGGCCTTTCTGGCCGAAAAGCTGGTAGCCCAGATCGCCGCCCTGCAGCGCGAACTGGCGACCCAGGCGCTGCGGCGCAAGAACCAGTCGAAAGAAGCCCCCGAGGCCGATCTGTACCACAAGCTGGCCGAGCATCAGGACTACGAACGCCGGCTGATCGCCATGATTCAGGATCGGGAAAGCCTGCTGGGGCGCCAGACCACGCTGGCGGCGCAGCAAAAGCTGCAGCACGAGCTGGCGGCGCTGGAGGGGCGGCTGATGCGCTGTCGTCAGGCACTGGCGCGCATCGAGCGCAATATCGAACGCAAAGAAAACGGTTTTTGAAGATTTATCACAATATTTTAATGATTATTCCCGGTTGCGCGCCGGGTTCACTATACTTTGCCGATACGTGAATTTTTCATCTCATTAATCAATAAGCGCAGGTGCCATGTCTCTGGAAAACGCCTCACCCGAACTGCAGCTGGCGGTAGACTTGATCTACCTGTTGGAATGCAACGAAATCGATCCGGCTACCGCACTGGCGGCGCTGGATATCGTCAAACGGGATTATCAGGAAAAGCTGCAGCGCGCCGGCGTCACCTCCCCCTATCTGCCCGTCGGACAGTAATAAGGGACAGCGCCGCTGTCCCTTTCGCCTCTTCTTTCTTCATCAGCCCGCCGTCTGGCCGCCTTCATCCGGCGACAGCGTTCTCTTCACTTCCTGCACTTCATTGCCCTGCTGGTTATGCAGATACACCTCCAGCTGATTGAAGGCAATGTCGATGCCGTTTTCCCGGCACAAGCGATCGATTGAGCGGTTCAATTCGTCCACGGTATAGCTGCGATCGCGCAGTTCGCGCACATACAGCCGCAGTTCGTGATCCAGCGTGCTGGCACCGAAGTTGAGGAAGAACACCTGCGGTTCGGGATCGGTCATCACCCGCGGATTGTCGTGCGCCGCCTGCAGCAACACCTTTTTCACCTTATCGAGATCGGAGCCGTAAGCCACCCCCACCTTGATCAGCACGCGAGTGATGGTGTCGGACAGCGACCAGTTGATCAGCCGCTCGGTGACGAACGCCTTGTTCGGGATGATCACCTCTTTGCGATCGAAGTCGGTAATGGTGGTGGCGCGAATGCGGATCCGGCTGACCGAACCGGAGAAAGTGCCGATAGTGATGGTATCGCCGATACGGATCGGGCGTTCGAACAGAATGATCAGACCGGAGACGAAGTTGGCGAAGATCTCCTGCAGCCCAAAGCCTAACCCGACCGTCAAACCGGCGGCCAGCCACTGCAGTTTGTCCCAGGCTACGCCGAGCGATCCCAGAGCGACCACCGCCCCCACGGCGGTAATCAGGTAGGTGAGCACGGTGGTGATGGCGTAGGAAGTCCCCTGCCGCAGCTGCAGCCGCGACAGCACCACCACTTCCAGCAGACCGGGCAGGTTGCGGGTGAGAACATAAGCGACGATCACCGCGGCGATCGCCACCATCATATTGCCCAGCGTCACCGCCTGCGCCACGCTGCTGCCCGCCATGGTGCTGGTGTAATGCCACAGCGTGATGCTGTCCAGGTAAGCGATAACCGTCACCAAATCCGACCAAATGGCGTAGAAGGCGCTGGCGAAGATGGCGAACAGCACCAGGGTGGTCAGGCGCAGCGATTGCTGGTTGATCTGATCGAGCGCCAGCGGCGGCTCTTCCACCACCGGTTCGCCACCTTCAGCCCCCTCTTTCGCCACGTTTTGCCGCCGCGCCAACGCGCGCCGGTAGGCCAGGCGCCGCGCCGCCACGCTCAGGCCGCGCAGCGCGGTCAGATACACGATATTCCACAGGAAGAACAGGTACAGGCTGTCTATCCAACGGCTGGCCAATCGCAGCGTGGTATAGAAGTAACCGGCGAACATCAGCCCCAGCAGGATCAGCGGCGTGGCGGCGATGGCGGTAACCACCACCAGCCGCACGGCGTGCGAGCCCTTTTCGCGCCAGCTGTCGCGACACAGCGGGAACACCAGCACCGCGAGCAGCGCCAGCGTCAGCATCACCACGATCTGGCCGATGACGTCTTCCACCAGGCGCAGCGGCGCCTTCTCGCCCAATACCGACCAGAAGATCAACGGCTGCAGCGCCAGCCCCAGACGCAGCGTCTGACGGCGGTAATGCGCGCACAGATTGGCCCCGAAGTTGAAATGCCGCTCGGCGATACCGCCCGGTTTCAGCATCCGATAGCTGAAGCCGAACACCAGCCACGACAGCGCCAGCTGCTGCGACAGCGCCCAGATAAAGTCGCTGATGCCGAAATCGGCGCGATACATCCAGAAACCGATGCCGAGCAGCAGCGCGGCGCCTGGCAGTACCTTCAACAAGGTCAGCGCGATGGCCTTCGGCGTGTGCAGTTGGCTGTCGCGCTTCAGTTGCCCCACGTCGTTGGCCAGCTTTTGCAAATGGTTGTCGATCAGCCGGTAGCGCCAGCGCAACACGCCGATCGCCAACAGCAGCGGGATCAGGAACACCAGCGCATTCAACCCGCCCTGCACCAGCTTGCCGCCGTCAAATTTGATATCGAGCCCGGCGAGCTGATCGCGCACCGCCTCGGGCATCGCCTTGAGCCACGCCAGATCGACCGGTTTGTTGCTGTTGACCCAGAAAATCTGCTGGGTCAGCGTATCCTGCAACGAACCGTAGACGCTGGTCAGCTGCTGCTGGTTGATCTGCAGATTGATCGACAGCGACAGCTGGTTGCTGAGCTGCTTATTCAGCTGATCCAGCAGCTCGCGGCGCATATCGATAATTTCGTTCAGCGCGTCGATCACCTCCGGGCCGGCCTTTTCCTTGCTCTCGGTCACCAGTTGGTTGATGTAATCCTCGCCCTTGAACAGATCGTCGCGCTGCTGATTGATGTCGAACTGCTCCAGCCGCAGATCGGCGATGCGCGTGTCCATGTCCGCCAACAGCGTGCCCTGCGGCAAACTTTGCTGCTGCTGATACAAAATGCGCGACAACACCAGGCTGCCCTTCAGCACCTGGATCTGCTCTTTCAGGTTGCGCTCCGCCTGCAGCCCGCGATCGAGCCAGTTTTTGACCCGAATGTTCTGCTGGAATAGCGTGTTGCTCTCTTCGGTAGCGGCGATCAGCCGCTGGCTCAGTTGACGGTTGACGTCCAGCTGCTTGCTGACCAGCTGATCGTGCTGGATATCGGTGGCGTCTTCCGGGTTCTGCGCCTCTTTGGCGGTCTTTTCAGACAGCGTCAACCGCTTGCTGTTGACGATCTCCTGCAGCAGCTGCACCGAGCGATCCAGCGCGTCGATATGCGCCGTCGTGTAGTCGCGCTGCTTTTGCAGCAGATCCTGCAAAGTGGTATTGGCCTCCAGGCTTTTGCGCTGCAGCTCCAGCTGCGCGTTGAGCAGCGCCTGTTCGGTGGCCAGCATGACCTGTTGGCTGTTGCGCAGCGAATCTTGCCCCGGCGTCTGGCCGCTGAGTTGGCTGCGGATCTCCTGCAGACGCTGCGAAGCGGCATACATGGTGCTCTGCACCCGTTCAGGCTGAGTTTGCAGCGACACCAGTTGGCTGTTGTAAGTGGAGAGGCTCTCCTGCGCGCTTTGCAGTTCATCAAGCGTTTGATACAGCCGGCTTTCCAACTGGCGCAGCGACAGCGGCAATAGGGCGGCGCGCGCCGCAGCGCTGTCTTCAGGCCGTTTCAGCGCATCCAGCTCGGCGGTGACCTGATTAAGCTTCGCCGGCGCCTGCTGCACCTGCTGCTTGAGCTGCGCAGCGTCCTGCCGGTTGCGCTCGATGGCGTCCAGCAGCTCCAGCGTACGGGTCAAATCCTGTTGGGAGAGCTTTTCGACCGGCGTCAGGGCTTTCTGTTTGTTCAGCGCTTCCAACTGGCTTTGCACTTCGCTACGCTGCGGCAGATCGCCGTTCAGCGCCGCCTGCGCCGGAAAGATGAACGCGCAAATCAGGAAAAGGAGTGTCGCGGCGGCGATGCGCCGCCGGCATGCGCCGACAAACGAGAGCGGCGCCAGAGAAGGCAGAGTCAACCAGCGATGCATGATTTAGCTTCGGATCGGTAAAGAAGCCTGAAGATTATCACGATCGCCGGCGGGCAACGAACAACAAAAACGTTGCCGGTGATGTCCCGTTGTCGCGAAATCAGAAAGTCAGCACTTTCTCCGCCGCCAGCGTCCACTGCGCCAGCTCGACCAGCGTGCCGATCGCCACGCCGTCCGCCAGCGGCAGGCGGCTGACGCCGCGCGCGTCGGCGCAGGTCTTGCACAGCTTGACCGGCACCTGCTGCGCGGTAAGGATCTCCAGCATCTGCTGCAGATGGTACCCTTCGTGCGGCTGCTGCCCGGCCAGCCCGGCCACCACCGCATCGGACATCAGAAACAGCCGCAGGTCGAGGCTGCTCTGCTGCTCTTTCATCGCGATAGCCAACCGTAGCGCATTGAACAAGGATTCATGGCCATAGGCGGCGCCGTTGGCGATAAGAACGACTGATGACATGAAGTCTCTCCTTATACTTATCAAGACTTATTTATAAAGGAAGGCGGCCGGCGTCTGGCGCTGTTGGCGTCGGCGCATCGGGTTTGAGGCGCAGGGTGGGGCAAAACTGCAGCATGTCCAGGAACGCGTCCACCAACGCTTCGGCTTCGGCCCGCAGATCAAAACTTTCCGGCATAAACAGCCAGTTTTCCATCAGGCCGGTGATATAACCGCGCAGGATGATCGCCGCCCGGCGAGTGTGCAGATCGCTGGGCAATTGCCCGTGATGTATGCAGTTATACAGCACGGCCTCGATGCGGTCATAACCGGCGAGATACAGCACTTTGCGCGAATCCAGCAACGGCATCATTTCACCGACAAACTCGCATTTGTGGAATATAATTTCCATCAACGCCCGCCTGCGGCAGTCTTCCACCGTAGACGTCAGAATGTAAATCAGAATTTCTCGGATAACCCGCAGTGGATTATCGGGAAACTTTGCCTGATACTCTGTCTCGAGCTGGTCAATTTTCGGCTCGGTAGATTCCCAAACTTCATTAAACAGGTCTACCTTATTCTTGAAGTGCCAGTAAATAGCTCCACGCGTAACCCCAGCAGCGGTGGCAATATCTGTCAGTGACGTTGCAGCAACGCCACGTTCAGAGAACTCTCTCACCGCAGCATCAAGGATTTGCTGTCGGGTTTCTTGTGCCTGCTGTTTGGTTTTTCGTGCCATGGCATTGTTATTTAGGGGGAGTGTGATTTACATACATTCGCGAATGTATGTACCATAGCACGCACATATAATTAACGCAGCAATGGGTTTTAAAGCTTGTGATCCATTGATCATTTTGAAATCGGACACTTGAGGTTTTTCTATGAACAAAAACAGAGGGTTAACGCCTCTGGCGGCCGTTCTGATGCTTTCAGGCAGCTTAGTGCTAACAGGATGTAACGATAAAGAAACCCAACAGCAAGGCGCTCATCAACAGGCACCTGAAGTGGGCGTAGTGACCTTGAAAGCCGAGCCTCTCAACATCACTACCGATCTTCCTGGCCGCACCGCTGCGTATCGTATCGCCGAAGTTCGCCCTCAGGTCAGCGGCATCATCCTGAAGCGCAACTTCGTTGAAGGCAGCGATATCAAGGCCGGGACGTCCCTGTACCAAATCGATCCCGCCACCTATCAGGCCAGCTACGACAGCGCAAAAGGCGATTTGGCCAAAGCGCAGGCCAGCGCTTCGATCGCGCGCGTGACGGTAAACCGCTACAAACCATTGCTGGGTACCAGCTATATCAGTAAGCAGGACTACGACAACGCCGTCTCCACGCTGCAGCAGGCGGATGCCGCCGTCGTGGCCGCCAAGGCCGCCGTGGAAACCGCGCGCATCAACCTGGCGTACACCAAGGTGACCTCTCCGATCTCCGGCCGCATCGGCAAATCCGCCGTGACCGAAGGCGCGCTGGTCAGCAACGGCCAGGCGACCGCCCTGTCCACCGTGCAGCAGCTGGATCCGATGTATGTCGACGTCACCCAGTCGAGCACCGACTTCCTGCGCCTGAAGCAAGAATTGGCCAGCGGCGCGCTGAAGCAGGAAAACGGCAAGGCTAAAGTGAAACTGATGCTGGAAAACGGCGCCGAATACGCGCAGGAAGGCACGCTGGAGTTCTCTGACGTCACCGTCGATGAGACCACCGGTTCCATCACCATTCGCGCTCTGTTCCCTAACCCGAACGATACGCTGCTGCCGGGCATGTTCGTGCGCGCTCGTCTGGACGAAGGCGTGCGCAGCGATGCGCTGCTGGTGCCTCAGCAAGGCGTAACCCGCAACCCGCGCGGCGACGCGACGGCGCTGGTGGTAGGGGCAGACGACAAAGTTGAACTGCGCACGCTGAAGGCAGACCAGGCGATTGGCGACAAATGGCTGGTTACCGATGGCCTGAAAGCCGGCGATCGCGTGATCGTCACCGGCCTGATGAAAGTGCATCCGGGCGCGCAGGTAAAAGTGCAGGAAGTTGACACTCAGGCGCAAAAACAGCCGCAGTCTGAAGCGCAGAAGTCATAAAAAGGAGCCGGTAATACATGGCTAAGTTCTTTATAGATCGCCCAATTTTCGCCTGGGTTATCGCCATCATCGTCATGTTGGCGGGGGTGCTTGCAATAATGAAACTGCCAATTGCGCAGTATCCCACTATTGCACCGCCGGCGGTGAGCATTTCCGCCAACTACCCGGGCGCAGATGCCAAAACGGTGCAGGATACCGTCACGCAGATTATCGAACAGAACATGAACGGTATCGATAACCTGATGTACATGTCCTCCACCAGTGATTCCTCTGGTAGCGTCACCATTACCCTGACGTTTGAATCCGGCACCGATCCTGACATCGCGCAGGTTCAGGTCCAGAACAAACTGTCGTTGGCCACCCCGCTGCTGCCGCAAGAAGTTCAGCAGCAGGGCCTGAAAGTAGAAAAATCCAGCAGCAGCTTCCTGATGGTGGCCGGCTTCGTTTCCGACGATCCGAACATGACTCAGGACGATATTGCGGACTACGTGGCGTCCAACATCAAGGACCCGATCAGCCGTTCGTCCGGCGTGGGTGAAGTGCAGCTGTTCGGTGCCCAGTACGCGATGCGTATCTGGCTGGACCCGAACAAGCTGAACAACTACCAGCTGACGACCACGGACGTGACTTCCGCCATCACCGAGCAGAACAACCAGATCGCCGCAGGGCAGCTGGGCGGCCTGCCGCCGGTGCCGGGGCAGCAGTTGAACGCCTCGATCATCGCGCAGACCCGTCTGACTTCGCCGGAAGAGTTCGGCAAGATCCTGCTGAAGGTCAATACCGACGGTTCCCAGGTGCGCCTGCGCGACGTCGCTCACATCGAGCGCGGCGCGGAAAGCTACGCCGTTACCGCTCGCTATAACGGCAAGCCTGCCGCCGGTCTGGGTATCAAACTGGCTACCGGTGCCAACGCCTTGAACACCGCCAAAGGTGTGAAAGACGAGCTGGCCAAGATGGCGCCATTCTTCCCGCAAGGGATGAAAGTGGTTTATCCGTACGACACCACCCCGTTCGTTAAAATCTCCATCAACGAAGTGGTGAAAACGCTGATCGAAGCCATCATCCTGGTGTTCCTGGTGATGTATCTGTTCCTGCAGAACTTCCGCGCGACGTTGATCCCAACCATCGCGGTGCCGGTAGTACTGCTGGGGACCTTTGCGATACTCGCGGCGTTCGGCTTCTCGATAAACACCCTGACGATGTTCGGTATGGTGTTGGCGATCGGCCTGCTGGTGGATGACGCCATCGTGGTGGTGGAAAACGTCGAGCGCGTGATGTCCGAAGAGGGGCTGCCGCCGAAAGAAGCCACCCGTAAATCGATGGGCCAGATCCAGGGCGCGTTGGTGGGTATCGCCATGGTGCTGTCGGCGGTATTCGTGCCGATGGCGTTCTTCGGCGGTTCAACCGGCGCCATCTATCGCCAGTTCTCGATCACCATCGTGTCCGCGATGGCGCTGTCAGTGCTGGTGGCCTTGATCCTGACGCCGGCGCTGTGCGCCACCATGCTCAAACCGATCCCGAAAGGCGATCACGGGGTTAAAACAGGCTTCTTCGGCTGGTTTAACCGCATGTTCGAGAAGAGCACGCATCACTACACCGACAGCGTGGGCAACATCCTGCGCAGCACCGGTCGCTACCTGATCATCTACCTGCTGATCGTGGTTGGCATGGGCCTGCTGTTCCTGCGCCTGCCTTCCTCGTTCCTGCCGGATGAAGACCAGGGCATCCTGTTGACCATGGTGCAGCTGCCTGCCGGCGCCACCGAATCCCGCACCAACAAAGTGCTGGAAGAAGTCTCCGACTACTTCCTGAACAAGGAAAAGGACAACGTGGTCTCGGTGTTTACCGTCGCGGGCTTCGGCTTCAACGGTAACGGCCAGAACAACGGTCTGGCGTTCGTCAGCCTGAAAGACTGGGGCGAGCGCCCAGGGGCCGGAAACAAGGTCGAAGCGATCGCGGGTCGCGCAATGGGTGCGTTCTCGCAGATTAAAGAAGGCCTGGTGTTCCCGTTCAACCTGCCGGCGATCATCGAACTCGGTACCGCAACCGGCTTCGACTTCGAACTGATCGACCAGGGCGGCCTGGGGCACGAAAAACTGACCGAAGCGCGTAACCAGCTGTTGGGCATGGTTGCTCAGCATCCGGACGTGCTGGTGGGTGTGCGCCCGAACGGCCTGGAAGATACGCCGCAGTTCAAACTGATCGTCGATCAGGAGAAAGCCAAGGCGCTGGGCGTCAGCATCACCACCATCAACAGCACGCTGAGCACCGCGCTGGGTGGTTCGTACGTCAACGACTTCATCGACCGCGGTCGTGTGAAGAAGGTGTACGTACAGGCCGAGGCGCCGTTCCGCATGCTGCCGGAAGACATCAACAAGTGGTACGTGCGCGGAACCAGCGGCCAGATGGTACCATTCTCCGCCTTCTCTTCGGCGAAATGGGAATACGGCTCACCGCGTCTGGAACGCTATAACGGCTTGCCGTCGATGGAAATTCTCGGCCAAGCTGCACCGGGCAAGAGTACCGGTGAAGCGATGAACCTGATGGAACAGCTGGCGTCCAAACTGCCAAGCGGCATCGGTTACGACTGGACCGGCATGTCCTATCAGGAACGTCTGTCGGGCAACCAGGCGCCGGCGCTGTACGCCATCTCGATTCTGGTGGTGTTCCTGTGTCTGGCGGCGCTGTATGAAAGCTGGTCGGTGCCGTTCTCGGTCATGCTGGTATTGCCGCTGGGGGTTATCGGTGCCTTGTTGGCCGCGACGATGCGCGGCATGAACAACGACGTGTACTTCCAGGTGGGGCTGCTGACCACCATAGGTCTATCGGCGAAGAACGCCATCCTGATCGTGGAATTCGCCAAGGATCTGATGGAGAAAGAAGGCAAAGGCCTGATCGAAGCGACGTTGGAAGCGGTGCGTATGCGTCTGCGTCCAATCCTGATGACGTCTCTGGCCTTCATCCTCGGGGTTCTGCCGCTGGTTATCAGCAGCGGTGCGGGCTCCGGCGCACAGAACGCGGTGGGTACCGGCGTAATGGGCGGGATGATCACCGCTACCGTCTTGGCGATCTTCTTCGTACCGGTGTTCTTCGTGGTGGTTCGCCGCCGCTTCAGCAAGAAGAGCGAAGATCTGGAACACAGCCATCCGGTAGAGCACCACTGATCGCTCAGTGATGTGAGCTCCACCCGATAATCGAAAAGGCCGCGCATGCGGCCTTTTTCTTTTGCTTCAGTTGCTTAATGCAAACCGTTCTCATTAATTCACTCGTGAGTGCAATTTACGCTTGATCGTGATGTCAGGTCGGCGCATAATTATTGTTATAGTATAACATCACAAGAGAGGGCCATCATGAAACCCGGCATCCATCCCGATTACCGCACCGTGGTATTCCACGACGTCAGCGCCAACGCCTACTTCAAAGTGGGATCGACCATCAAAACCGATCGCACCATCGAACTGGACGGTGAAAGCTGGCCGTATGTCACCCTCGACGTCTCTTCCGCTTCGCATCCGTATTACACCGGCAAGCAGAAAGACTACTCAAAAGAAGGCAGCACGGCGCGCTTCCAGCAGCGCTTTGGCCGCTTTATCGGCAATAAGTAACAAGGAAACCCCATGCAGGTATTGAGTTCATTGCGTTCGGCGAAAAACCGCCACCCGGATTGCAAAGTCGTGCGTCGTCGTGGCCGCATCTATGTGATCTGTAAAAGCAATCCGCGATTCAAAGCGGTACAGGGACGTAAGAAAAAGCGTTAACTCCAAAGTGTCATCTGTCGCAAAGCCCCGTTGCTGCTCAACGGGGCTTTTTTTATGACGAGAAAGTGCCTGCAAGCTGTCCCCCACCCGCGGGCGGGGGCAGTGATTACTTCATGCTGCTCAGCAGCGTGTCGACATTGTGTTTGAACGCCTGCTCATAGGTGGCCGCCGGGCCGCCGGCGCGGGAGAGCGCTTCCGGGTACAGCTCACCGCCCGCCTTGGCACCGGTCGCGGCAGCGATCTGTTTTACCAGCCGCGGATCGGTCTGGTTTTCGATAAAGTAAGCGTTAACCTTCTCCTGTTTAATCTGCTTAATCAGGCTCGCCACGTCGCTGGCGCTGGCTTCCGCTTCGGTGGAAAATCCGACCGGGGCGAGGAAGGTGACGCCATACTCTTGTCCAAAGTAGCCAAAGGCATCATGGCTGGTCAGCACCTTGCGTTTCTGCGGCGGCACTGCGGCGAACTGGTTTTTGGCCCACAGGTCGAGCTTTTGCAACTGCTGAATGTATTCCGCGCCGCGCTGGCGGAAATAGTTGGCGTCCTCGGGATCGGCGGCAATCAGGGCGTTCATCACATTGGTGGCGTACTGCACGCCGTTTTTCATGCTGTTCCAGGCATGGGGATCGGTAATCGGTTTGCCGTCCTCCTCCATCTGGCGGGTATTGATGCCCTGTGAAGCGGTGATCACCTGCCCTTTATAGCCCGATGCCCCGACCAGACGATCGATCCACCCTTCCAGCCCCAGGCCGCTGACGAACACCACATCGGCCTGCGCCAGCTTTTTGCCGTCCTGCGGCGAAGGCTCGAAGCTGTGCGGATCGCCATCCGGCCCCACCAGCGTGCTAACCTTGACGTGATCGCCTCCCACCTGTTTGACGATATCCCCTAAAATGGAAAAGCTGGCGACGGCGTCAACGGTCTTCGCCATCGCCCATGGGCTGGCCAGCAGAGCAGCGACCGCCAGCGATATAGGTAAACGTTTCATACTTTCTCCTTGCAAATGGCACTTCTCAACGGCGCGCGAAGGCGTAAATGCCGCCGCGCGTTCCAAACAGGATCGAAACGAAAAAGATGACGCTGGCGCTGAGCACGATCGCCGGGCCGGCGGGCAGCGAAGCGTAATAGGACCACACCAGCCCAATCAGGCTGGAAAGCGCGCCGATGCCCATCGCCGCTGCCAGCGTCTGCGGCAGGTTGCGCGCCCAGAAGCGCGCGCTGGCGGCGGGCAGCATCATCAGACCGACCGACATCAGGGTACCGAGGATCTGGAACCCCGCCACCAGATTGACCACCACCAGCGCCAAAAACAGGCCGTGGATCAACGCTAACCGGCGCGGCGCGTTGACGCGCAGAAAGGTGACGTCAAAAGATTCGATCACCAACGCGCGGTACAGCGCCGCCAACGCCAGCAGCGAAACCGTGGCGATCGCGCCGACCATCAGCATCGCCTGCGCATCCACCGCCAGGATCGAACCAAACAACACGTGCAGCAGATCCACGCTGGAACCGCGCAGCGAGACCAGCGTGACCCCGAGCGCCAGCGACCCCAAATAGAACCCGGCGAAACTGGCGTCCTCTTTCAGCGGCGTGCGGCGGCTCACCAGGCCGGACAGCATCGCCACCGCCAGCCCGGCGATAAAACCGCCCACGCCCATCGCCACCAGCGACATGCCGGAAATCAGATAACCGATCGCCGCGCCAGGCAACACCGCGTGGGACAACGCATCCCCCACCAGGCTCATGCGGCGCAACAGCAGAAACACCCCCAGCGGGGCTGCGCTGAGCGACAGCGCCAGGCACGCCATCAGCGCGCGGCGCATAAAACCGAAAGAGAGGAAAGGATCGATAAGCCCATGCAACAGCATCATGGCGCCACCGCCCGCAGACCCGGCTGCCGTTCGGCGGCCTGATAGCGCGGCACCTGTTCCAGCACGCGCTCGGCCGCGCCCCAATGGCACGCCTGCGGGGTCAGCAACAGCACCTGCGGAAAATGCTCGGCAACCATCGACATATCGTGCAGAACGGCGATTACCGTTCTCCCCTGCCGGTGCAATTGCGCAATCGCCTGCAGCAGGATCTGCGTGGTGGCGCTGTCGATGCCGGTAAAAGGCTCATCCAGCAGGATCAACGGCGCCTGCTGCACCAGCAGACGCGCAAACAGCACCCGCTGCAACTGGCCGCCAGACAGCTCGCCCACCGGGCTGTGCGCCAGCGCACTCATGCCGACGTTCGCCAACGCCTCATTAACCAGACTCGCGGCGCGCTTGTTCATGCCGCCGAACATGCCGCTTTGCGACCAACAGCCCATCGCCACCAGATCGCTCACCGCGATCGGGAATTGCCGATCCAGTTCCGCCTGCTGCGGTAAATAAGCCCTGCGCGGCGGCTTTGCGTCGTTAAAACTCAGGCAGCCCGCCAACGGCGGTAACAAACCGGCGAGGGTTTTCAGCAACGTCGACTTCCCGGCCCCGTTGACGCCCACCACCGCGGTTAACGAACCGGCGCTAAACTGCCCGTTCAGCGGCGGGAAAAGCGGCGTAGTGCCATAACCTATCGCCAGTTGGCGTAATGTGATCATGGCAGCGATACCGCCCAAAAAATGCCGAGCCACAACAGAGCCAATAAAACAGCGGCACCCGCACAACGCACAGCAGCGGAAGTGGTAAACAGTGAATTCAGTGACGGCGCGGCGTCATCTTGCGAAGTGGGGGTCAATGTCGTGGCCAGCAAGGTGAGTTAATAGTTATAATATAACATCACAATCACCGTGACACCTCAAGTCCTACCGTGCCCATTAATGCAACGGAACGTAACAACCGACGAGACACCGCCCTCCGCCACTGTCATCCATATCAAAAACAGGGATATTCCCATTCTGTGCAAATGTTGTTTTAAGGTAAAAAACCGAAGTAAATCGAAAATTTTACCGACGAGAGCAGAAAAGGAGTAAGATAAGCGGATAACATTGCTGTTGGCCAAGATTAATGCGTGTTACCCTTGCCTGTAACCTGGACGTCAACGCACTTTCTGTTAAAGAATTAAAGAAAGTGATTAATGACAATATTGCGGAGTTAGTACCTGCGCTGACCAGCGGACTCGATTTTTATTCCGAAAGCGCACGTTACGCCGAAGATTCATTAGAAATACTTGATATAGTGCGACAAAGCGAGAGCGATTATTCAATGCGTTATCGCTATAAGTGGGGAATTTTTAATGCCTGCCTGGATATCAACAGCGAAGACACTCTCAGCGATAGCGTCCGGTTCAGTGTGACAGAGCGGGGTTTAATCTTCGACATCATTGATAACTCACGGCCATCAACTGCGGATGAATTGTAAGTTTACGTAATAACTGCAGGCCAAACGCGAAAAAATGATTTATATTAATTTTACGGGAAGTTTATTTAACCACCGTTAAGCTGCCTCCGTTCATGATGTAAATCAGCTTACTCACATAGTGTTATCACACCGCAATTAAGACTTACGGAGGGGATGATATGGATGAGTATTCGCCTAAGCGACACGATATTGCTCAGCTCAAATTCTTGTGCGAAAATTTGTATGATGAAGGTATCGCCACCCTGGGAGACAGTCACCATGGCTGGGTCAACGATCCGACATCTTCCGTCAACCTGCAGCTGAATGAGTTGATTGAACATATCGCTTCGTTTGTGATGAGCTATAAAATTAAATACATGGACGAATCCGATCTGTCGGAGTTAGTCGAAGAATATCTCGACGATACCTATACGTTGTTCAGCAGCTACGGCATCAATGATTCCGACCTGCGCCGTTGGCAAAAAACCAAGGCGAGATTATTCAGAATGTTCTCAGGAGAGGACATCTGTACGACAATGAAAACTTAGGGGATAATTATTCCCGAGCTATTTTACGGTTATTAAACTAAAAGGCCATCATGACTAAAACCGACTATCTGATGCGTTTACGTAAATGCACCACGATTGATACTCTCGAACGTGTTATCGAGAAAAATAAGTACGAGCTTTCCGATGATGAACTGGAGCTGTTTTACTCAGCCGCCGATCACCGTCTGGCAGAGCTCACCATGAACAAACTGTATGACAAAATCCCCACCTCCGTTTGGAAATATGTCAGATAATCAGCCCCCAACGCGTTGAGCCGATGCCTTTATCGGCCTCAATGTCAAAACTGAATACGTATTTTTCCTATTGACAACAAAATGTCATTTACGTTCCCGCTCGCCAGTAATAATGAATAGAAACAATTTTCTTTTAAATAGGGCGTGTTATGTCACTGTGCCCCAATATGCTCTCGCCTAATAGCCACTCATTCATTATCTGGAAAGTGCCGGAGGCAACGGCGGAAAGTAACGCACGCTCACTGCCAGGCGGAAAAGGGCATGGAGAAATGAAGCGATTCACGAGGAACAGACAACGAGCAGAAGCTCAAATGGGTGGGGGCCCTGCCAGCTACATCCCGGCACACACGTCACCTGCTGCGGCTGCTTCCTTCCGGACCTGACCGAGTTCACAAGTTAGTGTTGCGGGAGAACCAACAGGGCCCCCATTGACGGCTTCTGTACTCCGAAGCGGTGGGCATTATCGGCGATGCCCCACCAAATAGCAAGCCAACCGGGGCCAACCGCTGTTTTCTTGCCCACCTGCATTGTGGCACACTCTTCGCCTGGATTTTGATTCGCGCAGGAACAGCAACATGCAACCAGAAGACGCTTCTTTCAGCCAGCGGGTATTCCATGTCGTGGCCGCCATTCCTTACGGCAAAGTCACCACCTACGGCGAAGTCGCCCGGCTGGCCGGTTCACCGCGCGCCGCGCGTCAGGTCGGCGGCGTACTGCGCCGTTTGCCGGAAGGCAGCACCCTGCCCTGGCACCGGGTGATCAATCGGCACGGCCAGATCTCGCAGCAGGGGGAGGATTTTCAACGGCAGCGGCAGGCCTTGCTGGCGGAGGGCATCATTTTCGGCCCGCACAGCACGGTCGATTTCGATCGCTACGGCTGGCGCTGGTAAAACAAAACAGCCTTTGGCCGAAGCGCAAAGGCTGTTGATTTCATCTTGCTGTACTGCAGTAAGATTACTGCATGGCGGTTGGCGCAGCCTGAATCGGCACGCCCTGAACCGGAACCAGCAACAGATCGGCACGGGTGCCGTTGCGATTGACCACTTCCTGGATGGTGTCGGTAATAAACATCAGTCGCCCGTTGACCGTCACCGCCGCGCTCAAAATGATGCGCGCATTCGGTTGAATGTCGGACGGGTTATACGGCAGCGTAAAGCTGAACGGCGCCTGTTGCCCTTCAGTGCGTACCGCGCGCTGTGCAATCACTTTAGACGGCGCATCCGCCAGCGAGGCGTCAGAGAGGGTGACCGTCAGTACGGCGTCCGGCGGCAGCGCAATGCGCTGACGTATATTAACCGAACCTGTCACCGCCGGGCCCTGAATCTGCGTTTGCGCAGCCGCCGGGTTGCCGGCCGTCTGTGTAGGCACATCAGCACTCTTTTGCGCGCATCCTGCCAGCGTGATCGTCAGTGCCGCGGCACCGCCTACGATTTGCCAGAGTTTCATGGATCGGTCTCCTTTTTTATTATCAACATGTTGGTGGCTTTAACCACCGCACCCATTAAACTTAGCACAAAACACTGATAAATCCACTTTGCCCCACCTATTAATCACTTAGCCCGCCGAAAACGCTCACTATTAAGAGCATTCTCATCACCGCTTTAACGCCGGATGTTGACGCCGCGCCGTGATATTCCGCACACTGAACAAAATGATTATTAGAAAGGTAACAATTTTATGAGCCAGGCATTGCAAAACCTCCTCGATCTGCTGGATCTGGAGAAAATCGAAGAAGGGCTGTTCCGCGGCCAGAGTGAAGATCTGGGGTTGCGCCAGGTGTTCGGCGGGCAGGTGGTTGGCCAGGCGCTCTACGCCGCCAAACAGACGGTGCCGGATGAGCGCAGCGTGCATTCGTTCCACAGCTACTTCCTGCGTCCGGGCGACAGCAGCAGGCCGATCGTCTACGATGTGGAAACCCTGCGCGACGGCAACAGCTTCAGCGCACGCCGCGTCAGCGCCATTCAGCACGGCAAACCCATCTTCTATATGACCGCCTCCTTCCAGAGCCCGGAAGAAGGTTTCGAACACCAGAACCAGATGCCGGACGTGCCGCCGCCGGAAGGGCTGCTGTCCGAATCAGAGATCGCCCAGAAGCTGGCGCATATGCTGCCGGAAAAAGTGCGCGATAAATTTATCGGCCAGAAGCCGCTTGAAATGCGCCCGGTAAAATTCCACAACCCGTTGAAAGGCAGCGTGGAGGAACCGCATCGCTACGTGTGGTTCCGCGCCAACGGCAGCATGCCGGACGATCAATGCATCCACCAATATCTGCTGGGCTACGCGTCGGACTTTAACTTCCTGCCGACGGCGCTGCAGCCGCACGGCGTCGGCTTCCTCGAGCCGGGGATGCAGGTTGCTACCATCGATCACTCGATGTGGTTCCACCGTCCGTTCCGCATGGATGACTGGCTGCTGTACGCGGTGGAGAGCTCTTCCGCTTCCGGCGCACGCGGTTTCGTGCGCGGCCAGATCTACACCCGCGACGGCGTGCTGGTCGCCACTACCGTGCAGGAAGGGGTGATTCGCCAGCGCGACGCTTGAACCGCGGCATGACATAAAGAAAGGGGCGATGTTTCCATCGCCCCTTTTTGCTTCATCATTATTTTACTGTTTAGCGCACCGCCCTGCTTCGAGTCTTACTGGTTGTAGGCGCTCTCGCCGTGGCTGTTGACGTCCAGTCCTTCGCGTTCCTGCTCTTCCGGTACTCTCAACCCCACCATGGCGCCCGCTATCTTGAAGGCGATAAAGGCGGCGACGCTCGACCACACCAACGTTATCAGCACGCTCACCAGCTGGATCCAGACCTGATGGCCCATCGTCACCCCTTCGGCATAGCCGGTGCCGCCCAGCGAAGAGGCGGTGAACACGCCGGTCAACAGGCAGCCGACGATTCCGCACACCCCGTGCACGCCGAACACGTCGCAGGTGTCGTCCACCTTCAGCCATTTCTTCAGCGTCACCACGCCCCACAGGCCGGCGACGCCGCCCACCAGGCCGATGATCAACGCCCCGCCCACGCCCACGGTGCCCGCCGCCGGCGTCACCGCAACCAGTCCGGCGATCATGCCGGAGCAGGCGCCCAGCAGCGAAGGCTTGCCGCGCAACACCCACTCGGCGAAGGTCCAGGACAGAATGGCGCCTGCGGTGGCGACGACGGTGTTGAGGAACGCCAGCGCCGCAATGCCGTTAGCCGCGCTGGCGGAGCCGGCGTTGAAGCCGAACCAGCCGATATACAGGATGGACGCCCCGGTAAACACCATCGGCAGGTTGTGCGGTTTGAACGCCTCTTTACCGAAGCCGGCGCGTTTGCCGATCAGGTAGGCACCGATCAGCCCGGCGCTGGCGGCGTTAATGTGCACCACGGTGCCGCCGGCGAAGTCCAATGCGCCGTCGGTGGCCAGGTAGCCGCCGCCCCACACCATGTGCGCGATCGGCAGATAAGACAGGGTGAACCACACAATCGCGAAGATCAGCACCGCCGAGAAGCGAATGCGCTCGGCGAAGCCCCCCACCACCAGCGCCACGGTAATGCAGGCGAAGGAGGCCTGGAAGGCGACGTGGATCATCTGGCTGATGCTGCCGGTAACGCTGTCGATGCCGATGCCTTTCAGCATCGCGGTTTCGAACCCGCCGAACACCGCATTGCCCTCGCTGAACGCCAGGCTGTAGCCATACAGTACCCACAGCACGCAGACCAGCGCAAAGGTAACGGTGACCTGCGTCAGCATCGACAGCACGTTTTTGCCGCGCAGCAGGCCGCCGTAAAACAGCGCGATGCCCGGCAGCGTCATGAACAGCACCAAAGCGGTGCAGATCATCATAAAGGCGTTGTCGGCCTTATCGGCGACCGCCGGGGCGGCCAGAGCCAAAGAAGGAACCAGGGTTACCGAACTCAGGCCCAACATGGATAACAGTCTTTTCATTATCAATCCATCCCCATTACTTAACTGAGTTCGCGGTTACAGTGCCGATTCGTCGGTTTCGCCAGTGCGAATGCGGATCACGCGTTGCAACTCGGCAACGAAAATTTTGCCGTCGCCGATTTTGCCGGTGTAGGCGGCTTTGCTAATCACATCAACCACTTCATCCAACTGATCGTCGGCGATGGCGATATCGATTTTGACCTTGGGCAGGAAGTTGACGTTATATTCGGCGCCGCGATACAGCTCGGCATGCCCCTTCTGGCGGCCAAAGCCCTTCACTTCGGTTACGGTCAACCCTTGAATGCCCACGGAGGACAGGGCCTCGCGCACGTCCTCCAACTTGAACGGTTTGATTACCACGGTCACCAGCTTCATATTGCCCCTCCACGAATTAAGCCCAAACTCACCCCTGGTACGCGTCATATGTAGCAAGGGCTGTGCCAAATTTAATTTTCCATGGCGATTCAGCAGATTAGCGGGCAGGCGGGTGCCGCCGCGACGCAGCGCGGCACCGATACCTTGAATGGGTTAAATAATGCGCACTGATTTGGTGCGCATCGCGTCGAAAAAGTGCAGAAAGAGGGCATGGCGCTGGCGAGTTGCCTGCTGGTGGTGCGTTAGGAAGAAAGATGGGCCGCGATCGCGGCCCATGTTCAGGCGGGTTGGCTCTCCTCACGCACCGCTTCCGCCAGCTGCTCGCCCGCCAGCTGCAGTTGGTACATCTGGTAGTAGCGTCCCTGTTGCGCCAGCAGCTGCTGATGGTTGCCCTGCTCCACCGCCTGGCCGCGATGCAGCACCAGAATGGAATCGGCGTCGACGATGGTCGACAGCCGGTGGGCGATCACCACCAGCGTAGTGTGCTCGCGGATCACGCGCAGCGCCCGCTGAATCGCCTGTTCAGTGCCCGAGTCAATATTGGCGGTCGCCTCATCGAGGATCAGGATCTGCGGCGCCTGCACCAATACTCGCGCCATCGCCAGCAGCTGTTTCTGCCCGACCGACAGGTTATTGCCCTGTTCCCCCAGTCGGGTATGGATCCCCTGCGGGAAGCCGCGCACCAGATCCGCCAGCTGCACCGTTTCCAGCGCCCGCCAAACGGCCTCTTCATCGATGTTGCGCCCCAGCGTCACGTTGGCCAGCACCGAATCGGCGATCACCACCGGATCCTGTTGCACCATCGCCACGCCCTGGCGCAGCGTACGATGCGACAGGCTGGCAAGCGGGCGACCGTCGAGGCGCACTTCCCCCTCGCTGACCGGGTAATAACCCATCAGCAGGTTGGCCAGCGTGCTCTTGCCGCTGCCGGTGTGACCGACCAGCGCCACAAAGCCGCGCGAAGGCACCGCCAGCGAAATATGCTGCAGCACCTTTTTGTCCGCACGGTAGGCGAAGCTCAGGTCGGTGATGTCGATGCGTCCGCCGGCCAACGGGCGATCGTCGACGCCGTAACTCTGTTGGCTGCGATCCATCAGTTCGAAAATACGTTCGCCGGCCACCACCGCTTGCTGCAGAATCGACTGCTGTGACGTCAGCTCGATCAGCGGTTCGTTCAAGCGCCCCAGGTAGTTGATGAAAGCGTAGAGTACGCCGACGCCAATCACGCCTTCACCGCTGAAGCCGAACAACATCAGCAAGCCGCACAGCACCAGCGCCGAAAACAGGCTGAGCAGCGGCCGCAACAGGAAACCGTCGAGCCGCAGAGTCTGCATGCGCGCGAGGTAGTGCGACTGGCTGGCGGCGCTCATGCGCTCACCGAAGCGCACCTGCTGGCGGAACTGCTGAATCACGCCCATGCCGTTGATCACTTCGTTGAAGCCATCGTTGATGTCCGCCAGATAACTGCGTACCCGGCGCACGATCGGCGTGCTGTAGTATTGATAGATGCCCATCACCACAAACACCGCAGGGAAGATGCAGATGGCCACCAGCGCCATGCGCCAGTCGAGACTGAACATCGCCACCAGCATGGTGCCGATCAACGCGGCGCTTTTCAGCACGGTGGAGACCACCATCACGTACAGATCCTTGATCACTTCGGTGTCGTTGGTAACGCGCGAGATCAATTGACCGACCGGTTGCGTGTCGAAAGCGCTGAGCGGCTGGCGCAGCGCAGCGTCCATCACGTCGGTGCGCAGCCGTTGCACCACGCCCACCGCCGCCCGGTTGAACAGCAGCGCCTGAAAGTAGTGCAGCGCCGCCGCCAACAGCTCCAGGAGAATATAAGCCGCCGCCAGACCGCCGACGATCATCATCGGCAGTTGCCCTTTGGCAACGTAGTTATCGATAAAATAACTCACCAGGATCGGCCCGGCGACTTCCGCCGCCGCCGCCACCCACAGCATCAGCACCGCCAGCCCCAGCGGTTTGCGGTACGGCGAGCCATAGGCCAGCAGCCGCTTCAGCGTCGGCCACAGCTTTTGCACTTTATTCATCGGCCAACGCCTCCTCACCGTTTTCCGGCGCTTCGTCCAGCGCCGCTTCCAACTGCTGATAACGGTACATATCGCGATACCAGCCCGGCTGCGCAGCCAGCGACGCCGGATCGCCGCGCTGCGCCACGCCACCGTGCTGCATCACCAGGATCTCGCTGGCTTCGGTCAATGCCGACAGCCGGTGCGCACTGATGATCACCGTGCGATCCTGTCCCCAGCTGCGCAGGTTGTGCAGGATCTGATGTTCGGTACGGCCGTCCACCGCCGACAGCGCATCGTCGAGGATCAGGATTTCCGCATCCAGCAGCAGCGCGCGCGCGATGGAGATGCGCTGTTTCTGCCCGCCCGACAGCATCACGCCGCGTTCGCCAACTTCGGTGTCATAGCCCTGCGGCAACCGCAGAATGTCCTCATGGACGCTGGCCAGCCGCGCCGCCTGTTCGATCTGCGCCTGCGTCGCCCCCGGCTGGCCCAGCGCGATATTGTTCGCCACGGTATCGGAGAACAGGAACGGCGTCTGGCTCACTACCGACAGCCGTGAACGCCAATCGTCGAGTTTGACCTGCGGCAGCGGCAGACCGTGATAGCGGATCTGCCCTTCATCGACGTCGAACTGACGCTGGATCAGCGACAGCAGCGTCGACTTGCCGGCCCCGGTCGGCCCGCACAGCCCCAGCATCTGCCCCGGTTTCAGCGTCAGCGCCACGTCATGCAGCGCCGGGTGCAGATTTTCCGAATAGTGGAACGCGCGGATATCCACCTCCAGCACGCCGCGCCCGGCCGGCAACGCCTGCGGGCCGTCCTGCACCGCCGGCGCCTCGTCGAGCAGGCTGCGGATACGGCCGTAGGCCGCGCTGCCGCGCTCGACAATGTTGAACATCCAGGCCAGCGCCAACATCGGCCAGATCATCAGGCCGAGGTACATCACAAAGCTGGTCAGTTGCCCGAGCGTCAGCGAACCGTTCACCACCATCCAGCTGCCGCCGCCGATGGCCAGCAGATTGGAGGCGCCGATGGCGATATAAATGGTCGGATCGAAGCGCGCATCCACCCGCGCCACGTGCATGTTTTTGGCACCGGTCTGCGCCGCCACCTCGGCGAAACGGTTGGATTGGTGATCTTCCAGCCCGAAGGCCTTGATCATGCGGATGCTGGTCATGCTTTCCTGCGCCTGATCGTTCAGGCTGGAAAACGCCGCCTGCGCCGATTTAAAACGCTGGTGCAGCTGGTCGCCGTAATATTTGATGGCGATCGCCATCAGCGGCATCGGGATCAATGCCAGCAGCGTCAGCTGCCAGCTGATTTGGGTGCTCATCACCACCAGCACCACCAATCCCATCACCAGCGAATCCACCAGCGTCAGCACGCCTTCACCGGCGGCGAACACCACGCGGTCCACGTCGTTGGTGGCGCGCGCCATCAGATCGCCGGTGCGGTGGCGCAGGTAAAACGCCGGGTTTTGCCGGCTGAGCTGACGGTAAAAGTTTTCCCGCAGCTCGACCGCCAGCTGGTAGGAGGCGCCGAACAGCAGCACCCGCCACACATAGCGCAGCAGGTAAACGACGATCGCGGTGCCAATCATCAGCCCAAGCCAGGCCATCAGCACGCCGGTAGACATCTGTTTTCCGGTGACGCCGTCCACGATAATGCCGACCAGCTTAGGCGGCAGCAGTTGCAGGATGGCGATGACGATCAGCAATACCACCGCGCCCAGGTAGCGGCGCCACTCCCGGCGGAAGTACCAGCCGATTTGTGCAAATAATCTCACGCAGTTTGATTCCAGGGTTTTATGGGATTTGTCTCTTTTTCTGCTTTAGCGGAGCAGGATACCACCGTTGCCCCGCCCGTCCGGTGAACTTTTCACTCCGGCACCGGCAGCGCGGTGGTGTATTTGATTTTTTCCATGGCAAAGCTCGAGGTGACATCGATGAGGCCCGGTACGCCGTTCACCAGGCGCTTATAAAAGCCGTCGTAGCTTTTCATGTCCGCCACTTCGACCTGCATCAGGTAATCGTACTCTCCCGCCATACGGTAGAACGCCAGCACCTCGGGCATCTGGCTGGTCAGCTGTACAAACGCCTGATACCACTCGCTGCTGTGCTGCTGGGTCTTGATCAGCACGAACGCCGTCAGCCCCAGCCCGAGCTTTTCGTTATCCAGCAAGGCCACCCGGCCGCGAATATAGCCTTCGTCTTCCAGGCGCTTCAGACGCTTCCAGCACGGCGTGGAGGTCAAATTGACCGCATCGGCCAACGCCTGCAGCGACTGGGTGCAATCTTGCTGCAGCATGCACAGCAGCTTACGGTCTGTTTTATCTAACATAGCGGCCACCAGGAGAAAATTTTTCTCCCATTAGGCGATTAAACAGGAAAAATGGCAATCCTTTTTTCCTGCCGAAAGGCTATGCTACGCCATAAACCTGCCCCCTATTCTGAGGCCAAATCATGACAAACTCTTGGGTAAAATATGCTATCGGCGAAATAGAAGCGGATTTTCAGCGCTCCGCCGATACGCACCTGATCCGCCTGAATCTGCCGGCGTTTCCCGGCATCTGTCTGTACCTGAAAGATGAGAGCACTCACCCGACAGGCAGCCTGAAACACCGCCTGGCCCGCTCGCTATTCCTTTATGGCCTGTGCAACGGCTGGATCACCGAGAACACCACCATCATCGAGGCCTCTTCCGGCAGTACGGCGGTGTCCGAAGCCTACTTCGCGCGGCTGATCGGCCTGCCATTCATCGCGGTGATGCCGTCCTGCACCGCGCGCCGCAAGGTAGAGCAGATCGCCTTCTATGGCGGCCGCTGTCACTTCGTCGATCACGCCGCCCAGATCTACGCCGCCTCCGAACAGTTGGCGAAAGAGCTGAACGGCCACTATATGGATCAGTTCACCTACGCCGAACGCGCCACCGACTGGCGCGGCAACAACAATATCGCCGACAGCATTTTCCGCCAGATGGCGCGCGAGCCCTTCCCGGTGCCGAAGCACATCGTGATGAGCGCCGGCACTGGCGGCACCTCCGCCACGCTGGGGCGCTACATCCGCTATCAGGGGCACGACACTCAATTGACGGTGGTCGATCCGGAAAACTCGGTGTTCTATGACTGCTTCCACCACGGCGATCGCACCCTGATCGGCAGCTGCGGCAGCCGTATCGAAGGCATCGGACGCCCGCGCGCCGAGCCGTCGTTCATCCCATCGGTGGTCGACAACATGCTGCGGGTGCCGGACGCCGCCAGCGTCGCCACCATTCACTGGCTGGAAGGCGTGCTCGGCCGCAAGGTTGGCGCTTCCACCGGCACCAACGTCTGGGGTGCGCTGCAGCTGGCGAAACAGATGCGGGAAAACGGCGAGCAAGGGGCGATCGTCACCCTGCTGTGCGACAGCGGCGAACGTTACCTGGATACCTACTACAACCCGGAGTGGGTCAGCAACAACATCGGCGACCTGCAACCCTATCTGGCGCAGCTGGCGGATTTATAACGCCAGGCTCCGGATAAAAAAAAAGCCGGGTAGTCATACCCGGCCGGCTGTAAGGAGAACCTCATTCTTCGGGGGAATAGGTGAGGCAAGGTGAACGCAGCCAATGTTGTAAATAGTGGGCCACCGCCTGCTGTTGGCAATGGCCGATAACCGGCAGCTGCGGCAACAGGGATTTCAGCTGCGGCAGGGCGTTGCCCATCACCACGCCATGCCCCACCGCCCCCAGCATCTCTTTGTCGTTCATCGCGTCGCCGAACGCCATGCAGTCGGCCATCGTCAGCCCCAGATGGCGGCTCAGCCGCTCCAGCGCCGCGCCCTTGTTGCAGCCGAGCGGCAACACTTCCAGGCAGTCGTAGGCGGAGAAGCACAGGTCAGCCTCGCCGCCCAGCTGCGCCCGCAGCTGCAGCTGTAACGCCAGCAATTCCTCGTGCGGCGCAACAAAGCACACCTTGCTGTTGCCGAACGCCGGCAGGCGGCGCACCTCAGCCAGCTGAAAACGAAAGCCGCTCAGGTGATGCGCCCGCAGCATCTCTTCCGGCACGGGAAATTCGGTCAGCCAACCTTCGTCGCGAAACACGTGCATACTGGCGCTGGTGCGCCAATGGTGATGCAATACCTCTTCGGCGACCGCCGCCGGCAGATCGGTGGCGTGCAGCTGTTGACCTCGATTGTCGTACACCCGCGTGCCGTTGCCGGTGATCAGATAGCCCTGCAACCCCAGCTGCGCCATGATCGGTTGCGCATCGAGGTAGTGGCGCCCGGTGGCGAACGTCACCACCATCTCCCGCTCCACCAGCTGGTTCAATACCGCCAGCGTTTCCGGGCCAACCCGGTGATCCGGCATCAACAGCGTGCCGTCCATGTCGAAAGCTGCCAGGCGATACATAAAGACCTCTTGGATGTGAACGCGATTACAATCCGTGCAGTATGGGATGGTATTTGCGGAAGTAATAGTGAACAATTTGAGAAAACTGTTCCGGATTTCTGCTCATGCGCCTGGTTCACCGTCTCAGCCAATATCAACGTCTGTACCAACAGCTCGGCAGCGCGCCGGTCGCCGTGACCATCGGCGAGCTGGCGGCAATGTTCTACTGCAGCGAACGCCACGCCCGCACGCTGGTGCAGCAGTTGCAGGATCAGGGCTGGCTGAGCTGGCATTCGCAGCCGGGCCGCGGCAAACGCGCCAGCCTGCACTGCCTGAAAACCCCGGATGAACTGCGCGCGCAGCTGCTGCAACAGCTGCTGCAACAGGGCAACCATCAGGGGGCGCTGGAGATGGCGCAGCTCGATCCGCAGCACCTGCAGGATCTGCTCAGCCCGCACCTCGGCGGGCAATGGCAGGCCGGCAGCCCGACGCTGCGCATTCCCTATTACCGCACGCTGGAAGCGCTCGACCCACTCACGCTGACCGGCCGCGCCGAACAACATCTGGTGTCGACCCTGCACGCCGGGCTGACGCGCCTGATGACCGGCAACCCGGAACCACAGCCCGATCTGGCGCACCACTGGCAGATTGGCGAGCACGGCCTGCGCTGGCGCTTCTTTTTGCGCAGCCAGCTGCGCTGGCACAACGGCGAACCGTTAACCGGCCAACAGCTGCTGCAAACGCTGGAAAAACTGCAGCACCACCCGCGCAGCCAACCCAGCCTGGCCAACGTCGCCAACATCAGTTTGCCGCATCCGCTGTGCCTTCAGTTCGATCTTCGCCTGCCGGACTATTGGCTGGCCCACCGGCTGGCGGAACTGCCTTGTCTGATGACGCACCCGGAACTGCCTGCCATCGGCGCCGGTCCGTTCAAACTGGCATTGAATGAACCGCAGCTGGTGCGGCTGGAGCAGCACGCCGGTTACCATCTGCAGCATCCGTATCTGGACACCATCGAATACTGGATCACCCCCGATTTGCCCACCGCCGGTTCCGGCACCAGCTGCCAGCATCCGGTGCGCATCACCATCGGCCAACAAGAGGATTTGGCGCAGGCCCGGCCGGTGCAGCGCAGCATGAGCCTGGGCTGGTGTTACCTGGCGCTGAACCTGCGCCACGGCGTGCTGAGCGAAGCCCAAGGGCAAAAACTGCTGATGCTGATCCAGCAGTCCGGCCTGCTGAGCCATTTGCCGATTCCCAACAGCGTGATCATCCCAAGCCATGAAATGCTGCCCGGCTGGCGTATTCCCAGCCAACGGATCGAGGAGGACGTCCCTCTGCCCGCGCGGCTGACGCTGCTGTATCGGCCGCCGGTCGAGCTGGAAACGGTGACGGTCGCGCTGCAACGGCTGCTGGCGCAGCACGGCTGCGAGCTGGAGGTGCGCTACTATGCCGGCAAGCGCTGGCAAAGCGAGGCGCAGATCGCCCAGGCCGACCTGCTGCTGGCGGACAACCTGATCGGCGAGGCGCCGGAGGCGACGCTGGAGAGCTGGCTGCGGCAGGATACGCTGTGGCGCGGCATCCTGACGGAAAGCCGCTGGCAGCAGCAACAGGATACGTTGCGGCAGATCCAGCAGTTGCAGGCGCAGCAACCGCGCTTCGAGCGGCTGCAGGCCTATTATCAACAGCTGATGGCCGCCGCCATCATCACGCCGCTGTTTCACTACCAGTATCAGATCAGCGCGCCGCCGCGCATGCATGGCGTGACGCTGACCGCCCACGGCTGGTTCGATTTTTGCCAGGCGTGGCTGCCGCCGCCGGTGGACGACGGAGCGGCCTGAACCGAACCGCCCTGCGTCTGGCGGCCCTTTCTGCTACTATTGTCGCCGCAACGCAATTTTTATTCTGCCGCCCGAATGTGTATCGGGAATGGCCAAAGCCCAAAAAGGTGATTTTATGAAGCGCGCGGTTGTCGTTTTCAGCGGTGGACAAGACTCTACGACCTGCCTGATCCAGGCATTGCAACAATATGACGAAGTTCACTGCGTCACGTTCGATTACGGCCAGCGTCATCGCGCCGAAATTGAAGTGGCTCAAGAGCTGTCGGTGGCTCTCGGCGCCAAAGCGCATAAGGTGCTGGACGTCACGCTGCTCAATGAGCTGGCCGTCAGCAGCCTGACGCGCGACAATATCCCGGTTCCCGCCTACGATCCCAACCAGAAAAACGCGCTGCCGAGCACCTTCGTGCCGGGCCGCAACATCCTGTTCCTGACGCTGGCAGCGATCTACGCTTACCAGGTGGAAGCGGAAGCGGTGATCACCGGCGTGTGTGAAACCGATTTCTCCGGCTACCCGGACTGTCGCGACGAGTTCGTCAAAGCGCTGAACCAGGCGGTAGTGCTGGGCATCGCCCGCGATATCCGCTTCGAAACGCCACTGATGTGGCTGAACAAGGCTGAAACCTGGGCGTTGGCGGATTATTACCACCAGCTGGATCGCGTGCGCCAGGATACGCTGACCTGCTACAACGGCATCAAGGGTGACGGCTGCGGCGAGTGCGCCGCCTGCAACCTGCGCGCCAATGGCCTGACGCAGTATCGCGCCAACCAGGCGGAAGTGATGGCGGCGTTGAAACAGAAAGCCGGCCTGGCCTGAGGGCAGTGACGGCGGCAGCCTATGCCGCCCGTGAGCTTACTGCGGATTATCCTTCAGCGTGAGCGCCTCCAGGTGCTCGCGCAATTCTCCTTCGATCGGCAGCGCACGCTGCGTTTTCAGATCGACGCACACGAAAGTCAGCAGCGCGTCTGCCACCGGCGTCCCCGCCGGATCCTGCGTCACCTTTTGGCTCAGTACCCCGCTCTTGCCGTTGAGCTGCACCATCTGGCTGTCGATACGCAGCTTGTCCCCCAATACCGCCGGGCTGCGGTAATTGATGTTGATGTTCACCACGATGAAAGCGATGTTGTTTTCCGTCATCCAGCGGAACCCGGCTTCGTTCTCCAACCACTCCCAACGCGCCTCTTCCAGAAACTCCAAATAGCGGGCGTTGTTAACGTGCTGGTAAACATCAAGGTGATAACCGCGAACTTTGATAAAGGTTTGCATAGGGAACGATCGCTCCTGCCTGGTGATTACAGAAAGAGGGAGCCGCGCTGGCTCCCTCGCCCGTTTGGTCAACGCGCCAAACTGGTAAGACCTGTAAAATGTAGCAGAGGAGTCACGGCCTCAGCGCCATTTTGCCACGCAGCCGCGACCGGGATCACATTTTCAGCCGGGTGCGGTTCTTCTCAAACAGCGCCGGCCCGATGCCCGGCACCTCCTGCAACTGCTCAACCTGGGTGAACGGCCCGTTCTGTTCGCGATAGCGCACGATGCCTTCCGCCTTCTTCAGGCCGACGCCGCTCAAGGCGGCGGCCAGTTGTTCGGCAGTGGCCTGATTGATGCTGACCGCCGCCTCTTCGGTTGCCTTGGTCATCACCGATTGTCCGCCATGGCTCGCCGGTGTTGAGAGCATCGGCGCCTCGTTTTTTTCCACCGCGGCGGCCGGCCCGGCCAGGCATAACAACAGCGCGGTCAGCGCGGCGTTAACGTGACGACGGTAACCGAAAAACGCTTTTTTCTCTGAATATTGCATGCTGTATCCTCCTTGTGTGTGACAGCACGGCTACCTTGCCGCGGCGGCGAATATTCAGCAATCGACGGATGTCAGATATGGAAAAGGCCGCGAAAGCGGCCTTTGTTTGTTGCACTGCGTTGCAGAAAAATGCGGCGATTACTGAGGCTGTTGCTCAGCGGCGCCCATTTTGATCTTGGCTTCTTTACGCAGGCTCGCCAGCAGCGAATCGAAGGAAACGCCGGTCGCGCCCTCTTCCATCTTGCCGACGAAGGTTTTCATTTCGTCTTCCGGCAGCGTGCCTGGCTTCACCGCATCAAGCGCAATCAGCACCACGTTGTCCTGACGATCCTGCGACATGCCGTAAACCGGCTTACCGTCCTGCGGGTGTGGCAGCGCGAACACGCTCTCCACCAGCTGGCTGTCTTCCGGCGCGCGCGCCATCTTCTGCACGGCGCCAAAGCTCAGGCCGGCGGCTTTCATCGCTTCGTCGCCCTTGCCCTGCTTCAGCTCAACCAGCAGCTTCTCGCCCTGCAGCTTCGCTGCCTGCAGCGCCTTGTTGCGTTTCACCAGATCCGCTACGCGATCTTTCACCTGGTCGAACGGCTCAATGCCTTCCGGCTTGTGGCCGCTCACGCGCACCACGAAGGCGCGGTCGCCGTCTACGGTGATCACGTCGGAGTTGCTGCCCGGCGCGCCGTTCTCGCCGATCAGCGAGCCGTCGAAGATCGCCTGCACCACCGGCTTGAAGTTCAGCGCGGTAGGGATGTTGTCGCGGGTGAACCAGTCGCTTTGCGCCGCTTTCACGCCGGCCGCTTCTTCGGCCGAGGCCAGAGATTCGTTATCACTGGTCGCCGCTTCGCTCACCTTCTGCTGCAGCGCATAATAGGCGTCTACCGCTTTCTCCTGCTGCACCTGCTTGGCGATAGCGTCGTGCACTTCGCTCAGCGGCTTCAGTTTCTCAGGTTCGATGTCGTTCAAACGCACGATCAGGTAACCGACGGAGGATTTCACTACGCCAGACAACTGCCCTTTCTCGGTCAGGTTGGCCTGCTTCAGCTCGTCTGCGGTGGTTTCCGGCTCCAGCCAACCCAGCTCGCCGCCGGTGCGGCGTGAGATGATGTCGGTGGATTTTTCTTTCGCCAGGGTGGCGAAATCAGCGCCCTTCTTCAGTTCATCCAGCGCCGCGTTGGCTTCCGCCTCGGTTTTCAGCTGGATCACGCTGTAGTTTTTACGCTCCGGCTGGCCGTAGCTGCTCTTGTGCTGGTCGTAGTAAGCGCTGATGTCCTCTTCGCTCACTTTCACCTTGTCCTGCATGGACGCGGCGTCCAGCGGGATATAGCTCACCTTCACCTGCTCCGGTGCGATGAAGCTGTTTTTGTTCTGATCGTAATACGCCTTCAGTTCGTCGTCGCCGGCGCTCTGTTTCGCCTGCAGCGCCTTCAGATCGATGGTCGCCAGGCGCACGTCGCGCTCCTGCAGCACCAGCGCCGCCATGGCTTGCGATTCGGACGGCAGCACGAAGCCGGATTCGCCGAAGGCCTGGATCAGCTGCTGATTGACCAACTGCTGGCGCATCGACTGCGCGAAGTTGTCGGCGGTATAGCCCATGCGGCCGATCAGGTCGAGGTATTTGGCGTTATCGAACTGGCCGTTGGTCTGGAAGTATGGCGCCTTGCGGATGGCGTCCTTGATCTGATCGTCGCTGACCGCCAGGCCCAGCTTCTTGGCGTACTGGTCGAGCAGCATGTTGTCGATCAACTGGGACAACACCTGACGGCGCATCTGCTGCATGTAGCCTTCGTTGCCGGCCAGCGCGGAGAACTGGTCACCCAACTGCTGCTGCATGCGGCTGCGTTCGCTCTGGAAAGCCTGTTCCAGCTGAGCGCGTTCGATCGTCTGACCATTTACTTTCGCAGCATAATCGCCGGAGCCGCCGATCAGGTAGTTACCCACCCCGGTCAGAACGAATGACAGGATGATCAGGGCCAGGATGATTTTGAGCACGACGTGATTAGCAGCCGCGCGTAAATTGTCCATCATAGTGTGACAACACTCCGCTGTGATGTGGATTAACAACCCTTGTGCAGGCGCGTTCCCTGCGACAAAAATAAAAAAAGCGCATCAGTCCGATGCGCCTTGTATCTTACCTTACCAGCACCGCTGCGTCAGGTGATTGTTTATTACAAAACCCTGTTACGCTAAACGGTTAGACGCCAAATCAGTTTACAGCGTCTTTCAGCGCTTTCCCTGCACGGAAGGCCGGTACTTTGGCTGCCGCGATCTTGATTTCTTTACCGGTCTGCGGGTTACGGCCGGTACGAGCCGAACGTTCACGCACGGTGAAGGAACCGAAACCTACCAGAGCCACGTCATCCCCTGCTTTCAGAGAGTCGGTAACGGAAGCGATTACTGCGTCTAAAGCACGTCCAGCTGCCGCTTTGGAAATATCAGCACCTGCGGCAATCTTGTCGATCAGTTGTGACTTATTCACTCTATCATCCCCTCTAGAATTCTATCGTCGCACCGAAAAATCCCTACGGTTGCGACAGCGCAGCTGTTATATCAATCCCATCGAACCTTGGCAAGCCACCGACTGGGTGGCAAAACGCGGGCCGACAGAGATCTAACTTAGCGGTACAAAAAAATACTGGCAAGTCCGAAATGGCTTGCCAGTATAAGTTTTATCAATGGTTTTTGCGATTCGTCACTATTTTGCCGCTACCGGCAGTGCGCCGAAGGCCGGGTTTTGCAACGCAATGTTCAAAACTTCATCGATTCGCTGCACCGGATGAATCTCCAGATCGGCGATAACATTGTCCGGAATCTCTTCCAGATCGCGCTTGTTCTCGTAAGGGATCAGCACGGTTTTAATGCCGCCGCGATGCGCCGCCAACAGCTTCTCTTTCAGGCCGCCGATCGGCAACACCTGGCCGCGCAGCGTGATCTCGCCGGTCATCGCCACATCGGCGCGTACCGGGTTGCCGGTCAGGCAGGAGACCAGCGCGGTGCACATCGCAATACCGGCGCTCGGGCCGTCTTTCGGCGTCGCCCCTTCCGGCACGTGCACGTGGATGTCGCGCTTCTCGTAGAAATCGGCGTTGATGCCCAGTTTCTCCGCGCGCGCGCGCACCACGGTCAGCGCAGCCTGAATCGATTCCTGCATCACTTCACCCAGAGAACCGGTGTAGGTCAGCTTGCCTTTGCCCGGCACGCAGGCGGTTTCGATGGTCAGCAGATCGCCGCCCACTTCCGTCCACGCCAGCCCGGTGACTTCGCCCACGCGGTTTTCGGTATCCGCACGGCCGTAATCGACGCGCTGCACGCCCAGGTAATCCTTCAGGTTGTCGCCGTTGATCTCGATATGCTTGCGCTTTTTGTCCATCAGCAGCGTTTTCACCGCTTTACGGCACAGTTTGGAGATTTCGCGCTCCAGGCTGCGCACCCCGGCTTCGCGGGTGTAGAAGCGAATGATGCCGATAATGGCGCTGTCGTCGACCGTCAGTTCGCCTTTTTTCAGCGCATTGCGCTCAAGCTGCTTCGGCAGCAGGTGCTGCTTGGCGATATTGAGCTTCTCGTCCTCGGTGTAACCCGACAGGCGGATCACTTCCATACGGTCCAGCAGCGGCGCAGGAATGTTCATCGAGTTCGAGGTGGCGACGAACATCACGTCGGACAGATCGTAATCCACTTCCAGGTAGTGGTCGTTGAACGCCACGTTCTGTTCCGGATCCAGCACCTCCAGCAGAGCGGAAGCCGGATCGCCGCGCATGTCGGAAGACATCTTATCGATCTCATCCAGCAGGAACAGCGGGTTCTTCACCCCCACCTTGGCCATTTTCTGGATCAGTTTGCCCGGCATCGATCCGATGTAGGTACGGCGGTGGCCGCGGATTTCCGCTTCGTCACGCACGCCGCCCAACGCCATGCGCACGTACTGGCGCCCGGTCGCTTTGGCGATCGACTGCCCCAGCGAGGTTTTACCCACGCCCGGCGGCCCTACCAGACACAGGATAGGCCCTTTGATTTTGCTGACGCGGCTCTGCACCGCGAGGTACTCGAGGATGCGATCCTTGACCCGCTCCAGGCCGTAGTGATCGGTATCGAGCACTTCCTGCGCCTTGACCAGGTCTTTTTTCACCTTGCTGCGCGCGTTCCACGGCACCTGCAGCATCCAATCGATGTAGCCGCGCACCACGGTCGCTTCCGCCGACATCGGCGACATCATCTTCAGCTTTTGCAGTTCCGCTTCGGTTTTCTCGCGCGCCTCTTTCGGCATCTTCGCCGCATCGATCTTGCGCTTCAGCGCTTCGTGCTCGTCCGGCGCGTCGTCCATCTCGCCCAGTTCTTTCTGAATCGCCTTCATCTGCTCATTCAGATAGTACTCGCGCTGGCTCTTCTCCATCTGCTTCTTGACGCGGTTGCGGATGCGTTTCTCAACCTGCAGCAGGTCGATCTCCGACTCCATCATCGCCATCAAGTATTCCAGACGCTCGGTGATATCGGACATCTCGAGCACCGACTGCTTGTCGCTGAGTTTCAGCGGCATGTGGGCGGCGATGGTGTCCGCCAGGCGCGCGGCGTCGTCGATGCTGTTCAGTGAAGTCAGCACCTCCGGCGGGATTTTCTTGTTCAGTTTGATATAGCCTTCAAACTGATTGATCGCGGTGCGCACCAGCACTTCCTGCTCGCGCTCGTCAATCGCCGGCGACTCGAGGTATTCCGCCTGCGCGGCGAAATGCTCACCGCTGTCGGACAGCGTAGTAATGCGTGCGCGCTGCAGCCCCTCGACCAGCACTTTTACCGTGCCGTCCGGCAGCTTCAGCATCTGCAGGATCGACGCTACGGTGCCAACCGAGAACAAGTCGTTAATGCCAGGTTCATCCGTTGAGGCCTCTTTCTGTGCCACCAGCATGATCTTCTTATCGTGATCCATTGCGGCTTCGAGGCACCGAATCGATTTTTCCCGGCCAACAAATAACGGGATCACCATGTGCGGATAAACCACCACGTCGCGCAATGGCAAGACGGGGATTTCAATGCGTTCGGAACGCTCAGGGTTCATAGAGCTCTCTCTTAGTTTAATTTCCGCCAGGTTGAGGGGGAATCTCATGAGACGCAAGCATCTAACGTTTCATAAAATCTGGTTAATGAGTATATGGGGATGAATCTCTTACATTCAACGGCAAGAATGCAGGAAAAAGAAATGGGGGATGAAATCCCCCATTTTGCTGATAACGCTCTGGTTTAACTGGCTAATTATTCGCCAGAAGCCTGCGCTTCCGGCTTGCCGTAAATCAGCAGCGGCTTGGATTGGCCGGCGATGACCGACTCGTCGATCACCACTTTGTCTACGCTGTCCATCGACGGCAGATCGTACATGGTATCGAGCAGCGCGCCTTCCACGATGGAACGCAGGCCGCGGGCGCCGGTTTTGCGCGCCATGGCTTTCTTGGCGATGGCGTTCAGCGCTTCGTCGCGGAACTCCAGCTCCACGCCTTCCAGGTTGAACAGCGCCTGATACTGCTTGGTCAGGGCGTTCTTCGGCTCTTTCAGGATCTGAATCAGCGCGTCTTCGCTCAGCTCGCTCAGTGTCGCCACCACCGGCAGACGGCCGATGAACTCAGGGATCAGACCGAACTTGATCAGGTCTTCCGGCTCGGCCTGCAGCAACAGTTCGCCTTCGGTGGCCTTCTCTGATTCGCCCTTGACGGTCGCGCCGAAACCGATGCCGGAACCGGTGTTGACACGCTGGCCGATCACCTTATCCAGGCCGGCGAATGCGCCGCCGCAGATAAACAGGATCTTGGAGGTGTCGACCTGCAGGAACTCCTGCTGCGGATGCTTGCGCCCACCCTGCGGCGGAACCGCGGCGATGGTGCCTTCAATCAGCTTCAGCAGCGCCTGCTGCACGCCTTCACCCGAAACGTCACGCGTGATCGACGGGTTGTCGGACTTGCGGGAAATCTTATCGATTTCATCGATATAAACGATGCCGCGCTGCGCTTTCTGCACGTCATAGTCACATTTTTGCAGCAGCTTCTGGATAATATTTTCCACGTCCTCGCCCACGTAACCGGCTTCGGTCAGCGTGGTGGCGTCGGCCATGGTGAACGGCACGTCCAGGAAGCGCGCCAGCGTTTCCGCCAGCAGGGTCTTGCCGCTGCCGGTCGGGCCGATCAGCAAGATGTTGCTCTTGCCCAACTCGATACCGTTGCTGGTATCGCCGTTGCGCAGGCGTTTGTAGTGGTTGTACACCGCAACCGCCAGCACTTTCTTCGCCTGCTCCTGGCCGATGACGTAGTCATCCAGGTGGTGGCGGATCTCGTGCGGCGTCGGCAGCGCACTGCGCTCACGATGCGGGGCAACTTCTTTAATCTCTTCGCGAATAATGTCGTTACACAGATCGACACATTCATCGCAGATATACACTGACGGCCCGGCAATCAGCTTACGCACTTCATGCTGGCTTTTGCCGCAAAAAGAGCAGTACAGCAGCTTTCCTGAACCGTCTTTGCGCTTATCTGTCATCAGTCAAACCTCTTCTTTAGTCTTGTCCCGCAGGAAAATCACGGCGGCAGTGCGCCCAAACTCATATCGGGAACGCCGAGGGGCCACAACAGAGCGAGCCCCCGCCCACTCTGATTACTATAGTCCATCGGCGCCGCGTGGTTCTAGCTGCGGTGTGTCAGAATGCCGTCAACCAGGCCGTATTCCACGGCTTCTTCCGCGGTCATAAAGCGATCGCGCTCGGTGTCGCGCTCGATCTGCTCCAGCGGCTGGCCGGTATGCTCGGCCATCAGTTCATTCATGCGCGCTTTCACCTTGAGGATTTCGCGCGCGTGGATTTCGATGTCCGTCGCCTGGCCCTGGTAGCCGCCCAGCGGCTGGTGAATCATCACGCGCGAATTCGGCAGACAGAAACGTTTGCCTTTGGCGCCTGCGGTCAGCAGGAAGGAACCCATCGAGCACGCCTGGCCCATACAGATGGTGCTGACGTCCGGCTTGATGAACTTCATGGTGTCGTAAATCGACATGCCCGCGGTGATCACCCCGCCCGGCGAGTTGATATAGAGGAAAATGTCTTTTTCCGGGCTTTCCGCCTCGAGGAACAGCATTTGCGCCACGATCAGGTTGGCCATGTGATCTTCCACCTGGCCGGTCAGGAAAATGATGCGCTCTTTCAGCAGGCGGGAATAGATGTCGTAAGAACGCTCCCCGCGTGAAGTCTGCTCTACCACCATCGGCACCAGCGCCATGTTCGGTGCAAATTGATCTCGTTCGCCACTGTATGACATTACCGTCTCCTAATAGAAATTGCCTTGGCGGCCAGGGTGTCACCCTAATACGCCGATTCTACTTGAGAACGGCCATGATGACTATGCTCAAGCATTCGACCCGCGCCACACGTACCCGACGGTTATTTCATCCCGTGCACTTTGGCAAACAGCCCCAGAATTATTCTTTACAGATGGGGGGAGCCCGGCGCGATTTCAAGCCCAGAGGCCGATTTTCTCCGCGCGCCGGAAACGATGCCGTTATTCTGACCTTTATCATGCCAGCCAGTTCCCCAGGCAACAGGGTAAATATAGTGCATATTGCCCCGCTTAACCTGAGATTAATCAGCAACGTGGCCAAAAGAAAAGCCCGCAACCTGGGGTTGCGGGCTTTTTCATCGCGCGCCGGTTCGCCAGGCGAAACCGGGGGCGCCGTTCATCGCGCCCGTCACGCAGGCATTACGCCTGTTGGGTCTGGTTCATCAGCTCGCTGAAGGTAGTGGCTTTTTCAGTCACTTTCGCTTTGGCCAGCAGGGCTTCAACCGCTTGCTCTTCCAGAGCCACGTTGCGCATGTTGTTCATCAGCTCTTTGTTTTTGCTGTAGAACTCGATGACTTCGCTCGGATCTTCGTAGGCGGAAGCCATTTCTTCGATCAGCGTCTTCACGCGGTCTTCGTCAGCTTTCAGCTCATTGGTGCTGATCACTTCGCCCAGCAGCAGGCCAACCACTACGCGGCGTTTCGCTTGCTCTTCGAACAGCTCGCGTGGCAGTTCCAGCGCTTGCTTCTCGTTGCCGCCGAAACGCTGTGCAGCCTGACGGCGCAGCACGTCGATTTCGCCGTCGATCAGTGCAGCAGGCACGTCGATTTCGTTCGCGCTCACCAGGCCTTCGATCGCCTGAGACTTGATGCGGTTACGCACGGCGCCTTTCAGCTCGCGCTCCATGTTCTTGCGAACTTCGGTGCGCAGGCCGGCAACGGAACCGTCCGCCACGCCGAAACGCTTGATGAACTCTTCGGTCAGTTCCGGCAGCTCGCGCTCTTCAACTTTCTTCAGCACGATAGCGAATTTGGCCGCTTTGCCCTTCAGGTTTTCCGCGTGGTAATCTTCCGGGAAGTTCACGTCGATGGAGAACTCTTCGCCCGCTTTGTGGCCGACCAGACCTTCTTCGAAGCCTGGGATCATGCGGCCCTGGCCCATTGCCAGCACGAAGTCGGACGCTTTGCCGCCTTCGAACTCTTCACCGTCGATAGAACCGGTGAAGTCAACGGTCACGCGATCTTCAGCTTCCGCTGCGCGATCGGTTTCTTTCCAGGTCGCCTGCTGCTTGCGCAGAGTGTCCAGCATCGCGTCGACGTCTTCGTCGTTCACTTCAACCACTGGTTTTTCAACTTCGATGTTTTCCAGGCCTTTCAGCTCAACTTCTGGATACACTTCGAATTCAACGGCGAAAGTGAAGTCTTCACCTTCTTTGTACTCGCCCGGCACGTAGTTTGGTGCGCCGGCCGGATTAATCTTTTCTTTGATGATCGCGTCAACGAAGCTGCGCTGCATCGCTTCGCCCAGCACGTCCTGACGAACAGAGGCGCCGTAACGCTGTTCCACGATGTTCATCGGCACTTTGCCTTTGCGGAAGCCGTCGATACGCACGCTTTTCGCTGCGTTGATCAGCTCTTTCTTCACCGCCTGCTTGATAGTATCAGCCGGTACAGTAATAGAGAGACGGCGCCCAAGGCCTTGAGTGGTTTCTACTGAAACTTGCATCTTGTTACCTCAAAAAAATCACAGTGCTCGGTCAACTCCGTTCCAAGAACCAGGACGGCTACAAATAAGAACCGAGTTCCCTGATGACAGAAGCGTCCCGAAACCATTCCGGAAAAATAAGACGCGACATTATAGCGGCGCATGCATGGCGAGTCGAGGAAAGCTAGGCGGCGCAGGCGCGCTAAAACTCACACTTTTGTCGATTCAATCGCCAAAAGGCCGCCAAAACAGACCGAACGTTGGCCATATTGCGCATCGGCCGCGTCGTCGTCAAAAACAGAAACGGCCCGCAGGCCGTTTCAAAATTCGTCAGTAGTAATACCCTAATTCGAGGGCAAAGTTCCACTGATACCTGAAAATTTCCCCCTCAGGCCAGCGTCCCGGCGCCGCGGCACGGCGGCGAGGCCGGCACGGTATCCTGCAATCCTTCCCACTCTTTGAGCGTATAGGTGTGCAGCGCCAGCGCGTGTACGCCATCGGCCAGCTCTTCCGACAGTACGCCGTAGATGGAGCGGTGACGCGTCAGAAAGCGTTCGCCGACGAAGCGATCGCTGACCAATACCACTTTGAAATGACTTTCTGAACCCGCCGGAACGTTATGACGATAGCTTTCATCAACGACTTCCAGATACGCGGGCTCAAACGCCGCCCTTAACTTTGCTTCTATTTGCTCGCGAATCATAGGATCTCCTTACAACACCGGCAGAGGACCGTGCCCATCTAGTTCAATATTAGCCGGTTTTCCCCCGTTTAGACCATCACCTGGACAAATTTCTCTTTTCTGCGGTCAGAGGATGAGCGCCATCCCCGCCGCTTGGGGGATTATCCGATTGAGCGGGCCAAAAAAGCGTGTTTTTATCAACGGCAGGTAAAAATTTGTCACTCAGGCGCCTTCCGCACTTCCACCGCACGGCGGCGATGCTATGATGTCGGCAATTTGTTGTCGGCTATCCCGCTCTGATTATTGCTAAATCCATCGAGAATGAGACAGAAAACATGTTAAAGAAACTTTGTCTTCCTTTGCTGGCCGCCCTGCTGCTGGCCGGCTGCGCGACCAGCAGCAACACCCTGAACGTCACGCCGAAAATCGTTCTGCCGCAGCAGGATCCAACCCTGCAGGGCATCACCATCAGCATCAACGGCGCGGATCAGCGTACCGATCAGGCGCTGGCCAAGGTGAATCGCGACGGCCAACTGGTCACGCTGACGCCATCGCGCGATCTGCGCTTCCTGCTGCAGGAAGTGCTGGAGAAACAGATGGGCGCTCGCGGTTACATGATCGGCGCCGACGGCCCGGTCGCGCTGCAGATCGTCGTCAATAACCTGTACGCGGACGTCTCCGAAGGCAACCTGCGCTACAACATCACCACCAAAGCCGACATCTCGATCATCGCCCAGGCGAAGAACGGCAACAAGCAGGTGAAAAATTACCGCTCCACCTATAACGTGCAGGGCGCCTTCACGGCCACCAATGAGAAGATCACCGACGCCGTCAACTCCGTGCTGGGCGACGTGATCGCCGACATGGCGCAGGACACCAGCGTCAACGACTTTATCAAGCAAAACGCGCGTTAATCGACGCGCCTTGCGCCGCCCGGCGGATCGGGCGGCGCAGACAGGGAACTCATGTCGAAACACTATCTGAACATCTTCACCCAGCGTAACTCCGCCATTCTGCTGCTGCTGGGCTTCGCGTCGGGTCTGCCGCTGGCATTGACCTCCGGCACGCTGCAAGCCTGGATGACCGTCGAAAACATCGATCTGAAAACCATCGGCATCTTCTCGCTGGTGGGCCAGGCCTACGTCTTCAAATTCCTCTGGTCACCCTTCATGGACCGCTATACCCCCCCGTTCCTTGGGCGGAGGCGCGGTTGGCTGCTGATCAGCCAGCTGCTGCTGGTGGCGGCGATCGTGGCGATGGGCTTTATGCAGCCCGCGCAGCATCTGTGGTGGCTGGCGGCGTTGGCGGTGCTGGTGGCGTTCTGCTCCGCCTCGCAGGATATCGTGTTCGACGCCTATAAAACCGATCTGTTGAAAGCCGAAGAACGCGGCGCGGGCGCGGCGATCTCGGTGCTGGGTTACCGGCTGGCGATGCTGGTTTCCGGCGGCTTGGCACTGTGGCTGGCGGATCGCTATTTCGGCTGGCAAACCACCTACTGGCTGATGGCCGGATTGATGCTGATCGGCGTAGCCGCCACGCTGCTGGCGCCGGAGCCGGATGAAAGCATCCCGGCGCCGCGCACCATGGAACAGGCGGTCGTCGCGCCGCTGCGCGATTTCTTTGGCCGCAACAACGCGTGGCTGATCCTGCTGCTGATCGTGATGTACAAAATGGGCGACGCCTTCGCCGGCAGCCTGAGTACCACCTTCCTGATCCGCGGCGTGGGGTTCGACGCCGGTGAAGTGGGGCTGGTGAACAAGACCCTCGGCCTGTTCGCCACCATCGTCGGCGCCCTGTTCGGCGGCGTGCTGATGCAGCGCCTTACCCTGTTCCGCGCCCTGATGCTGTTCGGCATCCTGCAGGCGGTGTCCAACCTCGGGTATTGGATCCTGGCGGTGACCGACAAGAGCCTGCTCACCATGGGCAGCGCCATTTTCCTCGAAAACCTGTGCGGCGGCATGGGCACCGCGGCCTTCGTCGCGCTGCTGATGACGCTGTGCAACCGGTCGTTCTCCGCCACCCAGTTCGCGCTGCTGTCGGCGCTGTCCGCCGTGGGCCGCGTTTATGTCGGCCCAATCGCCGGCTGGTTCGTCGAAGCTCACGGCTGGCCGCTGTTCTACCTGTTCTCGATCGCCGCCGCCCTGCCCGGCTTGCTGCTGCTCGGCGTCTGCCGCCAAACGCTGGAGCACACCCAGCAGCATGGCGACTTTATGCCGCGCACCGAGTTTTCAGGGTCTTACCGCTGGGCGCTGCGCCTGCTGACGCTGGGCTGTTCGCTGCTGGGCCTGTGGCTGCTGCTGCTGATCGCCAATGCGCTGGACTGGACCCAGGCCCCACAGTTGGCCGATCGGCTGCTGCAGGCCGGCGCCGCGCTGAGCCTGCTCGGCGTCGCGATGGGCAGTACGTTGGATTACCTGGCGCTGCGCCGCACCCGTTTGGCATAATCTGACCGGCCGGCGATTGCGCCGGCCGAAAAAAAAGCGATCCGCGGGTATATTTATTTTGGTAAAAAAAGATAATCGGCGCGGAAATTATTTTTTTATCCGACTGCCACACTCGGAAATAAAATTAAATTCACCTTTAAGACACAATTATTTTACATTAAATAAACCTTTTCTGCGTATTTCCCCGCCGTGCATTTCTTCGCCAAATTCATCATACCTTTAGTTTTCCTTAACATACGGGCTGCTCGTCACGATTCAGCGTGCCAACGCGTTGTTGTCATTGGTAAATTGTCACGCAAGGTTACATCTGTGACCCCCTTAACAGAAAGTGTCAACAAGCCGCTGACACTCCCTTAAGCATGTTTACAGTACTGCAACCTTCCCGTAAAATGCCCGCACACATGAAACGACAATTGAGCCTTTGTTATTGAGGTCGTTAGATGAGACTTAAGAAATACAATAAAAGTATTGGGATGCTGTCATTAATCGCAGGCACTGTATTGCTCAGTGGCTGCGATATGGTTTTGATGAATCCCAAAGGAGCAATTGGTGTTGAGCAACGGACACTGATTATCACTGCAATCGCGTTGATGTTGATCGTGGTGGTGCCAGTTATCTTCATGGCGTTCGCCTTTGCCTGGAAGTATCGCGCTTCCAACAAAGACGCCAAGTACAGTCCGAACTGGGCCCACTCCAACAAGATCGAAGCGGTCGTCTGGACCATTCCTATCATTATCATCGCCATCCTTGGCACCATTACCTGGAAGACCACCCACGAACTCGACCCGTTCAAGCCGATTGTCACCGACAAGAAGCCGATGACGATCGAAGTGGTGTCGCTCGACTGGAAATGGCTGTTCATCTACCCGGAACAAGGCATTGCGACTGTTAATGAGCTGGCTTTCCCGAAAGATGTTCCAGTCGAATTCAAGATCACCTCTAACTCGGTAATGAACTCGTTCTTTATCCCGCAGTTGGGTGGACAGATTTATGCGATGGCCGGCATGCAGACCAAACTGCACCTGATCGGCAACGAAGCCGGTGCCTACAAGGGCATCTCGAGCAGCTACAGCGGCGCAGGCTTCTCCGGTATGAAATTCACCGCGATTGTTACCCCGACCGAAGGCGACTTCGATCAGTGGGTGGCCAAGGTGAAGGCATCGTCTAAAAACCTGAACACCACCGACGACTTTAACAAACTGGCAGAGCCGAGTGAAAACAACCCGGTTGAGTACTTTGCCGCTGTCAAACCGAATTTGTTCAAAGAAACAATTGCCAAATTCATGGGCGACATGGATATGCACAAGGGCGCTGGCGCGCACGAAGGCATGGACATGAGCCAAGGTATGGACATGGGTGAACATGCTGCTCACGCCGGAGCCGAGGAATAACTGATGTTGGGAAAATTAACACTTGATGCGGTTCCGTACCACGAACCGATCATCATGGTCACCGTAGCCGCAATTATCGTCGGGGGCCTGGCAGTGCTGGCGCTGCTGACGTATTTCGGCAAATGGAAGTGGTTGTGGAGCGAATGGCTGACTTCGGTCGACCATAAAAAAATTGGTATCATGTACATCATCGTGGCGATGGTCATGCTGCTGCGCGGCTTCGCCGACGCCATCATGATGCGTAGCCAGCAGGCGTTGGCGTCCGCCGGCGAAGCCGGGTTCCTGCCGCCGCACCACTACGACCAGATCTTCACCGCGCACGGCGTTATCATGATCTTCTTCATGGCGATGCCTTTCGTGGTCGGCCTGATGAACGTCGTGGTGCCGCTGCAAATCGGTGCGCGCGACGTCGCCTTCCCGTTCCTGAACTCCCTGAGCTTCTGGTTCTTCGTGGTGGGCGTTGTGCTGATCAACATCTCCCTGGGGGTCGGTGAGTTCGCTCAGACCGGTTGGCTGGCGTATCCGCCGCTGTCGGGTAAAGAGTACAGTCCTGGCGTCGGGGTCGATTACTGGATCTGGAGTCTGCAGATTTCCGGTCTGGGTACCCTGCTGACCGGCGTGAACTTCTTCGCCACCATTCTGAAGATGCGTGCCCCTGGCATGCCTATGATGAAGATGCCGGTGTTCACCTGGGCGGCGCTGTGTACTAACGTCCTGATCATCGTTTCTTTCCCAATTCTGACCGTCACCATCGCGTTGCTGACCCTGGATCGCTATCTGGGCACCCATTTCTTCACCAATGATATGGGCGGCAACATGATGATGTACATCAACCTGATTTGGGCCTGGGGTCACCCAGAGGTGTATATCCTGGTTCTGCCGGTGTTCGGCGTATTCTCCGAAGTCACCGCGACCTTCTCCAGAAAACGCCTGTTCGGCTATACCTCACTGGTATGGGCAACCATCGCGATCACCGTTCTGTCGTTCATCGTCTGGCTGCACCACTTCTTCACCATGGGGTCCGGCGCGAACGTTAACGCCTTCTTCGGTATCGCCACCATGATCATTTCCATCCCGACCGGGGTGAAAATCTTCAACTGGCTGTTCACCATGTATCAGGGCCGTATCAAGCTCAACTCCGCGATGCTGTGGACCGTTGGCTTCATCATCACCTTCTCCGTGGGTGGTATGACCGGCGTTCTGCTGGCGGTGCCGGGCGCGAACTTCGTGCTGCACAACAGCCTGTTCCTGATCGCTCACTTCCACAACGTCATCATCGGCGGCGTGGTGTTCGGTTGCTTCGCGGGCCTGACCTACTGGTTCCCGAAATCCTTCGGCTTCACGCTGAACGAAAAATGGGGCATCCGCGCGTTCTGGTTCTGGATCATCGGCTTCTTCACCGCCTTCATGCCGCTGTACGCATTGGGCTTTATGGGCATGACCCGTCGTATCAGCCAGAACATCAACCCTGAGTTCCACCCTCTGCTGCTGGTTGCAGCCGGCGGTGCGGCGCTGATCGCCTGCGGCATCCTGTGCCAGCTGACCCAGATCTTCGTCAGTATCCGTGACCGCGAACAGAACCGCGATCTGACCGGTGACCCATGGGGTGCTCGTACTCTGGAGTGGTCAACTTCGTCTCCACCGCCGTTCTATAACTTTGCCGTAGTGCCTCAGATTCATGACCGTGACGAGTTCTGGGACATGAAAGAAAAAGGCGAAGCCTATAAGAAACCGGCTAAATACGAACCGATTCATATGCCTAAGAACACCGGCGCCGGCGTTATCATCGCCTTCTTCAGCCTGGTATTCGGTTTCGCAATGATTTGGGAAATCTGGTGGATGGCTCTGGCTGGCTTCATCGGTATGATCGTTGTCTGGATCGGCAAGAGCTTCGATCACGATGTTGACTACTATGTGCAGGTTGATGAAATCGAGCGCATTGAGAACCAACACTACGAACAAATCCGTAAAGCAGGCGTGAACCATGTCAACTGAAACTCTGACCAATCATAACGCAGCCCATGCAGAGCATGGGCACCACGACGCGGGTGAGACCAAGGTCTTCGGATTCTGGATCTACCTGATGAGCGACTGTATTTTGTTTGCGAGCTTGTTCGCGACTTATGCAGTCCTGGTGAACGGGACCGCGGGCGGTCCCTCCGGCAAAGACATCTTCGACCTGAAGTTTGTCCTGGTCGAAACTTTCCTGCTGTTGTTCAGCTCCATCACCTACGGCATGGCGATGATCGCCATGAACAAGGGTAAAGTTGGCGGTGTAAACACCTGGTTGTTCCTGACCTTCCTGTTTGGTCTGGGCTTCGTGGCGATGGAAATCTATGAATTCCATCACCTGATCGCCGAAGGCTTCGGTCCGGATCGCAGCGCGTTCCTGTCCAGCTTCTTCGCGCTGGTCGGCACCCACGGTCTGCACGTAACTTCCGGCCTGATTTGGATCATCGTGATGATGATTCAGGTGAGCAAGTTCGGCCTGACCGCGACCAACAAAACCCGCCTGATGTGCCTAAGCCTGTTCTGGCACTTCCTGGACGTGGTCTGGATCTGCGTATTTACCGTTGTCTACCTGCTGGGGGTTATGTAATGAGCCATTCATCCCATGAAACCTCTCACGGCGGCGCAAGCCACGGCAGCGTGAAGTCATACCTGGTCGGCTTTATCCTGTCGATCATCCTGACGGTAATTCCATTTGCGATGGTAATGAACGGCACAGCCTCTCATTCCACCATCCTGGCGGTTGTTGTCGGTATGGCGGTTATCCAGGTGATTGTTCACCTGGTTTACTTCCTGCACATGAACACCTCATCGGAAGAGCGCTGGAACCTGGTGGCATTGCTGTTCACCGCTATGATCATCGGTATCGTTGTTGTAGGTTCACTCTGGATTATGTACAACCTCAACATCAATATGATGGTCGATTAAGAGCTGAGCTGCACGTGATGATTAAGCAATACCTGCAAGTCACTAAACCAGGAATTATTTTCGGCAATTTAATTTCTGTCGTTGGGGGATTCCTGCTCGCTTCCAAAGGGAGCATCGACTATCCCCTGTTTCTCGCCACCCTGGTGGGTGTCTCGTTGGTGGTCGCGTCGGGCTGTGTGTTTAACAACTACATCGACCGCGACATCGACAAGAAAATGGAGAGAACGAAGAATCGGGTGCTGGTAAAAGGCCTGATCGCGCCGAGTGTCACCCTGGTTTATGCGACCGTGTTGGGTATTGTGGGCTTCGCGTTGCTGTATATCGCGGCCAACCCGCTGGCCATGTGGCTGGCGGTGATGGGCTTCGTGGTTTATGTCGGCGTTTACAGCCTGTACATGAAACGCCACTCGGTCTACGGCACGCTGATCGGCAGCTTGTCGGGCGCTGCGCCGCCGGTTATCGGCTACTGCGCAGTGACCAACGAGTTCGACGCCGGCGCGTTGATCCTGCTGGCTATCTTTAGCCTGTGGCAGATGCCGCATTCTTATGCGATCGCTATCTTCCGCTTTAAAGATTACCAGGCGGCCAACATTCCGGTGCTGCCGGTGGTGAAAGGCATTTCCGTCGCCAAGAACCACATCACGGTCTACATCCTGGCGTTTATGATCGCCACGCTGATGCTGACTCTGGTGGGTTATGCCGGCTACAAATACCTGATCGTCGCTGCGGCGGTGAGCGTATGGTGGCTCGGCATGGCGCTGCGCGGTTACAAAACCGAAAACGACAGCGTCTGGGCGCGTAAACTGTTCGTGTTCTCCATCGTCGCCATCACCTCGCTGAGCGTGATGATGTCGATCGACTTCAGCGCCACGGCGGCGCCTGAAGCGCTGGTGACCTACGTTTGGTAAGCCAAATCATCTATGAATGGGCCGCGTATGCGGCCCATTTTATTTGTCACGCCGAAAAGCACTCGAACTGTAATATCTGTTAAACAACATTCGATTTACCCCCCCTGCCCTGCACACTAAAATGACGCAGCTTTACAGAAATCATGCCATCAGGCGCTGTCTCAACGTCTGATGGCATGGTTTTTACCGAGGTTTGATGTGAACGATAATTCAATGACCCCGCAGGAGCGCCGCGCCACCTGGGGATTGGGCACCGTATTTTCCCTGCGCATGCTCGGCATGTTTATGGTATTGCCGGTGCTGACTACCTACGGCATGGCGCTCAACGGCGCCAGCGAAGCGCTGATCGGCATCGCCATCGGCATCTACGGCCTGGCGCAGGCGGTGTTTCAGATCCCATTCGGCCTGGTGTCCGATCGCATCGGCCGCAAGCCGCTGATCGTCGGCGGCCTGCTGATCTTTGCCCTCGGCAGCGTGATTGCCGCCGTCACCGACTCTATCTGGGGCGTGATCCTCGGCCGCGCGTTGCAGGGCTCCGGCGCCATCGCCGCCGCGGTGATGGCGCTGCTCTCCGATCTGACCCGCGAGCAGAACCGTACCAAGGCGATGGCGTTTATCGGCGTCAGCTTCGGCATCACCTTCGCCATCGCCATGGTCGTGGGGCCTGTCATCACCCACGCTTTCGGCCTGCACGCGCTGTTCTGGATGATCGCCGTGCTGGCGCTGGCCGGCATTGTCATCACCTTGACGGTGGTGCCTTCCGCCGACACCCATCTGTTGAATCGCGAGTCCAGCATCGTGCGCGGCAGCTTCCGCAAAGTGCTGAGCAATTCGCGCCTGCTGAAGCTCAACTTTGGCATCATGTGTTTGCATATCCTGCTGATGTCCAGCTTCGTGGCGCTGCCGCTGGCGATGGAAAAAGCCGGGCTGGCGGCCAGCGAGCACTGGATCGTCTACCTGGTGACCATGCTGGTGTCGTTCGCTGCCGTGGTGCCTTTCATCATCTATGCCGAAAAATATCGCCGCATGAAGCAGGTATTTATGGGCTGCGTGGCGGTGCTGTTCTGTGCCGAAGTGCTGCTGTGGCTCTCCGGCATGCACCTGTGGGGCATCATCGCCGGCGTGCAGCTGTTCTTTATGGCCTTCAACGTGATGGAAGCCATTCTGCCTTCGCTGATCAGCAAAGAATCACCGGCCGGCTACAAAGGCACGGCGATGGGGGTCTACTCCACCAGCCAGTTTATCGGCGTGGCGATCGGCGGCAGCCTTGGCGGCTGGCTTTACGGTTTGCAGGGGGCAGGCTTGGTGTTTATCGCCGGCGCCGTATTGGCTGCAGTCTGGTTCCTGGTCAGCAGCACGATGAAAGAGCCGCCGTATGTCAGCAGCCTGCGCATTACGCTGTCGGAACTGGCGGTGAAGGATTCGGCGCTGGAAAGCCGCCTGAAGGCGCAGCCCGGCGTGGCCGAGGCGATCGTGGTGCCGGAGGAGCGCAGCGCCTACGTCAAGGTGGATACCAAGCAGACCAATCGCGGTCAGCTGGAAGCGCTGGTCAATTCGCTGTAAAGAATCAGGGCCGGCAATGCCGGCCCTGTAGAGATTAATCGCGGAAGTTCTTGAACTGGAACGGCTGCCCCAGATCGCCGCCGCGCACCAGCGCCATCACGCTCTGCAAATCGTCGCGCGACTTGCCGGTCACCCGCACTTCTTCGCCCTGGATCTGCGCCTGCACCTTCAGCTTGCTGTCTTTGATCAGCTTGACGATTTTCTTCGCCACGGTGGTTTCAATCCCCTGCTTCAGCTTGGCTTCCACGCTGTAGGTTTTACCGCTGTGGGTAAATTCTTCCGGGATCTCCAGCGCGGCGCCGTCGATGCTGCGCTTGCTCAGCTTTTCGCGCAGAATGTCGAGCAGCTGCTGCACCTGGAAATCAGACTCGGTGGCAACCTTGATGCTTTGGTCTTTCTCGTTTAGCTCAAAGCTGGCCGGCACGTTGCGAAAATCCCAGCGGGTGCCGAGATCGCGGGTGGCGTTCTCAACGGCGTTACGCACTTCCTGCATATCAATTTCGGAAACGATGTCGAAAGATGGCATACTTCTTCCTCCTGAATGAGTGCCTAATAGCTTAGGCGATTTTGATGCCGAGCATGATAACCGCTTTGCCGCCTCAGACAAAATCTGCTGAACGCACGCAGGGATAGCGCTTCGGGCTGCCATAAAGCCTATAGTTAATTCACGGTAATTGAGCGGTATTCCCGTGTTTCCAAGGAGACTGAATGAAAATAACCATTCTTGGTTGCGGCGCGCTCGGACAACTGTGGCTCTCCCGGCTGTATCAGCAGGGCCACGATGTACAGGGATGGCTAAGAGTGCCTCAGCCTTTTTGCGCCGTGAACGTGATAGAGCCGGAAGGCGTCTCGTTCAATCGCAATCTGCCCACCAACGATCCGGAGCATCTGGCGCAAAGCGAGCTGCTGCTGGTGACGCTGAAAGCCTGGCAAGTGTCCAGCGCGGTCAGCGCGCTGCTGCCGAAGCTTAACCCCCAGTGCGCCATCTTGCTGCTGCACAACGGCATGGGCACTCAGGAGGAGCTGCCGCCGAACGGCCAGCCCATTCTGCAGGGCACCACCACCCACGCCGCGCGCCACGAAGGCAGCACCATTATTCACGTCGCCACCGGCATCACCCACATCGGGCCGACCTCGCCGGCCGCCCAACGCCTCAGCCACCTGGCGGAAGTGCTGCATCAGGCGCTGCCCGACGTCGCCTGGCACAACAACATCGCCTCGGCCAACTGGCGCAAGCTGGCGGTCAACTGCGTGATCAACCCGCTGACGGCGCTGTACGGCTGCCGCAACGGCGATCTGCAGCGCTACCCGGAGCAGATCGAAACGCTGTGTCGTGAAGTCGCCAGCGTGATGGCGATGGAGGGTTACCACACCTCCTGCGAAGGCCTGATGCAATATGTCATGGACGTGATCCACAGCACCGCCGACAACGTTTCGTCGATGCTGCAGGATATCCGCAGCCAGCGGCACACCGAGATCGACTACATCACCGGCTACCTGCTGCGCCGCGCGCGCAGCCACGGCCTCACGCTGCCGGAGAATGCGCGGCTGTTTGAACTGATTAAACGAAAGGAAAATGAATATGAGCGTATCGGCGCTGGTCTGCCTGGCACCTGGTAGTGAAGAAACCGAAGCCGTCACCGCCATCGATCTGCTGGTGCGGGCGGGCGTAAAAGTCACCACCGCCAGCGTTGCCGGCGACGGCGAGTTGACTATCGTCTGTTCGCGCGGCGTCAAACTGCTGGCCGATGCGCCGCTGGTGGCGATCGTCGATGAGCCTTTCGACGCCATCGTGCTGCCCGGCGGCCTGAAGGGGGCGGAATGCTTCCGCGACAGCCCGCTGCTGGTGGAAAAGGTGCGGCAAATGCACCTGCAGGGCAACATCGTCGCCGCCATCTGCGCAGCGCCTGCGCTGGTGCTGCAGCACCACGATCTGTTCCCGGTCGGCAACATGACCGGCTTCCCGGGCCTGAAAGACCAGATACCGGCGGATAAATGGATGGAACGCCGCGTGGTGTACGACGCTCGCGTTAACCTGCTCACCAGCCAGGGGCCGGGCACCGCAATGGAGTTTGCGCTGAAACTGATCGATCTGCTGCTTGGTAAGGCCAAGGCGGCGGAGATCGCCGCGCAGCTGGTGTTGATCCCCGGGATGTACGATTTCCGCGACTGAACGATTTGCCGATAAAAAAAGGGCTGAACACCGGTTCAGCCCTTATCGTTTATGGCGCTCCGCGCGTTACGGGCGATAAACCTTCACGTTGCTGAAACCCTGCTCCAGCAGGTACAGCGCCTGCAGACGGCTCATCACGCCGCGCTCGCAGTACAGCAGATAGGTTTTGCTCTGATCCAGATCGCCGAACTGGGTGCTCAGCTTGTAGAACGGCAGCGCTTTCACTTCAACCTGTTCCAGCTGCAGCGGCTTCTCTTCCTGTTCGTCGTTGGAACGGATATCCAGGATCACCTCGTCGGCACCGAAGGCCGCGACGGTTTCCACCTCGGTCACCTGCTCCTGCGCCTGCTCGGCGATAGAGCGAATATCGACGTTCTTGGCCTCGCTCACCACCCGATCGAGAATGCTGAAATCGAAGTGGCTCTCTTCCTCTTCAATCTTGGCCTTGACGGCTTTCACCGTCGGGCTCTTCGAAATCACGCCGCAATATTCCGGCATGGTTTTGGCGAAGTCTTCGGTGCCGATTTCGCGCGCCAGCTTGATGATGTGCTCTTTATCGTGCGAAATCAGCGGACGCAGGATCAGGGTGTCGGACGCGTTATCGATCAGACGCAGGTTGGTCAGCGTCTGGCTGGAGACCTGCCCCAGCGCCTCACCGGTCACCAGCGCCTGCACACCGTAGCGTTCGGCCACTTGCGAAGCGGCACGCACCATCATGCGCTTGAGCACCACGCCCATCTGACCGTCGTCGACTTTCTCCAGGATCTCACCCACCACCGGCTCGAAGTCGATGGCGACGAAGCGCACCTTGTGCGAACTGGCGAAGCGATTCCACAGATAGTGCGCCACCTGCTTCACGCCGATCTCGTGCGCGGCGCCGCCCAGGTTGAAGAAGCAGAAGTGCACGCGGCAACCGCGACGCATCAGCATATAGCTGGACACGCCCGAGTCGAAACCGCCGGAAATCAGCGACATCACGTCTTCCTGGGTGCCGACCGGGTAACCGCCGATGCCTTCGAGACGGCGTTTGACCAGCATCAGCTTGTCGTCTTCGATCTCCAGGTTTACCGTGACCTGCGGGCGGGTCAGGTTAACGCGCGCGCTCTCGATATGCTGATTCAAACCGCCGCCGACGTAGCGCTCCACGTCCTGCGAGTTGAACGCCTGCTTGCCGCGGCGCTTGACGCGCACGCAGAAGGTTTTGCCTTCCAGCTGGGCGCGGTAGGCTTCCAGCGTCTGCTCGAAGATGTGGTGGATATCGGTATAAGCGCGATCTTCCACTTCCAGAATATGGTGGATGCCGGGAATGCGCGTCAGCGCGTCGGCAATGATCGGCCGCTGGTTTTCATCTTTGGCGCGAACTTCTATATGATCCCAGTGACGGACGACCGCCAGCGTTTCATCATACTGCTTCAGGACGTTGCGAATATTGGTCGAGAGAATCTTGATAAAGCGCAAGCGCACAGATTGGCTCTTGATGGTGATTTCCGGGAACAATTTAATGATAAACTTCATGGCGGTCTTTGTTGTCAGATAAGAATTACGGCGCGGAGTATATCACCATATCGCCGTGCTCTGCGCACAAAACCACACATGAGCGCCATGATTTGCTAATCAAGATCCGCTAGGATAGGCTCTGGCGCCACGGTTCACATGATGACGTAAAAAGAAAATTATGCCGAAAAAACCAGCACAATCAGCCAGTACAGAGCAAACTGCCAGCTTTGAAAGCGCCCTCGGCGAGCTGGAAAGCATCGTTACGCGTCTGGAGTCAGGCGAACTGCCGCTGGAAGACGCGCTGAACGAATTCGAACGCGGCGTGCAGCTGGCGCGTCAAGGCCAGCAAAAACTGCAGCAGGCGGAACAGCGTGTGCAGATACTCCTTAACGACAGCGCCGATGATGCGGCGCTGGCGCCTTTCACACCGGATGCCGAGTAACCGACATGTCTGAGATCGCCCCATCGGCCGCTTTTGCCGATCAATTGCAGATGTTCCGCCAGCGCGCCGATCGCGCGCTGCTGGATTTCATCGCCCCGCTGCCGTTCAATGACGGCAACATGGTGGCGGCGATGCGTCACGGCGCCTTACTGGGCGGCAAGCGCCTGCGCCCGTTCCTGGTGTACACCACCGGCCAGATGTTCGGCGTGTCGCTGACCAACCTGGACGCGCCGGCGGCGGCGGTGGAATGCATTCACGCCTACTCGCTGATCCACGACGATCTGCCGGCGATGGACGATGACGATCTGCGCCGCGGCCAGCCGACCTGTCACATTAAATTCGGCGAAGCCAACGCTATCCTGGCCGGCGATGCGCTGCAAACTCTGGCATTTTCAATCCTGGCCGATGCCGAGATGCCCGACGTGGCGCTGCGCGATCGGCTGGCGATGGTCTCCGAACTGGCGAGCGCCAGCGGCGTAGCCGGCATGTGCGGCGGCCAATCGTTGGATCTGGAAGCCGAAGGCAAGCACGTCGACCTGCAGGCGCTGGAGCAGATCCACCGCCACAAAACCGGCGCGTTGATCCGCGCGGCGGTGCGACTGGGCGCGCTGAGCGCCGGCGAAGCCGGACGAGCGGCGCTACCGCAGTTGGATCGTTACGCCGCTGCGGTCGGCCTGGCGTTCCAGGTGCAGGATGACATTTTGGACGTTGTCGGCGAAACTGAGAAAATCGGTAAGCGCCAGGGAGCGGACCAACAACACGGAAAGAGTACCTACCCGGCGTTACTCGGGCTTGACAGCGCGAAAGCAAAAGCGTGGGATCTCTATCAGGAAGCATTAGCTGCATTAGACACTTTGGCAGCGCAATCTTATAACACAGCGCCATTGCGAGCGTTAGCCAGCTTCATTATTGAACGCGACAATTAACGTGTGACGTTAACTCCTCTGATATGAGTATCGAATGAGTCTTGATATAGCCAAATACCCAACCCTGGCGCTAGCGGAAAACCCCGAGGAACTCCGTTCGCTGCCCAAAGAGAGCTTGCCGAAGCTGTGCGATGAGCTGCGGCAATACCTGCTGAACAGCGTCAGTCGTTCCAGCGGCCACTTTGCCTCCGGGCTGGGTACCGTCGAACTGACGGTGGCGTTGCATTTCGTCTACAACACGCCGTTCGATCATCTGGTGTGGGACGTCGGCCACCAGGCCTACCCGCACAAAATTCTGACCGGTCGCCGCGACCGCATCGCCACTATCCGGCAAAAGAACGGCCTGCACCCCTTCCCGTGGCGCGCCGAAAGCGAATACGACGTGCTGTCGGTCGGCCATTCATCGACCTCGATCAGCGCCGGCCTCGGCATGGCGGTGGCGGCGGAGCGTGAGGGCAAAGGCCGCCGCACGGTGTGCGTGATCGGCGACGGTGCCATCACCGCCGGCATGGCGTTCGAAGCGATGAACCACGCCGGTGATATCAATCCGGACATGCTGGTAGTGCTGAACGACAACGAGATGTCGATCTCGGAAAACGTCGGCGCGCTGAACAACCATCTGGCGCAGCTGCTGTCCGGCAAACTTTACTCCACCCTGCGCGAAGGCGGCAAGAAAGTGCTGGCCGGCGTGCCGCCGATCAAGGAGCTGGTGAAACGCACCGAAGAGCACCTGAAAGGCATGGTGGTGCCTGGCACGCTGTTCGAAGAGCTGGGCTTCAACTACATCGGCCCGGTAGACGGGCACGACGTGCAGGGGCTGGTCGCCACGTTGAAAAACATGCGCGATCTGAAAGGCCCGCAGCTGTTGCACATCATGACCAAGAAAGGCCGTGGTTACGCGCCGGCGGAGAAGGACCCAATCAGCTTCCACGCGGTGCCGAAGTTCGATCCCGCCAGCGGCACGCTGCCGAAAAGCGCCGGCGGTCTGCCGACCTATTCGAAAATCTTCGGCGACTGGCTGTGTGAAACCGCCGCCAAAGACAGCTCGCTGATGGCGATCACCCCGGCGATGCGCGAAGGCTCCGGCATGGTGCAGTTCTCCCGCGACTATCCGCAGCAGTACTTCGACGTGGCGATCGCCGAGCAGCACGCGGTCACCTTCGCCGCCGGGCTGGCGATCGGCGGCTACAAGCCGGTGGTGGCGATCTACTCCACCTTCCTGCAGCGCGCCTACGATCAGCTGATCCACGACGTGGCGATCCAAAACCTACCGGTGATGTTCGCCATCGATCGCGGCGGCATCGTCGGTGCCGACGGCCAGACCCACCAGGGGGCGTTCGATCTGTCGTTCATGCGCTGCATCCCGACCATGGTGATCATGACGCCGAGCGACGAGAACGAATGCCGCCAGATGCTGTATACCGGCTATCACTACAATGCCGGCCCGAGCGCCGTGCGTTATCCGCGCGGCACCGGTACCGGCGCGGCGCTGGAGCCGCTCAGCCTGCTGCCGATCGGCAAAGGCGTGGTGCGCCGCCAGGGGGAAAAGATCGCCATTCTCAACTTCGGCACCCTGCTGCCGGAGGCCGCGCAAGCGGCGGAAGCGCTCAACGCCACGCTGGTCGACATGCGCTTCGTCAAACCGCTGGACGAGGAGCTGGTGCTCGAACTGGCCGCCAGCCATGACGCGCTGGTCACGCTGGAAGAGAACGCCATCATGGGCGGCGCCGGCAGCGGCGTCAACGAACTGCTGATGGCCAAACGCCGTCCGGTGCCAGTGCTGAACCTCGGCCTGCCGGACAGCTTCGTCTCGCAGGGCACCCAGGAAGAGCTGCGCGCCGATCTGGGGCTGGACGCAGCCGGCATTCAGCGCCAAATCGAAACCTGGCTGGCGCAGTAATCGCCGCCCGCGCCTGAAAAAACGCCTCCGCTCCCGGGGGCGTTTTCATTTCCGCCCTCCGGGATCCGCGCTACAGTTACTATCTGAGCTGTGCATGGGAGGCAAGCATGAAGTATCTCAAACTGGGCAACACCGATCTGAACGTCTCGCGCATCTGCCTGGGTTGCATGACCTACGGCGAACCGAGCCGCGGCAATCACGCCTGGACGCTGCCGGAAGAGAGCAGCCGCCCGCTGCTGAAACAGGCGCTGGAAGCCGGCATCAACTTTTTCGACACCGCCAACAGCTATTCCGACGGCAGCAGCGAGGAGATCCTCGGCCGGGCGCTTCGCGACTATGCCCGGCGCGAAGACGTGGTGGTCGCCACCAAGGTCTATTTCCCGCTGAGCAATCTGAAGCGCGGTTTATCGCGCGCCAACATCATGCAGTCCATCGACGACAGCCTGCGCCGTCTCGGCACCGACTATGTCGATTTGCTGCAAATCCATCGCTGGGATTACGAAACGCCGCTGGAAGAGACGCTGGAAGCGCTGCACGAGGTGGTGAAAGCCGGTAAGGCGCGTTACATCGGCGCCTCCTCGATGTACGCCTGGCAGTTCGCCAAGGCGCTGTACACCGCCGATCTGCACGGCTGGACGCGCTTCGTCAGCATGCAGGATCAATACAACCTTATCCAGCGCGAAGAAGAGCGCGAAATGCACCCGCTGTGCGCCGCCGAAGGCATCGCCGTGCTGCCGTGGAGCCCGCTGGCGCGCGGCCGCCTGACCCGCCCCTGGGGCGAAACCACCGCGCGGCTGGTTTCCGACCAGTTCGGCAAGAGCCTGTATGAGGAAACCGAAGGCATCGACGCCATCATCGCCGAACGCGTCGCCAGCCTCGCCGAAGAACGCGGCGTCTCGCGGGCGCAGATCGCACTGGCCTGGCTGCTGAACAAACCGGCGGTCAGCGCGCCGATCGTCGGCGCCTCGCGCAGCGAACAGCTGGACGACGCCATCGCCGCGGTCGATTTGAGTTTGTCGCCGCAAGAGGTGGCAGAACTGGAGACGGCTTACGTGCCGCATCGGGTGACGGGGTTTGAATAAAGAGTAGCGGGCGCGAAACACCGCGCCCGTCTGTCAGAACAGCCCGATCGGCCAGTGGTGCCCAATCAGGTAGATGATGCCGGCGGACAACACGCCGGCGATGATATCGTCGACCATGATGCCCATGCCGCCATGCACGTTGCGATCGAACCAGCGGATCGGCCACGGTTTCCACATGTCCAAAATGCGGAAGATGACGAAACCGGCGGCGACCCAGCGCCAGTCGTTGACCGGCAGCGCCATCAGCGTGATCCACATGCCGACGAACTCATCCCAGACGATGCTGCCGTGATCGTGCACCTTCATGTCTTTCGCCGTGCGATGGCAAATATAGACGCCGATGCAGATGCTGAACATCACCGCCAGCGAGTAGAGCTGCCACGGCAGTTGGATCAGCAACAGCCAGAACGGGATCGCCGCCAGCGATCCCATGGTGCCCGGCATGATCGGCGACAAACCGCTGCCGAAGCCGGTGGCCAGCAGGTGCCACGGATTGCTCATCCGCAGCCGACGCTTGGCTTCATCCATGGTTGCCCGGCTCCGCATTGAAATGGTCGAACCCGACCCAGTCCAGCTCCACCGCCTCGTCGTTGCGATAATAGCGAATGCCTTCAGACAGCGGGCCAATCTGGCCGATACAGGTGTAGTCGGCCCCGAGGTGGCTCAGCGCCACTTCCAACGCGCCGCGGTTGATTTCCGGCACGGTGAAGCACAGCTCGTAATCTTCGCCGCCCGCCAGCGCCCAACGCAGCGCCTGCTCGGCATCCGCGTGGCTGCTCAGCGCCTGCGACATCGGCAGCTCGTCCAGCACGATGCGTGCGCCACAGTCGCTGGCCTTCAGGATGTGTTTCAGATCGGAGATCAGGCCGTCGGAGATGTCGATCGCTGAGCTGGCCAGATCGCGCAGCGCCTGCCCCTGCAACACCCGCGGCTGCGGGCGCAGATGGCGAGCGATCAGGTAATCGCGCGCCGCCGTATCCGTCACCGCCAGACGATCCTGCAGGATCGCCAAACCGGCGGCACTGTCGCCCAGCGTGCCGGTCACGTAGATCCAGTCGCCGATGCGCGCACCGCTGCGGGTCAGCGCCCGGCCGGCCGGGATCAGCCCCTGAATGGTCAAGGTCATGCTCAGCGGGCCGCGCGTGGTATCACCGCCGATCAGCTGCATGCCGTAATAGTTGAGCTGATCGAACAGGCTGTCGCTGAAGGCCTTCAGCCAGGGTTCGTCCACCTCCGGCAGCGTCAGGGCCAGCGAAAGCCACGCAGGATCGGCGCCCATCGCCGCCAGATCGCTGAGATTGACCGCCAGTGCTTTGTAACCAAGATCGGCCGGATCGATGTCCGGCAGGAAGTGAATGCCCGCCACCAGCGTATCGGTACTGACGGCCACCAGCTGTTTTTCCGGCACTGCCAGCAGTGCGCAGTCATCTCCAATGCCCAACTGTACATCCCGGCGCACGCGCTTAAACCGGTCAAAATAGCGGGCAATGAGGTCAAATTCGCCGCATGCCATATCGATATTCCACTAGAAGAAATTAAGGCCGGGGATACCGGCCTTAATGTTTTACTTTTTCTTGCGAAGGGTTGGCGCCACTTTATCCAGCACCCCGTTCACAAACTTGTGGCTGTCTTCCGCGCCGAAGGTTTTCGCCAGTTCGATCGCTTCGTTGATCGCCACCTTGTAAGGGACATCCTCGCGCATTTTCAGTTCAAACAGCGCGACGCGCAGCACTGCGCGCTCCACCTGGCCCAGCTCTTCGAGCTGACGCGACAGGTATGGCGCCATCAGTTCGTCCAGCATACCTGCATTCACTGCCGCGCCGGACAGCAACTCGCGAAAATAGGCGACGTCAACATCTTTGACATCCTGCTCCGTCAGGAACTGGTGTTCAACATCGGCAAGGTCGTTTTTAGACAACTGCCAAGAGTAAAGCGCTTGAACAGCGCACTCACGAGCGCGGCGACGAGCAGCAGGTTTCACGGAATTCCCCTTAACTAAATTCAGGCTTTAATAGCTTTGATAACATTAATCATTTCAAGTGCGGTCAGCGCGGCTTCAGCGCCTTTGTTGCCCGCTTTGGTGCCGGCGCGTTCGATCGCCTGTTCGATGCTTTCGGTGGTCAGCACGCCAAAGGCAACCGGGATTTCGGCATTCATCGCAACGTTGCCGATGCCGGAGCTGGCTTCGCCCGCCACATATTCGAAGTGCGCGGTGCCCCCACGGATAACGGTGCCCAGCGCGATAACCGCGTCGTATTTGCCGGTTTTGGCCAATACGCTCGCCGTCAACGGCAGCTCGTAAGCGCCCGGGACCCAGACAACGGTGATGTTGTCGTCAGCAACCTGACCAATGCGTTTCAGCGCGTCGATGGCACCTTCCAGCAGGCTGTCGTTGATGAAATTGTTAAAACGTGCAATTGCGATCGCCACACGGGCATTTGGAGTAGCAACAACACCTTCGATAACTTTCATGGGCTTTCCTTAAAAATGGGTTCAATACCCCGCAGGGGGGCGGATTCTATCATATTCTTTCATCGCCTGCGCGGCGCTTTTGTAAAACCGGCGCGCGGGCGCGAGATTCAGTGTTTCGCCCGCAGGCGCAAACGCAGATCGGGGCCAACCTGCCGCACGTCGCTAAAGACGAATTCCGGCGCGTCGGCCAAATGCTCCAGGCCCGGCAAATGACACAGGCCGCGGCCATTATCGCCCAACAGTTTTGGCGCGATGTACAAAATGAGCTCATCCACCAGGCCGGCCTGCAGCAGCGCACCGGCCAGCGCCGCCCCCGCCTCCACCCAGATTGAATTCACCTGGCGCTTGGCCAACAGCATCATCATCACCACCAGATCGACCCCGCCACCGTGCGCCGGGCAGATGAACTGCTCGACGTCTTGCGGCCAGGCCTGTTCATCCGCCTGCAGGCGCGCCAGCCAGGTGGCGCCAGGCTGCTGCACCACGCGGTGTTGCGGGGTAATGCGATTTTGGCTGTCCAGCAGGATGCGCAGCGGCTGACGCAGATTTTCGCGCGGATAGAGGCGCTGGGTTTCGGCGTCCAGCTCATCCCAACGCACCGTCAGCGACGGATCGTCCGCCAGCACGGTGGCGCTGGTGCTGAGAATCGCGGCACTTTGCGCGCGCAGGCGCTGCACGTCCTGACGCGCTTCGGGTGAAGTGATCCACTGGCTTTCGCCGGAGGCCATCGCCGTGCGGCCATCCAGCGACGCGCCCAGCTTCAGCTGTACATAGGGGAAACCGGTGCGCATGCGTTTGAGGAAGCCCAGGTTGACCGCTTCGGCTTCGGCCAGCATCAGGCCATGACGCACCTCGACGCCGGCCTGCTGCAGCTTGTACAGCCCGCGCCCCGCCACCTGCGGATTGGGATCTTGCATCGCCGCGACCACCCGCGTCACGCCGGCGGCCACCAGCGCATCGGCGCAGGGCGGCGTGCGGCCGTGATGGCTGCACGGTTCGAGCGTGACATAGGCGGTGGCGCCGCGCGCCTTGTCGCCCGCCATGCGCAGCGCATGCACTTCCGCGTGCGGCTCGCCGGCGCGCAGATGATAGCCTTCACCGACAATTTCGCCGTCGCGCACGATAACGCAGCCGACGTTCGGATTGGGCGCAGTGGTGAAACGCCCCAGCCGCGCCAGCTCGAAGGCGCGCGCCATGTAAAATTCGTCGTGATGCATGAAAGATCCTTTAGTCTTGCAGGCGGGCGATCTCTTCGCCGAACTCGCGCACGTCTTCGAAGCTGCGGTATACCGACGCAAAGCGAATGTAGGCCACCTTATCCAGCTTTTTCAACGCGTCCATCACCAGATTGCCGACTAATTTGGTCGGCACTTCGCGTTCGCCGGTGGCGCGCAGTTGGGATTTGATATGGTTAAGGGCGTTTTCCACGTCGTCCGAGCTTACCGGGCGCTTCTCCAGCGCTTTCAGCATGCCGCGACGCAGCTTGTCTTCGTTGAACGGCTCGCGCACCTCATCGCTTTTAATCACTCGCGGCATCACCAACTCGGCCACCTCGAAGGTGGTGAAGCGTTCATTGCACACCAGACACTGGCGGCGGCGGCGCACTTGCGAACCGTCCCCCACCAGGCGGGAATCAATGACTTTGGTATCAACGGCGGCGCAGAAAGGGCAATGCATAACACGTCCTGATAAACTTTTTTTATAGATAAATGCAGTTTAACCCGAAGTGCAGCCACAACAAAGGGCGGCGGCCATTTGTTGCGACAGCCGGCTGGAAGGCGGCGTCGATATGACTTTCACCGCCATGCGGGCTAAGCTTGATAGCAGGAGATTCAGCATAGGACATCGCCCTCATGACAACCCGTTACCCCAAAATCGGCCTGCTCGCCACCGCCATGTTGTTGGCGGGCTGCGCGCACAATCCCGCCGTGCCACAGCTGCGCCATCAGGTCGCCGCACTGAACCAGAAAGTAAGCGTGCTGACCGACCAAACCACCGCGCTGGAGCAACAGAATCTGCTCAATCAGCACTCCGACAACGGCGTCTACCTGCTGCCGGCGGCCCGCAGCGCCGCCCGTTTGCAAAGCGGCATCGGCGAGCTGAGCGTTTCACTGAGCCACATCAAGAGCGAAGCCAACGGCACGCAGGCGCAACTGCATGTGCGCATCCTCTCACAGGCCGCGCTACCGCCGTTCAAAGCGGTGGTGGAATGGGGCCCACTGGATGAAGCCACCGGCCGGCCGTTGACCGCCGAGGCGCTGTCGCAACCGATCGCCAGCGCCGACTCGCTGCTGCCGAAACCCGGCCAGGACTTCGAGCTGCGCTTCAGTGGCCTGACGCCGGAACAATTGGGCTACATCCGTCTGCACAGCCTGGTTTCGACCGCCCAGCCGGCGGTGGTGCAGCCGCGCTGAAACCGAGGCAAAAAAAAGGAGCGCCCATCGGCGCTCCTTCTCATTTCGCTGAATACTGCGGCGGTTAAGGCAGAATCGAAGGCTGATCGGCGCCCTCTTTTTCCACTTTTTGCTGCAGCATGTGTTCGCGTTTCATCCCCAGTTTCAACGCCAGCGCGGACGCGACGTAGATAGAGGAAACGGTACCGATCGACACACCGATCAGCATCGCCAGCGAGAAGCCTTGCAGCATCGCGCCGCCGAAGATGTACAGCATCAGCACCACCATCAGGGTGGTCCCGGAGGTCATCAGCGTACGGCTCAGCGTCTGGGTCAACGACACGTTCATGATCTCGTAAGGCGTGCCGCGGCGGATCTTGCGGAAGTTCTCACGAATACGGTCAGATACCACGATGCTGTCGTTCAGCGAGTAACCGATAACCGACATCAGGGAAGCGACGATGGTCAGGTCAATCTCGATGTGGAACAGCGACAGCACGCCCAGCGTGATGATCACGTCGTGCGCCAGCGCGATAACCGCCCCCAGCGCCAGGCGCCATTCGAAGCGGAAACCGACGTAGATCAGGATACAGATCAACGCCACCAGCAGCGCCATGCCGCCGGTTTGCGCCAGTTCGCTGCCCACGCTCGGGCCGACGAACTCGATGCGCTTCACGGTGGCGTTCTTATCCACCGAGTCGTTGATCACGCCGATCACCTTGTTACCCAGCTCCTGGCCTGCGGTGCCGGTCGCCGGTGGCATGCGCACCATCACGTCGCGGCTGCTGCCGAAGTTCTGGATGATCGGATCCTGGAACCCGGCCTTCTCCAGCGTATCGCGCATCAGGTCAAGGTTAGCCGGCTTCTCCAGGTTGATTTCAATCACCGTACCGCCGGTGAAATCCAGACCCCAGTTAAAGCCGCGCACCGACATGGTGGCGATCGACGCGACCAACAGCACCAACGAGATGCCGAAGGCCACGTAGTCCCAGCGCATAAAGTCGTAGACTTTACGGCCGTAGTTGAGTTGCTCAACAGTATAATCCTGTGCCACAACGCACTCCTCAGATAGACAGCTTGTTAATGCGTTTGCCGCCGTAAAGCAGGTTGACGATGGCACGGGTACCGACAATCGCGGTGAACATGGACGTCGCCACACCGATAGCGGTGGTGATCGCAAAGCCCTTGATCGAACCGGTGCCGACTGCGTACAGGATGACCGCGGTGATCAGGGTGGTGATGTTGGCGTCGACGATACTGGAGAACGCGCCTTTATAGCCCTCATGGATCGCCTGCTGAACGGACCTGCCGTTCTTCAGCTCTTCCTTGATACGTTCGTTAATCAGTACGTTGGCGTCGACCGCCACCGCCAGCGTCAACACGATCCCGGCAATACCCGGCATGGTCAGCGTCGCCCCCGGCAACAGGGACATCACGCCGACGATCAGCACCAGGTTGGCGACCAGCGCCGTGGTGGCGATCACGCCGAATTTACGGTACCAGACCACCATGAAGACGATGGACGCCACCAGGCCCCACAGACAGGCTTCCAGGCCTTGGGTAATGTTCTGCTGACCCAGGGTTGGACCGATGGTGCGCTCTTCAACGATCTGAATCGGCGCGATCAGTGCACCCGCGCGCAGCAGCAGCGAAAGCTGACGCGCTTCGTTCGGGTTGCCGATACCGGTGATACGGAAGCTGTTGCCCAGACGCGACTGAATGTTCGCCACGTTGATCACTTCTTCCTGTTTCACCAGCACCGCGCGACCGTTGGCGTCTTTCTTGCCGCTATCCTTATACTCCACGAACAGGGTCGCCATCGGCTTGCCGATGTTGTCCTTGGTGAAGTTGGACATGGACGTGCCGCCGGCGCTGTCCAGCGAGATGTTAACCTGCGGCTGGTTGTATTCGTCGGTGCTCGAGGTGGAGTCGGTGATGTGGTCACCGGTCAGGATCACGCGCTTGTACAGCACGATCGGCTGGCCGTCACGGGTGTACTTCACCTCGGAATCGCCCGGCACGCGGCCGTTGGCCGCCGCAGTGGCGTCCGCATTGGTGTTCACCAGACGGAATTCCAGGGTCGCGGTGGCGCCCAGAATTTCTTTGGCGCGCGCGGTGTCCTGAATGCCCGGCAGCTCGACCACGATGCGGTCGGAGCCCTGGCGCTGCACCAGCGGTTCGGCGACGCCGAGCTGGTTGACGCGGTTACGCAGGATAGTGATGTTCTGCTGGACGGCGTATTCGCGCGCTTCGCTCAGACGGGCGTCCGTCAGGCTGGCTTTCATGGTGTTGGCGCCGTTGGCGGACAGCACCAGATCGCGCTGACGCGGGCCGATGTAGCTGATGGCCTGGTCGCGGGCCGCATCGTCGCGGAAACGAACTTCCACGCCGTTGTTGTCCAGCTTGCGGATAGACGCGTAAGGAATGCCCTTCTCACGCAGCTCGCTGCGCAGGGTATCCATGGTCTGTTCCTGCAGCTTGCTCAGCGCGGTGTCCATGTCCACTTCCATCAGGAAGTGCACGCCGCCGCGCAGGTCCAGGCCGAGTTTCATCGGCTCAGCGCCCAGCATGGCCAGCCAGGTCGGCGTGGCCGGCGCCAGGTTCAGCGCCACGACGAATTTGTCACCCAGCTCGGTCATCAGCGCTTCACGGGCGCGCAGCTGAACGTCGGAATCTTTAAAGCGAGCCAGGATGGCGCCGTTTTCCAGCGCAATCGACTTGCTCGCGATGTTGTCTTTTTCTAATACGGTACGGACCTGGTCCAGCGTAGTTTCACTGGCGGCGACGCCGCGCGCGCCAGTGATTTGTACGGCCGGATCCTCACCGTAGATGTTGGGAAGCGCATAAAGCAGACCGACGAGGATCACGACGATCAACATCAGATACTTCCACAAAGGATAACGGTTTAGCACGGCAATTCCCTTCGGGAAAAAAGATTACAGGGCCTTCATGGTACCTTTCGGCAGAACGGCCGCCACGAAGTCACGCTTGATCATCACTTCCGTGGTGTCGTTCAGCGCGATGGCGATGATGCCGGTGTCGGCCACTTTGGTCACGCGACCGATCAGGCCGCCGGTGGTCAGCACTTCGTCGCCTTTACCGATGGAGTCCATCAGCTTCTTGTGATCTTTCGCGCGTTTCTGCTGTGGGCGCAGGATCATGAAGTAGAAGATCAGGCCGAACACCACCAGCATAATGATCAGAGAGTACGGGCTTCCCTGAGCCGGAGCCCCTGCGGATGCGACGGCGTCAGAAATGAAAAAGCTCATTGAAATTCCCTCATTAAGTTATCAATTATTAGATCAAGCGTTTAAAGGCGGAATCGGCTTGCCGATCCGACCATAGAAATCCGCAACAAACTGCTCTAATTTACCCTCTTCGATAGCCTGGCGTAAACCCGCCATCAGGCGCTGGTAGTGACGCAGGTTATGAATTGTGTTCAGTCGAGCACCCAATATTTCGTTGCAACGGTCGAGATGGTGCAAGTAGGCACGGCTGTAATGGCGACACGTGTAGCAATCACAGTCCTTATCCAGCGGAGAAGTATCATCCTTGTGCTTGGCATTACGGATTTTTACCACACCGTCAGTCACGAACAGATGGCCGTTGCGGGCGTTGCGGGTCGGCATGACGCAGTCGAACATGTCGATGCCGCGGCGCACGCCTTCCACCAAATCTTCCGGCTTGCCGACGCCCATCAAATAGCGTGGCTTATCTTCCGGAATTTGCGGGCAAACGTGTTCAAGAATGCGATGCATATCCTCTTTCGGCTCGCCTACAGCCAAGCCGCCCACAGCGTACCCATCAAAGCCGATATCCACCAGCCCTTTTACTGAAACATCACGTAAATCTTCGTAAACGCCGCCCTGAATGATGCCGAACAGCGCATTTTTATTTTCCAGCTCGTCGAAACGCTGGCGGCTGCGCTGTGCCCAACGCAGCGACATTTCCATCGAACGCTTGGCGTAGTCCCAGTCGGCCGGGTACGGCGTGCATTCGTCGAAGATCATCACGATGTCGGAACCCAGGTCATACTGGATTTCCATCGATTTTTCCGGGCTCAGGAACACCTTGTCGCCGTTGATCGGATTGCGGAAGTACACGCCTTCCTCTTTGATCTTGCGCATCGCCCCCAGGCTGAACACCTGGAAACCGCCGGAGTCGGTGAGGATCGGGCCCGGCCACTGCATGAAGTCGTGCAGATCGCCGTGCAGTTTCATGATCTCCTGACCCGGGCGCAGCCACAGGTGGAAGGTGTTGCCCAGCAGGATCTGCGCGCCGGTCTCTTTCACTTCTTCCGGCGTCATGCCCTTGACCGTACCGTAGGTGCCGACCGGCATAAAGGCCGGGGTTTCCACCACGCCGCGGTCGAAGATCAGGCGGCCGCGACGCGCGCGGCCATCGGTAGTTTGTAATTCGTACTTCACAAAGCCTCCAGCATCAGAGAAACAGTCTGATGTCGTTGAAACGGGGCCGCGCCATGCGCGCAGCCCGGGAATTTAGCCGCCGACGGATTCGTTTTCCGCCTGCGGGTTACGGCTGATGAACATCGCATCGCCGTAGCTGAAAAAGCGATACTGCTCGGCTACCGCCTGCTGATAGGCGTTCATGGTATTTTTATAGCCGGCGAAGGCCGACACCAGCATGATCAGGGTCGACTCAGGCAGGTGGAAATTGGTCACCAGCGCGTCGATCACCTGGTAGTGGTAACCCGGATAGATAAAGATGCTGGTGTCGCCGAAGAACGGCGCAATCAGCGCCTCTTTGCTGGCCGCCGCGGCGCTCTCCAGCGAGCGCACCGAGGTGGTGCCCACCGCCACCACGCGCTTGCCGCGCGCTTTGCAGGCCAGCACCGCATCGACCACCTCCTGCGGCACTTCGGCGTATTCGGCGTGCATCACGTGATCTTCGATGGTTTCCACGCGCACCGGCTGGAAGGTGCCGGCGCCGACGTGCAGCGTCACGAACGCCATTTCCACGCCCTTGGCGCGCAGCGCCGCCAGCAGCGGTTCGTCGAAATGCAGGCCGGCGGTCGGCGCGGCGACCGCGCCCGGCTTCTCGCTGTAGACCGTCTGATACAGCTCGCGGTCGGCGTCTTCATCCGGGCGAGCGATATACGGCGGCAGCGGCATATGGCCGGCCGCGTTGAGAATGGTGAATACGTCGCGCTCGTCGTTGAAACGCAGCTCGAACAGCGTCTCATGGCGCGCCACCATGGTGGCGGCGATACTCTCGTCATCCCCCAGCAGCAGCTCGGCGCCCGGCTTCGGCGCTTTCGACGCGCGCACGTGCGCCAGCACACGATGGTCGTCCAGCACGCGCTCCACCAGCACTTCAATCTTGCCGCCGCTGACCTTGCGGCCGAACATGCGCGCCGGGATCACGCGGGTATTGTTGAACACCAGCAGATCGCCGGCCTCCAGCTTGTCCAGCAGATCGGTGAATACGCCGTGCGTCAGCGCCCCGCTCGGCCCGTCCAGCTGCAGCAGGCGGCATGCGCTGCGCTCGGCCTGGGGATAGTGGGCAATCAGGGATTCGGGAAGTTCAAACGAAAAATCAGCGACGCGCATGGGTATTCACTTCTTCAGTTTAGGGCTGGTTGGTAAAAAACAGGCGGCCTAGTCTAAAGCCGGGGGCGGTCAGCGGCAAGAAATAAGGAGGATTTGCCTGACTTCGGGTATAGTTGAGGGATGAATTTTCTCGCTCATCTCCATCTGGCCATGCTGGCGGACAGCTCGCTGCTGGGCAACCTGCTGGCCGATTTCGTGCGCGGCAACCCCGCCGCCGACTACCAGCCCGACGTGGTGGCCGGCATCATGATGCATCGCCGCGTCGACGTGTTGACCGACAGCCTGCCTCAGGTCAAAGCCTGCCGCGACTATTTCAGCGCCCCTTACCGCCGCGTGGCGCCGATCACCCTCGACGTGGTGTGGGACCATTTTTTGGCGCGCCACTGGCAGCAGCTGGAGCCCTCGCGCGATCTGCACCAGTTCACCCAGGAAGCCCGCAGCCAGATCGAACCTTACCTGCCGCTCACGCCGCCGCGTTTTCAGAACCTGAACGGCTATCTGTGGCCAGAGCGCTGGCTGGAACGCTACGCCGAATTGCCGTTCATCGCCCGAGTGCTGCAGGGCATGGCCAGCCGCCGCCCGCGTCTTGAGGCGCTGGCCGGCTCGTTCGCCGACGTCGAGCAACATTATCATCAGCTTGAAACACAGTTCTGGCAGTTTTACCCGCAAATGATGCGGCAGGCGAAGGATAAAACGCTCTGAGGTCAAGCCCAAGCGTTTGAAATTGCAGCGCCTTGCAAGAATTTACGTTTTGCCGCTTGCCCTTTTGTGGGAAAAGGTTATTTTTAAAGCTCGATAAATTATATCAACGACTTTGATAGGTGAAAGCTATCTCATCGATTGGTCTTTTACCCTTTATTCACCAAGTCACGGCCCCTATACTGGCCCTTGTTTTTACATCCACCCTTTAACACCTATTACAGGAGTAATTATGGTCCTGGTAACTCGTCAAGCCCCTGACTTCACTGCAGCTGCCGTACTGGGTAGCGGCGAAATCGTTGAAAACTTCAACCTGAAGAAGCACCTGAACGGCAAACCAGCCGTCCTGTTCTTCTGGCCAATGGACTTCACCTTCGTATGCCCTTCCGAGCTGATCGCTTTCGATCACCGCTATGAAGAGTTCCAGAAGCGTGGCGTTGAAGTGGTTGGCGTTTCCTTCGACTCAGAATTCGTTCACAACGCATGGCGTAAAACCCCTGTCGACAAAGGCGGCATCGGTGAAGTGAAATACGCAATGGTTGCTGACATCAAGCGTGAAATTCAGAAAGCTTACGGCATCGAACACCCGGAAGCCGGCGTTGCGCTGCGCGGCTCCTTCCTGATCGACAAAGACGGCATCGTGCGTGCTCAGGTTGTTAACGACCTGCCAATCGGCCGTAACATCGACGAAATGATCCGTACCGTTGACGCGCTGCAATTCCACGAAGAGCACGGTGAAGTGTGCCCGGCTCAGTGGGAAAAAGGCAAAGCAGGTATGGGCGCTTCCCCAGACGGCGTAGCAAAATACCTGTCTGAAAACGCTGCCAAGCTGTAATTTCAGCCTGATAGTGAATCAACCGGCCCACGGGCCGGTTTTTTTGTGCCCCTTTTTGGGGCAACATGCCCACCTTCTGTGCTTTATTTCCCTGTTTCCGCTCACATTTCCTACCCCGATCGCCGCGCGTGCGCCCATCTGCGGCTACTATCAATAACGCTGGCTCGCGCTTTGCAAGCGAGTAACGGCAAGCAAACACAACACAATAAAAAACTGACAGGGTAGGAATAACTATGTTTTTACAGAAATGGAGCAAACCCCTGACCATGGCGGCGCTGCTGGTCAGCGGCAGCCTGTATGCGGCGTCTAACCCGGCGGTGGAAGCCAAAAACGGCATGGTGGTCACCTCGCAGCACTTGGCCTCGCAGGTCGGTGTGGATATCCTGAAAATGGGCGGCAACGCCATCGACGCCGCCGTGGCGGTCGGCTATGCGCAGGCGGTGGTTAACCCCTGCTGCGGCAACATCGGCGGCGGCGGCTTTATGACCGTCCACCTGGCGGACGGCACCGACACCTTCATCAACTTCCGCGAAACTGCGCCGGCCGCGGCCAGCGCCAACATGTATCTGGATGCCGACGGCAAGGTGAAGAAAGACGCCAGCCTGTACGGCTATCTGGCGGCGGGCGTGCCGGGCACCGTGCTGGGGATGGAAACCGCGCGCGAGAAATACGGCAAACTGAGCCGCGAACAGGTGCTGGCACCGGCGATCAAGCTGGCGCGGGAAGGCTTTGTGCTGACCCGCGCCGATACCGATATCCTCGACACCACCATCGCGCGCTTCAAACAGGATCCCGAGTCGGCCAAAATCTTCCTGCGCCCGGATGGCAGCCCGCTGCAGCCAGGGGATAAGCTGGTACAAACCGATCTGGCCAACACGCTGGAAGCCATCGCCAAAGGGGGAACCGACGCTTTCTACAAAGGCAAGATCCCTCAGGCGGTGGAGGCGGCGGCCAAACAGGGCGGCGGCATTCTGACGGCGGCCGACTTCGCCAACTACAAAGTCACCGAAACCCCGCCGATCACCTGCAGCTATCGCGGCTACAAGTTCGTGTCGGCGCCGCCTCCCAGCTCCGGCGGCGTGACGCTGTGCGAAATCCTCAACGTGGTGGAAGGCTACGACCTGAAAAGCATGGGCTTCAACTCGGCGGCGGCCATTCACACCATGACCGAGGCGATGCGCCATGCCTACATGGACCGCAACACCTATCTCGGCGACCCGGCATTCATCAAGAACCCGATCGATCGGCTGGTGAGCAAGAGCTACGCCGAGCAGATCCGCAAGAAAATCGTCGCGGACAAAGCCACGCCGTCGGAAAACGTGCAGCCCGGCATGGAGCCGCATGAGAAACCGGAAACCACCCATTATTCGATTGTCGACCATGACGGCAACGCGGTCTCCACCACCTATACCGTCAACGGCCGCTTCGGCGCCGTGGTGATCGCACCGGGCACCGGCTTCTTCCTCAACGACGAGATGGACGATTTTACGGTCAAAGTGGGTGAGAAAAACCTGTACGGGCTGGTGCAAGGCACCGCCAACAGCATTGCCCCCGGTAAGCGCCCACTATCGTCGATGAGCCCGACGCTGGTGACCAAGGACAACAAGATCTTTATGGTGCTGGGTTCGCCGGGCGGTTCGCGCATCATCACCATCACCCTGCAGACCGCGTTGAACGTGATCGACCACGGCATGGCGCCGCAGGAAGCGGTGGATGCGCCGCGCATCCATCACCAATGGTTGCCGGATGAGGTGTACTACGAACAGCGTGGCGTTTCCGCCGATACGCTGAAGCTGCTGAGCGGCATGGGCTATAAGATGGTCGAGCAAACGCCGTGGGGCGCCGCCGAACTGATTCTGGTCGGCTTGCCGGGCGCGGCGGGCGTCACACCGGCCAACTCCGGCAACGATTCGGCGGTTTCCGGCAAAGTGCGCGAAGGCTATCTGTACGGCGCCAACGACGTGCGTCGCCCGGCAGGCTCCGCGGTCGGTTACTGATGTAAACGCCCACTTACCTTAATCGCGGGGGCCCTTTGGCCCCCGCAGTTTCTTTAACCTTCGCAGCGCCATACGGTGGCCGACTCTTCTGCCAACTGCAGGCGCAACCCGCCCGCCGTTTCGCTCAACTCTCCCCGCCCTTCCACACGCCGCCACGGGCCGCGCGCCAGCAGCGGGTTATGCGGCAGCTGCGCCTGGCCGCTGCCGTCGCGCTGCAGCGCCACCAGCACCTGCTCCTGCTGATACAGGCGCACGAACACCAGCGTTTCGCCGCTGGCGTACAACACCTGGCAGCCGCCACGGCGCAAGGCCAGGCTCTGTTTACGCAGCGCCGCCATGCGCTGGAACAGCGCCAGCAGCGGCCGGTCCCAGTCGGCGACGTCCCACGGGAACGGCTTGCGGCAGAACGGATCGTTGCCGCCGTCCAACCCAATCTCATCGCCATAATAGAGGCAAGGCACGCCGATCCAGCTCAGCAGCCACACCGCCGCCATCTGCATGCGCGCCGCGTTCCCCTGCAACAGCGTGAGGAAACGCGCGGTATCGTGACTGTCCAACTGGTTGAACTGAATCAGCTGGCGGCCATGCGGCAACCCGGCGCGGTAGCCGTCCATCCACTGTGCGCATCCGGCGGCGTCCAGCCGCACCGGGTGATAGGCCACGTCCAGCCCCGCTAAAAATGCCCGCACCGGCAGCGCGAATCCCATGTAGTTCATCGCCGCATCCTCCACGCCGGCATGCAGCCAGCGACGCGCGTCGCCGAAGTGCTCGCCCAACACGTAGGCCTGCGGATTCTCCTGTTTCACCGCCTGATAGATGCCCGCCAGATGGCGCAGGTTGCCGGCGGCGCCGCCGTTCTCCCCCAGCATGTGCACCACGTCCAGCCGCCAGCCGTCGATGCTGTACGGCGGGCGCAGCCAGTGGCGCACCACGCTGCCTTCGCCCTGATAAATCGCTTCCGCCACCTGCGGCTCGGCGAAGTTGAGCTTCGGCAGGCTGGCGTTGCCCTTCCAGTCGAGCGCGCGGCCGTCCGGGTAGAAGTTGAACCAGCCGCGATACGGCGAATCGGGATGGTGGCAGGCGCCATTTTCACCCTGACGATGGCGGTCGAACCACGGATGCGAGTCGCCGGTATGATTGAATACCCCGTCCAGCACCAGTTTCATGCCTACCTTGTTAGTACTCACTCGCAAACGCTGCAGCGCCGCGTTGCCGCCGAAGTGCGGATCGACCTGGTAGTAATCCTCGGTATCGTACTTGTGCACGCTCGGCGCGGTAAAAATCGGGTTCAGATACAGCGCCGTCACGCCCAGCTGCTGCAGGTATGGCAGTTTGGTGCAAATGCCGTCCAGATCGCCGCCGTAAAAGGTCGAGGCGGCGTGGCGATCCTCCAGCGGATGCTGCCAGTCGCGCCGAATCACCTCGGCGCCGGCCGCGTGATGGCGGTAGCTGCCGCTCTGGATGCCGTGCTCGCCGCCGCTGCTGGCGAAGCGATCGGGGAAAATTTGATAGAACAGCTGATCCGCCACCCATTCGGGACCGCCGTCAGGCTCGTCGACGGCGAACTGCGCCAGCTGGCCCGGCGGCGTTGGCGACCAGCCCTGCGGCCCGAACCACTGTTGGCGATCGGCCCACAGCAGCTTGAAACAGTAACGCCGCGTCGGCTCGCCCTCATTCAGCGTCAGGCTGGCCTGGTAGCGCCGCATCCCCTCGTGGCGCTGCGCTTTCATCGCCAGTAGCCACTCTTCGTTGTCCGGTTCGGCGCGCAAAAATACCCGTTCCGGCAGTTCATCCCCTTGTAACCACAGCGTGATATCCAAACGTTGCCCTTGTTTCACGACAAAAGGCGGGACCGGTTGATGCCAGGCGTTAAGCATACTGTTCTCCTGCTGTACCAAACGAAATCGACGGCGTTCTTCAAGAAGCGAACAATGCCACGTTAAGTGCAACTCCCCCTCCTCTCTGGCCGCAAAACCCGGGGATGAGCCGGGGGGCGGAGACTGAAAAATAACGCTAACTTGATGTAAAAAAAGGTAAACAGGCACAAATCCTGCACGTTACCCCTTAGGCTAACGCGTTTTAAGTTTACAGGATATTTTTTGCGCATTTTTTAAGGAGCGGTAATGCAACAACAGATAACGCGCTGGCTGGAACAATTTGGTTTGGAATTCGGCGGAGTGATGTCGCTGTTGATGGTATTGGGGTTGATTGTTCTGATCTCGGTGGCGATCCACCTGGTGCTGCATCGGGTGGTGTTGGCTGCCCTTCAGCGCCGTGGCCAGCAATCGCAGCGCGTCTGGCAACAGGCCATCACCCAATACAAACTGTTCCAGCGCGTGGCGCTGCTGCTGCAAGGGGTGATCATCAGCATCCAGGCGACGCTGTGGCTGCAGAGCGGCAGCCAGACCCAGGCGGTGATCGTCACCGCCGCGCAGGTGTGGATCCTCGCCTTCACCCTGCTGTCGCTGTTCTCGCTGCTGGATACGCTGCTGGCGCTGCTGCGCCAAAGCCCGATTTCCAATCAGCTGCCGCTGCGCGGCATTTTCCAGGGCCTGAAACTGGTGGCGGCGATCCTGATCGGCATCATGATCGTCTCGCTGCTGATGGGCAAATCGCCGCTGCTGCTGCTCAGCGGACTGGGCGCCATGACCGCGGTCTTGATGTTGGTGTTCAAGGATCCGATCCTCGGGCTGGTGGCCGGCATTCAGCTTTCCGCCAACGATATGCTCAAGATCGGCGACTGGCTGGAAATGCCGAAATACGGCGCCGACGGCGCGGTCACCGACATCGGCCTGACCACGGTCAAAGTGCGTAACTGGGACAACACCGTCACCACCATCCCCACCTACGCGCTGATCTCCGACTCGTTCAAAAACTGGCGGTCGATGTCGGAATCCGGCGGGCGCCGCATCAAGCGCAGCCTGAATATCGACACCGGCAGCGTGCACTTCCTGTCGGAAGAAGAGCAGCGCCGTCTGCAGCGCAACCCGCTGCTGCACAGCTATCTGGATAACAAAACCCAGGAGCTGAGCCAGCACAACCAGGAGATCGCCATCGATCTGGCCTCGCCGCTCAACGGCCGCCGCCTCACCAACCTCGGCACGCTGCGCGCCTATCTGGAAGCCTACCTGCGCGCTCACCCGCGCATTCACCAGAACATGACGCTGATGGTGCGCCAGCTGGCGCCGACGCCGGAAGGGCTGCCGCTGGAAATCTACGCCTTCACCAACACCACGGTCTGGGCGGAGTATGAAAGCATTCAGGCGGATATTTTCGACCATATCCTGGCGGTGATCGACGAATTCGGCCTGCGCGTGCACCAGACGCCAACCGGTAACGATCTGCGCGGCATGCTGCTACAAAGCGCGAACGCTTCCTGACATCGGCTGACGTAAAGATGTCTGCTGGTAATGATGTTCTTTCAATTGCCAGCAGATATCTCCATCCCCTTCTTTTCCCCAGCGAAAACGGCATTAATGCGCCATCACCTTCACCACCGAGAGGGAAAGCCCTTGCTGAAACGGTTACGTCATCGGCTGTTCACCCTGATGGCCACCCTGCTGTTTATCGGCTGCCTGCACAGCGCTTCGCTGGATGAAAGCCGCATGCCCCGCAACCTGCAACCTTCGTTGAGCGCTCTGAGCAGCAACCTGCAGGACATTCGCGAAGTGCTGGCGCGCTGCGCCGGCGAGGAAGAGGAAGAACGCCTGAACGACGGCGACATGCGTATCGAAGCGCGCGCCGCCGGGGAGGATGAAGTGGAAGATAAACGCCTGACGTGATGGTCAAAAAACACCCCACCTTGTTGCGCCATACGCAACACCTGGCTATGATGCGTATAGCGCAACACCCATGGAGCCGTCAGGATGATAAGAAGCTTCAAGCATAAGGGACTCAAAAAGTTTTTCGAAACCGGTTCAACGGCGGGTATCGACGCCAAGCAGGCGAAGAAAATCGCGCTGCGGCTGAGCGTGCTGGATCTGGCGAAAGTGATTGATGACGTAGATCTGCCCGGCTTCTTCTTGCACCCGTTAACGGGCGCTCGCAGCGGGCAATGGTCCGTCACCGTCACCGGCAACTGGCGTATCACGTTTGAACTGGTCGAGGGTGATGTTTATATCGTGAATTATGAGGACTATCACTAATGAACCGCATGCATAACCCCCCTCATCCTGGCGAGTTGATCAAAGAAACCATGGAAACGCTGAATCTCAGCGCGCGCGCGCTGGCTAAAGCGCTGGACGTCGCACCCTCCACGGTTCAACGCCTGATCAGCGGAAAGTCCGATATCTCGCCGGAAATGGCCATCCGCCTGTCCATCGTGATAGGCAGTTCCGAACAGGTGTGGATGGGCATGCAGGATGCTTACGATCTGTGGCAGGCCAGGCAATCCATCGACGTATCGAAACTGCGCAAGCTGGACTTCGCTTGACGCCAGCCCCTAAAAAAACACCGGCCTTAGCCGGTGTTTTCCATTTAGTCTTGCTGCGTCGCCAACGGCGCGCGTTTTTTCTGATGGTTGACCTTGAACCAGTATCCCGCCAGCAGCAATACCACCCAGACCAGGCCGGCGTACAGCGAGACGCGGGTGGTCGGGAAGTAGCCGATCAGGCCGATTATGAACACCAGGAACACGATCGCCACCACCGAGGTGAACACCCCGCCGCGCAGCGGGAACGCCAGCTGCTTCACTTGCTCTTTGCTCAGGCTGCGGCGGAAGGCGATTTGGGAGAACAGGATCATGATCCACACCCACACGGTGGCGAAAGTCGCCAGGGAAGCGATCACCAGGAACACGCTCTCCGGCATGATGTAGTTGAGGTACACCGCCAGCAACAGCGCCAGCATCATCACCACTACCGTCACCCAAGGAATGCCGCGTTTCGATACCTTGCTGAACATCTTCGGCGCGTGCCCCTGTTCGGCCATGCCGTGCAGCATGCGGCCGACGCCGAACACGTCGCTGTTGATCGCCGACAGCGAAGCGGTGATCACCACGAAGTTGAGGATGCCCGCCGCCACGGTGATGCCCATATGCTGGAAGGTCAGCACGAACGGGCTGCCGTTGGTGCCCACCTGGTTCCACGGGTAGATCGACATGATGACGAACAGCGTGCCGACGTAGAACACCAGAATGCGCCATGGCACCGAGTTGATGGCCTTCGGAATCGATTTTTTCGGATCTTTGGCTTCGCCGGCGGTGATGCCGATAATTTCAATGCCGCCGTAAGCGAACATCACCAGCTGCAGCGACAGGATCATGCCGATAAAACCGTTGCTGAAGAAGCCGCCGTTCGACCACAGGTTATGAATGCCTGTCGGTTGCCCGCCGTTGCCGATACCCCAGATGATGATGCCGATGCCGGCCGCGATCATGATGATGATGGTGGCGACCTTGAAAAACGAGAACCAGAACTCCAGCTCGCCGAACACCTTGACGCTCATCAGGTTGATGGCGCCGATGATCAGCACCACGCTCAGCACCCAGATCCAATGCGGCACTTCCGGGAACCAGACGCCCATATAGATGCCGAAAGCAGTCACGTCGGCGATGGCGACAATCAGGATTTCAAAGCAGTAAGTCCAGCCGGTGATGTAGCCCGCCATCGGGCCGAGGTAATCCTGCGCGTAACGGGAAAACGAGCTGGCCTGCGGGTTGTTGACCGACATCTCCCCCAGCGCGCGCATGATGATAAAGGCCACGATGCCGCCGATCAGGTAAGCCAGCAGCACGCTCGGGCCGGCCATTTTGATGGCGTCCGCCGAGCCGTAGAACAACCCGGTGCCGATGGCCGACCCCAGCGCCATAAAGCGGATGTGACGCGTGCTGAGGCCGCGTTTCAGCTTATTGTCGGGGGCAGTGGTGGGTGACTGTTGTTGCATGAAGATGACCCATAGTTTTAAACGTAAAAAAGCCACGGACATGTCCGTGGCCCTAGATTAAGCCGGGGGATTATCAGTGCGCGGTCACTTGAGAACGCGTGCACACCCGATCATAAATCGCGACCAGCACCAGCATCAGCAGCGAAGGCGGCAACCATGCCAACCCCTGCTCCGCCAGCGGCAGGTGAGTGGTCCAGGCCGGCAGCAGCTGCTGGAAGCTGGACGCTTTCACTGCGTCAAGGATACCAAACAACAGGCTGACAAGCATCACCGGCGCGATGATGCGCGGTGCGCTGTGCCACCAACGCAGGGTGAAGCTCAGCACCACCAGCACGATGCACGGCGGGTAAATCGCGGTCAGCACCGGAATGGAGATCTGGATCAGGTGGCTCAGACCGAGGTTGGACACCACCATCGAGAACAGGCCCAGAATAAACACCAGCGTCTTGTAGGAGAACGGCAGGTATTGCGCGAAGAACTCGGCGCAGGCGCAGGTCAGGCCTACCGCAGTCACCATGCAGGCGATGAAGATCAGCGCCGCCAGGAAGAAGCTGCCCAGGCCGCCGAAGGTGTTCTGAACGTAAGCGTGCAGGATCACCGCGCCGTTGGTAGCGTCCGGCACCAGCGCGCCGCTGCCGGAACCCAGCTTGAACAAGCTCAGATAAACCAGCGTCAGGCCCACGCCGGCGATCAAACCGGCCAGAATGGTGTAACGGGTCAACAGACCGGCGTCTTTCACGCCGCGCGAGCGCGCCGCGTTGACGATAACGATGCCGAATACCAGCGCGCCCAGCGTATCCATGGTCAGATAGCCGTTAACGAAACCGGAGGAGAAAGGCACGCTCTGGTAAGCCGCCGTCGCCGGAATCGGCGCGCCGGCAGGCCACAGCAACGCGGCGATGCCCAGTACGGCTAACGCGACGATCTTCAGCGGCGCCAGCACGTGGCCGACGGTATCGAGCAGGCGGCCCGGATACAGGGAGATGCCAATCACCAGCGCGAAATACACCAGGCTGTAGATGAACAGCGGCATGGCGCCGTCGCCGGTCAGCGGGGCGATGCCCACTTCAAAGGAGACGGTGGCGGTGCGCGGCGTCGCGAACAGCGGGCCGACGGCCAGGTAGCAGACGGTCGCCAGCAGCAGGCCGGCGCCGCGGCCAATCGGCGAACTGAGGGCGTCGATGCCGCCGCCGACGCGCGCCAGCGCGATGACGGTGATGACCGGTAGGCCGACGGCGGTGATCAGGAAGCCCAGCGCCGCAGTCCAGACATGTTCACCGGACTGTAAACCGACCATCGGCGGGAAGATGATGTTCCCGGCCCCGACGAATAAGGCAAAGGTCATAAAGCCCAATGCCAGGATATCTTTTGACGTTAAACGATGACTCATACGATGTCGTGTTGCCTGTTCAAATGAAAAAAATTGTCCGATAGCGTGGTGGCGTGACGCCCCACCCGGTTGCCGGCATGCCCGACCATCGCAGCGCCAAATAAGCACCCTAAACGCAATCGTTCCGGCGTTTATGTCCCTATTCGAAAGTGGCCGCTCATGAAGATGGGCAAAGTTTTAGGAGTTATAAAATGGAGGTTTAATCCGACAACGAGGGCTAAGGTAAACGTTTATAGCGCTTCAAGGCAAGACGCACGGCGAAAAGCAGAGCTATCGACCATATAAACTTTAGCCACCAGTCGATCATATTGGCTATCAATAAATATACACTACATGATTTGTATCATTTTTGAACAGCCAATTCACGAAACGTGAAGCATATATCACTTTACCGCGCGAAAACGCCAATAAAAGCCCGGTTTTCGCGTGGCATAAGCTCCATTTCGGCGTGAGAAAAGGCGAAAATTACGTCGCTTTTTGTCGCTTATTGCATCATGGCCGGCGCAAGCGGCTGCAGCCCGAGCGCCTGGCGGGTCTTCTGCAGAGCGGCCGGCGGCAGAGGCAGATAGCCGTCGTGGTTGACCAGGCTCTGTCCTGCGGTCGACAGCACACGATCGAGGAACGCCGCGGTCAGCGGCTCCAGCGGTTGATTGGGGGCTTTGTTGATGTAGATATACAGGTAGCGCGACAGCGGGTAGCGATCGTTGCGCACGTTGGCGGCGGTAGGCGCGACATAATCCTCCCCCGACTCCGCCAACGGCAGCAGCCGCACGCCGCTGGCGCGAAAACCGATGCTGGCGTAGCCGATGCCGTTGAGCGAACCGGCCACCGCCTGCACCACCGAGGCCGAACCGGGCAACTCATTGACGCGCGGCATAAAATCGCCGCCGCACAGCGCGCGCAGTTTGAAATAGCCGTAGGTGCCGGAAGCCGAGTTGCGGCCAAAGCGTTGCAGCGAGCGCGTCGCCCAGTCGCCGCTCAGACCCAGTTCGCCCCAGCGCGTCAGCGGCTGGCTTTCACCGCAGCGCCGGGTGGCGGAGAAAATACGATCGAGCTGCTGCAAATTGAGGCCGCGCAGCGGATTGTCCTGATGCACCAACACCACCAGCGCATCCACCGCCACCGGCACCGCCAGCGGCGCATAGCCGTAACGGTGTTCGAACGCCGAAACCTCGGCCGCCTTCATCGGCCGGCTCATCGGGCCCAGCTGCGCGGCGCCCGCCGCCAACGCGGTCGGCGCGGTCGACGAACCGGCGGCCTGGATCTGCAGATTAACGTTGGGGTAATGCTGGCTGAAGTCCTGCGCCCACAGCGCCATCAGGTTCGCCAGGGTGTCGGAGCCGACGCTGGACAGATTGCCCGCCAGCATGCCGTCGGGCTGCGCCAGTGCGCCACGTCCGGCCAGCAGCGCCAGGCAAAGCAACAGCCCTCGGGTAATTCGGGTCATACCGGTGTCTCGCGTTAATTTTTCACCGCATTCTCTGATAAAGCGGCCGGAACAATCAACCGGTTGGGTAAGGTAAAGATAAAGCGGGTGCCGATCCCCGGTTCGCTGAGGATCTCCAGCCGCGCGTCGTGATGGCTGAGCGCGTGTTTGACGATCGCCAGCCCCAGCCCACTGCCGCCGGTCTGGCGCGAACGGGCCTTGTCGACGCGATAAAAACGCTCGGTCAGGCGCGGAAGGTGCTCGGCGGCGATGCCCGGCCCGTTGTCGCTGACCTGGAACTGCGCACCATGTGCCGTCTGCTGCCAGCTGACTTCGATATGGGTGCCCTTCGGCGTGTGGTTGACCGCGTTGTACACCAGGTTAGACACCGCGCTGCGCAACTGGTCTTCATTGCCGAACACTTTGAGCTGTTCGTTCACCCGGAAAGCGATCTCGTGATTGCCGCCGCTCAGCGATTGCGCCTCGCGCTGCAACACCCGCAGCATCAGCGGGATATCCACCCGTTCGTTCATGTCGACATTGGGCGCCGCCTCGATGCGCGACAGCGTCAGCAGCTGTTTGACCAGCCCGTCCATCCGGCGGGTCTGCTCTTGCATGGTGCTCAGCGCCTTGCTACGCAGCGAGCCGTCCTGCTCTTCGTCGCCCATCATTTCCAGGTAGCCCTGCAGCACCGTCAACGGCGTGCGCAGCTCATGGCTGACGTTGGCGAAGAAGTTGCGCCGCGCCCCTTCCAGCTGGCGCATCTGGGTGACGTCGCGCGCCACCATCAGCAGTTGCCCTTCGGAATAGGGCATCACGCGGAATTCGACGTAATGTTCGTTGTTCAACTGCAGCGTCAGCGGGCGCGAAAACTCCTGCTGTTGCAAATAGTGGCTGAACTCCGGATAACGCAGCAGGTTGAGGATGTGCTGGCCGTTGTCTTCCGGCCAGCGGAAGCCGAGCAGATGCTGCGCCAGGCCGTTGCACCAGAAGATATTGCCTTCGACGGTGGTCATCACCACCGCGTCAGGCAGCGATTCGGCCCCGCTGCGAAAGCGCTTGATCAGCAGCGCCAGCTCGCGGCGGCGGCGGCGGTTGCGCTGCTGCATCTGATACAGGCCATAGAACAACGGCTCCCAGCTCCAGCGGCCGGGCGGCGGCGTCATGCTGCGGTCGATCCACAGCCAATGGGAGAGTTTGAGCTGGTTGTAGAAATTCCACACCAGCGCAGCCAGCGCTGAGGCCAGCAGGAACCAGGGCAGATAACCGAAAATCAGCCCCAGCAGTAAGGCGGGCAGACAAAAAAGAGCCAGCTCCAGAGCCAGCCTCTTCCACGACAGACGTTCTAACACGGCATATTCTCCAGCGCGGCGCGATCAGTAGCGCGTTGAGAACCGGTAGCCGGTGCCCCGAACGGTTTGAACCATTTTATCATGCCCACTGGTTTCTAACGCCTTGCGGAGCCGACGGATATGCACGTCAACGGTACGGTCTTCCACATAAACGTTAGTGCCCCAGACGTGATTAAGCAACTGCTCGCGGCTATAAACCCGCTCCGGGTGGGTCATAAAGAAGTGCAGCAGCTTGAACTCGGTCGGCCCCATGTCCAGCGCCTGATCGTTCGCCATCACGCGGTGGGAGGACGGATCCAGGCTCAGTCCTTGCATTTCAATCACTTCTTCCACCGCCATCGGTGAAATACGGCGCATGACCGCTTTGATGCGTGCCACCAGCTCCTTGGGCGAGAACGGCTTGGTGATGTAATCATCCGCCCCCACTTCCAGGCCGCGCACCCGGTCTTCCTCTTCGCCGCGCGCGGTCAACATCATCACCGGGATATCGCGGGTCAGCGCTTCGCGCTTCATATGCTTGATAAACTGAATGCCGGAACCGCCGGGCAGCATCCAATCGAGCAACACCAAATCAGGGAACGGCTCAGACAGGCGCGTCACGGCGCTGTCATAATCCTCGGCTTCCAACGGTTGGTAACCATTCTGTTCCAACACAAAGCACACCATCTCACGGATCGGCGCTTCGTCTTCCACCACCAGTATGCGTCTTGCCATCGTCAATCCTGCCAATGTGTTAGCGACTTTGCGGGCGCCATTATGCGTCAGTTTTGTGACACTTTTATGAAAAAAAGCGGCTGTTATAGGCAGTAAGCATAGCGATTATTTCCCATAGTAAAGAAAAATCATTCCGCTGCCCTCGCCATTGCGCCGGGACAGCCGGCGCCGCGGCCTTTATAATCATCGCCATTACCTTTGCACCCGGGAGTGTCATGCGCCTGATCCACACCTCTGACTGGCACCTTGGCCAGTACTTTTTCACCAAAAGCCGCGCCGCCGAGCACCAGGCTTTTCTGAACTGGCTGATCAAACAGGTAGAGCAGCAGCAGGTGGATGCGCTGATCGTCGCCGGGGATCTATTCGATACCGGCTCGCCGCCCAGCTACGCCCGCGAACTGTACAACCGCTTCGTGGTGGAACTGCAGCGCACCGGCTGCCAACTGGTGGTGCTGGGCGGCAACCACGATTCGGTGGCGACGCTGAACGAATCGCGTGAACTGCTCTCCTGCCTGAACACCACGGTGATCGCGAGCGCGCAAAGCGCCCCCGAACAGCAGATCCTGGTGCTGAACCGGCGCGACGGCCAGCCGGGCGCGGTGCTGTGCGCCATCCCGTTCTTGCGGCCACGCGATCTGCTCACCAGCCGCGCCGGCGAATCCGGCGCGCAGAAACAGCAGGCGTTACAGGAAGCCATCGCCGAACATTACCAAACGCTGTATCAGGCGGCCTGCGAGCACCGCGACCAATTGGGCCTGCCGCTGCCGATCGTCGCCACCGGCCACCTGACCACCGTCGGCGTCACCACCTCCGACTCGGTGCGCGACATCTATATCGGCACCCTCGACGCCTTTCCGGCGCAGGCCTTTCCTCCCGCCGACTATATCGCGTTGGGCCACATCCACCGCGCGCAGAACGTCGCCAAATCGGAGCACATTCGCTATAGCGGCTCGCCGATCCCGCTCAGCTTCGATGAACTGGGCAAAGCCAAAAGCGTCTTTATGGTCGATTTCGCCGACGGCGCTTTGCAGCAGGTGGAAGCGTTAACGATCCCGCAGTTTCAGCCCATGCAGCTGATCAAAGGCGATCTGGCCGAGATCGAACGGCAGCTGCGGCAGTTTGCCGATTATGACGGTGAGCTGCCGGTGTGGCTGGATATCGAAGTGGCGACGCAGGACTACCTCAGCGACATCCAGCGCCGCATTCAGCTGCTGGCAGACGAGCTACCGGTGGAAGTGGTGCTGCTGCGGCGCAGCAAAGAACAGCGCCGCCAGGCGATCGCACAGCAGGATAAGGAAACGCTCAACGAACTGAGCGTCAATGAAGTGTTCGAGCGGCGCCTGGCGCAGGAGACTGAGCTGCCCGAAACGCGCCAACAGCGGATGCGCCAAATGTTCCGCCAGGTGGTCGATGCGGTGCAGCACAACGCCGAGGAGAACAACCCATGAAAATCCTCAGCCTGCGCTTAAAAAACCTCAACTCGCTGCAGGGCGAATGGAAGATTGACTTCACCGCCGAGCCGTTCGCCAGCAACGGTCTGTTCGCCATTACCGGCCCGACCGGCGCGGGCAAAACCACCCTGCTGGACGCCATCTGCCTGGCGCTATACCACCAGACGCCGCGCCTCAACGTCACGCCAAGCCAGAATGAACTGATGACCCGCCATACCGCCGAATCGTTGGCGGAAGTCGAGTTCGAGGTCAAGGGCGTCGGCTATCGCGCCTTCTGGAGTCAGCGCCGCGCCAAAAACGCGCCGGACGGCAACCTGCAGGCGCCGAAAGTCGAACTGGCGCGCCGCGAAGACGGCAAGATCCTGGCGGACAAAGTGCGCGACAAGCTGGAGATCACCGCCGCCATCACCGGGCTGGACTTCGGCCGCTTCACCAAGTCGATGATGCTGTCTCAGGGGCAGTTCGCCGCCTTCCTCAACGCCGACGCCAACGATCGCGCCGAGCTGTTGGAAGAACTGACCGGCACCGAAATCTACGGGCGATTGTCCGAACAGGTGTTCGAATCCCACAAACAGGCCAAAACCGATCTGGATGGGCTGCATCAGCGCGCCAGCGGTATCGAGCTGCTGAACGACGAACAGCGCCACTCCCTGGTCGAACAGCTGACGGCGCTGAGCGGGCAGGAAAGCGCTCTCGGCGAGCAAACCCGGCAACAGCAACAGGCGCTGAGCTGGTTACAACAATGGCAGCGATTCCGGCAACAGCAAAACGAGGGGCGGCAACGGCTGGAAAACGCCCAACGCGAGCAGGCCGAGGCCGCCCCGCAGCTCCAGCGGCTGGCGCTCAGCGAACCGGCCGAAAAATTGCGGCCGCTGCGCGGCGAACGCGATCGCTGCCGCGCCGAGCTGCAGACGATACAGCAGCAAGCGGCCCTGCTGACGCAGCAGCAGGAACAGCAGTCGGCGCAGCTGGCGCCGCTGCAGCAGGCGGTAGAAAAGACCCGCCTGGCGCAGCAAGCCCATGCCGAGCACATGCGGCAACAGCAACAGCTGATCGATGAGCAGGTCGCCCCGCTCGATCATCAGATCGCCCAACTGCAATCGACACAGGCCGAACGGCGACAGGCCGGCGATGCTGCCGCGCAGCAGTGCGCCCAACAGCAGGCGGCGCTGGAGCAGCTCACCGTTCAACGCAATCAACTGACGACGCAGGGCGCACAGCATCAGCAGCAATTGAACGCGCTGACCCAAGCGCTGGCCGTTCAACAGCAGCAGCAGCAAGCGCTGGAGGCGCAAACGCCGCTGGCCCCGTTGCGCCAGCGCCTGAGTACCCTGGCGGATCTGCGTCCAACGCGTCAGCAGTTGTCCACGCTCGCCACCCTCCACCGTCAGACCCGCGAGCGGCTGACCCGGCAGCAAGCGGAGCACGCCGGACGACAAACGCAACTCGCCGAGCTGCAACAACAGCTGGAGAGCGCACGCCAGCAATTCAAACAACACAAGACGCAGCTGCAGGAAGTAGAGCGGATCCACGAGCTGGAAAAACGCATCGTCAGCCTGGAAGCGGAGCGTGCCCTGCTGCAAAGTGGCGCCCCCTGCCCGCTGTGTGGCTCGACCACCCACCCGGCGGTGGAGCAATATCAGGCGGTGCAGCCTTCGGCGACGGAGCGGCGGTTGGTTGAGATGCGCACCCTGGCCGAGAAACTGCAAACCCAGGGTACTGAACTGCGCACCCGCTGCGAAAGCCTGCTGGAACAGCAGCAGCGCCAGCAGCAAACCATCGCGCAGGATGAACAGCAGCTGGCCGGCCAACAGCAGCAGTGGCAGCAGCTCAGCGCGCCGCTGGCGTTCGACTTTACGCTGGTGGATGACGAACCGCTCAGCGCCTGGTTGAGTGGCTGCGACGATGAAGAGCGGCGCGGGCAACAGGCGCTGCAGCAGCATGAACAATCGGCGCAGGCGGTACAGCAGGCGAAAGACGCGCTCGCGGCGTTGCAAACGCAGCAGCAGCAGGCGCAGCAACAGCTGGCGTTGCTCGAAGAGCGCTTTACGCTGCTGCAAAAAAACCACGCCGATAGCCTGCAACAGCAACAAGACCTGCAACAACGCTGGCAAGAAGGCGAGAAAATCCTCGCCGAACGGCGTGCGCAGCGGCTGGCGCTGTTCGGCGAACAGCGGATCGCCGAGGTGCGCGAACAGCTGCGCGCCAAACAAACCGCCTGCGAACAGGCCAGTGTTCAGGCTGCCGAGCAGTGGCAAAAGGCGCAGGAACTGCGCGAACGCCTGGCAGGCCAACAGGCCGGGCTACAACAGCAACACGCCCAAATGCAGGAACGGCTGCAGCAGGCGCAGCAGCAGTGGCAGCAGGCGCTGGCCGACAGCGAATTCGTCGATGAAACCGCCTTCGCCGCCGCGCTGCTGGACGACGCCCTGCGCCGCGAATTGCAGCAGCGCAAAGAGCAGTTGCAACAGCGGCAGGTAGAGGCCACCGCCCTGCTGACACAGGCGACGCAAACGCTGGAGCAGCATCGGCAGAATCGCCCTGAAGGGCTGGATGAAGCCAACGCGGATATCGATGCGCTCACCCAATCGCTGGCCGAGCTGGCGCAGCAGTTGAAGGTGCTGCAGCTGCGCCAGGGCGAACTGCGCAATCAGTTGGAAAGCGACGCCGCCCGCCGCCTCAATCAGCAGGCGCTGTTCGAGCAGATCGCCCGCAGCCAGCAAGACTACGATGACTGGAGCTACCTCAACCAGCTGATCGGCTCAAAAGAAGGCGACAAGTTCCGCCGCTTTGCTCAGGGGCTGACGCTCGATCATCTGGTTTACCTGGCCAACAACCAGCTCGGCCGGCTGCACGGACGTTATCTGCTGCAGCGCAAGACCAGCGATGCGCTGGAACTGCAGGTGGTCGACACCTGGCAGGCGGATGCGCTGCGCGATACCCGCACCCTGTCCGGCGGCGAGAGCTTCCTGGTCAGCCTGGCGCTGGCGCTGGCGTTGTCCGATCTGGTCAGCCATAAAACCAGCATCGACTCGCTGTTCCTCGACGAAGGCTTCGGCACGCTGGACGCCGAAACCCTCGATACCGCGCTGGATGCGCTGGACAGCCTGAACGCCTCCGGCAAAACCATCGGCGTGATCAGTCACGTCGAGGCGATGAAAGAGCGTATTCCGGTGCAGATCAAGGTGAAGAAGGTTAACGGGCTTGGCGTCAGCCGGCTGGAAGCGCACTTCAGGCTGGAATGATCCCGCGGCGCGCGGCGCAGAAGTGTGACCGCGGCGGCACTCCGCGGTGAAAAGCGTTGAGCCGCAGCGGGCACGGGTTATTATGCCAACATAATAGGATTGTTACTGTATCCCCTCCGCCGCTCAGGGCCGCAGGGCAGAAACATAAAATACAGGCAAAACCTGACGCCCGGGATCGCTTCCGGGCGTCAGGTTTTTTCGTTTTCAGGATGCTGAAACACCGGGAAAAACCATGAAAATCGCTAAAATACTCAATAATAACGTGGTGATTACGCTGGACGACCGTCAGGAAGAGACGGTGGTGATGGGAAAAGGAATCGGCTTTAAAAAGAAGCCCGGCGATACGCTGGACGAAAGCCTGATCGAAAAGGTATTCACCCATAACGGCGGTGAAATCGCCGAGCGCTATAAAGAGCTGCTCGCCGAGATCCCGCTGGCCTGCGTTACCACTGCCGACAGGATTATCACTCTCGCCCGCGAACGCCTGCCGGGCAAATTGCATAACATCGTCTACATCACGCTGACCGATCACATCCACTTCGCCCTGCAGCGCCATGCGCAAGGGCTGGATATCAAAAATGCGCTGCTGTGGGAGATTAAAAAGCTCTACCCGGCCGAGTTCGCCGTCGGGCTGGAGGCGCTGGCCCTGATCGCCCAACGGCTGGATACCGCGCTGCCGGAAGACGAAGCTGGATTTATCGCCCTGCACTTGGTCAACGCCCAGCTTAACGACGAGATGCACAACACGCTGCACATCACCCGCGTGATGCAAGAGATCCTCAACCTGGTCAAATACCACTTCCGCTTTGATTACAACGAGGAAGCCCTGAGCTACCACCGTTTCGTCACCCATTTGAAGTTCTTCGCTCAGCGCCTGCTGGGGAAAAACTATGTCGACAGCGACGACGACTCGCTGTATCAGGTGGTGAAAGAGAAATACCGCGAGTCTTTCGCCTGCGCCGGCAAGATCAACCGCCACATCGAAAAGCACTATCAGCATCAGCTCACCACGGAAGAGATGATGTTCCTGACCATTCATATCGAACGGGTGCGCAGCGAAAGTGAGGAAAAGCCGGCTTAACGGCGGGCGTCCGCCACCCGCACGCCGTACTGCGGAAACACCGCATCGGCGGAGATCAGCGTCAGCCCTTCGGCCTGCGCCTGTGCGATCAGCATGCGATCGAAAGGATCCTGATGATAGGGCGGCAACTGCCCGGCCTGTTGGCAGTGAAAGGCGTCCATCGGCAGCGACAGAAAATCTTCGGCCTCGATGATCGCAAAGATATCTTCCGGCAGCGCCAGTTTACCCAGCGCCTGCTTGATCGAGATCTCCCAAATGCTGGCCGCGCTGACGTACACCGCATTGCCCGGATCGGCGATCTGCCTTTTGGCGTTCGCGCCCAGGCAGGCGTCATCAATCAGCCACCACAGCAATACGTGGGTATCCAGCAGCAAGCGCTTCATTCATCGCCCTCAAACAGCGCCGCAATGGCCGCGTCCCCCGCGTTGAAATCCGCCGGCACGGTGAACTTGCCCTTGGCGGCGCCAGGGCGGCGCGCTTCTCCCTTGATGGCGACCAGCTGTACATACGGCTTCCCTGCTTTTGCGATAATCACGGTTTCTCCCTCCGCGGCTCTGTCCGCCAGCTGGCTCAGATTGGATTTTGCTTCGTGCATATTGGCCTGAATTGCCATACGCGTCCTCCTTAGCTAAGTTAGCTAAAGCATAAAGCGCCGTCCAGTTTTTGTACAGGGAAGGGTTTAAAGCGCGAGCTTGCTCGCGCTTTGTTGCAACGCTTAGCGCTGCTGTTGCGGCCACAGCCAGGCCGCGCCGCGCACGCCGCTGGAGTCGCCGTGGACCGCCTTGCGGATCGGCGTTTCACACTCGCCGCCGAACACCCAACTTTTCACCAACGCGGGCACCGTGCGGTACAAACGATCCACGTTGCTCATGCCGCCGCCGAGCACCACCACGTCCGGATCCAGAATGTTGATCACGTGCGCCAGCGATTTCGCCAAGCGCATTTCGTAACGTTCGATCGCCTGCACCGCCAGCGCATCGCCCCGCTCGCTCAGCGCCATGATCTCATGCCCTTGCAGCGCGTTGCCGCTCAGGCGCGCATAGTCGGTGGCGAAACCTGTGCCGGAAATAAAGGTTTCGATGCAGCCCGGCTTGCCGCAGTAGCACGGCACTTCACGGGCGTAGCGCAGCTCATCGTCATCCTGCCACGGCAGCGGATTGTGGCCCCATTCGCCGGCGATGCCATTGCCGCCGGAATGCGCCTGGCCGTTCAGCGCCACGCCGGCGCCACAGCCGGTGCCGATGATGACCGCAAACACGGTTTTCGCGCCGGCGCCGGCGCCGTCGGTGGCTTCCGACACCGCCAGGCAGTTGGCGTCGTTGGCGATACGCACCTCGCGCGCCAACAGCGCCGACAGATCCTTATCCAGCGGCTGGCCGTTGAGCCACACCGAGTTGGCGTTCTTTACTCGCCCGGTAAACGGCGACAGCGTGCCGGGAATGCCGATCCCGACCGATCCTCGTTCGCCGGTATGATCCTCCGCCAGTTTCACCAGTCCGGCGATCGCCGCCAGGGTTTGCCGGTAGTCATGGCGCGGCGTGGCGATGCGATGGCGAAACAGCTCCCGCCCGTCATTCGCCAACGCGATCACTTCAATTTTCGTTCCACCCAAGTCGATGCCAATGCGCACGTATTTTTTCTCCTCGATGCCGCGCAGCGTTGTCACAGCCTAATGTAAGCGCGCGAATGAATCACCTGTTTCCCATTCTCCGTCCCGTCCTTTCCCGATGCGCAAAGCGACGCAATTCGGAGAGAATGGGGCGATTTTTCAGCGTCAATTCGTTATCATGCCGCCCTGCTTTTGACGAATCAGCGTGCCGAACGCACGCCCAGCCAGGGATAACATTATGCTGTGGTTTAAGAATTTGATGGTTTACCGTTTGAGCCGCGAAGTGGCGTTAAACGCGGATGAAATGGAAAAACAACTCAGCGCGTTCGCCTTCACGCCGTGCGGCAGCCAGGACATGGCGAAGACCGGCTGGGTCTCCCCGATGGGCTCGCACAGCGATGCGCTGACGCACGCGGTCAACGGCCAGATCGTCATCTGCGCGCGCAAGGAAGAGAAAATCCTGCCGTCGCCGGTGATCAAGCAAGAGCTGCAGGCCAAGATTGAGCGCCTGGAAGCGGAGCAACACCGCAAACTGAAGAAAACCGAGAAGGACGCGCTGAAGGATGAAGTGCTGCACAGCCTGCTGCCGCGCGCGTTCAGCCGCTTCAACCAGACCTTCATGTGGATAGACACCGTCAACGATCTGATCATGGTCGACGCCGCCAGCGCCAAACGCGCCGAAGACACGCTGGCGCTGCTGCGCAAGAGCCTCGGCTCGCTGCCGGTGGTGCCATTGACCATGGAAAGCCCGATCGAACTGACGCTGACCGAATGGGTGCGTTCCGGTGAGATGCCGGCTGGCTTCGCCATTCAGGATGAAGCGGAATTGAAAGCGATTCTGGAAGAAGGCGGCGTAATCCGCTGCAAGAAGCAGAATCTGATCAGCGACGAAATCGCGGTGCACATCGAAGCCGGCAAGCTGGTGACCAAGCTGGCGGTGGACTGGCAAGAGCGCATCCAGCTGATGCTGTCGGACGACGGCTCGCTCAAGCGCCTGAAGTTCGCCGACACGCTGCGCGAACAGAACGACGACATCGATCGCGACGACTTCGCCCAGCGCTTTGACGCCGACTTTATCCTGATGACCAGCGAGCTGGCGGCGTTGATCAAAAACACCATCGAAGCGCTCGGCGGCGAAGCCCAGCGTTAATCTCGCCTCAGAAATGACCAGGGCCCAGCATCCGCTGAGCCCTGCGTTCCCCTAGCGAACAAAATTTATTTGCTCAGGTAGCGGCACAGATAGGCGGTGGCGTCGGCCACCTGCAGGTTGAACTCGCTGTGCCCCGGCACGAAGAACTTCTCGCCCGGCGTAAACACTTGCCAGTCCGGCGCTCCCGGCAGCAGCACTTTCAGCGCCCCGGTGATCACTGTCATTTCTTCCGGCTGCGCGGTGGAGAAGGTGTATTCGCCCTCTTCCATCACACCCACGCTGGTAAGACCGATGCTGCTACTGTCAAAACCGATAGACTTCACTTTTCCGGCAAAATACTCATTCACTTTCAGCATAGACTGGCACCCGCGTAATCATCTTGATGGAAAATCCATATTGGGGGATTGCGGTTGATCTGTCACTGGTTTTTCGCGCGAAATGCGATCGCGGCGCAGAGTAAAACGCTACAGGCCCTCTCGCCGACAGTCAGGGCTGCTGAAGCCCGGGGCGCCTCACGGGCGCAAAACGCCCGTGGTCGCGTCGAGCGCAGATTTATGGCTATTTGAATCAGTCGATTAACTCTGCGGCCAACTTGGCGACCAGTACGTTCGACAGCAGCACCGGCACCGACAGACGCGCCTGCAGAAAAGCGCGGTGACGCTGGTGATAACCGATACAATCGAGCACCACCACCTCCGCCCCCTGCCGCAGCAGGGTGCAAGCCGCCTGCTCCAGCGCAGCGTCATCCGCCAGATAGGGGCTGGCGACGGCATAACTCGGCGGCGCCGCCAGCTGCCGCCATTTGCGCGCCTGCTGCCCAACCTGTTCAGCCACCGGCACCACGATGCCGACACGGTGTGTGCCGACGATCGCGGAGATCAACGGCGGGATAATGCGATCCGGTTCCAGCAACAGTACCCGTTCCGCCTGCAATCGACCGAATTCGCCGGTGCATAGCAACAGAATCACCTCGCATCCCGTCGCTTCCAGTTCGCGGATCTTCTCCTGCAACCCGCTTTCGATGCGAGCGGCGCCGAGTGTCACCTGCGTACCGTCCAAAAGACGCGACACCAGCAGCTTGTCGCCCTGTTGCGGTGCATAACGCTCGGCGATCTGCCAGATATCCAGGCCGTCCAGCAAACCGACGTGCCTCACTCGTTCCGCCGGCAGATAAGCAGACAGCAGCGGCATGATATCGCTGCGCGGCGCCTGACCGATGGTCAGCGTGGCGAATGAAGCCGTCATGGGTCTATCTCCTTTTTTGCAGGTGGCTCAGACTGCCGTACAGCGCCAGCAGCTGGCCGTATTCGGCGGCATCATAGAACCGGCAGGTACCGCGGCCGAATTCTTTGGCGACTTCCACCGCGAATTTGGCCGCCAACGCGATGTCCGTTTCGTGGCTGGCACCGGTACCGCAGCCCGGCACCACTGATTCGCTGCAGATCGCCACGCCGACCACCGGCGCTGCAGTAGCGGTCGAGGGCTGCAGGATGCTGTTGAGGTGATGTACACCGTTGCCGTAAGGGGTGATGTCCTGCGTGGTGATCGGGAAAGTCACCGCCGGCCGGCCGCTGGTCATCTCCATGATGCGCAGCAGATCTTCCGCCACCCGCAGGATGTACCCCTCTTTCACCGTCGGCGACAGCGCATAGCCTTTATGATTGATGATGCGGTTGCCTTTGGTTGTGTCGATCGACAAGATGGCGTCAGCCTCCGGCACCACTTCGTTATCGTTCATCGTCACGTCATCGATCGGTGAATCCATAAAATCGACCGGATCGTGCGGCCGGGTCGGCGCGTTCGGGCAAATATGGGTAGTGACGATCACATCGCCCGGCAGCATGTCGCCCTTGCGCTGCATCTCCGCCAACTTCAGCGCGGCGGCAATGGCGGCGATCGCGCCGTCGCCGTCGGACACCAGCCCGATTCGCGTCGGCCGCGCGCCAATGCCGCCCAGGCGGCCGATAATGCCCAGCGTCGGCGCCGCACCACCGCCGAATTTTCCTGCACTGCCGGGGATCTCGATACGCACGAAATCGGTGCCGCCCTTCGGCCCCTCGGCGCGCAAGGTGCTGGCCCTGATCGCCGGGTAAGACGCAAACAGGTCGACGACGTCTTGGCCGCTGACGAATGCGCTATCAATCAATTCAAAAACCTGCAGCGTTTGTTGCAAACTCATGGTCGTTTTACCTCACCAATGTCATCGGCAGGAGCTATTTGCCCTTGCTGGAAAAAATCGAGCTGAAGAAGTTGTAGAGCGCATCGCCGGCGATAAATCCGGCCGCCATAATCTCCATCGGCGTGCGGCCACGATCCCCCCAACGGCGCAGGATCGCCACGCGCAGCACGATGCCGACCAGCACCGCCCATCCGGCCAAGGCGTTGTTGATCAGCAGGCCGGTTGCCAGCAGCACGCCGAGCTGGCGCTTAGGGCCGCCGATCAGCTGCACCACGGCGCCGGGGATCGCCCAGATCAACAGACTCCAAGCGATGCCCGGCTGCGCGCCGGCCTCGATGGTTTTGGCGTAAACGCGCGCGACCGGAGGGATCAGATCCTGCAGGAAATAGCTGTGGTAAGAGAGGTAAACCACCGGAATGGCGATGATGAAAGCGATCAACGCCGCAAACAACTGGATGCGACGCCCCAGCAGCTCTTGCTGCAGATCCTCGCCGTAGCCGCGCAGGATGAAGCCGGCTTTCAAATCAAAGCCCATGTCGGCGAAGGCCGGCCCGGTGGCAGCGGTAAAACCGGTCAGGATGCATAGCGCCAGCGGTGGGAAACCGATCAGGATACCGACTATCAGGGTGATCAACGCCACCGCGAACGCGGGAAACCAGCCGGAGTGCATGGCAGCGATACCGACGATCAACTCATGAACGAAAGCGGCAAACGCCGCGTAAATCACGAACAGCGCCAACATCGGCAGCGACATCTCGCTAAACAGCCCGCCGACCAGGGCCAAAAAAGCGGCGATGACGATATAGCCGACCGCGCCCAGACCGAGCGCTTTGCTTACGGCGCTGTCGGGTTGGGTATAACCGGCGCTATCGGCGCGGCGGCTGCGGATCACCTGCGCGACCTGGATCAGCGCCACCAGGCCTGCGCCGACCATCACGCCATGCGGAATAAAATGGGCGTTAATATCGAATCCGGCCACCGGCTCGGCGTAGGCCCGCAGCAATAGCCCGACACCGAACATGCTCAGCGCCCAAATATTGCCGATAAAGGCGGTGCCGAAAGCCGCCATAGGGATCTTGAGCATTGATCCAGCGATGCCCACCACTACGCCCACCACCAGGAGCCAGGCCTGCTTGCCGCCGCGATCGCCGGCTTTAATCGCCTCCGCGGCGGCGACGCCCGGCGGCCAGGCATTGGCGGCGGGGAACACTTTGGTATCGAACAGACGATAAAGCAGATAGGCGTCGAGCAGCATCGCCGCCGCCACGCCGCAGAACATCGGCAGAATAAGCTGTGGTTGCCCCATCACGTAAGGCACCGCAATCGGCATCAGCAGACAGTTGGCTGCACCGAAAGTGGCGGAGGAGATCACCGTTTGCGCCAGGTTCTGGGTGTGCACCGAACGATAGCGTTGGAACATCTGTAGCGGGATGCGCGCCAACAGCATGGCGATCAGCGCGCCGATGATCGAAGTGTTAGGCGTCACGCCCAGCGTGGTGATCAGTTGAACGCCGATGATCGCCCCCATCACCGAAAGTAGCGCCATGACCAACAGCGTGCCGGCCGCTTTTAGCGGATTATTTGATTTCATGCTTGGTTTCCCTGAATATTCCCTGCCGCATGACGGAAATAACGCCAGGCGATAGATCGCCGCAGCAGTTCCATTATTTGGAACTGCTGGCGTCATAACGTTATTATTTTCTTACTCAGCCTATCTATTCCCACCAATAAAATACGGTGGAATATAACCAATGAGTTCCCTGGTGTCGGCACTCGTTAATTATGATGGAATGCTACAGCTCTGACGCGTTATTTGATCTGCTGCCAATAATCATCGCCATATTTTTCCGCCAGTTGGCGGGTGACTGCGGTTAATTCGGCCAGAACTTCCGGTACGAACGGCTGTTCCTCGCCCTGCGAAGGGAAGGACAGACACAGCCCCACCGTCTCGCTGCCGTGCTTGTTCACCAGCGCGGTCGCCAGCGAGCTGATGCTGTTCAAAGTTTCATTGCGTGCCAACGACCATCCCTGATGCCTCACCTGCTGCAACTTCTGCAACAGCGCATCCAACGTTTGCGGCGCATTGGGCGAAGTCGCCCGGTAACCGCCGGCGTAACGCACCTGAATCTGCTCGTCGCTTTCACGCGCCAGTATCGCTCGGCCGACCGAGGTTTCCGCCGCCGGTGAACGGTAACCCGCCGGAGTGACCACCTGCAAAAAGTGGCGGCCGGGAAACATGCGCATCACCATGATCTCCTGCCCCTCCAATACCGAAAGGTAGCCTGTACACGCCGTCTGGCGACACAACTTCGCCATACTGGTCGCCAGGCTGTCCACCAGCGGCATCGACAGATAGTGGCTGGATACCGCCAGCAACAGCGCGCCGATGCGGTAACGCCGGCTATCGGGATCGCGCTCCAGCATGCCCTGATTTTCCATGGTCTGCAGCAGGCGCGACACCGTGCTTTTCGGCAGCGCCAATTGATCCACCACGTCGCTGAATGCTATACCCGGCTGACCATGCATCACGCGTTGTTGAGAAAAGAGTTTTAATACCGCAGCGGCATTTTCCAGCGTTGTCATGATCCGCCTTGTTCCACTATATGGAACTCAGTTCCTGTTTTATAATTAAAAACTAAAACCCGAACTCCACAGCGTCAAGCTGTTTATTTTTTATCAGCAGAAAAATAAAAGGCATTCGTGCTTTTTAAATTAAAATATCGCGCAGAACGCCAGCTTCGTCACGTTGATTAAAATAACGATACGCTTTGAAAATAATGAATAGCAGGACAAGCTGCTGAAAAATGGTTTTGTTCGGGGGATATCTTGTCGCGACTCAAAAACTCGCGCCGCGCAAACTGAAATCGATCGGCAGCGTCAATTCCACCGTGCCGTTGACGTAGGCGTCCGACGGCGGCGTGGGCAGCGGCGAAGCGCGTTTGACCAGCGCCTGGATTTCGCGATCCAGCGACGGCAGCCCGGCGCTGCTGACCAGCGTCACCGCCAGCACGTGGCCCTGTCTGTCCAGCGTGAAACGCACCTGCCCGACGCCCTGGCGCTTCAGCCGCAATGCGTCTTTAGGATAACGCTTAAAGCGATTCAGGCGGCCGCTGATGCGGCTGCGCCAGTTGTCCTCCCCCGCCTGAGCATAGGGCGTCAGGCGAGTTTGCGGCGCGGCCGTTTTATCCGCGCGGCCCGGCGGCGGCGCGCCGGCGTTGTGATCCTGAACCCTCGGCGGCGCGATGGTTCTCTCCTGCGGCGGCGTGCGGGGCAGATTGTTTTTTTTCACCGGCTTAGGCGGTTTTTTCTGTTTCGGCGGCACGGCGATGTTCGGCTGCGCGGCGTCGGGCACTTTCACTAGCGGTAACGGCTCCGGTGGCGCCGGCGGTTCAACCTGAGGCGGCGGCGTCCTTTGTCCCGGCGGTTGTTTCGCCTCGGCCGGGGCCTGCGGTGTGGCGGCCATCAGCACCATCACCGCCGGTGGCGGTACCCACGGTGGCTCGGCCTTGTCTCGCCAGGGCCAAAGCAGCGCCGCAACCAGCAGATGCAGCGCCAGCACCAACACCAGACAACGGCGCCAGGGCATGGTGGCACCGGGCGCGGCGAAAGGCAGCGGCGAAACCGACATGCTCACTCTTCCGTCAGCGCCAAATGGAGGCGATCGGTCAGCGGCTTGAACAGATAGTTCATCATCGAACGCTCACCGGTGCGGATGAAGCCTTCGACCGGCATCCCTGGGCGGATCTCCAACCCGCTCAAGCGTCGCAATCCTTCTTCGCTGACCTTGGCGCGCACGCTGTAATAAGGCGCGCCGCTTTTCTCGTCGGTCAGGCGATCGGCCCCGACCAGCGTCACTTCGCCTTCGACGCGCGGCGTGGTGCTTTGGTTGAACGCCGAGAACAACAGCTCGACCGGCAACCCCACCTGCACTTTATCGATCAACTCGACCGGGATGCGCGCTTCTACCTGCAGCCCGCGATCGCTGGGCACGATCTCCATCAGCTGCTGACCGGCGCCGATCACGCCGCCTTCGGTGAACACGCTCAACCCCACCACGGAGCCCGCCACCGGCGCTTTCACCTGCGTATGCCCCAAATCGGCCTCCGCCTTGGCCAGGCGGTTATCCAGCTCGTCCAGCTTCATCCGCACCTCGGCCAGCTGGCTGCTGACCTCTTTCTGATACTCTTCCCGACGCTGGATCGCCCGCAGTTTCAGCTCCAGGATCTGGCGCCCCAGACGGCCGATATTGCCGCTGTCCTCGGACGCCTGGCCATCGATCTGCGCATGCTGCCCCTCTAGATCCAGCAGCCGATTGCGCGCCACATACCCTTGCGCCGCCAGCTTGCGCATGCCGCCCAGCTGCTCCTGCAGCATGGCCTTTTGCCGCTGTTTGCTGGCGTAAGACTGCCGAACCCCTTCCAACATCGCCTGCGATCCGGCGATGCTTTCCGCGATCGCCGCCAGCTCGCTCTGCAGTGCCGCACGGCGGCTGGTGAACAGCTGCTGTTGCAGCAGCATCAGTGACATCACTTCCGGCTCTTCTCGCCGCGCTTGCAGCGATGGCGGGAAAGCGATCGCTTGCAGGCCGTCGCGCTCGGCTTGCAGCCGCGCCTGCTGTGCGGCATTGCTCAACTGCTGGCTGCGCAGCGCATCGCGCTGGGTGCGGCTGTCGACGGTATCCATCAACAACAGCACCTGCCCGGCGCTGACCCGGTCGCCCTCATGCACCTGAATCTGCGACACCACGCCGCCGCTCGGGTGCTGCACCGCCTTGCGATTGCCCGCCACCACCACGCTGCCGGAAACCGGCACGCCTTTGTCCAGCGGCGCCAACAGCCCCCACAGCAGGAAACCGCCAAACCCCAGCCCCACCAGCCAGCCTCCCAGCCGCAGGTAGCGACCTTCGTCGAACTGCCGGGAAAGGGTGTCGATATCGCCGGGAATCACACTCTGATTGCTCATACTTTTCGTTCACCGCTGGCCGTTTTGGCGAAGTTGGCGTAATTGACGTTGAAGCCGCCGTTGCTGCGCCCGGCATTGGCCGATGCAGCGGCAGCGGCGGGCGCAAAACCAGGCAGTTTTTTCAGGATGGCGTCGCTGGGGCCGAAGTGCTGTATCTGGCCGGCGCTCAGCACCAGCAATTTGTCGGTGGCCGCCAGGATCGCCGGTTTGTGGGTCACCAACACGATGGTGGTGCCACGCGCCTTCAGCGCTTCGATCGCCTGCTGCAGCGCCCCTTCCCCTTCGCGATCGAGGTTGGCGTTCGGTTCGTCCAGCACCACCAGCGCCGGAGATCCATACAGCGCGCGCGCCAGCGCCACCCGCTGACGTTGGCCGCCGGACAGGCCGCTGCCGCCTTCACCCAGCTCGGTCTCATAGCCTTTCGGTAAATGCAGGATCAGCTGATGCACGCCGGCCAGCGCCGCCGCGGCCACCACCTTCTCGGCGTCGACCTGCCCAAAGCGAGCGATGTTGTCCGTCAGGGTGCCGGCGAACAGCTGGATATCCTGCGGCAAGTAACCGATATGCGGCCCGAGTTGTTGCTTGTCCCACTGCTGAATGTCTGCACCGTCCAGCCGCACGTCGCCGCTGAGCGGCGTCAGCGCGCCAACCAGTTGGCGCATTAGCAGGGTTTTGCCGGAGCCGGACGCGCCAATCACGCCCAGCACCTCGCCGGCCTCCAGACGAAAACTGACGCCGTGCAACACCGGCGCCGTGCCGCCTGGCGCACTGGCGGTCAACTGATTCACGGCCAATGTACCGCCGGGCGCCGGCAGCGGCAGACTCGACATTCGTGGCGGGTTAGCGACCAACATAACCTCCAGCCGCTGCAGGGACTGGCGCGCCGATGACCACTGCTTCCAGGCGCCAATCAGCTGATCGATCGGCCCCAACACCCTGCCGATCAGGATCGATCCGGCGATCATCATGCCCGGCGTAATGTCGCCGTTGACCGCCAGCAGCGCGCCGCAGCCCAACATCAGCGACTGCAGCGCCAGACGCACGGTTTTCGACCAGGCGGTGACCGCGGCGATTTTCTCGCTGGCGCGGTTCTGCAGCAGCAGGAACTGCTGATGCTGCCGCAGCCAGCGCAGGCGCAAGTCGGTCAACATGCCCATGGCGGCGATAGCTTCGGCATTGCGCAGGTTGCCGTTGGCCTGTTGCGTGGCGCTCAGCGCGACGCGGCCGGCCTCCGCCAGCGGCGCTTGCGACACCCGCTGGTTGAGCCAGGCCAGCAGCACCAGCACGATCACCCCGGCGCTGGCCAACGCGCCAAGCCAGGGATGGAGCAGAAAAACCACCAGCAGATAAACCGGGAACCAGGGGGCATCGAAAAAGGCGAACAGCGCATTGCCGGTGGCGAACTGGCGCAGGTTGGTCAGATCGTTCAGCGCCTGCCCCGCCAGCGGGTTGCCGGTTTTCAGGTTGGTTTCGAAGGCGGCGTCGTAGACCCGCTGATTGAGGCGCATATCCATCTGGGCGCCAAGGCGGATCACCACCTGGCTGCGCACCCACTCCAGCAGCCCCATAAACAGATAAAGGCCGACCACCATCAGGGTCAGCATCGCCAGCGTCATACGGTTGCCCGATGGCAACACGCGATCGTAGACCTGCAGCATGTACAGCGCCGGGGCCAGCATCAGCAGGTTGATCACTGCGGTAAACAGCGCAATGCCCCAAAATCCGCGCCGGTATGCGCCCAGCACGCTCATCACTTCTCCGCGCCTGACGGCGTTTTTCATGGCGTTTTCCATCGGCTAAAAACGAGAAAACGCCCGCCGGGGCACGCGGCGCCGGCGGGCAAACGGCCGCGATCAGGCCGCCAGCAATTCCGGGCTGTCGGCGTGCTGCACGCCCACCGCCGTCGCCGCCGCCACCTGATCGAAGGTGGAGTTGACGCTCAGACCGTAGTCGTCGAGGATGCCGTTCAGCGCGGTTTCCAGCGCGCCGGTATCGCCGGACATCAGGCCGTACACCACCTGGTGTACCACGCCATCGTGGCCCTGCGCCTGCAGGCTGCTGAGATTCAGGCCGCCGAAGCTGACGTCAGGCACCTGGATGTTGTACGGCGTAGAGCCGCCGCCGTTCAGGCCGTCGCCGAACGACAGGGAATCCAGTTGACCGTACAGGGTGTGCGCCGGTGCGTTGAACAGGGTGTAGGTCAGGTTGCCGCCCGCCACGAACGAGGTGATGTTATTGGCGGTGCTGGTCACGGCATATTGGCTGCCGGACAGGCTGCCGCCGTAGAAACCGCCGCTGTTGGAGTCGGTGACATTACCGTTGGTGTGGTTGATATCGCCAAACGACGACGCCCACTCGTTCAGATAGTTATGGATGCTGTAGCTGCCGAAACTGCTGTCATAATTGACTGAAAATGCCATTTCTCTATCTCCATTGATGAACGGCGCCCCTTGCGAGGCGACCTCTGTGCTCAACGATGAGCAACGCCCTTTTACTGCTTAAAAACGGTACTCCACCCCGCCCTGCACGCTGCGGCCGCGCCCCAGGGTATTGGCCAGCGTCTCGCCGTAGCTGACGACGTAGGCGCGGTTGGTCAGGTTCTCCACCGAGCCGCGCAGCGTCAGGCTGTCGGTCAGTTTGTAGCTGGCGTACAGATCGAACAGAGTGTATTTCGGCCAGTCGGCCAGATACGGGTAGTTGGACGGCACCGAGCTGTCCTGATAGCCCGGCGCGAAGCGCACGGTCACCCCGGCGTCCAGCTTGCGATCGAAAGCGCGGCCGCCCAGCGTCACCGAGCCGCGATCGCCCGGCAGGTAAGCGGCGGTGCCGAACTGCGAGCCGCCGTCGCAGGACACGGCGTCATTCGCCGTCGGATCCTGCTCCGCGTAGAAGTTGCCCGGCCGGGAGTTGGCGCCGTAACGCAGGCGATTGCCCAGCCAGGCGTTCCTGGAGCAAAACTCGTTTTTACCGATCATGTGGGTGTAGGTCAGGTCGGCGTAAAACACCCCGGCGTCATAGTTGAGCTGGTACTCCAGCCCGCGGAAACGGGTTTTCGACAGATTGTTGACGTAGGCGGCGTTGCCGATGCTCGGCTGCACCAGCCCCGGCTTGTCGCGGTTAATTGCCAGGTTGATGTAGTTATCCACTTTGGTGTCGAAATAAGCCACCTTGGCCGCCAATCGATCGCCCTCAAACCACAGATCCGGCTGCTGCACGTTGAACCCCACTTCCCAGGCGCGCGAGCGCTCGGCCTGCAGGAAGGGGTTGGGATATTGCGTAGAAGTGCTGTGAGCGCTGCCGTTGGTTAGCGTTTCGGTGATCGCCGGCGGCCGCCAGGATTTGCCGTAGGTGGTATACAGCTCCAGCCACTCCACGCCGGGACGCACCGCCAGCGCCAGCGTCGGCGACAGCTTGCCCTGATCGCGATCGACGTTCCACTCCTGCTGCGTGGTGGTCGCCAGACAGTTGCGCAGCCGCAGCTGTTTGCAGGGATTCTCCGCCGTATACGGGAAGTCGGCGTAGCTCAGACCGGTCTGGCCGCGCAGGCGATAGCGGTCGTAACGCAGCCCGCCTTCCAGCGTCAGCCAGCCGTCGTAGTCGTAGGTCAGGTTGGCGAACAGGCTGCCGACCGAGCGGTTGCCGGCCGGCGTTACCCCTTCCATGCCCTGACGGGAAGAGTCGCTGGTGGCCTTGTCGTAATAGAACTCCAGCCCGTAGTTGGCGCGGAAGTCATGCCCCGGTGCCAGGCTGAAACGCGAGGTGTTTTGCGCCTGTGCGCCATAGGTGCGCAGGCGAGTGCGCGTCGCGTAGCCGTTGTTCAGCAGCGTGCTGGTGCTGTAGGTATCGCTGTCGTCCTGAGTATCGACGTAATACAGCTTGGCCTGAAAATCGAGCCAGTCGACGCCTTCCGGCGCCAGGCTATAGTCGAACGCCGCGTTGCGCGCCATCACGTCGCTGTAGCCGGTGCGCTTCCAGCCCAGTTCATAGGGCGGCCGGGTACCCAGGTTGGTCAGCGTGCCGGCGATCGGCGACGCGGTCTGGGTCTGCAGATAACTCAGCTGCAGGCGCTGGTTGGCGGGCAGGTTCCAGCCCACCTTGGCCAGTCGCGAGTGCATGCGGTAATCAGTGTCGGGGATTTTGTTGTTCTTGATGCTCTCGGCGTAGCGATCGTAATTGCCGGTGTCGTTATTGATACGAATGTTGCCGATGTCGCCCTTATTGCCGGGCCAATAGTCGCCGAGGTGGCGCTCACTGGCGGCCAGCAGGATATCGCCGGTTTCGTTGCCCAATGCCAGTATGCCGCTGCCGATGAAGTGGGTGCCGTTATCGCCGGTGCTGGCGTGCAGCTTGCCGCCCAGCTCTTTGCCCGGCGCCAGGAAATCGCTCGCGCTGACGGTATTGAACGTCGCGATGCCGCCAAGCGTGCCGGCGCTGCCCATGCCACCGGTGGTGCCCTTGTCGATGGTTACGCCGGACAGCAGCTCGGAATCGATATACATGGTGCCGTTACGCTGGCCATGACCGCTCTTTTGAAAATTCTGCCGCATGCCATCGATATTCATGTTCACCCGGCCATAGTCTTGTATGCCGCGGATGTTGACCGACAGCGCCGGATCTTGCTGGCTGACGCTGGAATAGGCGCCCGTGGTCTGTTCCAGAATATCGGCCGCGTGCCGCGCCGGGCGGTTGTCCATCTGTTCGCGGCTGATGACGCTGACCGAGCGCGGTTCGTCGTAAACCCAGTCGTTGACGCTCATGCCGCCAGCCCCCAGCACCGTCAGGCTATCCAGCGCCAGCGCGCCGCCATCGCCGTTCGCCGCCGGCAGCCGGCTCAATACGATCTGCCCCTGCGGCTGCAGGCGGAAAGCCACCGGATTGCCGCCGATCAAGCGCCGCAGGCCCTGTTCAACGCTCATGCTGCCGTTCAACGCCGCCGCCTGCATGCCGTCGAGCTTCACCTCGTCGAAAAACACCTGCATGCCGGCCTGCTCGGCGAAGCGCAGCATGGCGCTCTGCAGAGGCTGCGCTTCAATGTTGAAATTCTTTTGCTGTGCGGCCTGCGCGCCGCTCGCTTCAGCCTGCGCGGCGATCGCCACAACAGGCTGAGTCAGCACCATCGCCGCCAACGCAGCGCGTACCGCCGTGGCCAAGCGGCCGGCCGGCGTGGTTCCCTTGTGAATAAACATGCGTGTGTGTTCCACCCGAAAGAATGCCAAACCAAGTGATAATGGAAATCAATCTCGTTTAAACATAAGGACGTTCCGGAGGGTGAAAACCCGTAAAGATTTTTTACAGAAAGTGAAAATAGCGGCGAAACGGGCGTCCCGGCCCACCTGCGCCGCTCAGTAAAGCAGCGTGATGCCGGGGAGATTCAGTTGGCGGGCGGCGAGTTCCTGACGAATGGCGCTGACACCGTCGTCGAGTTTATTGAGCGCGAACACGCCGCTTACCGTGCGCGCTCTCAGCGCAGGGGTGACAGCCACGATGCGCGTCTCGCGATAGCGGTTGAGCTGCGCGAGCGCCTGCGTCAGCGGTTGGCGGTCGATCACCAGCCAGCCGCGCCGCCAGGCATCATCGCCGGCCGTTTGCCGCGTCAGCCACAGCAGGCCGCTGCGGTAATGCGCCGCCTGGCGTTGCGCGACCACCAGCGAGCGCTCACCGCGCTCGAGCGTCACCCGCACGCTGTGCTGATGCACGCTGACGTCGACGCCCTGCCCGGTGCGCGCCACGCTGAACTCGGTGCCCAGCGCCTGGGTGACGCCGTTTTCCGCCTCTACCCTGAACGGGCGCTTTTCCGGCCCGTTCACCGGTGCGACGATAAAATAGGCAGCGCCGCTCAGCAGCCGCACCTTGCGTTCGTTGGCGGAATAGGCCAGCGCGATCGCGCTGCCGCTGTCCAGCGCCACCCGGCTGCCGTCCGGCAACGTGACTTCGCGCACCTCGCCGCGAACGGTTTGATAATCCGCCTGCATGCCGATCCATATATCCGGCCCGCGATAAACGCCGAAGGAAACGGCGATCGCCACCGCCGCCGCCATCGCCCAGCGGGCTCCTCTACGGCGAAATGGCGTTTTCAGCGCCGCTACCTGCGGCTGCAGCGCCTGTCGCTGTTCTGGCGGCAGTTGCCCCAGCGTCGCCCACAGCAAGCGAGCCTGACGCAGCGCCGCCGGATGCTGCGGATCATCGGCCAGCCAGGCCTCCAACGCTCGCCGCTGGTCGGCGGCCAGCACCCCTTCGGCCAGGCGCACGGCCCAGGCGGCCGCCTGTTGCCGCGACTGCGCGGTTAGCGGATTCATGATGGCATAGACCCCTGTTTTTTCTGGTTATAGGTTAAGACGTCTGAAGGCGGATAAACCCGTAAAAAAATTGTCATTATTGATCGTCCATCAACGTCATCAGCCGCTCCAGCGCGCTGGCCAGATGCTTCTCCACCGTACTGAGCGATACGCTCAGTTGAGCCGCCACCTGCGCCTGGGTCAGCCCGTCGAGCCGGTTGAGCCGGAAAATCTGCTGCGTGCGCGGCGGCATGCCCGCCAGCGCCTGTTGCAACAGCTGCAGCATTTGGCTGTCAATCGCCAGCTGCTCGAGCGCCGGTTCGCCGGAGGGATACTGCGCCAGAATGTCATCCTCTACCGCATCAGTCTGTCGCCGCTGCTGTTGCCGAAGATGATCAAGCATCAGATTCTTGGCGGTTTTATACAGGTAAGCCTCGATATCGAGAATATTGCCCTGCGGGTATTGCTCGGTGAGGCGGGTAAAACTTTCCTGCGCCAAATCCGCGGCCAGCTGAGGGTCGCGCAGTTTGGCGTTCAAGTAGGCTTGCAGCGGCCGCATATGGCGCAGAAACAGCGCCTGCAACTCGGAATTGGACATCTCTTTTCCCAGAAGTGAAACACCCAATAGGGGCGATAAAAATCACATAAATGATTATCATTATCAATATTGTTCTGGGAAATATGTGCTAAGGCGGGGATAAACAGGAAACCGGCCTGACGCCGGTTTCCGCTGGGCTGCAGGTCAGAGCTCTAACGCCTCGTCTTCATAGCGATGCTTGGCGTCGAGCGCTTCCTGCTCGGTTTCATGTTCACTGAGCAACGTATTCGGCTCAATGTCGTCGGTGCGCACCTCAAAGCGGCGCAGATGCAGGTTCGGGTCGCCTCGAAACACCTCTACGACGCGGGCACTCCGTGGATAAGCAGGTTGATCATTTTCGCGCATGCCGTTCTCCCGTGTGTTTCACACAGTAGCAAGTATAGCAGCCGCCCTCATTCCGACACGCGCGAGCCAAGATCGCGATCGCCGGGAGCGCCCGCCAACAGCTCGGTCAGTTCTTCGCAGGCGCAAATGCGGCCTTCACGCACGGTGAAGTGCGCCAGCACCCGCACGCGGCTGCAGGTACCGTCGCGCTTTTCCACCTCGACCAGATGGTGGGTCAGCACCGCCTCGCCCTGCTCCGCCGCCGCGATGATGCTCAGCGTCATGCGGCGGGTTTGCCGCTTCAGCAGCGCCATATGCTGCTCAAACTGCTCGAAGTGCAGCACCTTGCCATCCACCTGCTGGCGGTAGTCCGCGCTGAAGCGGGCGGCGAGCTGGGCCGGCCGATGCTCCGGGTTGGCGACGATCTGCCGCAGCGTATCGAGCACCAGATTCAATGGGGTAAGTTGAGTCATCACGTTTCTCCGAATAGGGTGAATGGCGATCCTATCTCGGTCGGGTGATGGCATAATAACCGCATCAGGACTTTCAATAACGTTAAACGGCCAACACGATGCAGATCCGCAGCCAACGCCTTCAGCATGAAAAAAAGCACCTGACGCCCTGGCATCAGCACCAAGGCGGCCAGATCTATCTCTTGACGCGCGGCATGCTGGCGCTGGAACTGCCCGGCCGGCAATGGGCGATCACCGGCGGCACGCTGGGCTGGCTGCCGCCGGGGTGCGCCCATCAGGCCCTGGCCTGCGGCGATGTGGCGGGCTGGAGTCTGTATCTGCCGGTGGAAAGCGCGCCGGAGATGCCGCTGCAGCCGCAGCTGTTCACGGCCTCTGCGCTGTTGCAGGCGCTGGTGGAACGCATCGCGCAGTTCCCTGCCGGCCCGCTGAGTGCGCCGCAACGGCGGCTGCTGCAGGTGCTGCTGGACGAAATGCACGCGGCGAGCGGCGCCCCTTTGCAACTGCCGCTGCCGCAGGACGCCCGGTTGCTGAACATCGCCCGCGCGCTGCTGAACGATCCCGCCAGCCTGCGCAGCCAGCGCGACTGGGCCGTCTGGGCCGGGCTCAGCCCGCGCACCCTGAGCCGCCGCTTTCTGCAGGAAACCGGCATCGGCTTCGCGCTGTGGCGCCAGCAGGCGCGGGTATTGCGTTCACTGGAGGGATTATCACGCGGCGAAGCGGTCGGCGAGGTGGCCGACGCCTGTGGCTATGACAACGTCAGCGCCTATATCGCCGCCTTCCGCCGCCGCTTCGGCGTCACGCCCGGTGCCTACTTTGCGGCAGTTCGGCTAACGGAATAGGGAAACGGGCGCACGGCGCCCGAAGAGAAGAAAAGGTTATTTCACCGTCTCACGCGGTAGCACCGCGAGGATTTGTTCCACCACCCGCTGCGGATCGGCCGCCGCATCCATCACGTAATGCGCGGCGTCCTGATACAGCGCTTCGCGCGCCGCCAGTACCTCGAGCATCTCCTCGGCGATCGGCCTGCCGGTGAGCGTCGGGCGCTGCGCATCTTCCGGATAGGCTTCCAACCGCTGCGCCAACACGCTGGCCGGCGCGCGCAGGTAGATAACGGTGCCATGCTGACGCATAAACTGACGGTTCTCCTCCGCCAGGATCGCGCCGCCCCCAGTGGCAACTATGGTTGACGGTTTGGTCACGGTCTGCAACGCGATAGTCTCGCGGCGGCGGAACCCCAGCCAACCTTCGCGCTCGACCATTTCCGCCACGCTCATCTGCGCCGCCTGCTGCATAAACAGATCGGTATCGACGAACTGATAGCCCAACGCCAGCGCCAATGCGCTGCCTACCGTGGTCTTGCCGGCTCCGCGAGCGCCTACCATGAACAGGGTTTGTGTCATTACGGGTTGTCCCTTATACGGTGACTTGAGTGCATTGCATACCAAAATACCGAACGGGTGCGATGGCGTGGTGGCAGCATCATACCCTGCCCGCTCTGTATTTCAATATTTACGATAGTGTAAATTCCATGGCACAGCGACTGCCGGCGGCAAAGCCATGCGCCAGATCCTCATCCAGATGCCGCCGCAGGGCGACCGTGAGTTGCGCGCCTTCAAGCGGCCGGAATCCCAGCCGCCGGTAGTAAGGCGCATTCCACGGCACGTCAATAAAGGTGGTGAGCGTCAGGCGACAGGCGCCTTGCCGTTTGGCCTCTTCCGCCACCGCCCCGATCAGGCGGCGGCCGACGCCCTGCCGCTGCCAGGTGCCGGCGACCGACAATTCGGCGATGTGCCAATCTTCCCCCTGAGCCTGCACGGCGATAAAACCGGCGCACTCGCCGTGGTCGCTTTCCGCCAGCCATTCACGGCGATCGGCAATAAATGCGGCGTGCTGTTGCGGGGTCATCACCTCGCCTTCAGCGATAAAGCGCCATGTCGGCTGCTGGCGAAACAGCTGCGCCGCCGAGCGTTCAACCGCCATCAGATGCGCGATATCCCGCTGCTGCGCCAAACGAATCTGCAGGCTCATGCGTTCTCCTTAACGTTGGGGCGGTTATTTAAGCAAATTTCACCGCCCGTGGCTTAGAAATCGATACTGCCGCGCAGCACCACCTCACGCGGCTCCCCCACCGCCACGCGCAAGTTGCCCCCGCTGGATGGGTAGTAGGTTTTATCGAACAGGTTCTTCACGTTCAGCTGCCATTTCACCCGATAGCCGTTGATCGGCATGGTGTAAGCGGCGAACGCATCGGCAACGGTGTAATTATCCAGGTAGAAGCTGTTGGCAGCGTCACCCGGGCGGCGGCCGACATAGCGCGCGCCGGCGCCGATGCGCACCTCATCGCCGCTGTACAGGCCCAGACTGCCCAGGTTCTGGGTCAGGAACAGCGAGGCGGTGTGGCGCGCCACGTTGGTCATCTCTTTGCCCTTGTTGTCCGGATCGTCCACCACGCGGGCGTCGGTATAAGCATAGGAGCCGATCAGGCTCAGCGAATCGGTGAGATTGCCGGCCACGTCCAGCTCCACGCCCTGCGAACGCACGCGCCCGGCGGTGCGCGTCACGGTTTCGCCCTCCACCAGCTCATTGACCATCACGTTGCGCTTGGTGATGTCGAACAGCGCCAGGGTGCCGGTGACGCCGTTAGGCAGCGCCAGCTTGCCGCCGACTTCCCAGGATTTGCCCTGCTCCGGCGGCAGCGAACCGATCTGGGTGGCGATGGAGGAGTTCGGCTTGAACGACTCGGTATAGCTGCTGTACAGCGACACATAAGGCGTCAGCTTGTACACCACCCCGGCGCGCGGCACCAGCTTGCCGTCCGAGCTGTCGGTGTTGGCCTGGAACGGCCGCCCCTTGCCGGCATAGACGTCGAAAGCGTCGTAACGCAGCCCGCCCATCACCAGCCATTTATCGGTCAGTTGGATAGAATCCTGCATAAACCAGCCGTAGCTGGTGAGGTTTTCCCGCTGGTCGCTGTCTTTGGCGCTGACCGCCGTCGACGGCGGCATCAGGCCGTATACCGGATGATAAATATTGAAATCGCCGTTCTTTTTGCCGCGGATCATGTCGCCGCGGTAGGTGCGGTTATCCTCAAAATCGAAGCCGAACAGCATCTGGTGGTTGATGCTGCCCCAGTCCACGTCGCCATTGAGCGTCAGCTGCACCGCGTTGGCATGGCTGACGGCGTTGGCGGTCGAGTCGGCCTGGCGGCTCAATTTACCGTTCTCCGGGTTCAACGCCGTGGCGCGCGCCTGGTTGTCGCTGTAGCTGTTGCGGCTATAGGCGTAGGTCAGCGAGCTTTTCCAGCGCTCGTTGAGCGTCTGATCGATCTGCAAAGTGACGCTGTCCTGATCGCCGCGGGTGGCGTTGTAAGCCTCGTCGAAACGGCGATCGCGCGGCGTATTCACCGGTTTGCCGGTGCGCGAATCGATAATAGTGCCGCGATCGAACGGCACCAGATATTCCATATGCTCGTAGGCCAGCCGCACGGTGGTGTTCTCGCCGTACCACATCAGCGAGGGCGCGATCACCGTCTGACGATTGCGGCCAAAGTTGCGCCAGTAGTCGGTTTCATCGTGATCGACGATCATCCGATAGGCGAATCCCGACGTGCCGAGCGGCCCGGTGACGTCGAGCTGGCCGCCGCCGCCGTTGAAACTGCTGCCCCAGCCCTCCACGTGGGTATGCTGCTGCAGCTGGGGCTTTTTGGTGATCATGTTGATCATCCCCCCCGGCTCGCCCATGCCGTACAGCATCGAGGCCGGCCCCTTGAGCACCTCCACCCGTTCGGTGGTCGGCGTGAAGTTGCGCGCCTGCACCGAGCGCACGCCGTCGCGCAGAATGGAGCCGTCGCGGTTGTCGCCGAAGCCGCGCTTCATTACCGCGTCCTGAGTGCCGCCCAGCGTGTTGGCCTGGGTAATGCCGCTGACGTTGTATAACGCTTCGTCCAGGCTGCTGACCGCCTGATCGGTAATCACCTGCTGCGGCACCACGTCGATCGCCTGCGGCACGTTCAGCAGGTTGGTTTCGCTGCGGGTGCCGGTGACGCTGGTCAACGGCTGATAGCTCTGCACGCCGTCGGCGTCTTTACGGCCGATCACCACCAGGTTCTCGTCCTGCGACGCGGCTTTTTCCGCCGCCCACGTCGGCGATGTCGCGCAGGCCGCCAAAGGCAATGCGCACCACCAACCGCGCTTGTTGTTATTCATTATCTAACTGACTCCAATAGGTCCCTGAAAAAGGTAACGGCAAAAACTGCTGATACAGCTGTTGGAAGGTCTGTTGCGGGTTAATGTCGGCGAACAGATCCGGGTAAAACGCTTTGGCGAACATCTCGACCAGCACCACGTGGTACGGGCTGAGGTAAAAATTGTGCCAGACGCTCCAGGCACGGTGGTTTTTCACCGCCTGCAGGCTGGCCAGCATCGGCTGTTTGGCGATCAACTGGCGGAAGCTGGCGGCAGCCTCCTGTGGGCTGACCTGCGGCCCGAGGCGCAAGTCGGACAGCCGTTTGCCCTGCGGCCCGGCCATGCCGGTGGCGAGGTAAACGTCGGGATTGGCGCTCAGAATGGTTTCCGGGTTCAGTTCGCCATACACGCCTTTGACGCTGGCGTTGGCGATGTTGTCACCGCCGGCGAAGGTCAGCAGATCGCCGAGATTACCGTGCGCGGCGGTGGTGCAGCAGGTGTCGCGTCGCCCCAGATGCAGGTGCAGCATCACTTTGGGTTTCGCCCCCTGATAGCCCGCCAGCCGTTGCTGAATCACCGCCATATGCTGCTGATAAAATTCGATGAACTGCTCGGCGCGCTCCTGGCGATTGAGCACGTCGCCCAGCAGCCGCACGCTCGGCACGGTGTTGTTCAGCAGATCGATGCGCAGATCGACATAGATCACCGCCACGCCGGCCTTGTTCAACGCGGAAACCAGCAGATCGTTGTCGCCGTCTTCACGCGCGTAGCGCGCCAGGATCACCAGATCCGGCTTCAGCTGCAGCAGGCTTTCGATATTGACCTGGCGAAAATTGTTGCCGCTGATAACGGGGATCGCGGCGATCTGCGGAAACTTCTGCGTATAAAGCTGCCAGCTTTGCGCATCGAAGCGCGCCAGATCCGCCGGCCAGCCGACGATGCGCTGCGCCGGGTTGCCCGGCTCCAGCAGCGCCAGCGTATACAGCATGCGGCTCTCTCCCAGCACGATACGCTGCGGGTTATCCGGCACCACGACCTGACGGCCGGTGATGTCGGTGACCGTTTTCGCCTGGGCGGGGAACAGGCCGAACCACAGGGAAAGCAGCAGTAAAATGAGGGAATTGCGCATGATTGAGCCGAAACGGAGAAATAGTGTGCGCATGATAATCACTCTCATTAGCACTTGCAATCCTGCACCGCGATTGCCAAAAGAAATCCGGGAAACGACGCCGGGCGCGGGGCGAAACACCGCGAAACCGCTAAAAGAACGGCTTTAAAAAGTTAAAAAAATGGCCGAAAAATAGGTTAAATGGGGTGGGAACCCAGAAAAGAATCGGGAGACATCCATGACTCAACGCATCATTCCGCTGTCGGATTGCCCGCAGTTTGCCGATGTGTGCGCCGCCTGGGCCTTCGGCCAGTGGGGCTCACAGCGCGGCGGCTCGCTGGAGCGCACCCAGCTGCGCTTCGCCCAATGCAGCCGGCCGAGCGACGATCACCTGACGCTGATGATGATCGACGGCGATCGCCCGGTGGGCATGGCCAGCCTGTGGCCCAGCGACGATCATCAGCGCCAGGACCTCACCCCGTGGCTGGCCGGCGTCTTCGTGCATCCCGATCACCGCCGCAAGGGCATCGCCCACCGTCTGGAGATGGCGATCGTCGAGGCGGCGCGGCAGCGCCATCATCCCGTCTTGCATCTGATCACCGACAAGTCGGAAGCGCTGTACGCCGGCTGGGGTTGGCATCCCCTTGAACGCCGCCGGCAGTACGACGAAGAGGTAGTGGTGATGGCGAAGAAACTGTAGTTAACGCGGGGTACAAACATACACCAGCGCCGGCGGGAAGTTGCGCACTACCCGCAGGCGTTTCCAGTGAAAATAGCGTGACAGCAATTTTTCCGACAGGTGACTGTATTGGAACAGCACCAACGTGCCGTCACGCGCCAGCAGCCGTTGCCGGGCCTGCTGAAGAATGCGCGCGCTGATCCTGAGCGGGATCGACAGCAGCGGCAGACAGGAAAACACCACGTCGTAATCCGTGGCCATCCGGGTCGCCGAATGGGCCATCACCTGCAGCCGCCGATCGTCAATCCCGCGCAGCCGATGCACGAAATGGGGTTGGATCTCGAAAGCCTCCAGAGTCGCGTCGGCGCGCATCCGCCCCAGGATGCGTTTGGTCAGTACGCCGTCCGCCGCGCCCAGCTCCGCGATCGACAGCGCCCGGGTCCACTCCACCTGGTTCAACATCGCCTGACACAGCCACGGGGAGGAAGGCGCCAGCGTACCGACGGTGCGCGGTGAAGCCATAAATTGCTGCAGGTAAGCGAAGTGATTCATCAGTTGTAGCCGGGTCGCATTTAACATTGAGGCCTCCTTGGGTTAAGCCCCCAATGTGAACCGAATTTCTTAAGTCTTCATTAACATGATTCCGAAAGCGGCGAACACAGTTGTAATCAAATGCAACCTCAGCGGCAGCGGCACAAATAAAAACGGTCGTAATAATGACCTGAAAATAAGCCGCTTATACGCCGACTTACCAGATAATTATTACGACCGTTTATTTTATTGGCCACGTTGCCGTGGCCAAAGGGTAAAAAGTCAACGCTTAGCGATAAATTTCCGCATTGCCGCGCCAGTTGCTGGAGTCCCCGGGGGTGTCCAGACCGATGATGCGGTAATGACTGGCGCCGTCCGCCGCGGCTTTTTCTTTCAGGGCGTGAATGGCGTCATGCGGTGAGCCGCTAATGCCGGAAACCGACACCACGCCGAGGCTTTGCAGATTGGCGGCCTGCTCGCTGTTAACCTGTTTCACCGACGACAGCGGCGCGGCGAAAGTGGAGAATGAGGCGGCGGCGATCAAGACTGCTGCGATGCTTGGGATAAGTTTCATGATTGACTCCAGGTGTTCTTGTTTATTAGCTCGTGGTCAGTGATGTTAATTATCCGCTAGCCAATGAAAACGGACGTCATGCAACGTAAAGAACATCAATCATTGTGAGGAGAATAAGGAGGAAGTGAGAGCGAGTGTGTATTTTCAGGCGGGAATGACTTTATATACCTCACCTTACCCCTATTTGATGAACAATTAAAGACGGTGCGAGATAAAGAATGGGCGCCGTCGCTATTTAAGATTTTTTACCCGCCGGAGCGCGCTGAGCTACGCTGATTTTGTGGCTTACCCTTTTAAGGAAGAACGCTTATGTCGCAAAACCTGCTGCGCGTGCGTGACGGTCATGGCGCTTCGGTCTCATTCTCCGAGCTGCTGTTCGATCTGATCTACGTTTTCGCCGTGACCCAACTCTCCCACTATCTGCTACATCACCTGACGCTGACCGGGGCGCTGGAAACCCTGCTGCTGTGGTTCGCCGTCTGGTTGGCCTGGCAATACACCGCCTGGGTCACCAACTGGTTTAACCCGGATACCCGTCAGATCCGCCTGCTGCTGTTCGCGATCATGCTGCTGGGGCTGTTCGCCGCCGCCGCGTTGCCGCAGGCGTTTGGCGAACGCGGCCTGATCTTCGCCCTGTTCTACGTCGCCATCCAGGTCGGGCGTTCCATTACCGTGCTGCGCCTGCTGGAGCCCGGCCACCCGTTAAAGCAAAACTTTCGCCGCATCCTCGGCTGGCTGTGCATCTCCGCCGTCTTCTGGATCGCCGGCGGGCTGGCGGAGGGCAGCGCGCGCCCGGCGCTGTGGGCGATCGCCGTACTGTGCGAATACGTCTCGCCGATGTTCGGTTTCCGTCTGCCGGTGCTGGGGCGCTCGGACAGCAGCAGCGAATGGACCATCGAAGGCCACCATCTGGCGGAGCGCTGCCAGCTATTCGTGATCGTGGCGCTGGGGGAGACCATTCTGATCACCGGCGCCACCCTGAGCGAGATGGAAAGCTGGAGCCCGCCGGTGCTTATCGCCTCGCTGGTGGCCTTTCTCGGCAGCCTGGCGATGTGGTGGGTCTACTTCGACACCAGCAGCAAAGCCGGCAGCCACGCCATCAGCCAGGCGGAAAACCCCGGCCAGCTGGGCGCTTACTTCCATTACGTCCACGTTGCGCTGGTGGGGGCGATCATCGTCTGCGCCGTGGCCAACGAGCTGGTGATCGCCCATCCCGACGGCCGCATCCAACACGCCACGGCGGCGGTGTTGCTGCTCGGCCCGGCGATTTACCTGCTCGCCAATGCGCTGTACAAACGGCTGGTGTATCACCGTTTCCCGCTGTCGCATCTGGTCGGGCTGCTGGCGCTGGCGGTATTGGCCCCTTTCGCCTATTTAACCGATCTGCTGATGGTCAATGGCCTGACGACGCTGATCATGGTGATGGTGGCGGTGTGGGAGAGCATCTCGCGCGGCAGAGCGCCGCAGCGGCAGGCGGAAGCCTGAAGCAAACGGGGGCGCTGTCGCCCCCGCTGTGAGATTGATGACAAAACTCATGCCATTGCCGGGTTTGCAAAGAGCAGCGGATAAAAAACAAGGAAAATCAATTTATTGATTTTCGGATGATGGCCACAAAGGAGGAAAAACCACGTTTTTTCCTCCTTTGTCAACGGTCTGACGGGGGCGCTGTCGCCCCCGATATCGGTCACTGCAAGGGTTGCGGCAAGGTGAGCACCCAGAGCTCGCTCAGCGATTCCGGCTGCTCCAGCGGGCGCAATTCGATGCGGGCGTCGGTCTTGTCACCGTCGAGGCTCAACCGCCCTTCTTTCTCCAGCTGATAGTCGCCGATTTTCTTGCTCTTTGGCGACGCATCCACCAGCTTCGCCTGCAAGCCGAAATCATTGTCATTGATCACCGCCAGCGTGCGATCGTCGATCAGCGCCAACCCTTCCGCTTTCTCCTGACGCCAGCCCAACTGGCGCAGATCCGCCACTTCCCGTTTCTGCGCCAGCTTCACGCCGCGTTTAGCGAGATCTTTCGCGTCGTCGAACTCCAGCGCTTTCCCCTGGCCGTCAAACGCGCTCAGATCGCTGGCCTGCGCGAGATCCACCAGGTAGATTTTGTTGATCATCGTTTTGTCTTTACCGCTGCCCTGTTCAATCAACAAGATGCGCTGATTGTCCAACGCCACCACATCGCCAATCTTGGCGTCTTTGGCTTTTTTATAGCTGTCGACATCGATGGGATAGCCGTACATGGCGGTTTTGCCACTACGCGGATCGAAGCTCACCAACCGGGTAAACTGCGCCTTGTTTTTGCTTTTGCCATCGACATCCAGCGTGCTCTGCACCGCCGCCAAAATGCGCCCATCCGGCATCCGGGTCAGCCCCTCAAAACCGCGATTAGGCTGGCGCCACTTCAGGATGTTCGGCAAACCGCCCGCCACCGCCTGTTCGCCGGCCTGCGGCGTTGGGCCGTATTTGGCGAGAATTTTACCTTTGCCGTCGATATGGATCAGAAACGGGCCGTACTCATCGCACAGCCAGTAACCGCCGTTGCCGTCACTGGTAATGCCCTCGGTATCCAACCCGCGGCGATCGCCCGACAGCGCCTGCAATGCGTCATTCAACGCCACTTCGTTCGTGGAACCAATCAGCTCGCTCGGCAGCGGCAGTCCGCTAATCGGCCCTTTTTCGTCATGCAAAGGCCGTGCATTCTCGGCCACGGCCTTGCCGCCGCCGATGCGGATGTCCATCAACAGAGGCGTGAATTGCGGATTGGCGAAAATCTTGGCTTCTTGCTTGCCCACCGCCGGGGCATCGGCATTAGGGCCGCGATCGGTCAGCGTCGTCAGCACCAGATCGTCGCCCTGTTTCCGGTTGAACGTCAGCCCGGAGCCGATTCCCACCGGCAATCCCTGCGGGAAATTTTTGGCGAACGCCCCCTGATAGGCGACGCGTTCCCCGCCGGGGAAGCCGACCACATAACGCGCCACCTCAATATCAGCAGCATGAGCCAATACAGGAAACAGTGAAGCCAACAGCAGGGAGAGCGATTTTATTTTCATGTTTTTTTACCCGAGGTTGAATGAAGCGTTGTCAGGCAGAAGACGATATTAATTTAGCATGACACTTAGATGACAATAGGCGCTTCGTCAAATGTAAAACAGGCAATATGATTGGCTGGCAAATAGAAATTAGCAATTAACCCGAGCGTATTGAATGGAGAAAACCGCTGGAAAAAAATGCCCGGAAATAGCCCGTCATTTCGCTTAGGGTAAATTCTCATAGCGAAGATAAAAAAATCGGCAAACGCGCGCCGGCGCGGTGAAAAACGGTGTTTTTCCCATAGACAAAATAAAATACCGGGGATTTAATACCGCCGTTATTCAAGGTGCATTAAGAAAATTCTATAGAATATCTGCATGAACTGAAAAAGCTGTTCTATAGTTTTTAGTGCTAACGCCCGTTAGTCTATTCCGCAGGATGGAATCTATGTCAAAGCGACTTTTTGCTGAATTTTTTGGCACATTTTGGTTGGTGTTTGGTGGTTGTGGTAGCGCAGTATTAGCAGCGACATTCCCACAGCTGGGTATTGGTTTCCTCGGCGTCGCGCTCGCTTTCGGTCTGACCGTAGTGACGATGGCCTATGCCGTCGGCCATATTTCCGGCGGGCATTTTAACCCGGCGGTCACCGTCGGCTTATTCGCCGGCGGCCGTTTCGCGGCGAAAGACGTTATTCCTTACGTTATCGCTCAGGTCATCGGCGGTATCGCCGCAGCGGCGGTGCTGTATTTGATCGCCAGCGGCAAAGCCGGTTTCGACGCCACCGCAGGCGGTTTCGCCTCCAACGGTTACGGCGAACACTCACCAGGCGGTTATTCTCTGCAAGCCGCGATCGTGATTGAGCTGGTGCTCACCGCCTTCTTCCTGATCGTTATTCACGGCGTAACCGACAAGCGCGCGCCGGCAGGCTTTGCCCCGCTGGCGATCGGCCTGACGCTGACCCTGATCCACCTGATCAGCATCCCGGTGACCAATACCTCCGTCAACCCGGCGCGCAGCACCGGCGTAGCGATCTTCCAGGGCACCTGGGCGCTGCAGCAGCTGTGGGTATTCTGGCTGGTGCCACTGGTCGGCGGCATTATCGGCGGCCTGATCTACCGCTGCCTGCTGGAAGACAAAAAATAAGCGCATCTTGTCGATAGCGTTTCGCGAGGCAGCCTTTATCGGCTGCCCCGTTGCTTTCAGCCTCTCGTCGCTTCAAACATCATGATATCGCTGGTAAAAGAGCCGTCCGGCTGAATGGCGAAATGCGCCGCCACCTCTTGCGACACGCTTTGCTGCAGCGCGCGGATCGCGGTAACGAAATGCGCCGGCGTGCGCATACGCGCCACCCAACTGCCGAACTCCAGCACCAACCGATCCGACGTCACCTCACGCACCACCAGCCCGGCCTCGGTCAGCAACGTCAGCCATTCGCCCGGCGCATAGTTGCGCACGTGCGAGGTATCGCGCAGCACTTCCACGGTTTGCAGATAGATATCCAACAGCGGATGCCCCGGCGAAACCACGTCCATAAAGATCGCTTTGCCGCCCGGTTTGAGCACCCGCCGCACTTCGCGCAATGCCTGGCCAACGTCGTGCCAGTGGTGCGCCGAATAACGGCTGATCACCAGATCGAAACTGGCGTCCTCAAACGGCAACGACTCCGCCACCCCCTGTTGCAGTTGGATGTTGCCCAGGCCTTTTTCCGCCGCCGCCTGCTTCACCACCGCCAGCATTTGCGCCGACAGATCGTAGGCCACCACCTGCGCCACCCTGGCCGCCGCCGTGAAGCTGGCGTGCCCGGCGCCGCAGCCCAGATCGAGCAGGCGCGCATCGGCGTGCGGCGCCAGCAACTGCGTGAGACGTTGCAAATCCTTGCCCTGCGCATGCACCGCACTGGTTAAATAAGCGTTGGCCTGCTCGCCGAACTGCCGGTCTACCGCGTTTTTGTGACTGTTGCTGATGCTCATGTTTGCTCCCGTTATTATCCGGCTTGCGCCTGTGCCTGAAGGCTTTCGGCTACTATAATCAGGCTGATATACGGGTACAATATGAGCAGTTATCCTGGTATAAATAGGTACCATGCAATGTTATCAGAAGCCTTATCCGGGCCAAAAGCCCTCGGTGCGTTTCTGCGCGCGCACCGCGAACGCATCACGCCGGAAATGATCGGCCTGCCCAGCTCTTCACGGCGCCGCACCAGCGGCCTGCGGCGCGAAGAGCTGGCGCAGATCAGCGGCATCAGCGCCACCTGGTATACCTGGATAGAACAGGGGCGCGAGGTGTCCATTTCCCCCTTCACGCTGGCGCGCATCGCCGGGGCGCTGCGGCTCGGCCCCGCCGAACGCCACTATCTGTTTACCCTGGCGCGCGTCGCCGATCCTGAGCAGGAAACGCACCGCGAAACCGCCAATGACGCGGTGCTGCAAAGCGTGCATCAGATGACGGTCCCCTGCTATCTGTTGGACGTGACCTGGAACGTCGTCGCCTGGAACCCGCAGGCGGCGACGCTGTTCAGCGGCTGGCTGGATGCGGCCAACAGCCCCAACCTGCTGCACTTCATGTTCTTCCACCCGCTGGCGAAAACGCTGGTCAGCGATTGGGAAGAACGTGCGCGCCGCGTGGTGGCCGAGTTTCGCGCCGAGACCAGCCATCATCAAAATACCGAAGAGATGCGCGCCTTTGTGCGCAACATGACGCACAACAGCGCGGACTTTAATCACTGGTGGAAGCAGCATGACGTGATGGCGCGCGAAGGCGGCGAAAGAACCTTCGAGCATCCTCAGCAAGGCGCGCTGCGCTATCGCCAGCTCACCTTTCACCCGGCGGAACACAGCGGCCTGAAGCTGGTGATGCTGATCCCGCTGCCGTAATTGGTAACAAATTCATAGACAGGTTTACCCACCATTTATTTATTGGTTCACGCAAACGCGCTAGGGTGATTGTTACCGATGATAGTGATCATCCAGCACCGTTATTTATCTCCTGAGGTACTCCTATGCAATCCGAAGAACAACGCCTTATCGATGGTCTGTTTGGCCGCCTGAAAGAAGCCGAGACCAAGACTGGCCCACGGGATCTCCAGGCAGAGCAGCAAATCAATCAGCATATTCGCGAGCAACCTTCCGCCCCTTATTACATGGCGCAGGCGATGATCATTCAGGAAGCGGCGCTCAAGCAGATGGACCAGCGGGTCAAAGAGCTTGAGGCCCAGGTGGCGCAGTTGCAGCAAAACGCCAACGGCCAGCAGAGCAGCGGCGGCTTCCTCGCCGGGCTGTTCGGCGGCGGCAACCGCAGCACGCCGAGCCCGCGTGAACAGTATCAGGCGCAGCAGCAAAATACGGCGGCCTGGAACAACGCGCAGCAGGGGGGCTACGCGCAACAGCAGCAGCAACAGCCTGCCTATGCCCAACCTCAGCAGGCGGCGCCTTCACGCGCCGGCGGCTTCCTGGGAGGCGCCTTGCAAACGGCGGCCGGCGTCGCCGGCGGCGTGGTATTGGCCGACATGCTGACCGGCATGTTCCGCCATTCGCAGCCGCAGGAAATCGTGAACATTATCGAAGAGACCCCGGCGCAATTGGACGACAGCGCGATGCGCAATTTCGACGCCTCCAACAACCTTGATACCTTCAACAACGGCGATGGCGGCAGCTTCCTGAACCAGGACAACGGCTTCCAAAACGCCAACTATCAGGACGACACGGACTACGCCGACGACGATTACAACGACGACGACGATTCCTTCCTGTAATGCCCGTTCCCCCTCTCGCCCTGAGAGGGGGATTTCCCGTTTCGCCGATCTGGACTACAGTGAACGCTGTTCATTTATCCAGTCAGGAGAAACGACGATGAGCTTTACGCCTTCAGATCCGTTCTTCAGTGAACGCCTGCAGATGCGCCCGCCGGTGATGGCGGACCTCGAACGCTTCTACGCCATCTTCGGCGATCCACAAACCCAGCGCTTTAACCCCGCCGGCCCGCTTACCAGCGAAGCGCAGGCCGCTTCGGCGCTGCAAGACCGGCTCGCCGGCTGGCATCAACACGGCTACGGCTCCTGGGCGCTCGCGCTGCGCGAACGGCCGGATTGGATTATCGGCTTTGGCGGATTGTCCTGGAAACCGCTCGGCGCGCAGCGCACCGTGAACCTCGGCTATCGCTTCGACACCCGCGTGTGGGGCATGGGGCTAGCCACCGAAATGGCGCGCGCTTCATTGCGGTACGGTTTTATCGGATTAGGTCTGGAGGAGATTTCCGCCATTGTGCGGGCGGAGAATCAGGCATCGTGGCGAGTGCTGGAAAAGATCGGTATGCAGCGGGCGGATACGCTGGATGACGTGCCCGGCGCGGCGCCGAGCCTGGTGTATACGCTAAGGCGCTGCGACTATCAGGGCTGATCGTCGCTGATTTTGGCCAACGCCAGGCGATAAGATTTGACCTTCTGGCGTTTTTTCAACCAGGTGGTGGCAGAGACGATGAACACCGCGCCCGACATCGCCAGCACGCCGGTCGGATGGCCGTAAAACACCATCAAGGCAAAGTACACGGCGGAAACGATCGCCACCCATTTCGCCGTATTGCCCATGTCGTTTTTCTCCTGGGTCAAACGGCGGATGTGCTCTTCTTCACTGATTCCCATACGCGCTCCTTGTTGGCTGAACGTTCCATTATATGGAGCTGGAGTGCTGATATTTCAAGCGGTTGGATGGTAAAGAAGCGTAAAGCTCAGGCCGGCGGTTCCCGTCGCCGCGGCAGATAGCGCCCGGGCTGATCGGCACCCGGCAGACCGGCGCCGTCACTACGGCCAAACAGCCGGTAGCGATTGCCGGCGACCGCGTCGTACACCTTGTCCGCCAGCTTCGACGGCAGATAACGCCCCAGCGCCAGCGCGCGGTATGGCCAAGCCAATTGGCGCAGCGCCTGAAACAACGCCGCCGAACGCAGCCAATAACGCCCCTGCTCAACATAGACCACGGAATCGAAACGATCGGTCGGCAATCCCAACGCCTGCAGGATCGCCTGTCCTTCGACGGATTGCACCGTCGCCAACAAAATGCGCCGTTGCCGATCGGCGCGAATCAAATATCTCACCAGCCCATGACACAGATTGCATTCGCCGTCGAACAACAGCGCGCGATCGCCGGGTTGGAGGTAAGGCAGCTGTGATAAAGGGGTCATCCCGCCTCCCGATAAACGCTCGCCTTAGCCTAACGCGCCTTGAGCGTACGGGCCAGAGCGGGATGACAAGGCCCGTTAAGGCGTAGGCGGCGCGTCAGGCACGGCCACTACCGCGATGCGCACTTCATAGTGTTTGGCGGTGCCGGCTGGGATCACCGCCGTCAGTTTGTTGATGGTCTCCACCGGATTATCGCTGGCCGAGGTGGCGCAGAACAGCTCGCCACCGCGGCAGAAACCCGGCTTGGGCGGGTGCCCGCCCGGGAAAGGCGGCATGCGCATCGGCGCGTCCATCAAAGGCGGCAGCGCATTGGCCGCAGGCTTCTCAGGCGCCGACATCGCGCTCGCGCTGAACAGCAGCGCCGCCCCCATGCAGGGCAGCGCCAGGATCTTGATTGCTTGTTTCATTGAATTAGCCTCATTTGCCGGGTTCGGGATTACGCTACCCCGCCCCCGGCCAATGAGAAAGCCGCTTTTCGCTACCTTTTCGCCCCGCTGCGCTTTGCTTACATCCCGCGTCTAACGTGATGAAAGGCGAAAGGTTGGGTAAAGGGCCGTCGCGTTACTTACCGTTGGTCAGCGTGTTGTAGCTGGTCATCAGGTTGCGGTAGTCCGGGATATGGTTGGAGAACAGCGTGCCCAGGCCTTCGATATCGTTGCGCCAGTCGCGATGCAGCTCGCAGGCGACGCCGAACCAGGTCATCAACTGCGCGCCGGCGGCCTCCATGCGGCTCCATGCCGACTGACGGGTCAGTTCATTGAAGGTGCCGGAGGCGTCGGTCACGACAAATACCTCGAAACCTTCATTGAGCGCAGACAGCGCCGGGAATGCCACGCACACTTCGGTCACCACGCCGGCGATGATCAGCTGCTTGCGGCCGGTGGCTTTCACCGCCTTGACGAAGTCGTCGTTGTCCCAGGCATTGATCTGGCCAGGACGCGGAATGAAGGGGGCATCGGGGAATTGGGCTTTCAGTTCCGGCACCAGCGGGCCATTGGGGCCGTTTTCAAAACTGGTGGTCAAAATGGTCGGCAGGTTGAAATACTTCGCTAAATCACCCAGCGCCAGCACGTTGTTTTTAAACCGATCGGGATCGATATCGCGTACCAGCGAAAGCAGCCCTGCCTGATGATCCACCAGCAATACGGCGGCCTGGTCCTTGTCGAGGCGTTTGTAATTTGCAGTCATGGTTTTACTCCTGTGGGGTTTGATGTTGCGGATGAAATGCCCCGCCGGTGTGACGGGGCATTGAGGTTTAAGTGTAGCGCCTGAGCCAGGGAGCACTTCCCGCCCCAGGCGCAGGCATCAACCGACGCTCGCTTCGGCCTTCATGCTGCCGAACTTGCCGCTGTTGAAGTCACGGAACGCCTGCTGGATTTCCGCGTCGCTGTTCATCACGAACGGGCCGTAGCCGACGATAGGCTCATCGATCGGTTCACCGCTCAGCACCAGCAGCGCGACGTCGTTGTTGGCTTCGATAGTGATCGAGTCCCCCGCCCGGTCGAAACGCACCATTTGGGTTTCGCGCACGACTTCTTCGCCGTTGACCAGGATCGCGCCGTGCAGCATCACCAGCGCCAGCGTATGGCCTTCTTTCACCGTCAGCGTGGTGGTGTGGCCGGCATTCAGCTTCATGTCCCACACGTTGAGCGGGCTGAAGGTGCGCGCCGGTCCGGCATGGCCGCCGAAGTCACCGGCGATCACCCGCACCTGCCCTGCACCGTCCGCCAGCGGAACCACCGGAATGTCGGCGTTCAGCAGCGTCTGGTAACCCGGCTCGGCCATTTTGTCCTTGGCCGGCAGGTTGACCCACAGCTGCACCATTTCCATGGTGCCGCCGTTGCGCGAGAAGTCCCGCGAATGGAACTCTTCGTGCAGGATGCCGGAGGCGGCGGTCATCCACTGAACGTCGCCGGGGCCAATCACCCCGCCGCTGCCGGTCGAGTCGCGATGCTCCACTTCGCCCTGATAGACGATGGTCACCGTTTCAAAACCGCGATGCGGGTGCTGACCCACGCCGCGGGTGCCGGAGGCGGAGCGGAATTTGGTCGGCGCCGCGTGATCCAGCAGCAGGAACGGGCTCATTTCCGCCCCCAAATCGTTATAAGAGAACAGCGAATTCACCAGGAAACCGTTACCGACCCAGTGCGCTTCCGGGCTGTTGTGAATACCGAGGATTTTTTTCATCTTGAACTCCCGTTTCAGACCTCACGGCCTTAAGTTGATGCCAGAAGTTTAATCTGCCGGGGTTTGCTGCAGTAGTAGGCAAGATGTACACTCAGCGTTCTACTGGTGGAACGATAAGGGCTACGATGCAGACCGATCTGAACGACCTGTTTTTCTTCGCCAGCGTGGTCGATCACCAGGGATTCGCCCCCGCCGGCCGGGCGTTGGGCATTCCCAAATCCAAACTCAGCCGCCGCGTGGCACTGCTGGAAGAGCGGCTGGGCGTGCGCCTGATCCAGCGCTCGACGCGGCGTTTCTCAGTGACCGAGATCGGCCAAACCTATTATGCGCACTGCAAGGCGATGCTGGTGGAAGCGGAAGCGGCACAGCAGGCGATCGAACAGACGCGCGCCGAACCCTGCGGCACGGTGCGCATGTCCTGTCCGGTAGCGATCCTGCACACCCGCGTCGGCAGCATGGTGGCGGCCTTTATGGCCGATTACCCCAAGGTGACGGTACATCTGGAGGCCACTAACCGCCGGGTGGACGTGGTAGGTGAAGGGCTCGATCTGGCGATCCGCGTGCGGCCGCCACCGCTGGAGGACAGCGATCTGGTGCTGAAGATCCTGGCGCAACGCACCTGGTGCGTCGCCGCCAGCCCGGCGCTGGTGCGCACTCTCGGGCCGGCGCAAACGCCGGAAGACCTGCGCAAATACCCGACGCTCGATCTCGGCCCGGCGCGCGCTCAGCACCAATGGCGGCTGACCGGCCCGCAGGGTGAACAGGTGGAATGGGAGCACACGCCGCGGCTGGTCACCGACGACATGCTGATGCTGCGCACCGCCGCCATCGCCGGCGCCGGCATCGTTCAGCTGCCGGCGATGATGATGCGCGACGATATGCTGCGCGGCGAGCTGGTGCAGCTGCTGCCGGGCTGGCAGCCGCAGGGCGGCGTGGTGCATGCGGTCTACCCGTCGCGCCGCGGCCTGTTGCCGGCGGTGCGGCTGCTGCTCGATTATCTGGGCGAGCAGTTCGCCAGCATCGAAGAAGAGTGATCAGGCGGTGATTTCGATCGCGTTGCCGTCCGGATCGCGGAGGACGGCCTCGTAGAAGCCATCGCCGGTCCAGCGCGGCGCGGACAGCAAGATGCCTTCCTGCTGTGCGCGCTGCGCCAGCAGATCGACCTGCCGCTCATCCCCCAGCGACAGCGCGATGTGCGCCCAGCCCACCCGTTCCTCCTGAGCCTGCGCCGGCAATAACGTCGGCACGCGCATGATCTCCAGCGTCGGCCCGGCCGCCAGGCTGACGAAACGGGAAACGAACCCCGGCCGATTGCGGCTGACGTACTCCTCGCCCGCCTCACCGTTGAAATAACGCTGCCAGAACGTCAGCTGCGCGTCGATGTCGCGGGTCCACAGGGCAACATGGGCTATTTTCATCATCATTCTCCGGTCGATAAGTCGCTGTGCCAAACCTGGCCGCCGCCTTGCGCCACCTGCAACTCGAGCTGCGGGTGCGCGCCGCGCGCCGTCACCAGATGGTCCACCCGCCCGGCGGGCAGGAAGGGATAAGGGGCGTAGGTATTGAGTTTGTCGCGGGTACACAGCACCGCCACGCTGCCGGCGCGCTTCAGCAGCCGCTTTTTGAAGGTGGCGTCCTGATAGCTCAGCGCGGAAAAACCGCCGTCCGGGTCATAGGCGCAGATACCGGTGAACACCAGATCGAAATGAAAGCCGTCGATCTCTTCCGCCGCCTTAGCGTCCACGCAGCCGCCGACCTGTTCATCCAGTTCACCGCCGATCAGAATGGTGCGGATCTCCGGCCGTTCCAGCATTTTCACGGCAATGCTCAACGCATTGGTCACCACCGTCAAACGCCGATCGCGCGGCAACAACTCCGCCAGATACAGGTGAGTGCTGCCGGCGTCGAGGAAAATCAGCTGTTCTTCGCCGATCAGCGCCAGCGCGGTCTGCGCCAGCGCCAGCTTCTCATCGCCGCTGAGCGCCATGCGCGCCGCAACCGGGCCATCGGCCGGCGTTGGCGCCAACGCGCCGCCATAGATGCGCTTGCACAGGTTTTGCGCCGCCAGCTGGCGCAGATCGCGACGGATAGTCGCTTCAGTCGTATTCAGCCGCTGCGCCATCTCCAGAGCCAGCACCCGCCCCTGTTGGCGGAGCGTTTCGAGAATAGCCTGGTGGCGTTCATTCGGTAACAATTTGGACATCACATAAGCCCGCTGATGCTAAAGTGATCACAAATGTACACAAATGAACAAAATCGTACAAACATTTTTTCACCACGCTGAATCGACGGCGCTCATCTAGACTGAGAGAGACATCACAGATAAAGGGATTATTACGCGATGACCTCCGCCGTGCTTTATACCCTGTTTCCCGCCGCAGCTACCGTCATCGGCGCGGCGGTGGCGCTCTATCGTCGCCCCGGCGACGCCACGATGCGCGTCATCCATCACTTTACCGCCGGCATCGTTTTCGCCGCCGCAGCCACTGAGATCCTGCCCGATCTCAAACAGCAGTCGCCCGTGGCCGTATTGCTGGGCGGTGCCGCGGGGGTGCTGTTGATGTTGTTGGTTCGCCGGCTGGGCGAAAAGGCACAGGGGCCGGTCGGCTTTATCGCCGCAGTCGGCGTCGATATCTTCATCGATGGGCTGGTGCTGGGCATTGCCTTCGCGGCCGGCGCCAAAGCCGGTTTGCTGTTGACGCTGGCGTTAACGCTGGAGGTGCTGTTCCTGGGGTTGTCGATCGTCAGCGATTTGAAAGATTTCCTCGGCAGACGGCTGCGCGCCATGGCGGCGATCGTCGGGCTGGCGCTGCTGCTGCCCATCGGCGGCCTGCTGGGGGCCCCGGTGGCCATGCTGGGCGCATTTTGGCTGACCGCCTTCCTGGCCTTTGGCCTGATCGCCCTGCTCTACCTGGTGACCGAGGAGCTGCTGGTCGAAGCGCATGAGGGCGGGAAAGAGACCCCGTTCGCCACCGCGATGTTCTTTGCCGGCTTCCTGCTGCTGTTGCTGTTAGAGGAAGGTTTGGGGTAAAAAACAGGAATTTCATGGCGCATGCCGCCCGGTGGCAACGCTTTGGCTATACTGAGGCAAGCGAAGTTACCGCAGACGTAACGGCTTGGGCGCAAAGGGAAAACGATGTTATTGACGATCGCAAGGTGGCTGTTCCAATTACCCGGGAAGCTGTTTGGGCTGATTTTTAAAAATCGCCTGAGGATATTTCTGTTCTTCATGCTGGTTGCCGTCGGGGTGCTCGGCGCCAAGCGCTATCTGCGCGCCCACCAGTATGACGACGAATTCAGCCTCGCCGCGCCCACCGATTACAACCGCGCGATCAAGCGCGAACTGCCGCAGCGCGAAGCGCGTGAGCAGTGCGGCGGACCACTGCATGATAATGCCGGGCAAGCTTGGCCTGCGTCAGCCGGCTATCTGCATCAGCCGACTCAGCTGCCTGCCACCGGCCTTCATCGGCTGACGCTGGACAACCGGGACAACGGTTTCGCGGTGCTGGTCAAGCTGGAAACGCCGGCGGCGCCGCAACAGCTGGCGGAAGTTTTTATTCCGGCCGCCGGCAGCTTCGAGGTGAAAATCAATGCGGATGCGGAACACGTGATGAAAATCAAGAACATCAAGACCGGCTGCATGTTCCGTTCCAGGCCGTTCAACCTGGATAAGCAGAGCGATTGGCGCCTGCCGCTATCGCTGCAAAAGGACGGCAGCCTGCAGCTGCAGCCGATAGGCGATCGCCAATTCTGATCGGGCGCCGGGCAGAAAAACCGGCGCCGCGCGGGTTACTTTTTCACTGGATGATCGCGCCGGAACAGCTCCCAGCTTTCTATTTCCTGCCCATTCGGCAACGTGCAGGTGGAATACTGGCCCGCCGCGTTCTCTTTGGCGTTCAGCTTGCCGCCGATTTTGGTGCAATACACGTCAGCCGGGTTCGCCATGCCGATCGGTTTCACCTGCGGCGGTGGCGGCGCATCGTTGGATTTCACGGAACACCCCTGCAACATCGTCATCCCTGCCAGCAGGGAAAGCATCAACGTTTTTTTCATTTTTCCAGCTTATGCAAAAAACGAACGGCGGAGCGCGCTCCGCCATTCGCTGATCATGAAATAAAGGATTTGCCCTGTTTCAGCACCAGATCGCAGGCTTTCTGTTTCACCTTCTCGGTGATCTGCGAGGTACCCAGGCTGTTCAGATCCAGGCTCTTGCCTTCCCCGGTCTGCAGCAAGCCGCCCAGGCCCTGCTGATAATCCTGGCTCTTGGCGTTTTCAGTGCTGGTGATGCCCAGCTTGCTGAGCAGTTGATCTTTCACCCCTTCGGCGCCGTTAGCCGACAGCACGTTGTTTTTCACGCAGTACTGCAGGATGCCGGCGGCGTTGGTCATGCTGCTGGAGCTCAACGCTTTGTCGCCACCGTTCAGCAGGCCGGTCAACGAGGAGAGCGACATGCCGCCGCCGCTGTCGCCGCCCGATTTGCTCAGTTCGTCCGCCGCGCTGCTGAGAGAATCCATCAGACCGGCGGCCTGGGTGGCGCCGCTGGCCAGGGTCGCGGACAGCGCCAAAGCCAGCAGTAAACGATGTTTGGTGATCATAGTGGTAAAACTCCTGTAAGAACGGCATGCGATCGGCGCAGCGCGCCGGGATACCTTTCCGACGCCGCCGGCGGCGACAAGTTCCTTTTATCTCGCCGCCGCGCCGTTTTTCGGAATTCAGGAAGTTTAGAACTGCCAGCGCAGCCAGGCGAAGAACACGTTACCGTTGTTATAGGTGCCGGGAATGTAGGTCGCCTGGAACGTCAGCCGCTGATAGCCGATAGAGGCCAACGGCAGCGGCGCCGGGATAGGAATGTATTTCCAGTTGTCGCGTGCGGTGACGCTGGCGGTGAAGCCCAGCCCCAGGCGGAAATCCTTGTCGTCCAGCGGGCGCCAGATCTTCTCGTAGGCGTAGCCGCCGATAGGCTCCCATTTATTGAAGGAGTCCTTGAACGCCATGATGTAGATGCCGTGCCAGTCACCGTCGCTGTCGTAGCGGGAGATGCCGTAACCGGCGCCCCACGGGCGCTCGTTGTACTTATCGATATGTTCATCATCGTAAGTCCAACGGTTGTGCCAGGTGATGGCCGGGATATAGAGATCGTGGTTAGGCGAATTGTTCCAGGTCTCCGCCACGTTATGGGTAAAACGCTGCCATAGACCCGGTTTCTCAGCTTGCGCGGTATTGCCACTTTCTGTACTAACCTCAGCGTAAGAAGGCAGTGCAGGAAATATCAACGCCAGAGAACATGCCAAAAGAGTCCGTTTGAGAAACATCGTAAAGCTCCTGTAAAAATACGGCCGCAGATTTTTACCGATAGCCCAGGCAAGATCAAGCTGTATCTAATTTATCCAACGCCCGTTGTGTTTTGGTTAAGCTTAGCACCGGAAAATTCACTTTGGTTTATAACAGCTTGCACCGGCAGCTGCATATTATCGCCTTTCGGGCGGCAAAACCGTGGGAAAAGTCCGCTTTGTCGCACGCTACTCACGAGCAAGGTGCTTGACCAGAACATCGACATCGAGACGGTTCACAAACTCCAGGGAATAGGAGGAGTAAAGACCGAACAGGCGATTTTGGTGCCCGACCACCACCAGATCGATACCGGCCTGGCGAATAAAATCGCTCACGTCCTTAAAGCGCCGAATGGTGACGATCTCTTTAACCGCAACCGGCGCATCGACGGCGCTCACCAGCCGGCTCAGCATCGCCTTGGCGGCGATCACTTCCTGCGCCTGACGATCCTTGACCAACGCGTCGCTGCCGTATTCCAGCTCCGCGTAGTCGGCGTTAAGGTGGCCGACGGTGATGGCGACAGACAGCCCGCGCACCATCGCCACCGTTTGACGCAGCAATGGCAGCCCATCATGCTCATCATGAATCAGCACCAGAATATGTCGATAGCTTTTCATCGCTCTTTCTCCCCGCCGGTCAGTGCCCCTGGGGCGCCGCCCTCTCTGGTAGGTATACGCCATCTGCGCGCACGTAGAGAAAAGTTTACGTATCAGTTCGCACGGAATGTGATGGCCGCCACGTTATATTAGCGCCCGTGACGGCACATTTTTACCCCGGCCCGACGCCGCGCGCATTGCGGCATCCGTAAAGCAAAACTGACAACCCTGCCCGAATAAAAAAACCTCATTGTTAAATTTTTGTTTTTGGATGGTTACGGAATGGTTTCGTGAAATAAGCGTGCGACGGATCACCAAAATGCGTCCTTACGTGAGGTTATGCATTTCTTTCTCAGGCAAAACGCGCTGCAGCGCCCAATGGGATTTTACGCGGCGTCAGAAGTACCGGATCATTCGTCCTGCATCATGCCAAATGCCACTACGCCGCCATTTTTCCGCCGATATACCGTCAATGAAAAATACCGCTCGGCTCTGACACCCAATAACCACACTATTTATACATAAAGCCATCGCGTAAAGCCCCGAATACAAACCGCCTATTCATCGCCTGCTCCCCCTATCTTGAACAAGCCGCCACTTTAAATAACTGTTAATGCTAACGACACAACATCGCCAGCAATTTATTTTTGCTGATTTTCGCCTGACAAAATAAAGATAAATAATCCGGAGCAATCAATGAAAATAACTATCGGGTCATTCATTCTGCAACAGCTGTACGCCCTGGACGTCGATCGCATTTACGGCGTGCCCGGCGACTATAACCTCAGCCTGCTGGAGCTGCTGGAAAGCGATGAACGGCTGACGTTTGTCGGCAACTGCAATGAGTTGAACGCCTCCTACGCCGCCGACGGCTACGCCCGGATGAAGGGCGCCGGCGCGCTGATCGTCACCTATGGCGTCGGCGATCTGGCCGCGCTGTCCGGCATTGCCGGGGCCTATGCCGAATCTTCGCCGGTGATCTGCATCGCCGGCACGCCGCCGCTGCACGCGATGAAAAATCATCAGCTCTTACACCATACCCTTGGCGACGGCAATTTCGACAACGTCATGAACTGCTTTAAGCAATTCACCGTCGCTCAGGCTCTGATTACGCCGGAAAATGCCGCGCAGGAAATCCCACGCGTTATTTCCCGCGCCTGGATAGAGAAGAAACCGGTGTATTTACAGCTGCCGTCAGATATTTGCGATGTCGAAATTGAAGTCGCCGAAGCGGCGAAGGCACCGCAGTTGCCGGCCAGCGATAAATACAATGTGCAATTAGCGGCGATGGCGCTGTTAACCAAAATAAAACGCGCGCAGCGCCCGATCATGTTGGTCGACCAAATGGTGGATCGTTATCGGCTGCAGAAGTTGGTTATCGATGTCGCTCACCGCTTTGCCATTCCCCTGACCAATATGCCGACCGCCAAATGCATTATCCCGGAAAACACCGCCGGTTGGATGGGCGGCTACAGCGGCAACCTGTCGCGCCCCGAACTGTATGACCGCATGGCCCACTCAGACTGCGTGCTGAGCTTCGGCGTGCGTCTGGTGGATTCCACCACCGGTTATTTCTCGCAGCAAATTCCCGCCGCCGCTCAGGTGGACATTCAGCCGTTCTCGATGAAACTGGACAACACCTCCTACCCGGCGGTATCGACGGCGGATCTGCTGCAGGCGCTGCTGGAGCTGAGCGAAGATGCGCCGGCGCAACGCCTGCCGCCGCTGGCCGATCCGCGTGACAAGCTGGCGACGCCGAGCGACGCCCCCATCGACCAGGCCTATCTGTGGCAACGGATCCAACGTTTCATCCGGGCGGATGACGTGGTGGTGGTCGAAAACGGCACCTCGGGCGCCGCCATCGGCGGCATGCGCATGCCCGACGGCGTCAAGGTGGTCAACCAACCGATTTGGGGCTCGATCGGCTATACCCTACCGGCGCTGCTCGGCACCCTGATGGCGGCCCCGGAGCGCCGACACCTGCTGTTCATCGGCGACGGCTCCTTCCAGCTCACCGCCCAGGAAGTCTCCACCCTGCTGCGCTGCGATCAAAAGCCGATCATCTTCCTGATCAACAACGATGGCTACACCATCGAGCGCTATATCCTCGGCGAAAGCTCGTCCTACAACGATATCAGCCCGTGGGACTACGCCAAACTGCCGGCGGTGCTGAATACCCAGGCGCAGCCGTTCAGCGTGGCGGTGGAAACCACACAACAGCTGGAAATGGCGCTGGAACACGCCTCGCGGCAGGATCGGCTGGCGTTTATCGAGGTGAAAGTGCCGATGATGGACACGCCGCCGGTGATGAAAGAGTTCTGCAACCGTTGCAACAGCTTTAACTTCGGCCTGACCAACCCACGCCGCAGTGCCTGAGGCGCTACCGTGCCGCTTCTCAGGAAGCGGTATCGGTTTGCAACGCCGCCGCGATCTCGCTCCCCAGCGTTTGCGCCAGCGAACGCCGGGGCCCCTCCCCGATACGCAGCGCATTCACCACCGTCGGCAGCGGCAGCAAACGTTCCAGCGTCCTATCGATTCGCACTCGTCGATCCAGACATCGCTGATTGAGCACGCCGACCCCCATACCGGCGGCAATCGCCGTCAACATCCCGGTAACTGAAGGGCATTCCAGAGTTATTTTGCAGCCTATGCCTGCAGTGCTCAGCAACCGTTCCGCCAGGCTACGATAAAAACAGTCCGGTCCGTAGCTCACCAATTTGATGGATTCCCCCTGCCGATAGTGCCAGCCAGGCGACGAACACCAATGCAAACGTTCCCTACCGAGCAACGTCTCGGCCTCATCATGCGGGCCGTCAAACCTCTGGTACAGGATCAGGTCGAGTTCTCCCTGTGCCAATCCGCGGCGCAGCGACTGGCTTTGGCCGATAACCAACTGCACGTCAACCTGCGGGTGCCGATCGCTGAACGCCGCCAACAGGGCTGCCAACGGCGGCAATGGCGTCTGCTCCGTGGCGCCGAGCCGCACCGCGCCCTGCAGGGCTGAAGGCGCAAAATGCGCCAGCGCCCGATCGTGCGCACTCAAAATGCGCCGCCCGTGTTCGGCCAACACTTCACCGTCTGCGGTGACGGCCAATGCCGCCCCCTGGCGATCCAGCAATGTGCGCCCCAGTTGCGCCTCCAGCCGTTTGATTTTCCAACTGACCGCCGACTGGCTGAGATTAAGCTGCTGCGCCGCTCGGGTCATGCTGCCGGTGTCAATCACACACAGTAGCGCACGCAAGGCATCTATCGACAAACGCTGGTTCATGTTTCCACCATGACAAAACTGGGATGAGTTCACCATAACTTGTCATTGGCGTCATGAAAAGGCGCCGGTTAGGGTAGAAAAACATCCCTTCTCTGGAGATTCGTCATGAATGCTTTTCCCAATCTGCTTAACCAACACCGGATCATCAACGGCCATCGCATCACCGCCGGCGTCCACGGCGCGGGGGAACCGCTGGTGCTAGTGCATGGCACCCCAGCGCACGCGATCGTCTGGCGGCACCTGCTGCCGTCGTTGATTGCGGCGGGATTTCGGGTTCATCTCTACGATCTGCTGGGGTTCGGCACCTCGGAGCGGCCGCTGACGGCGGATACCTCCATCGCCGCGCAGGCGGAACTGCTGATCGCATTGCTGGATGACTGGGAGCTGGAAACGGCGCACATCTTCGGTCATGACATCGGCGGCGCGCTGTCGCTGCGTGCGGCCTTCAGCCATGCCGCGCGTTTTCGCTCGCTGACCATCGCGGACATCTGCAGTTACGATTCCTGGCCTTCGCCGTCCTGGCGCGACATGCGCGACCATTATCAACACTATGCAGTCATGGCGCCGGAACAGCATGAACAGGCGATGACGCGGCAATTGAAAATGGCGGTGTTCGACAAAACGCTGATGGAGGGCGAACTGCTACGCCACTATCTGACGCCGATCGTCGGCGTCATCGGCCAACCGGCGTTTTACCGGCATCAGATCGCCCACTACGATGCCCGTTATACCGCCGATTTTTCCGAGTGCTTGCCGACGCTGCACCTGCCGGTGCAGATCCTGTGGGGAGCCGACGACGAGTGGCAACCGCTCAGCTACGCTCATCGGTTGCAAAGCGATATTCCCGGTGCCAGGTTGCAGGTGTTTCCCCAGGCCGGGCATTTTCTGATGGAGGATGCGCCACAGGCGGTGGCGCAAGCCGTGATCGACTTTATTCACTCGCTCTGACGGCGCAGCCGTTACCCGCCGCCGGCGCGCGCCATGCAGCGCTGACGACGTTCGTCCACCCGCTTGGCGAACCAGGCGGTGGTCAGCTTGCGGGTGATTTTCGGGCTTTCCAGCTGGATGCCCGGCAGCATCTCGCGCGGCAGTTTGCCGCCCGCCAACGCATAGACTTTCTTATACAGGTCGGTGTCGGCGAAGCCGGCGGTATCGCCTTTCTCCAACGCCCGGCGAATGGCGCTGTCGCTCATGTTAAGACGCTTGGCGAGTGTGCGCACCGCCAATTCGGTGGCACCGGGCTTGTCGCTGCCGAAGTCGATTAGATCGCCGTCCAGCGCCAACGGAATGGCGCTCGCCCGGCTGACCGCATTTTGGAACGCCGCGTTGCGGCTGGCGTACCACCCGGCGTTGAAGTCGGCGAAGCGATAAATCGGCCGGCTGTAATCGGCCGGATATCCCAGCAAATGCATAATGCCGAAATACATGCCGCCGCGCCGGCTGAAGACTTCGCGGCGAATAGAGCCGTCTACCGGATAAGGGTATCCTTTGGCGTGCGCCTCGGCGAAGGCGACGCTCACCTGCATCGGGCCGCCGGTATGCACCGGGTTCAAATGGCCGAACAGCTTCTGCCCCATCGGCACGCGGTCAATCATGTCATCGAAAATATCGCTCAGATCCTTCTCGGTGCGCACCTTATCCAACCGCTCGCTGTAACTCTGGCCGTTCGACGACGAGATCTTCAACGCGGTATGCACCAAAAAGTTCGGGATGTGCATCTGATCGGCGCGGCGGTCGATCTCCTTCCAGGCGATCTTCGGCAGCCCCGGCACCTGCGGGTTGGCCTGGAACGTCGATTCCTGTTCGGTCACCGCCAACACTGAGCACAGGTTTTCATTACTCGGTTCGATGTCCTGCGCGGCGAAGGCGGCGGCGATATCGGTGGCCCAGCCCTGACGGTCGCCGGCGTTGGCCGGGATCAGTTTCATCAGTTGAGCTTTGACGTCGGCAGGGCGCGCCGCCGGCGCCGTGGTGGTGGTTTTATTGGTGCAGCCCGCCAGCGCCAGCAGCGCGGCCAGGCTCAGCAAACGGAAGGGCATCGGGTGGCATAAACGGCGTATCGGCATCTTTTCCCTGAACGTAATGACATCAACAGCACTGAAATTAGCCCAGCCGCCGCGCACAATCCAGTATAAAGATCTCGTCGCGTCTTTCCGTCAGGCCGCTATGTTCAAACGATCGATAAAGATGTATTTTATATACATCATATAAATCACTTTGCTCGCCCAGCCAGAGGAGCCCCCTATGGAGCAGCAGCTGCTTTGCTATAAAACCCTGCCGGAATGGAACAGCGACACGCTGCCGGAAGCCTTTCGCCAGCGCCACAACACCCAGAGCGGCACCTGGGCGAAACTCACCGTGCTGAGCGGCAGCCTGACGTTCGCCATGATGACCGAGGATGGCGCCACCACCGAGACCTGGCAGTTCAGCCCCGAAAGCCAGCCGCCGTTTATCGAACCGCAGCAGTGGCATCGCATCGTTTCCTTCTCAGACGACATGACCTGTCGGCTGGCGTTTTACTGCTCGCCGGAAGAGTACTACCACAAGAAATACCAACTGACGCGCACCCATTCCGAAGTGATCGAGGCGGCGGCACGCATCGCGCCGGGCAAGGCGCTGGATCTGGGCTGCGGCGGCGGGCGCAACTCGCTCTATCTCAATCTGAAAGGCTTCGACGTCACCGCCTGGGACAAGCACGCGCCGTCGATAGCGCGCCTCAACCAGATCATCGACGCCGAGCAATTGACCCGCCTGAGCGCCAGGGTGCAGGATCTCAATATCCACCGCTTCAGCGGCGAGTATGACTTCATCCTGTCCACCGTGGTGTTGATGTTCCTCGAGCGCCAGCAGATCCCGCATATCGTGCAAAACATGCAGGACAGCACCGTGCCCGGCGGCCATAACCTGATCGTGGCGGCGATGGATACCGAGGATTATCCCTGCCCGCTGCCGTTCCCGTTCACCTTCAAGCCGGGCGAGCTGAAGCACTATTATCGCGACTGGCAGATCCTCAAATACAACGAGGACGTCGGGCAACTGCACAAGACCGATGCCGCCGGCAACCGCATCTCGCTGCGCTTCGCCACCCTGCTGGCGCGCAAGCTATAACGCGTCGTGAAAGATCACCCCTAGCGTGTGGCGTTGCCCGGTGCGTATCCGGCTGACGCCGTGGCGCAGATTGACCCGATAGTAGCCTCTCGCCCCGGCCACCGGCCGATGGTGCACCGCGAACACCACCGCGTCCCCCTGCTGCAAGGGCACCACCTCCGGCCGGCTCTGCATGCGCGGCCGCTGTTCGGTCAGCACAAACTCGCCGCCGGTGAAGTCCTGCCCGGGGGCGGAAAGCAGGAACGCCACCTGCAGCGGAAACACCCGTTCGCCGTACAAATCCTGATGCAAACAGTTGTAATCCCCCTCCGTGTAACGCAACAGCAGCGGCGTTGGCCGCCGCTGGCCGGCCTGATGGCATTCAGCCAGGTAGGCCTCGTGTTCGGCGGGATAACGCGTCTCCAGACCCAGCATGGCATTCCAGCGATTGGCCAACGGCGCCAACCGCGCGTACAGCAGGCTGCGCGCTTCGGCCACCGGGGGCGGTAACGGATACGCAAAATACTGGTACTCGCCGCGGCCAAAACCGTGACGCGCCATGACGATGCGGCTGCGAAAATGTTCGCCATGCGGATAAAGCGCCGCCAATTGCCGGCACAGTTCGGCGCTGAGCACGCCCGGCAGGCGCGCGCTTCCCTGCGCATCAAGTTCGCGTTCGATCGCCGACCAGTCCAATTCGACCAACCGCGCCGCCAGCGCGCCGCTCATCGCTGCGCCTCTTTTTCCAGCAAGGCTTGCTTGCGCTCGACGCCCCAGCGATAACCGGACAAGGCGCCGTCGTTGCGCACCACCCGGTGGCAGGGGATCGCCACCGCCAGCATGTTGGCGGCGCAGGCGCCGGCTACTGCGCGCACCGCCTTCGGCGCGCCGATGCGCCGGGCGATATCGGCGTAGCTGACGGTTTCACCGACCGGTATCGTCTGCAGCGCCCGCCAGACTCGCTGTTGGAATGCAGTGCCGCGAATATCCAGCGGCAGCGCCAGCCCGCTCTCCGGCGCTTCGATCAGGCCCACCACCTGCGCCATCAGCGTTTCATACTGCGCGTCCCCGCCGATCAGTTCGGCGTTGGGGAATTTGTCCTGCAGATCCTGTACCAGCTGCTGCGCATCGTCCCCCAGCAAAATGGCGCAGATGCCGACTTCGCTTTGCGCCGCCAGGATCTCGCCCAGCGAACAGCGCCCGACGGCGAAATGGATGCGCATGCCTTTGCCGCCCGCCCGGTAGGCTTTCGGCGTCATGCCCAGCGCGGCGTTGGCTTGCTGGTAAAAGCGGCCATTGGCGCCATAGCCGGCGTCGAATATCGCGTCGGTCACCGTCTCCTGCTGCTTAAGACCGCAGCGCAACCGCTGGCTGCGCTGCGCGTCGGCATAGCCTTTCGGCGTCAGGCCGGTGATCGCCTTGAACAGCCGGTGAAAATGGTACTGGCTCAACCCGACGTGGCGCGCCAGCATCTGCAGCGACGGCGCTTTCTCCGCTCGTTCGATATAGCGGCAGGCCTCGGCGATCTGCTGCGCATGCTGCTCAGACAGCGGCGTTAGCCCCTGTCGGCAGCGTTTACACGGCCGATAGCCGGCGGCCTCCGCCTGCGCCGCGTCGTCGAACAGCTCCACGTTTTGCCGATTCGGCTGACGTGACGGGCAAGAAGGCGAGCAATACACGCCGGTGGTTTTCACCGCGTAGATAAAGCGGCCATCAGCGTGTTTGTCGCGGCTGACAATCGCCAGCCAGCGCGGATCGGCGCTGTCGATTATGTTTTTCATCATCCGTTCCTCACTGCGGTTTAGGTGTTAACCAGCATAGTGACGGGCCGTTAGCGAAACACGCCGACTCTTGCTTTTTAATTCGGCGCCGACGTTTTCAACAATCTTTCGACAATTTTTAACCAACAACATGAAGTTTATTACGTTGCCAACCCGCTTGCACGGCGTTAGGATCGCGGCCGGCCACGGGCGTGGCCAGTGTTTTTGCCTGTTAGTTGCGCGCATGGAGAGGTTATTGTGTTAGAGAGTTTTGGCGTCCTGAATTTATGGACCTATTTGGCCGGGGTGGTCTTCATCATCATTCTGCCGGGGCCGAATACGCTGTACGTGCTGAAAACCGGCGTATCGCGCGGCGTGCGCGCCGGCTACACCGCGGCACTGGGCGTGTTTATCGGCGATGCGATCCTGATCTTCTGCGCCTATATCGGCGTGGCTTCGCTGATCCGCACCACGCCGTTCCTGTTTACCCTGGTGCGTTTTCTCGGCGCGATTTATCTGCTGTTCCTCGGCGCAAAAATCCTCTACGCCACCTTCGTGCAGAAGGCGCAGGCGCAACAGCAGCAAATTGAAGGCGGCCACAGCATTCTGCGCAAGTCGCTGACGCTGAGCCTGACCAACCCGAAAGCGATCCTGTTTTACGTGTCGTTCTTCGTGCAGTTCATCGACTTCAACTACGCACACACCGGGCTGTCGTTCACCATTCTGGCGCTGATCCTCGAAGCCGTCAGCTTTATCTACATGAGCACGCTGATCTTCTCCGGCGCGATGCTGGCGCATTTCTTCAATCACAAGAAAGGCCTGGCGAAGCTCGGCAATGGCCTGATCGGCCTGCTGTTCCTCGGTTTCGCCACCCGTCTGGCGACGCTGAGTTCGTAATCCCTCTCGGCCGGCGCCCGCCGGCCGCAGTTTACTCGTCCGTCACGGCAAAATGACACGCAGGGCAAACCGAATGTCAGGCAGACCAAAGCCGCCGCTTTCCCGCTGATATAGACTTTCAGGGTTAACCCTAACCTGATGAGCCTGATCGGAGGATGTATGTCTGACAATACCGTAGCCGTGCTGGATAGCGTATCGCGTTTTCTCGATCGTCAGCATGGGCTGTATATCGACGGCCAGTGGCGCGCGTCCGCCGCGGAAGGCCGCCTGGCGGTGTATAACCCCGCCAATGGCCAGCAGATCGCCACGACCGCCGACGCCAATGAACACGACGTCGCACTGGCGGTGCAGTCCGCCCATAAAGCCTTCAGCGAAGGCGTCTGGGCGCAGCGCCTGCCGGTAGAGCGCGAGCGCATCCTGCTGCGCTTCGCCGATCTGGTGGAGCAGCATGCCGAAGAGCTGGCGCAGCTCGAAACCCTGGAACAGGGCAAATCGATCAACATCGCCCGCGGCTTAGAAGTCGGCAACACCCTGAATTGGATGCGTTACACCGCCGGGCTGGCGACCAAAATCACCGGCCAGACGCTGGACGTGTCCATTCCGATTCCGCCGGGCGCCAAATATCAGGTTTATACCCGCAAAGAGCCGATTGGCGTGGTCGCCGGCATCGTGCCCTGGAACTTCCCGCTGATGATCGGCATGTGGAAAGTGATGCCGGCGCTGGCGGCGGGCTGCTCCATCGTCATCAAACCGTCGGAAACCACCCCGCTCACCCTGCTGCGCATGGCCGAGCTGGCGAGCGAAGCCGGCGTGCCGCCGGGCGTGTTCAACGTGGTCACCGGCCGCGGCACCGTGTGCGGCAAGGCGCTGACCGAACATCCGCTGATCGCCAAAGTCAGCTTTACCGGTTCCACGCCGGTCGGCAAAAGCATTGCGCGCGCCGCGGCGGATCGCCTGACCCGCGTGACGCTGGAGTTGGGCGGCAAAAACCCGGCTATCGTACTGAAAGACGCCGATCCGCAGCAGGTGATCGAAGGCCTGATGCTCGGCAGCTTCCTCAACCAGGGGCAGGTGTGCGCCGCCAGCTCGCGGATTTATATCGAAGCGCCGATTTACGACCAGCTGGTAGCCGGTTTTGAACAGGCGGTGAAATCGCTGTCGGTCGGGCCGGGGATGGATGCCGGCGCGCAAATCAACCCGCTGGTGTCGCTTGCGCACCGCAACAAGGTGGCGGCCTACCTGGACGACGCCCGGGCGAAAAACGCCGAGCTCATCGGCGGCGTGGCCGGGCCGGACGCCAACGGCTTCTACATTCCGCCGACGCTGGTGATCAACCCGGACGATCGGTTGAACCTGACGCGCGAAGAAGTGTTTGGCCCGGTGGTCAACCTGATCCGGGTGGCGAGCGCCGAAGAGGCGCTGAGCAAGGCCAACGACACCGACTTCGGGCTGACCGCCAGCCTGTGGACCACCAGCCTGCAGAAAGCGATGGCGCTGACGCCGCGTATTCAGGCCGGCACCGTGTGGGTCAACACCCATACGCTGATCGATCCGAACATGCCGTTCGGCGGGTTTAAACAGTCGGGCAGCGGCCGCGATTTCGGCCCGGATTGGCTGGATGCCTACACCGAATCGAAATCGGTCTGCATCCGCTATTGAGTGAAGCGGCGCGGGCCTGCCCCGCGCCCAGACTTATTGATATTGCCGGCGGTATTCGCTCGGCGACATGCCAAAGCGCTGCTTGAAAGCGGTCGAGAAATGGCTGTGATCGGTGAAGCCCCAGTCGAGGCCGATGCCAGCCAACTTCTCCTGACCGGCGGCGCTGCGCAGCGCCTGCGCACACAGATCCAGCCGGCGGTTCCTGATGTACTGCGCCACCACCAGCCCCTGTCGGGCGAACAGCCGATACAGGCTGCGCAACGAGACTCCCAACTCGGCCGCCACCCATTCCGGGCGCAGCTGCGCCGACTGGATATGCCTGTCGATCAATGCCAACGCCTTGTCGAAAACCGACGGAGGCCCCTCCGGCCGCGCCTGTTCGAGCGCCAGCGCCGGACGCAGCAGCGCCGCCAATGCATTCAGCACCGCTTCGCTTTCCGCCGCGGCGAGCAGCGGATCCTGCATGCTGCTCAGCACCAGTTGGCGGCTGAGACGCACCGCGCTGAGCTCCGCCCCCAGACGCCGCGCGCACGGCGGCGGCAACGGCAGGCAGCCGCGCGGCAACAGCAGAGAAATTTGGCGCGAATCGCGCTGGAAGGTGAAACTGCTGGGCTGTGAGGCGTCAATCAGCGTCATATCGCCGGGAGAGAGCACCGTCTGGCGGTCGCCCTGCTCCATCAACGCACTGCCGCGCAGCTGGAAAACGGTAAAAAAGTGCGCGCCGTCGCTGCGGGCGATCTCGCGCGGCGTGCGGTACAGCCGGGCCTGGGACACATCGACCACGCTCAGACGCAGCGCATGGGCGCGGAATTCCTGCATCGCTCCGCTGAAGCCCGGCCCCAGCGTTTTCGCGCAGAACCTGCCGCAGGCGGTGTTGATTTTCCCCAGCCACTCTTCGAAGCCGGCGTCCCGGAGCGTTGCCAATGCCGTCATGATCTCTCCCTTCGAACAGCAGCAGCGCTGCGCCGTTGAACAGAAAAACACCATAACAATCCGTTAACACACAATCAATGATCAACGGGGGATTTGGCGCCGCGATCACAATTCACCGGGCGTGTTGTCATCAATTCGCCACGAAACCGTCATCGCATCATCACAACCCTCATCAAAGATACAAGGCTGCTGTTCCCTTCACTTTGACACCCTGGACCTGATCCGATGAAATCATTGCAAAAATCCGCTTTGGCGCTGTGCTTGTTTACCGCCAGCGCGCTGGCCGCGTTCCACGCGCAGGCGGCAGAGGAAGCCCAACCGTTCACCACCGCGCAGCAGGTGGATCTGACCCACATTCTGCCGCCGCCGCCGGCCAACGACTCGGCTCAGACCCAGCGCGAACTGCGGGAAGTGCTCGACATGCAACAGAAACGCACGCCGGAGATGGCCAGCCAGGCCAAAGCGGATGCGGAAGAGAACGTTTGGGTGTACAGCAACGTGATAGGGCCGAAGTTCAACGCCCAGGCGTTGCCGGCCGTGAGCGCCTTCTTCGATCGCATCGTCGCTACCGAAGCGGCGGTGGTCGATCCGGCGAAAGATTTCTGGAAGCGCCCGCGCCCGCATATGCTGGACAGCCGCATCGAGCCGATCGTCAAACGCTCCAGCTCCGGCTCCTGGCCTTCCGGCCACACCACGCTGGGCACGCTGATGGGCATTACCCTGGCCAACATGGTGCCGGAGAAGCGCGCCGCCATCATGACGCGCGCCTGGCAATACGGCGACAACCGGGTAGTGGCGGGCATTCACTACCCTTCCGATATCGAGATGGGCCGCATCGCCGGCAGCGTGATCAGCCAGCAGCTTTCACAGCAGCAGGATTTCCAGCAACAGTATCGGCAAGCGCGCGACGAGCTGCGTCAGGCGTTGGATTTGCCCGCGGCGAAATAGACCCGGCGGCTAACACCGGGCCCAGGCGGCCCGGTTTACGGCTGTTTGTCCAACAGGTAACGCACCACCGCCGCATACTCTTTGGCGTAGCCTTCAACGCTGGTGCTGGCCATGCCGGCATTGTCTATCTTGTATTTGCCTGCCACGTAGAACGACGGGGTGCCGCGCACCTCGAACGCTTTCACCGCTTCGTTCTGCTTGGCGATCAATCCTTTGACCAGCAGGCTGTGGCGCGCGTTTTCGTAGGTGGCGGCATCGATGCCGGCCGCCGTGAACACCCGCTGAATATCCTCGGCGCCGTTGACGGCGCGCTGTTTCTGCACCGCTTCGAACATCGGCCCTTCAATCTTGTCTTCCACGCCCAGCACCGTCGCCACCGCCCAGGCCTCGGTCAGCTCATTGCCCAGTTTGCCCATCAGGCTGACGTGATATTTGGTCAGCTTCTCGCCGGCGGGCAGCGCCTGCGCGACAGTGCTGCCTACGCGATAGGTTTCGGCGAACTGATAGCAAGGGCCGCAGTAGAAGGAGAAAAATTCCACCACCGCCGGCGCGGTGGCCACCGGCTTATCCAGCCGGGTGTATTGCTCGCCCGCACGGTAATCCGCGGCCTGAACTGCGGGTAACGCCAACATCAATACGACGGCGGCGGCGAACGAACGCTTAACTTTTGCCAACATAAACACTCCTGGTTTCATCTATGAACATCGTCCTTAGCGGCGGTTTTTATAATCAAATAACCGCCAGAAGACCAGTTTTTATTACCTTCTATTTGTGAGGGATTATGTTCAGCGCCCTTCGTAGCCGTCCCAATAGGCGCCTACCGCCTCCTGCGAGAGCACCTGACGGCGTTTAGGATTGTCGGAGCCGCTGTAGGCGCGGTTGATGAAGATGGTTTTGTGTTCCATGTTCTGCTGGAATTCCGGGCTGGCCAGATAGTCGGCTTTTTTCTGCGCTTCACTGCGCGCCACGCCCGCCGCGCGATCCTTTTTCCCCATTTGGTAGAATTGTTCGAACATCGGCACGGCGTTTTTAATGCTGCCGTTCACGTCGGTGCGGAACCCCGGCTCGAAGTCGTCGCGGGTTTGATAAATGTAGTGCTTGGCATGCAGCTCGGCGCTGCTGAGATGCTGGGTGCAGGCGCTGAGCGCCAACAGCGGCAGCAACAGCGCCGCGTTTTTCAGTCTTTTCATATCGTCTATCCCTGTCAGTGAGGAAGGTTCCTTCAGCGCCACGAGCATAGCGCTGAACGCCCGCGAACGTCAAACGGCAGGAGAGAGTCATCTTATTGTTTTATATTAATATTATATACATTGATTGGTATTCATTGCCTGAAACACTATGCTTTAACAGACAGGGCAAAACACTCACCGACAGCGAGGTGGCCAATGAAACCGATCGACAAAAACGTGGGAGAGTACGACCTCACGGCGGAAAAAAAAGCGGGCATGATCACCGGCACGATCCGCGGTGAACTGCCGGACAGCGACGCCAATCTGCCGCTGCTGCCCTTCTCCGGCACCTTCGCCGGCCCCAGCGTGGCCGAAGCCATCGCCGATATTCAGCAGCAGTTCCCCGACATCGAACCGGCGATTATCGACGATTTGCGCGAGGAGCTGCTGAAGGCCGGGTTTTAATCCGGATCGCGGTGCCGCACGAACGGGCTGTAGACCGGCGCATCGGGTTTCAGCGCCAGATCGGCGTCAAAATCCTCATTGCGGTTGAACGGCACCGCCGGCCAGGCGGAAAACGCGTTCAAACCGTCCCGATACGCCTGCGTCACCTGCACCAAAGCGGCGTTCTGCGCCTGCAGAGCCTCGTCCGTCAACCCGCCGCGCACGCCATAGACCAGGAACGGCTCCAGCACGCTAAAGCCGATATAGTGCAGCGCATGCATGATTGGCCACAGCATCAGCCGCATATCGCCGTCACGCCCGTCCGGCGCACAGGCCTGAGCGGAAGCGCCGGCGGTGACGGTAAGCAGCGCCCGCTTGCCGCGCATCACGCCGTTCTCATGGCGGTGGCGGCTGTCGTAGATCCCGCCGTAAACGAACACCCGATCCATCCAGCCCTTGATGATGGCCGGCGCGCCGAACCACCAGAAAGGAAACTGCAGTACCAGCGTATCCGCCCAGCGCAGCAGCTCGATATGTCGCCGGATCTCCACCGGCAGCGCCTGGATCGTCCAGTGATGGCGCTGCTCCTGCATCGCATCAAATCTGTCCGCCTGCTTTCTGCTGGGGTAGTGGCCGGCGCCCTCGCGCGGATCAAACCCCTCCTGATACAGATCGACCGTCTTCACCTGGTGCCCCTGCGTCAGCCAGGCCTGCCGCGCCTGTTCAGCCAAATGAGCATTGAAAGAATGCGGCTCGGGGTGAGCCAGCACAATCAGCACGTTCATCCTGTTTCTCCCGTTGTAAGGTGGTGCTGTTATGCTGTGGCTTTCTCACCCCCTTGGCAATTACGCACCTGAAGGTAACCCCCAATGGCTTATCCCGGCGACGTCTATTCGAGCAAGTGTTCCGCGCGCGATGCGCTGGCGCTGATTTCCGGCAAGTGGGTGATGCTGATCCTGCCTGCGCTGGCACAACGCCCGATGCGCAACGGCGAGCTGCTGCGCCGCATCGACGGCATTTCGCAGAAGGTGCTGACACAAACGCTGCGTCAATTGGAACGCAATGGGCTGCTCGAACGGCTGGATTTAAGTGAAAAGAATCAGTCGCATGTGGAATACCGGCTCAGCGCCGTCGCCTGCTCGCTGGTCGAGACGCTGGCGGCGCTGGATAAGTGGGCGGAATACCATTTCCCCGAGCTGGACGCCGCCCGCGAGCGCTATGATGCTGACCGCAGACGCAAGGCCGATTAAAGCGGTTTGGCCCGCAGCGTCTCGCCGCTGCGCACGAAATTGCCCGCCCCCAGATGATGAATGGTGTGCAGATCCGCATTGGCGGCGGTGAAGTGCCAGCGCCCCTGTTGGAATACCCGTTCGTCCGCCGCCGCGCTCAGCACCTCACCGAAACAGGTGTCGTATTTTTCCTGCGCGCCGCTTTCCGGCAGCAACCGACACTCCAGCCACGCCACGCAGCCCTGTTCGATCAGCGGCACCTGCAGCGTGGCGCTCGGCGCTGCGGCGATGTGGAAGCGGGAGAACTTGTCGTCGTCCAGCCCGGACACGCTACCGACCGCGTAGGTGGCGTCGATGAACATCGCCGCCGGCACGCAAATACCGAATGCGCCGCTCTCTTCGATCATCTGCCGACTGTGTGCGCCTTTATCGACCACGATGGCGATGCGCGGTGGGCTGAACTCCACCGGCATCGACCAGGCGGCGGCCATCACGTTGCGTTTGGCGCCGTCGCGGCTGCGACTGGTGATCAAGACCGTCGGCCCGTGGTTCAGCAGGCGGCTGGCATGTTCGAGGGCGACAGGGCGAAAGTGGCTCATCGGGAAATCCTTGCGAGTGAGTGATTGTCCCGCAGTGTAGATCTACGCCGTAAAGGCAAGCAATGCGGGGCGCACAGAATGCGCAGATGAGAGGCTTGTTCCCCGTCTCGCCATCCGTTATCTATAGTTAAATCAATTCGCCGGTAACGGCCCATTCCACCTGAGGATCTTGCCTTGACGTTTTTAAAACACCCTATCGCCGGATTGGCGCTGGCCGGCTGCGGCCTGTTGTCGGCGGGCGGCGCGCTGGCCGCTTCCGATGCGCTGGTGTACTGCACCGTCGCCTCGCCGGAATCGTTCAACCCACAGCTTTCCAGCTCCGGGCCGACCTTTATCGCCACCTCACAGGTGCTGTACAACCGGCTGGTAACGCTGCGTGAAAGCGATAAAACGCCCGCTCCTTCGCTGGCCACCGAGTGGAGCGTCAGCCCGGACGGCAAGACCTACACCTTCACCCTGCGCCAGGGGGTGAAATTCAACAGCAACAAATACTTCACCCCAACGCGCGACTTCAATGCCGAAGACGTGGTGTTCACCGTGATGCGGCAGAAGGATCCCGCTAACCCCTACCACAAGGTTTCCGGCGGCAATTATGAATACTTCACCGACATGGGCCTGGACAAGCTGATCACCAAGGTGGAAGCGGTGGACGAGCATCACGTGCGCTTCACGCTGAGCCAGCCCAACGCCGCCTTCGTCGCCGATTGGGCGATGGATTTCGCCTCGATCCTGTCCGCCGAGTACGCCGACGCGATGTTGAAAAAGGGCACGCCGGAATACGTCGACAACTGGCCGATCGGCACCGGGCCGTTCGCGCTGCAGCAGTACAAGCAGGATTCGCTGATCCGCTACATCGCCAACCCGCACTACTGGCAGGGCGAAGTGGCCAGCAAGCATCTGATCTTCTCCATTACGCCGGATCCGCAAACCCGGCTGGCCAAGCTGAAAACCAACGAATGCCAGATCATCCCGGCACCGCTGCCGGAACAATTCGCCGCCATCAAGGCCGACAGCAACCTGCAGCTGCACGATATTACCGGGCTGAACGTCGGCTATCTGGCGTTCAACACCCAGAAAAAACCGTTCGACAACCTGCTGGTGCGCCAGGCGCTGAGCTACGCGGTAGACAAGAAAGCGATCGTCGCCGCCGTGTTCAAAGACAGCGGCACCCCGGCCAATTCGCTGCTGCCGCCGGGCATGCTGGGCTACAACGATAAACTGCCGGAGTACGCCTACGATCCGCAGAAGGCGCGCGAACTGCTGAAGCAGGCCGGGCTGGAGCAGGGCTTTGAGACCGACATCTGGTCGATGCCGGTACAGCGCCCCTACAACCCGAACTCGAAGCGCATCGCCGAGATGATTCAGAGCGACTGGGCGAAGGTGGGCGTGAAGGCCAAGATCGTCACCTGGGAGTGGGGCCAGTATCTGGCCGGGCTGCGCAAAGGTGAACAGCAGAGCGCGCTTTACGGTTGGGTGTCGGACAACGGCGATCCGGATAACTTCGCCACCCTGCTCGGCTGCGCCGGCGTGCAGAGCGGCGCCAACGTGGCGCGCTGGTGCGATAAGGATTACGACAAACTGATCCAGCAGGCGATCCAGGAAAACCAGCCGCAGGCGCGCGCCAAGCTGTATCAACAGGCGCAGGTGATCTTCGCCAAACAGGCGCCGTGGCTGCCATTGGCCACCGGCAAGGTGTTCTACGCCACCCGCAGCAACCTGAGCGGCTATGTGGTGGACGTGAACGGCAGCGATTTCGCCAAGGCCAAATTAAACTGACCCCAGGGCGCCGCAGCGGGGCTGCGGCGCCCCCCGTCTCATCGCTTAATAAGCTGCCAGCCTCTGAACCTACCGCGCATTAACTTCACAACTTACGATGCTAACTGTCTCCCCTGCCGCCAGGCACTTAACCCACTAAATTCATAGCTTAATAAGCCTATCCCCCTGGCATTTTGCTTAAACTGCATGCAGGCGCTTTCCTCGCCTGTAACATTTCGTTACCATCGGCGCACAGACCCTTTAACATCAGAAGGTAACCCGGTGCCAAACACCTACATGCCGTGGCAAATCCGCCTGCACTGGCTGGTGGCGATCCTGCTGGTCATCACCTGCGCCGCCATCGAGCTGCGGGGCTTTGCCGAGCCGGGCAGCGCGCCGTGGTACGTGCTGGTCGTCACCCACTTCAGCTGCGGCGTGACGGTGTTTGCGCTGATGATCGCCCGCCTGTTCCTGCGCTGGCGTCACGCCTCGCCCGCTATCACGCCCAAGCCGCCGAAGTGGCAAACCGGCCTGGCGCATCTGACGCATACCCTGATTTACCTGCTGCTGTTGACGCTACCGGTGCTGGGAGTGTATTCGCGCTATCTGGGCGGCAAAGAGTGGTACCTGTTCGGCCTGCCGATGCCGTTCGCCGAGGTGGCCGATCGGCCGCAGGCGCGGATGATTATCGGCTGGCACAAAACGCTGGCGTCATTCGGCTACTGGCTGATCGGCCTGCATGCCGCCGCCGCGCTGTTCCACCACTACATCGTCAAGGACAATGCGCTGGTGCGCATGCTGCCGTGGATGAAAAAGCGCTGAATACCCGGCGCCAGGGATGAATTTTCGGGCCACGCCCGCTGACAGGGAATGACATGCAAACCCAATTTTTTCATGTGACCGTCGAGCAATGCGCCTGCCAACAGACGGCGCCCGACAACCTGGTGAGGCTCATCGCTTCCGGCCAGACGTTCTTTTTTTACCGCGACGACTTCAGCGACAGCGAAAACCTGCTGGCCACGCTCGCCGCCGGCGATCGGGTGAAGATCGGCGCTCACCGCCTGCGGGACGGCAGCTACTGGCTGCACTGGCTGCTGCACGGCACGAAAGGCCGGCTGGAGCCCGACAGAACGCTGAAATACAAGCTGAAATACTTTGCCCTGCTGCTGCTGGGCATCGTGCTGGCCGGCGGTTTCCCAGCGGGCTTTTTCATCATGGACCGGGAAGACTCCTGGCTGACCATCGTCCTGTTCTTTATCGCCATCATCGCCGGCCTTATCGGTGTCGGCATGGTGTTGTTCGTCGGTTCAGAGCTTCTGCTGATCGGGCACCGCGGCCGCAGACGCCTGCTCAGGGCGCTGGATCGCGTGCTGCTGGGGCAAGACGTCACGCCACCCGGCTCACTCAGCCTGAAAATCCCCGGCATCAAATACCGGGCCGCCCGCGCAGACACCGTGCCGGCGACCGCACCGCTGCAGACCGCGCCTCCCCTTCCGAACGGCGTCGAGGCCTCCGGCATCGAGACGGTCAACGCCCTGAGCTACGAACTCTGCCAATATGAGCTCCCGCGGCAGGTGCAGTATTTGGACACTTATGCGTGGCGTCAGAAGGATACGCACTTCGCGTTGACGACCCGCGCGCTCAACGTCCCCAATACCAAACTGCATCCGGTATTTCGTCGGCAACATCCGCTTTTCATCGCCAAAGGCGACCCGCTGCAGGTGTTGTACTGCGAGAACGACGTCATTCCCGAGTTGCCCAAGGTGCGTGGAATCATCAATCACCGCGACCGCCAGACCTATCTCATCGGCGGCAATCGCTACTTCACCGAAGCCGGCCTTAACCTGTGCGCACGCGCCGTCTTCATTCTCGGCGCGATCATGATGTGCATTATGCTCGCCCTGATAGTGTGGGATAACGCCGATACCCCAGCCGGCTTTCACCTGGATGCCTGGACCCTGAAGCGCCTCGCCAGCGAGTTGCCGCCGATTCTGCTGCTGATGATGCTGATGGTCAGCGGCCTGGCGCTGCTGATCGAGGGCTTCGCCCAGATCTGCCGCCTCTACGCTTTTGACCAGCACCGCACGTTTAAGACGTTCAAATACCTGCGCACTCTGCGCCGCAGGCTATGGCGGCAGGAACAGGTGACGGAGCTGAAATGATGACGTTAGCGCTTTATAAAAGACCTCTTCTCATCCTGACGCTGTTTTTGGCCAGCGCGCTGGGCTTTTATTTCCTCGCTCCTGAGCAACGCTACGCACAGTGGCAATGGACCCAGGGCGACGAGGCGTTGCCGACGATAGCCCGCTACGATCTCATCCACAGCTACCCGGCACAGGACGGCGCTCTGCTGCTCACCAGCAAAAGAAGTGAGACCAGCGCCTACAACAGCTTTTACGGCTGGGCGGCCAACTACCTCAGCCAGGTGCTGTTCGTCGGCCCAAAGGGATTGCAAATGCTGGGGGAGCTCGACGAATCGATCCACGATGCGGTTTGCAGCGCGCAAGAGTGCGTGCTTTTTCTGTCCAAAGGGCGCCGGCTGGTCGATGTGCAGCGGGGCACCATCGGACCGCTGCTCCCCTGGGCGGAAGGCGATGACAATCTCCCGTCCTTGATCGGCGGCAAACTGGTGGCGCTGCCGGGAAAACGCGCGCTGTATTTCATCAGCACCGAGGGCATTTTCTACAGCCCGGACTTCGGCGCCCATTGGCGACAGACGCTGAATCTGCCGGCGCTGCTGGACGAGCGGCAGCTGCTGGGCTTTGAGCGCGGCGAGGAAGAGTCATCGACGCGTTTCGGCAAAGCTGCTCGCAAATCCATGCCCGAGATCTTTACCGCCGTTGATGGCGATCGCGTGCTGTTCTGGATGAACCCGGTGCTCGGATCCGGCGCGTTGCACATCGCCGTTAACGGCAAAACCGGCGAGATGACTGAATGGCATTGGCTACTGGTGCGCGTGAACGAAAGCGCGCAGGCCCCGGATGGCGGCATCTACCTGATCGCGCAGACGCTGGACAGAGGGCTGTATCAGCTCCTGCGCTATCAGCCCGATGGGCAGCTGACGGCACTGCTGGAAAATGGCGATAAATCGCTGTATCAGCTGTGGGCGGGCAACGACAAGCTGGTTGCCCAAACGGATAACGGCGATGCGCGTCTCTCGCTGATTTTCGATCTGCGTTCATCCGACGTGCGCTACCGGCAACCGTTGGAGTATCGCTACAACGGGCGCGACGACGCACGCCAGACCGTGGTCGAACCGGAAAGCCACTACGACGACGCCCGGGATACCCCGGCGCTGCCTTACTTCGTTCGCTACCGCGCCACCACGCCGTGAACATGAGGAACTTGCCATGCTGTTAGGTTATGGCGCCGGCGTCGCGGGGCTGCTGGCGCTGTTGTTGGCCTTGCTGCTCGCCGGCATCCTGATCGCCTGGTGGGGCTGGCGCTACGTCGCCGCCCGCTGCGGCCGCCCGCGTCCGCCGCTCTCCTGGGGCGGCTATCTGCTCGCCTCGGCGCTGGCGGTGTACCCGGTGGCATGCATGCTGGCGCTGATCGGCACCCTCATCCAGGATATCAAGAGCCAACGGGCTGAAGATCGTTGGAACCAACGCAGCTACCTGACGCTCGACGAGGCCAGGCCGTTTGGTGAGATCGCGCTGCCAAAAGGAAGTTGGGTAAACCGGCAGGATCCGCGCCTGCCCGGCAGCGAAAACAGCCCCGTTACGATGAACGGCGTCACCGCAGTGCGCTTCCCTCAGCCGCAAAACGTGGCCGGCGTGCCGATCGTCGCCTTCGAGGTTTCACCGCCGGTGATGGAGCTGGCGAGCGCGCATACCTTTACCCGCCCGAGCGGCCAAACGGTACGCTGCGAAGCCGGTTGGCTGGTCACCTTCTTTTTGCCGCCGGATCAGCCGGCCGTGCAGTGGGAGGAGTGGCAAGCCGGGCTGCCAGCGGCGGCGTTTCGGCCCAGCGGTTGGACGTTCAGGGAATGCTTCTCCGGCAGCCCGATCGCCGTGCTGACCCTGCAGAACGGCGAAGTCAGGGTGCTGCCTTAAGCATCATGCCGTGGCGTTGGGCAAGCGCACGGTCATGCGGTTATTCGCCGTGGGCAGCTGCAGCGGCGCGTCCTGCCAGCTCACCGCGACAACCAGAACCGGCGGAGCCGCCACGCGCGGCTCGCGCCCGTCCGGCCCCACGCTGTAGGCATCCCATTCAATCACGAACACCCCGCCATCCTGCGGCTCTACCCGCTCGACGAAAAAGGTGGTGTCCGCCCCGCGCCCGCCCGCCGGTTTATGCGCGTAAGAGAGTAGGCTGAACCACTCGCCGGCAAAATACAGATGGTACAGACCGTCGACGATCTGCTCGCCGCGGAACTGGCAGCCGCCGACGCTCAAGCCGTCGCCCGTCGGGGATTCCGCCACGCGTTCGAGATCGCGTACCCAGAGATCGGTCGGCCTGTTATCCAGCAACAGCTCATATGGCGGCGCGTGCAGCAGCGCGGCGGGATCGTCCGCCTGGCGCAGATCCGCCGGTAACCGCGAACGCGCCACCAGCGTACGGCCGCTGGGCAAGGCGATCTCCAGACGATCCGCCGGATCCTCCACCCACTGCGGCACCCACAGGCCACGCACCGGATGCAACGGCGTAGCCTCCACCTGCCGACATCTCGCCCGCAGCCGCGCCAGCGCCTCAACGGCACCGGCGGCCAAGGCTTCCTGTTCGCGATCGGTCAGCGCAGGCAGCGCATACATCACCTGGGCGGCGGGTTCGTATACCGTCAGCCCCTCACCCTCGCGGCTGCGGGTCGGGATCAGGCGCAGCTTGCCACCGTCCACGTCCTGCGGCGCCGCACAGGCGCCATGCACCACCGCTCCGTCGCGCAGCAGCAGCGTCCAAAAGTTGGGGCCGCCCATGCCCAGCTCCCCTACGCCGCCGATCTGCCGGTCGCTGTCACCGGCGTGCGCCATCTCAATCGGTTGCGAACGCCAGTCGGTCTTGCGCCACTCGGCGGCCTGCGCCTCGGGTTGTTGCGCGCCTTTAGCGGCGTATTTCGTCCACTGCAGCAGGGCAAACAGCGCGATGCACAGCGCGCCGAAAATCGGGTAATCCCGCCAAATCAGCAACCAACCGACGATCAAAAGGGCCCAGGCGGCCATGGCGATATCCTTGTTTCAACAGAGAGCGGCCGCCTGATTCTAGCGCAGGAAACATAAGGGGTTGAAGCCTATGCCATGAATAATTAGCCGTTAAATAGAAAGATAATAATTTCAGAGTTATTTCTGTGACTATGAAGATCACATAAATAACGCTTCATAGAGTGCTTTTAACGTAAAAAGATAACTACCTGTATATCAATATAATATTTACCCCTTGTTAAAAACCGGAAAAGGAAAGCGGAAAAAAACTGCAATAATTTGTGCATATTCCAAACATTGACTATGTTTAGACATACTATTTATATGCAGCTGGACACAAGCAAAGACACTGACAGCAATTAAAAAAGTCCGTTTTTTAACGGGCAAGGAAATATTTTATCGACAATATTCCGAGGAGGCTTTATCTCCATGGAACGGATAACTTTGCGTTTTATCAAGCCAATAGGCTACACACCGCAATTAATATCATTATTAGCATTCCGGAGAGCGACAATGAAAATCGTTACAGGCATTATCCTTACCTCTGTGGCCGCCTTCAGCGGCGCGGCCTACGCGGCCGATGCGCAGCCTACCACCGGCAGCGCGGCGGTGATGCTGGAACACGTGCACGCCGTGATGGAAAATGGCAGCCCGGCGCCGCAGCATGACGCCGCCTGCAAAAAAGAACTTTCCATGCCGGAATCGAAATATATGGGCATGAAGGTCAAAACCGATTACACCATCAACAGCAGCACCATGATGATGTCGGCCAAGTCGATGTTCCCATCGCCGGATTCCATGAAACCGATGGAGCTGACGGTCGATCTCTCCGCGCTGGGCCTGGCGGATGTGTATGCCTTCGGCGCCTTTAAACCGGCGGCGCTGCCACAGGCGTATATTTATTTCACCATCGACAAGAATTTTAAAGATCCGGTCAGCACCTTTATGATCATTAACCAAGGCAAGCAATATAACTGCGTGATTTCCAGCTCGAATAAAATGATGAGCAAAGAAATGCGCGGCAAGATGATGATGAAGAAACAGTAACGGAATGAAAAACGGCGCTTCCCTTAACAGGAAGCGCCGCCAGAAAAAGCATTAAATCAGACCAGGATTGTATTTCTGGTTGAATTTCTCTTCCGACTGGAACAGATAAATAATACCTTCGATAAAGCCGACAATCGCCGGGATCCCCGTCCAGCAGAACAGCAGGTAGAACAGCCCCCACCACTTCATCCCTAAGTAAAACTTGTGAATGCCCAGCCCACCCAGGAAGATGGCCAGCAGGGCCGCCGCGAGCTTGTCTTTTCTGCTCATAGTGCACTTCTCCTAACTTCTCACCGAACCACCGGCATGTCCAAAAACGGATGCCGCTCCACAGAGCGCCGCATCGCAATGCTTGAGGAAGAAACATTCACCCATCAAGGCTCAACAGGGGTAATTATAACAGTGATTAATTAAACGGTTGTTTAACCGGGGAAAGGCAAGCAAAAGACGTACGGCAAGAGAAGGAATATTCCTGCGGCGAAGGCTCAACACTTTAATATCTTGTTGTTTTTAAAGTGGATAATGTGCATGTATTCATGACTATCATGCCAGCCGTTGACGCCGCGCTAAGCGTGTTGCCCCTAGGGGGCCATATCCTTGTAGACTATTTTATTTTCCCTGGTGACTTCCCACTGACAATCTAGGTGACTCGCATTGATAGGATTCGCAGCGTCAGCCCGGACTAACAGCAATAAAATCGATCTTGAATAACGCTATGTCTATTCTAAAGCCCGTCATATTGTGGACGATGCCCAGCGATCAGGTTTGCCACCTGTGCATAATCCTTAATAACGCCGGGGTGGCGCCGTCCGGTGCAAAAAACAAAGCTACAGCGCTGTTCATTACCGATCAACTTCTCCGCCAAATTTCTGGCTCGCAGCTTAGGCGTGGCGTTCATTCTAAGGATCTGCATTTTCTCTGTTTCATTACTTTGGGGATGAAGCTTTTCTTCATACTCTCCCACCATCAGCGTGACCTGATTGACATGTTCATCAATGGCTAACTTGCCGTCAGGAATCAACGCCCCATTGCCCCACCAAATGGATGGACTGGCCGCTAAATAATTTTGAAATGCATCAGGATGATTAAACAGGGTATACAACACAAAATGACCACCGTGCGAATGGCCTGCCAGCGTTTGCCGATCTACGTTGACAGGATAATGCGCTTCGACCCATGGTTTAACGCATGCGGCAATAAACTGATAAAACGCTGCCGCTCCGCCCCCTTCCGCAAACTCTTTCTCTCCTGAGGGAACCGTATAATCGCGGGTTCTTGCCTTCAAGACATCCACCCCGTCTTGATAGCCAATGCCGACATAAAGAATATCCCCATCGCGTTTTCTGTTGTTACGTTCCGTCACGACCGAAAACTGGGAGTTAGCATCCAAAAGATACAGCGGGTTCAAATTACCGCCAATCCCCCTGCGATGAGAGATAAAGACTCTGTATCTTTGACCATTAAAGACAAAACACTTCGTTCTTGAAATTAAATCTTCACACATAACAACCTCACTTGTTTAAATGAATTAATCGCGTTAATGCCTTTCTTCTCAGATAAGAAAAAGACGGTGAGGTCCCAACGTAGCAACGCATATTCCCGTTTACGACGTTTGTGTGTTGTGCGATTTATGGCACGCAAGCCCAGGTATTGCATCATGCGCCGGATTAATAGGCTTTAGCTTTGCGGCAGAGTCGGTGACGGAGTGTACGAAAGGGAAAGTTAAAAAGTGAGGTGGTGCCGATAACAGGAAGAGAGAATGGTGCCGATAATAGGAGTCGAACCTACGACCTTCGCATTACGAATGCGCTGCTCTACCAACTGAGCTATATCGGCATCGAGCCGGGCCTGCGGGGCAAGCCGGAAGTGCGTTGAACAAGGTAGACCTGTGCGTGAAATGAGTCAATAGCTCGCCGGGGCGTTTGGTTGTTTTGCAAGCAACCGCACTGCGGCACACTCAACCTTCCCCAAAAACAATCAGGGCGCAGCCTGCTGCGCCCTGACCTCTTTCTGACCGCAATCCGGCCCTAGCTGCGCACCAGATCGTCGCCGTAGCCGATCCACTTGTAGGTGGTCAGCGCGTCCAGGCCCATCGGGCCGCGGGCGTGCAGTTTCTGGGTGCTCACCGCCACTTCTGCGCCCAGGCCGAATTGGCCGCCGTCGGTGAAGCGTGTGCTGGCGTTGACGTACACCGCCGAGGAGTCCACCGCGCGCACGAAATGCTCGGCGCTGCTGAGCGAGCGGGTGAGGATCGCGTCGGAGTGGTTGGTGCCGTGGGTGCGGATGTGGTCAATGGCCTGATCGATATCGTCCACCAGCAGCACGTTCAGATCCAACGACAGCCATTCGTCGTCATAATCTTCCGCGTTCACCGGCACCACCGTCGCCGGGCCGCCCTGCAGCAGCGGCAGCGCATTTTCCGCCGCGTGCAGCGTCACGCCCGCCGCTGCCATTTTGGCGCTCAGCGCCGGCAGGAACTCGGTGGCAATGCTGCGGTTCACCAGCAGCGTTTCCAGCGAGTTGCAGGCGCTCGGGCGCTGGATCTTGGCGTTTTCAATCACCGTCAGGGCCTTGTCGAAATCGACGTCTGCATCCACATAGGTGTGGCACACGCCGATGCCGCCGGTGATCACCGGGATGGTCGATTGCTCGCGGCACAGCTTGTGCAGGCCGGCGCCGCCGCGCGGGATCAGCATGTCGACATAGCGATCCAGGCGCAGCAGTTCGTTCACCAATGCGCGATCCGGGCTGTCGATCGCCTGCACCGCCGCCGCCGGCAGGCCGCACTGTTCCAGCGCCTGCTGGATCACTTTTACCGTCGCCTGGTTGGTGTTGTGCGTCTCTTTACCGCCGCGCAGGATCACCGCGTTGCCGGTTTTCAGGCACAGGCTGGCGACGTCGATGGTGACGTTCGGGCGCGCCTCGTAAATCACGCCGATCACGCCGAGCGGTACCCGGCGGCGCTCCAGCTTCAGCCCGCTGTCCAACAGGTTGCCGTCCAGCACGTGGCCGACCGGATCGTTCAGGCGGCACACCTGGCGCACGTCATTGGCGATCGCCGCCAGCCGCGCCGGGGTCAACAGCAGGCGATCGAGCAGCGCTTCGCTCATGCCGGTGGCGCGCGCCTGTGCCATGTCTTGTTCGTTCGCCAGCAGGATCGCTTCGCTGTTGGCTTCCAGCCTGTCGGCCATCACCGACAGCACCTGATTCTTCTTCGCCGTGCTCAGCACCGCCAACTGCCAGGAGGCCTGCTTGGCGGCCTTCCCCATCTGCTCCAGCATGCTCACTCCTTAACTGACAATCATATCGTCGCGGTGCACTGCCACCGGACCGTATTCATAACCGAGGATTTCGGTGATTTCCTGCGAGTGGTGCCCGGCGATCATGCGCATCGCATCGCTGTTGTAGCGGCTGACGCCGTGCGCCAGATCGCGCCCCGCCAGGTTGCGGATGCGGATCACTTCGCCGCGCGAGAAGTCGCCCTTCACTTCGCGGATGCCTTTCGGCAGCAGCGAGCTGCCGCGCGCCATCATGGCTTCCACCGCGCCGTCGTCGACGGTGATCTCACCGGCCGGCGGCGCGCCGAAGATCCAGCGCTTGCGGTTTTCCAGCGGGGTTTCCAGCGCGTGGAAACGGGTGCCCACCGGCTTGCCTTCGATCACGTCCGCCACCACGCCCGGCTTGCTGCCGGCGGCGATCACGACGTCGATGCCGGCGCGGCAGGCCACGTCGGCCGCCTGCAGTTTGGTGCCCATGCCGCCAGTGCCCAGACCGGAAACGCTGTCGCCGGCGATGGCGCGCAGCGCGTCGTCGATGCCGTGCACTTCACGGATCAGTTCGGCCTGCGGGTTGTTGCGCGGATCGGCGGTGTAGAGGCCCTGCTGATCGGTCAGCAACAACAGTTTGTCGGCCCCGGCCAGAATGGCCGCCAGCGCCGACAGGTTATCGTTGTCGCCCACCTTGATTTCGGCGGTGGCGACGGCGTCGTTCTCATTGATTACCGGCACGATGCGGTTGTCCAGCAGCGCCGTCATGGTGTCGCGCGCGTTGAGGAAGCGCTCGCGGTCTTCCAGATCGGCGCGCGTCAGCAGCATCTGCCCGACGTGGATGCCGTAAATGGAGAACAGCTGTTCCCACAGCTGGATCAGTCGGCTCTGCCCCACCGCCGCCAGCAGCTGCTTGGAAGCGATGGTGGCGGGCAGCTCGGGGTAGCCCAGGTGCTCGCGCCCGGCGGCGATCGCGCCGGAGGTGACGATGACGATGCGGTGGCCCGCGGCGTGTTGCTGCGCGCACTGGCGCACCAATTCGACGATGTGGGCGCGGTTCAGACGCAGCGATCCGCCGGTCAACACGCTGGTGCCCAATTTCACAACCAATGTCTGGCTGCCGTTCATAGTATTTCTGCCGTGTGTAATGATGAGAAGAAGAGTGCAAAGGTCTTTGTAACAGGAGAGACGCGTTATGCCAACAGGCACAACGCGAAATCAGCACAATACGTGGTCAAACGGGGTCAGGCGGAGAGTTTGATCAGTTTTTCTTTGAAATCGTCGGCGGGTTCCAGCCCCAGATCCATGGTCGCCAGCAGCTCGCCCAGGCGGCGATGGAAGTCGCGCAGGGTGTCTTCCAGCTTGGCGCTCACTTCATCATCCTTAATGTTTTGCACCGTCCAGTCGCCTTCTTTGTCGAACAGGCCGAATTGGTACGAATAGGTGAAACGCGCCTCTTCCGCCTGCAGCTCCATCCACCAGCCCCAGAACTCGCGCTTCTCCGGAGCGGGCTTTACATTGACGCAGACGGCCAAACAATCAAAGAAAAAACGGTCGTTTTCACATTGCCCTTCACGCAGGTACGGCCCCAAGCTGGCAAAACGTTTCATTAGTCGGCTTTTAGGGTGACCACTCGGTAACGTCATTCTCTAACCTCCTCAATGTAGACCACTCTTTTTAACAAACTGTTAAAATTTAGCAACTAATTAACGCATTTTGTCCTTCAGCCAGCCGGACATCTGCAGCAACGCCCGGTGGAAGCTGTCGTAGACCGGGGTACGCGGGATGGCGATCAGCTTGCCACTCACCGAGGAGGTGACGATCAGCTGCGACTCCTCTTTCGGGCTGAGCGTATCGCGCTCCCAGTAGCCGGAGATCATCGGCGTCGGGCAACGGCGCCCCAGCAGCCCCTGCATTTTCAGCGAGTAGCTGTTCAGCTCCACCTTCAGCACGTTGTCGGAAGCGTTAGCCATGCCCATGCGGCTGGCCAGCACATCCATATACATGTCCGGCACGTTCAGCTGGGTGCTGCCGTCGCACAGCAGGCGATGCACCACCGGGCCCAGGCAGGCCACGCCGCGCAGCCGCTGCGGCTCCAGATAGGCCAGTCGCACCGCCACGTTGGCGCCGAAGCGGAAGCCGAAAGCGCTCACCCGCTGATGATCCACCCACGGCACCGAGGCCAGCTGGATCAGCACCTGCTGATGCAGGTAGCTGGAATCCTGCGTCAGCTTCCATTTGCAGGAGGAGCCGATCGACGGCATGTCGAGCGTCAGCATGGCGATGCCATGCGGCGCCAGGTAGTCGCGGAACAGGCGGTGATAGTCGGTCTGCAGCGTATCGAGGCTGCCGCACATCAGCACCGTCGGGAACGGCGCCTCGCCCTTCTCCGGCATGTGCAGGAAACCGGTGACGCTGCCGCCGCCTTCGATGCGAAACTCCAGCTCTTTCAGCTGATACGGCAGCAGCAGCGCCGCCTCTTCGTAAGCGCGGTTAGCCAGCATCTCCGCCTGTTCGGCCAGCTCGTCGCCCTTCAGGTGCGGGTAACCGGCGATGCTGTACAGGCTCGCGGCCTTCAGCCAGTACTCGCCGCCGAGCAGCGGATCCTGCTGCTCCGTCGCCCTCTGCTGCCACTGCATGCCCTGATGGATCCACTCGTAGATCCAGTTGCCGTTGCGGTAGCCCACCACGGTATCCAGCCGCTGCGGATTGCTGCGCTCGGCGTCCGAGGCGGCGATGCGCGCCAACACTTCGTGGATTTCGATCGGGCTGACGCCGCGCCAGGCCCACAGCAGCGGATTCAGCATACGGTACCAGCTGCCGGTGGTGTCGCCTTCCAACGCGGAATGCATGGCGGCGCTCACTTTGTTGCGCGCGCGCAGCACCAGCGTCGAGGTTTCAGGGTGTTTGAATTTAGGCTTGAAAAGAATTTCAGAAAGGTTGGCCTGTGCCATGGTAACAACAGCCTCCGTAAATCTGGCGATAGGCCGCAACAGGCCTACTTAACTGGAGGTAGTGTACCTAACTCTGGCGGGATAAACCAAGATAACGCAAACGCCCGGCATAACCGGGCGTCAGGCGGCTGACAAAGAAGGAAAAAACGTGGTTTTTCCTCCTTTGTGGTCAACGGCCGAAAATCAATAAATTGATTTTCCTTATTTTTTATATTTTGCCTTCGGCAAGCCTGACAACGCCATCACGTTTATCATTAAACAAACGCCCGGCATAACCGGGCGTTGATTTGGAACTGGCTGGGCTTAGCGACCGCCGATAGGGGGAACGAAGCTGACGCCCATGTCCCACGGCTGCTCGATCCAGGTGTCCTGCGGGATGTCGACCACATAGTCGTCCACCAGTGGACGGCCCGCCGGCTTGGCGAAGATGGTGACGAAATGCGCTTTCGGGTACATATCGCGGATCGCTTTTGCGGTACCGCCGGTATCCACCAGATCGTCTACTACGATGAAGCCTTCACCGTCACCTTCGGCGCGCTTGAGCACTTTCATTTCGCGCTGGTTATCATGGTCGTAGCTGGAAATGCAGACGGTATCCACATAGCGAATGCCCAGTTCGCGCGCCAGCAGGCCCGCCGGCACCAGACCGCCGCGGCTTACGGCAATGATGCCGGTCCATTTGTCGGCAGGCAGCAGGCGGTGCGCCAGCTTGCGTGCATGTATTTGCAGCATATCCCAGGTAACAACGTATTTTTCGCTCATAGAATCGTGTCCCAGCCGGCTGGTGAAGCGGCTTACTTTATAGTTCAGGGGAAAAAAGGTTGCGCGAGATTATAGAGACTGGCCGCGTTGAATTCCAGCTGTACCGAGGAAAACCTCGCGATTTCCGCCGCGCGGCTTTTCGGTGATTGATGCTGAAAAAGCGAACGTTCCCACCGCGAAGCAGTGTGATCAAGCGCTTAAACCGCACAATACGGGGCGCGCGCCGCCGGAAATAAAGTGATATTCTCTGATGATCGTGCCACGACGCACAGATACCCGCTCACCTCAACCGCGCGGCACGCCCGTCCTGTCGGAGCCTGCCGTCACAGGAGACTTATAGTGTCTGAATTGTCTCAACTTTCGCCACAGCCGCTGTGGGATATTTTCGCCAAGATCTGTTCTATCCCGCACCCTTCTTATCATGAAGAAGCGCTGGCGCAGCACATCCTCACCTGGGCCAAAGAGAAGAACCTGCACGCCGAGCGTGATCAGGTCGGCAATATCCTGCTGCGCAAGCCGGCCACCAAAGGCATGGAAAACCGCAAGCCGGTCGCGCTGCAGGCGCACCTGGACATGGTGCCGCAAAAGAATAACGACACCGTGCACGACTTCGCCAAGGATCCGATCCAGCCTTATATCGCCGGCGAGTGGGTGAAAGCGCGCGGCACCACGCTGGGCGCCGACAACGGCATCGGCATGGCCTCCGCCCTGGCGGTGCTGGCCGACGACAGCGTTGAGCACGGCCCGCTGGAAGTGCTGCTGACCATGACCGAAGAAGCCGGCATGGACGGTGCCTTCGGGCTGCAGCCGAACTGGCTGCAGGCGGACATCCTGATCAATACCGATTCCGAAGAAGAAGGCGAAATCTACATGGGTTGCGCCGGCGGTATCGACTTCATCACCACCCTGCCGCTGCAGCGCGAAGCGGTGCCGGCCGGTTACCAAACCCTGAAGCTGACCCTCAAGGGCCTGAAAGGCGGCCACTCCGGCGCCGAGATCCACGTCGGGCTGGGCAACGCCAACAAACTGCTGGCGCGCTTCCTGTTCGCCCATGCGGCGGCGCTGAACCTGCGCGTGCTGGATCTGAACGGCGGCACCCTGCGCAACGCCATTCCGCGTGAAGCCTCTGCGGTGGTTGCGGTGCCGGCGGACAAAGCCGACGCGCTGAAAGCGCTTAGCCAGGAGTTCCTGGCGGTGCTGCAGAACGAACTCTCCGCCAAAGAGAAGAACATCACCGTGCTGCTGGAGCCGACCACCAGCGCTTCGCAGGCGCTGAGCGCCGACAGCCAGCAGCGCTTCCTCGCGCTGCTGAACGGCACGCCGAACGGCGTGATCCGCATGAGCGACGCGGTAAAAGGCGTAGTGGAAACCTCGCTGAACGTCGGCGTGGTCACCACCAGCGAAAACGAAGCGGAAATCATCTGCCTGATCCGCTCTCTGATCGACAGCGGCAAAGACTACGTGGTCGAAATGCTGACCGCGCTGGGCCAGCTGGCCGGCGCCAAAGTGGCGCCGAAGGGCGGCTACCCGGGCTGGCAGCCGGACGCCGATTCACCGGTGATGCACCTGGTGCGCGAGCTGTATCAGGATCTGTTCGACAAGACGCCGAACATCATGGTGATCCACGCCGGCCTGGAATGCGGCCTGTTCAAAAAGCCGTATCCAAACATGGATATGGTATCGATCGGGCCAACCATCACCGGCCCGCACTCGCCGGATGAGCAGGTGCATATCGAAAGCGTCGGTCTGTACTGGAAGCTGCTGACCTCGCTGCTGAAAGCGATCCCTGAGCGCGCGTAATCTGCGCGCTTAACGCAAAAAGCCGGCGACTCGCCGGCTTTTTTATTCCCAAGGCAGCGCCAGCTGCCGCTCCAGCTGCGGATCGAGCAGCGTCACATGCAGCCCCACCAGCCGCACGCCGCGCCCTTCGCGCCGCTCGCGCCACGCCTGCCGCGCCACCGCCAGCAAATCCTGCCGGTTCAGCACCGGGAACACGTGCTCCTGGGTGGTTTGCTGAAAATCCTGAAACTTCAGCTTCACGCCCTGCCGGGCGATGTGCAGATCTGGCTTCACCTTGCGCAGCCGCATCTCCAGCTCGGGGTAGAGTTTGTCGATAATCAGCGTTTCGCAATCTTCCCAGTCGTGAATGTCTTCCGCCAGCGTGCGCTCCACGCCCACCGATTTACGCAGCCGCTCCGCCGAGATTTCGCGCCGATCGATGCCCTGACACCGCTCCCACAGCACCCGGCCGAACTTGCCGAAGCGCTTGAGCAGCTGCGCCAAATCGTATTGCTGCACGTCGGCGCAGGTGATAAGCCCCACTTCCTCCAGCCGTTTGGCGGTCACCTTGCCGACGCCGGGGATCTTGCTGAGCGGCAGCTGCTGCAAAAACGCCGGCACCTGCGCCGGGGTGATCACGTATTGCCCATTCGGCTTGTTCATCTCGGAAGCGATTTTGGCAAGAAACTTGATCGGCGCGACACCGGCCGACGCGGTGAGATTCAGCTCGTCGGCGATCGCCTGACGGATCTCCTGGGCGATCAGCGTCGCCGAGCCGTTGCATTGCGGGCTGTCGGTCACGTCAAGATAGGCTTCATCGAGCGACAGCGGCTCGATCAACGGGGTATAGCGGGCGAAGATTTCACGGATATGCAGCGAAGCCTCTTTGTAGGCCGCCATGCGCCCCGGCAGCAGGGTGAGATGCGGGCACAGCTTGAGCGCCATCGCCGTGGACATGGCGCTGTGTACGCCGTAGCGCCGCGCCGGGTAGTTGGCGGTGCTGATCACCCCTCGCCGATCGGCGCTGCCGCCAATCGCCAATGGGATATCACGCAGGCTGGGATCGTCGCGCATTTCCACCGCCGCGAAGAAGCAGTCCATATCGACATGAATGATTTTACGCATCGCACCCTCCAGTAACACTGTATAAGTATACAGTCAAATACCGAAAGCTCAAGGCCGCAGGCTTCGATGAAAGCACCGCTTCCGTCAGATATTTCCGCGTTGTTAAAAAAGCTTAATTTTTCAATAGTATGATCTCCGCTATCCCGTGCGGCTCACCACAACGATAACGACAAGGTACTCTACATGATCAGATTTTCTCATTGGCTGCTGGCTTCCGCGCTGTCGCTGAGCGCGCTGGCGGCCAGCGCCGCCGCCGGTCACGCGCCGGCGATCGTCGCCCATCGCGGCGGCACCGCCGATGCGCCGGAAAACACCCGCATCGCCATCGAAACCGCGCTGAAAAACGGTGCCGACGCTGTTTGGATCACCCTGCAAGAATCCAAAGACGGCGTCATCGTGCTGTATCGCCCCTCGGATCTGACGGCGCTGACCAACCGGCAGGGCCCGGTCTCTGCGTATACCGCCGCACAATTGGCCGAGACCGATGCCGGCTGGGCGTTCGCCAAAGGCGATGCGCATCCGTTCCGCGGCCAAGGCATCGGCATTCCGCGGCTGGACGAGGTGCTAAAAGCGTTTCCGCACGTCACCTTCTATCTGGACATCAAATCCCCGGACGCCGATCCGGCGCAGTTTGGCCAGGCGCTGCTGGCGACGCTGGAAAGCACCGACAGCCTGAACCGCACCCGCGTCTACTCTACCGACGCCAAATACCTGCAGGCGCTGCCGCCGGCCATCCCGCGCTTCGAAAGCCGCGACGAGACCCGCACGCTGCTGGCCAACGTCACCATGGCGCACCAGTGCGATGTCAAACCGGACAACCGACAGCCGCGCTGGTACGGGCTGGAGCTGAAGCGCGAGGTGGAAGTGGTAGAGAAATACACCCTCGGCGAAGGGCGCTCGAAGGCGTTTCTGACCTGGGATAAAGAATCGATGGACTGTTTCCGCTCGCAGGGCCCGGCACACATCATTCTGTTCGGCGTCAACACGCCGCAGGAGTATCAGCAGGCGCTGGCGCTGGGCGCCGACGGCGTAATGGTCAACTCGCCGGCCGAGGCGAAAAGCTTCCGCAAGGCAAAATAAACAACCGGCTAAAGGCATAAGATGGTTCGACAAACCATCTTATGCCTGTCTGGCTTTCAGCGTCCGTCAATGAGCAGGAACCACTCGAATGATGCCATCCTCATTGCGCACACTAAACCCAGTTCCGAATATCCGAGCGGCGGGCTCAATACCTTTACTTCGTTTATCCCGCGACAATAGTGTCACCGAAACCCCGTAAGACCTCCCGTCTTCGAATCGATAGCTGACGTCGGGAATGCACGTAGCCGCAGTGAGCGCAGGCATCTCGTTATCCGTAAAGTTCTTGCAGAAGATAGCGTTGGCGTTGCCGATTTCTTCGATAATGACGCCGGCCAACCGCTCGTCCCCTTCCGGTTGAACCCGCACGCAAACATGGTTATCAACGACAGTGACGCTGGCCGCGTAGTTCTTTGGCCTCGGATCATTCATGTGCATGCAGCCGGCGAGCAGCAAAGTCAGCGTTCCTGCCAAAATAATGCGGTTCATCCTGTTACCTCTGCTTAAAAAACTGAGAAAGCGCATATTCGTATTTTCTGGCGATCGTTTTATCCGTTACGCCCTGAAAATTCACGCCATTGTTAATCGCGCCCAGCCAGATAGTCATGTGCCTTTCGGCAAGGCCCCAAATAAAAAACCCGGCCAAGGCCGGGTTTTCGCTTCGCTACAGAATGCGGTGCTTGTCCAACTGCTCGCGCCGCTGCGCCGCTTTGGCTTCGCGCTTTTTGCGCGCATCGCAGGGTTCCGGGCAGTCGCAGACTTTCTCCATCCCCAGCGCAGTGATGCCGCCGCAGCTGCCCTGCAGGCTTTTGCGTTTAAACACATAGCCCAGCGACATGCCGCCGACGATCAGCAGGAACAACACGAAGGTGGCGGCGAATACCGTCAACATAGCAACCTCACGAACTCTTTTTCAGATAGGGTTTGAACGCATCCGAATAACGCTCCTCAAACCCGTCGGCGGTTTTCACGATCATGAACACCGGGATACCGAGCAGGTTGGCCAGCGCCATCCCGCGCTCCGGCCCCATTACGTTCAGGCCGGTGGACAGGCCGTCGGCGGTCATGCAGGTCGGGCTCAGCACGGTGATCGACACCAAACGGTGATGAATGGGCCGGCCGGTGACCGGATCGATAGTGTGCGAATAGCGCACCCCGTCCTGCTCGAAGTAGTTGCGATAGTCACCCGAAGTGGCGATCGACATCTCTCCCGGCTGGATCACCAGCTGCGCCTGCTGCTGCGCGCCGGCGGTCGGGCGTTCGATGGCAATGCGCCACGGCTTTTGCTCGCCGTTGCGCCCGCGGGTGCGCACTTCGCCGCCGATATCCACCATGTAGTTTTGCACGTGCTGCGATTGCAGGTATTCCGCCACCACGTCTACGCCATACCCTTTGGCGATCGACGACAGATCGACATACAGCTCGGGGATGCTTTTCACCAGCGCGCTGCCCTGCACCGACAGCTTATCGGCGCCGGTCCAGGCGCGGCGGTGCTCCAGCTCCGCCTCGCTCGGCACTTTATCCGGCCGCCCTTCCGGGCCGAAGCCCCACAGATTGACCAGCGGCCCGACGGTCACGTCCAGCGCGCCGTCGGTGACACGGTTGATGCGCAGCGCTTCGCGCACCACCTCGGCGGTCGCCGGTGAAACCGGGAACGGCCGCTCAATGTCGCGGCTGGCGTTGAAGCGGCTCAGCTCGGAATCCGGCCGGTAGGTGGACATTTGGTCGTTCACCTGCTCCAGCCGTTTGTCGATCTCCGCCTGCATCTCGCGCGCCGACGGCGTATCGTCGCCGGTCACATAACGGATCGAATACGAGGTGCCCATGGTTTTACCCGCCAGGTTCACCTGTTCCGGCCCGCAGCCGGTCAGCAGCAGGGTGGCGCTCAGCGCCACGCCCGTCAGCCAGTTCTTCATCGCCAATGCGCGCATTTAGCCACCAAAGTCATCCAGCATGATGTTTTCGTCTTCGACGCCCAGATCTTTCAGCATCTTGATCACCGCGGTGTTCATCATCGGCGGCCCGCACATGTAAAACTCGCAGTCCTCCGGCGCCGGGTGGTTCTTCAGGTAGTTCTCCAGCAGAACATTATGGATAAAGCCGGTGTAGCCGGTCCAGTTATCTTCCGGCTGCGGATCCGACAGCGCCACGTGCCAGGTGAAGTTGTCGTTCTCCGCCTGCAGCTGGTTGAAGTCGTCTTCATAGAACATCTCGCGCAGCGAACGCGCGCCGTACCAGAAGGTGATCTTGCGCTTCGAGTTCAGGCGCTTGAGCTGATCGAAGATATGCGAGCGCATCGGCGCCATACCCGCACCGCCGCCGATAAAGATCATTTCGGCGTCGGTGTCCTTGGCGAAGAACTCGCCGAACGGCCCGGAGATGGTCACCTTGTCGCCGGCCTTCAGCGACCAGATATAGGAAGACATGATGCCCGGCGGCACCTCCGGATTGTTCGGCGGCGGCGTGGCGATACGCACGTTGAGCATGATGATGCCCTTCTCTTCCGGGTAGTTGGCCATCGAGTAGGCGCGCACCGTGGTGTCGTTTACCGTCGAGCGGTAGCGGAACAGGTTGAACTTGTCCCAGTCGCCGCGATATTCCTGCGGCACGTCGAAGTCGGCGTAGCTGATGTCGTGCGCCGGCGCTTCGATCTGGATGAAGCCGCCCGCGCGGAACGGCACGTCTTCGCCATCGGGGATCTTCAGCTTCAGCTCTTTGATAAAGGTGGCTTTGTTATCGTTGGAGATAACCTCGCACTCCCATTTCTTCACGCCGAAGATCTCTTCCGGCAGCTCGATCTTCAGGTTCTGCTTCACGTTCACCTGGCACGCCAGGCGGCAACCCTCTTTCGCTTCGCGCTTGTTGATGTGCGAGAGCTCGGTCGGCAGGATATCGCCGCCGCCCTCTTTGATCACCACCCGGCACTGGCCGCAGGAGCCGCCACCGCCGCAGGCCGAGGAGACGAAGATCCCCTGGCTGGAGAGCACGTTGAGCAGCTTGTCGCCCGCCGGCGCATGGAAGCTCTTATCCAGATCGCCGTTGATCTCCACCGCGATGTCGCCGGTATTCACCAGCTTCGATTTGGCAAACAGGATCAGCAACACCAGCACCATCACGATGGTGGTGAACATTGCTACGCCTAAAATAATTTCCATAAATTCTTCCCGCCTTTACAACTGAACACCGGAGAAGGACATGAAGCCCAGCGCCATCAGTCCGGTGGTGATAAAGGTAATGCCCAGGCCGCGCAGTCCCGCCGGCACGTTGGCATATTTGAGTTTTTCGCGGATCCCCGCCATGGCGACGATCGCCAGCATCCAGCCGGTGCCGGAGCCGATGCCGTACACCACCGATTCGGCGAAGTTGTAGTCGCGCTGCACCATGAAGGACACGCCGCCAAAGATGGCGCAGTTCACGGTGATGAGCGGCAGGAAGATGCCGAGCGCGTTATACAGCGATGGGAAGAAGCGATCGAGGATCATCTCCAGAATCTGCACCAGCGCCGCGATCACGCCGATGAAGGTGATGAAGTTGAGGAAGCTCAGATCGACGCCTTCCACCAGCGCGCCGTCGCGCAGGATCAGGTTGTAGACCAGGTTGTTCACCGGCACCGAAATGCCGAGCACGATGGTCACCGCGATGCCCAGGCCAAAGGCGGTCGAGACCTTCTTCGACACCGCCAGGAAGGTACACATCCCGAGGAAGAACGCCAGCGCCATGTTCTCAACGAACACCGCGCGCACAAACAGGCTGATATAGTGTTCCATCGGCCTTTACTCCTTTTCGATCTGCGCCGGCTTCAGGGTGCGCAGCACCCAGATCAGCAGGCCGATGATGAAGAACGCGCTCGGCGCCAGCAGGAACAGGCCGTTCGGCTGGTACCAGCCGCCGTTCTGCACCGTTTCCAGCACCGGCACGCCGAACAGCTTGCCGGAGCCGATCAGCTCGCGCAGGAAACCGACCAGCACCAGGATCACCCCGTAGCCCAGCCCGTTGCCGATGCCGTCCATAAAGCTCTCGATCGGCGGCGATTTCATGGCGTAGGCCTCGGCGCGTCCCATCACGATACAGTTGGTGATAATAAGGCCAACGAACACCGACAGCTGCTTGGAGATCTCGAACGCATAGGCACGCAGCAGCTGATCGACCACGATCACCAGCGAAGCGATAATCGCCATCTGCACGATAATGCGCACGCTGTTGGGAATGTGATGACGGATCAGCGAGATGAAGAAGCTGGAGAACGCCGTCACCAGCGTCACCGCAATGGTCATCACCACCGCCGTCTCCAGCTTGGTGGTCACCGCCAGCGCGGAGCAAACGCCCAGCACCTGCAGGGCGATCGGATTATTGTCGAACAGCGGCCCCAGCAGGACCCGCTTTATCTCTTTGGAATCAGCCATTTTTCAGCGCTCCTTCACGAACTTTTTTCAGGAACGGGCCGAAGCCGTGCTCGCCCAACCAGAAATCAAACGTATGCTGCACGCCGTTGGAGGTCAGCGTGGCGCCGGACAGGCCGTCCACCCCGTGCACATCTCCCTGGCGCGCGCCGCCTTTCACCACGCGGATCGCCGGCTGGCCGTTGTCGTCGAACAGTTGCTTGCCGACCCACTGCTGGCGCCAGGACGGGTTCTCGACCTCACCGCCCAGCCCCGGGGTTTCCCCCTGGTCGTAGTAGGTGATGCCCTTGACCGTGTTGCCATCGTTATCCAGCGCCACGAAGGCGTACATCATCGACCACAGACCGGTGCCGTATACCGGCAGCACAATCTTGTTCACCTGGCCGCTTTCATTGCGCACCAGATAGATTTCCGCCTGGTTGCTGCGGCGCTTGATGCCGGCTGGATCGTCGCCCGCCGCCAGCGCCACGCTTTTGGCGTCGTCGCGCAGCGCAGCGCCCAGATCGAACGCCGCCGCCTTGCCGGCGACAAACTCGCCGCTGTTCAGATCCACCAAACGCGGCTCGATGCGCTCGCTGTACAGGCGTTTGACCTGCTCGCTCTCCATTTTCGGCTGCAACAGGCCGGCTACGTCGAGAATATTGCGCTGCTTATCGAGCAGCTTTTGCTCCTGCTGTTTGGACTTCAGGCCGACGGCGGAGCCCGCCACCACCACTGAACACACCAGACACAGCAGCAGCACTACCAGCAGCGTTTTACCGATGCCGTCGTTTTTCGCTTCATTCGCCACGGGCTTTTCTCCGCTTGATGTTGGCCTGCACCACCAGGTAATCGAACAGCGGCGCGAACAGGTTGGCGAACAGGATCGCCAGCATCATGCCTTCCGGATAGGCGGGGTTGACCACCCGGATCAGCACGCACATCACGCCGATCAGAATGCCGTACCACCATTTCCCCTTGTTGGTGAAGGAGGCGGAAACCGGGTCGGTCGCCATAAAGATCATGCCGAAGGCGAAACCGCCCAGCACCAGGTGCCAGTACCACGGCATGGCGAACATCGGGTTGGTGTCGGAACCGATGGCGTTGAACAGCATGGCGGAAGCCACCATGCCGAGCATCACGCCGGCGACGATGCGCCAGGAGGCCACGCGGCCGAACAGGATAATCGCCCCGCCGATCAGGATCATCAGCGTGGACACCTCACCGATCGAGCCGGGAATGTTGCCGAGGAAAGCGTCCATCCAGCTGATGGACTGGCCGGTGGCTACGTTGCTCAGGCTGTGCGCCCCGCCTGCGCTCCACTGCGCCAGCGGCGTCGCGCCGGAGAAACCGTCAGCGGAAGTCCACACCAGATCGCCGGAGATCTGCGCCGGATAGGCGAAGAACAGGAAGGCGCGGCCGGCCAGCGCCGGGTTGAGGAAGTTGCGCCCGGTGCCGCCGAAGATCTCTTTGGCCACTACCACGCCGAAGGTGATACCCAGCGCGGCCTGCCACAGCGGCAGGGTCGGCGGCACGATCAGCGCGAACAGGATAGAGGTGACGAAGAAACCTTCGTTGACCTCATGCTTGCGGATGATGGCGAACAGCACTTCCCAGAAACCGCCGACGACAAACACCACGGCGTAGATCGGCAGGAAGTAACAGGCGCCCAGCACCATTTTGCTGATCCAGCCGGCGTCGGCCGCCAGCGAGGCGCCGAGCCACTGCGCCAGACGATAATGCCAGTCGCCCGCCAACACCTGTTGCAGCTCGTCGCCGCTGTACAGATGATGCAGCGCCGGGATCGCCTGCTGGCCGACGTTGTACATGCCCCAGAACATCGCCGGGAACACCGCCAGCCACACCAGGATCATCATGCGTTTCAAATCGATGGCGTCGCGCACGTGCGAAGCGCCGCGCGTCACCGTGCCGGGGGTGTAAAACACCGTGGTGGTCGCTTCATACAGCGGATACCACTTTTCCAATTTGCCGCCCGGCGTGAAGTGATGCTCTATCTTCTCAAAATAATTCTTCAGGCCCATCGGTTATCCTTCCTGCTCAATCTTGGTCAGCACCTCGCGCAGCACCGGCGCGTACTCATATTTGCCGGGGCAAACGAAGGTGCACAGCGCCAGATCTTCCTCGTCCAGCTCCAGACAACCCAGCGCCTGCGCGCTGTCGCTGTCGCCCGCCAGCAGATCGCGCAGCAGCAGCGTCGGCAGAATATCCAGCGGCATCACCCGCTCGTAGTTGCCGATCGGCACCATGGCCCGCTCGCCGCCGTTGGTGGTGGTCGAGAAGGCGAACAGTTTGTTCTTCAGGAAGTGGCCCAGCGTGGTGCGGGTAATGGAGAACTTGTTCGGCGAAGGCACGATCCAACCGAACAGCTCTTTGTCGCGCCCTTCTTCCAGCACCGACACCTGCGAGTGGAAGCGGCCGAGCCAGGCGTTCGGCCCGGCGGCGTGCATGCCGTTCAGCACCGAACCGGAGATCACCCTGTTCTCGCCGCCTTTCAGGCGGCCGGCAGTCAGCTCATCGAGGCTGGCCCCCAGACGAGTGCGCAGCAGCGCCGGCTGCGCCACCTGTGGCCCGGCCAGCGCCACGACCCGGCGGGTGTCGAGCTTGCCGGTAGTGAACAGCGTGCCGATGGCGATCGCATCCTGGTAGCCGATGTGCCAAACGGTTTTCTTCAGGCTGACCGGTTCGAGGAAGTGAATGTGAGTGCCTGCCAACCCGGCAGGATGCGGGCCGGCGAATTCGCTGTAAGCGATCTGCGGGCCGCTCTGCTGGCCAACCGAAGCGCCGGCGGCATGGCACACGTGCACCTTGCCCGCCGTCAGGCGCGCCAGCACCACCAGCCCGGCGTTGAACGCCGCCTGCTGCTCGGCGATGATCACCTGCGGATCGGCGGCCAACGGCTGGGTGTCCATAGCGGTGACGAAAATGGCGCGCGGTTCGCTGCCGGGAGCCGGCGTCTTGCTGAACGGGCGGGTGCGCAGCGCGGTCCACAGGCCGCTGGCGATCAGTTCGCTCTCGACCTGCTCGCGCGGCAGCTGGGCCAGTTCACCCAGCGGGTAGTGCGCGAACTCGAGCTGATCGTCGCCGCCGTTTTCCAGCGCAATCACCACCGATTGCAATACGCGCCGCTCGCCGCGGTTAATCGCGGCGATGCGGCCGCTGGCGGGAGCCGTGAAGAAAACCCCGGGGTTTTTCTTGTCTTCGAACAACGCCTGGCCTTTCTTAACGGTATCGCCTTCCTGCACCAGCATGGAGGGGCGCATTCCGACATACTCTTCCCCAAGCAGGGCGACATGCTGAATGTTCGGGCCGTCTTGGATCGCCTGAACCGGAGCCCCGGCTATCGGCAGATCTAACCCTTTTCTGATCTTAATCATAGGATTTATACGATGTAGTTTGGTTTACACGTCTGCCCGGCCCCAGAGGCGGGTGCGGACGATGCCAGGATTGCCGGGCAGTGCGCACGACGGCACGCCCAACATGAACTTTCTCGCAGTGAATATATGGGGTAACGCGCATTCCTTTGATTCCCCCTTTCCGTTGTTTGCGCGACAGTCGATGTGTTAACGGCCTGTAGCCAAATAACCTTTAAAGCAACCGGGTTATATGCCATAACCCCTGCCGCTTCAATCGCCACAGCGCGTTAAATTGAAGGGGGAATATTAACATTGTTCGCAACATTGTTCTGCGTTCCGTCGTGACTTGGGTCAAGCAAACGCAATTAAATTTCGCCTGTTTTTCACTACTTATCGTTAAAATCTGCCGGTCATTTCACTTTTATCGAGCTTTGTCGTTTTTTTATACATATCACGTATTGCTAAAAATAAACGCGCTGGTAATCTGGCGGTGTTTTGCAGCAGTAAAAACAATAATCAGTGGCATGCTGGCCAGCTTGATTGCGCCGGCAGATAAATATAAGCAGGAATTATAATGAGCAAAATCGCGCTGTTGTTTGCGATGCTTGTTTCTATGCCGATGATCACGGCCTGCAGCGCCAGCGAGCAGGTACCCGAAGCGCCGGTAGTTAAACAGCAATTATTAGGTTCGCCGGTCTATATTCAGATCTTCAAAGAGGAACGCAAGCTGGAATTGTATGCCAGAATGGGCAATGAATTCCGTCTGGTCAACACGTTCCCGATCTGTAATTTCTCCGGCGGGCTGGGTCCTAAACGTCGTGAAGGCGACTTTAAAAGTCCTGAAGGCTTTTATAGCGTTGACGCGCGCCATCTGAAACCCGACAGCAAGTATTATCGGGCGATCAATATCGGTTTCCCTAATGATTACGATAAATCGCAGGGCTATTCCGGCGCTTATCTGATGATCCACGGTGAATGCAAATCGATCGGCTGTTACGCGATGACCAACACCTATATGGATGAAATCTATCGCTACGTCGAAGCCGCCTTCGCCTATGGCCAAAGCCGCGTCGACATCAGCATCTACCCGTTCCGCATGACCGATCAGAACCTCAAGCGCCATGCGTCATCCAGCTATATCGCCTTCTGGCGCCAGCTGAAACCGGGTTACGATTACTTCGCCAAGAACCACCAGCCGCCGATGATGACCGTAGACAACGGCCAGTATGTGCTGGGTCAACCGTTGATGAGCAGCGGCCAGATGACGCAGTACGCGTCAGCCAGCCCGACGCCCAACACCAATCCCTTCGCTCAGAACAAGCCGCTCACCGAAGTGAAATAACGCGAACTCGCCTGGCTCAATCTTGTGCCAGGTTTCGTTGGCGGTTAGCGGTTGGGTGGCGATCACCGTGACCACATCGTTTGGTGTGGTCTGCTGCTGAAAATCGATTTCCACGTCCTGGTCGAGCAGCGTCGCCTTGCCGAACGGCGCGCGGCGCGTGATCCAATACAGGTTGGTGGAGCAATAGGCCATCACGAAGCGCCCGTCCGACAACAGCATATTGAACACCCCTTTCTTGCGCAGCTGGCTCGCCAACAGGCCGATATAGCGGAAGACCGCCGGCCACTGGCTCGGGGTGCGCGGGTATTTCAGCGCCAGCTGATGCAGCAGCCAACAGAACGCATATTCGCTGTCGGTCTGACCGACCGGACGAAACGTGCCGGTATCCAGCTGACGATAGCCTTTCAATTGACCGTTGTGCGCGTAGGTCCAGTTGCGGCCCCAAAGTTCGCGGGTGAACGGATGGGTGTTTTCCAGCGCCACTTCACCGCGGTTGGCCTGACGAATATGAGACACCACCGCGCAGGACTTGATCGGATAGTCCTGCACCAGGCGGGCGATCGGCGAGTTGAAGCTCGGCTGCGGATCCTTGAAGGTGCGGCAACCGTTCCCTTCATAGAAGGTAATGCCCCAGCCATCTTTATGCGGCCCGGTACGGCCGCCGCGCTGAACCAAACCGGTAAAGCTGAAGCAGATATCGGTCGGTACGTTTGCGCTCATCCCGAGCAGTTCACACATCGCCAGCACTCCTTAACCACACTGACACACGCCGAGCGGGCGCAACATGCGGCGCCCGCCGTCTTATTCATGGGGAGCCGCGGCCCCCCGAAGGCTATTACGCCTTAACCATCTCTTTTTCGATCAGCTGAATCAAGATGTGGATCGCTTTGATGTGGATTTCCTGAATGCGGTCGGCGTAACCGAAGTGCGGCACGCGAATTTCCACATCGGCGGAACCCGCCATCTTGCCGCCGTCCTTGCCGGTCAGGGTGATCACTTTCATCCCTTTGGCGCGCGCCGCGTCGATGGCCTTGATGATGTTGCCGGAGTTGCCGGAGGTGGAAATGCCCAACAGCACGTCACCTTCGCGGCCCACTGCTTCCACATAGCGGGAGAACACATACTCATAGCCGAAATCGTTGCTGACGCAGGACAGGTGGCTGACGTCCGAGATGGCAATCGCCGGGTAGCCCGGGCGGTTTTCGCGGTAGCGGCCGGTCAGTTCTTCGGCGAAGTGCATCGCGTCGCAATGGGAACCGCCGTTGCCGCAGGAAATCACTTTACCGCCGGCTTTGAAGGAATCAGCCAGCAGCACCGCCGCGCGTTGGATGGCGTCGATGTTGGCGTCGTCATTGATAAATTTCGCCAGGGTATCAGCCGCTTCGTTCAGTTCACTGCGAATAAGGTCGTGGTACATGAGGAACCTCTTGTTATCGTCAAATCTTCCGCTCCGCAGTGTACCGGATCGCGGAAACAGCGAGAAGCATTCTCAGCCAAACAGCGCGCCGGTTAAGGAAGCGGAGAGGTTTTTGATGATTGGTGCTGTCAGTTTGTGACCTGAGTTGTAATTAAACTGTAAACGCATTGATAAAAATTCTGCCTTGTACTAAAACCTATTACATACACACAACAGGTCAGACCTCTTACTACTTCGGAGCTTCTTATGATGGTTCTTAGTATTGTCGTTTTACTGGCTCTCCTCGGCGTGGTGTTCTACCACCGGGTGAACCTTACCCTCAGCAGCCTGATCCTGGTGGCGTACACCGCCGCCATGGGCGCTATCGGCCTGTGGAGCTTCTGGATGTTGCTGCCGTTGGCTATCGTGCTGCTGCCGCTGAACCTTTCCTCCGTGCGCCGTTCCCTGCTTTCCGCGCCGGCGCTGCGCGCATTCCGCAAAGTGATGCCGCCGATGTCCACCACCGAAAAGGAGGCGATCGACGCCGGCACCACCTGGTGGGAAGGCGATCTGTTCCGCGGCGCGCCGGACTGGAACAAGCTGCACAACTACCCGAAACCGCGCCTGACGGCAGAAGAGCAGGCGTTTATCGACGGCCCGGTGGAAGAAGCCTGCCGCATGGCCAACGACTTCCAAATCACCCACGAACTGGCCGATCTGCCGCCTGAACTGTGGGCGTACCTGAAAGAACACCGTTTCTTCGCGATGATCATCAAGAAAGAGTACGGCGGTCTGGAATTCTCGCCTTATGCTCAGGCGCAGGTGCTGCAAAAACTGGCCGGCGTTTCCGGCATCCTGGCGATCACCGTCGGCGTGCCGAACTCCCTCGGCCCGGGCGAACTGCTGCAGCACTACGGCACTGAAGAACAGAAAAATCACTATCTGCCGGGCCTGGCACGCGGCGACGAGATCCCTTGCTTCGCGCTGACCAGCCCGGAAGCGGGTTCCGATGCCGGTGCGATCCCGGACGTCGGCACCGTCTGCATGGGCGAATGGCAAGGCAAACAGGTGCTGGGCATGCGCCTGACCTGGAACAAGCGCTACATCACGCTGGCACCGGTCGCTACCGTACTGGGCCTGGCGTTCAAACTGCATGACCCGAATCGCCTGCTGAGCGACAACGAATCCCCGGGCATCACCTGTGCGCTGATCCCGACCAGCACGCCGGGCGTGGAGATCGGCAACCGCCACTTCCCGCTGAACGTGCCGTTCCAGAACGGCCCGACCCGCGGCACCGACGTATTCGTGCCGATCGATTACATCATCGGCGGCCCGAAAATGGCCGGCCAGGGCTGGCGCATGCTGGTTGAATGTCTGTCGGTCGGTCGCGGCATCACCCTGCCGTCCAACTCCACCGGCAGCCTGAAATCCATTGCCCTGGCGACCGGCGCCTACGCGCACATTCGCCGTCAGTTCAAGATCTCCATCGGCAAGATGGAAGGGATCGAAGAGCCGTTGGCGCGCATCGCCGGCAACACCTATGTGATGGACGCCGCCGCTTCATTGATCACCTATGCGCTGGTGCAGGGCGAGAAGCCGGCCGTACTGTCGGCCATCGTCAAATACCACTGTACGCACCGCGGCCAGCAGTCGATCGTTGACGCCATGGACATCGCCGGCGGTAAAGGCATCATGCTGGGCGAATCCAACTTCCTGGCTCGCGCATATCAGGGCGCACCGATCGCCATCACGGTGGAAGGCGCGAACATCCTGACTCGCACCATGATGATCTTCGGTCAGGGCGCGATCCGCTGCCATCCTTATGTACTGGATGAAATGGCGGCCGCGCAAAACAACGATCTGAACGCTTTCGATAAATCGCTGTTCGGCCACCTGGGCCACGTCGGCAGCAACAAGGTGCGCAGCTTCTGGCTGGGCCTGACCAATGGCCGCACCAGCGCCACGCCGACCAAGGACGCGACCCGTCGTTACTATCAGCAGTTGAACCGTCTGAGCGCCAACCTGGCGTTGCTGTCGGACGTTTCCATGGGCGTGCTGGGCGGCAGCTTGAAGCGCCGTGAGCGCATCTCCGCTCGCCTGGGGGATATCCTCAGCCAGATGTACCTGGCTTCCGCCGTGCTGAAACGCTTTGACGACGAAGGCCGTCAGAAAGAAGATCTGCCGCTGGTGCATTGGGGCGTGCAAGACAGCCTGCATAAAGCTGAACAGGCACTGGATGACCTGCTGCGCAACTTCCCGAACCGCTTTATCGCCGGTGCGATGCGCTTCGTGGTCTTCCCGCTCGGCCGCGTGCATACCGCACCGTCCGATCGTCTGGACCATCAGCTGGCCAAGATCCTGCAGGTGCCTTCCGCCACCCGCAGCCGTCTGGGGCGCGGTCAGTATCTGACGCCGAGCGAGCATAACCCAATCGGCCTGCTGGAAGCGGCGCTGGCCGACGTGATGGCCGCCGAGCCGATTCACGAACGCCTGTGCAAGGCGGCCGGCAAAAATCTGCCGTTCACCCGTCTGGATCGTTTGGCGGAACGCGCGCTGGAAGAAGGCAAGATCAGCGCCGACGAGGCGAAGATCTTGGTGAAAGCCGAAGAGAGCCGCCTGCGCTCCATCAACGTGGACGACTTCGCGCCGGACGCGCTGGCGGCCGCCAAGCCGGAAAAGCCGGCGGCGCAGTCTAAGCGCCAACAGCAGACCGAAGCGGCTTAACGCCAAGTCCAACTCCACGCATCCAAGGGGCGATCATCATCGCCCCTTTTTCTTTTCTTGCATCACAAACTGCGCACCGCGCCGCAGGTTGGCGCAGCGGCGGATTTCACCGGAAGGAAGTTCGAGTAGACTGCGCGGCGGGTGCTCTGGATCTTTCTGTCCGGAGCCTTGGCAAAGGAAAGAAAGAGAAAGGCCCCGAGTCGATATTATCAACCCGAGGCCACTCTGATGCCTAGCAACATCAGGTTAGCCTCTTACCCGCCGCAAGGCAAGGATAGGGAGGTCAAAAATGCAGCAAAAACGGGTCGTGCTTAAGCTGGTGATCGTCTGTATGACGCTGATCGCGTTCATCTGGCTAACCCGCGGTTCTCTATGCGAACTGCGCATCAGGCTGGGAGACTCGGAGGTTGCGGCCACTTTGGCTTACGAATCCGAACGGTAAGGCAACCCAACGGCGGGGTTCGCCCCGCCCGTTGGCCGATGGTGTCAGGCAGGATCTACGAGCACCCGCCTTTTCAGCCGCTGACCGTCAGTTTGTCATAGCCGCGCAAGCAGTAATTCACCACCGACACCAGCCAGCAGAAGATAAACACGGCAATCACCCAATACCCCATCTCCCCCAGATGATCGTTGAGCCGCGCGACGGCGTCCCACAGCGGGCCGGACAGCGCCAGCTTGTCGGCGATGAGCCCGAGCGCTTCGATGCCGCCGATAAACACCGCGATGAGCACCGATGCCGCCGTGATCGTCATGTTGTAGTACAGCTTGCGGATCGGTTTGGAAAACGCCCAGCCGTAAGCGCCGATCATCACGAAGTTGTCGATGGAGTCGATCAGCGCCATGCCGGCGGCGAACAGCGCCGGGAACAGCATGATGCTCCACAGATTCATGCCGTGGCCGGCACCGGCGGCCGAAATGCCCAGCAACCCAACCTCGGTGGCGGTGTCGAAGCCCAGGCCAAACAAGAAGCCCACCAGGTACATGTGCCAACTCTTATTCACCAGCCTGAACAGCGGGCGGAAACAGCGCGCCAGCGCACCGCCACCACTCATCAGCGCATCCAGCGATTGATGCGCAGGCAGCGCCCCCGCTTTCACCTGCCGGAAAGCGCGCCACACGGAGATCAGCACCAGCAGATTGATAAAGGCCACCGTCAGCAGAAACAGCGCGGATACCAGCGTGCCGATCAAGCCGCCGGTCTCGTGAAACCAGCTCATCTGGCGGCTGAACATCATCGCCGTCGCGGCAATGGCGGCGGAGGCCAGCACCACGATGGTCGAGTGGCCGAGCGAGAAGAAGGTGCCGACCGCCACCGGCGTTTTGCCCTGCTGCATCAGCTTGCGGGTCACGTTGTCGATCGCGGCGATGTGGTCGGCGTCCACCGCATGGCGCAGACCAAAGCTGTAGGCCAGCAAGGCGGTGCCCATCAGCGCGGCGTTGTCTTTGAACACCGCCAGCGCCAGCAGCCAGACGCCGACGTTGACCGCCAACAGCCCCAGCAGCAGATATGCCGCCCGCCGCCGGGCCGCACCGTGCAATCCTTCAGAAACTACCGTCATACCCACACTCCTGTTTTATCGTTATGTTCAAATCGAGGGATTAACGCCGCGCCGCGATCACCGCCGGATTGGCGCTCAAGAACAGCCAGGATGCGATCACGAACGGCATGGTCAGCGACGGCATACCCAGCGGGGCCAGCAAGGTATTGAAAGCCCCCTGCACCAGCACCGTGAAAATCACGCCAAGCAGCGTATAGATCAGCACCCGCCGGCCGGGTGGATTGAAGACGGAGCCCAGCGCCACCGCCGTCAACACTGCGCTGAAGGCGTACAGGCCGGCGAAAACCGCCTGCGGATCGGCGCCGATCGCCAGTGCGGTCGCCACCGCCAGCAAAGCGCCGGAAAAGGCCAGCAGCATCGCGCGCGGCGACGAAACCGCCAGCCCGAGCAGCAGCAGCAGGCCACCGCTCACGCTGCTGCACAAAAAGACCTGAGAAACGCCGTGCAACGCGCCGTTCAGCATCTCCATCATCTCGAGATGCGCGTTGAACACCGCGCCATCGGCCGGAATGGTCGCCGGTGGCAGCCGCACATGTCGCAGATGGCTGAACGGATAGCTGGCCAGCAGCACCGTCCAGGTGGTCAGCACGAAAGGCGCGGTCAGCGCGGCGATCTGCCAGGTGCGCAGCAGCCGATTGAGGCCGACGGTGACGATCACCGAGATCGCGCCGCAGAAGATCACGCCGACCCACAGCCAGGCGGAAGGCAACAAAAAAGTCGGTAGCGCGGCGCCGACCAGGCAGCCGTTATAGCCATACAGGCCGGAACGCAACGCAGCGCGGTCGTCCACCAGCCACGCCGCACTCAGCGTCGCCGTGGCGGTGCCCAACAGGCAGCCGAAGGCCACCTGCGGCAGCCCTTCCTCCCAGGCACCGACGAAAATGGCGATGAAAAACAGCAATCCGGTCAACGGATTATTTTGAAACATCACCTGCGAACAGCCGCGCAGCACCGCATCCGTCGCCGCCACCACCCGGCAGCGAACGCACAGCCCCGCCCAATCCCACTTTGTCGTCATGACCGTTTCCCGCTGCAGATTAGCGCCAGATAAAGGGCTCGGGCAGCGTCACGCCCAGGATCTCTTCCCGCGCGACGCGCCAAAAAACGCGAATGGCCGCCTTCACCTGACGCGCCTCTTTGCCCAATGCCTTAAAGATCAGGCCGCACTCGTTGGGCAATCGGCTGACGCCGCTGGCGATCCCTTCAACCTCGTCATAGCGGGGTGCGATGCGATCGAGGATCCGCTGATGATGCTCGCGCGGCGTCAGCAGGATGACATTGCCGAACACATCGAACGGCCCCATCACGCCAACGCCGTGCAACGGATGCTTATGCGGTTCCAGCACATAACGTTCGACAAACAGCGTCTTGCCATCGGGGCTGCAGGCGCTGATGCGTGAGGAGTAAACGTCGAATCTGAACCCGCGATCCGCCTGATGGTGTTTGCGCCCGGACATCAGGATCTCGCCGTAGAGCAGCGTTGCCGTCGGATGCAGCGTAATGCGGGTATCGGTAATGAAGCGCGAACCGCAGTGGGGGATCACCGGATCGGGCATCATCTCCAGATAGCTGCCGGCTTCCAGCCTCAGCATTTGCATCTGCGCCGCGTAGTTATTTTCCATGGCGTGGATCTTGGTCGCCGACTGGGTGGTGATATGCCCGCAGGCCTGGGGGGCAACTTGCACCTCGAGCGTCAGGCGATCGCCCTGCAAGATGCACCCCGAGGTGGAGATGACGAACACGCACGGCATCTGCGGCAGCGCTTCATCCCAATACAGCGCCCGCTGTACCAGAAACGGCACCCGCCGCTCCATCCGCCGCAGCACGCTGCGATGCCCGTTCAGTGCAAACTCCAGCCGCAGATAACCGGTTTTGCCTACGCCACCGCTGGCCATCTGCGGCGGCTCATCCTGATAGTCGGCCAACTCCGGCGCGTCGGCGCCGAGCTGGGCAACGCGCCTCGCCGCTTCGCTGACCGCTGTCATACCGCCGCCGACGGCGCGTGGGTAAACAGAAAATCACGCATGATCATGTCCACCAGTTCGTCGATGCCTTCGCCGGTTTTGCAGTTGGTGAGAATATAGGGCCGCTCGCCGCGCACCACGCGGGTGTCGTGCTCCATCACCGCCAGGCTGGCGCCGACGTAGGGGGCCAAATCGATTTTGTTGATCACCAGAATGTCGGCCTGCACCAGACCGGGGCCGTTTTTGCGCGGGATCTTTTCCCCTTCGGCGACGTCGATGACATAGATGTAAAAGTCCGCCAGCGCCGGGCTGAAAGTCAGCGTCAGGTTATCGCCGCCGCTCTCGATCATCACCACGTCGCTTTCCGGAAAACGGGCCTCCATCTCCTCCACCGCCGCGATATTCATGCTCGGATCTTCACGCACGGCGGTATGCGGACAGGCGCCGGTTTCTACGCCCAGGATTTTTTCCTCGTCCAGAATCCCCTTGAGCGTGCGCTTAACCTGTTTGGCGTCTTCGGTGGTGACGATGTCGTTGGTGATGATCAACGGGCTGATGCCCCGTTCGATCAAGCGCGGCGTGATGACTTCAATGATTGCGGTTTTGCCCGAACCTACCGGGCCGCCGATGCCAATGCGGGTAATTTTTTTCACTCTGATCGTTCCTTATTCATTAGTTGCTGAACAGTCGGGTAAATGCGCCGACGTGCAGCGCGGCCAGGACATCGGTCACCGGCGCGTAAGAGGCCATTTGTTCAACGCCGCCGCGTTCGGCTTCGTCACAAAAAACATCGATGTCGCGGTTGAGTTGAAACAGGATGCGTTGGGTGTCGATATGGGTGATGCGCATCAGGCGCATGGCGGCGCTGAGAATGGTCATCGCCACCCCGTACTGGTGCATCACCGCCACCTCGCGCGGGCCGACGCCCAGCGCCGTCATCACCACCGCCTGCGTCACCGGATAGGTGCCGGCGGCGCGGCCGGTTTTGATCTGCTCAAGCCACCAGAGCACCTGGGGCTCATCGCAGATGGCCGCCGTCATTTCCGCCAGCTTTTTTCCCATTCGCACCACCATGCTGCGCCCTTCTTCGTTCAGCTTGCGGTTGAACAGCGCCCAGTCGTGGCCGAGAGCCGCCTCGCGATCGTCCGCCTGCAGCGCCCGACAGGCCGCCACCACCGCCCTGCCGTCGCCGCCCGCCGCCTGCTGCAAGGCGGTGCGGGTGAACGATTGCAGCGTGTCGGCATCGCGCACGATACCGGCCTGGATCGCCGACTCGACGCCGTTGGAAAAGGCGAACGCCCCCACCGGCAGCACCGAGTCGGCAAACTGCAGGATGCGTATCAACTGAACGGCGTTCATTTCAGTTTGATCACGTGCTGACCGAGGAACGGGCTGTCGACATGCACATGGGTGGCGGAATCCTCCGCGCCGCCGAACAGCAGGCGCGCTTCGGGCTGGGTCAAATGCGGCAATATGCTCTCGCCCTTCACGAACGAATAAGGCAGTGCATGGAAACCGTGGGTTTTCATCACCGAATCCATCACCTTGGTCGCCACCGTCAGCGGAATAAAAATGCGGTCCCCCTTGATGACCGATTTCCAGTGCTGGTTGCCCAGCGCATGCCCCAGTTCGAACGCGGTTTTCAGCACCGTCGCCATATCGGTCGCCAACAGCGACTGCAGATGGATCACCATCACGTCGCGCAGGTTCATCTGCACCACCACCGCGCTGCGGTTCGCTTCGTCCCAGAGCAGTACGTCGCCGTCAGCCAGCACCTGATGACGATCGAGGGAAATGCCGAGGTCTTGACCGTCGCGGGTGGTTTTGCGGCACCGGCTTTTTTGCGCCTCCCACTGCGAGAGCGTCAGCACGTCCAGCGAGGCGTGTTGCAAGCGCTCGCGCCAATCGGCATCACGTTTGATATTGCCGAGTATCTTTTCAATCACGATCATGAGCGGCGATCCCTAGCTGAAGAAGTAGCGTTGATTAAGCACGGCGGTGGCGATCGGTTTCACCGTGGCATGTTCGCCGTTAACCTTGACGGCGAAGGTCTCGGGATCCACCTCGATGTGCGGCGTTTCCGCATTGCGCACCATGTCCTGCTTGGAGATCGCCCGGCAGTTATGCACCGCCATCACCTGCCGCTCCAGCCCCAGTTTCTCTTTGATGCCGTCGTGCAACGCAGCGCCGGAGACGAAAGTGACGCAGGTTTCCTGCAGCGATTTGCCCATGGCGCCGAACATCGGGCGGTAGAAGGTAGGCTGCGGCGTCGGCAGCGACGCATTGGGATCGCCCATCACCGCCCAGTTGATCATGCCGCCCTTGATCACCAGCTTCGGCTTGGCGCCGAAGAAACGCGGCTCCCACAGCACCAGATCGGCCATCTTGCCGACCTCGACCGAGCCCAGCACATGGCTGATCCCCTGCGCGATCGCCGGGTTGATGGTGATCTTCGCCACGTAACGCAACACGCGGAAGTTATCGTGCTCCGCCGCATCCTCCGGCAGCTTGCCGCGGGCGACTTTCATCGCATGCGCCGTCTGCATCACCCGCAGCCAGTTTTCACCGACCCGCCCCATCGCCTGTGAATCGCTGGAAAACATCGACAGCACGCCCATGTCATGCAGCACGTTTTCCGCAGCGATGGTTTCCGGGCGCACCCGGCTTTCGGAGAACGCCACGTCGGCCGGCACATTGGGATTGAGGTTGTGGCACACCATGATCATGTCGAACAGTTCGGCCTGGCTGTTGATACCGAACGGCAGCGTGGGGTTGGTAGAACTCGGCAAAACGTTCATCTGCGCGGCGACTTTGATGATATCCGGCGAGTGCCCGCCGCCGGCGCCTTCGGTGTGGAAGGTGTGGATGGTGCGCCCTTCGAAGGCGTCGATAGTGTCCTCGACGTAGCCGCCCTCATTCAGGCTGTCGGTGTGCACCGCCACCTGAATATCCATATCGTCGGCCACCCGCAGCGCATGGCGCAGTGCGGAATTGGTGGCGCCCCAGTCTTCGTGCACTTTCAATCCGGCCACGCCGGCGGTAATTTGTTCGACCAACGGCGCGGCATGGGAAGCATGCCCTTTGCCGAGCATCCCCACGTTGACCGGCATATTTTCGAAGGCGCGCAGCATGCGATGGATATGCCAGGGGCCGGCGGTCACGGTGGTGCCGTTAGAGCCGTCGGTCGGCCCGACGCCGCCGCCGAAGAAGGTCGCCACGCCGTTGGAGAGCGCGTGTGCGGCCTGCTGCGGCGAAATGAAATGGATATGCGTATCGATGCCGGCGGCGGTCAGGATCAGGTGCTCCCCTGAGATGGCGTCAGTGCTGACGCCCACCACCATGCCAGGCGTGACGCCGTTCATCACCGCCGGGTTGCCGCTTTTGCCGATGCCGGCGATCAGGCCGTTTTTAATGCCGACGTCCGCCTTGATCACCCCTTGCCGGGCATCCAGGATGGTCACGTTGGTAATGACCAGATCCAGAACATTATCGCTGGTTAATCGGTTATCGGCACCCATGCCGTCACGCAGCGACTTGCCGCCGCCGTAGACCGATTCCTCACCGTAACCGCGCAGGTCTTTTTCTATTTCAATAAACAGCTGCGTGTCGCCCAAGCGAATTTTATCGCCGGTGGTCGGGCCGAACAGCCCGGCATATTCCTGCCTGGAAATGGTTGGCATGCTTTATTCCCCGTTCGTCTTCGTCGGCGTCTGTTCGACATTTTTATAACCCAGTTCAATAGCTCGCTTTACATCTACAGTTTTCTTTACTCTTTCACCGGCGGCTACCGGGCTGTCCCCCGCCCAGCCGTCCACCAGATTATTAAAGCCATACACCGTTTGTTTACCGCCGATGGCAATAAGCGCCACTTCGATCTCATCGCCGGGTTCAAAACGGATCGCCGTCGTAGCGGTGATATTTAAACGTTTACCAAAGGCGGCAGCACGATCGAACTGCAACGCTTTGTTGGCTTCAAAGAAATGAAAATGCGAGCCGACCTGAATAGGTCTGTCGCCGGTATTACGCACCGTTAAAATAATGGCCGCGCGATCTTCATTGAAGGTGATGGGACTTTCGGACAGGATATAGCCGCCCGGCGGCACGTGCTTTTCTTGGTCATGCTTTTTCATCGAAAATACCTGCGCTGATAAAGTTTATCCGTAGCTCTCAGGGGACGCGCTTATTGGATCGGATCGTGCACCGTCACCAGACGACTGCCGTCGCTGAAAATCGCTTCAACCTGCACGTGCGGGATCAGATCCGCCACGCCATCCATCACGTCGTCGCGGCTTAACACCTGCCGCGTGTCGTTCATGACCTCTTCCAGCGTTTTGCCCTCGCGGGCGCCTTCCAGTGCCGCGGTGGTAATAATCGCCACCGCCTCGGGGTAATTAAGCTTTATCCCTCTGGACTTTCGCTTTAAGGCGACGTCGGCCAGCGTATAGACCATTAGCTTTTCGATTTCTCTAGGCGTTAATTGCATGGAGGACTCCAGTCTTAATAGAAATAATCAGACAAGCCGAGGCCAAAGGTGATTAATAGTTAATAACCTTGCGTTATTTATTTGTGCTTATCTGACCTTCGAACAATCTAGGAGGTAATGTTGAGATGATCAAGCCGCAACTTTATTCATGCAAAAACAAGACTCACCCACGCCACAAAAAAGTAACGGTGGCGTGATAGATTTTATCTATAAAAAATCTTATTTTCTCTTTGCGCCCCCACAATAAAACGATCAAAAAAAGCACAGGCTACCATTTATTATTTTTACCACCTCAACAGACACCTGGAAAATAACCATCAATGATACGTCTCGCACAATATTAATGACATGTAACCAACGGTCAAAAAATATAATTAAATTTACAAATTAGACGCGAGAAAAATATATTTTTAGTTAAAAAGAATTTATCTATTCTATTGCTGATACCTATAAGTTATTAAAAAATAAAAAACCCGGCCGCAGCCGGGTTTGCCTCATTGCCAAGACTTTCAGCCTTGCTGACGAATACGCGCCAACAGCGCGTCAATATGCTCTATATGTGGCGCATTGACGATCAGCGTGCGCCCCAATCCCAGTGCGTGGCGCTGGCAGTCGAGGCGCATATCGGCGTCGGCGATGCTGTCCAGATCGGCGACGTGCGCCAGGCCGATAGTGCGCCGAATCAGTTCGGTGCCGCAGTACCCTATCGCGTCGCTCCAGACCTGCTGCAGGAACTGCTCGGCATAACCCGGCGCCGCCAGCGCCGCATCGCGGCTTTGCTGGTGGCACAGGGCCAGGAAACGATCGGCGAAAATCAACCACAGCTCGCGCACATCCTGCAGCCGCTGCTCGCGTCCGGCGGCGGCGTCGCGCGGCCCGAATAGCCCCGGCAGGCCGCAGTAGTTGAGCAGCAGGTTACCTAGCGCCGTGCCGATATCGAAGCCGATAGGGCCGTAGAAACCGAATTCAGCGTCGATCGCTTTTAACCGTCCTTCCGCCACGAAGATCGAACCGCTGTGAATATCTCCGTGTAGCAGCGCCTCCGCCTTGCTGAGGAAGCGATGTTTCAGGCCGGCGACCGCCAGTCTTAGCGGCGCATCCTCACGCAGCGCCTGCACCTGCGGCAACAGCGCCGCCTCGAACTGATTGCGTTCATGGTCGATGTAAGGGTCGGTAAAGAACAGATCTTCGGTGATCTGGCACAGCTCGGGGTTGGTGAAGCGGCTGACTTCCGCTTTTTTCTGTTGCGCCGATTGATAAAAGTCGGAGGTATGGAACAGCGTCTGCGCCAGGTATTCCGCCAGCTGCCCAGCCGCCAGCGGGTGGTAATGCCCCTGTACCAGCTCGCTGCGCCAAATGCGGTGATCGGAGAGATCTTCCTGCACCATCACCGCCAACTCGGGATCGTGATGCAGCACCTTCACCGTATGTCGCGGACAGAAATCACCGTGGATCAGCAGCGTTTCCGCTTCGATGCGCGCCCGATCCAGCGTCAGCGGCCAGGATTCGCCCACGCAGCGCACGTACGGCAACGCCTGTTTGACGATCACCCGGCTTACGCCTTCGCGATCGCGGATCTTGAACACCAGGTTCAGGTTGCCGTCACCGATCTCGTCGGCGCTCACCAGCGCCTGCGGATCGGCCACCTGTCCGTATTGACGGGCGTATTCAACGGCATCGGCAGCCGTAAACGTACGATAAAGCGACATTCCCCAACCCCTCTGTTCTCTCTCACTGGCCCCAGCGATTTTATCTATTTAGACGTAAAAGCATTTGGACGTCTATACATCTGGAAGTCATGTTGGCAGAATAGCGTTTCAGATGCAATAACCACGCAACAAGGAATTAACCGCCGATGCAAGCGCTTAACACCACCAGTTTGACCCTGCGAGACAACCGCCTTTGGATCCTCGATCAGCAAGCCCTGCCGCAGGAAAAGCGGTGGCGCGCCTGCGACAGCGTGGAGGAATTGGTGGGCCACATTCACAGCCTGCGGGTACGCGGCGCGCCGCTGATCGGGCTATCCGCCAGCCTGCTGCTGGCGCTGCTCGCGGAACGCGGTCTGCCGCGCGCCGAACTGGAACAGGCGCTGCACACGCTGCGCGCCGCCCGCCCGACGGCGGTCAACCTGATGAACAATCTGGATCGCATGAAACTGGCGCTGGCGGCGCCAGACTGGGCGCCGGCAATGGCGCACGAAGCACTGCGGTTGGTAGAAGAAGATCGTCAGCTTTGCGATCGCATCGCCGAACACGGCGCGGAACTGGTCAAGCCCGACAGCCGCCTGCTGACCCACTGCAATACCGGCGGGTTGGCCACCGCCGGTGTCGGCACCGCCATCGGCGTGCTGTTGCGCGCCCACCAGCAGGGTAAAGTGCAGCAGGTGTGGGTCGATGAAACCCGGCCGCTGCTGCAAGGCGGCCGCCTGACCGCCTGGGAACTGGGCGAGCTGGGCATTCCCTATCGCCTGATCTGCGATTCGATGGCTGCCAGCCTGATGGCGCAGGGCCAGATCGATGCGGTATGGGTCGGCGCGGATCGCATCGCCGCCAACGGCGACGTCGCCAACAAGATCGGCACTTACAGCCTGGCGGTGCTGGCGCACTATCACGGCATCCCGTTCTACGTGGCCGCCCCACACACCACCCACGATCCGCACTGCCCGGACGGCGCCGCCATCCCGATCGAGCAACGCGCCGCGGCCGAGGTGACCGGCGTTTCAGGCAGCTTCGGTGCCTGCCAGTGGGCGCCGACCGATGCGCCGGTCTACAATCCGGCGTTCGACGTCACGCCGGCGGCACTCATCAGCGGGTGGGTATTCGACAGCGGCGTGATTACGCCGCAGCAGGTTAAAGCGGGGATTTTCCAGCGGGCGTTGGGTTAACGCCCGCCCGTCGGCACTCAGTCCAGACGCGGATAAGCATCGGCGATCTTGTCGCCGGTGAAATGCGCCACCCAGCCTTCCGGGTTATCGAACACCCGGATCGCGGTGAAATGCGGCGCCGATCCCATATCGAACCAGTGGCGGGTATTGGCCGGCACTGAGATCAGATCGTTCTTTTCGCACAGGATCTGGAAGATCTTGCCGTCCAGGTGCAGGCAAAACAGCCCCGCCCCTTCAACGAAAAAGCGTACTTCATCTTCGCCGTGCGTATGTTCGGACAGGAATTTTTCGCGCAGCGCGTGGCGCTGCTCATGGTCCGGCCGCATGCTGATCACATCCCAGCTCTGGTAACCCTTTTCCGCCACCAGCCGGTCTATCTCATGCTGATAGGCGGCGATCACCGCCTCCGGCTGCGGGTTGTCACCCAGCTCGCGATCCGCCTGCCAGCGCTCAAAGCGTACGCCGATCTGCGCCAACTGCCGCTGGATCTCCTGCGCATCGCGGCTCTGCCACAACGGCTGCTGCGGCGCTTCATCGCTGAAAATGGTCAATCCACTCATGAGACGAACTCCCTTAAATCGATGTGATCAAAACGGCCTACCTGCGGGTGCCGGCTCTGCGTATCCCCCTCATCGCGGATCAGCTGGCAGGTATGCCAGCCGGCGGCCTGTGCCGCGTCCAGCTCCTGGCGGATATCGGACAGGAACAACAGCTCGTCAGGCGCGGTGCCGATAGCCTGCGCGATGTTGCGGTACGACGCAGTTTCACGCTTAGCGCCGACGTGCGTATCGAAATAGCCGCTGAACAGCGGCTGCAGATCGCCGGCGTCGCTGTAGCCAAACAGCAGCTTCTGCGCCTCCACCGAACCGGAAGAGTAGACGTAGAGCTTCAGCCCCTGCCGCTGCCAGGAGGCCAATTGCCCGGCGACCTCCGGATAAAGATGCCCGCGGAAGTCGCCCTCGTGATAACCGCTGCGCCAGATGATGCCTTGCAGCGCCTTGAGCGCGGTGGATTTGCGATCTTCATCCATAAAGCGGTACAGCGCGGCGATCAGTGCATCGAGATCCGCCTGCGGCTCGCCAATTTCAGCGCGCAGCGCGGCCAGCGGCGCGGCGACTTCGTCCTCTGAGGCATGACGGCGTACAAAATCCGCCAGCCGTTCACGGGCATAGGGAAACAGCACCTGATGCACAAAGCGAATATCGCTGGTGGTGCCTTCAATATCGGTCACGATAGCGCGGATCATTTCGCCTCCAGCAAGCGACGTTGCAGTTCACACTGGAACAAGAATTCCAGCCCTTCGAGATGGCGGCGGGCTTCCGCCACCTGGCTTCCCCAACAATAGAGACCGTGCCCGCGCACCAGAAAGCCGTACCGCAGCGGCGTAGCCTCGGCATAGGCCGCCACCCGCGCCGCCAGCCGGGGAATGTCCTGATCGTTGTCGAAAATGGGGATCGCCACGCTGTCCAGGTGGCTGCATTGGCCGGCCAGCGACTTTTGCATTTCGTACCCCTGCAGCACCAGCGCATCGCCGCGTTCCACCCGCGACAGGACGGTAGCGTTAACGGAATGGGTATGCAGCACCGCGCCGATGTGCGCAGACAGGCGGTAGAGCAGCGTGTGCAGCCCGGTTTCCGCCGATGGCGTGCGGCCGCTCGGCACGTGATTGTCGGCGATATTCACCCGCAGAAAATCGGCGGCACTCAGGCTGCCCTTGTCTTTGCCGGACTCGGTAATCAGGCATTGACGTTCGTCGAGGCGCAGCGACATGTTGCCGCCGGTCGCCGGACACCAGCCTTTGTCGCCAATCCAGTGGCAGGCCGCCAGTAACGCGGCAAGTTGCGGATTCTCCGTCATTATTATCGTTTCCCGTTCGCTAAAGCAGTCAGCAGGCAGGCTAAGCACTTTTTCGCATTTAGCCATCTAAGCGTCTTGATTGCCAAATACTAGCATCGTGTTATATTGACGGCAATATAAGCGCCTGGAGTATTCACCTGCTATGAGCACTTCCGCATTGATTCCCGACAGTAAGCTGCCCGCTCTGGGCACCACCATTTTCACCCAGATGAGCGCACTGGCGCAGCAGCACCAGGCGATCAATCTGTCGCAGGGCTTCCCCGATTTCGACGGGCCGGACTATCTGAAAGAACGTCTGGCCTGGCACGTCGCCCAGGGCGCCAACCAATATGCGCCGATGACCGGCGTGGCGCCGCTGCGTGAAGCCATCGCCGACAAAACCGCCGAGCTGTATGGCTGGCAGCCGGACGCCAACAGCGAAGTGACCGTCACCGCCGGCGCCACCGAAGCGCTGTTCGCTGCCATCAGTGCACTGGTGCGCCCCGGCGATGAGGTGGTCTGTTTTGATCCCAGCTACGACAGCTATGCGCCGGCGGTAACGCTGGCCGGCGGCGTCCTCAAACGCATCGCCCTGCAGCCGCCGGCCTTTGCCGTCGATTGGCAACGGTTCGCCGCCGCGCTGTCGCCGCGCACTCGTCTGGTGATCGTCAACACGCCGCACAATCCGTCCGCCACCGCCTGGCAGGCGGAAGACCTGCAGCAGCTGTGGCACGCCATTGCCAAACGCGAAATCTACGTGCTCAGCGACGAGGTTTACGAACACATCTGCTTCGCCAAAGGCGGCCACGCCAGCGTGCTGGCCCACCCGCAGCTGCGCCAGCGCGCAATCGCGGTGTCCTCCTTCGGCAAAACCTTCCACATGACCGGCTGGAAAGTGGGTTACTGCGTGGCGCCCGCCGCGCTGAGCGCCGAAGTGCGCAAGGTGCATCAATACCTGACCTTTTCGGTCAATACCCCGGCGCAGCTGGCCCTGGCGGATAGCCTGCGCGCCGAGCAGGAGCACTGGCGACAGCTGCCGGCGTTCTATCGCGCCAAGCGCGATCGCTTTGTGCAGGCGCTGGCGAGCAGCCGACTGGAAATTTTACCCTGCGCGGGTACATACTTCTTGCTGGCGGACTACAGCGCCATCTCCGATCTGGACGATGTGGCGTTCTGCCATTGGTTAACCGAGCACGTGGGCGTGGCGGCCATTCCGCTGTCGGTCTTCTGTGCCGATCCTTTCCCCCATAAATTGATCCGGCTGTGCTTCGCTAAACAGGACGCCACGCTGGATGCAGCTGCGGAGCGGTTATGTCGACTTTAAAAATTACCCTGTTGCAGCAACCGCTGGTCTGGCGCGACGGCCTCGCTAACCTGGCCGCCTTCGACGCGTTGCTGGCACCGATCGTCGGGCGCGATCTCATCGTCTTGCCGGAAATGTTCACCACCGGTTTTGCCATGGATGCCGGCGAGAGCGCCCTGCCCGAACAGCAGGTGATCGACTGGCTGCACGGTTGGGCGGTGAAAAGCCATGCGTTAATCGGCGGCAGCGTGGCGCTGAAAACTGACGAGGGGGCGGTCAACCGCTTCCTGTTGGTGGAACCGGGCGGCCAGGTACACGCCTATGACAAACGCCACCTGTTCCGAATGGCCGGCGAACATCTGCACTACCAGGCCGGCAACCGGCGTGAAATCTTCGAGTGGCGCGGCTGGCGCATCCTGCCGCAGATCTGTTACGACCTGCGTTTCCCGGTCTGGGCGCGCTATCAGCAGGATTACGATCTGGCGCTGTACGTTGCCAACTGGCCGGCGCCGCGCAGCAACCATTGGCAAACGCTGCTGGCGGCGCGGGCGATTGAAAATCAGGTGTATGTGGCGGGCTGCAACCGGGTGGGCGAAGATGCCAACGGCCTAAACTACAGCGGAGACAGCCTGATCATCAGCCCACAGGGCGAGATCCTGGCAGATGCGGAGCCCGGCGCAGCCGCGCGGCTGGACGCCGAGCTGTCGCTGGAAAGTCTGCAGAGTTACCGCAGCGCCTTCCCGGCCTGGCGCGACGCCGACAGTTTTCTGCGCCTGGACTGATCAACCGCTCTCCCAGCCGGCGATCATCAGGCAATAGGCCTGGATCGCCAGCGCCACGTCCGCCTGTCGCACCGCTTCGGCCGGATGATGGCTGATGCCGCCGGCGCAACGCACAAACAGCATGCCGACCGGCCAGTGCGCCGCCATGGCGATGGCGTCGTGCCCGGCGCCGCTCGGCAGCGTCAGGCTGCGGCCCTGTACTTGTGCGACGGCCGCCAGCCAACGATGCTGCAGGTCCGCGTCGCAGGCGGTGGCGTCGATGCGATAAAACTCCTCGCTGGCGAAGCGCAATCCGCGCCGCGCACAGATCGCCTGCGCCTGCGCCAGCAACGTCGCCAATAGCGCCGTCAGCGGCGCATCCTGCGGGCCGCGCACGTCGAGCGTCAACCGCACCTCGCCGGGGATCACGTTGACCGCGCCCGGCAGGCTCTCGATGCAGCCCACGGTGGCCACCAGGTGCGGATCGGCGTTGCAGGTCAAAGTTTCCAGCGCCGTGATCCATTCCGCCGCGGCCATCAGCGCATCTTTGCGCTGCCCCATCGGCACCGTGCCGGCGTGGCCCGCCTCCCCGCTAAAGATACAGTTGAGGCGACGCGCGCCGTTGATCGCCGTCACCACGCCCAGCGCCAAATCGGCCGCCTCCAGGCACGGGCCCTGTTCGATATGCAGCTCGAGATAGGCGCGGATGTCCTGCGGCGCACGGTGCGCCTGTGCAATCGCCGCCGGATCCAGCCCGAATTCGCGCATTGCCTGGGCGATGCTGACGCCGTCGGCATCGGTGCGCGCCAGCCACTCTGCGGGCCACTGGCCGGTCAGGCCGCGGCTGCCCAGCAGCGTGACGCCGAAGCGCGCGCCCTCTTCGTCGGCAAAACCGATCACCTCCAGCGCCAGCGGCAATCGGCGCCCCTGGCGGTGATAGCGCGCCACCACTTCCAGCGCCGTAAGCACGCCGAGCATACCGTCATAGCGCCCGGCGTTACGCACCGTGTCCAGATGCGAGCCGAGCAGCAGCGCCGGAGCGCCGGGCATGAGCCCTTCATAGCGGCCGCAGATATTGCCGACGCCGTCCTGCCAAACCGCCATCCCGCTCTCGCGCATCCACTCGCCAACCAGGCGGTTGGCGAGTGGATGTTCCGCAGAAAGATAAAGGCGCGTGAGCCGATCGGGCTCCGCGCTGATCGCCGCCAGCTCGTCACAGCGCGCCATCACCCGCGCGGCGGCCTGTTGCGCCTCCAGTGGCGTCATCCATGATGTCCTGCGTCATAAACGTTCCAGGCGGCCTGCAATGCCTCGCCCTGCTTGCTGACGAAACCGAGGCGGTTCAACACCGCCTCCAGCGCCGCCAGCGTTTGCAACACGCAATCCTTGCGCGCGTTGTAGCCCATGGTGCCGATGCGCCAGATTTTTCCCTGTAGCGGGCCGAACGAGGTGCCGATTTCGATGGCGAAGTCGTTCAGCATCATCTGCCGCACCTGTTCGCCATGCACCTGCGGCGGGATCATCACGCCGAGCACGTTATTCATGCGGTGTTCAAGATCCCCGAACACCGCCAGCCCCATGCCCAGGATGCCCGCCAGCAGCGCCGCGCCGTGCAGCCGGTGGCGGGCGATGGCGCGATCCAGCCCTTCTTCGAGGATCACCCGTGCGCATTCTCGCGCCGCGAACAGCATGCTGGTGGCTTCGGTGTGGTGATTCAGGCGTTCCGGCCCCCAATAATCCATGATCATGCCGATATCGAAATAGTTGGAGTAGATCATCTCGTCGTCGCCGTCGGCGTGCTCGGCGGTGCGGATCCCCTGCTCCACGCATTTACGGCGGCGCACGATTTCTTCAAACTGCGGGCTGAGGGTGACCGGTGAACTGCCGGAGGGGCCGCCCAGACACTTCTGCAGCCCGGCAGAGACCGCATCCAGCCCCCAGGCATCGGTCTCCAGCGGGTTGCCGCCGAAGGAAGCGGTCGCATCAGTGTAGAACAGCACGCCGTGACGGCGGCAGATATCGCCCAGCTCATGCAGCGGCTGCAGCATGGTGGTGGAGGTGTCGCCCTGCACCGTCAGCAGCAGGCGCGGACGAACCCGCTTAATCGCGTCTTCGATGCGATCGGCACTGAACACCTCACCCCACGGCACCTCGATCGTATGCACCTCGGCACGGCAACGGCGAGCGATCTCGCACAGCAGATGTCCGAAGCGGCCGAATACCGGCACCAGCACCTTATCGCCCGGGCGAATGGCGGAAACCAGCAGCGCTTCGATACCGGCGCGCGAGGTGCCGTCCACCAGCATCGTCCAGCGGTTTTCGGTGCGGAACAGCGCGCGATACAGCGCCATGACCTGATTCATGTAACCGGTCATCGCCGGATCGTACTGGCCGATCAGCTGGCTCGACATGGCACGCAGCACGCGCGGATCGGCGTTGATCGGCCCCGGCCCCATCAGCAGGCGCGCCGGCGGGTTAATCTGATCGAATTGCGAGATATCCAACATGTTCATTCCCTGTCAGCTTAGTAAGTTATTGAGTTATGCCTTCAGCGTCGACATGACGTTTGTTTGCTGCCCAACAGCCTACTCCCGATAGGGATTCAGTTGAAACAAAAGATTCTTATGATCAATTAATGAAACCAAAGTAACACAATGAGATGACCGATCCGCCTTAAACGGCGGAGGGGGGAAGGAAGGGAAATGATCTGCCGTGCTTAACGCAGCTCCAGTTCGTCCAGCGTCTGGAACAGTTCAGCGACGTGATGAATGCGCTGCCGCCCCTGCGCCAGCCTCTCATGCAGCAACGCATTGCTGAGCAAACTGGCCAGGCTCATGGCGGCGGCATAGCTGTCGAAGGCCGACACGCTGTCGAGCGGCACGGTCAATTGCCAGTCGGCCAACGAAAACAACGCCTGCGCCTGCGGCTCGCAGATCAGCAGCGTCGGTACCCCGCGGCTTTGCAACAGCGTCAGCACCGCCTTTATCTGGCGCGGCCGGCGGCGGAACGCCACCACCACCGCCATGTCCTGCGGTGTCAGGCCCGCCAGATCTTCCGCCAGCGTCTGCCCCGGCTGCGGCGCCAGCAGCACCTGTTCACGCACCTGCATCAGTTGTTGACGCAGGTGCATCGCCACCGGATAGCTGTTGCGCAGCCCCAACAGCATCACGCCACGCGCTCGTGCCAGCGCGGCGATTGTCGCACTGAACTGTTCGGCATCGATATGTTTTACCCAGCGGGTGAGATTGGCCATTTCCTGCTTATAGTGCCGCGCCAGCAGCGTATCGCCCTGCACCGCATCGCGGCTATCGGTCAGCGGCATGCCGCTCTGGCGCAGGGTGCGCAGCTCATCGCGCATGGCGCGATAGTTGGGGTAGCCCAGCCGTTTGAACAAGCGGCTGACCGTGGCTTTGGAAACGCCGCTCAGGCGCGCCAGCTCGGCGCTGTTGTAGCCGATCAAATCGTCATAGTGATCGAAGATGAAGTCGGCCACCCGCTGCTCCTGTGGCGTCAGCTGTGGGTAGTCGCGGCGCAGGCGTTCGTCGAACCGTTGCATTATCGTTCTCGCTGTAACCTTTGTTTCAGCGGAACATAGCACGGCCGAACTACCCGCTGGCAAGCGATTCTTCGTTGATGGGAAATAACAGCGGCCAGCCCCTCTCCGGCAGCGTCGCCGGAAAAGGGCGGCGCGTTCAGCACCAGTAGGCCATAAAGTTAACGGTAGCGCGATCCAGATCGCGTTCGCCGATCAGATAACGGCGCAGGGTTTTCACCGCCGAAGACTCGGCCGCCACCCAGGCATAAAAAGCGTTGCCGCCCGCTGCCCGTTCCCACAAGACTTCATCGCTCAGGCTGCTTTCCGCCAAAGACTGCGCTTGCGCGCACGCCGAAGCGGGAATATCCACCCGCTGCCGCACCGCTTCCACCAGCAACGTGCCGTGCGCCAGCTGGCGGCCCACGTCGCGCGGCAGCCAGTAAACCTCGGCGAACGGGAAACGGACCAAATCCAGACAATCCCCCGCCTGCGGCACTTCGAAGAACGCCTGCACGCGCGGCGGATTGGCCTGCTGCGCCAATTGCTCCAGAATGCCCATCGCCGCCGGCACCGCCGTTTCATCGGCGATCAACAGCGCCTGCTGCAACTGCGCCGGCGGCGCCCATTCGTAGCCGCCGCTATCGCCATCGAAGTCAGCGTTGGGGGCGACCGTCTGGATGGCATCGCCCGGCTCGGCGTGAGTCGCCCAGGCGGAGGCCGGGCCGTTCACACCATGCAGCACGAACTCGACGTCCATCTGATTCTGTTCGCGGCGCAGCGCACGCAGCGTATAGGTGCGCATCACCGGGCGCCGCTCTTTGGGGATCGCCATGTAATCGCCGTACCAGTCCGGGCTATTGGCCAACTGCGGGATCTGGCCGTCCGCCGCCGGGAACAGCAGTTTGATGCGCTGATCCGGCGCTTCCAACTTCATCCGATGAATATCCGCACCTTCAAACACGCAGCGCACCAGCGAAGGTGAAATCAGCGTTTTGCTTTTCAAGGTGATATCAAAAATTCTGTAGCTGGCGGACATGTTCTCGATTCTCCGGCAACGGCTGTCGCTTGCACCTATGGCCGATCGGCTGCCGTGTTGACGGCGTGGGTTGCTCGATCGCGCAGCGGGTAAAATGTTAATAAAACTAATTAATTACGTTAATGTATCGCAAAAAATCATATCACGATTTTATTGATAACAAGAAACGTTATTGATAAAAGAATCATTCTCAAAAATAACGCAATAACAATATCACCTGGGAAATAAATAACGATGAAACGCAAACACCTTTGGGTTTTGAACCCTTGTCTGCTGGCGATGCTTGCGCCGACGGCTTGGGCAGAAGATCAGAAAGCCGGCGCCGAAGAGCAGATGGTGGTCTCCGCCAGCCGTTCACACCGCAGCACGGCGGAAATGGCGCAGACCACCTGGGTGATCGAAAGCCAGGAGATCGAACAGCAGGTTCAGGGCGGCAAAGAGATCAAGGACATGTTGGCGCAGCTGATCCCCGGCATGGACGTCAGTGGCCAGGGCCGCACCAACTATGGCATGAATATGCGCGGCCGTTCGATGATGGTGATGATCGACGGCGTACGTCTGAACTCATCGCGCAGCGACAGCCGCCAACTGGATTCGATCGATCCGTTCAATATCGATCATATTGAGGTGATCTCCGGCGCCACCGCACTCTATGGTGGCGGCAGCACCGGCGGCCTGATCAACATCGTGACCAAAAAAGGGCAGAAAGAGCAGCAGGTCGAATTGCAGGTCGGCGGCAAAACCGGCTTTGGCGGCCATAGCGATCACGACGAGAACGTCGCGGCGGCGGTCAGCGGCGGCAACGACAACGCCTCGGGACGCCTGTCCGTTTCTTACCAGCGCTATGGCGGCTGGTACGACGGCAAAGGCAACGAGGTGCTGATCGACAATACCCAAACCGGCCTGCAGTATTCCGATCGCCTTGACGTCATGGGCACCGGCACCCTCAACATCGACGACCACCAACAGCTGCAACTGACCACCCAATATTACAAAAGCCAGTCCGACGGCGATCATGGCCTGTTCCTGGGGGAAAACTTCGCAGCGGTGACCGGCAACGCCAAGGCTTACAACAGCGGCAACTTAAACTCCGACCGCATCCCCGGCACCGAACGCCACCTGATCAACCTGCAGTACTCCAACACCGATTTCCTCGGCCAGGATCTGGTGGCTCAGGTCTATTACCGTGACGAAACCTTGACCTTCTATCCGTTCCCGACGCTGGCGGGCAAAGCGCCGAACTATTACGTCAGCAGCATTGGCGCTTCACAGCAAAAAACCGATTTCTACGGCGGCAAACTGACGCTGAACAGCAAGCCGCTCGACGCGCTGACGCTGACTTACGGCATCGACGCCGAGCATGAGAGCTTCAACGCCAACCAACAGTTCTTCAACCTGCCGAAGGCCCAACAGTCCGGCGGCATAAAGCTGGAGAACGCTTACAACACCGGCCGCTACCCCAGCTATACCACCAGCAACCTGGCGTCGTTCCTGCAGGCCAGCTACGACATCAACCCGATCTTCACCCTGAGCGGCGGCGTGCGTTATCAGTACACCGAAAACAAGATCGACGACTTTATCGGCTACAATCAACAGCAGGCGATCGCCACCGGCGCCGCCGCCTCCGCCGACGCCATACCGGGAGGGAAAACCGACTACAACAATGCGCTGTTCAACGCCGGCCTGCTGGCGCACCTGACCGAGCGCCAGCAAACCTGGTTCAACTTCTCTCAGGGTTTCGAGATCCCGGATCCGGGCAAGTATTACGGCAACGGCACCTACGCGCTGAACGGCGGCCACTACCGGCTGCTGAAGAGCGTTAACGTTGGCGATTCCAAGCTGGAAGGCATCAAAGTCAATTCCTACGAACTGGGCTGGCGCTATACCGGCGATAACCTGCGCACGCAGATCGCCGCCTACTATTCGTTGTCCGACAAAAGCATCGCCATCAATAAAACCGACATGACCATCAACGTCAATGCGGATAAGCGCCGTATCTACGGGCTGGAAGGCGCGGTGGATTATTTCTTTGAAGACAGCGACTGGAGCGCCGGCACCAACTTCAACTTCATCCGCTCCGAAACCAAGGTCAACGGCGAATGGAAGAAACTGGTGGTCGATACCGCCAGCCCATCCAAAGTTACCGCCTATGTCGGCTGGGCGCCGGGCGACTGGAATCTGCGCTTACAATCGCAGCAAACTTTCGACGTGTCGGACGATGGCGATTACACCAAGGCCAACGCCACCCAGGGCCGCAAGATCGAGGGCTACAACACCCTCGACTTCCTCGGCAGCTATACCCTGCCGGTAGGGAAAATCAGCTTCAGCGTGGAAAACCTGCTGGACAAGGAGTACACCACCGTTTGGGGCCAGCGCGCGCCGATCCTGTACAGCCCGACTTACGGTTCGCCTGAGCTGTACAGCTATAAGGGCCGCGGACGCACCTTCGGTTTGAACTACTCGGTGTTGTTCTGAGAATAAGGGGCCGGCCTGCCGGCCCCGTTGATTGGGCCACGCCGTTTTGCAGAGTGCAGAAACGACGAAGCCCTGAGTTATCGCTAACTCAGGGCTTCTGAATAGTGGCGGAACGGACGGGGCTCGAACCCGCGACCCCCTGCGTGACAGGCAGGTATTCTAACCAACTGAACTACCGCTCCGCGCCATTCCCTCTTGCGGGGGAACGAGGCGCATATTACGGACGCCTCTCGGTTCCGTCAACGCCTTTTTCTCCGCAAATGAACCGTTTGCACAGTTTTTCAACGAAGCATCACCCACTGAGGTTTTTTCGTGCAAAAACGCCGTTATTCGGCCGACGCCCCGCGCCACAGGCAGCTGCCGCCCTTCTTTGCCACCAGATCCAGACGCGCTTCGTGCGCCTTCACTTCTTCATCGCTGGCATAGACCACTTTCATCGCCGTCGCCGGGCGGACAATGCGCTGGATTTCTTGCGCATCGTCGTTTTGCTGAGAGTCGCCTTCCATCTGGAACGCTATCGAGGTCTGACCGCCGGTCATCGCCAGATAGACTTCAGCCAGGATCTCGGCATCGAGCAATGCGCCGTGCAGCGTACGCTTGCTGTTGTCTATCTCATAGCGGCTGCACAAGGCATCGAGGTTGTTGCGCTTGCCCGGGAACAGGCGACGCGCCATCAACAGGCTGTCGGTAATGGTGCAGAAGGTCTCGGTTTTCGGGATCCCCTGCTGCAGCATGCGGAATTCGTGATCCATAAAGCCGATATCGAACGCCGCGTTATGGATCACCAGCTCGCCGCCGCGGATAAACTCGAGGAATTCGTCGGCAACCTGATCGAAGGTCGGTTTGTCGGCCAGGAAGTCGTCGCTGATGCCGTGTACGCCGTACGCTTCCGGATCCACCAGCCGATCCGGCTTGATGTAAACGTGGAAGTTGCGCCCGGTCAGGCGGCGGTTAATCACTTCCACCGCACCGATTTCGATGATGCGGTGCCCTTCGTAGTGCACCCCAAGCTTGTTCATACCGGTGGTTTCGGTATCGAGGACAATCTGTCTGGTGGTTGTTGAGATCATATTGCAGTGCTCACAGCGCTCGTTTATGTCAGACTTGGCTTTTGTAAAACTAATAGGAAGAGTCTACCAGAGATGCTCAAACAGGTAGAAATTTTCACCGACGGCTCCTGCCTTGGCAACCCCGGCCCCGGTGGCTACGGCGCGATATTACGCTATAAGCAGACGGAAAAAACCTTCAGCGAGGGTTTTCGTCTGACCACCAATAACCGCATGGAAATGATGGCGGCGATCGTGGCGCTGGAAGCGCTGACCGTGCCTTGCGCCGTGACGCTCAGCACCGACAGCCAGTATGTGCGCCAGGGCATCACCAGCTGGATCCATAACTGGAAAAAGCGCGGCTGGAAAACCGCCGACAAAAAGCCGGTCAAGAATGTCGATCTGTGGCAGCGCCTGGATCTGGCCATTCAACGCCACGACGTGAAATGGGAATGGGTCAAGGGCCACGCCGGCCACCCGGAGAACGAACGTTGCGACGTGTTGGCGCGCGAAGCGGCCGGTAAGCCGACGCAGGAAGACGTCGGTTACCAACCGGAAGCCTAAGGCAGCTTGCGATAGCTCTTGGTCGCGCCCACCGCGCGGCTGAGAGACGGTTTTCTCGCCCCCAATTTCATCGGCGTGGGCGTCAACGGCAGGGTGCGCTTGCGCGCCACAATCACGCTCATACAGCCCAACGCCGGCAAATGGGTGCATAAAAATTTGCCGCCCTTGCGGTGCCACGGCAGCACGTGAAAACGCGCCTGGTACAACACCTCGTAATTCAGCAGGCTAAGCCAGTCCAGCAGCCGCATTTGGGTAAACATGCGGCTGACATAGGGCTGGCGATGGCGCAATCCGGGCACCAACTTGCCCAGTCCCAGCAGGCTGAACGGGTTGAAACTGCTGATCACCAGCCAGCCGTCGTCGATCAACACCCTGTCCACTTCACGCAGCATGCGGTGCGGATCGTCCGCGTAGGACAACGTGTGCGCCAGCAGGCAGGCATCCACCGACTTGGCGGCAAACGGCAGTTGATAGGCATCGGCGATCACCTGCAGCCCTTCCCCCTCCAGCCCGACGTTGACCTGGTGGGAAATCGCGCATTTGTCCGTGGCCAGCTCGGCGCTAAGCATCCCCATCTTCAGCAGATGAAAACCAAACAGCTTCGGCCACCAGGGTTGCAACTGCCGTTCGAGCGCTTCACGATAGTACTCCCCCCACGGCAGCTCAGCCCAGGACTGCGGGCCGGTAAGCTTTCGTAGAGTATGGGCTGGTTTCATGATTTATTATCTTCTTTCAAGCCGTTGCCAACGAGAGGTACACCATGAATCTTATCAGCATTCCCGCCTTCCAGGACAATTACATTTGGTTATTGGATGACCGGCAGGGGCGCTGCGTTATTGTCGATCCGGGTGAGGCGCGGCCGGTGCTCGAGGCGCTGCAGCGCCTGCAGCTGACACCTTCGGCGATCCTGTTGACCCACCACCACCACGATCACGTCGGCGGCGTGGCCCAAATCGTAGCGCAATACCCGGATCTTGCGGTCTACGGACCGCAGGAAACCGCGGATAAAGGCGCTAACCACATCGTCCGTGACGGCGACACCTTTGACATCGATGGCCGTCAGTACCGGACCATCGCCGTTCCCGGCCATACGCTGGGCCACGTAGCATTCTATAGCGCCCCTTATCTGTTCTGCGGCGACACAATTTTCTCCGCCGGCTGCGGCAGGCTGTTTGAAGGCACCGCCAAACAAATGTACGACTCATTTCAACAACTCGCGCAACTTCCCGATAACACTTTAATTTGCTGCGCGCATGAATATACTCTTTCAAATCTTAAGTTTGCGCGGGCTATTTTGCCGGAAGATCGAGAGATTGAAACATATCAACAACATGTTGAAGCGTTAAGGGCAAAAGGCCAAGCCAGTGTGCCGACCACGTTGCAATTAGAGCGTAAAATTAACCTGTTTTTACGTTGCCATGACGCTGATTTACAAAAGAAATTAGGCTTTAACTCACCACCGGAAAGCCTTCATTCAGTTTTTTCCGAATTACGCCTGCGGAAAGATAACTTCTAAGCTTTTAGTTGTGTTATTTGGCGAAGCAAAGTATTATTGCTCGTCTTTTAAGCAACTACATTGACACACACATGAAGGCTAAAGCGATATTTCTCGCCTCAGTCTTGCTAGTGGGTTGCCAGTCGTCCAGGCAGGACGCACCGGCGCCAGAACAGCATGCACAGAGTTTGTCTTCGGCTGGTCAAGATGGTGAAGCAGGAGAGTACACAGCAAATGGCCGAGCGAGCTCGGCGCGGTGGCTAGATAACAATAGTCCCGCCGCGCAACAGGACCTGTGGAACTTCATTAGCGACGAGCTGAAGATGGAGGTTCCGGAAAATTCCCGGATCCGTGATCAGAAAAGAAAGTACTTAAAAAGTAAGAGCTATCTCCACGATGTAACATTACGGGCAGAGCCGTACATGTACTGGATAGTCGGGCAGATTAAGAAACGTAATATGCCGATGGAACTGGTACTGCTACCCATAGTGGAGAGCGCTTTTGACCCACACGCCACGTCAAGTGCCAACGCCGCAGGGCTATGGCAAATCGTGCCGCAAACGGGTCGCAATTATGGTTTGAAAAACAATCAGTGGTATGACGGTCGACGTGATGTCGTCGCTTCGACAACCGCTGCGCTTAACATGATGCAACGCTTGAACCGCATGTTTAACGGCGACTGGTTACTGACCGTAGCCGCCTATAACAGTGGTGAAGGCCGCGTGATGCAAGCGGTGAAGGCAAACAAACGTCAGGGTAAGCCAACCAATTTCTGGGCATTGTCGCTTCCGCGTGAAACGTCAATCTATGTCCCGAAAATGCTGGCGCTGAGCGACATCATCAAGAACAGCAAGAAGTACGGCGTGAAACTCCCGAAAACGGATGAAACCCGTGCGCTGGCTCGTATCGATGTTGGGCAGCAGATCCAGCTGACTCAGGCGGCTGAGATGGCAGGGCTTTCGGTCACCAAGATGAAAGCGTATAACCCAGGCTACAAGAAAGGCGTTACGGCACCCAACGGGCCCCATTACATTATGGTTCCCAAAGGTCATGCCGATCAGCTGAAAGACTCGCTGGCCGATGGCCAGATCGCCGTGACTCAGCCAACGACGCAGTTGGCGAAGAACAGCGGTTTGTCCGGCGGCAGTTCGTATAAAGTGCGCTCCGGCGACACCTTATCGGGCATTGCCAAGCGGCTGAACGTTAAGACCAGCGATTTGCAGAGTTGGAACAACTTACGCGCCAAGAGCGCTCTGAAAGTTGGGCAAACCCTGCAAGTGGCCAGCAATACTGGCAGTAACAGCAGTATCACCTATCAGGTTCGTAAAGGTGATTCGCTCGCCAGTATCGCACGTCGTCACGGCGTCGATATTAACGACGTGATGCGTTGGAATTCAACGCTCGCCAAAGGCAACCTGCAACCTGGTCTGAAGCTGACCCTGTTTGTCGGCAACAAGCTCACGCCGGACACCTAAGTTTCCGGCACAAAAAAAGCACCCCTCGGGGTGCTTTTTTATTATCTGCGATTCACCAGACGGGCGAGTCTTTTTCCGGATGAAACTCCACCAACAACGGATTGTGATCCGACGCGCTGGTCACCAGCACCGAGGCCTCCACGACGCCCAGGTTACGGTAAAACACGAAGTCCAACGGGCGGCCAAAGGCCTTGCGGCGATGATCATCGGTGAAGCTCACCTCACGTAACGCCATCTCGCCGGCAAAGTCATACAGCGCATTGATGCGCTTGCGGCTCCAGGCGTTGAAATCCCCCGCCATGATCACCGGCCCCCGATGGCTGGCGATCTGTTCGCCGATCGGCCCCAGCTGCTTGCTGTAGACGTCGACTCCAAGACTAAAGTTCACCGCATGGATATTCACCACCATCAACAGTTCGCCATTGTACAGCGGATAAACGGTGATCAAGGCCGACTTGGACAACCGCAGCAACGGCTCACGCTCACGTAACGGGCAACAGTAAACCGGGTGAGCGGCCGCCAGCGTCATCACGCCGGAAGGATGCTGCGGCAAGACAAAGGCCGGCACCTGATCGGCCGCCAGATAGTTGGCGGTCGCATAGCTCACCAGCTCCGGCGTGGTTTGCGCCTCTTGCAACAATACCAACTGTGCGTCTTTGCCATGATTTTTCAGCACCGAAAGCCAGTCGGCTCGCTGCTGCTTGAAGATATTCCATACCATGACGCGCAAGGCGCCGGTCGTTGGCAGCGCCGCCCCAGGCGGCAGCGGCTGGTTAACGGCGCCAGGAAAGATTCGCTCAACTGGCTGACCTGCAACATACCTCATTGCATAAGTTCGTTTCGGCACGCGATTCGCCTATTACCCATTAACATGAAACTGGCGATGAATACTCGCCAACGATGAATTGATTATACGCCTGAGCCATGCGGAGGGCATGGCTTTTACAGGCATAACCTTTTCAGTTATAGGGGCCGCCTGCGGCGATTTCAATCTTCTGACGGTATAGCTGTGTAAAGGTTGGGCATGGAGGATGAAAAATGCGAAAAGGGCCGCAAAACCTGCGCGTAAACGCATGGTGTGTGCCCCAGCGTTTTACAGTCTGTTGTATTCAAGTGAATAGCGGCCCTGCGCCTATCGTGTTTAAATGACAGGATCGCGAATAATCGAAAATAGAGTTTGCCTGCGGAGCAAAAATGAAAGCGAATTCTGATGAACTTATCACTTTCGTCACGGTAGTGGAGAGCGGCAGCTTCAGCCGGGCGGCGGAGCGCCTGGAACAAGCGAACTCCGTGGTCAGCAGAACGGTGAAAAAGCTGGAAAGCAAACTGGGCGTGACGTTGCTCAACCGAACCACGCGCCAAATCAGTCTGACCCAAGAAGGAGAAAATTACTTTCGCCAGGTGCAGAAGGTACTGAACGATATGGCCGCGGCAGAAAATGCGCTATTGGAAAGCCGCCAGCGCCCGCAAGGCCTGCTGCGGGTCGATGCGGCAACACCGGTGGTGCTGCACTTGCTGACACCGTTAGTCGCGGAGTTCCGCGAGCGTTATCCTGAAATGTCGTTATCACTGGTGTCTTCGGAAAACTTTATCAACTTGATCGAGCGAAAAGTGGATATCGCAATCCGCGTCGGCGAACTGACCGATTCCACGCTGAAAGCGCGCAAACTGATGACCAGCTACCGGCATGTGCTCGCCTCCCCCGCCTATCTGGCCCAATACGGCACGCCACAAACGGTGGAAGATCTTGAACATCACTGCTGCATAGGCTTCAACGACCTGCCCAGCCTGAACCGCTGGCCGCTGGCTTGTTCAGACGGCAGCCAGCTGGAAATCACCCCGGGATTGACCACCAACAGCGGAGAGACCCAGCGTCATCTCTGCCTGCATGGCAACGGCATCGCCTGCCTGTCGGACTTTATGAGCGACGAAGATATCAAACGTGGAGATTTAGTCCCGATTCTGGTGGAAGCGACACTGCCGGTCGCTATGCCGATCAACGCGGTGTATTACAGCGACAGCGCCGTCAGCAACCGCCTGCGCAGCTTCATTGATTTTGTGAGCGAATACCTCAAACGATAAAAAGGCGCCCCGAGGGACGCCTTAAGCTGATGCCGTGAGGAATGATTAATCCCAGTTTGGCGCCAGACCTTCCGGGCTCACCAGACGGCCGTTGCACTCCAGTGCGGCGATCTGCGCCATATCTTCGTCGGTCAGCGTCAGTTGCTGCGCCAACAGGTTGCTCGCCAGGTTTTCACGCTTGGTCGAAGACGGGATCACCGCATAACCCAGCTTCAGCGCCCAGGCCAGGACTACCTGTGCAGGGGTCGCCTTGTGACGTGCGGCGATGCTTTTGATCGTTTCATCCTGCAGCGCTTTGCCGTAGGCCAACGTCATGTAAGAGGTGATGGCGATGCCGTGCTGCTGTGCGAATTCTACCACCTTGCGGTTCTGCAAGAACGGTGACAACTCGATTTGGTTGGTGGCGATTTCATCTACGCCAATCGCGTCAATCGCTTGCTGCATCAAATCGATGGTGAAGTTAGATACACCGATTTGACGAGTCAGCCCCAGCTTTTTCGCTTCCAACAACTCAGCCATAAATTCGGCAACCGGCACTTCATCGTTTGGCGATGGCCAGTGGATCAGCGTCAGATCGACGTAGGACGTCTGCAGTTTTTTCAGACTTTCTTGCAGGCTTGGGATCAGCGCGCCCTTCGCCAGGTTCGCGATCCAAATCTTGGTGGTGATGAACAGGTCTTCGCGTTTCACGCCGCTGGCAGCGATAGCCTGACCAACAGCCGCTTCGTTTTCATAGATCTGTGCGGTATCGATAGTACGATAACCCAGCTCAAGTGCGGTGCTTACGGAATCGATAACAACCTGATCCTGAAGGCGGAAAGTACCTAAACCAAATGCAGGGATGCTCATAATATTTTCTCTCATTAGCGGGTAGATGCGGTATGCGAAAGATTATGGCAACTTTTTTATTGATCAGAAACGCCTGGTTCGGCATAAGACTTTTGATTTTCCAGCAACAATATGGGGAAATAAGACGGTAAAGGAGAAGGATTTCGGCCTGAAAAGCGCAAAATGCAGATATGAAAAAGCCCTGAGTCAGAGACTCAGGGCTTATCAATTAAGTGGCGGAACGGACGGGGCTCGAACCCGCGACCCCCTGCGTGACAGGCAGGTATTCTAACCAACTGAACTACCGCTCCACCGATTCTTTTACGTTGCATCTGTCGATGCCGGCAAATCGCGCTCTGCGATTTGCGCATTACCAGCCGTCACGCTGATAACGTTTA